>CAZCUX010000007.1:0-191524 GCA_964502005.1 uncultured Enterobacterales bacterium
CCATGCGATATATCGGCAAACTATACCGCCCGCCGTCCGAGGCCGACGCGTATATCCTCCAGGCCACCATCGGCTGTTCCTGGAACAACTGCACCTATTGCGACATGTACCGCGACAAGCCGACGTTTCGCTTGCGTCCCCTCGATGAGGTGCGGCAAGACCTCGCGATGGCCGCCGCACAGTTTGGGAGACGGGTCGAGAAGCTGTTTGTGGCCGACGGCAATGCGCTGTGTATGCCGATGGAGCACTGGCGCGTGATTTTGGACGACGCGCGTCGCTTGTTTCCGCGCTTGCGGCGGGTGAGTTGTTATGCGATGGCGTCGGATGTGTTGGCGAAATCGGCCGAGGAGTTGAACGAGCTTCGAGGGAATGGCTTGACGTTGCTGTATATGGGGCCGGAGTCGGGGGACGAAGTGACCATGCGCGAAATCGCGAAAGGCCCGCGCCCGCCAAATGTGTCCCGTGATGCGTCTTATTTGTTCGACCAACACGTCGCTGCGGCGCATGCCGCACATCGGGCGGGATTGTCGATTTCGGCGATTTTCTTGCTCGGTGCGGGTGGCGTGGCGCGCTCGGTCGAACACGCCGAAGGCTCGGCGCGCTTGGCAACGGCGATGGACCCAGCGTTTTTGGCGGCTCTGACCTTGACCGTTGTGCCGGGTACTCCGCTCGACCGCACCCGCGAACGGCGGGGTTGGGTGTTGCCTTCGGTGGACGGCTTGTTGCAAGAGCTGCGCACTTTCGTTCACCTCGCGAAGCCGACCCGCGCCTTGTTCCGCACCAACCACGCGTCCAACTACCTGCCGCTCGGCGGTACGCTGCCCCACGATGGTCCGCGAATGGTCGCGATGATTGACGCTGCGTTGTCGGGTCAAGTTCGCCTCCGGCCGGAGCACCACCGGGGACTCTGATTTCGGGGTTCGTCTGTTGATGCGTGTTTTGGGGAAATTTCAGAAACTTTTGTGTGGAAGCGATACAAGTTTTTGGGCCGAACGTTGAGGGGGTGACGGCCTGTCGGTCTCTTGTCGACGGCGTTCGTTTCTTTGCGCGGTCAGCCTGACCACCCATCCTGCCCTGTGCGGGAAAAGGCCAAGGGAGCGACGGGCCGATTTGTCTCTGCTCTTTTCCGACTACTTCGATTGGCACTTCTGCTTCGCGTCGCAGCGAGGTCGTAGGTAGGGGCCGCGTTCAGGGAAGCGTGGCCGCAGGTCATTTTGGGGCCATATTCGCCCCGAGTGGTGATCTCCCTGCTTGCGGCGTCTTCGTTGGTGTTCGCGTAGCGATTGCCTGCGCGCGGGGTCCCTTCTGGTGGGACTCAGTGGCCACTTGATGGGGGGAGGGGTGTTGCAGCCCTGTTCCGGGGTCAGGTGGTTGCTCGGGTCCCACCTCTGCGCGTGTGCGGTCGGCGCCTGGCCGCAAGGGTGGGGCATTTGTAGGATTCTTGTCGGTTCGCGGGGTGATGGCGGGGCAGGTCGCGCCTTTGTGTGCTGTCGACGTTGGTGAGATTGCTCGTCAATGGCGTCGTTTGGAGTTGGTTGCGGCGCACCGTCGCGTGGTCTGTCCCGTATCGCATACCGGTGCGAAAAATACCAGATTGACAAGAGAGTTTGTGCAAGGCATTCCATACAGATAACAAATCCGCTGCCTTGTCTTGGCGTCTGATGTACGAAATTCGCACGCTTGAGTGATGTCGGTGATGACCGGTACGCCCCTCCACCCCTCCGATTTGTCGGTATCCCCCGAAGAGTTGTTTCGACGGCGTTGGTTGGTGGATTATTCTCGTTTTATTGGTCCGCCTGCGTTGGTGTTGTCGGCATTGGTTTGTCACAAGGCTGGCTGGCCCGTTGTGGGTGTGCTTGCGATTGTCGCACATATCGGCTTCAATCTGGTCCATAGCGCATGGGAATACCGCTATGACGCGACACTTTGGCGTTCTTGGATTCGGGGCACCAGCAACTTCATTACGTTGCTGACCTTTTTTGCCTCGGTCGGCGGCGTGTCTGGTGCGTGGGTATTGGTGATTCCTACCGTGTTTGGCGCGGTCGGCAGCCCTACGAAGAACCAGGCGCGCGGTTTGTTGGCCGCAAGTTTGGCGGGCTTTGCCTTGGGTTCCGTGGTGGCGGGTGTGGCGCCGATTACCGTGTTGACCGAATGGTTGGCATTGGCCGTTTCCGGGCTCGCAACAGAATACCTCTATCGCCCTACTATCGATGGTGCCGTTCGTGCCCACGACCGTGCTGCCAACCTTCAGTCGGTGAACGACGACCTTGCCCATGCGCTGGATGTTCGAAAGGTGTTCTTGGCAACCATGTCCCACGAAATCCGCACGCCCTTGAATGGGGTGTTGGGGATGGCTGCGTTGTTGGAGAGCACCCAGCTTTCGCAAGAACAACGCAAGATGGTGGAAGTGATTCGTGCCTCGGGTAGCGGCCTTTTGCAAGTAATCAACGACATCCTTGATATTTCCAAGTTAGAAGCGGGACGTATGGACGTGGAGCGAGTGCCCACCGATGTCGTCTCTATCGTTGAGCAGGTCATCGCCCTATTGCGCCACGGCGACGTCAATCCCGCCGTCGCGTTTCGTGTCTTGTCCGAAGGTGTGCCACGAAGCCTTGCGTTGGACCCTACCCGCATTCGGCAAGTGTTGCTCAATCTGATTGGAAATGCGTACAAGTTTACGTCCCGCGGCCACATCGAAGTTCGCATACAATGGCAGGACGATACGTTGTCGATTTCCGTCTCCGATACGGGAATTGGTATGTCCGAAGACACCCTCGACCGCCTGTTCCAGCCGTTTTCCCAGGCGGATTCGGCCACCGTGCGTCGGTTTGGCGGCACTGGCCTTGGCTTGTCAATCTGCAAACGCCTCGTGGAGCTCATGGGGGGGACGATTTCCGCCGAGAGCACCATCGGGCAAGGGTCCGTCTTTCATTTCACAGTGCGCGCCAACGTCGTCGCGCGGGTCATGGAGGCAAAGGTCGACACCGATGTGCCGGTTTCGGTCAAGGTACTGGTGGTTGACGACCACCCCGTCAATCGAACGGTCGCCGCCAAAATGCTCGAACGCCTGGGACACTCTGCGTCCGAACTCGACTCCGGGGTTGCTGCCCTTGCGTATATGGAAAATGGCGGCAGCCCGCAGGTTGTGTTGATGGACTGTCAAATGCCGGAAATGGACGGATTGGAAACTTGCCGTCGGCTGCGCGCGCGAGGGTGGCGCTTGCCCATCATCGCGATGACCGCAGGTGTCACGACCGAAGAACGGGATGCGTGCCGCGCCGCCGGCATGGACGATGTGTTGGCAAAGCCCGTGACCTTCGACTCCCTCCGCGTGTGTGTACAAGAGTGGGCAACGCGCAGCTGGTCCGAGGCCGCCGATGGTGTCGGCGTGACGGTGCAACCGACGCCGTGACGTTTCTTGACAGCATGTTGGCCGTGGGTCGGTCGAAAGTGTGTGTATACCGCATTCGCGAGGTCTTTATGTCTGTTTGGTTCAGCAGCTTTTTGTGGGTATGGATGACTGCGCAAGCCGGCCAGGGGCGCACCAAGCTCGCGGTTTGCCATGTTCCCCCCGGCAATCCATCCGCGGCGCACACGATTTGGGTGGGAGAACGAGCACTGCGGGCGCATTTGGACCATGGCGACCAACAAGGCGAATGCAGTCCCGACACCACGCTCCAGTCCTCAACCCCCACCCGGTCCAAGCGCGGTCGCGGCGGCAGGTGAGGGAGTCTGGGCGCGTACGCGTTGTTTTCGCGCGCGTTCCACTTGCAAGGAGATGTCACCGACAGATTGGCGATAGGTGACAGGCGCGAATTGGTGGATACAGTTGTAGCGAAATCATCGTGTAGAATCCCCTTGGGTTGGAGCCTTTCATGGACAATCTCGCTGCTATTTCTGGTGCAACTTCTCTACGCACTATTACTAGCTCCTCCGCTACAAGCAACAGTGCCGCGTCCAAGACTGCCGCTGCGGCCGACACCTCGTCCACTGCGATTGTGGATGTGGTCACCATTAGCCCCGAAGCCCGCGCAGCCAAAGCAGGCGGCCAGCCATTGTTTGCGGTCGAAGGCGCCACACGCGTCCCCGGCGGCGGCACCACCGATGTCCCCACCTCCGACAAAAAGAAGGTGGACGGCCCGGGTCGTTCCGAAGAAGCCGCCAAAGCCCAAACCACGCGCGGCAAGATGCAGATGGGGAGTCACATCGAGCGGACCTTGAAGCACGACTCCACCCTTTCTGACCGCATCGACAATCGCGTGAAGACCGAGGCCAACGAAAAGAGCCAACAGCAGGCGAAGACCGTCGACCGCACCGGCCGCCAAGAGCAGGATGTCAAGGCGCGCACCAGAGACCGTATGGGCCAGATGGAGGAGCAGGAAAAGGCGGGCATTCCCGTGTCGCCCACGCTGTCCGATGGGCTGCTCAATAGAATGGTCATCGAAAAGACGCACAAAGGCGGCCAAGTGGACCGTTTTGACACGCAAGAATCGGCCAACAAGGCCCGCGGCGCCGATGCCTCCACCCGCTTGTCCGACCGCACTTCCGCGCAGATCGAGCAAGCATCGGAAGTGGGCGAGCTTCGAATCGGTCGCAGTGAGCAGCGCGCGAAGCAGAAGGCTGCGGAACCGACCAAGGCATGAGTGTGCCGGTCGTATTGGTCGTGTGGTCGTCGCACATTCGGGATGCGGCGATTGCGCGCGTCACAGCCGCGCTGCAACAGCGAGGGTGTCGGGTCGTCGCGCTCGACTCGGCAAAGATGCCCCTTGGGTGCGACCTTTCGCTGTCTCCGGACGGCGGCGTGCTGCAAACCGAAGGCCTACGGGTCGACTTGGCCACGGTGGATGCGGTTTGGCTGCGGCACACCCACGTCGCGGCTGGCATCTGGCACTTGCTCGACCCCCACTACGCGGTCCCGATTCGCGACCAAACCACCACCCATTTGTGGGATGTGCTCGGCTGCGTACCCCACGCACGCGTGGTGGACCCCCTCCATCGCCTCCGCTCGGTCCCAGGGCCCGTCGGTATGCTGCGCTTGGCCCGTGCCGCTGGCCTCGCGATTCCCCGCACGCTCGTGTCGAATGACCCCACCGAGGTCGCGCAGTTTTTGGACAGCGTCGGGGGGGCGTGTATCAAAAAGATGCTCGATTCGTCGGCAAGCAAGGTCCCCCGTCCCGATGGAGAGGACTACTTGCCGACCCTCCGCGTCACGCCCGCCGACCGCGCGCAGCTCGACCGTGTCGCGTTGTGCCCCATGGTGTTCCAAGAGGAGGTCGAAAAAGACGTAGAGCTGCGGGTCACCGTCGTCGGCGACCGCCTCTTTACCGGTGCCGTCCGCCCCGGAAACACCGTCGACTGGCGGCAGCACCCCGAGCTGGTGGGCGCGTTTCAGCCCTGGTCGCTCGACCCCTCCGTCGCGGAGAGCATCGGGCGCTTGATGGATATGCTGGGCCTAGAAACAGGCACCGTCGACATCATCGTGCGTCCCAATGGTGAGCACGTCTTCTTGGAGGTCAACACGATTTCGTTTTTCGACTTCTTGGAGGACGCCACCCACCTGCCGATTTCCGAGGCGGTCGCCGATTTGTTGGCGGGGGCCAGTCCGGGTCGCCTTGCAGTCGCAAACACTTGACCTTCCCGTTTTTTAGGCTTCGCCGCGCTTGAGGCGGGCTTCGAGGTCGGCCAAGCGGCTTCGAAGTGCGTCGAGCTCGGGGTCGGCAGCGGGGCGCTCGGGCGTAGGGGGCGCAGCTTCGTCCTCTTCCGCAGGTGGTGGCGCGGCGGTGCCGGGTGCGGGGCGCTGGGTCGCGTTGCGGGGGCGCATCCACTCGAATTGCCGCTCAAATCGCATCACTTGTGCGTCGAGCAGCTCCAAGCCCGCGGCCATCTGCTTGAGGCCCATGCGGTGGTAGGGCGAGTCGCCGCCATAGCGGATGATGCGATGCAGCAATCCCAAAGGAAAGAGGTCGATACCGCCCTGAAGTTCGAGCACGACCTGCAGGAGAACGGAACGGGTGAGGTCTTCGCCCGTGCGCGCATCCAGGATCTGCACCTCTTCGCCGTCACGAATGAGAGTGGCCAGCTCATCGAGGTTGACGTAGGTGCTAGAGGAGGTGTCGTACAAGCGACGGTTGCTGTACTTTTTGATGACGCGCATCGACTCGATCGGGGCAGCAGGTTGGGGTGAGTCCGATAGCGCGTCGGCCCATGCTGCACCGCAAAATTTGTTTGCCGCATTGCAGCATTCAGGGTACATCGATGGCGTCTGGATGGAGTGGTGTGGCCCCAATCCGGTCGTGTGCAATGCTGCGTCCATCCGTCTTTTTTCATCACGCGCCCCCCCGCGAGGTTTCCGATGTTCAACTTCTTCAACGCCGAATCCTTCTCCCAGCCCTTCGCTTCGATGCCGTCTTTCGATGCCAACAGCGTTCGCCAGTCCTCCTATGACCAAGGCATGAAGATGCTCGAAATGCAGCGGAAGATGGTCGATGCGCAGATGAAGCAGGCCGAAGCCATGACCGAAATGAGCCGCAAGCAGATGGACGCGATGGTGCGATTGCAAGCGGAGTCGTTCCAGCAGGGCGTCACCGCGATGATGGACGCCCAGGCTGCCGCCCTGGCTTGGATGAAGCCCGTTTCGGCCTGAATGAATGGCGGTTCAGTGGCTACATTGCCCTCTGCACCTCCTGTCCACGGTCCTTTTTGCCGAACCGCGGCGCGAAGGTCCCAGCCGCCGTAGACGCCGTTCCCCACGTCGTACTGGAGCAGCCGATGTCTTCCAACTCCACTGAAAATGAGAACACCGGGTCTGCGCCCGATGGAATGCCCGATTTTGAGGCATTCTCGAAGATGTCTGCGGACCTGTACCGGCAGTGGGAACAAAGCGTGTCGCAATGGTGGGACCAAGTCGTAGAGTCGCCCGCGTTTTTGGACGGCGCCGGCAAGTCGATGGCAGGTCTCTCGCAAATGCGCGCGAAGTACGAGAGCCAAGTTGACGACAACCTCGCGCGGATGCACCTTCCGTCCCGGGGCGACATCACCCGCTTGGCCCGTATTGCGAATCTGCTCGAACGGCGTTTGCTCGATGTCGAAGACAACCTGCTGGCGATGAAAGACGAGCTTGCACGCCGCGATGAGCGCGCCGCTCGTATCGAAGCCGAGCTGGTGCAGGCGCGGATTGAAGCCGTCGAAGCGCGAATCGAGCAGCGGCAGCGCTTGGATGCGCTGCAGGCTCGCTTGGATGCCTTAGAGGCAGCGCCGGCGAGCAAGGCGCGTCCGACTCCCTCGCGAAAGTCTTCTGCTTCCAAAGCCAGCCCAACGGAATAAGATACCGCAGGTCCGCCGCTTGGGGTCGCACCTGGGGGGCTCTCGGCCCACTGTTTACCCCGTGCGGGGGAGGCAACACATGAGCGCGTTTGGACCCTTGCCGGACCCCCTGGCCGCGTGGTCATCTGCGATTCGCGGTGTCGGTGGCGTCGAAGATGCCGACCGCATTCGCCGTGGCATGTGGATTCACGCGACGGCGCCGCGCCCGCCTGTGGGTCGCACGCCCCATACGGTCATTCATACGCAAAACAAGCTGGTCGTGCGCTTTTATGCGCCTGCCCCCGGAGGCCCTTTGGCCCCCCCGGTGGTCGTGGTGCCAAGCCTCATCAACAAGGCGTATATCGTCGACCTTGAGCCCGACCGCTCCCTCGTGGCGGGCCTCGCCGACCGCGGACATCCCGTGTATTTGGTCGATTGGGGTGAGTTCGGGCCCGAGGATGGCGCCGTCACCGTCGCAGACGTATTGCTCGACCTTTTGCATCGCGCGGTCGACCGTATCTGCCGGCATGCAGGCGCGCGCCGTGCGTTTTTGTTGGGATACTGCCAGGGCGGCACATTGTCGGCAATGTACGCCGCGCTTCGTCCCCAGCGGGTCTTGGGTCTCGCCGTATTTAACGCCCCGTTTAAATTCGCGTTGGGCGGGCGCTTTCGCGCGTTTACCGACCCGGCGACCCTCGACCTCGATGAAGTGATGCCCGGCGACGGCCTCGTGCCCGTCGAGTTGATGCAAGTAGGCTTCAAGTTGCTCGACCCCATGGGGGCCGTGACCAAATATGCCGCTATCGAGCAATCCGCGGCCGACCCCATTCAGCTCGCGCGGACCATGGCCCGCGAACGTTGGCTGGAAGAAAACGTGCCACTTCCCAAGCCGTTTGCGCGCGAGTTCATTCGGCGCACCTACCAAGAAGATGCGCTATTGTCCGGAACGTGGTCGGTAGCGGGCGAAGTCGTGCGCCTCGACGCCATTCGCTGTCCCGTGCTGGTCACGGCCGCCGCCAACGACTTCATCGCCCCTGCGGATTCGGTGCTGCCATTTGCCGAAGCCACCGGTAGCACAGACGTCACAGCCGAGGTCCTCAAGACCGGGCACATTGGCGTGGTCGTCGGCTCGTTCGGTCCCCGTGTGTTTTACCCTTATCTCGACCGCTGGTTTCGCACCCGCGCTCCCCAGGAGTCCGCTTGAGTCTCCACAGCACCTCGAATTGGCCCGCAACCTGGGCTCGGTTTCGTCCCCATGCCGAAGCGTTGGTCGATGTCGGCACCGGTCGGCGGTGGACGTGGTCCCAGTTCGACGCGGATGTGCGGGCGTGGGCCTGCCGTTTGCAGGCAGAAGGCGTTCAAGCGGGCGACCGCGTCGCTGTGCTTGCGTTGAACCGCGGCGAGACGTTTTTGCTGCTGTTTGCATGCGCAGAAATCGGTGCGGTCTTCTTTCCGATGAACTGGCGCCTCAGCCCCGAAGAGCTGCGCTGGCAGTTGCAAGATAGCGGTGCAGCGGTTGTCTTTGCGGATGTCGCCAATGGGGCCGTTGACCTTGGCCGCGAGGTCTTGTCGCTCGACAGCGGGCCTGGCGCAGACCCCGACTTGCTCCAGCCGACCCCCGGCAGCGCGTTGGAGTCGCCGTGGGTCATTATGTATACGTCGGGAAGCACAGGGCGGCCCAAAGGCGCATTGTTGACCCACAATCAGTTGCATTGGAACGCGGTCAACACTGTATTGGCCTGCGACCTCGATGTTGACTGCGCTACGTTGACGTTTACGCCTCTGTTTCATACCGGCGGTCTCAATTGTCTGTCTACGCCGCTTTTCTTTCGCGGTGGACGGGTGGTGCTGACCCCGCGCCTCGATGCCGCCGAAGCGTTGTCGCTGATTGTCGATGAGAAAATCACGCACTTGATGGGTGTCCCTACTATCTACCAAATGTTGGCAGACCACCCGGACTTTGATGGCGCAGATTTGACGGCGGTGCGGGATGCGTTGTGCGGTGGCGCGCCACTTGGACTTCCGCTCATGGAGCGGTATCATGCGCGCAATATCCCTCTGCGCCAAGGCTTTGGAATGACAGAGGTGGGCCCCAATTGCTTTTCGATGCCGGGTGACCGTGCATTGGAAAAAATGCGGGGCACCGGCGACCCAACGGAAGGTCCTGCCGGTTCGTGTGTCGGCATGGCGATTCCATTTATCGGGATGCGCTTGGTTCGGCCCGATGGCACAGAATGCGCTGCTGGAGAAGCAGGCGAGCTGCTGATGTCGGGGCCGGTGGTATGTGGCGGCTACTGGAACAATGCCGAGGCCACCGCCAAGAGCATCCAAAATGGCTGGTTTGCCACCGGCGATGTCCTCTCCCGCGACAGTGAAGGGTTTTATTATGTTCGCGGCCGAATCAAGGAAATGTTTATTTCCGGCGGCGAAAATGTATACCCCGCAGAGGTCGAGGCGGCAATATTGCAGCATCCCGCCGTTGCATTGGCCGCTGTTGTCGGCGTCGCCGATGAGCGCTGGGGGGAAGTTGGGCGTGCATTCGTCGAGCTTCAACCCGGTGGCCAGCTTACGGTGGAGGCTCTAAAGGCAGACCTCACTCGGCGTTTGGCGCGATTCAAGATTCCGAAGTTTTATCTGTTTGTGGCCTCTGGCGAGCTTCCGCGCACGGGGTCGGGCAAGCTCGACAAAACAGCGCTGAGCCGGCTTCCCCTCGCTTGATGGCCTTGTTCCGCCTTTGTGGTTGGAGGTATTGATGACCCGTTCCTTGATTTGGCTGGTTTTGCCTATTTGTTTGGGCGGGTGTATGCCCGACGACGTCAAGTCCACCGGCACCGCATCCACGGGCGAGGCCGATGCGGATACCGACGCCGACGCGGACACCGACTCCGATTCGGACACCGATGCTGACACCGACACCGACGCGAGCATCGCGGGCACCTGGGTGTCCGAGGGCGACGACTTGGCGCCGCTGTTCTCGGCGAACCGCATCACCAAGGCTACGGCGGAGTTCAATACCGACAACTCCTACGCCGTCGAAGTTATCTACGACGGCACCCCGATTCCGCTCTCCGGCACCTACACGGTTGATACCTCTACGACTCCGCACACAATTTCGGTGTATCAAACGTATCCGCAGACGCTTACGAGTGAGGGGATTTGGTTGGTAGAGGGCGACAAGCTCACTTACGAGGTCGTACAAACCGACCCCGACCAAGGTTTTGTCCCACCAACGCCCGACTCGGGGTTTGGTTCGAGCCAAGGCGGCGGTGTTTCTGCGGGTGACTTGACGCAAGTCTACCGGCGTCAGTGAGTTGGGTGCCCCTTGACGAATCTCCGTTTGTGTTTATCGGCAGCTTGGTTGGTTTCGCTTGGATTTGCGTCGCGGCCTGCGCTGGCGTCAACACCGACGGAGTCACGAGGGGTTGCGGCTGAAGCCGAAAAAGGAATGGTGCAACCCAAGGCGGGGCCTCCTGTTTCGGGCTTTCGCTTTTTGGGGCTGCTGCAGACCCGCGCGATTACCTCCAACATCGTCCCGACCAATCCGATGCTCGATGGGCAGGTGGTGGGAGTGTTGGGCGGAACCAATCTGACAACAGTGCTTCCAAAGAACGGCAAGCTCGACCTTGATGGTGACGGCCTCCCCGACGAAGACCAAGGAACCACGGGGGTTGTTGAACAGCGGATGTCCGCGTTCTTTACCTACGCGCCCCCGGTGTTTGACGGTGAACTGTCCTTTACCTCAGCCTTTGAGGTGGACTTCAACTGGGGCGACCGCAGCTATGGCTCCGGCGGAAATACGGGCGGTGGGATCGGCGGTGATATGGTCAATTTGCAGACCCGCCGTCTCCATGCAACCTACAAAAAACGCATTGGAAAGGGACACGATATCGAAGTTGTCTCCGGTTTGCAGTTTGTGGGTGGGTCGGTATATAATCCGGCATCTGCAACGCCAGACGACCTCTTTCGGTCCGGGGCCGGCATTACTTATTTTGGCACCGAAGCGGCGGGTGTGACAGCCTATGGGCGGATTCACAACCGCTGGGGCGACCGCGCGCGCTATAAGCTGGGTGCATATACGCTGTTGGAGCAAGGCTCTGCGCTGATTGACGATGCCTCGATGGTCATGCTCGATGTGGCGGCGCAGCCCGAGTATGCGCTGTGGGTGGGTCTCCACGCGTGGTTGCTGAAAGACCGCACCAACGGCGTCGCGGGCTCGCTGGGAAGCGGCCCTGCGAGCGCGCTCTCGGAGTTGCAAGGAGGCCCGCGTCTGGATTTCCGCCTCGATGGCATGGACACCAACCCAGCGGTGGATGCCGACTTTGGCTGGTTGATGGGAGACATTGGCTACAACCATCGCCTCGACCGCGGGCCGTTTGGCGCGACCGCATTGGCCGGCATCAATAGCGGCAAGATTTATATCAAAGACCAGCTTGACATCCCTGTAATGGGTTGGTTTACGGATGGTGAGGTCCGCTTCCGGTATATGACGGGCGCGGCGAGCGTGCTCCGCTTGGGCTGGCTGGCCACGAGTCGCGACGGGACCGGGCGTGACCAATACACCGGCGTCGTCACCGCCAATCAATACGGCATCGTCGGCGCGGTGTACGCCACCCACGGCTGCTTGTTGCTGTTTCCTGACCCCCAGTCCATCAACCGCATGGCCGCCGTGGTCAATGATGTCAGCAACCAAGGGCAGGGGGTCCGCGCGGTCACTTCCTCTATCGGCGCCGACATCATCCCGGGTCGTTTGGACGTCAAGGTCGGCGGTGGGCACGCCATCGACGGCAATGGAACGAAAATGGGAACAGAGCTGAATGGCGGGGTGACCGCCCATCCGTGGTTGTTCTCAAATCTGACCCTCCAAGCCGCCCGTGTGTTCGACAGTGAGCGCCTCGGCGCGGATGGTCGCCCCTTGCCGAACGACCCTTGGACCGTCCTTATCTCGATGGACAACCTCTTTTTCTAAGCTCCGGCCACCTGGACTCCTTATGCCTATGCACCCTGCAAACACGGTTTGGCTCGCGGCTTTGGCTGCGTGTGTGCCCAAGTACAGCGCGCTTCCGCCGATTTCGCCCGCCGAGCTGTATACGCCGCTTCCGGTGCGCCATATCGATGTGCCGTTGGCCGATGGAACGGTTGTTGACATCGCGATGATGGACTCTTGGGGCGGTGCCGATACCGGGCCAGGAATGGGCAAGCCCCCCATTGTGCTCGTCCATGGATTGTCGAGCTATATGGGCTTTTGGGAGTACCAAGTCGAAGAGCTGTCGCGGGACCGGCGGGTCCTTGCGCTCGATTTGCCAGGCTACGGCGCCAGCGGGCGTCCGGATGTCCCGTATACCCCCCCATGGTATGCGGATGTGTTGTTGCGTTGGCTCGACCAGCTCGATGTCTACACGGCCGTTTTGGTGGGACATTCGATGGGCGGCCAGATTTCGATCACGGCGACGCTCGCCCATCCCGAGCGCGTCGACCGTCTCATCTTGGCTGCGCCAGCGGGCATTGAGACCTTCGATGCGGGCGCGGCGCGCTGGATGAAGGAGTTTTGGACCGAAGACCGAGCCACCCACGCCCGGGAAGAAGAGCTTCGCGCTACCTTCTCGACGCTCGTGTTCAACCGGATGGATGCCGGCGCCGAGCGTTTGTTAGAAGAGCGCGTGCGCTTGGGGCCCACTGAGGCGTTTCGGGGAACGAGCGTCGCCGTGGCCCGGTCGGTGGTGGGGATGTTGGACCACCCTGTCGCAGACCGCCTCGGAGAAATTTCGGTGCCGACGCTGCTTGTGTATGGCACCGATGACCGCATGATTCCCAACGCTGTCTTCAATGGCGGCCGCACCCGCGACATCGCAATTGCGGGGCGAAATGCGATTCCAGGGTGCAAACTGGTCATGCTGCAGTCTGCCGGCCACACCCTTCAACACGACGACCCCGTTGGCTTCAACAAGGCCGTCCTCACGTTTTTGGCTCCGTAAGCCGAATCACGGAAATGCTCATGCTGCCGACGTTGTTGACGACTTTGTTGCTTGGTTTGTCTCATCCTGCCCACGCCACCGCGGGATTTGACCCTACGACTCCCGCCGAGCGCTTTGTGGGCCGCGAGACGTGGACCATCGAAGAGGACATCTTGCTGTGGAGCGCCATTGAGCGCCTCGAAGACCCTGACCGCACGTTGCTGGTACAGGAAGACTTCAACGATGGGTTGGCGTGGCCGTCGGGAGCATCGTGGGCGCCGTGGATCTCCGACTGTTTCGGCACAGCGACGCCGTCGTCGGATGCCGTGTTGATGCACATTGGACCCAATTATAGCTACGCGAGCGGCACGCCCATTTTGTTTGTGCCGGGTGCAGGCGACAATGCGAGCCGTGGTTTTGTGACTATGGCTTATCGGATGAACAACAATTTCCGTCCTGTTTTTGCGTTGACGTTTGCCCATCCGCATGGTGATGTATTTCGTCATGCCGAACAAGTCGCGAATGCGATTTCCCGCATCAAGTCGCTCACCGGTGCGCCGCAGGTAGATGTAGTGAGCCATAGCAAGGGGGGCATCGCGGCTGCGGTGTATTTGTCCAACCTTGAAGGCACCAATTGGGACCGCACGGATTATGAGTCGGTGGGCACCCGCTACCGGGGCGACGTTCGGAAGGCCGTATTTATCGCGGTTCCGCTGGGCGGTGTCGATACTATGTATCGTTGGTCGAGCGGCAACTATATGGGACTCGACGCCGACACGGCCATTTCGCCGACAAGTTGGGGCACGTATTACCCGTATACCACCGCTGTGCTGTGGGATTCGGTGGACCTTGGACAGCAAGACCACCTGCCTGCGAATGGCGACTTGTTTCCGGGACAGCGGCAGCTCCTTCGTCGATGGGACGACGTATACCCACTTCCGGGTGAGTCGCCGCAGCTGGGTTCTTATTCCTTACAGCAAGACTGGTACACGACCTATTATGGCGGCTATGGTTATGTTAGCCATAGCGACGGCATTGACGCAGCGATTGCAGCGGGCGACAATGTGTTGGACAACCTCGTCGCGGCAGGCGTACACCCGGACATTGAGCTGTATGTGTTGGCCGGAACCAATCCCCTGATGCCCAATGGCGCCGATGATTATTTGGCGGGGAGCTTCGATGCCGCGTGGGCCGATGTGCTGACCGACTCCGTCGAAGCATGGGGCGACCTCACCGGCTCGATTGTGGGCGAAAGCTGGGCCGAGTTCGGTATTTCGGAAGACGAAGTCGCCGGCCTTGCCCAAGGAAAGCTCGTGCTGGGTGAGGTGACCGGACCCAGCGACGGCCTCGTGTTTGTCGATAGCGCGCTTTATACCGATGCGCTCACGGCGCGGGGCGCGGTGGTGGTGGAAGCGACCACCCGCAACCTGAGCCACCTCGACCTCTTGTATGCGAGCCCCATCACGGGCGAGCTGCTGCAAGAGCAGGCGGCCCTCGACCCCATCACGAATGGCTGGATGAACGCATTCGGCGCGCGCTATATCGAAGCCGACACCTTGGGCTGGGTAGAAGCTGCGCTTGCGGACGAAGCCGGCGGTGACTCTGGCGGTACGGGAGGCTCCGGCGGCGATGGTGGGTCCGACGGTGGTGGCGACGGTGGTGGCGACGGAACCGGCGGTGGTGGCGCCGACGGAGAGGTGGACGGAGACACAACCGGCCCGACGCCAGGCTGGGACCCCGCGGGCGACAAGGGGGGGTGTGCGGTCGCATCCAGCTCTTGGACCCCTGGATTGTTGGGGGGCTTGTTGGTGCTCGCGGGGCGTCGACGAACGCGGAGAACGGGGCGGCAAACCAACGGGTGAAAGCGCGCGAGAAAGAGGATACAATGGGCGAGAATCGGAGACCCCAACAATGCCCATTTTCCGCATGTTCGTCCTTGTCGTCGCGATTGTGGCGGCTGCTTCCGCGGTTTCGTTGACGCCGGGATCGGCATTTGCCCAAGCCTTCGGCGACGACGGCACGACGGGGACCACTGGCACGACGGGGTCTTCGGGGACCACGGGCTCTACGGGCGACGATGGGAGCACCGGCACCACCGATACGAGCGGGGGCTCTTCGGATGACGGGGTCTACTCGGGTGTCGGTCCTGCGGAGCTTGCTGGCGAAAAAGGCGATGGTTGCGCCGTTGTGGCGGCGCCCGTTCTTGGCTGGCTTGGCCTGTCGATGCTGTGGGTGGGCCTTTGGCGCCGCCAAGACCGGTGATTTTTTCTGCGCTCCGCGGCCTGGGAATCGCGCTGACCTTGTGCAGTTGCGCGTCGATGGCCGGTTTGGAAGAGTTGCCCGCGCTTCCCCGCGATTTTCCGGTGACGGTGGCGGCGCCCACCGGGCGGATTACGCGCGCGCCTGACGCCGGGCAGGTCGCTACGGACGTGCTGTTCGACGACGAGGCCGCCGCCCGTGCGGCATTCGCATCGTACGTCACGGAGCTGCATGACCACGGTTTTCAGCCGGATGGTCAACCTCCTCCCGCCACCAAGTGGGAGTCCCAGTCATTTGCGGGCGCCAACGGTCGTGTTGTGCTCGGCTGCTGTCCGAAGCGCGCCGATGGGCAGGTCTTGGTGCTGGTTTCGTGGTGGCCGAACCCAACGCTTCGCTGACCGAGAAAACCTCCACACGGTGGTAGGCTTCGGGTGTCGCGGCTTTGTCGGTTCCTGACTATGGGCTCCACCTGTCCAAAGCGTAGGTCGTTACGGTGTTCTCGTGCCTGCGGTGCCTCGGGGTCCGATAGGGGGCGCGATTTGGGAACATCGGCCGCAAGGGCCAGGTCGCGGGCGTTGTGGGGCCGCCCCGACCGCGTTTGGAGGAGGTGATGGCGTCGGCGGGGACAAATTGCGCGGAGGTATGCAAGAATCGTGCCAGTGATTTTGTCGCATCGGGAGGGGAGGGCGACGATTTGTGGGTCGTGATGTGGCGTGTTCGGGTTGTTGGGCTACGATTGGAACTGCGGCCCGCGCACGGGTCGGCAAATGAAGTTTCGTCCAACGGAGCGGACGTGAGTCGTTCGGACGCCATCGACGAGTTTGTGCAGTCAGGGAACTTTCCTGACGACTTGACACCATGGGACGGAGACGTGGCTGCGTGCCACCGAACGTTGCGCGGGGTCTTGTCGCGAATTGTTGCTTGGCGTGCAAACCGCGCCCCACTCGGGGACCGCGTTCGCCCGGTGCAGGTCTCGGCTACGTTGGAGGCGCGTGTGTGGCCGCTGGTGTCGGGCTTGCTCTCCGAAGCGGAAGCGCGCGCGGTGCTGTCGGCGCTTCGCGACCGGCTGCACGTTGTGGATGCGAGCTCCTTGCCTACGGTGCTTTCCCGCTTGTCCCTCGAAGATGGCTGGGCGCTCGCAAACATCGTCCTCGAAGACATGGGGGCACCGCCGCTTTCCGATTGGGCGCCCCAGTTGGATGGCTTGTGCGTCGATGGGCATGTCTATGTAGGGCAAGGGGCACTGCGCGCACCCACCGACCGCATCGATGTATTGGTCCACGAGGTCGCGCACCTCCTTCATAGCTTGTCTCGGTCTTGTGTAGGACTGACCGGTGATGAAGTGTTGGTGCCGATTCCCGAAGACCAGCATGAGACATTCGCGTATGCTTGCGAGCTTTGGTCTTGCCACCTCGCCGGGGTTCGCGGCCTTTGGGTAGACGGCGCCGACAATGTCTCCCAGGAGACATTTTTGGCCGATGCGCGCGTGGACGCACATCGCTTGGCGGCGGCCCTCCGTGCGGCGGCGGATGGGGGTTGGGGTGCGCTTTTGGCTGCCATTCTCGCGCCCCCCGTGCCCGTTGACCGTCACATCAAATAGCGAACATAGATATAGACGGTGGATACCGCAACGGTCCCGACCATGACGGGGGCACCAACGAGGGTAAACCCGCCAAACGTAATCGGGTGGCCGTTTTTGCGCGCAATCTGTGCGATGACGACATTGGCAGACGCGCCAACGAGGGAGCCATTTCCACCCAAGCACGCGCCCAGCGCCAGTGCCCAATAGAGCGGCTCCTCGACCTGAAGGCGTATGGCCTCGTCATTTCCGGTAACGCCAAGCTGGTCTGCAAACGCAGGAATAAAACTTTGGAGCAGCGGAATAAACGCGATAACCAACGGAATATTGTCCACAACAGCGGAAGCGACGGCGCTAAACCAAAGAACGGCCAATACGGTCGCCGGAAACGAGCCGCCCGTCGCGGTCAGCAACACTTCTCCAAGTGCGTGGATAGCGCCCGTATGTTCTAAGGCTCCAATCAACATAAACAAGCCGATGAAGAAGAACACGGCGTTCCACTCCACCTTCTCCAGCAGGTGGTGCAGGTCGACCTTTGTGACCAATGCCATCACCAATGCCCCTGCAAGGGCGATGATGCCCGGCTCCATATGCAGGCTGTGGCTGGCGAAAAAGCCGGCCAGCATGATGCCGAAGACGACGAGCGCGCGCCGCAAGCGTTGGGGCTCCAAAATCGCGCGCTCGGGTCGTGCTTTCATCACACGGCTGCGGAGGCCATCGGGGACATAGACTTTTTTGCGTTGCGTAACATAGAGCCCGGCCGCGCCGATTACCAATAGAATCGCGACGGGAGGTCCCAAGTGCAAGATAAAGTCGTTGAAGCCGAGGCCTGTGCGAGAGGCAATCAAAACGTTGGGCGGGTCGCCGACGAGGGTAGACGTGCCGCCAATGTTGCTCGCGATTGCCTCCAATATCAAAAACAAGACCGCGGGGAGTTCGAGCAACTCACAAATGAGAATGGTGATTGGCGCGACCAAAATAACCGTGGTGACGTTGTCGAGAACTGCGGACAAGAGCGCCGTCGCGACGGTGAAGCCGAGGAGAATCTTCATTCCGTCGCCGCCCGAGCGTCGGGCGAGCGTCACGGCGACCCATTCAAAAAGGCCTGTAGACGCGAGGATTTGGACCACCATCATCATGCCCACGAGGAGGAGCACGACATTGAGGTCGACAGCGTGTAGGGCTACATCGTAGGGCACGACATGCCCCAATACAACGGCAGACGCGCCCAGAAGTGCTGCGGCGGTCTTGTCTACTTTTTCGGTGGCAATCGCCACATAAGCAGCGGCGAAAATACCGACTGCACCCATCATTGCGGACGACATGGTCACAGCTCCAAGATGCGGTCGATGACGCGAATACGGTCGAGAACGCCCACGAGGCGTCCGTCGGCTTCCACCACGAACACTTTCGGCGCCTTTTTGACGGTCAGCGCAAACACGACCTCCAAAACGGTCGCGTCGGGTGGTAGCGTCAGCGGATTGCGTTGCATGACATCTCGTGCCAGCAGGCTTTGCTCTTTGGCGAAATAGCGTTCAAAAGGGTCGAACTCTGCGAGAAATCCCACGCTTTCGAGTTGATGAAAGAAGTCGGGGAGGCCGATGGCAAAGAGGTCATCGGCCGTGACCATACCGAGCAGTTTTCGATTTTCGTCGGTAATGCCGATGGCATCGAGGTTGTAGCGGGCCATCGCATGGGCGAGCGTAGGGACCGGCGTGTCGGGGCCGATGCGCGCCATGCTGGGGCGCATGAGGTCGCGGGCGGTCAGCGTCGAGTCATCTTCGTGGAGACGTGCATCGAGCCAAGGCGCGAGGTCGTTGGCGTCGGTGCCGTTGAGAATCCAGGCGACAGCGGCCGGATCTGCCATGAGCCGCTCCAATTGTGCGAACACGCGGAGCGATTGCACGGGGCGCTCGCGAGGCGAGGCCAAAAGGCAGATGATTTGTGCGTTTTCGCCGTCCGTCCAGGCCACGGGCCGGACCAAGGTGCAAATCGAAACCCGCACCGCCTCGACGTCGGGGCGCCGGAGGTGCAAGCAGACCATATCGCGGCTCACGCGTACGGTGCCGCCGCGCGCATCGCGGTCTTGCACGTCTGCGAGCAGTTCGTCGATGTCAAGCTCGGACGGCACGCCGGGTGCCTTGACCACAAGCTCGCACAGCAGGCGAATGATAGGGGTGAGGTCGGATGTGGGAGACAGGTTGAGTTGAAGTCGGTCAGACGTAAACGGTATGTGCAACATCGAGTTTCCAAAATGGCATGCTCCGTTATCGAAGTGCCTTGCGCGAAACCCTGGTTTGTTGCAATACCGTCACTCGTAGATTGTCACATCATGTCTCAAGGCAGGCCGGTCCACGGCGCCATCGCGGTTGGTGACAGCGAAAGCGTAGGTGATGGCGCCCAACCGATGCTTTCTGGCGCACGGTATGATGTCCGCGGCGCGGATATTCCTTCACCCAAGGGCTTATGGGTGTTGGCCCAATAAACCCGAAAACCAGCTTCGAAAACGCGAGACAACGGCTCGTGGATGTCCCGAGAGTGGTTTCGGTCTGTCCCGAGCGAGGTGCTACCACGTCGCTCCGAAATAGACTCCGACCATTTCGTTTCCATATGCAATCCCAATGATGTCTCCAAGTCCATCGCCGTTGACATCACCAGTGCGCAATTGGCGCCCCATATACGAATACGTGATGGTCGGTCCGAGGAGGCGGGCGTCGGCGTCATTGGTCGACCATGTTCCGGTAACCGGCCCATAAAAGACGGCGACCAAGCCGGAGCTGGTTGCGGCGGTGTCGTCGCCATCGTTTCCAATGACGAGGTCATCGAAGCCGTCGCCGTCAAGGTCGGTCGCTGCGCTGCACTCGCCGATGCCATCGGAACTGCTGCCGCCTTCGATAGATGCTATCGCGACGGAAATGGCCGTTTGGGTGCCGGTCCTGCGGGTGGTGCTCCCGCCCAGGACATGCACGGCGCCTGTGTTGGAGCCGGCCAAGCCGTCATAGCCATATGCGCCGATAGCGAGGTCTGCGAGACCGTCTCCGTCTACGTCTCCAAGTGCCTCGACACCCTCGCCGAGAGCGTCATTGTCCGCTTGGCCGGTAAAAATCGCGTCGGCGTCGTCCGCGCTCCAGCTTGCGCTAAGAGTGCCGGAGGAACCATAAAACAAAAACAACGCGCCATTGTTGTTGAGGGGTTGGTCGTAGACCGAGGAGGACAGTGCGAGGTCGTCAATGCCGTCGCCGTCGAGGTCGATGGCATCGGCGATGAGACGGTTGTCTCCCAGGGCGTCGCTGGCGGTAGCGCCCGTAATGGTCCAATCGGCGACTGCGTTGATTTTGCCCGAACTGGTAGAGGACACAGGACCAAAGACAACGTAAACCGCGCCAGCACTCGACGCAGGTGTGTCTACTCCATCTCCGCCAACGATGAGATCGACGAATCCATCGCCGTTGACGTCGGCGGATACAGACAGGTCGGTGCCGATTCGGTCGGAGTTGGTGCCACCCAACCAACGTTGGTTGTAGTCGGTCGCCAAGCTAACGGTGCTCGCCCAAGACGAAACGGGGCCAGACAGCAGGTAGACGCTGCCGCTGTTCGTGCCGCCTTCATCGGCGTCGGGAGCCCCGATGACAATGTCGACATAGCCGTCACCGTCAAGGTCTGCGGTGCGGTTGATGACGCCGGCGTTGTCGCCGCCGGCACGACCATTGATGGTAATGTCGGCATCGGTGTGGAGCGTGAGGTCATCGGTGATGGGGCCCCAGTTGACGTAAATCTGGCCGTTTTCGCTTCCTGCCGTTGGCTCGGCATCGTAGGCGCCACTGATGAGGTCGTCGATGCCGTCGCCATTGAGGTCGGCCGCTGTGAGGTCATAGCCGTAGTACGAGTCGTTGTCGATGTGCACCACTTGCGCGTCGGCGTCTGCGAAGTCGATGTCTCCCGATAGGCGGCAATCGGTGGGGTCTTCGTCGCAATCCTCGTCGATGCCGTTGTTGCAGACCTCGGGCAATGTCGGCGCGCGGGTGGGGTCGTTGTCGTCGCAGTCTCCGCCGAGGGGGGCGTAGCCCAAAGGCGCGTCGCAGGCGAGCTGTGTGAAGGCGTCGTCGCCGGAGCCATCGCGGTCGGTGTCCCGGTAGAAGGTCGCGAAACTGGATGGGTCGACGCTTGCGTCATCGTCATCGGCGGCCCCCGAGCAGTCCTCGTCTCTGTTGGCTGCGTCGCACACTTCGGATGCGCCAGGGTTGATGGCAGGGTCCTGGTCGTCGCAGTCGCCCGCGACGGCCGTTGTGCCGCTGGGGGCGTCGCACAAGCGCAGGGCGGCGCTGGACAGGTCGCCGTAGCCATCGCTGTCTTGGTCGGCATACCACAATGTCTGGGAAGACGAGACGACCCCGTCGTCCCGGTCGTCGGCGACCCCGTTGCAGTCTTCGTCTTCGTTGCGGTCGTCGCAGACTTCTTCGGCGTCGGGGTGAATTGCGGGGTTGGTGTCATCGCAATCGTCGGCGTTGGCGGCAAATCCATCGGTCACATCGCAAACCAGCACGGGGCCTTCGACGTCTCCAAAGCCGTCGCCGTCTGCGTCGACCCAGGCCGACACTTGGGTGCTGGGGTCTACATTGGGGTCCTCATTGTCTGCGAAACCCGAACAATCTTCGTCTGATTGTTCGGCATCGCAGATTTCTTGTGCGCCTGGATGAATATCGCTGCGCGTGTCATCGCAGTCTGTGCCGTCTTCTACGGCACCCGCGGGCGCGCTGCATGCGAGCGTGCCTGTGGCGGGGTCCCCAAAGCCGTCGTTGTCAAAATCGGCAAAGAACTGTCCCGCGGATGTGGCATCGAGGGAGTCATCGTCATCATCGATGCTTTCGTCGCAATCGTCGTCGATGCCATTGCAGACTTCGATGTTTTCAGGGAAGCGAGCGGCGTCATTGTCGTCGCAGTCTTCGCCATAGGGCGAGCCGTCATTGTCGTTGTCGACCACACCCGGAGACTCGACTGCCTTTTTGTCGACCGTTTCCGATGTACATCCAGCCACAGTGCCGATTAGCCACGCCGTAAGCGCAAAACGATTCATGGTTGCCTCGCCATCACCAATGCCACACACACACACAAAACACTGTATCGCGTGGAGCCCGGATCGAGGTGGGGGAGTTCTGGGATTCGCGTGTTCGCGGAGAACCATCGTTACGGTGAGGTGAATGCCGGGTGGCGATTGCTTCGGAATCATCCTTGACAATCGGGTGACGGTTGGTATCTACGGCGGCGTCGGAGGAGCGTTGCAAGCCCGCCCAGGCCCATCAGCACCCACTCCGCGGGCTCGGGAGCGCTGCTCAGGCCAAACGACGCGATTTCCGTTTCTACCTCCCGTTCGAAGCGGTCGTCAGCCTCGGCAAGCTGGCGCAGGCGCGCGTGCTGTTCGGCGCTTACGAGCACAAGCAAACTCGATACCGGCGTCACAACGGAAGTCGCGACGGCAACGTGATGGAGTTGGTCGAGTGCGGTGAGGTCTTCCGCGGATTGGGACATCTGTGTGCGTACCCATGCGTGTGCCAGCAGTGGCAGCACGAGAGGGTTTGGAGGCTCTTGTACCCCTTCGTCGCGAGGTCGGGCAGGCGTTTCGGACATCTCCCCCGCCAACGAGGTCTCTGTGTTGGGTTCAGGGGATGCCAACATTGGCTGGCGCGCGACCACTTCGGTGTTCCAGCCTCCGATTGGTCGGTCGCTGGCCCAACGCAGACCATCGCTCCAGTTGTCAGTGAGGGCAGAGCCAGGGCGGGTCAGGATGTCTTGGGTCGCGTCGGAAAACACGCTGGGCAGGCCGCCCAATACAACGAGCGCCAACGGCGGAAGTCTCTCGGAACTGCGGGGCACGTCTTCGGGGTCACTTCCAATCGAAGAGTCGGTGAGAACGACCACGCGGTCTGCGTCGGCGAGGAGCGGCGATTGGGTGAGGTCCACGAGCACCTGGTCGATAGACCGGCGACCATAATACTGCCATTGGCCTGCGCTTGTGGATTCGCATTGCGTGATTCCCGTTGGCGTCGCGCACAAGAGTGCGGTCCTTGGAATATCCTGGATGTACTTGACAACCTCGCTTGTGTAGGGTTCCATGCTGTGCGTGCGGTCGATGACAAGCACGGTGTTGGCGGGCCATCCGCGAGGTGGCGGGGCAGGGGGCACGAAGGTACGGCGGACGGAGACGGGGTCGGGCGTGTGCAGGCCGCCTGCGATTTCGGGCGTGACCGTCCTGGGTGCTGGAAGGGGGGCTGGCCATGGGGTCGTCGGTGCCACCGCTTGGCCTTGAACGGTCCGCACCGAAGCGTCGGTCCAAAAGAGGTTGCGTATCTCGGAAACCTTGGGCCACGGCCACGTTGCGCTGCCATCTGCCGTGGGCGTTGCGAGCAAGGTAAGGTCAAGCCAGACATGGAGCGGTGGGCCATATGGCTCGTCGGTCAGAATGTCGAGGTCATCAGTATTTCGTGCGGGAACGGGGAACACGCGCAGTCGATATTGGCCCGGGCCGACTTGTTCGAGCAATGCAGGGTCGATTCGCTTTTGGGTCTCTTCGCGGTAGATCTGCTGTGCGGCGCCGCGCGGTGATACCACCGAAGAAAAGGCCAAGGAGCGGTCTTCTGTGGGGCCAAGGGCCAGACCCGTCGCGACGGCTCCATCGGGCAGATAGAAGTACACCACAACTTCACGGTCTTCAAAAGTCAAGTTGCGATATACGTCATGAATCGTAACGGCTGCGACGCCGTTCATTTCCGTGGCAACAATATCTTGGCGTTCGAGCCAAACGCGTGTTTGTCCAGCATCAATTGCGCCTGATAGGGCATCTTGCCAGCGCCACTGGTTTTTCTGCGCGGCGACAATTCGGGCTTGCTCGCCGCGGGTAATTGGTGTGTCGAAGACCGCAGCATAACGCGCAGCCGCCGTGGCTGCATCCTCCGCGAACACGCTCCACGACCGGCCTTCGGCTACACCCGAGTATAAAAATGGATGGCCGACGACCCTCGCAATAGGAACCACGACGGGCCCAAGTCCTTTCGCCACCCACGTGTCCCACAGGTCGCCGATATCGTCCGCAAACTCGATGGTATCAATATACCTGGCTCTTGCCAAGTATGCGTCAACGAGCCCTGTACGAACAATCTCCGCTGACTGTATCGCTTCTTTTGGATTTGTGGACAGCGCAAATGCGGCGGGCACCATCGGACGACTTGCGACTCCAATCCCGACGACGCTGGTGGTGGCGGCGAGCCCGGCTACCGCCCACCGCTTGGGAGGAGACAACGGCCTCGATGCCAAGCGAAAGGCCTGCACGCTCGCACCCAACACAATCAACGGAAGGGTCAATACCAATACAATCGTCATCCAACGCAAAAGCCCGCCGACCACCGCGAGGGCGCTGTCGATTGCAAGGGGGGCCTCGAACAACGCGTGCATTGCCAGCGGAAATCCGACCAGAATGACGACCAGCGACCACCACAGGCCCGCGAGCAGTTGCAGCGACAGCAGCGCGGTTTGTGCGACGTGAACCGCTGTGTGCGATGGTGCTGCACCGCGCACCAGCTTCCAAACGAGGCCCACGGCACCCAATGATGCCGTCGTTAGGGTCCATTGAACTCCTGGGTTGAGTTCCTGGAGCCCAAACGTGCGGACAAGGGCCCATACAATGAGTGGCCACTCAACGGCCACCAACAACGTCAGCAGACGGCCGGGGTCTGCGCGCAGCTTCCAAACACCCAGCCCTACCGACAGCGGTGGGACACCCACCAAAACCATGGCCATTGCGCCATAGGACGGTGGGACGATGCCGTGCCAGGACGCGCGCAGCACATCGGCCAAGACTTCGGGAACGAGACCAAATACGACCAAAATGATGAACAGGCCGTTCCATCCCCAAAACAGGAGGTGGGCGGTGAGGGGGAAGACCTTGCGTGCGGGAAACATTCCAGCTCCAGAAGCGTGCATCGGTGCGCTCCGCGGTCGAAGTGGACGCGCCGATGGATTGTCTGGCGAAGGTAGGGCGCGCGTGTTGCGACGCGGCTGCGGCCGTGTGGCGATGGCGTGGGATTGTGTGGCGACGGTGTGCAAGCGGACATTCATTCGTTCATTCGTATGAACGAATGGAAAGAGCCCCGCGACCCAGCACGCGCCCAGAATTCAGAAGCGCAGCACGGAAAACTTGCGCTGTCCACGAGGGGTTTCCGTAGGCCGCCTGTCGATCCTGCGGTGGGGGTGGTGCGACGATAGACCGCGCGCCGAAGTCGGCAGAAAGGACGCGCAATTGGGGGAGCCAGCGTCGCGAACGTCCCCCCCCTGAAGCGCAGGGGTCGATGGGGCAACAGGCGCGCCGGGTATTGGGCACCCTACCGCGATAAATGACGGCAACATGGGGTGTTTGGCGGGGCTGCTCCACCGATGAGGGCAAGAGAAGGCAGGGGGGGAAATCGTAGGTCCGCTGTATTCATCGCATGCCCTTTTTGAATTTCGCATTCGATGTGTTAGAAGTTTTCTTCGTTGAGAAGGAGCCACCCCCATGTCCCGCATGACCCTCGCACTTCCGGCCATCATTGGCCTGTTTTCCTCCAGCACCGCCCTCGCGGCGCCCCCACTGTCGGGTGCAATTTTCACCACAGACAGCACGGGCACGGCGGTCAACGGCAACACCATTTACTCCGTGCGAGAAGACGTCTACTTGGACGGCGGCCCCGGCCCCAATGCGCCCGCCTCAGCAGCCGGTCTGCCCGAAGGCGATTATTACTTCCAAGTGACCGACCCCAGCGGCCAAGACCTCCTCTCGACAGACCACATCTCGTGCCGTCGGTTCCACGTCAACGAGTATGGCGTCATCGACCACTACTACACCGATGGCTCGAACTACACGCTGCAAGTGACCACCACGGGGCGCGGTCGTGCGCGCGTCACGACCCTCGACTGGGTTCCGACCGCATGCAGCGGCCACGCAACGGCGACCGACGCTGACCACGGCGATGCCCCGGAAAACGCCATCGTGGTGCAGCTGTTCCCTTATGATTTCACCACAAACGAAGGTGGCGTCTATAAGGTCTGGATTACCCCGGTAGACGACTATGTTGCGGCCGTGGGCAGCATCATCGACCCCACCGTGGCGTGCGATGGCTTGTCCACTTGCAATGTCAACGGCGAAGACTACCACGGCGGCTACTTCCACGGCTTCGTGCCCTCGGCCGCGAAGACCGACAACTTCAAGCTCGACGAAACCAGCACGCCCTGCGAACCGCCCACGCTCCTCGTCAAGAAGTTCGACGACGTCAACGGCGACGGCGAATGGGGCGAAGACGAACCCGAGCTTTCCTGGAAGGTCTACACCATCGACGTTCTCGGTGTGGAAGACGCCAAATACACACCTGTCCTCGTGACCGAGCCCAACGCCGGCATTTGGTCGGTAGAAGAAGACTTGGTGTCGGGTTGGGAGCAGACCTCGCTTTCGATCGATGGCGTGCCCACTACCGTCGACTATATTGTTGACTTGTTGGTCGCAGGCGAATGTGGTGAGTTCCACGATGTCGTCTTCGGCAACCACCAGGTGACCGAGCCTCCTCCGGAGTGTCCGGTGGTGGGTGCGGGCCTCGGTACGGCGAGCCCCTACAACGTGTTCGTCCTTGGTGATTACGTCGGCTACAACACCGACATCGGTGGTCGGGCAGCGGTGGGCGGCTTCATCGACTTCACGTCGGTGGGCGTCGGTTCTGCCTTGGGCACCTCGTCGAGCGACGTATTGTCCGGCGGCTCCGACCTCGACTTTACCTGGGGACAGGTCTACGCAGGCGATGCGCGCATTGCAGGCACTTGCGCCCTCAATGGCGTCGGCCACCCTGCAGGCGTGTTCTCGTGCGAAGACAGCGGCGCATTTGATGCCGCGTCCGCTACGACCGAAATGCAAGACCTCGCCTTGGCCCTCGCCGAGCGGCCCGCCAATGGCACGGTCAGCGCTACCCCTTGGGGACAGGTCTACCTCACCGGTTCGGACACCACGTCGAACGTGTTTGACCTTGACCTCGATGCAGTTTTGGCGGGCTTCCAGTCTGGCATTACGCAAATCAACTACTTCAACGTCAACGTGCCCGCAGGCTCGACGACCATCATCAACGTGCGCGGCGACTCCTCGCCGTTCCTGAAGAATGGCTCTATCGACCTTATCGGTGCCACGAGCGCCACGACTGTGTTCAACTTTGGCTCCGCCTCGAGCCTGTCGATCAGTGGTGTGGGCGTCAACGGAAGCATTTTGGCTCCGTTTGCTTCGGTCGCGTTCAACAACGCGCACATCAACGGAACCTTGGTCGCTGGCTCCATCACGGGCAACGGCGAATCCCACAACGTCCTGTTCAACGGCACTCTCTGCCCCTGATGGCGGTCAGGCTTCCCTCCCATCGTGGGGAGGGGGCTCCCTGACAACGGGTCGGCGCGTCCGGCCCGTTTCTTTTTGGGGGGGCCGCTATTCGCAGTCCGGACCGCCGGTGGTCCACGTGGCCCGCGTGACCGTCGCGGTGTGGCCATTTCCGGTCTCATCCGTCAGGGTGCTGCTGTCCATATCGCCTTGGAGGCCGTACAAAAGGACGGTGCTACTGGATGAAGTGAGGGGATAAGCGGGTGTAAATGTCGACGAATACAGAAGGCCGGTGGACATACGCACCGCCCCGATTTGACCGTCCATCGCGGTAGACGACGATGGCGCACGGCCAAGCGCACCGGTCACCGTGCTCGAAATGCAGCCGTCGCGGGACAGCGTCTTTGCGGAATGCAGCGTGCCATCGATAAACAGGCGCGCCACATGGCTGGTGTCGACAGTGACGGCGAGGTGCTTCCAGGTGCCATCCCAGCCGGTATACAAGAATCCGCCATCCCCGCTGGGGTTGTTGGATGCTACCCACGTCGAGACGTTGTTCCAGCCGCTCTTGCATCCCCCGGAGGTGCCCGCGCAATTGTCGATGAGACCGACGTTTACTTCCGTGGGGGTAATGCCGATGCCGCCGCAGGTGGTGCCCATGAGCTGCACGGAGGTGGCCGGCGGGGCGTCGAGGTTGACCCATGCTTCGAGCGTGATGGCGCCGGTCAGCGTGGACACCGTGGGTAGGTTGACGATGTCCGCGCCGCCATTGAGTTCGAGCACGGCAGGACAGGGGACCACGGCGTCGCTGGCCGTCGGGCCATCGCTGTCCCCGTCGTTGGGGGTCGCCGTGCAGGTCCACGTTTCTTTTGTTTGCGTCGTCGCGGCGGCGATGGCGTCATCGGTCCATGTGGTCGTGCTGGGCGAGGCCCATGGCGTTCCATCTACGTCCCAGGACATTTGGTAGGTGACGGTGTCGCCATCGGCGTCGATGCTCGCTGCGGTGACCTCGCACCAAAGTTCGTCTTCGGGCAAGGGGAGGGACGGGTCGATGGTGACGATGGGTGCAGTAGGGACGGTGTTTTGAATGGTGATGGCGGCGCTGGTTGCTTGGGTGCTATCGGTCCCGTCGTCGGCGGTGAGAAACACCGTCACGCTGTCGTTTTTCTCGAAGTAAAGGGTGCCGTCGAGGGTGTTGTCCGGTCCACTTTGTACGACGACGCCGTTGACAGACCACTCCCAGATAAGCGTCAAAATATCACCATCTGCATCACTTGTGAGAGCGGTGGCGGTGAGGGTATCATCGGTGTAGGCCGTGAGCGGCGCGAGGGCCAACGCGGTTATCGTAGGCGCAGCGTTGCCGATGGTTGTCGACACGCTGGCGGTGTCGATGCCGCCATCTGCATCGTCGGCGGTGACGGTACAAGTGAGCGCGTCTCCGGCGGAAAATGCGGCCAGCGATAGGCTCGGACCCGTAGAGCCGTCGCTCCAGCGATAGGTGACAGAGGGCGTGTCGGCGGGGTCGGCGTCGGAAGCCGTCGCAGCGCAAGTGAGGGTGTCTGCCCGCGAGGGGCTCGGCGGGGACAGCGTGGGTGTGGTCAAGATAGGGGCGCTGTTTTGGATGGTGACGTCTGCCTCGCCCGTGGGGCCGTCGCCTGTGCCATCGAAAGGGGTCACCACGACTTTGTACGTGTGATGTTTGGTGGTCGCGGCCGCGGGAAGGGTGTTGGTAGAATACGCCGGGATGGCCACGCCGTCGTCAAACCAGGAATACGAATACGTGATGGCGCCGGAGCTGTCGGGGTCAACGCTGCCGCTGGCGGTGGCGGCGAGGTTGTCGTCGGTGAGCGCAGGGGCAGGAGACAGGGTGACGGTCGGAGCTGTGGGGCGCGCGTTGACGGTCAGCGTGGCGTTGGCGCTGCCGGTTTGGCCGGATGTGTCCGTAGCGGTGACGGTGAGGCGGTGAACACCCGCTTGGAGGTCGTCGCGGGAGAACGGCGTCGTCCCGGTGCTGGTGGCATTTCCCGTCCACAAGCTACCATCGAGGTCACTTGTCCACTCCACCCACACCGCCGCGGGAGGGTCTTCGTTGTCGGCGATATAAACGTCAAAATTGACGGCTTCTTGTTCGTTGACAATGCTTCCATCTGTTGGAATATTCCAGGTGACCGAGGGGGGCATTCCGACGGTGACGCGCACGGCGGCGGTGCACGTTTCGCCAATTTCGTCGGTCACTACGAGTGAAAGGCGATGGTCGCCGACGGCCAGTGGGCCGACGCTGCTTTCGATGGTGCCGTCGGTGTCGGCGTTCGCGTGGTCCAGCGTGCCGTCCACATCGCTTTGCCAAACGACATCGAGCGAGGCGGTGTCTTGGTCGACGTCGGCCACGCGTCCTTCGAGGGTAACGGTGGTTCCGGATGGCAAGACCGCGCCGTCGAGAGGCGCGACGAGCGTGCAGGTGGGTACGGAGTTGGCGGGCCCGACCGTGATTTGTACGCTGTCCCGGCCGACCTTTCCGGTGGTGTCGGTGACGGTCAAGGTCAAAAAGTGCTCGCCTTCGGTCAGGCTCGTCGCGCCAACGACGTCGCCGGCAGAGTCCGCGAAGTTGAAGGTGCCGGTGAGGGGGCCATCGAGGCTGGACTCCCATTGTACGGTCAGGTCGGTGGGCGCGTCCTCCCCATCGGAGACCGCGCCGTGAAGCGTCGTTGGTTGGTCGGCGTATTGGCGCTGTGCGTCTGAGGGCGCCAATATTTGGGCGAGGGGCGCGTCGGTGGGAGACACTTGTAATTCGCGGGTGGCAGTCGCGGATGCGCCCTCAGGGTCGCGTACTTCGAGGATGACGTGTCCGCCATCCGGCAAGAAGGCGGTGGAGCAAAGCACGACGCCCGTGTTGTCGGCGAGGGACTCCGTGCATGCCTCGACGCCGTCTACCAACCAAGTCACCCGAAGTTGGTCGATTGCGTGGTTGGGGTCGCCAACGGTGCCGCGCAGGGTCTCGGAATACCCCTCCCGAACCGAATCGCCGTCGTTGTGGCTGGTGATGTTGGCCGTGGGCGTGGAATTGAACTTCGTAACGCCGGCGTCCGAACAGCCGTAGCTACAAACCAGTCCGAACCAAACCAAAGATGTACGCATTGCCCACCAGGGTGTCGTCAAAGGGGGCAAGTGTCGCGTATGGGGTGGGCCGCTGTCAACCAAAGGAGCGAAATGGCGGCCTATTCGGCGGTGGCCTCTCTGCGCATGAGCATGTCGATGGCCAAGCGGGCTTCGAGCTTTCCCGCCGCAATCGCTGCGATGGCGCGGGTCAACGGGAGGTCGACACGCTGCCGCTCGGCCAATGCGATGAGCGCGCCCGCATCGGCGGCGATGGTTGCGTCGGTGCCTTGGGTCTTCGAGAGCTTGCGACCGACCGCGTAGCCGGGGTGCTCGGGGTGGTTTCCGCACGCCACCAAGTCGCCCACGCCCGCGAGGCCTGCGAAGGTACCGTCTTGCGCGCCGAGGGATTGGCCAAGGCGGCGGGCTTCGGCCAATCCGCGCGTGACCACTACACCATGAACGCCAACGCCGAGCTGCAAGGAGTCCGCGAGGCCAATCGCGACCGCGAGGACGCGCACCATCGCGGCGGCGAGCTCGACACCCAGCAGGTCTTGGGTGGTGTAGACGCGGCAAATGGGGCTGTGGAGGGCGGTCTGGGTGAGCTTGGCGACCTCATCGAAGGGGCTGGCTGCAACCATCGCCGACGGGCGCCGGGCCAGCACTTCTGCGGCCAATGCAGGGCCGGTGAGGGCTCCGACGCGCACGCAGCGGCTCTCTTCGGCGACGACGTCGCTCAACCAACGCCCCGAGCCAGGCTCTAAGCCGCGGCATGCAATGATGACGCGGTTGGCGGGACCCGGACGTGTCGTTCGGATGACATCCCGCACCTCCGCGGGAGGCACCGCGACCAGCAGCAAGTCGACTTCGCGCGCCAAGGCGGAAAGGTTGGGGGTGCCGCGAAACCCTCGGGGGGATTGGCCACGGTATCCAATCTTCGGTTGGTTGCCGGCTTCGGCGATGAGGGTAGCGAGAGCGCGGCCCCACGGCCCACTCCCGATGACTCCGACGTTCATGGTTGGCTCCGTCACGTCACGTTCCGCGGGCGGCGGCGTCGAGACCGTAGTGTTCCAAGCGATTGGCGTAATAGAGGCACAACTTGGGGGAAACAGCAACCGCAGGCCGTCCGTTGTCGCGGGTGGCCGTCAACGCGGGCTCGGTGTGGTAGCGGCCGAATCGGTCGATGGCTTGGTTGAGGACGGCTTCGGCGCGGGTTTCCCCCGAGAGTGTCAGAGGGAGGTTGGCAGGCTGGATGCGGCCATTGGCTGCGTGCGCCTCGATGGCGACGAGCACGCGCTCAATCGCGGCGAGCACGATGGCGCGGTCGAGTAGACGCTCGTTTCCTTCGAGGAAGAGCGCCTGCCAAGTGTCGAGCTCGGGTCGCCGTGCGCGAATCTGGTGCCAAGCGGCAAATGCGGCGATGTGGGTGGACAATGGAATGTTGTCTTTGTGCCAGGCTTCGACCAAGCGCCGGGACAAGAGCGCGGTGTAAACACGGTCGCGCTGCTCGTCGGAAATGACCTCGCCATCGGCATTGCAAACATAACGCCGACGGTCGATGATAGAGCCGTCGATGTCGAGGGACTGGCCGTTGTCGTCGACGGGGTTTCCGATGCAATCGAGGGGTTCACCAAATCGCACAAAGACGCTCGCGTCGAGGTCAAGGACGCGGCGCGCAAATCGCGCGACGGTGCGGGGCTCGCTAAACTCGTCGTCCGTAATAATATAGCGACTCTTTCCAGCATCTTTGAGGGCATCTTCGATGAGCGTGGATGCCTCCAAAACCAGAGCATACGATAACGTACAGGGAACGACAAGTACGTCGGCGTTTGGCCGACCGGCGCGAATGCCCTCTTGCCAAGCGGCGAGGCCCGTTCCCAAAAGGCCCTTCTTGACCGACGCTTCTACTTCGCCCGAGCGTGCGCGGGTCCCGCCGGGGAAGAACAAGGAATGGCGCCCGCGTCCGATTGCGTCGATGGAATAATCTTTGAGGACGTCTTTATAAAGACCATGGCGTTTGCGGCGGTCTACGGTATATGCGCCGAGTCGCCGCATAAAGAACGCCATTCCAGGGTTGGTGAAGAGGTTTAGTCCCGCGCCATAAATAAAGGGAGGTAGGCCGGCCTGGTAGATTGCATAGCCAAGGAGCGGGCTGTCAAGGTTCGAAAGATGCGTGGGCGCGAGGACCAGCGTGTGATTTTGGGCCAGTTTGCGGAGCTTTTCTACGGGGCCCTCGACGCGCAGCCGCGCGGCAGGGTCAAACGTCCCTGATACCCACTCCCGTGGCCCTCCCGCTGTCAACAGCCGCGTCAGCATTCCAGGGAGCAGTCGTGTCGCAAAACGATACGTTCTTTCGGAGAACTCGTTGTGGATTTCCCCGGCATATCGCCGCACCAATGCGAAAATCGCTGCTTCTACCTCTTTGCGACTGCCGCGGAGGGCGCGGGCGGCGGACTCGATGTCTGCCCGCTCTTGCGCATCGGTGTCTGGCAGGGGACGCGCCATCGCAGAAAAGCGCTTGCGCTCAAGATACACACACTCGGCGAGAATGCTCTCTACCGCGCGGTCGGACAACGGGGCCAAGCGGTCGGCAGCACGGCGCTCGAGCGCGGCAGTGGCTTGTGCGGTCGAGGGGCGTTCGGGGGCGAGCGTCATGGGGACTCCATCGTCCACGGCAGTCGATTGTACCGCGGATTGGAAGCAAAGACATCCCGGAGTGAACTGCGGCTTGCCTTCGATCCCGTCCCATCTTTCAATTTCGCAAAACGTACGGGCCAGAACACGATTGTGGAGTCGGTGGCCTTTGGTCGGGGCTTGGTGGCCAAAGTAATGATGATATGGTTGTTTTGGCCTCGTTCTTGGTGTCTGGCCCCAACCTGTAGCGGCGTTGTGCGGTTGGCACGACCGCCCAAGGCATTCAGGCTGCGGCAGACTCGACGGCGGTGCCTATCGACGCGGAGAACGTCTGCAGCCAGCCATACAGCGCGGTCGCCATCGCTTTTCCATTGGACCAGCGGTGCTTGGGCTCGGGCATCAACGCGCGGCGCAGAATGGTTGCGAGGCTGGTTCGCGCGCGAGGGGACAAGGGCAGACCGGCGAGGGCCGCGGTGACCGTGTGTGGGCTGAGGTCGCGCACGCGAAGGTTTTGTTTGGTCAGCAGGACCAGGAGGGTGCAGCCGAGGGCGTAAGTGTCGATGGTGGGCGCGCAGGGCTGGCCGGTGCCGAGGAGGTACTCGGGCGGAATGAATCCAGGCGTGCCCGCGAGTTGCACCGGGCGCGCTGCGTTTGCCAACGTGTTGGTTGCAAGGGCCCAGTCGAGGATACAAACATTGCCTTGGTCGTCCAAGATGATGTTCGCAGGCTTGAGGTCGCGGTGCACCCAACCATTCTCGTGCTGCGCGCCGATGTGTTCGGCAATCTGGGCCATCGCATGCACGCGTTCCCACACGGGAAAGGCCCGCGCGTTGCGAATCCAACCCTCAAGGGTATCACCCATAGCCAGCGTCATCGCGAACCATGCTCGCCCGTCTGGCAAGGCGCCGACATCGAGCACCTTTGGTGCGCTGGCGGGCGCATAAGTGCGCAGCCACGCGGCTTCGCGCGCGACGTCAAACAGCGAGTTTGCTGGAAATACCCGGCGCGCAACTTTGATTGCGGCGTTCACGCCATCTCGCACCGCCCAGAACACTTCGGAGGACGCTCCCTCACCGATTTTTTCGACCAAGCACCAGCCATCGATTTCGCTGGGGGTTGCGCCGGTTCCGAGCGATGGGTCGGTGTTGTCCGCGAGGGTGGGGAGGGTCGACTCCTCGCAGTCGACAATATCGGGGACGAGGGTGAGTGCGGAGTGCCGCATTCGCGTTCCTTTGAGCGGGGGCGGGTGGCCGCTCATGCTCTCCTTCAACGCTTCTGCGATAAGTTCGTATCGCTTCGATAGGAAAAAATCCGGGAAGTTCGGCTGTTGGAGGACCCGGGGGGAGCGCGGGCGGGAATACCTACGGCCATCCGGGTGTTTCCGTCGAAGGGTGCAGCATCGTCAACACCGATGCGCGGCGACTGGGGCTGGCGAATGTCGCACGCTTTCGTGCTGTTTCGGTGGGTAAGAATCGGATAGTTGGTTTGCGAATATCTATATTTTGTGTTATAGTACGGCTTGCTCGCCAGTCGAGACAGGCTCCAAATGGACATAAACGCCGTTTGCCGGGCTCATCGTGACGCTCGCGAAGATTCCCGGATCATGATTCGGCTTCGCGACGGGGGCAAACCGACGAAGAAAGTGGCCGAGGATGATGCCCATTTCTGCCTCGGCGAAGCGGTCCCCGATGCATTTTCGCGCACCGAGGGAAAAGGGGAGGTACGCCGGCGGCGCACGTCCGGCTGGGGTTTGCAAAAACCGCTCTGGCCGAAACGCGAGGGGCTCCGGCCAGTATTCGGGGTGTCGTTGCAAGAGCCAGGGGCTAAAGAAGACGATGGTTTTGCCGGGAATTTCGATACCATCGAGGGTATCGGGCTCGATAGAGCGTCGCGCAAAGAGCCAAATCGGGGGATACAAGCGAAGGCTTTCCCGCAAGGTTGCTTGCAATAAGGGCAGCTTGGCGAGCAGGTCGAGGGAGAACGGTCCTTCGGGAACGGCGGCCTGAATCTCTTGGGTGAGCGCCGCGCAAATCTCGGGATGTTGGGCCAATAAGTACATACACCAGGAAAGCGCGTTGGCGGTGGTTTCGTGGCCTGCGAGCAGCATCGTGACGACTTCGTCGCGAAGCTCGGCGTCGGAGAGCGCATTTCCCGTGTCGTCGTCGACGGTGGACATCAGCATGCCGAGGAGGTCGGGGAGTTGCTCGGCGTCTGCGCGGCGGCGCTCGATGATAGATTGCACGACGCCATCGAGCTTTTGTACGGCCTGGACCATGTCCCGATTGGCTTGGGTGGGCAGCCACTCCACGTGCGGAAAGGTGCTGGCCACGAGGTTTCGGAATGCGCTCATGGCTTGGGCGACGGATGGCGTCACGATGTCGCTCTCGTCGCGTAGGTCGACGTGAAAGAGCGTCTGGCCCGCAATCCCCAGCGTGAGGCGCACGAGCTCTCGATGGATGTCAACATAGGTGCCGGGCGCCGAAGTGGAAAGCGCCGCCACCCAGCGCGCAGCGTCGTCGTTCATCGTGTCTGCAAAACCGGCCATACAGCGCTTGTGAAACGCAGGATTGGCGATTCGACGCTTACGGCGCCACGTCTCGCCTTCGGCCGTCACCAGACCCTCGCCCAACAAGCGGCGCAGCACCGCATAGCCTGTCGTGCGCTTTTCGTAGTTGCGTGCATTGTCGACCAACACGCGCTGCACCGCCGTGTGGGTGTTGATGCTCAAGGCGGTTTCTGGGCCGAGGCGGAGAGCGACGATGGGGTCGCCATTTGCGTGTGCTCGGGTGAACAGCCCGATGGGGTCGGCGCGAAACGCGGCGAGGTGTCCCAATGGGTTCCAAGTAGAGAGCGAGGGAATCGGTGACATGGTTGCCTCTGGCCGAGGTGTCCCGAATTCCTATCTATGTTGCGGCGCTTTGGAGCGCGTCGCGCGAAGATTTCGGTGTTGCGTCGAATTCGTCGCGTTTCGCGTTCGTGGAGGCAGCCCGTGGGCCGGGCGCGAAGCAGGCACCAGACAATGTTCTGGGCATCGAGGACGTGCGGACCTAATGGGCAGACAGGGGGTCTGCGTCGGGACGGCGAGGAAGCGGATGGTCCATCCACCGCAGGTTCCGCCAAACATGGGGATGGAGCAGCGCGAGCACGCTCAGAATCTCCAAGCGCCCCACCCACATCGCGCCGAACAGCAAGAGCTTGGCTGTGGTGGACATTCCAGCGAAATTGCCCATGGGCCCCACTTCATTGTAGCCGGGGCCAATGTTGCCGAGGCAAGCGAGGGACGCGGTGAACGCGGTGATGGGTTCGGAACCCAGCCACACCAACAGCACCCCGAGCAGGAAGTACCCGCCGACATAAATGACCGCCAGCGTAAAGACGGCCCGCATGACTTGGTCGGGAATGCCGTGCCCTTTGTACTTGAGGGGCAAGATGGCGCGTGGATGAATAACCTGTTTGATTTCACGAATAATATGTCGTAAAACAAGCAAGTGGCGAATTGCTTTGGGTCCGCCCGCTGCGGAACCTGCGCATCCACCTACGACCATGATGACCAGCAGCACTTGCTTGATGGCGTCCGACCATAGGTTGTAGTCGGTGCTTGCGAATCCGGTGCTCGAGATGAGGCTCGCCGACTGAAACAATCCGAGGCGCAGGTGCTCGACGTGGGGGAGTCCGCCTGCCAACATGGCCGCCACCAATACACCGCCGCCAACCGTCACGAAGGTATAGAACAAAAACTCCTCATCCCGAAAGAATCCGAGGGGCTCTTTGCCGGTAAACACGCGGTATTGGAGGGGAAAGCTCGCCCCACCCAAGAACATAAAGATGACCAGCACCCACTCGACCGCTGGGTTGTTGTAGCCCGCGATAGAGGAACCGTTTGGTGAGAATCCACCAGCAGCGAGGGTCGTGAACGAGTGCACCAGGCCTTCGTAGACGTTCATCCCCGCCGCCCAGAGCATCACCGCACACAAGGCGGTGAGCGCGACGTACAAAATCCACAATCGGCTCGCCGAATCGCGAATCTGGGGACTGACCCCTTCGCCGGGGGCAGAGCTGGACTCTGCGAAAAACAACTGGCGACCGGCAATTCCAAGGCGCGGAAGAACCACGACGAACAGTGCGATAACGCCCAGTCCTCCGAACCATTGTGTCATGGCCCGCCATAAGAAAAAGGCGCGCCCGTAGGCGTCAAAGTTGACGAGAATCGTGGCGCCGGTCGTCGTGAGCCCGGACATCGACTCAAAGAGCGCGTCGGGCCACGAGAGTCCGGCGAAGACATAAGGGAGGCCGGCGACAGCGGCGACGACAAGCCACGTTCCCGCGACGATTCCCATCGCTTCGGCGCGGTGCAGCAAGCGCGGGGGCACATAGCCGAGGGACACCACGAGGCCGCCGAGGCTCCCGATGAGGGCGGAAGCCACGAAGTTGGCGGCCATCAGCATTTCCCGGTCGTAGGCCGCGAGAAGGGCGGGCAAAAACAGGGCGAGGCTGAACATTGCGGTGAGACGGCCCACGATGGCCAAGACGAGCTTTAGACGCATGGTTTAGCTCGCATTGCCGGCGCGGTCGATGGGGTCAGGGCGCTCTGCCGGCAACCGCGTAAAATGCGCTTTCGCGGCGTCTTCGTCGGCCAGAGCGGTGAAAATCATCAGGTGGTCGCCTGCCTGAATGATAGTCTCGCCGTTTGGAATGATGATGTCGGTGCCACGCACGACGGCGGCGACAATCGCGAATAGGTCCATCTTGAGGTCGCGCAGCTTGGTGCGCCGGTACTCGGGTGGTAGCTCGACTTCGACGATATGGACGTCGCCATGCTCTAGTTCGAGACGAATGGCGGAGCGTGCGTCGACGATGTCGCGTACGACCTTGCGAATGGCGGCGCCGCGTGCGGACCGCACGACGTCGATGCCGACCTGCTCGAACAATCGTTCATTGGACAGGCGCTCGGCGCGGGTGATGATGCGCGACACGCCGAGCTTTCGGGCAATAAGACTTACCAGCAGGTTCTTTTCATCGTTGGACGTCACCGCGATAAACACGGGTGCTGCCGCTACCTGCTCTTCTTCGAGAAGGTCGATGTCGCTTCCATCGCCGTGCAGAACGACGCCTTTGAGCTGCGGCGCAAGCTCGGCGCACCGCTTGGGGTTGACTTCGATGAGCTTGACCTGCCAGCCTGCCGCTTCGAGACCCAGCGCGACCGAAAGCCCGACAACGCCGCCGCCTACGATAGTTGCGCGTTGATCCTCTTGCCGTCGTGCGGTTTGGTTGCCCAGTAGAAAGCGGAAACGCAACTCGTGAATGCCGCGGGGGGTGCCCACCGCGGTCACTTTGTCGCCGGGCTGGAAGGTGGTGCTGCCGACGGGAATTGTAGTGGAGTCACCGCTTCGCTTCATCACGAGCACGACGTCGTGGGGAAGGTCCAGGTCTGCAAGGCGACGTCGGGTGAGCGGCGCGCCATCTTCGACCATATGCCGTAGCAGCCGAACCCGCCCGTGGACGAGGTTTTCGAGGTCAAGGGCGCCAGGAACCGTTACGATGCGCAGGATTTCTTGGGTGAGCTGGTCGGAGGGGCGCACGACGGCGTCGATGCCGAGAGACTCTGCGAGTGCTTCGTCGCGGTCGGCGACAGACACGAAACCCGGTCGCGACAGCAGGCAGATGGTGCGGCGCGCTCCCAAGCGTTGGGCCGCGATACACGCGACCAAGTTCTGCTCATCGTTGTCGGTAGCCGCGACGAAGACACCGCATACGTCGATGTGCGCATTGCGCAAGGTCGACGTGGACGTGGGTTCTCCTTGAACAAACTCGACGTCGAGACGTTCGAGACGGGGGACAGAATCCGCCTCGGGACCAATCAGGACGACCTGGTGGCGGTCCATGAGGAGTTCGGCGATGTTGTAGGCAACTTCGTTGTCGCCTGCAATCAAGATAAACATCGTACCTTCTTCGCCGCGGTGGAGGAGCTGGTTGGGCGCCAACTGCGGCTGCGAACATCAAGCGTGCGGCAATGGACGTCGCCCGACCACAAGGTGCTCGGTACGAATGGTTTCCCGAGCGTGGTCGGGGCGGTCGGCGCTGGCCCGTGCAACAATTTCGAGGCCCCCTTCGCGCATGGCGTCGATGGTGGGGCTCAGGGTGTCCACGGGGCGGTCGCCGACGAGGCCGTCACCGACTACAATTCCAAGGAAGCCGCCGTGTGCGAGGCCGTTTACTTGGGTCTGAATCCAATCCGCGGTGTCTTCGCGCCAACGATGTAGTGCTTCGCGGCGTCCCAAAGCACGGAATGCCCGCCGACTGCCCACTTCATCGGCGACACCGCGGCCAGGGTCGAGGTCAAGCCATGCATACCGGAGCTGCTGCATCGGGAGGTAGTCGTATACGCCGGGATACGGGGGCGAGGTGAGGACCAGCCCTGTACCGTTGGGGGGGGCGGTGACCCGCGCATCGCCAATACGCACGCGAACCCGCCCATCTGCGGGCATTTCATCGAGCATCCGACCCAACTCGCGCGCTTTTTTGTGGAAAAGGACCGCGGTGGTGCCGGGCGCCCGGTGCATTGGGCGGCGGCGATTGGATGTGTCGCTCTCTCGGTAGCTGGTCTTGATAGCGATGGCCGACAAGACGGCTTCGAGGAGACTGCGTGTGGAGCTCTCTTCGACTTCGTCGATGAGCGCGCGGATTCGGCCCAGTTCGTGTGCGACGTGTGGTTCGTACCAATCGACGCAGATTTCGGGAATGCGCACAGGACCCGGCTCAAGCGCCGCTTTCGTAATACGACGGCTCGCGGACCGCAGCGCGCCGGCCCGTGCTGGCGACGCCGTTCGGGTGCGGCTCACGACCATCGCGACGGGGCTCAGGTCCGCGCCGCTGCTGGGTCGGCCGGCCAGCAAGGCTTCGACGAGCACGGTGCCGCCGCCACAAAAGGGGTCGTGGACGTTGTCCGCACCTTCGGGAATCGGCAGCTCGCGAATGAGAACAGCCGCGCAGTCTGCATTCATGCCGGCAGGGTAGGTATGGAAGCCGTGTGTCGCGCGCTCTGCACGACCCGAGAAAGCGACGGCGCGGGCAGCGAGTTCGGCAAAGACTGCCTCGCCGCTTGTGCGAACAGCGGTGGGCGCGGGAGGTCCGGCGTGGCGATGCGGGTCGGTCATAGAATACCCCGTGGAACGAGGGGCGCATTATCTCGCCGGCCCTCCATTCAGGTGTCCTTTGTGCGACCGTCACAAATCCTGACCACTTAGGGCGGCTTGGTTCGCGCCCGGCGCCTACGATGCGGATTCGTCCGAAGGCCGTGGTTTCGGCGTGACCACCACTTGCAGCATCCCTTGTCCAAACGGGACCGCAGCTCCGAAGTCAAATCGCTGGCGTGCGGGCCAGCCGTCGAAGAGGCGCACGCCGTCGCCCAAGGTGATGGGCACGATGGTGAGCACCATTTCATCGACAAGGCCGGCGTTGAGGGCCTCGCGAATCAGTTGCGCTCCGTCGAGGTAGACGTGCCGATCTCCGGCGGCGACCTTCGCCTGCCGCACAAGGTCGTGAATATCTCCTTGGACGCCCAGCAAGGGCGCTGGGTGGGGCGGCAACGGGCGGTGGGTGGCCACGACGACAGGGCGGTCACCGTACGGCCAAGGGCCCTCAAAGCCCAGCACGACGTCGAGGGTGCGACGCCCCATCAGCAGCGAGCCGACCGACTCCAAAAAGGTGAGGAAGTCGAGGCCGCCTTCTACCGAAGGGGTGCCAGGGAGGGGGTCGAGCCAAGAGAGGTCGTCATTGGGCCCGGCGATGAAGCCGTCGAGCGAACATGCAAGGTAAACACGGACCATCTGTTGGCTCCGACATTGCTGCGTTGGGGGTGCGTTGCGCCCCGATGGTGTAATCCGCGGCGTTGGGCCAGCGCAGGCCATCCCCAAAAAGGATGACAACGTTTGCTGCGGGTGGGATGCGCGCCGATTCGTGGTGGAAAACGGCAGACGCACCAAGGGTCCGCTCCTCGGGTTTTCGCGGACATGCACACCGCGGTTCCGCGACCGAGGTTCGCTCGGCTGGCGTTTCTTCCACCCGCGGTACGAATCCGATAGAGACCACAGAGTACAGCGCGGGGACTTGCCTCGCGCTGCGTGTACGGGTTTCTTTCTGCGTTTGGTGCAGGAAGACTAGTAAATGTCGTAGTAGCCCAGGAAGAAGTAGTAGATGGAGGTGCCGTGATAATCGGCGGGGCCCCACGATACTTGCCAATCCAGGTTGGAGGAGCTACTATCAGTGATCCAACCGTAGGGATACCAGGACCCACGATATTCCTGCATGACCATCTCATACCGGCCATACGCGTAAGGCCAGCCAAGGGACCACGAGAAGTCGCCGTATCCACCGCAGCCTTGGTAGGTTTCGGTGTGGTTGATGTCGAACGCGATATCGCAGCCGGGGCAGGCGGACACTTCAACGCCATCGACGGCCCATTCGTTGTAGCAGAGGGTGTTGCGGCCATCGTAAATGCCGAAGTAGAAGCTGCCCCCGACCTCCGCTGCGGTGCTGCCACCCGAGCTTCCGCCGGTGCTGCCACCCGAGCTTCCGCCGGTGCTGCCGCCGCTTCCGCCGCTGCCGCCCGAGCTTCCGCCGGTGCTGCCGCCATCAGAGCTTCCGCCAGAGCCGGAGCTGCCGCCAGTGCTCGAGCCGTCGCCGGTGCTGCCGCCGTCGTCGGAGTTGGTGGTGCCATTGGAGGTGCCGGACCCCCCGTCGGCGTTTCCGTCGTCGGAGCCGTCGTCGCCGATGGACAGACCCACTTCACCTTCGGTGCTGTCTGGCAGCTTGAAGGACCCCGACTGGCAGGCAGTGGCCAACGTGGCGAGGGAAACGAGCGAGAGCAAGGTACGGGCGTTCATGGTGATGGACTCCGGTAGAAAAACAGCAAGCGTGCATCAAGGAAGCGGCGACGCCGAATCACAATAGCCAAACTCGCGAGAGCGATAGGAAACCAAGAAACGAAACGGGACGTGGAAACTGTAGCGCAACCGCTCGACTTGTCGGACGAATCGACGCAATCTGGGCCAGAATCCCGCCCAACCGCTGGGTCGTTATCGTCGCAGTCTGCGTTTTGCGGGATTCCGTCACCGTCTGCATCGTCGTCGTCGCCACCCAGGCAATCTTGGTCCACGCCATCATACCAAATTTCGATGGCGTCGGGATGGGCGTCGGCGCGGGCATCGTCACAGTCGGTGCCGCCATAGGCGAGGGCGACATAGCCGTCGGTGTCGGCGTCGAAGGCCTCGATGGCGCTGCGAACATTGGGCAAAGGACCGACCAAGTCGCCGCTCGATTGCGGCGTCCCCGTGGACACGAGGAGGTCGCGCAGGTCGGACGGAAGGAGCGGGGGCGTGCCGGTGCCCACCATGTAGTCTTGGACAAGGGCGGCGGCGCCAGCAACGACCGCGCTGGCGCTGCTGGTGCCCGAAAAGTATGCGGTGTAAGACTGGTGGTCGTCCCCGCCGACGACGGCGAAGTCGCCGTAACCAGCGGTGAAGACGTCTTCGCCCCAGCCTTGTACGTCGACCCGTGTGCCGTGACCGCTATAATACATCGGCGCATGGCGACTGTCGGCGCTGCCGGCGCCCACGAGGATTGCGCCGGAATCGCCCCAGGTTGCCCAGTTGTCCGCGTACCAGCCAGAGTCGAGGTCTTGGCCGCCATTGCCCGCCGCCCCGACAATCACGACGCCGGCATCGGTTCCCATTCGGACCAACGACCAGATGTCGGGGTCGAGCTCTGCCGGTCCGTAGCAACTCTCGCACACAACGCCGATTTGCATCTCCAGCAGGACCACATCGCCAATATCGCTGTTGGCGATGGCTTGGGTGATGGCGGCAACGCGTCGGCTGTCCTCTTCGACGGTGTACTCGGGAAACGCGAAGAGCGCGGCCTCCGGCACAAACCCGGTGACGCCGTAGCCATTGGCGACACTGCCCAGAATGCCCATCACTGCTGTGCCGTGGTCGTGCCAGCCATAATCATAGACGAGCGATTGGATGGTTTGGCCATCTTCGGGCGTAAGGTCGGCGTCGAGGAGGTCTTCGTGCAAGAAGTCCCAGCCGTACTCGGCGTCGGAAACGCGCACATCCTGGCCGCGTGCGCCCAGCGAATGTGCAAAATCGGCGTCCAGACCGGGTTCGGGGCCGAGATAGCCCTGGCGAGGCTCATAGTCGTCGGTGGTCGGCGCGATGTCGCCCGGTGGAGGCGGCCGTTGGTCGCGCACAAAGGCCCAATCGACGACGTTTGTTTCTTGTAATGCAGCTCCGATTTTGCGGAGCTCGCCTACCGTTACGGGCCGATTCCATACGAGGTCGTAGACGGCGGCGAGGTCTGGTTGTTGCTGAGAAGTAAGACGTGAGGCCCTCTCTGCAATGACGGCGAGCTGCTTTTCCACGCCACCGAAGCGCGGCTCAAAACGGACATCCAAACGCGCGAGCAGAGCTTGAAACTGTGTGTCGTCGGCGCGCGGCGCGACTTGCCATTGACCTTCTGGCGTGATGCGGGTGCCGTCCGTCAGTTTGATAGACAGGCGAAAGACGTCGGCAGGTGCGTCATCGGGGGCAGGCGCGACCAAATCCACCGGCCCCAGGCGGGGCGGGCTCGCAAACGACGGGCTCGCCGTCCAAAGAAAGATGGTCCAGAAGGCGTACAGAAGTGTCTCCGTGTCGCTCTTGGTTACCAATGACCGAAGCGCGAAAAATCGATCACAAACCTGCGCGATTATCGGGCCATGAGCCGAAAGGGGGTCGCCGACGAAAACCCTGCGCGTTCATAGCAAGCGAGGGCAGGCGAATTGGCCTCGTTTGCGTGCAAGGTGACCAGTGGCAATCCGCGGTCGCCGAGGAGGTGGTCGAGGAGCGCGCGTGTAGCGGCCGTAGCGACGCCTTTTCCGCGAAAGGGAGGCGGAACAAAAGTGCCGCCAACCTGGGTGCCACGCGTAGTAGGTTCCCCAATGTCGATACAATACCGAAGGGGAAACTCGACCGTCCCACCATCGACCACGAAGTAGCGGCCTTTTTCGACGTGTTCCCGCAATCGCAGAAACTGCGCCGTGGGGTCGATGTGGTCTTCGGGAATCTGCAAGTCTTCGACCAACAAGCCGCGATGCATGCCCACGAGGTCGGGCACGTCGGAAACGTCGGCGGGGCGAATGGGCACACGCGGACCAGCAGCCGCCTTTCGGCAGACAAACAGGCGCTGGTCGTAGGCGATGCGAAACCAGGGTCGGCCCATACCGAGCCAGGTCGCGTCGCAAGCGGTCCGTTCGCCAATCAACATACGGGCACCGCCGCGCCGAATGACTTGCTGGCCGAGGAGCAAGCAAGCAGCAGGGTCGCCTGCGGGGACCACCGAGAGGGCGGGGCCTCCTTCGACGGGGAACCGGGCAACCAAAACGGCGCGCAATGCGCCGTCCGCCGCCCGAGCGCCGAGCCAATTTCCGCGCCGGGCAGTCTTGAGGTCGCCGTCTTCAGCCAGCGTGATTTGGAAGAGATTGGTCTCTACGTCGGTCGCAAAAAATGCGATGACTTCGTCGCGGTGGCGGTCGTTGAGGGCTTCGATGGGCAACGGGAGGGTGGACACAGCGCGGTCTCGATGGTCTGTTGGGCAAGACCGGCACTACCCGGTGCCGCAACCTTTTGGGAGGCCCCTCGTGCAGATTTCGTCGTCGTCGCGCATCCACCATCCTCTCGCGCGGGTGTATTCTGTGTACCGCGACCGACTGCCTGATTTGACGCGCTTTCTGCCCGACATCGAGCGGATTGACGTTCGGTCTCGCGTGCAGGTCGATGGGGGGGTGCAGCTGGTGAACGTGTGGCATGCTTGTACGCCCATTCCATCGGTCGCGCGGCCGTTTGTGCGTCCCGAGATGATGTCCTGGGAAGATCACGCCCATTGGTCCGATATGGAGACGTTGTGTCGCTGGAGGCTTGTGGTCCCTGCGCTTCGAAAGCAAGTGCAGTGCTCGGGGCAAACGGTCCTCACGGCGGATGGAGACGGCACGCGGGTGGCGCTTGTGGGCGACTTGCAGATTCGCTTAGACGAGTTTCCGGGCATGAATCGCTGGATGGCCCGGCATATGGGGCCCCAAGTAGAAGCGTTTATCGTGCAGCTCATCACGCCCAATCTGGAGCGTGTCAATCATGCACTGGCGAGCTTTCTCGACGAAACGCCCACTCCGTGACGGTTTCGCGCGTGGGGTTCGTTGAAGGAGAATCGGCGCAGCAATGCGTCATTTCAGGGCGTCGATGGCTTTCGTTTTGCAGGGCAGCCCGCGACCAAGAAAACCGAATACAAAGGCGCTTTCTGCGTCACACGCAGCATCTCTTGGCTGGAGGTTGACAATGAAACGATGGAATTGCCATCCGTGGTGGGTGTCCCTGGGGTTGATGGGGATGGTCAGCTTTGGCGGGATGATGCCGGGCGACGCCCACGCGGAGAAACAAGCGTGGCGGAACCACGTCTACATTCGGCCCTCCGGCGGCGCCAACGTCTTTACGCCCGAAGAAGGCGACCCCGTCACCGTGATTTCGGTCGGCGGCGTCGCGGGAATCAACTATTGGGAGACGGGCCGCCAATTGCCGAAAATGCGCGGCACTGCACGGCTCGCGGGTGCATACGTGATGGGGGGGACCAACGTTTCCGGCTACGAAGTGCGCCTCGGAAACTTCGCGGGTCCGCTTTGGAAGACGGTGGGCTTTACGGTGGGGCCCGACTTTTTCTACAACCAATACCAATATGGCGACACGACCATTCCCGGAACAGGCGGTATGGGCGTTCCGCTTACGGGCGACGCGTACCTGGACAACCTCTCGTTTTTTGCAGGTGTGGAGCCCGCCTGGTATTTCAACGAGGACCGGGCACGCCGAGATTGGAGCGAGGCCTCGGGACCGCCCGGATTCGGCCATGAGTTCGCGTACTTTGCGGGTACAGGCGTGCAAATGGGCGGCTTGAACGTGTCGGTTTCTTGGCGGTACAGTATGACCGCATATGGCGAGCAAAACTCGTTTGGTTTTGGCGCGAGCTTTGACGGAGAAATCGGCGGCAAAAAGAAGAAGGGAGGCAAAGGCGGGCGCCGCCGCTGATAGGGAGGCGCCCGGCTCGCTTCGTTACTTGACCTTCATCATTCGTTGTAGTGCTGCAAGAGCGCCCAACCGGAGGTCTTCGTTCATTTCGATAGCAGGCGTGAGGTCTCGCAGCGCGTCACGGATTTTTTCAAGCGTGTTGCGCCGCATGTGCGGGCATTCGTTGCATGCGCAGGTTTCGTCCATGCCGGGTAGCGGAAGGAACGTACGGGTGGGCGCTGCCTTTTGCATCTGGTGCAAAATACCGGGTTCCGTGCCGACGATGAAGGTGTCGGTGTCGGTGGTGGTGGTGGCGTAAGTGAGCAGCGACGAGGTGCTGCCGATGTGGTCGGCGTGGGCCAACAGGTTGGGCTCACACTCGGGGTGCGCAATCACTTTGGCGTGGGGATAGCGCACCTTGAGCTGGATGAGCTTTTGCTCGGAGAACGTCTCGTGGACGATGCACGTGCCTTGCCACAGCTTCATCTTGCGGCCCGTCTGCTTTTCGAGCCACGCGCCGAGGTTGCGGTCGGGACAGAACAGGATGTCCTGTTCAGGCGGTATGCTTTGAATGACTTCGATGGCGTTGGAGCTGGTGCAAATGATGTCGGAGAGGGCTTTGACCTCAGCCGAGCAGTTGATGTAGGAAACCAGCACAGCGCCGGGATTTTCGGCCTTCCACTTCGCAATTTGCCGAGAAGGTGCGGCATCGGCGAGCGAGCAACCCGCGGCCATGTCGGGGATGAGGACCAACCGCTCGGGATTGAGGATTTTGGCCGTCTCCGCCATGAAATGAACGCCGCAGAACAAGATGACCTCGGCGTCGGTGTCCCGGGCTGCCCGTGCCAGTTGCAGGCTGTCGCCGATGTAGTCAGCGATGTCCTGGATGTCTGGCTCTTGGTAATAATGCGCGAGGATGACAGCCTTCCGAGACCGGCGAAGGGCGTCAATTTCGTCGAAGATGTCGACCTGGGGACTGGGGGCGGAAGTCATGAGAGCTCCAAATCCGAAAAGTAAGCGCCGTCATAGCCCGAAGGCGGTGTGGGCGCAGCGATTTCCGGGAATGTGCAGCGAATGAGCACCGAGAGCCCACTTTAGGCTTGCCATTGGCAGGTCAAGTGAAATAATGTCCATAGACGGTTGCCCGAAGTGGAAGGTTTGATGTCTGCATCATTGCGCAGCGTGCTGATTGCCGCATTGTTCGTCTCCGGCTGTGCGCGCGGCGCGCTCCGGTACCCTGGATCCACCCGATTTGTCGGTGCAGCGCCGGACAAACCCTATGCCCAGCGCGTGCAGCCGACGGATGCGCCAGAAGCAGCGCCCAAGGCCGTGGCTGAGAAGCGGCACGAGCGCCGCGCATCGGGGGATGGCCATCAGGTGGCTGCGGCTGCCGGCGAGCTTGTGGGCGCGCGCGCGATGACCGCGGCCGACCGGTCTTATCGCTATGATTGCTCTGGCATGGTGGAAGCTGCGTATGCGCGGGCCGGTTGGTTTCTGCGGGGCGGCAGCAAGGACTTGTGGGCGCTGGCCGAAGAAGAGGGCTTGATTCACCACAAGAAGCGGCCCAGCCTGGGCGATGTCGTCTTTTGGGACAACACCCACGACCGCAACCACAATGGCCGACGGGACGACGAGCTTACCCACGTTGGCATCGTCGAAGCGGTGTTGGACGACGATACCATTCGTATCGTGCACTTGGGGGGAAGTGGGGTGCAGCGGATTGCCATGAACCTGCACAACCCCGGCCAACGTACCGATGACAACGGCGATATCATCAACAGTTACCTGCGCAATGCCCGCGATGCGCGGCACGGGCCCGTCCTCGCAGGGGAGCTGTTTCGGGGCTTTGCGAGCTTGTGGAAGCTGCCCCAAGACCAAAATGGCGCCAACGCAGACATTGGCTGCCTCAAGCTCCCCGACGAAGCCTGAGGTTCCGCTCAGCGGTTTTCGGTGGGGAAACGGCCGCGTGCGACGACATACGGACCTATCCATAAGCCGTCGAGGTCGGCCTGGGCCCATGCGCGAACGGCGTCGGAGGGCGTACAAACGATCGGCTCTTCGTGCATATTGAAGCTGGTGTTGATGACCACCGGAACCCCCGTGAGCACCTCCAATCGGTCGAGGAGGGCGTACAGCGCGGGGTCATCGTCGCGCGAAAGCACTTGGGGACGTGCGGTGCCGTCGACATGTACGGCGGCAGGTGCCATCTCCCGAAAGGTGTCGGTGCAGTCGAAGCATACCGTCATAAAACGGGCGGCATGTTTGGCTTTTTCGTAGCCGTGAAAAAACCGGGGTGCATCGATGTCGCGGACGAGGGGGGCAAAGGGCATAAACTCGGAGCGATGGAGCTTTTGGTTGAGGTAGTCCGTTATGCTTGCGTCCTTGACAGGTGCGAGGACGGAGCGGTGACCGAGTGCGCGGGGCCCCCATTCCATCGCGCCTTCATACCGTGCGACCGCGCCGCCTCCGGCCAAAATGGCCGCCGCCCGCTCCACATCGCCGGGTGTGCCATCGAGGGTAGTTCGGCTTGCGACCTCCTCTCGCGGAAGACTACCCCGCTCGAGCGCCAAGGAGAGGTCGCGGCGAGAGTACGATGGGCCCAAAAATGCGTGGTCGAGGGCGTGGGGCCAAGCGCCGGCGCTCCCGAGGGCACCGCCTGCCGCCAATCCGCCGTCTCCCATATGGGGGTAGACCCAGAGTTCGTCGACTTCGGGCAATGCGGCGATGCGCTGGTTGAGCTTGACGTTTGCGAATGCGCCGCCCGCCACCGCCACCCTGCGCATGCCGGTCTCGGCGATGTGTTGGCGAACGTAGTGCGTCACCATCTCTTCGAGAATCGTCTGTGCAGCCGCCGCGATTTCTTCCCGCGACCAACGACGGATTTTTTGCCAATAGGGGTCGGTTTTGCGGTCGACAATCAAGGGGTTGATTCGTGTAAAACCACGCCCGGCCGCGGTAAACCGGGTGCGAAAGTGGTCGAGAAGGGCAGGAGGGGGGGTGGCACACGCAGCAAGGCCCGTCACCTTCCCTTCGTGCCGGTTGGGGACGAAGCCGAGTAGCTCGGTAATGCGGCTATAAAAGGTGTTGACGCATGCGAGGCCCGACTGGCGGAATCGGAACTCCAAATCGCCGCCCTGTGCAACCCAGGCGGTGGCCGTGGTTCCGTCGCCCATGGCATCGACGGTGAGCACCAAGCAGGATTCCCAGCCGGAGGTGCGCCAAGCGCCTTGTGCATGGGCCTCGTGGTGGTCCATCAAGTGCAGTTCGGCGTTGTGAAGGTTTCGCTCCGCCAAACGTCGCGACAAGATGGCCCGGCACGCATCGACCTCCAACTCGTAAAGGCCGGTACGGCGAAGCATAGACTGGTAGACTACATATGCGTGCAGCAAGCCGGAAAACTGGCCGTCGTTTCGACGGGCGTGATGTATCGCGGGCTGCCAACGCAATGCGGCGGAGGGCGTGAACGCTGTTCCCACGACGACGCGGTCCACTTCGCTGGCCTTGATGCCGGCGGTGTCCAGAGTGGCGTCGACAGCCCCCCACGGAAAGGCGCCCGAGTGCTTGACTCGGTCGATCCGCTCCTGATTGGTAGCCGCAATGAGCTTGCCGTCTCGAACGATGGCTGCGCCCGAGTCGTGATTGTCCGCGATTCCGAGAATGATCATGGGGGACATCTAACGGTTGCCGCAGAAACTGGTCACCTGTGAGCGGCGTTCGATGTCACCATTCGCAAGACACGGCATGTCCGGCGGGTTTCCGCGGGTTCGGAATGGGCAGCCATTGGCTCCGGGAGCAGTCGAAGGGGGAGCACAGGTCTACGAAGACGTGCGGGCGTCCACAATGCCTACCAAGCGCTGCCCGAGCGCGAGGAAATCCGCATCGCGATTTCGGAGGCCCCACGTGAGGGTCGCCAATGCGTGAAGTGCGAGGTGCTGGACCAACACGCGATTGTCGGGACAGGCCCCATAGCCGTTATAGAATGCTATTCTTTGTTCGGGCATTTCGGGAAAATACTCTCCTTCGAGCTTCACCAAGTCCGAAATGGGGTCGTCCATCCGCGAATGCTCGAAATCAATGACAGCGAGTGTGTTTTCATCGGAATTCCAAATCCAATTGTTAGGTGTGAAATCGCGATGGCAAGGCACACGAGACGGTGTGGTCGCGAGGGACGAAGGGGAGCCGATGAGGTTCGCGAGTTTCGTGAAGACAGACCCATCAACTTCATTTCGCGCGCGTTTGAAGACGCTTTGAACCCGCTGGCGCCACGCATCGGTGAGCGGCTTTGGGTCGGTATCGGCGCGTGGAAGCTGATGCAGGCGACGAAGCCATTCACCCGCCTGCTTCCACGCATCGAGGTGGCCTTCGGGGGGGTGCCCGTACAAATACTCGAGGTGCAGCCAGCCGTCCTCTCGCGAAACATCGAGTACGGCGGGGCTTCGGCCAACGTAGGGTGCCCACTGTACGAGCGCGTGCCACTCCCGTTCGAGACGCGCAGGGTCGTTGTGGGACTTTTCAATCCACAGGTGCGTGCTGTTTTCACAAAGGCTGGTTTGGCTGTGGAGGCCTTGATGGAGTGTTCGACGCGTCGTCGCGGATCGGAGGGTGGGCGCCGGTGGCGGGTTTGACGCTTGGGACATGGGACGAAAGACCAGCGTTCTTGGGGTGGACGGCATTTCACCAACCTGAGGGGACAATCAGCGCGATTGTGGGACGAGCAGGCGCAAGGTATGCGTTCTTTGTGGCAGGCTGCCAAATTTTCGCGAGGGTTCGCCGGGAAGAATGTCCTCAAGATATACTGGCGAAGTGGCGAAGAATGGGTCCTATGGACTACCTTCTGTTCTGCGCATGGTAACCAGCCATGCGAATTCGAGTGCGCTGCCCCGCAGCCCAAGCCCATTGGATAAGGCGCGATGCTGGATACTCCTCGGATGTTGCTCGACCGGTCAAGCGCGAACACGCGCTCGCGACAGGATTTGGCGGCGCCGCGTGAGGGAGGGCGAGACGACGAGACGGTAGTAGATGGGAACGCCGCTGCGCCGCATACTACGCTTCCGGAGTCTGCAGATGTAGGGGAAGTCAACGTTCAGGACATGTTGGCGCTCCCGGAAGGGCATCGAGAAGGCACCGGACGCTTCGAGTTTATTGAAAAGATTGGTTTTGGTGGCTTTGGCGAGGTTTGGAAGGCAAAAGATGCCCAACTGGGCCGCACGGTTGCAGTCAAACTGCTGCGGCCACGCTGGGGGCGGGAGCCGCGATTTGTGCAGCAGCTTCGCCAAGAGGCCCGCGTCGCGAGCCAGCTCGTCCATCCTGCGATTGTCGCGGTGTATGACCTCGGAATGCTGGAGGATGGCTTTCCGTTTATTGTTATGGAGTTTGTCGACGGGCTTCCGTGGCATACATTTTTTGGAACGGGAAGCGGCGTCGCGCCCGACCCTCAGGTTGCATTCTCCGCGTTGCTTCAGTTGGTCGAAGGGCTGGCGTTTGGGCACCTTCGCGAAGTGCTCCATCGCGACATCAAGCCGAGCAACGTGTTGGTTTCGATGGAGCAGTTGTCTCCCCAAGAGGCGTGCCGTGTGCGCATTGTCGACTGGGGGCTTGCGTGTTTGGTCGAAGACCCTACCCAAGTTTCTAGCTCCACGTTGCGTGCCCCCGTCGGTACACCTGCTTACCTTGCGCCTGAAGTGCTGGCCGGGGCCGCGGTCACGCTGTCCGCCGATGTCTACGCTGTCGGCGTGATGATGCACGAGCTGTTGTGGGGCCACCGCCCGATGGCTCCGGGCGAAGTCGAGCCCGATGAGCGAATGTTGATTGGCGATGCAGACCTCGCCGCCATCTGTCGGGACTGTTTGCGGGTCGACCCCTGCAATCGTATTCCCAACGCTTTCTCGCTTCTGGAGCGGCTTCGCGAGTGGTGGCACGGCTGGCAGCGACGGGAGGATGTCGCGGCTGTATTGCGCCATGTCGACGACTTGGCGCACCAAGCGGCCAATGCAAGGATGCGTGGCGAGCGGTCGCGGGCGGTCGCGGCGGCATTGCGCGAAACGATTTTGCCCTCGGCGCCAGAGTCGCAAAAGCTGCCGCTGTGGAATGCAGAAGACGCCTTGCAGCGCGCGGAATCCGACCTCTATCGGATTGAAAGCGACCGCATGGCGGCGCTCTTGGGGGCTCTCGCGATTGCGCCTCGCGCTCCTGCCGTTCGTTCGCGGCTGGCCGATATGCACCACCGCTTGCACGTTGCAGCCATCGAGAGCGGAGACTCGGCGGCGGCTGCGCGCCATCTCGCCGCGCTAACGACCTTCGATGATGGCACTTGGAGCGCGTATATTCGCGGTGTGTGCTCGATTTCGGTGCAATGCGATGTGCCCGGTGCGCGCGTGGAGGTTCGCCACCTGACCCATATTCGGCGGCGCATCACGGTTACGCCGCGCGTCCGGTGGGCGGGCCAAGCGGGGGAGACCACCGATGACCTTCCGATTGGCCGCTACGAAGTGCGGGTGTCGGCGGCGGGGCACCATCCTGCCGTGGTTTGCGTATCGCTGGGTCGCAATGAGCGTTGGTGCAACAGCATGCCGGGCACGGGCGAGGCCCATCCCATTCGGTTGTTGCGACACGAGGAGCTGTCGCCTGACGAAGCATATGTCGCTGCCGGTCCCCATGTGACGGGCGCTATCGACCCAACCGGTGAGGCACTCCCCATTCGCACGGTATTTACGGATGGCTTCGTCATTCGCAAAACCTGCGTGACGGTGGCAGAGTATATTGCATTCCTCAATCACCTTGTCCACGCGGGGGAAATGGCCGAAGCGCTCGACCGCGCTCCCCAGCAGCGGGGTGCTGCCGACGACGTGCCACTGTATCTTTTCGGACAGCGAGCCGATGGAACCTTTTACGCGCGCCCCGATTCTGATGGGGATGCTGTGTTTGACGACCACCCCGTTACATTGGTTCGTCCGCGGGATGCGATGGCCTATGCGCAGTGGTTGTCTGCGCAAACGGGGCAAGCATGGCGCCTTCCGTTTGAATATGAGTGGGAAAAGGCGGCGCGGTCGGCGGATGGTCGCCGGTATCCGTTTGGGGACTACATCGACGCTTCGTGGGTGCGTTGTCTGGAACATCACGCCCCCAATACACGGCTGGCGATGGCGCGCGTGACGGACCACCCTGAAGATTGCAGCCCATTGGGTGTGTTGCAAATGGCGGGAAATGTATTTGAAATGACGGCAAGTCCCCATACAATGTCGGGGCCGCGTGTATGCGAATCGGGTCGCTGGCAGGAGGAATCGGCGGCGGCAGAGGCCAAGCGTGTGCTGCGGGGAGGCGCGTGGGGCCGCGACATTTCCCGCTGCTTGGCCACGCATCGAACCGTGCTCGCGGACCACCGAACGCCCTTGGTCGGCTTTCGCTTGGTGCGCGACATCACGGATGTGCCTGGCGAATGAAGCGAAATTCCTAAGCCAATGTCTTTGAAGATAAGCACCTATTGCGCTTAGTCGCGATTTTGCATATTATGCGCGACTTGGGTATAGAACTCCGTAAGGATTGCGCGTGCTTGGGGAATCACGCCTACCTCGGTCATCGCGCGGTCCATACACGCCACCCATTGATCCCGCTCTGCGGGGCCAATGGCGACGTGCATGTGGCGCATCCGCAGCCTCGGATGGCCGTGTCTCTCGAAGTAAAGGTTGGGACCGCCAAGGCGCCCGGACAGAAACTCGAACAAGCGCTGGGCTGCTTGGCGGGTGTCGCCGCCGTGGCTTGCCTTGAGCTCCGCGTATTCGGGTTCGGTGTCCATCAAAGCATAGAAGCGGTCAACGACGGCCTGGAGGCCTGCCTCGCCACCGAGGGCTTCATAGGCGCTGACGCCTTCTTCTTGACTCATTGTGATTGCCTTCCGCGCGGGGAGGGGGAACCCGAAGGGCGCGTTCACCTCCGGTGTGGTAACGATTGGCTAACCACACGTCGGCGAACAGTCCGAGTCCCATTGGGGCCAACCAGACCGAGATCAGCTTCGTATGCAGCCGTACCTCCAGCTTCTTCGCACTGTCCTCGACGAGGGCGTCGACCGCACGGATCGAACAGGAACGGGTACGCGAAGCCTGTTCGGCGCCCAGCTGCAGTTCGATTTGCGGGAGGGCTTTCCGGCCGTCACGACGAAGCGGCTGCACTTCAAGAGCGTAGTGCACGAGCTGTTGTGGTTTTTGCGCGGCGAGACCCATGTGGGGTCGTTGCAAGCTGCAGGCGTGCGAATTTGGGACGAGTGGGCGACCGCTGCGCAAACCGCGCGCTTTGGTCGACAAGAAGGTGAGCTTGGCCCCGTTTACGGCCATCAGTGGCGAAACTTCGGCGCAACGCGCGCATCCGACGGCACGTATGCGCGCGACGGGGTAGACCAGATAGCGCGGGTCTTGTCCCAAATACGGGATACGCCTGATAGTCGGCGGATTTTGTTGTCGGGCTGGAACCCCAAAGAAGTAGAAATGGTGGCACTTCCGCCATGTCATACGCTGGTCCAGTTTTATGTCGCGCAGGGCAACCTCAGCGCCCACCTCTACCAACGAAGTGGGGACATCTTTTTGGGTGTCCCGTTCAACATTGCCAGCTACGCACTGTTGACGCATCTTCTCGCCAAAGCAGCGGGCCTCGGCGTGGCGCGCCTGGTGCACTCGTTTGGCGACGTTCACTTGTATCGCAACCACTTCGCACAAGCGCAATTGCAGCTAACCCGCACGCCACGGCCAAATCCGCGCTTGCGAATAGCCGGGGACGTTGGCGATTTGCGCGGGGTCCAGCCGGAACAAATTCAGCTCGAAGGCTATGAACCTCACCCTGCGATTCGCGCGGAAGTGTCGGTCTGATGGGTGTTGTCATTGTCATGGCCCAAGGGCCCGGCGGCGTCATCGGGGCGAAGGGGGGACTGCCTTGGCATGTCCCGGAGGACTTGCAGCATTTTCGTCGCCTCACTTGGGGACATGCGCTCGTGATGGGGCGCAAGACTTGGGATTCGATTGGACGGCCATTGCCGGGGCGCCATTCGATTGTGTTGACACGGACACCCGGTTGGACTGCGCCGGGTGCCGTAGGGGTGCCTGATTTTGCGACGGCGCTCGTGCGCGCGCGCGAGTGGGGGGACGATGCGCCGTGTGTGATTGGCGGCGCGAGTGTGTTTGCCGAAGCGCTCCATCATGCGCACCGGCTGCACCTGACCACCATCGACGGTCCCTACGACGGCGACGTCTTTCTCGCACCCTTGGACCCCGCGTGTTGGGAAGAAGTCGAGCGCGTACCGGGAGTGACCCCCGGCGTCACGTTTTGTACGTTTGTGCCACGAGCTTCGATTCGTGCCGCGGACTTGCGCGCGCGGGCGCCGCGATAACGCACGATTCTGCACGCCGCGCAACGGACGAGGTGGCCAAGAACCTCGGAGGAAAGGGCATTTTGGGCAGGGAGAAGGTGCCGCGACGTCGGGGTCGTTACGGCTCGTCCGTCAGGTAGCCCAGCGCCCCAAGGGCCGCGCGTGTGTCCGCGTCGAGGTGCGCTACCCGGCGGCCCGGCATTCGCGCGTCAAAAATAGACAGCTCACGAATGAGCTGATGGTCATCATTCTCGCCGATGGGTTGCCCCGTTTGCCGCAAAAAGGTGCGCGGTGGGGTCGCGAGGTACGGCGCATGGGTCACGATGTGGGTTTGGGAGATTGCGGCGCGTTCGAAGTCGGCGTTGGGCCAGGCGTCGGCACGAATGTGGTCGATGGGCTTTGTGGCCTCGGCCAGCGCCGTGGGCCAATCGAGCGGCGGCGCGGCACCCCATAGGAGCGACAAGTCGAGGCCCGTTCCAAGGCCCGGTGAGCGGGGGGCGATTTGGGAAAGAAGGGTGGTGCCGACGTCTTCGGTGCGCACGGTTTGATTGACGACGACGCCGGCGGGAATCGCGAACGCGCCGCGACCTGCGATGACCAGGGGGACGTGTACAATCGGCAGGTCCACATCGGGGCCGTGACGAAAGGGACGCTCCGGCTCTTCGTCGAAAATCTCTCCATGGTCCGAAAAAAGCACGATGAGGCTGTTGGTCAACATTCCGGCTGCCTCCAACCCTTCGAGTAGGCGACCAAATTGTTGGTCTACCCACGCGACTTCGGCATGGTACAGCGCGGTGGCGTGGTCGCGGTCAGCGGTGCGAAGCGTGCCGTTGCGCGTTGCCTCGGTCAAATAGCCGATGCCGTCGCGGTTTCCGCCGGCTTGGCCATCGTAGGAGGGGTCGGTAAACTCTGCCTGGAGCGCCGGTGGCGCGCTGGACCATGGCATATGGGCGTCGTAATAGTGGACAAAAAGGAAGAGCGGTTGGTCAGTTGGGGCGGCCAAAGCAGCCTTGAGAGCGATGTCTGTTACAGTCTTTGCGTTGACTTCATAGGTGTTCAAGACGGCTGCTTGCCATCCGCCATCGTCATGGTACTCTCGGAAGCCTCGGTCGAGGCCCATCTTCGCTTCGAGCGCGTATGAGCCGACCACGGCGAGGGTGTCCCAGCCTTCTTGGGCGAAGCGGTCTGCCAGGACCTCGTGGTGGGGAGGAATCGGAAAGCCGTTTCGGGGAACGGCGTGGTCGTGCGCGTCCAGACCGGTCATCACCGTGGTGTGCGCAGCCAAGGTCGTGCTGCTCGACGACATCGCCCACGCAAAACGGACGCCCGTCTCCGCGAGCCTGTCGGCGGTAGGAGTGCGGGTGTTGGTGCCTCCGTAGCAGCCGAGGGCGTCGGTGCGGGTGGTGTCCCAGCTTGCGAGCAAAACCAGGGGGCGACCCACGCGCTGCGGCGCACATGCGACGCACAGACCACCGACAACAGTGGGCAATATTATCCGCCATCGACCGGCAGATGGACCGTGTCCAGCCATCAGCAAACCTCCACGACCGCCCAACGGACAGGTGGCGCGGAGGTCAAGCCAATCTACGCCAAGACTTCCATGCCCGAGTCGTCGGCGGCGCCAGGGTCGTTCGCGAGCATTTGCCATGCGGTGCGCATCGAGCGCGCGAGCTCTTCGCGGCCTTTGATTCGCTTGAGGGCCCGGGCGATATACGTGGGGCGATAATAAAAACGGAGGTAAGCGAGGCGTGTCCAACGCTGAATCTCGGCGTCGGACATATCGCACAACGGGCGAGGAATGTCCTCGTTTACGCCTTTTTCGATGTGCTCTCGCCAGTAGTCACGGCCGGTCTCTTTGAGCAATAGCGTATACATTTCCGTGGCCGGCATAGGCGTGACCTTGGAGAACTGTGCATAGTCAAGGTCCAGCTCCAGCGCCAAGCGAATCGTTTGCCGGATGGTGGCCTCTGTCTCGTATGGATTGCCCACCATAAAGTACCCGAACGTCGCGATGCCATGCTGGCTCGTTCGCCGCACGACGTCGCGATACATTTCGATAGAAGTGGACTTTTTGAGGGTTTGCAAGATTTCGCGGCTTCCGGACTCAATCCCGTAGTAGATACGATTGCAGCCCGCCGCGCGCATGGCCTTCAATACGTCATCGGTGATGCAGTCGACGCGGGTGCGGGCAGCCCACACAATCGGCAGCTTGCGTCTCTGAATCTCGTCACAAATTGCGATGACGCGGTCTTTTCGGATGGTAAATGAGCTGTCGAAAAAGTCGAGCTCGCGAATGCCGTGTTCGCGGTAACAAAGCTCGAGCTCGTCGACGACGTTGACCGGACTGCGCGCGCGAAACGGCTTGCTGCCTTGCTCGCAGAAAATACACTTGTAAGGACATCCCCGGCTCGTAATAAAGCAGGTGAAGTTCTTATATTGGCTAATAAAGCTGTAATAGATGGAGTTGTCGATGAGGTGCCGGGCAGGGTAGGGCGACTCATCGACGTTGCAGTCGTCGGCGCGTGGCGTAACAACGACATGGCCATCGGGTTGGCGAAACGCGATTCCGCGGACGTCCGCGAGGTGGTGCCGTCGGACCAAGGCCACCAGCAACGCGGGGAGGGCCACCTCTGCTTCGTTGGTGACCGCATAGTCGATACACGAGTAGCCGAGGGTTTCTCGGGGATAAATGCTGAGGTGGACCCCTCCCACGATGACGGGAACATCGACCGCTGCGCGAATGGCTTTGATCCAGTCCATCGACTGAAAGAACAAGTAGGTGGTGAGGGTGTAGCCGATGTATGCGGGGCCAAATGCCTGGAGTCGCTGTACCGTTTGGTCGAGGGTGAGGCCCTCGGCATGGGCGTCGATGAAAAGGACCTCGCAGCCTGCGTCTTCAAGAATCCCGGCGACGTACAATAGCGAAAGACTCGGGAAAATCCCGTAGTTTTCCTTGACTGTTTTGATGCCCGGTTCGTTTCGAACCGGCCCATACGGGGGATACACCAAGGCGACCCGCAAACCACCGAGGGTGCTGCGGGCACGGGCACCGATGCTAGACGGAGCGTTCATTCACACCTCATCAAAGGCAGGGTAGCCCAATTCGCGGACTTGCCCAATGGGGAATCCAGCTTCTCGAATTTGCGGGGCATACTGCGCCGAAATTCGAGGGCGGTCCACCGAACGGGGGCTGTCTGCGCGCGGTGCTTCACATGCGCTCGAGTACCGGCACGCCGAGGATTTCGAGACCACGGGCCAGAACGCGCGCGGTCAAATCAACGAGCGCCAACCGGCTGGTCCGCTCTTCGTCGCTGGAATTGAGGACGGGGACTTCCCGGTAGAAGCGATTGGTGCTTTGTGCGGTCTCGAAGAGGTAATCGCACAAGAGATTGGGCCGATGGGTGGACAATGCGAGGCCCACCACTTCGGGAAACCGCGCAAGCGCCATGACCAGCTCTCGCTCGCGCTCGTGTTGGGGCTGCACTGCGTCGAGCGCGATGTTGTCGAAGGAACCGCCGCTCTTTCGCAGGATGCTGCGGCACCGTGCGGTGGAGTACAGCAAGAAGACGGCGGTGTTTCCGTCGAGGCTCAACATGCGGTCCCACTCGAACACGACGTCGGACTGCGGGTTTTGAGAGAGGTCGGCATACCGTACGGAGCCAATGCCTACCGCTTCGGCGACCGCCTGGCGCTCTGCTTCGGAGAGGTCGGGGCTCTTTGCGTCGACGACTTCGCGTGCGCGTCGAACCGCCTCGTCCAAGAGGTCGACGAGCCGGATGACATTACCAAGGCGCGTGCCCATGGCTCCTTCGGGGAGCTTGAGGGTGCCGAACCAGGAGTGGCGGAGCGACGTGGCTTCTGCGGACAAGCCGCGGTGGCTGCGAAATGCGCGCCATGCCTCGAAGACTTGTTGGAAATGCAGCTGCTGGCGGCCATCGGTGACGTAGACCACCTCCGCGGGCTGCCATTCTGCGAGGCGATATTCGAGCGTCGCGAGGTCGGTGGTGCCGTATAAGAAAGCGCCGTCCTGCTTGCGGATGACGAGCTTGCGGTCGCGGACGGCCTTGTTTTCGTGGTCGTCCGGGAATGCGATAATTACGGCGCCGTTGTCTTCTTGCGCGATGTTGGCTTCGAGGAGCGCTTCGACGACGCCGGGCAAATCGGGATTGTAGAACGACTCGCCCAACGTGACGTCAAACTGCACGCCAAGGCGCTGGTAGACCGACTCGAACTCCCGCATCGAGATGTCGATGAATTGCCGCCAAAGGGCGGTGTTGGCTTCATCGCCGGCCTGCAGCTTGGCGGTTTCGTGGCGGGCTTGGTCTGCGAGCGCGGGCTCTTGCTCGGCCCAAGTGCCGAACGCGACATAAAGTCGCTCCAACTCGCCGATGGGGTCTTCCGCGAACGCTGCGTCGTTGAGGTCGCGCCGCCACGCAACGATGAGCTTGCCAAACTGGGTGCCCCAGTCGCCGATGTGGTTGTCGGCGATGACGCGCCAGCCGGTTGCCGCATACAGCCGGTGAAGGGCGTTTCCGATAATGGTAGACCGCATATGGCCAATATGCATACGCTTGGCGACGTTGGGCGAGCTATAATCGACGACAACCGTTCGCCCGGCGCCGTCTTGGGGAATGCCAGCAAACGGGCTTTGGACCTGGCGCGCGACGTGGGCCGCAACCCAAGCCGCGTCGAGGTGGAAGTTGATGAACCCGGGGCCTGCGACCTCTACGCGCGTAACGGCGGGATGCGCCGGCAACGCTTGCACAACGGAGTCGGCCATCTTTCGTGGGTTGGATTTGAGGGCTTTTGCCAAGCGAAAGGCGTGATTGGACTGGTAGTCGCCAAACTTCGCATTGTTGGTGGGGCTGGCGGACTCAATGGAGTCGAGGACGCCGCCATGACCGAGCGAATCCGCAGCCTGAACCACGAGGTTGGTGAGCAATTCGGACAGTGTGGGAACATCTGCGGCGGACGGCGTAGACATCGGCAAACTCCAGACCCGGGGGGAATTCCGGTCTGGTAACACGGCCCGCGGGTGGAATCGACGGAAGTGGCACTCCATCGGCGTCTGCTCGGGCTGGGCGAGGTATGATGCGGGCATTGTTCGTGGGATCGTTTGTCCCTCCACCGACGAGGAGTCGTTGATGTCTGCTGCCTCTTTCCTTGACCGTGTGTTCGCCCATGCCCCGTCTTCAGTGGGCGGAGACTTTCAGTTTCAGGCGTGGCGCCACGCAGACCGCCCCACGCAAGAAGGATTCGGCATCCTCCCAATTTCGGGTGTCGACGTAGACCGCCTCGCTGCCTGTATTCTCAATGTCGGCGCCTATCGTGGAAATGTCGATTACGTTGAAGAGAGCCGGGTGATTGCGGATGCGCGCTACGCGCCGCCGGGCGCGGTTCGGTTCTACCAGAGAGTGAAGGTTCCGATGCTGGCCACCATTCAGATGGAGCTGGTGCTGTCGGACTATGGCGTGCGCAACGGCTGGCGGGTTCTCGCGTGGCACCAGCTGGATGCGGAAACGGCGCGGCTCAACCCCGACGTCGGCGCCCGCAGTGAGTACAACGTAGGCGCGTGGCTGCTGCGTTCGGATGCGGTCGGCTACGCGTTGAGCTCTGCGCCGCAGAAAGGCGACGTGGGACGCCTCAAGTTTGCGGCGCTCACGAAGGGTGCCGATGCGGGGGCACCCCAGGTGGTCAAGGCCAACATCAACGGCATGGTGGCTTGGTCGCGCCGATAGGTTCGACGCGCAACCACGACGGGGCGCTGTGTGCAATCACGGCGCCCTTTTTTTAGGGCGCAGGCAGGTGCCCCCCAAAAAAAGGCCGCGTCGGGGAGGACGCGGCCAAGCGGGGCAGGGGGCCGGACGGGCGGGGAACCCGTCGGCCAACTGCGTCCTCAGGGGCAGATTTCGAGGTCGCCGTCGAACAAATAGAGGTGGCCTTCACCATTGCCGGTGAGGTCGTGGGCGATGATTGCGCCTTCGAAGTTGCCGTTGGTGAACGACACGCTGGCATGGGGAGCCAACATCGAGCCCATCCAGCTAATGCCCGAGAACGAAGCGCTGGTGGCTTCGTAGAAGTTCGTGAGAATGTCGGTTTGGTCGACACCGCTCATCGTGATGCCAGAGTTTCCGGCCGAGATGGTCGTACCGCTCACGTTGATGACGACGGTGCTGCCTGCTGGCGCAGAAATGGACATCGAGGTGGCCGACGCCAAGTCGGAGCCTGCAATGTTGAACACGTTGAGACCGCTGGCAGAACCGGAGAGCTGAATCGCTCCCCATGCAGTAACGCTGCTGGCGCCATTGGCCGTTGCGCCGGCCAGCACGTTGCTGAGTCCGTTCAGGTAGGTCTCTGCGCCGCTGAAGTCAATCGGCGAACCAGAGTTGGTGCTGCCTGTGATGGTTGCGTCGATGCCAATCGAAGCGGAGCCACCGTAGTAGCAATCACCGTGCACGGTGCCAGCTGCCAAGGAGAGGTCGTCGCCGGCCACCACTGCGGTGCCGCCGCTGCCGCGATGGTTGACCGAAAATCCGGTCATGCTGAGGTCATCGCCCGCCGCGACCGCGCCTTCGACATCCACGCCGCCCGTGTAGTCGTCGAACACGAAAACGCTGAACGCGCTCGCGTCGCCGAGGTCGTAGGTGACGCAGTAGCCGCAGTCTTCGCTGTCGTCCGTGTCGACATAGCCGTCGCCATCGTTGTCAACGCCGTCGTCGCAGTCTTCGGGGTCGTGCTCGCCTTCGCCTTCACCTTCTCCTTCACCTTCTCCTTCGCCTTCACCTTCGCCTTCACCTTCACCTTCTCCTTCGCCTTCACCTTCGCCTTCGCCTTCACCTTCTCCTTCGCCTTCACCTTCACCTTCTCCTTCGCCTTCACCTTCACCTTCACCTTCGCCTTCACCTTCGCCTTCACCTTCACCGCCATGACCATCATCGTCGTCGTCGTCGTCGTCGTCCTCGTCGTCGTCGTGGTCATCGTCATCATCGTGGTCATCGTCGTCATCGTCGCCATCGTCGTCGTGATGGTCGTCGTCGTCATCGTCGTGGTCGTCGTGGTCGTCGTGGTCATCGTCGTCGTCGTCGCCGCCGCCCATATGGTCGTCGTCGTCGTCGTCGTCGTCGTGGTCGCCGTGGTCGTCTTTGTCGTCGTCCTTGCCGCCGTCTTCGCTCTTGTCGTCGTCGCCCTTGTCGTCATCGTCCTTGTCGGGGCCGTGGTCATGGTCCGATGGGCCATCACCTGCAGATTGGTTTTGGCCATCTGCCAACGCGGCGCGCGCGCGGGCGTCCAGATCGCCGTTTTCTTCTTCGGACACGCAGCCGGCCAAGGACAATCCGAGGATGCCAAAACGAAGGAGACTGAGAGTAGAAGATGTTGTTGCGGGCATGAATGCTCCTGGGTGGTCAACGAACACGGATGGGGGGTGCCGTGAACTTCGGCTTCCTAAAATTCGCAAGGTGCGAAGGAGTGAAATTCAGTAGGCAGGGGATTTCGCTACTATTGCACTGAGGAATCGAGAGTCACAACCGATTTGTTGGACGCATCGCCGCTGGTTTCCAATGTGCGTCGACGCACCTGTCGGCACCTTCTCTTTCGAGTGGACGGCGATGTGTGTAAAACGTTGATGCAGTCGCGATGATGGTGGAGGCAAACTTCGACGCGTTTCTGGCGGAGTGTCACGAATGTCGCGAAAAAATCCCCTCAATGTAGGGCGCGTTTCGCGAAAATGTGACAAGCGAACGGCAAGCCATGGCGCAAAGCAACGGGCGCCGCCGTGGAACGAGATCCCTTGTTTCCACGGTGGGGCGAGAAAGCACGAAGAAGCGTCTGGTATCGGCCTTTGTCGGCCACAACCGCGCTCTGCCCGCCGCGCGTTGCACGGTGATTGGCAACCGCAGAAGTCTGTCGGGATTCGCCGCGCGGTCGCGCGAGTGGGCCATCTGCTATTTGCGAAAACGGGCACAGGGACGCACAGGACATTATGTGCGTGGTCTATGGGCCGGGCGGTGGCCGCTTATCATTCCTCCTGCCGGGAGGAGTGCTTTGCTTCGGCGACGCGAATGGGCGCGCCACCGGATTCCGCGACCCATCCAGACGCAGCGTCGGGGAACGCATCGGCATAAGGTACATACGGCTTTACATCCAAAACTGGCGTGCCGTCGATGATATCGAGTCCCGCTACATGAAGCGTCGTGCCTTCGATGCCCAGCAAGCGCACGGCGGACAAGCCAATCGGATTGGGGCGGTGGGGCGCGCGCGTCGCAAAGATGCCGCGACGGGGCCCTCCGCGCGGCGGCCGTACCAAGGGTGGCCAGCCAGGTCCATTCAAGTGCATCCACGTCAGGAGCCAGATGCGCTCGAATCCCAGCAAGTCGCGCAATGCGAGCGCAGGGACGATGTCGGGAAACAGCTCGACCCGGCCTTCGACAACGTCGGCCGCATCTCCCGGACGCCCCAAACAGGATTGCCGCGGAGTTCCGAAGCGCTCCGTAAACGGGGAGTGAACCCGACCAATCGGCGAGAGCTGGAGGGTGGTGGGAAATTCGACGGAGTGCCGATAGTCGCGCGCAGGAGACGAGCGACCCTCGGGTGGTAGCTCCACGTCGAGCTGGGTCGGGGGAGCGTCAGGCGGGTTGGCCAAGGGGCCTCCAGACCGGCGCATCCGCGACCGGCGTCTGCGCGTCAATCGCGCGTTTCGGCGTCTTTTGCGCGAAGCAGAGAAGTGATTTCATCGACGGGCTGCTTGTTGCCGATAAAGAGCGGGGTTCGGTCGTGAAGCCCCTTCGCGCGAAGGTCGAGGATTCGCTCTCGGCCATTGGTTGCGCGCCCGCCGGCGGCCTCGGCCAAAAATGCCAGAGGAAAGGCCTCGTACATCAGCCGAAGTTTGCCTTTGGGAGACGACTTCGTCGCAGGGTACAAGAAAATGCCGCCCTTGAGGAGATTTCGGTGGAAGTCGGCCACGAGCGAGCCAATATAGCGTTGGCGCCAGCTCGCGCCGGGGTCCTTTCGGTGGGCGACCCATTCCTGAATGGGGGCTTCCCACGAGGCCGTATAGCCTTCGTTTACACTATAAAGGTCGGTGGTGGCCTCAAGTTTGATGTCGGGGTGGCTCAAAAAGAACTCGCCGACGCTTGGGTCGAGCGTGAAGCCGTGGACGCCATCGCCCGTAGACAGCACCATGACCGTTCCCGACCCATAAATCACATACCCTGCGGCAACGATGTCGTGTCCGCGCTGGAGGATGTCCTCCGCGGAGGCGCGGGAGCCCTCGGGTGTTTTTCGTCGCCATACGCAGAAAATCGTGCCAATGGTCGCGTTGACATCGATGTTGGACGAGCCATCGAGGGGGTCCATCGCGAATACGTAGCGACCGCTATGGAAGCGCTCCGGCGTGAAGTAAGGCTCTTCGTCTTCTTCGCTGAGCACCGCGGCGACGCATCCGGCATGTTCGAGCGCACGTTTGAATGTGTTGTTGGCGTATTCGTCGAGTTTTTGAACGAACTCGCCCTGTACGTTGACCTCGCCGGTTTGTCCCAACATTCCGGCCAAACCGGCCCGGTTGACGCGCGCGCTGACCAAGCGGCTGGCGAGGGAGACTTGGCGCAGCAAGGTCGAGAACTTGCCGGTTGCCTCGGGATGCGACTGGGTGGTCTCGTAGATGAACCGGTCGAGGGTGATGCCTTCTTCAAACTGCGTGCGCATCTGGTCATCCTGTTCAAGCATGGACTTCCATCGGTGGCGGCACCCGCAGCCGGACGGTGTCCGAACCCCGCCACGGTATCACGGGCGGTCGCCCGCTGCCTTCGGGACCGTTGCCGTGGCGCCGAAGGGCGGCGATGGGTGGGCCTGCGATGGTGTTTTTCGTCGACGACGGGGTCAGGGTCGAATGTCGTTTCCTTCTGTGGACTCCCGCACAAAGGGCTGCACGCGCGCACGAAACGCATCGCTCCACGGAACCGGTGCATGGGTTTGCGCGTCAATCTTTACGAGGGTTCGGCTCCCTTTCGCGAAAGGGCGGTCCTCATCCATCGGTAGGATGACAAAGCCGACGTCGAGGCTTGTGTGGCCAAGCCGCGCAATCCAGACGCGACATCGAATGCGACCGGTGCCTTTGACGGCGCGCTCGTAGGAAATGCTTTGGGCGCGGACCAAGTGGTGTTGGTCGTCGTCGTGCTCGTCGTCTGCGATGGTGGTCCAACCGAGGCGCTGCCAGAATGCACCAATGGTGCGTTCCATGACCAGAAGGTAGCGCGCGTTGTGCAGAATACGAAATGCGTCGAGGTCGTCAAAGTAGACGCCGTGGGTTTCTTCGTGAAATCTCACCCAATCCTCCGGCCACTGTCGGGGCAACGTCGTGCGCCCGGCCATCGTTCCGAGGTCCACAACGGCGGTGGCGCCGTTGTGCAACCATGGTGCATTGGTGCAAAAAACGGTGCAGGGTGCACTCGGGGAGCATCGCGTGCTTACGCGCGACGCCGCACGAGAAATCCGAGGCCGAGCAGTCCAACCAGCCAAGCGAACCGGGGCGTCGGGCTCGCGCTACAGGCGCACCCGCTGACCTTTCCGTCTTCGGTTCCGCCCGCGAGGTCGGCTTCGGGTGCGGCAGAGTCCGTGTTGCCGTCTTCATCGGTGGTGTCGGTGTCATCGGTGTCTTCGATGGGCGTCCCCGAGTCATCGGGGGGGACGTCGCCTGTGTCGGGGTCGGGCGTTTCTTCGTCGGGGGCGTACCAATCGCCCGTTCTAACCGCGAAAATCGAGATGTCGTCGATGTTCCAGCCGCAATACCGCGCGGAACGGTCGGTGGAACCCATTCCCCAGCGAATGCGCACGTCGGGTTGGTTGTCTGCGAGCGCGGAGAGGTCGACCTCCATCGGCACCCACGCGCGGTCGGTGATTTCCATTGAGTTGGACCACACGATGGTCCAGGTGGAGCCGCCATCGGTGCTGACTTCGATGTCTGCCGAATCGTAGGCGGGTTCTTCGACGCCAAGCCACCGCTGAAAGGACAATGTCACGCCCGCGGTACCACGCAAGTCGAGGGACGGCATCGTGAGATACTGCGCCCGCATGTTGTTGTCGTAGTCGCCGGAAAGGTTGTATCCGTAGACATTTGCCCCTGTGGCGCCGGAGCGAGGGTCGGCGCTGCCGTACTCTCCGCCGTTGCCTTGGGGCGCTCCGAACGCCCAGTCTCCATCCGTGCTCCAGCCGGGGTTGCTGTCGAGGGTCCAGGTGTGCCACTCTTCGCGCGTGCCGACGAGGAGTGCGATGGGGAGCGTGGAGGCGGGGCGTCCGTCGTCGGCGGTGACGGTGAGCGTGGCGTCGTAATGGCCGGGTGCGAGGGCGTTTGCGGCGCTCGTCAGGCTCGTCGAAAAGGTAGCGGTGCCACTTGCGCTGACGCCAACCGTTGCGTCGCTCACGGCGATGAAGCTGGCATCGACGGACGTGGTCACCGTGCGGGAGGTGGCGTCGCGGTTGGTGAGGGTCCACGTTTGGGACGATGCCACAAAAGGTCCTCCCTCGGGGCCTTCAGCGGACCAACCATCGGTGGGGGTCACATGGACGCCAACAAGCGAAGGCGCGAGGGTGTCGACGGTAGACGGCGAAAGATTGAGCGGGTCGAGCCAATCTTTGAGGCGCCCGGAGGCGGAGCCGCTTGCGTTCCATGCGGTCGCGAGGCGGCCGTACCAATCGGACTCGTTGTTGCCACAGGCTGCGTTTCCACCGGTCAGCACGGCGACTACACGATGGTTGGGGTCGAACAAGGGACTCCCCGAAGAGCCGCCTTCGGTGGTGCCGAGGTCCCAGTCGGTGATGCGGATGTGGGTGCCGCTGCTGCTGGTGCGCGTGGAGTAGGCGTCGGTGATGCTTGTGGGGTCGTCCTCAAAGCTGATGGCCTTTTCGGCGGTGTCGGGATGGTGAATGGTGACCGCGCTTGTGGGAGCGGTGCCTTCGTTGCTCCAACCTGCCCACGCGACCTCGAAGGAGGGGTCGGGGGCGTCGTCCAGCTCAATGAGCGCCCAGTCGGCGTTTCGGGTGCTCATGCGGAAGGTAGAGCCCGATTGCCAGTCATCGAGGCTGCCGCCAGAGAGGTCGCCGCAGCGGGCGCTTTCGTAGTTCCAATAGACCGTGACGTTTTGGTCGTTGGAGGACGACAAGCCGCAGTGGTTGGCGGTCGCGAAATAGGGGGTTTGGTCTTCGGCGCTGTTGTTGATGAGAAAGCCCGTACACCAAAACTCGCCGCTCACTGCGTAGACGCCCACAGCGGCAATTTCGGCTTCCCAACCCGCAGACTCGGGGCACACGACGTCGATGTTGCACGAACCTTGGGGCGGCGGAGGCAGTTCGCCAAATGGCAGCACACCCACTTGGATGCTGTCGACGGTGAGAACGGGGAGCGGAGCTTGTTTGGGAAGTACGATGGTGACGAGCAACTCGTCAGTACGCACGATGGGCGACTGGAAGGTGCCGTTGCGGGCGTCCTGGGGGAGAACGGGACGGACGCGGCCATCTCGGCCGTCGATGTCGTCGAGCCAAATCTGCGCACCGTCGGGCAGCATGATGTGCGAAAAGTGAAGTCCAATGCTCGCGGCAGTGGGGGCCAGCACGCGAATTTGCCCGACTTGACGACCATCGCCGAGGTTGAACCATCGCGCTGCTTGCGCGAGGTCTTCGTTGACTGGGCGGGACACCGCATACCGAACCGGCCCTTGGTGTCCAACATTGCCCTCTTGGTTGACGACGCCACCGTCCTTCTTGCGGTCACCAGCCTCCACTTCGAGTACGGGTAGGTCGCGGGACGGCGTTGGGCGCGACGCGACGACTTCCCCCCGAAGGTCGGCCGGCATTGCATGGCCGATAGGGGGGAGGGCGAGGACGAGGAGGACTGAGGCCAACGGCATTGTTGCGCTCCGAAAGGGCGGGTCACGGAGAAGGGTGACCTGCCAGGGGCGTCTTTGCCAGTCACATTGTGTCCAAAATCCGACAAGGATGGGGGATTTGTTCCCTCGTGTAGGACCCCGCGCGTGTGATGGGGTGGAATCGGGGCAAACTCTGGGTTTCCTTGGATGCGACGGTACTCCCACGCGTCGGGAGCTAGGCATATGAATGCTTATCGCGGGACCCTTGCCTTGGGGGCGTTTGTGCTTACTGTCGCTTGGTTTGTTTCTTCGACGTCCAATATAGGGTGGGACGCGCACGACCCAGCGGTCGCGCGTTGCCGCGCGGCGTTTCCGGTCGAAGGCAGCGGGTCCTGCCCAGAGTTCGGAGACCGTCGCGAAGTGCGTTGTGATTCCCGTGCTTCTCCGCTTGACCGACTCCGCGAAATATTTGGGCCTACCGTGGATGCGCGTATGTTGACCACGTTGATTTCCCAGGCAGCCGCCCCGGTGTGTTGCGGCACATCTCGGGCTCGAAGCCGGTCTTCGCGGGTATTCGGCGACGTTGCGCGGCACAGTGTCGGGGATAGACGTCGACACACGCATCGAGACCGACTGCCCGTTCCCGCCATCGTCGCGCGAGAGGGCCGTTCGCTTTGAGACGGTGTCGGGCGCGGTCATCGATGCTTCGATTGGGTTTACCGCGTACCATACCTGTCCGTAACCGAGTTGGCAACTATACGCTGGTGTGCGTGGTATCCCCTGATGCAGCTCATTTGGTGGCCTTTGTTGCGCGTTCAAGGCATCGGAACACGCTTATATAGTAGGGTCTGCAAAAACGAGGGGATGATTGTTTGGGTTAGTGGATGCGGATGTCGCCAGATCCGGTCGAGCGACGGTCGACGTCTTTCGGGTGACCATAGACGTGAATGTCGCCGGAGCCGGTGGAGTGGGCGGAGACGCGGTCGGTGGCGGTCGCGTTGATGTCGCCGGAGCCGGTGCTGCGCAGGTTCGCGGCCTCGGCCTTCAAGTCGCGTGCGTACACGTCGCCCGAGCCGGTTGTGTCGACTGCGAGGTCGTCGGCGGTGCCTTTGATGGTGACGTCGCCAGACCCTGTCGTGTAGATTTCGACGCGGTTGTGGTCGGCTTGCTTTACCGAGATGTTGCCTGAGCCCGTGGACCGAAGGGTCAGGTGGTCGGAAGGCGCGATGTCGGCGAAGGAGTCTTCACCGTCGAGCAGGTCAGCGGGGTCTTCGTCGCCCGAGAGGAGGCTGTCGTCGGGCACTTCGTTCGCAGCTTGGGGGTGGATCTGAATGTCGCCGGAGCCTGTGGTCTCTGCGGTGGCGAGCGCGACAACGGCGCTGTTGACAGTGATGTCGGCCGACCCCGTGCTGCGCAGCCGCCGAATTCCAAGGTTGCCGGTGGTGACCTGGCAGGTGGTGCGGGGCATGCCTTGCACGCCTTTGAGAAAAGCGACCACAAGTTCGCCGTCTTGGACTTCGGTTTCCACCAAGTCAATCAAGTTGTCGTCGCAAGTGACCGTGAGGGCGTCGATGGGGCCGCCCGCTTGCACGCGCACGTCGATACTGTCGACGGCGAGGATGGCGTCAAACGAAGCAACTTGGCGGGACTCGGTGGCGGCGACTCCGCTTCCGGCCTCGACGCACGCCGCTTGACCAAGGACCAAGGGGAACAGGGAAATACAAAGGGGGCGGGTCATGGTTTCTCCGTTGGGCGTGGGAATCAGCGCGGGATGGGACTTTCCACGCCGCGCGCTCCTTCGTGGCCGGAGCGCGCGGCGCGGTCCGGGTCCGGAGGGGAGCTGCTTGTGCATGCTGGTTCAACACCGGAGGATGGACCGTGTGTCACCTATCGTTTCTTCATCTGCAATTGCCGCAAGAGTGTCGCCGAATGGGCGGGGTGTCTTTCCGCGGACATCGTATGTTGGGTACCGGAGGGCGCGATTTGCGATACTAATCACCGTATAAATACCGGTATGTTTGCATATAACCCAATACATTGCGGACATATCGCCGGGTCTCCGTAAAGCCGATGTCTTCGGCGAAGCGGTCCGGCTCGGGAGGGCTTGGATATGCAGAAAGCCAACGCTCGACCGCTTCGGCGCCACCGTTGTACCCCGCGATGACAGCGGGAAGGTCGGGGCCCGCAAGGCGACCGGCGAAGCGCGCGTGTAGGCTTCCAAGCTCAGCGATTCCCAATGCAGCGTTGACGCCGGGGCGGTAGAGGTCGTCGGGATGAAACGGCTGGTCGCCAAAAACGCTTGGCTGAATATTGGCCGCGACTTCGGGCATGAGTTGCATGAGGCCGCGGGCGCCAACCGGGCTCGTGACCCAAGGCTTGAGTGCGCTTTCTGCGGTCATGATGCCGAAGGGGAGGTTCGCGGGAAGGTCCAGCGCTTCGGCCCGGCGAACGGCTTCGGTGTCCAGTGGCCGTGGCGTACATGCCGCAGTGGCTGCGGGTATCGGTGCATCGCCGCGCCCCGATTGGCAAGAGCCGCTGACGAGCGAACGCGCAGTGCCGTAGTCGCCGGCTTGCAGCAGCACATGGGCCATTGCAACACGACCTGCCTGCGAGCTTTTTGCGGTAGCGACCAGGGGGCCAAGCTCCGCGCGTGCCCAATCGTCGAGGCCGACGGCGGCCAAAGCCGTGCCGGCGCTCCACGCAGGGGAAGACGTGAGGGCTGGGGGGGCGGGAGGTGCGATCTCGACGGCACGGCGGGCGTGGGACTCACCCAAACGCCACTCGGCAAACCACGCGTAGCCGCTATTGGGCCATCGCCGGCGTACCTCGGCGTAGCCCGCGCGGGCAGCGGCGGCGTCACCTTTGTCGGCGGCGATATGGGCCTGCCAATAGCGGGCGCCAGCGGCGAGTCCGCTTCCACCATGGTGCTGTAGAACGTCCGTCATTGCAGCGTTTGCAGCGTCGAGGTCGCCGTTTCGATACAACGACCATGCGATAAACCAGCGCGCTTCGTCGGCGTGGGCGCTCGAAGGGTACCGTTGTAAGTGCGTCCGAAACAATGGTATTGCCCGCGCAAGGTCGCCTTTGTCATAGGCAAGATAAGCGACTTTGAAGGAAGCAGTATCCCCTTGTTTGGTGCTTGGGTCTGAAGTATATAGCGCGGTATAAAGAGTAGCCGCTGCCTCGTAGTTTCCCGTTCGGGACATCGCAAGCGCATGGTCAAAGCGCTCGTCGGCGGTGGGAGAGGGAATTCGGCTGAACCACTCGACCGCCTGGGTATAGTCCTTGGCGCGAAAACAGAGCTTCGCCATGCGGCGAATGGTCGCGGGGTCGCTGTCCTGGCGCGGCAATGGGGCGATGAGCGCGAGGGCTTCGGGGTACAAGCGCAGGCTTTCGTAGGTCTTGGCGCGCTCTTTTGCGCGTGCGCGGCCTTCTGCTTGGGTGATGTCCGCGAGGTTTACGCCTTGGCTTCGCAGCAAATCCTCGGCCTCTTTGGCGCGTGGACTGGTCGGATTGAGTGTCCAAATCGCTTCGAGCACGGGGCGAGCGGCGGTCGGTTCGCCGCGCAGAATCGCGCCTTGGGCGAGCCACCAGCGAATCTCGGCTGGGTCGGCACCGCCTGGCTCGGGAAGCGCCCCTCGCTCGCTGATTTCACCGGTCATCAGGGCGTTGAGGGTGGCCTTTCCGGCGGCGTGGGCCCCCATTTGAACCTGCGCCATTCCCAGCAACATCTTTGCGCGGCGCCCCGCGGGGCCGGGAAGGTTGACGGTTTCTAAGAGTTGTGCCGCACCCGACGGGTCACCGCGGGAAAGTCGGACTTCGGCTTGCACCAAGCGCCCATATGGGGCGAGGGTGGCCCCGGGTGCAAGGGCGGCGAACATCTCTGCCTTGTCGAGGTCGCCGGAGGCCAAGGCACAACGGGCCAGCGCCAGCGCGTCAGCTTCGCCGGACACGCCGGTAGATGCTCCCGAGAGGTCCGCCATCGCCACACGGCAATCTCCTGCCCGCAAGGCAGCGCGTGCAGCGTCGGCGAGTGCCCAGGCGGGAGAAGTCAAGCCAAGCCATATTACCATCCACATCATGTTGTATTGTTTTCCTATGTGTGGGGTATGGTGTTCAAAATGAGCCGCCGATGCGGAAATAGGCACCCTCGGGGGAGCCGAGTGAGATGGCGCCGGCGCCGCGAAGTCCAAAACCATAGCCTGCGCGGAGGGAGAGGGGAACGCCCCAGCCGATAACGGTTGAGCCGCGAATTTCTGCTCCGGCGCCCACGCGGCTGTCGGCGAGGATTGCCTCTTGTTCACTTGGATTGTTGAAGGCATTTCCGGCGTCAACAAAGCCAACCATAGATAAGTTTCGTATAAATACAGGCAAGAGGCCAAAGCCGCGGTCGAGCCAAACCAATGGGAAGCGATACTCTCCGCTCGCGAGATAGTACCAGTCGCCGTAGACTGTGGCGTAAGGAAAGCCTCGGAGCGGTCGGAATTCCGAGGGCAGCGTGTATGCCGAGGACTCGCCGTAGTTTCCGCCCAATCGAAATGAGCCTTGCGTCAGTTGGTCGCCAAACGATGCGCCGCCGGCGAGGCGTGTAGCGAACACATGGTTTTCGGCCCATGGTGCTGTTCGGTATTCTCGCCATTCGCTCGTGACTTGCAGTCGCGTGAATCCCGCCAGGACTTCGTCGCCGGTGTTGGGGTCGGTGGTGTAGACCTGTGCGCCGAGCCAAGGGTGATTGAGGGAGCCGTTGATCGTCAGGCCGCGGGCCGTCTCGGGGGAGATGCTGCGTGCATATGCGCGGCTACGTCCCAACATCCAGCCGCCGCCAATGCTACTCAAAAAGCCGCGGGTGGGCAAATACGGACGGTAGACATTATCGGGGAGTTCAAATTGCGGGGAGCGACTCTCGCCTGCCCACTGGAAAAACACGGACTGGTATTCATTTACGGGCCACGAGACCTGTGCATATCCTGTGGTTCGTTTTTCCCAATAGAGGGTCGGTGACTGGGTAATGCTTGGAAGCCATGCTCCTCCTGATGACGGCGGAGTAGGGGCGGTCCACATGGTGCCGTAAGAGTTGGAAAGTGTATAAACACCAACGCTGAACACGGGAATCAGCGCATTGTACGCCGCCGAGACGCCCCCGCCGATATAGTCGCTATCTGTACGATATGAAACATAAGCGGAATAAAGATAGCGCCGGAGGGTATCGGTGCCGGCAATTGCGAGCGAGCCGAGGAGGCCGTAATTATTGGTGAGGGAAACGCCTGGTGCGATATACCGAGGGGCGAGCGTGGGCCACGGGGAGTACCTCTCGACGGGTACGGAAAAGGGGAAGTCTGCCTCTTCGCGGCTTGCGTCACCGGTACGGCTGGGGTCGTCGACCGCAGGTCCACCGCCGGGGGCGTCCCAAGGGCCGGTCTCCCATTCGCCCGTGGTGGAGCTATCTCCGGGCCGGCCCCAGGAGCCCGGTAGGGCGCCGAGCACATGAAGTGGGCCCCCCATTCCGTCGAGTCCGGGTACAAATCGGTCGTCCATGAGCGCGGCATGGGCGGCGCCCTGGGACAATGCGAGGTTTGCTTTGCGAACGCGGAACTTTCGGGTCTTGTCGGGCGCGCGAACATCCTCGGCGTCGATTTTGCCGGAAGGGTCACCTGGAGGGGGTTGTCGCCAAGTAGGGCCGGGTAGTACCGTGGACAAGGGGGCCGTGTCGACCAAAGGAGACGCGAGCAGGCCTTGGTCGGTCCAGAGGGTGCGGTCGACGTTGACGAACGCGATGTCCATTCCATCGCCGGAGTACGTTTCGAACACCAATGCGTTGCCGTCCGCGCGCAACGATGGCGCGAAGGCCCCGCCGAGCACGTTGGTGACCTGCCACAATCGCTCGGTCTCGAGGTCTACGGCGTAGATGTTGTAGACACCCGTTCTATCGGACGAAAACAGCAACGTGCGGCCATCTTCGCTGAAACGGGGGTCGATGTCGTTGGCGAGGTCTTCGGTGACCCGTCGTCGAATATTGCCTTCAGCGTCGAGAATCCAGATATCACGCCGTCCTTCGTGCCAGACCGACATGACGATGTGGCGACCATCCGGGCTGTAGCGTGGGGTAGCGAGCTGGACATGGTCGCCCGGGTCAAAGAGCACCCGCTCGCTATGGTCGACCCGTACTTCGATGAGTCGGTTTTGCTGTGCGTCGTTTTGAATCGCCAATAGGCGGGAGCCATCGGGGGAAAAGGCGGGCGTTCGAGCGCGGGCACCATTGGTCAGAGAGTCAAATTGACCGTCGAGGCCATAATAATAGAGGTCATTATAAATATTGAACCGGTCGACCAAATGAAGTGAGCTAAACGCCAAGCCTTCACCCGACGGTGTCCAGGCGAAGTCGGTGGCGTATCGCTGGTCGAGTTTTTCGACCGCGTTTTCGCCGTTCCCGTCGGCGAGATGAACCCGTGCGCCGGACTCCATATCCACGCACGACCACACCAATCGTGCGCCGTTGGGGCTAAATGTAGGCGCCGCGCATTGGTCTTCGGGAGCATTGAGTAAGCGAAACTCGGTAAGGCCTTTGGCGCGAATATCCGCAGCTTGGGCTTCGTATCTCGCGATCATATCTGCGCGCCATTGGCGGTACAAATGCGAGATGCGCTCGTCGAAGACCGCGCGGCCAGGCAACAGAAAAGGGATGCCGCCCCCATACGTGTGAATGAAATCGGTCCAGACCTGCTGTCCTTTTTGCTCCGCTACCCACTGCAAAAAGTCTTGCCCGAAAAGGTATCGAAGGTTTCCGCTGGGCGGCGCCATTTGGAAGCCATCGAGGTTTCCGAGCCGCGGAAACGGCTGCTCCAGGACGGTCATCCGCTTTATCATATCCGCGGTATTGGCCCGACCGCGTCCGTAGGGGGTGTGGACCGTCTCCTGAAAGGTAGCGTAGCCTTCGGTAATCCAGCCCGGCGACATACGATTCGTGCTGACAACCCGTCCCAATCCAAGTCGGAGCGCCCGGACGATCCCCTCCGTATTGTCAATATGCAGAATATGTGTGTATTCATGCGTGAGAATTGCATCAGTCCAGTCTTCATAGCTGGACAGTGTCGAGTCTTCCGTGGGTGCGGTGACAAAGATGACAATGGTGTTGACTGGTAGTGTCATCGCGTAGCCATTCGCGGAGTCGGTGTTGTCCACCAGCACCACTTCCGTACGCGCCCGCGGTGACCACCGCAGCTCTTCCGTCATTTCGGCCCAGATGACCTCCGCGGCCTGCGCGGTCTCTTCCGCGAGGAGCTCCTCTCCTCCATGAAAATGGATGCGAAAGTGCTCTGTGGTCAGCGTGCGCCACGTGAGGTCGGGGTGAAAGCTCGCCGCCGCCGCAGGGCGCGAAGCACTCCCCCATGCACCCAGGCATCCGAGCAGGACAGCGGCGGACAAGGCCCGCATCCTACCGCCGAGGCCGTGAAAATGACGAAAGGGTCGGGACACAGGGCCTCCGGATATGCAGTGGCCGCAGCAAAACTGGGGCGACCGCGGGGGCTTGCGGGTCAGAACCAGTACGTAACACCGGCCATCGCAGCCGTAGATGTTGCGATGCCTGTGGTGTCGCCGCCGACGTCGATGTCGAAACCGAAACCCGTGGTCAAGCCAAGGTTGTCGAGGCCGAACAAAAATAGGTCAATGCTCGCGATGGGCTGCAGGCGGACCACCTCAACCCCCTCAACCTTTACATATCCTGCACCCGCGCCTACATAAAAGTTCATATTGTCTTCAACGACCGTGCTAAACAGGAGGCGACCGCCTGCAGTAAACGAGCCTTCAACGCCTTCATAAGAGGAAAAGCCGGTGTTTCCTTCGATGACGAGATTGAAGGGCGTGTCACCGGTGGGGATACCATAACGAACGGCCAAAGCGGGACCGCCGCCCAACTGGTTGTTGAAGCCGACGCCGAAGTGACCTTGGAGGTCTTTGGCGCTTGCAGCCGAAGGCAAGGTGACAAGGGCGCACACGGCGAGGCCCAGGGCGGAAATGGTCCGAGGGGAGCGACGGGAGGGCATGGGGGCGTCCGCAGGAGGTACGGGCGGCTGGGGAAGTGCCGCGCCGGCCAATGGGGGAGGGGAGGAGGGTGGAGCACGCGCGGAGACGGGCGTGCGTGGCTCGTAGGGTATTGCGCGACGGGGCCGATGACCAGCCCATCGCGACGCTTTGGCGTGGGCGCCCGAGCGTCAGTGCGCGCGAGAGCGGCTTCGGCGGGAAACGAGCGCGAGCCCGATGACCCACGAAAATCCGATGGCCCAAGGCGCAGAGCGGCCGCTGGTGGTGCAACCGACCAGTTTGGGCACGCCTGCGGTGAGCGGATTGCCTTCTTCGTCCTGGCCATTGGCGCCGCCGGTACCGTCGCCGCCGCCGCTGCCGCCACCATCCAATCCCAAGTGACCGGCGACCCAACCGAAGGCCGAGTCACAAGACTCGCCGTAGGTGTAGGAGCCTTCCTCGGGGAAAACGGCCGTGGTCCCGTCGCTTTCCTCCCAATGGAAGTAGTATTGGTGGCAAGACGTTGCCTCCGGTGCGACGTCCGCGGCGTAGATGCCCATTTGGGCCTCGCCATACTCGAGCGCAAGCGGAAATGCGATGCCATCGACGACGACATCGAAGGACGCCGGGCCGTCTGCGGCATACCAGTCGGCGCGAAAGGTCGCGTCGTGGGTGGCGGATTTTTGTTCGTGGTTCCCCATTTGCACGGGATGGGGCCAGTCGCGTTCGCCGCCGCCGAAATCTTGGGTGTAGTAGGTGCCCACAACGCCGGTTCCAAGCTCGGTGTATCCATCCAGCATGATGTTGGCGCGGTGTCCCGAAGAGCACATCCAGCCTTGCATGACGGTCGTGAAGCCGTCAGGGTAGCCGTAAGCGATGTTTTCGCCGGCGAACGGAACATCGTAGTAGCGAGCGATCCGGTCTTGAAAGGAGGTCCCGTCGGAGGACTCGTGGGCGAAGTGGTTGTTGTCCACCATGTCCTGGCTGTGGTATCGACCTGCGTCATTCAAGTTGCGGTCGTAGCCAAGGGGGGGCAGGTGGACCTTTTCACCGGCCAAGAAGCTGTCGAACGAGCAGCCGCCGGCGCGGTATTGGTCGTCCCAGGCCTCGGGTTCGACGCGTACTACATTCGTCCAAACGTGCAAGTCGCGTTCTTCCCATGAGGGAAGCCCGTCAGCATCGACGTCGCCGTATCCGGCCATTGCAGGGGCGCTGAGGCGGGACATCAAGAAAAGCACATGCAATGAAGTCATCCGAGGCGCTCCTGAAGAAAGGTAAGAGCAAACTCTGCGGACTCTTCGTGGGTTTTTCGGAGTCCGCTGGCGATTCCTTGTTCAATTCGCCCGCCCAGCGCCGGAATGGCAACCCGAACGGTGGCGTTGACAAAGCGTTCACAAATGCCGGGTTCGCCCGGCACCTCGTTGAAGCCGTAGCTCCCTGAAATCTCGACGTTGCGAGAAATCCGTTGGCCACCGCGGGCGACTTCGGGCGTGGCCGTCCAATCCACCCGAAACTGGGCGGGGTGGATGGTTTCCTTGACCACATAGGCCATTTCGGTGGCGCCTGTAAATTTTTGCATCATGCGCGGCACTTCGCGGTTGAGCACATGGCGAACCCGACGCACACGCATCCCATTCTCTTCACCGTCGAACAGCAGCGTGAGGGTGCTGGTCGAGGGACGGTCGAGCGTGTGCTTCGTGCGCGCGGCAGTGTACGCGGCAGAATCGAGTGTGGCCCAAACGATGTCCCGGGGCCATGGAAACCGGTGCTTGATGGCGATTTGGACCAACGGATTGCCCTTACGATGGGAATTGCGGATGGGGGCCAGGTGCGCGCACGCGCGGGACCCGGCGGAGCAAGGACCTTCAACACCCCGCTCCCACAGTTTCTGCCTATCTCGAACCGCTGGACCTTGCTCTGCCGGTGCAGTTTTCGGCGATTCGATTAGTAGGCGAGAGTTGTCAGGAGTATCCATGCGACCGATGTCTTGTTCGATGGTATTTGTCCGTGGCACCGCGCGTTTTCGCCGGAGTGCCGCACCCCATGCATGGAGGGTGTTGGGTGCCGTCGGCGTGGGCATCGCCCTTGCGTCTGTGCCTACCGATGCGGGCGCGGAATTGCCGCTTCCGACCTTTCCGTCGTGTGGCGAGGCGCATCGGCCAGACTTGTGTCCAGCGGACCTTGACGAAGACTGGGAGTTTTTGTCCTACATCCCGTCCAACGCGACGGACAGCATTCTCCCTTCTGAAGCAGACCTCGGCAGCGGCATGTGGGTGGACCGCGCGTGGCGCACGACCACAGGGCGCACGGATGTCGTGCTTGCCGTCGGTGATAGCGGCGTGGAGTGGCAAGAGCGCTCTTTGGTCCGCAAATACGCGCTCAACGCGCTTGAGCTTCCTTTGCCCCAGTTGGCCGACGGAAGCACGGCTGCGGCGCATGATGCAAACGGGGATGGCATCTTCAATATCGACGATTATGCCGAAGATACGCGGGTCGACCCCACGGCGGGCGTCGATGCGGCGGACGGCCTGCTCGACCCCTCGGACCTCATCTACACCTTCTCCGATGGCGTCGACGATGACGCCAATGGCTATACCGACGACATCTGCGGTTGGGACTTTTTTGGTCGCGACAATGATGCGTACAATACCTATACCGGCCACGACTATGGCACCCATGGCGCGGGGGTTGCGAAGTCGGTGGCGGCGGAGGGGGGCGACGAAGAAAACGGCAACATCGGGATTTGCCCCAATTGTATGATTTTGCCGGTTCGCCTCGGCGACACCTTCATCACCGACGGTACCCGCGCGGGGGAAGGCATCGTCTTTGCTGTAGAGCACGGCGCGGTCGGTATGACGCTCGCTATTGGCGCGCTCACCAATCCCGATGTGGTCCAAAGCGCTGCGCGTTTGGCCTATGACCAGGGGCTCACGCTGATTGGAGCTGCCGGCGACGAAAACGCCTACCATCGCAACTTTCCAGCAGCGTTGCCCGATATTTTGTTCGTCCACTCGATTCGCTACGACACGCCGAGCGAAGATAGCCCCGTCGAGAGCTACCAAAACACATGGAATTGCAACAACTACGGCGCGCGAATGGACGTCGTGGCGCCGTCGAGCGCGTGTGCGACCGGGGCAGTCGCCAACATCACCGGCATGGTGGGGCTGATTTATAGCGCAGCCCGAGATGCTGGCGTTGACCTCACTCCGGGCGAATTGCGGCAGGTGGTGCGCGCTACCGCCGACGATATCTGGAAGACGGAGTCCGAACGCGCCATCACCAACGCGTATCCGAGCGCCGAAGGCTGGGACCCCTTCTTTGGCTATGGGCGCGTCAATGCCGCCGCTGCCGTTGAAGCCGTTGCCGCCGGGGACATTCCGCCAGCGGTCCATGTCTCTTCCCCCGATTGGTTTGAGCCGGTTCACGCCGCGGCCGGGTCTATTGTGGTCGAAGGTCGGATTTCTGCGTTGCGCAGCGACCATTTTTCTTGGCAGCTCGAAGTCGGGCGGGGCAACGCACCGTCGACGTGGTCAACGGTCGCCTCCGGTTCGGGGAGCGGCGACCTCGACGGCTTCATCGCGGAGGTCGACCTCTCTCCGTATCCCTGGATGCCCGTTGCGCGGCCCGACATTCGCGAAGGCATCATGGAGCGAATGGAGCGCGTCAACGTCAACCAACTCACGCTTCGGCTGCAGGTTACCGACGCCGAAGGGCGAGTCGGGGAAGAACGGCGGGCGGTGTCGATAGAAGCCGACCCAGACCTCCTTCCGGGCTACCCCTTTGCCTTGGGGGCAAGCGGTGAAGCCAGCCCGATTTTGGTCGACCTCAATGGCGATGGCGTGCTCGAAATCATCGTTTCGGGCACGGATGGAACCGTTCACGCGCTCACAGGTGGTGGAACGGCCCTTCCGGGGTGGCCGGTGTCTGTCGACGTGCTGTTTGACGCATATACAGATGCCGCATCGTATGTTTCCGGGCTCGTTCCCGTTCCGCGAGAAGGCATCATCGCGTCGGCGGGTGCGGGCGATATCGATGGCGACGGGGAGCCGGAAGTGGTGGTGGCCACCCTCGCAGGGCGCGTTTTCGCTTGGAACGCAGACGGTTCGGTGGTCGACGGCTGGCCGGTCGAGATGATTGGGCGTGCGCCCGAAGAGTTCGATGCCAACAACACCTACGACCGCGGTTTCGTCGGCGCGCCTGCGATTGTCGACCTGGATGGGGACGGCGCCGCGGAAGTCATCGCGATTGGTATGGACAGCCGCGCGTATGTGTGGGCCGGAAATGGCGAGGACTTCGGGCCGTACCCTGTGGACGTCTGCTATCCGACGGTTTGCGACATCGCGGAGCGACGCTCAATCAACAGCCCTGCCGTGGGCGATGTGGACGGCGACGGTGACTACGAAATCGTGTTCGGCACCAACGAGTCGCCCAACGATGGACGTTTGAGCGCCACCCACAACCTCGATGCGCTCACCGGCGAGCCGTCCGCGGGTTGGCCCATCGCGGCGCCAGGCTTGGTGAACGAAGCCGTGCTACTGCCGCTCTTGGGCGAAGGCCACCCCGGCTCCGTCGCGCTCGCGGATATCGATGCAGACGGCGACTTGGAGATGTTGAGTCCCGTAATGTTCGGCACCACGGGCATTATCGACCACACAGGAGCGACGGTGCTTGAGCTGTCGTACTTCGGGGAGGGGTATGGGGCCGGCGCCAACGTCGACCTCAATCTCGCGCCTGCATTCGTGCAGTTCGCGACAAACCCCTCCTTTGGCGACATGGACCTCGATGGGCTTCCAGACCCGCTTCTCGGGGGTGGCGGCACGATGTCGCTTGTGGCCCTCGCGATGTCCCAATGGAAAGAGTTTCAGCAGCCTGTGGGCGGTTGGTCGTCGGCCACGGGGAACTATTTGCCAGGCTGGCCGCGGCAAGTTGAAGATTTTCAGTTTTTGCTTGCTCCGGCGGTCGCCGACATCAGCGGTGACGGCATCCCGGAGGCCATCTATGGGTCTGCGGGGAATATTCTCCACGCGTGGGACGCCATCGGGAATAGCCCGTCCGGTTGGCCCAAAAATACAGGACACTGGATTTTGGGGAGCCCCGCCGTCGGGGACATCGACGGAGACGGTTATCTCGATGTCGTTGTCAGTACGCGGGAAGGATATGTGTTTGCGTGGTCAACCCAAGGTCGCGCAGACCAAAAGATTCAATGGGCAAGCCAGTTCCACGACGCAGGAAACACGGGGAACTACGAGGTCGCGATTGCAACCCAAGCGGGGCCGGTCCCGGTAGAAGACGAGCCGGAATCCACCACCAAGTCCGGTGGCTGCTGCTCCGACGACGAATCGGATTCGTCGAGCGCATTGCTGCTTGTGATACCCGTTGGCTTGCTCGGGATTCGACGCCGCCGTGAAGGCGTAGACAAGCGGTAGGGTTCAACGCGCGGCGCCGTCTGCTGGAGAACAACAGACGGCGCCGCGGTTACGTTGGTCTAAAGCATCGCGCGCCTTCGTAGGGAGGAGGGCGCGATACCGTTGCCGCGCTCGGTGGTAGACCAGCGATGCCGTGCGCTTCAGTAACCGGCGTTTACAGTTCTTCGGGCAGAATGTGTCCGCTTCGGTCGCGCTTTGTTGCGAGGTAGCTGCGGTTGTGTTCAGTGGGCGCCATGATATGGGGGATGCGTTGGGAGACCGCAATCCCGTTTGTTTCTAGGCCCTCTTGCTTTTTGGGGTTGTTGGAAATGAGCGAAACGCTCTTTATCCCCAAAAGACGCAAGATATCGGCAGCGACTTCATAGGTGCGGAGGTCGTCGTCAAAGCCGAGTTTGTGGTTGGCGTCGACGGTGTCCAGGCCAGTGTCTTGAAGCGCATAGGCGCGAATCTTGTTGACCAACCCGATACCACGGCCTTCTTGGCGAAGGTATACGACAGCACCGACTTCCTGGTGCCCGATAAACTCGAGCGCAGCTTCGAGCTGGTCGCGGCAGTCGCAACGGAGGCTCCCCATGAGGTCGCCGGTAAAGCACTCGCTGTGAAGGCGCACAGGCACATTGTCTGCACCGCGGACATCACCTTTTACGACCGCGCCATATTCTTGACCGTCAACATGACAGTCAAATGCGAACACCTGAAAGTCACCAAAACGTGTAGGAAGGTTGGCCGAAGCCCCGAGAGTCACGCGCCGGGTGGTTGCGAGTGCAGGACGGGGGGAAGTGGCCCCTTGAGAGTTCATGTTTGGCCTCAATGTGTTTGCGAGGCGCCACGCAGACTCATCGAGGAGTCCTTGTCCGTCCTCTCACCGAATTGTGAGCGGGACGGATGGCCACGTGGTGTGCCGTCGAGTGGGGTCAATCGCTGACCGCAGATGTAGTATCCGGCTTCGTAAGCCGGTCAAATCGACAAAACGGGTTTGCGGGCTTTCCGCAGGCTACAGTTGAAATTCGCGACACAAATAGGAGAAGGGAATTAGGGGCGCGTGTGCCGCATTCGTAGGCACCGGCGCCGGAAATGGTAGGCACCGTTTGTGTTCAAGGCAAGCCCGAAATGGGTAACCCGCTTATTTTGAAGCCTTGTTGGAGAAGGTCATGTCGTCGGAAGTGGTCACGAAAGAAAATGTACTGGAGCTCATGGAAGCGCGCGGACTGCTGGTGGAAGTCACCGACCGGGCCGCGTTGAAAGCCGCTCTCGCTGCAGGCCCAGTTCGTTATTACGTCGGCTTTGACCCCACCGCGGACAGCCTTCACGTCGGCCACTTGCTGCCCGTGATGGCGATGGCATGGTTGCAGGCGGCGGGTCATGTCCCCGTGGTCGTGATTGGCGGTGGCACGGGCATGGTAGGCGACCCCAGCGGAAAGGACAAGTCGCGCGATTTCGTTACCGTCGAACAAATCCAGGCCAATATCGAAGGGCAGCGCCCGACGTTTGGTCGCATCTTGCGCTTGGCGGAGGCGGGAAAGGCTCCCGTTGACGGGGAAGGCGTATTGGTCAACAACGCGGATTGGCTGACGCCGCTTCGTTATATTGACTTCTTGCGCGATATTGGGCGCCACTTCTCGGTCAATCGGATGTTGGCGGCTGAGGGGATTCGGCAGCGACTCGATCGAAACCAAGGCTTGTCCTTCATCGAGTTCAACTACCATTTGCTGCAAAGCTATGACTTCTTGGTGTTGTTCCAGAATGAAGGCGTGACGCTCCAGTTGGGGGGGAACGACCAGTGGTTCAACATTTTGGGAGGCGTAGACCTTATTCGGCGACTGCACGGAAAGGAAGTGCACGGTTTGACCGTGCCCTTGCTGATGACCGCCGATGGCAAGAAAATGGGCAAAACCGAAAAAGGCGCCGTATGGCTAGATGCCGCCAAGGTCAGCCCGTTTGAATACCACCAGTTCTGGGTAAACTGCCAGGATGCCGATGTGGTACGCTTTTTGAAAATGTATACGTTTTTGTCGCTTTCCCGCATCGACGAACTTGCGCAGCTGCAAGGCGCCGACATCCGGGAGGCCAAGCGCGTGTTGGCATTTGAGGCAACGCGAATTGCCCACGGCGAAGCCGCGGCACGAGAGGCCGATGCCACCGCTGCGCAGCTGTTTTCCGGTGGAGCGGCGGCCGACGCGCCTTCGGTGACGGTGACCTTCCCGATTTCTATTCTGGATGCCATGGTGGCTGCCGACCTTGCGCAGAGCAAGGGCCAGGCCCGTCGTCTCATTCAGCAGGGCGGCGTGCGGGTCGGCGAATCCAAAGTGTCGGACGTGGACTTGGTCCTCCACGAACCTGTGATGCTTTGGAAAGGCAAAAAGCAGGCCGTGCAGGTGAAGTCTACCGATTCGTAGCGACAATCCGGCCTTATTGTTGCAAAAACCGGGCGTTGGATTCGTGTTTCTAACGTCCGGTTATTTTTTGCGCGTTTCGTGGCCTTTGTATTCCCATAACGCGCACGAAAACCGCCTTGGTTTGTGGGGCGGAAACACCCCGAAACGTGCGTTATCGCTGCGTTCTTGTGTGGCCTTCGCTGCCTGTTCGTGTGTGGTTCCGGCGTATACAGGCGACCGAGGTTCAATGAGAGCTGCGGTAGGCCGCCGCTTCAATCAGTTTACGGTTGGTGGCGCCGGTCTCGCGGTGAATCCAAAATGGAGCCTCCAATTCGACCCACGGGTGGTCATCCGTCACGAGGGGGCCGAGCCCCGCGAGGCGAGCGAGGCCCTGGGGGTCGAGGGTCGGTTGCAGCGGCAAATGGTCTGGAAGGCGGGGGCCTGCGACCAATAAGGCATCGGAGCCGGGTATGGATTCAAACAAATATGCGTTGGGGTAGACTTCGATGAATGTCCGCACCAATCCGGTGAAGGCATCGGGAGGCAGCGCGTAGAGCTGAATCCATTGGCAAAACACGCCGTCGTCTGCCAAGCGACGCTGGGAGAGCCGCCAGTACTCGAGCGTAAACAAGTTGCTCACGCCAGTAAGCCACGGATTGGACGGCTCGCTTATCAAAATGTCGAAGCGCGGCCCGTCGGCGGCGAGCCACGCACGCGCATCTGCGATTTGAATGTCGACGCGGGGGTCCTCGAGGACGCCGTGGTTGTATTCGGAGAACAAGCGCGCAGCCACGACGACTTCGGGCTCAATCTCGAGTACCGTCACGGAAGACGCGCCCGCTTCGAGTGCGCGGGACGCCGTGACGCCGCTCGCGAGGCCGACCACGGCGGCTGTCGGGGAGGGTTTGGTGCTGAACAATACGGGAAGTTGGCCCGAAAGCTCCTGGGTGGGCATGTCAAAGCCAGTTGACGCGTCAACCTTGCCATTCAAGCTAAGCCAGAGGTTTTGTGTGGCGTGGGACCGTCCGACGGCGACGGTCGTGGTTCGGCCGTCCGCGGAATAGAGCAGGTCCCAGCCTTCGTGTGCTTGCCGCTCCAATGCGGCGGGTGAGGTGTCTGCGAACTCGGCCACCTGAATACCGAGGCCAACGGCATAAAGCGCGGCATCCCATCGTGGTGTTATACTGATAAGGAGTGCGGTACTCGCGACCCACGCCCACGCGTGGCGCCGTGGCGGGCTCACCCAAAAGGACAGGACGAGGAGCACCACCGCGGCACCCATCGTGGTGCCCCACAGACCCACGCGCGGCAACAACACCAAGCCAGCGGTCGCGGAACCGAGCACGCTGCCGAGAGTATTGGCCGTCAGCACCGATGCGGCAGAGCGCGTCGTGTTCGGCCCGGCGTGTTGCAGCGCGACGGTGAATGCAGCGCCGCTTGCAACTGCGACGGGGCCGAGTGTGATTGCGAACAAAATGGCCGCACTGGGGAACCAAGTCGCTTCGCCGCCCAAGCGCCAAAACCACGCAACTCCGTGGGGCAGCACCCGCCATGACGCAGTGAAGAGGACCAGCGTAGAGGCCATTGCGAGCAAGGGCGTCGCCAATGCCCAGCGTCGGTGGGACGCAATCGCGGCGCCGAGCGATATCCCTGCCAAAAACGTCGCCAGGACGATAGAAAATGCGTAGATACTTCCGCCGATGAGCAAAGAGCCCACCCGGCTGGCGCAGACTTCTGCCACAAGCGCAGCAGCACCGGCGCTGGTGGCTGTTGCGAGAACGCGGATGGGAACAGGGGAAGGTGCAGCTTGGCGCTGTGGCGAATCGACCTCGGGGGTGAGGTCGAGTGCAAACCAACCGACCGTGCCCGCCAGCAACGCGGCGGTCCACTCGGCAACCCGTACGCCGCCCATAGGCAATACCAAAAACGGCCATAACAAGCTGCCTACGACCGCCCCCGCGGTGTTCCACGCATAAAGTCGCGCGACCGTCTCGTTGTCGCGAAATCCGGCGGCCAATACGGGAAGCGTGGCGCCATGGGCCAAGCCGGGGACAACCAGGAGGATTGCAGCGACGACAAACGTGCGAAGGGTGGGCGCTGCCGACGCAAACGACGGAAACAAGTGGAGGAGGGCGGGCGCGAAGAGCACCCAAGCCGCCGCGGCGAGCTCCAACTGGCCGTAGCGGCGGATTCCCGCCCAGCCCAGGCGCGGTGCGAGCTGTGCGCCGACGCCCAACGCAGCCATATAGAGGGACAAGGTGAAGGTGCTGGCAAGCCCCGTGCTGCCGCCGGTCCATGCGATGCGGCGCATCCAGAGGGCTTCCATTGCCAAGGCTGCCGCGCCAGATCCCGCGACCATGAGCTGTATTCGGCGAATTTCGTTGGCTGTCGAAGTGTTCACGAAACGGCCCACCGGGGGGGGGGGGGTGCGGTGGTAGAAGGCAAGGAGCAAGGGACGCGCGCGAAACCTTCTGTGGCCAGTCGTCGATTTTGGCGTCAGGTTGCACTGCGGGAATGCGATAGCAGAAATCAGTACTCGAGACGATGGAAAATTGATGGGCTATTTATTGCTGATTGAAGACGATGCGCGCCAAGTCCGCTCCATTACGCGAATGTTGGCCCCATTGGACGTGCAGTGGGTCCCCTCCGCCATCGAAGCGCTCGAGCACATTCGAAAACAGCCCGATGTCGCAGGTGTGTTGGCGGATCAACACCTGGGTTCCTTTGAACGTGGAAACGAAGTGTTGGCGCTTCTTTTGTCCGAGCGCCCCGATTTGCGGGCGGTCTCGGTGTTGATGAGTGGCGCACCGGATGGCGCGCGTATCGCGGCCGACGTGGGCGTGTCGTTTGTGTTGAAACCCCTCTCGCCCGATTGGTGCGCGGAGTGGGGGAAACGTTGGCTCGCGGCTGACTGAGCGTCTTCTGGTTGTCGTGGTTTTTTGTTTCTGATGATGGAGTAGCCGCCGAAGCGGCCATGTTTGCAGGGTCGCGCCGCGGCTTCTCGCACGGTGACGCAAAAATGCGCCGCTCCGGCACGAAGCGACGCATGACAGCGCCCTGTCCATCACCATTGGACAGGGCTCTCGGACAGACGGCTACTTGAGCGTATCGATCTGACGGCGCAGCTGCTTGCGGTCTTCTTTCATCCCGCCAGCCTCTGCGGCCTTCACAGCACCCTCAAGGTAGCGCCGCGCGGCGTCGAGGTTGCCCTGAGCGCGCTCGATATCGGCGAGGGTGCGGTTGGCGACGAGCACCTTGCCCCAATCACGCGCCTGTGTGGCGGGTTCAATCGACGCCCGAAGCGACTGCGCACCTTCGCCGCGCTGCCCAATCTGCACCATTGCCATGCCCATGTTGAACTGGAGTTCTTTCATGAAGCGCTGGTCGGAGGTGTTGGCCTTTTCGCGGGCCTGGCGGAACAACGCGACGGCTTCGGTGGGGCGCTTGAGCTGGAGGTTGAACATTGCGACGTTGAAGAGGTCGAATGGTTCAAACTGCTTGAAGCCCAGTGCGCGCGTAAGCTCGAGCGCACGGTTGGCGGCACCCAGGGCGGCCTCGTAGTTCTGGACGGCGGCTTGTGCCTGACCCAGCAACGCGCATGCAGCGCGCTCTTGGGGGGCGTTTTGGAGCTGGGCAGCGATGCGCTGCACTTGGCCCAAAACGTCGGCGGCCTTCGCGTTTTCGCCGCTCATGAGCAAGGTCTCGCCGAAGGCAAGGCCCGACTGCAGCGCTTGGGGACCCAATCCGGCGCGGCCGGCAATCTCATTCGCCTTGCGGAAGTGCTCGACCGCCTGGGGAAGCGTTGCGCGGTTGCGGCGTGCAGCGTGGCCGCGCACAAACTCGGCCTGGGACTGCATCGGCGGAACCGGCGCAACTTCTTCGGCGAGTCGTGCTTGGTCGAGCGCGGCGTTGATGTTGCCGTCGTTGAGCTCAATCGTGGCCAGATGCGCGTACACTTCGCCTTGCTTGAGCTTGTCGCCCATGGCCGAGAACACCTTGAGGGCGTCGTTGGCGCGGTCGCGTGCGCGGTAGAGGTCCTGGCGCCGCATGTCGAGCTGGCTGCCCATGAACAGCAACAGGCCCTGCATCGGGCGGTCGGCGTTGCTATTGGCCCACTTGAGCGCTTCGTTGAGCAGCGCCTCCGACTGCTCGACCTGGCCGCCGGTCTTGAGCATGCGGTCGAGGAGCTGGAGGTAAACGGTGCGCCGCATCACGCTTGGCCACGGCGACTCATCGAAGTACCGCAGGAGGTCGTGTGCCATGGCCCACATTTGCGGCTGGTCTTGGGCGAGGGCCAAGCTCCGCATCAACGCCGCGCGCTGGGCGTCTCCACCGTCGGCGTAGAGCTGAGCGGTCTTGAGGATGTAGGGGTAGCCGCGGGGAACCAACGAGCGCTCCATGGCGCGAGCCACGAGAACGCGGTGCTGCTGGTCGTCTTCGCTGGTGTGGCGCGCAAGGACGCTCTCCCGAAGCAGTGCCTTGTTGAACTGGTAGAGCCAAGTGCCGATGGCCTTGGAGAACTGCAGCTCTTTGTAGACGTTGCTTGTGGCGTCGAGGAGGTCGTCGACGCTATCGCGCTCGAGTCCACGGAGGTCGGCGACAAGGCCGCTCGGGAAGGTGAGGCCAAGGAGGGCTGCGGTAAACGCGACGGACTCGGCATCGCTTGCTTCGGCCTTGCGGCGAGCGGGGGTGCCGTCGTCGGTTTGTTCGTCGCCATCATCCTCTTCGTCGTCGTCATCGTCGCCGTCGAGTTCGTCTTCGTCGGGTGCGATGACGGTGATGTCTCCGAGGCTGATGCCGGAGAGGTCGTCGCCGAGCTTGCCTTCGCTATCGAGCCAGTCCACCAGTTCGGCGACGAACCCGGGACGGCCGCTGGCGATGCGCGCCAAGTTGGCGGCGTCGCCGGACTTGCCACGGCTCTCGAGATACAGAGAGACCTCTTCAGCGCCCCAAGGAGCCATTTCGAGCTTGTCGAGGTCGTCGTCGCGGCGCTCCAAGAAGTCGAGCAGCGGAAGCGACCAAGCCATCTTCGCGGATTCGTCGATGGGCTCCAAGCCCATGAGCACGAGGAGCTTGTACTTTTCGTCCTCTTGGAGAATCACTTCGTCGAGCAATGCCTCGAAGAATGCAAACAATCCGACGCTGTGGACGTTTTGGATGCCGTGAAGGTCGAGGAGGATGGGGAACTTCCGCGCGATGGCCGAGGTGACTTCAATGAGGCCGACCAAGGGGTTGTCGCGGGGAAGAATGACCTGGAACTCGGTTTCGCCGGGCTTGGGTGCGCCCTTCTTCAAGCCTTCGATGAAGGCCTGGAACCAGTTCTGGGTGCGGGTGGGCTCGTGGGGAAGCTGGGCGTTGAGGGCCATTTCGACCCGGCCGCGCATCCCTGGAGACCGATGGAGGGCCTGAAACAGACCGGCGTACAGTCGAATCAGGTTTTGCAGGCCATCTTGCTCGTCGCTGAGAATGACGCGCCAAAGCAAGACGTCTTCGTCTTCTGCCAATGCGGTGCGTGCGAGTTCGCTGGTTAGTGCGCGCTTGCCGCCACCCAAGGGTGCTTCCACCCGGACCATGCGCGGTTCGCCATTGCGAGCGGCAGCCCAGTGTTCTTGGAGGGCAGCGAGGTCGGCCGCGCGGGCGACGTAGGTAGTGTTGGTTTCCTCGGCCACGAATGCTCCGGGAGATATCTCGTTGGTGTGAAAAGGATGCCCGCTTCCATGGGCACGAAGTCCAGCTGAGTCAACGACAAATTTCGTAGATTCGAGCTGTTCGTCCCTGACCCACCCGCTCGTTGGTTCCGATTTCCGGGTTCGCCTGCGGCTCGTCGTTTGTCGACAATGCCGTTTGCGAGCGGTTCGTCGCTGGTGCATCCACAGGTGCGGGAGCCCAGCTTGGGGGTACGGTCGGGAGGGGGGGCAGGGCAAAAGAAATGGTAGAAGGATCAGAGTCCATCCGTCCGGCGAGCCCTTCGGATGGCGGTTGCGGAATATAAAGGTCGGGTATCGCCACGTCCACCACCTACCGAGGGAGTGCGCTGCCTGCGGGGCTGGACGCAGCCGCGCGCATGCGTGATACTGGACGAACGTTTTGTTTTGCTTGTCGCTGGAGAACACGACGATGGGTGCAATCCGCCTGGGCGCCGCAAAGAAGTTGACCCTCAAGAACCGCCGTGCCTCGGCATTGTCGGTGATTGCCCCTTGCGCGGCCGCAGCGTTTGTGTCCGGGTGTGCGCCCGAGCAGGCCATTCCGGATGGAACCTGGAAGGTGACGGTGTCTACGCGCACCGACGACAGCGGGGCTCTGGATGGCGATTGCATCGCAGCAGGCGAGCAGGTCGCCGTCTTCAACCAAAGCTACAATTACGAGCTCTTTTTCGATGGTGACGCCGTCCAGGTGGACATCGACGGGCAGAGTTTCGCGCAGGGAACCCGTGCTGCCTGCAATCTCTCTTACGAAAGCGCCATTTGGCTCGACGAACGGAATGGCTTTGAAGTGACTTGGCGCATTGAGGGGGTCGCGATCTACCAGGGCGCTGGCGGAGGTTGCGAAGACCGTCTGGAGCCCGGCTCCGACTGGACTGGCGTGGAAGATGTGGTGGTGGTCAGCTCTGCGGATGAAAGCATTCCCGTTGGCTGCACGTATGGCCTCGACACCGTCGGTACTTGGGTGAGCGGTGGTTGATTCCGCGGCCACACCGTCGGCGCTGTTTGCGCGTGCCCGCGATGCCGTGCAGCAAGTGGTGCGCGGTAAGCCGCATGTCGTGGAGTTGGCGCTGGTTGCCGTCGCCGCGGGAGGCCATGTCCTCATCGAGGATGTGCCTGGCGTGGGCAAAACCACCCTGGCTCGGAGCCTCTCGGCCGCCATCGGCGGAACGCTCGGACGCGTGCAGTTCACAAGCGACCTGCTCCCCGGCGACATCACCGGCGTAAATGTACTCGATGGCGCGGGAGGGACATTTCGATTTCGTCCGGGCCCTGTTTTCGCAAATGTTGTGTTGGCCGATGAGATCAACCGTGCAACGCCCAAGACCCAGTCGGCATTGCTCGAAGCGATGAACGAGCGGCGCGTGACCGTCGATGGCACCAGCCACCTGCTCCCCGACCCCTTTACCGTCCTCGCCACCCAAAACCCCGTCGACCACCACAGCACTTTTGCGCTCCCAGATTCGCAGCTCGACCGTTTCTTGGTTCGCCTCAGCATGGGCTACCCCGAACGGGAGCACGAGCGAAGCATCTTGCGGGCCGGGGGGTTGCGGCAGGCGCAGTTTCCGGCGGCGCTGACCTTGGACGAAACGCGGCAGCTATGCGCGGCAGTCGAAAAGGTGTCCGTGCATACCGAGGTAGAAGACTACCTCTTGGACTTGGTGGAGGGCACCCGCACCGACGCGCGCTTTTTGCGCGGCGTCTCTACCCGCGGCGCAGAAGCGTTGTTTCGGGTGGCGCGTGCGCTCGCGCTTGCGCGTGGTCGGCAGTACGTGATTCCCGAAGACATCCGGGAGCTGGCGGTTCCGGTCCTCGCACATCGCGTCGTGGTGCGTTCCGATGGCGACCGGCCCGGGGCTGGAGCGGCGCGGGCTCTCCGCGAGCTGCTTCAGGACCTCGGCGTCACGATTTGAGGCATGAATCGCCTCCTGCGATGGCTTCCCCCGGAATTGCGTCAGGCATGGGCGCGTCGCGTGCGGGTTCGGCCCAATCGCGATGGGCTGTGGTTCATTGCGCTCCTGTTCGGTGTCTTGGCCGCTGCGGTCAACACGGGGAACAACCTGCTTTATGTTGTGTTGGCGTGTTTGTTGAGTTTGTTGGTTGTTGCCAATGTATTGGCGGAAGTGAACCTCCGGGGTGTCGACGTTCGGCGAGAGCTCCCCGAAGAAGTCTTCGCAGAGATCCCCGCAACCGGGTTTCTCGTTATTCGGTCCCGTCGGCCGCGCGGCCAGTCTTGGACCATCCACGTCGAAGACCTCGCGGCAGTAGAAATTGACGTCGATAACGATGAGGCAGCCGTATTGGCTCAAGGCGTTGCGTTGGTGGTACCGCCAGCGGGGGAGGTGCGGGTTCCGGTGCGCTGGGTGTTTTCGGAGCGGGGACCTGCACGCCTCGGAGTGATGCGCGTTTCGAGCAGCTTTCCGTTTGGAATCCTGCGTCGCTCTCGCACGTTGGTGCATCGGGAGTCCTTGCTCGTCTATCCGCGTCCCGGAGAAGGGGGAGCCAACGGTCGGAGCGCCGCACATGGGCTCGTTGTGGACGACCCTTCGCGGAGAGGCACATCTGAAGATGTGATTGGGTTCCGTGCCTATGTCCCGGGAGATTCGTTGCGCGACATACATTGGACGACGAGCGCACGCTCTGCGCAGCCGATGGTCGTTCAGCGGTCTGGGCAGGTTTCCCGTGAAGTGGTAATTTGCTTAGAGGTATTTGATGGTCCAGCATTAGAAGCCGCTCTAAGACGCGCGACGGGGGCTGTTCTTGCGCACTTGTCACGTGGTCATGCTGTGGGTTTAGAATTGCCGGGTGAGGTGCTTCCTCCGCGCGCGGGGCCGCATTGGCGGCGCCGTTTGCTCGACCGTCTCGCTCGATTCGGTCTGCCGGAGTACGAATGACCGCGCGTGGGCCCTTGGACCGCCTTCGGTCCCGTGTCGTCCTCGCGATTGTCGTTGTGGGCGCGCTCTCCGCCGCAACGATAGGTGGGGTGAGTGGTGGCCTTGCGCTCGTGGGTGGGGGGCTCGCCGTTTTTGCGCGCTTGCAGCCTCCACTTGGGGGAAGCTGGCGCGGGGCCAATATAGCGGTGCTGTTGGGTTGTGTTGCGTTGGCTGCGGCGAGTGACTATAAGTTGGAGGTGGCCCAAGGTTTGGTCGCTTGGCTACAGATTCATCGGGCGGTGGCGGGCCGCCGTCCTGCCGACGACCGTGTTGCGATTCTTTTGGCGTTGTTGCAACTGCTTTTGGCGTGTGTTTTGTCCATTAGCGGTTGGCTCGCTCCGCTGTTCTTGCTGTTCGCAGTTTTGGTTCCATTGGGCTTGCTGTTGTGCCATGTGGTGGAGGCTGCGCCCGAGGCGATGGACCCAACATTGGGCGCGCCGCCGCGTTTGGGCGCATTGCCGTTTATTGGACCGGCGACCGCCGTATTGACGGTCCTCTTTTTCTTTACGTTGCCCCGGTTGGAGGCGGGGGGGATTGGCGCAGGAGGAGAGCAGGTCGGTTTGGGCGACGAAGTGCGGATAGGGGAGCTCGGCGACCTCAAAGACAACCCATCGGTGGCATTGCGCGCGACAGTTCGCAATGCACAAGGGGAGGTGTTGAGCGGGCCGTTTTATTTTCGTGGAACCACATTCGACCATTTCTCTGGGGACCGCTGGACCTCGACGCTCAAAGGCGCTTCGGAACGGGGCACGGTCGGTCGCACCGACATCCCGGAGGTCATTCGCCAGGACATCGTTTTGGAGCCACTTCAGGACGGTATCTTGGTCGGAATGCCATCGGTCGCGCGGATGGAAATCCAGGACGGACGGCGCGTGGAGCGCGACTTGAATGGCGTTTGGCGACAAAAACGTGCTGATGGGCGCCTCTCATATACGGTTTGGAGCGTTCCGCCGGGTACTTCTTCTGCGGCGGACCCGATTCGTGCCGCCACCGCAAGAGCGGAGCGCGCCGCCTTGCGTTCCGGCGTGTGGTCGACCCTGCCACCGGACCTCGACCCGCGAATCCCGGCGCTGGCGGCCGAAATTGTGAAGGCCGCCGACGTTGAAGGCGACCCCTTCGCAGAAGCGCGCGCGTTAGAGTCTTATTTGTTGTCTACGTTTGAATACACGCTCATTCCGGAGCCAACCATCGAACATCAGCCATTGGCGGGCTTTTTGTTCGAGTCGAAGCGCGGACATTGCGAATACTTTGCGACGGCGCTCGCTGTGTTTCTGCGAACCCGAAATATTCCGTCACGGGTGGTCGGAGGCTTTTATGGAGGCGCCGCGAATCCCTTCGCGGATTGGGTGCTGGTGCGGCAAAGCGACGCACACGCGTGGGTGGAAGCGTGGGTGGAGGGTCGGGGGTGGGTGCAACTCGACGCGACACCTGCAAGTGCGGTGGGTACAGAAGCCTCCCTTGTTTCGTCGCTGATGGACCTCGCTGGGGCGCGTTGGCAAGGCGTTATCCTCGACTATGGCTTAGAGACCCAAGTGGAGGCGATTCTGGGTGCGTCTTCGCTTGCGCGGGGCTTGCGGTTGCCCGGTGCCGGGGGAGCGGTCGCTGCAACTGCGGGCGGAAGTGTTGTGCTGTTGGTGGTAGGCGTGGTGGGTTTGGTGTCGTTGGGGCTCGGTATTCGTGTGCGGCGACAAAATACCCAATCGGGCAAAGTGGCGCGTATTCACCGGCGTGCGCGTCGATGGGTCGCGCGGCGGGGTTGGTCGATTCCTTCGTCGTTGCCGCCGGTCGAAGCAGCGCAATGGTTGGTTGAGCGCGCGGGAGACACCGCAGAGCCGCTGTTGGAGCTGGCTTGGATGTATTACGAGGTGCGATTGGGAGGGCAAGACGACCATCGCGTCGCAAAAGACGCTGCCGATGCGTGGCGTCGCCTTCAGGCCTTGCCGAAGCGGCGACGGGGCTAAGCCGGAATCGTTGGGTTGGCGTGAACGTGCGTAAAGACGACGAATCGTAGCGCGTACGTGTCCGCGTTATCGCGTCTGCGCGCGATGGAGCCGATGCGTGACCCCCGAAGAATGGTAATCACCGCATTCTTGATGGGGGAAGCAAAAAAACGGCGCAGGTTGGCGAAATATTCATTTTGGGTCGTCATGGTTTCGCAGGTGGATTCCGAAACCTTCGATACCAATCTTTGGAGTCCACATGTCGACCTTGCCGCTGACCTCCTCGCTTCCATCATCGCGATTCACGCTTCCTACCGAAGTTCGAAGTTTGGTTGCGGGTGCCGTCGTCGCATTTGTGGCCTGCTTGCTGGCCGCCGAGCTTATATTGGGCCAAGCGGAGGGACACGCATTCCGTGTGTTGGGTCTCGTTCTGTTGCATGGGTTGAGCATTGCGCTAGCAGGTGCGGTGCATCCTGAGCAGCCCGTTTCGTTGGCAGAACGGCGTGTAGATGACGATGTTTCTCGTGTCGCGTTTTCTGCGGCACCGGGATCGGTCGTGCCCTTTGAACGACCGATTGTCGCGGACTGAGGATGTCTGGCGCGGCTTCATTGGGGTGCAGGGCCGCCGATTTGTCGGGAACAACGGACGGGTGAAGCAGAGCGCGATAGGCACGCACGAGGAGTGCTGATGTCTACTTCGTCCACCGATTCTTCTGCGCTGATGCAGTCTGACCCTGACCTCCGTGCGTTGGTGGAGTTGGACCGCGAAGTATTGTTGCGCCATTGCGCATCTGTTGAAGTCTCCGGCACTATCGCCCAAGCCATCGACCTCCGCTTGCGTGCCGGTCAGACGCTGTGGTGCGCGCGGGGTGGGCTTCTTGCGTATTCCGAGAGCGTGCGCTGGAGCCTCAAAATCCCGGGTGGCGCAGGCCAAGCGTTGTCCCGGATGATGTCCGGTGAAGGGCTTTCGTTGACCTACGTTGAAGCCAGCAAAACAGGCGACCGTGTGGTCATTTCCGCCAATCAGCCCGGCCACCTCGTCACGTGGGACCTCTCTCGCGGTCCGATTGTGTGCACTTCGGGTGCGTTTGTCGCGGCCTTGGGTGATGTCAATATTGATGTGACCATCGCTCGTTCACCCGGCGCAGCGCTTTTTGGTGGCGGCGGCTTGTTTATGCAAAAACTTTCAGGCAAGGGCGTTGTGGTCATTCATGGCTCGGGCGACTTTATCGCGCAGCGCCTTGAGCGTGGGCAAAAGATTCTCGTAAGTACGGGGAATCTTGCTTGTTTTGATGCCAACACCACGTATGGTATCCGCGGCGTGGGGGGCTGCTTCAAGTCGCTGTTTGGCGGCGAAGGCTTGTTTATGACCGAGCTTACCGGGCCGGGCTGGGTCATGATGCAAAGCCTAAAGAAACTTCCTGTTCCGGGACAACAACGTCGGCATTGATGGGAACCCCACCGTGCGGTACGCGGTCCATTGGTGGACTGCGGAAGGTAGGAGGCCGGCATGTGGAATTGGCGCCCATTGGCACGCGGACCGATGTTGGGATGGGGCCTCGGTCTCGTCGCGGGCGGGATGGAGGTAGTGGCGCGTGTGGCGCCCAGCGCGGCTGCGCCGTCGATTGTGCAGGGGGTGCTGCTGGGGCTGCTTGGCGTGCTGTCAGGGGGGCTCCTGGGCCTTCTGGCGGGCTTCGTCGGTGGGCTTGGGAGCGAGCTTGTCGCGCGCCGTCGTGCGCCGCCGGTGCGGAACACGCTGCCGATGGCGGTGGCGGGCTTTTTGTTGGCCGGATGGTACATCTGGCCACTGGCTTGGCTCAAGGTCCAGCAGGACTTGATTCCCCCCGCGGCTGCCTTGGCGCTGATGCCCATCGGTGTCGCGGGCGTGGTTTGGGGCAACGCGAAGTACTGGTTTCGCCGAGAAGAAATCGGCGAGCGACGAAAGCTCGGCTGGTGGTTTGTGTCGGCGGTCGTTGGCTTGACGGTCGGGGTTGGCGCAGGCGTTGTCCTCGCGACGGCAAAGCAAGGCGGGAAGCAAGCGCTGGATGTCGATGCGAGCGTGTTGCTGGTGACGATAGAGGGGCTGGGTGAGCGAGAATACGTATCTTGTGGTTCGATGCCAACCTTCGACGCGCTCGCCCGCCGTGGTGTTCGATTTTCCGAGGCCATTTCGCCGATTCCCGAGACCGTTCCCGCCCATGCGGCGCTCTTGACCGGCCACCATCCGGCGCGCATGGGGGTGTTTTCGGATGAACACCCAATGGGACGCAGTATTCCGACGGTTCCCGACCGCCTGCGCCGGGAGGGATATGCCACGGCCGCGTTTGTGTCGACGCTTGCGGCAGACCGCTGGAGTGGCTTGTCGCGTGGCTTTGCAGTGTACGATGACGACCGGCTGCCCAGCATCTTTCCGCCAGCGGCCCAACAACTGGCCTTCGTCGGCGCGGTCCAGCACCTCTGGATGAATGGTGGTCATGCCGCGGATTCGCGCGCGTGGGCGCGGCCCGATGCAGAAACGGTCGACCGCGCGGTGCAATGGCTCGACAACAACCAAGGGCTGCCGCAGTTCGTGTGGGTGCAGCTGGCGGGCCCCCAGCACGCGGCGGGTGGAAACGCTGTGTGGGCGGACGTTGATGCGCAGTTGGCGCGGGTCGTCGATGCATTCGAGGCAAGCGCGGGTGAACGCGAGCACATGATGGTTGTGGTGGGCACGGGTGGTGGAAATCGTGTGGCGGACGGCATTTCCGAGCGTCGGGTGCGGGTGCCGATGGTGCTGGTGCCGCGGAAAATGCGTGTGTTTACGCCCCAAGTGGCGCTTTCGGTGCGCTTGATGGACGTCGCTGCGACGATTCTCGACCAGCTGGGCTTCAAGCCCATTGACAACGCCGACGGCACGGACCTCTCGGGGTTTGCGGAAGGAACCAAGACCCGCGGGTACGCGACGCTGCTGGTGGGTCGTGTCGGTGGAGATGCAGAGCCAGTGGTCGATGTCGGCTATCGCGCGGGTCGGCAGGGCGCGGATGGCATGGTCAAATTGCGGGTGCGGCCATTGGACGGAGCCGTTCATTTTTATGACCTCTCGACAGACCCTTGGGAGCTCGATGACCTCGCTACGGTCCACGCGGAGGCCGCGGCGTCCTTGCGCGGGCGTGCTTTGGCAGAAGCAGGGGCCGCCGCGAGCGGTCTCCTTCCGCGTTCGACGGCCTCGGCGGACCGCGTGCGCTGGATCCGAGAGGCCCGCTTCGGGACAGGCGTTCCGGCGGGTTCGGAAGCGTGTGCGGGGGGCGCGCCGAGTGGGTCGCAACCACGTTAGGGGCCTCGGTGTGGAGTCCTGACGTGGCATTCTCCCTGTTCGTTTTGCTTCTGTTGGTCGTCGTGGGCGGCTTCGCTGTTGCGGTTGCCGTGTTTCGCGGCAGTGACCAACCAACGGGGCGTTGTGCATCGATGCGCAGCCGGCGGGTCACGTGCGCCGGCACCGTTCAATGTGCGCAGCCACTACAAAGCCCCGCCTCCGCACAGCCAGTGCTGGCGTGGCGAATTGAGGTCCACGCCACGTTTCGGGAAAAAGGTCGCCTCGTTACGCGTATCGTTCACGAAGAGAGCCAAATCGCACAGTTTGTGCTCGATGACGGCTCGGGGCCTGTTCCCGTCGCTCCCGCCGAACACGACATATTGATGCCCTGGCAGGTGGCGGTCGACGAAGCCCATGCGGTGACGTTGGCCGGCTCGGTGACAGGGCGGCCCGAGCGATTTGGGCCTGCCGAATATGCGGTGCTGCCTGACGTGGTGCCCGGTGGCGCGGACCGACTCCGTGTGGTCGAACGGGTGGTGATGGTGCCTGTCTTGGCGGTCGTCTCCGCGCGCGCATCGGGGGGGCGACTTGCCGCCAGTCGGGACATGCCTCTGATGGTCGAGCCACAGCGCGCTTCGGTGCCAGCGTTTGTTGGCCGGGTCTTGTTGCCGCGAATGGGGCAAGCGGTCCTCCGCGCCGTCCGGCGACTGCGTGGAGGCCGGCGTCGGTAGCTCCGTCGCGCGTTTCTGCGAGCACGTTGCGGGTTTCCGCAATATGCGGGGCTGCCTGTGTCGCGTCCCAGGTCGGGACCGGCCCGCAGACCCATTCGGGAGCCATCATGTCCCTTGCCATCGACACCGATTCTGTCGGCATCATCGCATTTTCCATGACCAACGCCGAAGGCGCTGTGTTGGAAGAAGTACCGTCCAGCGACCCCATTCCGTACCTTCATGGTCATGGCCACTTGATGCCCGGCCTTGAGCGTGCGTTGACCGGCAAAGTGGCCGGCGACCGTTTCGCGGTCACCCTGGCGCCTGCCGACGCATTTGGCGAAGTGCGCGAAGTCGAGTCCATTCGCGTCCATCGCCGCGAGTTTCCGAAAGACATGGAGCTCGAGGTCGGCATGCACATCCCGTTGGAAGACGAAAACGGCGTCACTGTCGTTGCATTCGTTGAGGCGCTCAAGGGCGCTTGGGTGACCTTGAGCCCCAATCACCCCTTGGCGGGCCAGACGTTGACCTTCAACGTCGAAGTCATGGACGTGCGCCAGGCGACGCCCGAAGAGTTGCTTCACGGCCATCCCCACGGCATCGACGGTCACGGTCACCACCACGACCACTGATGCAGTAGGCCGCGGCCTTCGCATCGACACCATTCGGCCGGCCATTGCGCCGGCCGTCGTCGTTCTTGGCGCTTCGCCAACACAGATGGGTCTGCGCGCCGCCTCGGACGCGAGTTACGGCTCTGGAACAGCCGTTTTCGCGTCTGCTTTTTCTTGCTGGCGGGCTTCGATGTTGAAAAACACCGTCATAACGAAGACATAGACAAGCAGTCCCCACGCCAGACGCCCGATGAGGTAAACGCGGTATCCAGGCAGCACGCTCTCGGCCCAATGGCTAAATATTTCCAATCCGAACAAGAGGGTGAGACCCACGATGTTGCGGGGTTTTCGCAGGTCTTGGGCGTGGAGCATGACGAGGGTGATGCGGGTGACATAATAATAGTAGCTGGCAGTCGTCAGCAGAAAGAAGGGGACGAAGCCGAACGCAAACGTCTCATCGTCTTCTGCTCGCCGAAGACCCCAGCCGAGCGCGGCCAATAGCACCGCGGAAATGGCAAAGCGCAGCGGCTTTTGCGCATCGATGATTTGTTTTCGTTCGGGCTCAATGAGTTTTGGCTCGAGCTCGCCGCGGTACGGCAAAGCCAATGCGAGGCCAATACGCCGGCTTGAGAGCTGTTCGGCGCTGTTGTGGTCCATCATGTTGTCAAAGTGCGCGACGATGGTGTCGGTGCCAAGGCGCAGCGCTGTGCCCCCTTCTGCGACCGCGGCGGCCGCGAGGAAGCCCGCCGCCAGGACCAACAGCTGACGATGGACCACCCGTCGGGGAAGGTTGAAGAGGCCTTTCGCGGCGGGTCCGACCATCCACAAGGCAGGAAACAAGCGGAATGTCGCGGAGATACCCGTGAGCGCGCCTGCGAGCCCGTAGCGGCCTTTTTTGATGGCGGCCATCGCGACCATGAGCAGTGCGACGTAGTCGTAGCGTAAGAACGCCCAGGAGACGGTAGGCCACCGCAAGCTGTAGCCCAGCATGAGCGCCAGCCAGACCCACAAGCCTGTTTCTGTGGAGTAGGCCCACGCGACGACGAGCGTTGCGCCGAGAAGGAGCACAAGGTCGATATAGCCGAGCAGTTTGACATGCTCGACGGGGACCCACTCGGCGAGGGGGCGCGCGAGGAGGGTCCAGGTGGGCGTGCCGTTATAGCCGTGGTCGATAATCATTTGGCGCCACAGCTTGTCGTTCATTGACGGGCCTGTGCGCTGTAGCACCAAGAAGTCGTGCTCGAAGGCGGTCCATCGCTCGGGCGTAAAGCGGGTGGCGCGAACTTTTTGGCCGCGTTCGATTCCGTGGGAAATAGGGCGTCGCCCATGCCCTGCTTCGTTTTGGGCCATATAAATGGCCCCTTGCTTTTTGAAGTAAGGGCCGTCGTTTTCCAGGTCTGCGAGCATACATGCGGGGTAGAGGTCGTAATACCCGAGCTCGTCAAAGTACTTGGCGTTCAGGTAATAGTGCATCAGGTCGTAGGTGTCGTACTTCTCGGTCACCAGCTCCGGATCGAACCGCGCGTAGTTGAGTGTGCTGACGACGGCGAGCGTGCCCAAGAGTCCGAGGCCGAGCCGGCGCGGGAGCCACCGCCAGCCGATGCCGAGTCCGACCGCAAGAATGCCGAGAACGACCTTCCAGGCTTCGCTTTCGTCGCGGCCAAAGGGCACAGATGTTTCGAGGATGAGCCCAAAGAGCTCCATGACCACTCCCGGTCGGGGCGTTGTTGCCGCGCCCCGTAACCGTTGTGGACGGGCGTCACCCGCCGCGCGCCGCAGGACTCAGTGGCGGTCGAGAAGCGTCCGCCGAAATGCGCCTTGCCGCTGGAGATAGAGTGGGTCAGTCGTACGGGTGTCTTCGGAGACATTGTCGGAGACTGCGTTCAGGAGCGGACTTTCTTCTTCGGGTGTGGGTGCAGTACCCCATACCCATTCGTTGACTTGCTGGTTGCCCAAGTACAACACGAGAAGGAGCGCGGCGGCTGCCAGTTCGGCCGGTGCGCCATGCATTCGCTCGGCGAGCCACTGCACGACCACGGGATAGACAATCGCGGCGCCAAAAAGCTCGGCGTAACGAAGTCCCTTCTCGACCGCCATATTCGATTCGAGCGTGTCGGTGGCGAAGCGGTGGTCGCGGAAAGACTGCCAGCAGCCCCACAGCGCGGTCGTTCCCGCCGCGGCGCTAAGAAGCAGCGCGCTATACCGCATGACCAATTGGAGCCCGGTCATCGACCAGCCGCGCGGCGCACCTTGGGTGGGGTGAATGCCCAAAATGGCGGAGAGGCCGGCGACCGCAGCCACGATTCCGACTCCCACGGCGGCGGCCGACGACAAGCGCATCCAGCGTTGGCGGCGCAGCGCTTGCATCTGTGCGAGCCATGCCGCATCGGAGGGTCGGGTACGGTCGAGGAGGCGGGTTCCGGGATGTGCGGGGCAATCGGTGCCCTGTGCCGGTCGCCCACATCGTTCGCACACCCAACGATTTGTTTGTCCGACCACGTTCACCTCGCCAATGGTTTGCTGGACACCCGGACCCGAGAAGAGTTCCCGGCAATTTCGGAAGCAAGAGGACCGATTGGCCCCATCGCCCGCTCCGGTGTAGACCTCCTGTGGTCTTGGGAGGCCTGCACCATGCAAGATAGCTCAGATCCCAGCACGGTATTGTCGGTCAGCGACTTGGCCCGCGAGCTGCAAGCCGTCTTGGCCGGCGAAATCGGTTCCGTGCGCGTGCGGGGTGAGGTGTCTCGAATGTCCGTGGCCCGCTCCGGTCACTGGTATTTTTCACTGAATGACGATTCAGCGGCTATCGACTGCGTGATGTTTCGCGGTTCGAATCGTTATGCGCGTGTTCAGCCCAACGTCGGAGACGCCGTAGTGGTCAGCGGAGAGCTCGACCTCTATGCGCCACGCGGCCAACTGACGCTGGTCGTGCGTCGGGTGGTCGCTGATGGAGACGGCGACCTTGCGCAGCGTTTGGAGCAACTCAAGCGCACGCTCGCCGCCGAGGGACTGCTGGACCCCCACCGAAAGCGGCCCCTCCCGCGCTTGCCGCGTGCGATTGGTGTCGTCACGAGTCCTACGGGTGCTGCGTTTCAGGACATTTTGCGGGTGCTGGGGGAGCGCTTTCCGAGCATTCCCGTGCTCTTGGCTCCTTGCCGTGTGCAAGGGCAAGAAGCGCCCCTCGAAATCGTTGCTGGCTTGCAGCGCGTGGCTGCGGATGGGCGCGCGGAGGTCGTGATTGTGGGACGGGGCGGAGGCTCTGCCGAAGACCTCGCCGCATTCAACGACGAGCGTGTGGCGCGCGCGATAGCTGCGATGCCGATTCCAGTAGTAAGCGCTGTGGGTCACGAAACCGACGTATCTATCGCCGACCTCGTCGCGGACGTCCGCGCTGCGACGCCCTCGCACGCAGCCGAGATGGTCGTGCCCGACCGGTCTGCCTTGTTTGGGGCAGTCGAAGACTTGCGCATTCGCCTCCACGTCGCGATTCGACGCCAAATCTCGGTGGCGCGCGCGCGTGTTTCTGCGATCCGTGTCCTCTCTCCCCGCATGTCCCTCGTGCGCAGCCGGCAGCAGCTCGCGATGGTCTCCGACCGCCTCGTTTTGGCGGGCAATCGACACATTGTCGACCGGCGCGGGCGCTTGACGATGGCGGAACGGCAACTGCACGCCCTTTCGCCCTACGCCGTATTGGGGCGCGGATACGCGCTTGTGCGCGGCGCCACGGGCTCTGTCGTCACCGAAGCCGGCCAAGTTGAAGCCGGCGAGACGCTTTCTGTGCAGCTCCAGAAGGGTCGTATTCAGGTGCGGGTCGAGGTTGTGGAGCAATGACCCGTCGAACTCTGCGGACGGCAGCGGCGTTGGCCGATGCAGGTCTGATTTCCGCCGCGGAGGTCGCGCAGCTCTCTCCGGTGGAGGCGCAGTACGCCATCGCGGTGCCGCCTCATGTGGCAGCCCGATTGGAAGGTGGCAGCAAGGCGATGTTCTCGCAGTTTGTGCCCACGCGCGCCGAGCTTCGCCTGACCGACCATGAGCGCAAAGACCCCATCGGGGATGACGTACACTCGCCGGTTTCCGGTATTGTGCACCGCTATCCCGACCGTGTGCTGCTCAAGCCGGTCCATGTATGCCCGGTGTATTGTCGATTTTGCTTTCGGCGCGAGCAGGTGGGGCCCAGCGGTGAGGTGCTGTCCGAAGCAGAATTGGACCGCGCAATTTCATGGATCACATCACAGCCTCAGATTTTTGAAGTCATTTTGACTGGCGGCGACCCATTGATATTATCGGAGGCGCGCCTCAGAATGTTGGTCGCACGGGTGGCGGCGATTCCCCATGTGGGCGTACTTCGCATTCACACGCGCGTGCCGATTGTCGCGCCCGAGCGGGTGACCGCCGAGCGGGTCGCTGCGCTGCGGGTGCCGGGTCTCGCGACGTGGGTAGGCGTTCATGTCAATCATGCCGACGAGCTCGACGAATCCGTGGCGGCTGCCTTGGGGTGCTTGGTCGACGGCGGCATCCCCGTGGTCAGCCAATCGGTCCTGCTGCGCGGCGTCAATGACGATGTAGACACGCTGGTCGCGCTTTTTCGTTCGCTCGTTCGCCTTCGCGTCAAACCGTACTACTTGCACCACGGCGACCTTGCGCCGGGCACTGCGCACTTCCGCGTGCCGTTGTCTGAAGGACAAAAACTTGTGGGTGCGCTGCGGGGACACCTTTCCGGTTTGTGCCAGCCTACCTATGTTCTCGACATTCCAGGTGGGTTTGGCAAGGTCCCCGCCGCGGCGTCTTGGCTGGACCGCGACGCGGACGGAGACTGGCTGGTGCGGGACTGGAACGGCGCTGTTCATCGGTATCCTGACGCGCCTTGACCCCCGTGGTTACCGGCGCGCCCTGCGGGGCGTGTCTCGAAGCTCATCGTCGAGAATTGCGTCAATACGTGCGTTTTGCTCGTCACGAACCTCGGGTGGCGTTCCGAAGAAGCACGCCTCGGCCATCGTTTCGTCGCGAACCAATGTGACCCTCTGGCCTTGTTCGGGACGCTCCATTTCGAGCACTTCGACGGAGCGACGGCGGCGTGGGTCGTAAATGGTGGTCACTTGTACCGTTTCGCCGGGGTTGACGATTACAATCGCCAACTCTTCTAAGTCGCGCGTCTGGGGACGCCCGGCTGTGGCCAGCACGACCTCGGGGCCTCCCGTCGCGTCGTATCGCTCGGCGCGGGGGCGCCCTGGCAACGCGATGAGGCGGCGCTCGGTGGGGAGGGGGCCGGGGTCGTCGAGACGACCGCAGGCGGGTTGGTCGGTCATGCGCATATTTTCGTGGGCATCGACCACCGTGCCGCCCGACAACTTTATCCAGCCGACGCCGGCGATGTCGCGGAGGCGGCCTTCTGCGGTCACGACTACCTGCTGCTGGCCAAACAAGACGCTCGCATCGGACGGCGTGAGCCCTTCTCGCGACAAGGCCAAGTCGATGACCAGTTGGTCATCAACAGAAGCCCGTGCCGCGGGTGCCCATGCTTGGGTGCCCTCAGTTTGGGGTTCCACTGGTGTGACCGCCAGTGCAATCGCGAGCGCAGAAGGAATCATGCTCGGTATCATCGGATATCGCGGGGGTTTCTACAGACCGACTTCGGCTCCGCGAACACATTTGGTGACAAAAATGTGTCATGACCATGGGAGCCTTACGCTAGAGATCCCCGTAAGGAGTCGCCGGTAGTCGCGATGGTTCCGATGGGGAGGCGCACCTGGACGCGGGTGCCCCCCTCGGGACGTGACCGCGCGGTGAGGTCGCCGTGGTGTGCTTCGACCAGTCGGCGGCTGATGGGCAGGCCAAGGCCGGTGCCCGTCCTCTTGGTCGTAAAGAAGGGAATAAACAGCTTTTCGAGTGTTTCGGGCGCGAGACCGGGGCCATTGTCATCGACGGCAATCTCGAGCACGGGAATTGGCGTGCGGTCGGGGCCGGTCCATTCGCTATGTTGGAGATGGAGGTCCACGGCGCCCCCCGGTCCGACGGCCTCCACCGCGTTTCGGAGGAGATTGTGGAGCACCTGGCGAATCTTGTCGGCATCGCACATGACCCAAGGCAGATTTTCGCCGGTGTGGATTCGAATGCGAATTGCATCTGCATTGGCGGTGTGTTGGACGAGTTGCACGACCTTTTGGGACAAGTCTACCACATCTGTGGGGGCCGCCAAAACGTTCATCGGCCGTGCATAGTCGAGAAACTGCTCGACAACGGTTGCCAAGCGATCGGTCTCATCGACAATCACGCTCAAGAGGTCCTTGAACTCTTCGGGTTCGGGCGTCCCTTCGGTTGTCTGCAAGTATTGTGCCGCGCCCTTGATGCCCGCCAAGGGGTTCCGAATTTCGTGCGCGAGGCCCGCCGCCATGGTGCCGAGTGCGGCGAGGCGCTGCTGGTCGTGCAATGAGCGGAAGCTGTGGATGTTTTCCAAGATGACCGCAGCGCGGTCCACGACGATGCTCAGGCGCCGTACTTCGTCGTAGGTAAATCCCTCGGTCCATGCTTCGGCCTTGAGATTGAGCCAGCCGAGGAGCGAACCACCGGAGTGAATCGCGAGGGTGAGGTCTGCGTCCATCATGTCAAGCGTGCGCAGGGTCGCCGTCGCTTCTTCGTGGCCGGGAAACCGACGCTGGGTGCGCCGTTGCAGTTCGCTGCGCGCGTAGCTGCGCACGCCGCCGCGAAACCCGTCCGTAAAGGGCGGGCCGACGATGGTTCGCACGAGGGGGCGGGTCACGGGACCTCGGCTGAGTGTAAGCACAAACGCGCCCTGCTCATGGTTCCATAGGTACAGGCTCACCAACGGTGCCCGGCCCGAGGCTTGCAGGCGGCCCAGAAGCTCGTCTCCCAATCCGTCGAGACTAATCACGCGCGAAAGGCCCTGTTCAACCTCGTTCAGCGTACTTTCGAGCAAGCGTCCTTGCCGGTTGAACCACTCCCCGGTGATGGCTTCTAGGCGGCTCCGCAAGGGGTCGTAGACAGAGAGGAACAACGCCGAGCCGAGGAACATCTGAAATGCGATGTGGAGCGGATAGTCGGCCAAGGCTTCCGACCACGCCATCGTGACGCCAGTAGTGAGCACGAGCAAAGTGGCCGCCGCGGTGAGGGCGACCAGCCGCGCGACCACTTCGGTGAGGTCGAGCAAGCGGTGAAGCTGCACGACGTGGTGCAAAGAATAAATGCACGCCGTACCCAACACCGCGCCGACGGGCGGCGCTGCGCCTTGGAGCGCAAAGGAGCGCTCGGAACCCATCAGCGTGCTGATATCGCTGGGCCCGCCGATGTTTCGGACCAACTGCTCGATGGTCGTGGACAAAATCGCGGCGCCCAAGAGGCCAATCAAGATGCGCAGGCGACTGCGCTCGACGGTTTGCGCGCTGCGTTGGTGAATGCGCCACAGGCGATGTCCTGACCAACCAAAGCCGCCAATCGTGGACAGCGCCAGGAGCACATCGGGAAAGGTGGAGCGCCCGAATCCGTCAAACAGCAAGCCATCGGTGAGCAAATAAGTGGTGGTGATAACGCCAGTCCCAAACCAAAATCGGCTCACTTCGGGTTGGAGGGGTTGGTCTGCGGGACGAAAGAAGCGGTCGATGAACGTGAGCAGCGCCGGGGGAAGAAACGCGCCAGAGACGGCATAGAGCGCCCGCAAAAAGGTAAAGCCGGGCAAAAAGTGCAGAGTGAAGGAGATAAACGTGAGGGACGTCAGGAGCGCAAGGACCAAAAATGACCGATGCACGGGGTCCGCACGGTCGCGGTCCCAGGCCTGGACACCCAGCGCAGCGCAGGTGATGGCGGTAATCAGATAGATAAGGGTGTTCATAGGGCCTCCTCGGGGGCCTTGGTGGGTCGCCCTGACGGCTCGGAGGTGGTGCGTGGCAAAATCGGCCGTTTCTGCAACCCAAGCGGCACGTTTGGCAGACTTGCCCTCCGTGACCGCCATCCTTGGGCATCCTGCGGTGCGCGGGCAGCCACATGACTTGGTTGTGGATGTCGCGCGCGCGACGTTGGCCCACTATCGCTCTCGGCTGTTGGCGGGAGAGGACCTCGACGTATCGACGGTGGTGGATACCGTGCGGATGGAGGTGCTGGCCCGGCAAAAGGTACACCTACGGCGCGTTATCAATGCCACGGGCGTTGTGCTGCACACGAACCTGGGCCGCGCACCGCTGGCTGCTGCTGTGGCCAACGCCGTTGCGGAGGTTGCGCGTGGCTACGCAAATGTCGAGATGGAGCTCGATTCGGGAAAGCGGGGTGGGCGCCTGTCGACGATTGCGGCGTTGCTACGACAGCTTACGGGCGCCGAAGACGCCGTGGTGGTCAATAACAACGCCGCTGCCGTGCTGCTGGCTCTGACCGCGCTCGCCCAAAACCGAGACGTCGTCGTAAGTCGCGGCGAACTGGTCGAGATTGGCGGCAGCTTTCGGGTGCCGGATGTCGTGCGGGCGGGTGGCGCGCGGTTGGTCGAAGTCGGAACGACCAACCGCACGCGCGTTTCGGACTATGCCCAAGCGACGGGGCCCAACACCGCGCTGTATTTGCGGGTGCATCCGAGCAACTTTCGAATGGAAGGCTTTACGGCCCGCGCAGACCGGGTGGGCTTGGTGGAGGCGGCACGTCGACACGGCCTTCAGGTGGTGGAGGACCTCGGAAGCGGTCTGATTGGTGCGCCTCCCGTCTTTGGCGACGTACTCCACGAGGAGCGTGTGGATGTGGCCATTTCCGACGGCGTGGACCTCGTTTGTTTTAGCGGGGACAAGTTGCTCGGCGGCCCCCAGGCAGGAATCATTGTTGGACGCCGCGAAAGTGTGGCGGTGTTGCGGGCCCACCCGATGTATCGGGCGCTTCGTCTCGACAAGCTGGGGCTCGTCGCGTTGGAGGCGACGCTGCGCTTGTTGTCGACGGGGCGAGCCCATGAAATTCCCGCCCAGTCCATGCTTTCGATGTCTTTGGACGAATGTCGCAGTCGGGCCCTTGCCTTGGCAGCGCAGCTTCCCGGGAGCACCATCGAAGCCGACGAAGGGTACTCCGGGGGCGGCGCGCTGGCGGCCCGCCCGCTGCCGAGCGTCGTCGTGGTTTTGCCGGACTCCCGCGCGGAGGCATTGGCGCGTGCTCTGCGCCTCGGGACCCCCGCGGTGGTGGTGCGTGTCGCGGGTGGACGGGTCCGCCTCGATCCACGCACGCTGCTACCGGGGGATGTCGAAGGAGTTGTCGCAGCCGTCACGATGGCGCGCAATGTCCTCGCGGCGGAATCCGTGGCCGCAGGTTAGGGGAAAGAATGTCACAAGGTTTTTATGAGTTGTTGGGTGTAGAGCCCGACGCATCGGAAGCGCGCATTCGGCAGGCCTACCAAGCGCGGTTGGCCCAGCTTGTGCGGCGTCTTCGCACGGCACGCCAACAAGGCGCCGACGTCACGATTCTCGAGGCCCAAGAGCGGTCGCTGCGAGAGGCCCGTGAGGTTTTGGCGACCCCTGCTCGGCGCTGGCGGTACGATGCGTTCCGAAAGGCCGCCGACAATGGCATGCCCGAGAGCGCCGGCGACCTTTGGGAAGCGGTGCGCGCGTCGCTGGTGAACCCGGAGGTCTCCTTGGCGTTGGCGGTGCTGCAGTCGCTCACCGACCTCCCCGTCGGCCAGCCTGTACCTCCGCCGCCGGAGCCCGTGCGCGTCCAGCGCGTCGCGGCCGAAGCTCCCGCGCCGAAGGTCGTCGCTCCGGTCGACCCCGACCCGGACCGGCCTACGCTCGTGCCGGCAACGGATCCGGGCATCGAAATTTCGCTAACGGACGACGAGCTTCGCTGGCTCGACCATCCCGACACACCCGCGCCGGTTCGCTCGGTTCCGCTGAACATTCACGAGCTCCCGGCGCCTGCCGCGACGTTTCACCTCGACGGCCCCGCATCCGCCGAGGTCGACGCCGACCCTTGGAGCGAAGACGGCGACCACTTCGTCGATGACGACTTTGCCGATGAGTTCAGCGAAGACGACATCGACGAGGACCCCCCGTCCCGCGACCGCGGCACGTCCGACAGTCCATCTCGCCCTGGCCTCGGGTTTTTGTCGCGCTTTGCGATTCCCAAAGTCGCGGGCTGGCTCGATGATGGCGAGAGCGAAGACGAGCCGCTCCCCGCGCCGGCACCCTCGCAGCCCACCGCCCGCGATCCGATTCACGCGGCCCAAATTCGGTTTGGCCTCAGTGGCGCCTTCTTGCGTGCGGTGCGCGAACACAAGGGCATGTCCCTCGATGATGTGTCCCGCGCCACGCGCATCTCCACGCGCTACCTCGACGCCCTCGAAAGCGACTCCTTTGACCGCTTGCCATCCGTCACATTTGTAAAGGGCTACATCAAGCAGGTGGCCGAACACCTGGGCGTCGTCGACAGCGGCATCATTGAAGCCTACATGGCCGCTTATAAGCAAGCGCGCAGTTGAGGTCGGTATGACCGCAGAGGACGCCCGCCATGTGGTGCGCTTGGTGGACGGTGGCCGTCTCGATGCCGTGCTTGCCACTGCGCTCGACATCAGCCGCAGCCGGCTCCAAGCCTTGATTGAGGGCGGTCACGTCACCGTCGATGGGCAAGTGCTCACCCGCACCCGCCACAAAGTTGTGGGGGGTGAAAAGGTCGTGGTGGTGGTGCCTGCGCCGCCATCTTGCGACCTCGTGGCCCAGGACCTCGGGGTGCCCGTGCTCCATATGGACGACGCGGTCGTGGTGGTCGATAAGCCGGCCGATATGGTGGTCCACCCCGCAAAAGGGCACCTGGACGGCACTCTGGTCAATGCGCTTCTGCATCTGATCCACACCGCGCGGGTGGAGGAGGGCGCATTTCCGACGCCCCCTACGCGGCCTGGCGTTGTGCACCGATTGGACCGGGGCACCAGCGGGTTGTTGGTCGTTGCGCGCACGCCGGATGCGCTCACGCACTTGTCCCGGCAGTTTGCGGCGCGCACGGTCGAGCGCCGGTACGCGGCCCTCGTCTGGGGGCGCCCGAAAACGCCCACTGGCTCGGTCGATGCGCCGATTGGTCGCCATGACACCGACCGGCAGCGCCAAGCGGTGCAAGAAGACGGCAAGCCTGCGGTCACCCATTGGGAAGTGCTCGGGGAGGTGCCGTATGTCGGTGCGTCCGAGGCGCGGTCGGGTGTGTTGAGCTTGGTGCAGTGCCGTTTGGAGACCGGGCGCATGCACCAGATTCGCGTACACATGCACCATATCGGCCTTCCGCTCGTGGGCGACCCCTTGTATGGACGGAAGCGCCCGCTCCCAGCGTCCTTGCGCGACATCCTCGGAAGCGTCGACCATCAGCTTCTTCACGCGGGTCGCTTGGGCTTCGACCACCCGTCGGGAGAGCGCCTGCGGTTCCAGCGTCCGCCGCCGGCCGACTTTCAGGCCGTGCTCGCCGCGCTCGGGCTTCCGATTCCGTTTGAGGGCCCTCTCCCAGACGCGTCGGCGCCGCTTCTCCGCAAATCGAAGCGTCCACTTCGGAAGGCGTGAAATCGCGCACCGCAGGCGGGCGATAGCCGCAGGCCCCCATTGGCCAGTGTCTCACTTCTCAAAAGACCACGCTGGCCCCAAAAAAAAACACCCCGTCCGAAGACGGGGCGTCGAGACGGATGCAAGCGCACCCGTCACGGGAGCCGCTGGCTCACTCGCACATGCCGAGGTTGCGGTCGTCGCAGGTGGACGTAGCGCAGCTCGGGTGGCATTCGGTTTCGTCGACGCAGGACAACGTGGTGCCGGTGGTGTCGGCGGTGATCTGGTCGGCGAGAACTTCGGCGCAGTAGGGCTGGCCGTCGCTTGCGCAGGCATCGCAGGTGACGCCGAAGCCGGCGAGGGCGCCGCAGATCTGGTCGGGGTCGGACATGCCGAGGAGGGGCTCGATGACCGGGCCGAGGACGCGTGCGTCAAGCTCGCCGGAGAGCACACCACCACCGAAGTAGCTGCAGTCAGGGGCGAAGGCGCCGCTGATGTTGAGCTGGGAGATTTCGACGGTGACGCCAGCGACGGTGAGCGAGGTGTCAGCGGGGCCGACGTTGAACGCGGGGTCGTCGAAGGAGGCGGTGGGGAAGGGGATGGTGGGCGAGCAGTAGTCCTGGCCAGCGCCAGCACCGTTGGACAACGCGCCGATCATCTCCAGGGAGGTGTCGACCTGGGCGGTCACGCCGACGAGGATGTCGTCTTCGAGCGAGCCGAGGAGGAGGTCAGCCACGCCAACGGGCTTGAGGAACCGAGCGGACGCAAGGTCGACGCGGAAGCTCTTGCCGGTGATGTCGCACTGGAGGGGAGTGCCGAGCTCGCTGGTGGCGAAGCCGATGGAGCCGCCGCCTTCACCGCCGCAGGTGGTGATGGTGAGGGTGTACTGGGTGCTCGGCGCGAAGGGTGCGTCGGGCGTGAAGTACGCCACGAGGCCATCTTCGCTGAACGAGGTAGAGCCTGCAACGGCAGCGCCGGAGCCGTCGGCCACGTCGATCACTGCGGTGGAGTCGGCTTCGGAGAGCGCGACTTCCAGCGCCGACATGTAGTACCAGTCGGTGGTGCCATCGGCGGGGTTTTCGTTTTGGAAGGTGACGGTACACTCGTTGTTGTTAGGGCCGTCATCGCCGCCGGTGGTGCCGGTGCCGCCACCCTTGTCGCCGCCGCAAGCGATGAGCGAGAGCGTAGCCAAGGTCATGAAAATGCGTGCCATGGGGTTCTCCTCCGTCAGGGCCGGTTGGTCCGGCATCTTCTTTCGTATCCGGGTTTGCTGGAGTAAGGCAGCACATTTGTGTGCCCCAATCCGGAACCCGCGCACCGTACTCGTCCCTTCCATGACTGTCAACGACCAAGGGGAGGTCTCGTTGGGTTGAACCCGTTTCTCTGACAACCTTGCGCGTTCAGGGCGTACGCTTTGCCACCGGCTGCTTGTCGAGGCGCGCGCCAATCTCTGCGACCAAGGTGTCGAGAAGCTGCTGCTCGTCGTTGTCCAGATTGCCCTGCGTCTTCGCTTGCAGCAAGCGCAAGAGGTCGAGGTTGTAGCGGGCGAGCGCGGGGTGGACCGTAGCGTCGGGGGGACCTGTGACGTCGCCCATTGCGACAAACGCGGACTGGCCAATGCTTACGATAAAGTGGGTGAAGGTGCAGGGGACATTTGACGATTGTGTACTCATGAGATTCCTCGGGGATGCGGGGAGAAGGGGGGAGAAAGCAGACTTCGAGCCGGTTTGGCGCTCAAATCGGCGCGGAAATTGACGCAACAATGTCGCGTCGTTGAATGAGAAACAGCGCCGAGCCACGATGGCCGCTTTTGATGTGGGCCAGGGTCTTTCGGAGGGTCGTGGAGTCCTTCGTGGGTGTGCCGTTGACGGCCAAGATGCGGTCGCCAGCCTGCAAGCCGCGACGGGCCATTGCGCCATTGGGATCGAGGCTTTGGAGGGATACGGCGCGCCCATCGGGGCTGTCGATGATGCGGACCCCAAGCACATCCGCGAGGACGCGGTCGACCACTGCGCTGGGGAGGTTGATGGGCGTTACCTGCTGTGCAAAACCAGCACCACGGCGCAATCCTTCGACGGATACGGTGTGCTCGGGTGCGAAGGCGGCCAAGTGAGCGTTGAGGTCGGAGCGGCCGTTGATTTCCCGGCCGTCGACCTTCAGCAGGATGTCGCCCACCTGAAGACCTGCGCGCTGGGCCGGGCTTTCCGGGAAGACGCGGGAGACTTGCACGGCGATGCGTCGGCCGTCGGTGGTGCGAAGGGCGACGTCGTCGAGGTCGACGCCCAGCCAAGGAATCTGCACGGTGCCGTATTGAATGAGGTCGCGGGCGACTTTGACCGCACGGTCGACGGGGATAGCGAAGCCGATTCCTTCGGCGTCTGGGCGAATGGCGGTGTTGATGCCGATGAGCCGGCCCGTCACATCGAGGAGGGGACCGCCCGAGTTTCCGGGGTTGATGCTCGCATCGGTTTGGATGAAGTCTTGGTAGACGTGCTCGTCGGTTTTGATGGAGCGTGAGACCGCGCTCACCACGCCGGTTGTGACGGTGTGGCCCAGGCCGAAGGGGTTGCCGATAGCGATCACAGGCTCGCCCAGCAAGAGCTGGTGGGAGGAGCCCACATCGACGGAGGTGAGGGGTTGGTCGATGGACGCGGCGGGAATTCGCAGCACGGCTAGGTCGAGCTCGGGTGCGGTGCCGACGAGGTCGACGGCGACGGTGCTGCCTGTGGCAAAGCTGGCCAAGATGCGCGTGGCGCCTGCAATCACATGGTTATTGGTGAGGATGACCCCGTCGGCGGAGATGACGACTCCCGAACCTTCGCTCGACTCCGTGCGCCGGGTGCCGAAGAAGGGGTCGGTGCGGGCAACTTCGGTAGTGATGGACACCACGGCGGGCGCGACCTTTTCGACGGCGCGCACGACGGGCGTGCGGCGGAGGTCTTCTTCGGCGCGGGACACCCGGCTGGGCGCCTCTACAACCGGGCTGGCGGCCTCCGTGCGCGGGGCCTCCTGCACCCTCGGGCCCGACCCGACGAGCGCCACCAGCGCCCATGCAGCGCCCGCGCCGGCCACAAACGAAGGCCATCGCGACACGCGCCATCGTTTGCGGCGCGAACCGGAGGTGTCGGGGGATAACGAACGTGGGCCCATGGGTCTGACCTGCGGCGTTGCCAGTCCGTGTCCTGTAAACGCGCGCAAGCGACCGGCAACTGTACCGATGGACTCTTCTGCAACATCGCGCTACGCGGGAGGGCGTCTGGAATCTTGGGCGCGGAGGACGTCGGCGGATGACGCGAAGCCAGTTCAATACAAATTCGGAACCACCGCGAGGAAAGGGGGGCCGTGGGCTCGTTTTTGCCCTCCTGGTCGGCTTGTGTTGTGTGGTGGGCGTGGCCCTGCCGACGGCTGCCGAGGCCAAACGGCGCACGCTCACGGTGCAAGAGCAATACGAGCTCGGCCTCAAGCACATGAACCGTGGCTATTACGTCAAGGCGTTGGAGCAGTTCAATCGCATTCGGAACTACCATCGCGACGACCCATTGGCTGTCAAGGCCGAGCTGGCCATCGCAGACGTCTACTTCAAGAAGCACGAGTGGGACCAAGCCCGCGATGCTTACGAAGACTTCTTGCGCTGGCATCCGCGCCACGCGGACACAGATTACGTCGTCTACAAGCTCGGCATGAGCATGTACAAGAAGTCCAACCGCATCGCCGCCCGCGACCAAACGTGGACCCATCGCGCCGCCGATACCTGGACCGGCTTCGAAAGCCGCTTTGCGACGAGCGAGCACAAAGAAGAAGTTGCAGAAAAGTTGGCCGACTGCCGCGAGCGTTTGGCCAAAAAAGAGCTCATCATCGCCGAGTTTTACCGCCGCCGGAAGGCGTGGGTGTCGGTAGAAGGGCGGGCCTCCCGAATCGTCGCATCCCATGCGGCGACCGCGTCGCTGCCTGAAGGAATGGCGTTGTTGGCGGAAGCGCGGGCGTGGCAAGGGGCCGCCGAAGAAGCGGAGGCGCTGCTGCAAAAGCTCGACACCATCGATGCGAAGGAGGCCGCTCGTGCCCGTCGGAAGGTGGGGCGGGCGCGGCCGGAGACCGATGAGACCTAAGCGCCGGTGCGCGGGTGTGGTGGCGATGCTGGTCGTCGGAAGCGCGTGCAGCGGGACCAAAACGCCACATACCGCCGTCGATTCTGGTCCGCCTGCGTATGTGGCGCCTGACGGGTTGGTGCTGTCATTTGATGGCTGGACGTATGTGCCGTTTGCCGAAGACCCTTTTGCCGGCGCAGAGCCGGTCGATTGTCCGGCCGTGGCGTATAAGGCGGAAAACGGCTTCTTTGAGCTCGAAACCGACTATTGTGCGGCAGGCACCTTCCAGCAGGCCACACGAAGTGACATTGTCGCCGGTGCGTCGCTGGTTTTCGTGACTTGGCACCTGGATTTGTGGGCGCCCGAGCCCGCCGAAGCCAACCTGGTACTGCGGGTGGGGACCGACGACGTATGGACCGCCCAGTACGCCATTCCGGGCAATGAGCAGGTCGAGGAGGTCGTGGTGCAAGCGCCGCGAGACTTGCCTGCAGGCACCACGGCGTTTTTTCATCTGTCCAACCACGGCGTCAATTCGTGGCGAATGGGCGATTTGGTGCTGCAAGACGCGAACTGAATGGCGATTCAGTTGTCGTTCGGCTTGCGCGGGCGGCGACCTTTGGTGAGGCCGCGCACCAGCTCGTCTTTGATGACGCGGTGCAGGCCGCCGGGCGTTTGCACCCACCGCTCCGCGAGGTCCGGCGAGCGGCTCGCCCATTCGCGCACGACCCGCGATACCGCCTTGCGCACTTGGGGGTTTTGGTCGCGCAAAAAGCTGGGCAGGCTGTCGATCAAAAACGCATCGACGGGGGATTCGACAAACGACAATCGACGGGAGTCGAGGCGGGCGCGGAGCCCGCTCGCTGCGGGGCCTTCGATGGGGACGGGGAGTGCAGCCATCATCGCCAAAACGGCGGCGCGGCGGTTGAACTCGTCGCCGGAGGCCGCGCGCGCCAGCTCTTTGGCGCCGTCGCCTTCGCCGGACAGCAGCGCGGGGCCCCAAACGAGCCAGCCGAGGGCATCGGCGGTCTGCACGTCGTCGGTGAGGGCGAGCCAGCGGCGTGCGAGGGAGAGGCCGACATCGGGCGCATCGGGCAGTGCCGCGGCGACCAAGCCAATCGCGACCAAGCCGTCTTCGAAGGCGGTCGAGAAGAGGTCAATGAGGGAGTCGACGTGGTCGTCGTTGTCGAGGTCGACGCCGCCCTCCCATGCCTCGTTGATGACCGCGGTGATGGCAGGTCCGGGCACGCCGCGGATGCCACGAAGCGGGGAAATATGGCGCTTCATGCCACGGGCCTGCTCGCGGGAAGAGGCGGTGGCGAGGCGGGCACTCATTTCGGACGCAGACAACATTTGACCATCCACGGATTGGTCCGGGCGTCTATCCTCGGAAGAAGCAGACTGGGAATGCCGGAGAACGGTTAGCGGCCTTCAACGACGTTGGAGGTCCACGTGGCAGGTGGCACAGGTCCGCGGGTGAACCCGGACAGCATCATGCGCAAGTTTACGATGTGGTGGTTTCGCGAGCCATGGGGCATCGCGTATGTCAGCATCAATGGTGTCGTCGATATGACACACGCGCTGGCCTATTTGGACAAGTTGTCCAAGCAGGGTGGGGAGAAGGTTACGGTCCAGCATTTGCTCGCGGGCGTCGTCGGGCGCGCGCTGCACCACCATCCGGCCGCCAATGCGCGGATTATCAACCAGCGGGTGGTCGCGGTGGAGGAAGTAGGCCTCGCGATGCCCGTGAACCTGCTGGGGCAGCCGGGAGGGTCGGTTTCTGAGCTGGGCATGGCGGTTGTGGAGGATGTGCATCGCAAGAGCCTGCGTGACATCGGCAAGGCCACACGGGGCGCTGTGGGGGAAGAGCGGTCAGGTAAATCGTCCAATCCGTTGATTTCGCTGGTCAAGAAGATGGCGAAGCGCTTGCCCCAGCGGGCGCTCGATAGCGCCCTCGATGCGATGCACCACAGCCTACAGAACCCTGCGTTGGCGCGTGCTTTCTACCAGCAGATTCCGATTACCTCGGGCCTGACCAATCCTGGCGCGGCGGTCGCGGGTGTGAAAGGCGCGCGGTTTACGGGCGGCGCGTTCAGCTTGCCCCAGCGCTTGCTGCATGTGGGCACGGTGTGGGGCGTCTCGATGATTGCCGATGACGTGATGGTCGAAGACGGCAAGGTGGTCGTGCGGCCGTGCCTGCCGGTCCTTCTCATCTTTGACCACCGTCTCATCGACGGCGTGGCTGCCGGTCGCTTGCTCTCGTTTGCGGTCGAGGTGCTACAAAATCCCGAGCGGTGGTTCGGGCCGGATGGTTCCCACGAAGGCCCCCATCCTTGGGCACCGGAGTCCGCAAGCTGAGGCGAGCGGCGGCTTATGGGCGGGCTTCGAGGTCGTCGATGTCGCTGCGGATGTCCTTGAGGCTCTCTTCGAGGGCTTCGAGGCGGGCCTGAATGGAGGCTTCGGATGTTGGCGCAGGCGCCTGGGTGCGGCTCCGCATGGCTTGAAGCGCACGTTCCGCTTGCGCTTGCTCATCGGGCTCACGTGTGGTGCGCCGGTGCTTTTCGACAAGATCGATAGAGCGCTCGTCGCCGACTTGTTGGAGGACGCCGAGGGCGGTCTGCCGGGTGCGCAGGTCGAGGTCCTGCAGCAAGACCTCCGCTGCGCGCGCAACTTCGCGCGCCATTTTTTGCCGCTTTGCGTCGTCGTGCTCGCGAAGCGCGAGCTGGGCAGCGGCGGTAACGCTGGTGTTTCGGTTGCGGTACGGCACGTCCATTCGCAGCAAGCGGGGCAGGTCCGCGGCATCACCGTACTTTCCGAGGACAGCTTGGGCCGCCTGGACCCACTCGACGGACTCCCGCTCGGTCGCGCGCAGGGCGGTGCGTGCGCGGCGCAGCGCATCGGGGGCGGAGACGTGGGCCAACGAGGTAAGCGCGGCGCCGCGGACCATCGGGTTGGGGTCGTGGTCGACGATTCGGGCGAGGGCGGGCGCGACGGCGGGGTCAGGACATGTCGCGAGGCCTTGGGCCGCGGCGAGGCGAATCGGAGCCTCGGGATCCTCCAGCGCGGCAATCAGGGGCCCATGGACGCGCTGTGCGGACAAGGCCCGTGCGGCGGCGACGCGGTAAGGACGGGGCTCTTGGGCATTGGCGAGGAGGGTCGCGAGGGCTTCGGAGGCGTCGGTTTCGCCCAGCTCGCGAATCGCGCGAATGCGTGCGAAAGGCGCCGCCTGGAGGGCCATTTGGGACAAGCGTTCGGGAGATTGCTTGTGGACCACCGTGGCCATGACAGCGCCTTGGGGGTCGAAGGCGACCCAATCGACCGTCCCGTCGGCGGGGACAGAAAATCGCACTGAATCGCCATTCATTCGGTCAGAAAGGTGCGTGATTGCGCCGTTGACGGAGATGTCCAGTTCAACGGGAAACGAAAAACGGGGTCGGTCGTCTTTGCGTTCTTGGGTGACGGTGATGTGCAGGGTGTTGTCGGAAATCGACTCGGTGACGGTGATAGCCGGGCTTCGGGGCGACTCGACCCATTGTTGGAAGACGCCTGCGAGGTCACGTCCGGAGATGTCTTCGAAGGCACGCTGAAGGTCGACCGTCTCAACGAGCGAAGCGCCGTTTTGGGCGACATATGCGCGAATGGCGTTCCAGAAGGCGGTGTCGCCGACCTCCGCGCGCAGCATTTCGAGGGTAGCCGCGCCGCGATTGTAGACGTTGCTGTTGGCGGGACCGTCTTCGTGAAACCAGCGGCGCGCCATCGGCTGCGATTGGTCGCGGCTCGCATCGTACCAGCGGTGTTTGTGCTCGGCGCGGAGTGCGTCTCGCGCGGCTTCTGTCGGCTGTGTGGCCTGCATCCAGTCCGCCGCCATATAGGTCGCGAAGCCTTCATTGAGCCAAAGGTCCGGCCAGCTGCGGCAGGTGAGGTCGTCGCCGAACCATTGGTGCGCGAGCTCGTGTGCGACGAGGTTCTCTACGTGCGTGGAGGTGTCTTGCACTTCGGGACGGAGCAAGGCGCGGCTCGCATTGATGGTGGCGCCGGTGTTTTCCATGCCGTAGTACGGGAAACGCTGTACGAAGACTTGGAGGTAGTCGCCCCAAGGGTAGGCCTTTCCGGTGCGTTCGGCGAAGTGCGTCATCATGGACGAAACGGGCAACAGCACGCGCTCTGCGGTGGGCTTGGGCGTGTTTGGGGGGAGCCAGACCCGGATGCCCGGTTCGGTGGGGTGAACGTGCTCTTCGTAGGGACCGGCGGCGAACATGATGAGGTAGGTCACGAGGTCGTGGCCGGAGTTGGTGAAGGCGCGCCAGCCGTCGGGCGCATGGACGGTGCCGGTGTAGGTGAAGCGGTCGGCGGGGTGGTCCCAGGCGGGGAACCAGTGGCGGTGGTCGATGGCCTCGCCTTGGGTCCAGACTTCGGAATAGGCGTCGGCTACTCCTTTTTCGCGGAAGTGAACGCCGGTCCACGGATGGGAGCGAAAGTCGACTTCGAGGTCCAGTTGTCCATTGTCTCCCAAATGGGAGGTGTTGGTTTGGATGACGAGGAAATCACCGTAGACATGAAAGGTTGGCGCGGGACCGTCGAGGTTGCGCACGGCGAGGATGTCGACGTCGACCCGATTGAGCACGAAGTCGCCATCGTGGAGCGGCTGTGCGGTGTAGCGCGCTGTTCCCGATACTTCGTGGCTTTCGGGATGGAGCGTGATGTCGAGATGAAGCGACAGAATGTCGAACGGGCGGTCCGGTACGGTCACGCCGGGGCGGGACGGGGACGGCGCCGCTGCAATCCACAAGGGGGCGAGCGCGGTAAGGGAAACGAGCCTAAGCATCAACGCTTTCCTTGTTCCCCCGAAGCGCAGCGGTTGTGACCGGCGGGGGTCAGTACAACAACACGGTGTTTGCAACGTGTTCTATCAACTGCGGCAGCGGCAAGGGGCCCGTGAGTTGATGCGTGGTGCCGTGGTGGGTCCATTCGACCCATGTGCCCGATGGCTCGGAGTATCCACGAATTACCACGCCTCCGACCGTTTGAACGTGGGTGGGGTGCGCGGCAGGGGGACGGGTGTAGGTATGTGCCAAGGTGTAGCGCTGGCCGTCGGCTTCGTAGACGAGGAGCGTAGGGGTGGAGAGGGTGGCGAGGTGGGCGCCGACCAAGGTGAGGCCGCGTTGCGAAAGGTCGGGCACGCAGGCCTGGGAGGGCAAGACGCCCGCTTGCACCAGGAGCGCGGACAAGCCATCGGAGGTGGCGGCGCGGAGGATGTCGCGGTCGTCGTTGGCGAGGGCGTGGCGGGCAGCGATGGTGGGCCCAGGCGCGGGTTCGGTGGCGAGGGCGGTGAGCAGGACAGCCACGACAGCGACCGAGAGCCCCACTATCGGAAACACGCGCTGCGGCGCAGGCGCGACGGGTTCGGGCGGTGCATCCTCGGAAGGCGCCCGTTGCAGCAAGGTGTCGCGACACAAATCGCGGCTGGCGCGCAACACGTCCACGCGGGCCCGCAAGGCGTCGTCGGTGTGGACGATTGCGTCAATTGCGGCGACCATCGCTTCGGGCATGTCGCCGCAAACGTAGCAAGGAAGGTAGCTTTCGATGTTGTCGCGGGTGACCTTCACGGTGACTCCGGTGTCAACAGCGTCCATGCAGCCGTCGCGCGTGCGAGGCGAAGCTCGGTCTCTGCGACCCCCAACAGCGATGCCATCGTGGGAGCGGGGCAGCCGTAAAAGAGGTCCAGCAGATACACAAGACGAATTGCAGGGGGGACGAGGGCCAAGCGGGTGGGGATGTCCTTCGCGAGCGGGGGTGCTGCGCGGGTCGCCGCTGGCATAGTGATGCCCGTGAGCGGGGGAAGTTGCAGGAATTGGTGAATGCGGGCGTGGCTCCAATGCGCGACGAGGCAGCACAAAGGCTGGTCGCGTGGCCATTGGCGGACGGCTGTGGGAAGGTGCTGGTAGTGGGCGTCCAGGAGCGCGCGCGCCGTCACGTCGGAGGCGGTCATCGCGCGGCAGGTACTCCAGATGGTGTCCCGCCAATCGGCCCACAACTGCGCGTGTGCAGCCGGCTCGCCTGCCTGGGCACGCTTGAGCAGGCGAACGTCGGCAAGCGAAACGGCGTGCACGGTGCAGGTCTCCACAAGCGCGTAAGGTACCACAAATCGCGGTGGGCGCCGCTCAAGGCAAAGGACGCCAAGCACCATCTGCAGAGGTCGTGGTGGACAGGGCGCCCACTGCACGCAAGTTTTCGACGGTGCCAGCCCAGCGTTCTGCGGTTTGTTGGCCCAAGGGTGCGCCCGTGTCGACAAACGGATGCTGGAGGCGCGAAATGCAGTCCATCAATGCGATGTCGAGCTGGTCATTGAGAGAGACAATGTGCGCGTTCGTGGCCTCGGGCGACGCGAGGTAGGCGGCCCATGCGGTCGCGGTGGCGGCCAGGAATGCTTCGGTCCAAGCGGGCGGTGGATCTGCAACCGCGACGACGGTGCCGTAAGGGTTCCAGCCCGAGTCCGCGGCGGACAAAAAGCGAACGGGGGCGCCCTTGCTTTCCGCAATACAAGGCTCGGATGTGACATATGCTTGCTGAATGGCGGCGGGGTCAGTGAGGAAAGGGCCGATGCTGCCGCCATAGGGAACGGCTTCTACCACGCCATTCCAGTTGTGGTGCCGCCAAAGGTGTTGTTGAAAGGGACGGCCCGGCTCAATGGCGATGCGCGCGTTTTGCTGCTGGCCAATGTCGGCGAGGGTTTGCACGGGCGAATTCGCGTGAACCATCAAGCCTTGGGGAGAGTTCTGAAACGCCGCCCATACGGCGACGGCTTGTACGCCTTTTTCTCGCTTGACGAGGAGGTCGTCGGCGGAAGTGATGGCTATCTGCGCTTTCCCGGCGCCCAGCAACGAAAGTGTAGGCGCGCCGGGTCCGCCCGGTACAATCTCCACGTCGAAGCCTGCGGCCTCGTAAATGCCCGTGCGTACGCCCTCGTAGAAGCCACCAAACTCCGGCTCGGGGAACCAGTTGAGCGCCAAGCGAATGGGTGTGCGGCCGCTTTCGGGAGCGGGGGAGCACGCCGACAAGAGCGCGAGCATAACGAGCGTTTGGCGCATAAGGTCTCTCGATTTAGGTGGGGGGGCTGCGGTCACCGAACCAATGGCCGACCAGTGCGCGTTCGGCGGTACGGGTAAGTACGAATAATCCGAGGGCCAGCAAGGCACTTGCCACGACGGCGCCGAACGAGCTTGCCACATCGGCGGCGGCGGATGCCTTGAGGACGATATTTCCGAGGGACGGGGGCTGTCCGTTGGAGCCGACAAAGTCTCCGACGACCGCGCCAATCACCGATAAGCCGCCGGCTGTGCGCAGGCCCGCGAACAAGTGGGGCGCGGCCGCGGGAATGCGCAACTGGAGGAGCTGTTGCAGGGGTGTTGCACCATAGAGGCGGAACAATTCAATTTGCTCGGGTGTTGCCGCGCGAAGGCCGACGTGCGCGCCGGTGAGGAGCGGGAAGAAGCTCACAACGGCCGCAGATACGGTCGAAACCCACCAGCCGTAGTCGAGCCAGACGACGAGAAGGGGTGCGATGGCGATAATCGGAATCGTTTGGGCCAACAACGCGACGGGGTAAAACGCGCGCTCTGCGGCCCGCGACGCCGCGAACCATGCACCGGCAGAGAGCCCGACCGCGGATGCGAGCGCGAGGCCCACAACGGCCGCTGAGCCGGTGGTCCAGGCTGCGTGGGCGAGTTCGGTCGGGCGCGCGGCGATGGCCTCTACGACCTCTACAGGGCCTGCCATGAGGTAGGGAGGCAAGGGGGCGGCCGCGAGCTGCCAAGCCAACAGCAAGACGCCGCCTACGGCCCACGGTTGCCAGCGCGCCGTGCTCATAAGGCGGACTCCAAGGACGCGACGAGGGCGCCGAAAGCGGGGTCGTGCCGAAGCGAAGGAGGACGGGGACGGGCGAAGGGCACCGAAATATCGGCCCGAACTTCGAGGGGGCGCCCTCCCAAGACCACCACGCGGTCGCACAAGAGCACGGCCTCGTCGATGTCATGGGTAACGAGGAGAACGGTTGCGCCGGCGGTGGTCCAGGCGTCTTGAAAGACCATCCAGGCGTCTTTTCGCGTGAGGGCGTCGAGGGCGCCAAAGGGCTCGTCGAGCAAGAGGACGTCAGGGCGGGTAACGAGGCAGCGGGCGAGGCTCGCGCGCATCTGCATGCCGCCCGAGAGTTGGTGCGGGTAGAGGGCGTGGGCGTCGGAAAGGCCGACCTGGGCGAGCGCTTCGTGTACTCGTTCGGAAGCGTTCGGGGGTGCGCCGGAAAGCTCCAAGGGGAGACCGACGTTTTGGGCCAGAGTGCGCCACGGCAGCAAGTTGGGGGCCTGAAACGCGAACGCGCGCCGCGCGGGCTGGGCGCCTTCGGTGCGGACCGCGCCGCTCGTGGGCGGCAGCAAGCTGGCGGCGAGGCGCAGCAGGGTGGACTTGCCGCAGCCGCTCGCGCCGACCAAAGCGGTCGCAGTGCCGTGCTGGAGGTGAAGCGAGAAGGCGTCCAGAAGAGGCGCGGACGCGCCTGGCCACTGAAACTTCACATTCTCGAAGGCAACGGCGCAGCCCATGGTCAGCGCTCCGGGAGGGCGCGGGGAGGGCCCTCGGGGAACTGGAGCAGCTCCCACGTCACAAATAAGCGCGGGCGTCCTTCGAGCACGGGCTCAATAGCGACGCCAATCGTGACGTGGGTACACGTTTCACACAACAGATTGCGGAAGTGGCCGGGAGAGTCTTCGACCAACTGGTGTGCATCTTCGGCTGTGAGGGCCACGGCAACGTTTTCGTAGAACTTGGCCTGGGGATGCGCCACCAAGGCAGCATGGTCCGGCACGCCCGTCGTGACGCCCGGGAGGGTGTGGCCCAGGCGACCGACATGGGCCATAAACGCGGAGTGTTCCCGCGCGACGGCGCGAAAGAGGTCGAAGTGGCGCACGGGGGGGAGGCCGTGGCGCTGGCGGGCGGCGTTGAGCGCTTCGTAGAGCTCTTCCTCGGCAACAATCGGATTGGGTTCGGGCAGCGGGTGCCACGCCAATCGGGGGACCGGCGGCGCGGGAGCCTCGACGAAAACGCTGAACAGGAGTAGAACGTCGCTTGCTCCCTCCCGCTCGGCGACCACCTCGACGCGGTATTCGCCGGGGGTGTGAAACATGTCGACCCAGCGCGCGGCCTCGGCGGAAATCGCCATTTCGCGCACGGGGCCGTCGGGCGGGGTGACAAACAAGCGAAGGGGCCCGGAGTGCCGTGTGGTGACGCGAATGGGGAGCGCGTCGTCGAGCTTGATGTCGCGGGGCAGGGGGTCGACCTCCGCGCGGTGGTAGGACCACGCGACCACCCACAAGACCCGACCGTCGGAGAATGTGCGGGACGCGAGGCCGACGTCGATAGATGCGCCGTTGGATTGGGTCTGAATCAGCTCCAGCAGCGGGTGCGGGAACGCGCCTCCGTTGAGGTGGCGCAAGAAGTGGGGCTGGCCAGGATAGCCAGCGATAGCAGCGGCGGCGCTGGTCGTCGGCGTGGCCAAGCGCGCGCGCTCGTCGACGATGGCGCCGAGCACCAAGCGTGCGGCGTGGTCGAGGCCCGCATCCCACGTTGCGTCGGGAAAGTAGGTGAGGAGCTCGGCGTCGGGGCCATCGGGGGCGGCTTGGGGTCGGTAGCGGACTTCTGCGGCGCGGTCGGTGGTGGCGACGGCGAGGGGCAAGTCGTTGGGGTCGGCAGGGGGACGCCGTGCGTGGCAAGACTGGAGCAGCAGGCCGCATACGAGGAGGGACAGACGCGCGACCATGGCCTACTCGGAGCTCAAGTTGAGGAGCAGCGAGACGTCGGTTGCGCGAATCTCCCCTGCGGCGCCGACCAAGCGCAGGCCGCTATTGAGGAGCGCTGCGCGGTCGTCTGCGTTGGACATGAGGTGCGACAAGCAGGATGGAACATCCGGCGCGGTGCACGCGAGCTGGGCGACGGGTCCGCCGAGGTAGCCTGCGCGTCGGAGCCGCTGAATGCCGTATGCGGGGCTCCAATCGCCGCTTTGGTATTGTTGGAGCGGCGTGAGCGCAAAATTCGCGAGGCTTTGGTCCCAGGTGAGGTCGGGAAGGCCAAATGCGCGGCGAATGTCGTAAAGACCGTCCAAAACGTCGTCGCGGAGGGTCGCGACGCCGCGGGAAGCTGCGTCCTCGGCAGGTAGGACAACCGGTGCGACAGGCGTGGTCATGCCGACGTACAGGGGAACGGACAAAAGCTGCTCGCTCTCTAGGCCGCTGCGGCGGAGGTCGAGCAGCCATTCGCCGGGACGGTCGAGCGGAACCTGAATGGGGATGCGGCCCTCGAACATATCGCCCGTGGGGGAGACGAGATGCCAGCTCGCGAGGTCGTCGCTCGTGACGTCCAGAGTGGCGCCAACTGGATATTCACGAGGAAATGGGTGAATGGTGGTGCGAGGGCGGCCCACCAAAGCCAGCCACCGGTCGCCGGCGTTGGTGCGTGCGCGCACAATCCCCACGTGGTCACCGATTTTCACAATCGGACGGAGGGCATCGGAGAGCTCGTTGGGAAACGCGCCATGGGGCTCCACGCCGGTCACGATGTTGACGACGGCATGGGGATAGCCAGCGCGAATGGCGGCCCAACGGGCGTGTTCGACGGTGAGCGGAGCGTTTTCGTCCAAGACCAGCGCGGTTGCCGCGCCAGCGAGGCTTTCGACCCATGGAAACAGGCCTTGGTTGACGACGCGTGCGACAATCGGGTCGGCGGGGGTGGTTTCGCCAAGTGCGTAGGTGGTGCCTTCGGGGGCGGGAAGCAAGGGGGGCGCATCGGGGGAAGCGCTGGTTTCCGGAGCTGAAGGCTTGGCGCATGCACCAAAAAGGCTGACTGCCACACAAAAAAGCGCGGTGCGTGGGGTGGGTGAGCTTACGACGTCCACGAGTGCCTCAGGAACATGAGCGATTGTGCATGGGCGAATGTGTATTCTGGTGCGGCGGGTCTTGGAGATTCGGGTAACAACGGAATGGCGCAGCGTCACGAACGCCACGCCGTCACGCCAAGCATCGCGATGCAGGGGCGTTTCGGTAGAAAGTAGTACGGTGTGCGCGTGTTCTGCACGGATTCTGCGAGAGCGAAGGTTCTTGTGGGCGTGTAGACCAGTTAGGTTAGTTCCACGGCAAGTTGGAGGTTCGCGTGAGAATCGATGCACATCCTCTGGTTGTTGCAGCAGCGCTGGGGCTCTTGGGGCCTGCGGCGCTCGCCGACGACGACCCGCAGGCGGGGTTGGGCGGAATCTGGGCGCGAGAGGCGTTTGGTACTCCTGCGCATCCGGCCGCCTTGGGCGACACCATCGAGGTGATTCCGCTCGAGGAGCGGTTCGTGTTGGATGGGCCGGTCGAGCAAGGCGAGTGGACCCGCATGTCGGAAGAGTGCGCGGTGCAAACCTTGCGCATCGGCGAAGCGCGCGTCACACGCTGGTTCGAGGCGATGGGCGATAGTCTCGTGGTTCGCACGGAGGTTCGCGGCGACGAGGGCGAGCTTTCGTTCGTCGAAAACTTCTCCCGGCAGGTGTGAAGCCGCCGCTGGCGCGAAGTCAGAGCGCGGGGGGCGCTGCGGTGTGGGGACGTGCCCGGCCTTTATTTCCCGCGATGGCGTGTGGGAAGAAAAGGTGACGAGGGACAAAAAGGCCCACAAACGCGCATTTTTAGGGGTAGGGCGAAGCTCGCGGGAAGTGTCACGCGTGTGGGTGGCGTGCCTGGCTCAGGTGACGCCTGCGAGCAATGCGGCCAAGTTGGTGTAAAACGTCACGAGGCCGTCCTTTAGGGTGATGAGGCCCACGGACAGGGAGACTCCCGCGAAGCCCGCAATGAGCGCATATTCGATATGCGATGCAGCGGTCTCGTCGCGAACGAGGCGCCGGATGAGCTGCAGAATGGGTGTGGGCCGGGGCAAGGTGGCTCCAACGTGGGAGGATAGGCTGGGTGACACGCGGAAGTAGACGTTTGCTAATGGATCGGCGGCAGCGTGTTCAGTCTGAAGGGAGGCGGTATTCACAGGGATTGTGGGGTGGCTTTGGGCCTATTGAATAATTCGGCTGTGATGGGATGAATGCTAACGCATTTTTGCGAAAATTGCGTCATAATTTTTGTGAACTGGGGACATGGGTTTCCCATGTGTCTCGTTGGCGGGTTTTGTCTGTCTGTTGAAACTTGGTGCATCTGTGCGCCAAACGCAGGCTCTGGGGCGTTGCGGGTTGGCGGCTGTGGTCCGAGGGGATTCGCTGTGGGGACATAGTAAGCGGTATTACGTGAATGTGCGAGTGGTTGTGTGCCCGCCGAATCATGGGTCGGCATTTTCCCCTTGGGTCGTTCTTCGGGTGCGGCGACGGCGCGTTGTGACGCTGCTTGCGCGCGTGCGCCCATCGTTGGGGGAGGCGGATGCGCGGGGTTTTTGGTTGTGCGCGCGCACGGGCTTTGGAGGGCGGGGGTTGGCGGTGCTGTGCGCTATTTCGGGCAGTTGCTTCGCACGCGAAGCGAGGCGTGGACGCACCGCGAGGGGGGATGTCGTATCAATGAAAGTCGCGGCTTCGTGTTTGCACGTGGGGAATGTTTTGGACCCGCATAAAGCGGAAGCAGAGGAGGCTGACGCTGTCGCCATCCCGCTGCACGCGCGCACGGGCGCGAAGCAAGTTCTCTTGCAAGATGAGAACCCGCTGCGCGTCAAACAGCTTGGGCTTCACCACGAGGTTCAACATGCCCGTCTCGTCTTCGAGCGTCATAAAGACAATGCCGGATGCGGTGCCCGGGCGCTGCCGATTGCTGACGATGCCTGCCACATCTACGATGGTTCCCGCGGGTTGCTGGGTGACGTCGCGTGCGGAGAGAATGCCTGCCTTTTGAAGGGAAGGGCGCACCATTCGGAGAGGGTCGTGGCGGGTGCTGAGGCCAACAATACGGAAGTCCTCCCGGAGCTCGTCGAGGGCTTGGGTAGGGGGGAGGGCGGGTTCGGGTGCGCTCTGCAGGAGGCCACGAAACAAAGGAAGGTCGACCAGGCCTTCTGCCATCCAAATCGCTTGGCGACGGTCGGGTGCAAATGTGTCGAGTGCGCCTGCGCGTGCCAATAAGACGACCTCATGTCGCTCGATGCGCGTACGTCGAAAGAGGTCGCCAATGCTGGAAAATGGGCGAATCGACCTCGCTCTTGTGAGTTCGAGGACGCTTGCTTCGGAGAGTCCTTTTACGAGGCGAAAGCCAATACGAATGGCGTGGTCGTGGGTAATGTCGACGGATGAGGGCGAAGGGACTTTCTCGAGTGTACAGTCCCAATGGCTCCAGCGAACGTCGACGGGATGAATAGCGACACCGTGTCTTTGTGCATCTCCGAGGATAGAGCGGGGAGAATAGAAGCCCATGGGCTGACTGTTGACCAACGCTGCTGCGAAAGCTGCCGGATAGTGGCATTTTAGCCAGCTTGAGACATAGACCAAGCGGGCGAAGCTGGCTGCGTGGCTCTCGGGAAAGCCATATTCGCCGAATCCTTTGATTTGATTGGCGATTTGTTCAGCGTAGTCGCGTGTGATTCCATTTGCGGACATTCCGTCCATGAGGCGTTGTACGAGGGGCTCCAAACCGCCTCTTTTTCGCCAAGCCCCCATCGCGCGGCGAAGCTGGTCGGCTTGGCCGGGCGTAAAGCCGCCCACAGCGACGGCCATTGCCATGACTTGTTCTTGAAAGATAGGGACGCCGGATGTGCGTGCGAGAATGGGTTCGAGGGCAGGATGCGCATAGGTGACGGGCTCGTCGCCATTTCGGCGGCGAAGGTATGGGTGGACCATGCCGCCTTGGATGGGACCTGGTCGAACAATTGACACTTCCACAACGATGTCGTACCAATTGCGGGGCTTGAGCCGTGGCAGCATCGACATTTGGGCACGGCTTTCGATTTGAAATACGCCCACAGTGTCGGCTTTGCACAACATGTCGTAGACGGCGGAGTCATCGTTGGGCACCGATGCGAGTGACAATGGACGCATCCAGTGCTGTTGTACGAGGTCAAAGGTACGGCGGATACAGGTCAACATCCCCAATGCGAGCACATCGACCTTGATGAAGCCGACGGTGTCGATGTCGTCTTTGTCCCATTGTAGAACGGTGCGGTTGACCATCGTCGCGGGTTCGATGGGGCAGAGGTCAACCAGCGGGCCGTCGGAGATGGTGAAGCCGCCGCTGTGTAGGCCCAAGTGGCGGGGGTGTCCGCGCAGTTGTGCGGCAATTTCCAACGTAAGGCGAACGCGGTGGTCGGAAGGGTCGAGACCGGCTTGCTTTAGCTGTTCATCGGAAATCTTGCCGCGGTCGAACCATTGTACTTGGCTCGCAAGTTGGTCGAGCTGGTCGCGAGAGAGGCCGAGCGCACCTCCGGTGTCGCGCACCGCGGAGCGGGACCGCCACGTAATGATATTGCACACCATCGCTGCGCGGTGGCGACCGTACTTGTTGAAAATGTACTGTATGACCTCTTCTCGCCGCTCATGTTCAAAATCGACGTCGATGTCGGGGGGCTCTCCGCGTTCTTCGGAGATGAAGCGCTCGAAGAGTAGGTTGGTGGATGCAGGGTCAACGGCGGTGACGCCCAAGACAAAACACACGGCGGAATTGGCAGCGCTTCCGCGTCCTTGGCAAAGGATTCCACGTTCTTGGGCAAATCGTACGGCGTCGTGGACAGTAAGAAAGTAGGCGGGAAAGTCGAGGCGTTCGATAAGGTCCAGCTCGTGCTCGATTTGGCGCATTACTTTCGCGGGTGCGCCATCCGGGTAGCGCCACACTACTCCTCTGCGTGTGAGCTCTCGCAGCCATGACATCGCGGTGTACGTGGGAGGTACTACTTCCCGAGGATATTGGTAATGGAGCTCGGCCAACGAAAAACGGCAGCGGTCGGCGATGACAAGGCCGCGATGAATCGCCGCGGGGGTGTCCGCAAAGAGGGCCCAAAACGCGGCGGGACTGCGGAGATGGCGCTCGGCATTCGCGGCCAGTGCAGTGCCTGCTTCATCGAGAGTGCATCCCAATCGAATGCATGTGAGCACATCTTGGAGGGTTTGTCGGCTGGGGTGGTGACTCAAGGGTGCGGTGGTAGCGAGGAGCGGAATGCCCGTATGTTGGGACAGGTTTTGCGCGGCCGCGGTGCGCCACCCATCGGCACCGTCGAGGTGACGGCGCAACGCCAATGAGGTGCAGTCGGGGAATGATGCGGCGACGGCAAGGGCGTCGGTGGGGTGCCAGTCGCCGACCAAGATGACGTCCAATCCACTGCTTTCACCAGCAGATAGCAATACGGACAGCGGAACCCGCCCGTGGCCTTTTTCCGAACCACCGCGGGTATGGGGGGACTCTTGGGGATGAAGGTCGAGTGTGCCTGCGCAGCGTGCGTGGGTCAGCAGGCGACAGAGTGCGGACCATCCGGCGAGGTTTTGGACCAGCAACACTGCACCTGGACCTCCCTCAATGGTAATGCGCGCGCCGCATACCAAGCGGGGGACGGCTTGCTGTCCGTGTTCTTGCGCCAGCTCCCGCCAACGGCGCCATGCGCGTGGCAGGCCGTATACGCCGTCGCGGTCGGTGATGGCGACAGCGGTAAGGCGAAGGCGGGTGGCCTCTTCGATGAGTTCCTCGGGGCTGCTGGCTCCTTCGCAGAACGAAAAGCTCGACGAACACATCATCTCTGCGGTTCGCGGTGGAGTTGTGCCGGGCAGCGGGGGCGTCGTCATGGGGTGTCGGCATCCCACCAGCCATGCAGGGCCCAACGCTCGTCTTCTCGATATACCCACGCCTTTCGACCGTCTGTGAAGGTGACACGCCAATACTCCCGGTCGAATGGTGCGGTGGTCCACCAGCCGCCACGTCTACGTTCGGGCCCATCTGCTTGGACAACGCCCATCCATCGCCCATCGATATGCAGCGAAACAGGACGTCCCCACACGCCGGTACGCGCATCGACTGCGACGGGTTGCGGCAAAAGCAACGCCGGACGAGCGGCTTGGAGCGGCGCCAAGAAGCCCTCCCATTCCGCAGCAGGGTCTGACTGGAGCGCTTGGCGTACGGTCGGATGCCGCACATCGCGTACTGTACGGGCATAAGGGGCGTGGGGTTCAGGGGGAAAAGAGGGGGCGGTCGGACGCGCCCCACGCGCGATGCCCACTGCTTGGTGCGCCGACGAACGAACCAACGGGGCAGCCGCCCGAGAGCGATACACCACGGCATCGCCCAACTCTTCGGCACGAATAGGGTCACACGCCCAGGCGGACTCCGGGCGCTGGTGGTCTACGCATCTTGGCACGCCCACGTTCGCCTGACCAAGCGCATCTTGCAGTCGCGCCGAGAGGTCAGCAAGTTTCTCAACGGAGCGTTGCCGGTCGATAATGTCGCGCTGCCGACCATCAAAGGGGATGGGGTCGATGACTTCGAGGCACACCGACTCTGCGGGACCGGCCAGCTGCACCTGCTCCATCCGCGCCCGGACCAGCGCCAAAATCCGATTCGAATCCCGCGTGGGGTCACCCAATCGAATGGACAAATGCTGCCATCGTCCACCCTCGAGTCCCAACGACAAACCCAAATGAACTGCAGCACGACCCGATACCGCAAGTTGCGCACAGGCTTCTCGTAGCAATGCGTTGATGACGAACAACAACGCTTCCAAGATACATACAGGCGACGGCAAGTCTTGCTGAAGCACGATGGCTTCATCTTCCGTTTCGAGTGGCAAAATCGGGGCGGGTGCATTTCCGCGCGCGAGTTGGTGCGCCAAGACAATGAGCGGGGGAAAGCGACTGGTGAGTGACGCCGGCGGCAAACGGGCGAAATCTCCGATGGTGGCAATGCCCAAACCGACGAGGAGGTCGTGCGCATCCATAGGAAGACCCAATGCAGCCAGCGGCAACGGCGCAAGAGCGGCCGGCCCGCCTCCGATGGGCACAATTTGGTCGTGTTGGCCCCAGGCGGCACATGCCAGTGCCGTGGAGGGGTCGTCGGCGATGACGACACGAACGGCATGTCCCAAAGAGCGCAGACGACGGCGTACGCGCTCCATCACCACGCGCTCCGCACCGACCCGCTGGGGGGGTGGCCCCTCTCCATTCCGCGCAAGAAGCAATGCCGTGCGGCCAATCTCGGCCACGAGTGCATGCGGGGGCAGGGGCGCCACGGACGGCGAGACTTGGAGCAGCTGGCTTGCAAGGTCAGACAAGTCTTCGGCTTCTTCTTCTGGTATCCGGCGCTCTATCTGTACGGATGGACAGATGGCGCGCGCCTCCGTAACGCTCATGCCCGCTCGAACCCCAGCCTTGACGGCAGCAGGTGTGGCAGCCTGAACGCGCAGCGCATTTCGTTCTTCATCCACTAGGATGACGTGTTGATCGGAAGTCCAACCACAGCGTTCCAATCGGAACACCGGGAGGCAAGCCACGAGGTATCGACGAGGTGTGCTGTTCATAGGAACAGTGTATCTGGTCATGCGTGGGGCTGCACGAAAATGAGGTGGTAAAATGTTCAGAATTCTCACAGGGATACCACGACCCAGACGTGCCAAGTCCCCATTGGCCCACAATGCGCGGCAAATGCCCCAATTGTATACAGACCAGTCACACTGTCACCGCCCCGCGCGGATTACCCGCGGAAGCGGTCTTTCTGCGCGCGCACTTCTCCCAACACTTGCGTTGGCGTGGCATGCTCCGTCAATACGGCATTCATCACCGATGGAATGTCGGCGCGCATGAAGGGGTTGGTCGCTCGTTCCAACGCGATGGTGGTGGGCACCGTTGGTTCCTGTCGTTCCCGCAAGACCGCGACATCGTGGGCACGCGCGCGCAGCGCGAGGTTGTCCGGCTCAATCGTTTGCGCAAATCGAATGTTGGCAGCAGTGTATTCGTGTGCAGAGTATACGCGGGTGGACGCAGGCAACGCACGAAACCGACACATCGCCGTCCACATTTGCTCGGCTGTCCCCTCGAATAGACGCCCACAACCTACCGGAAACAACGTGTCGCCTACAAAAATGGCCTCCGCCGAAGGAAGCCAGTAGCTCAGATGGTGACGGGTATGGGCAGGCGTACGCCAAACCAAAAACTGCATGGAACCCACGGAAACGGTGTCGCCTTCGGTGACGCCTGTGGTCCAACCGGGGATCCGGTCACGGTCGAGCGATTCCCCCACGACTCTGCATCCGGTGGCCTGCACCAAGGCCAAATTCGCGCCCACATGGTCGGGATGATGGTGCGTGGTCAAAATCGCGTCGAGGGTCCATCCCCGCTTCTGCAGCGCATCCAGAAGGACTCCTGCTTCCGGTGCATCGATAGAAGCCGCTTTTCCCGTGCTAGGGTCGGCGACCAACAGCGCGTAATTGTCGGTCAAAGCCGGGAGAACCAGGATTTCCACTTCCATCAAACTCGCCTTTGGCTACGGACACGCAGGAGTTTCAAAAAACAACTCATTGTTGGTTTCGTCACATTCGGGCACCCACGGCAGGCCTTCTTCGTCGTCGGCCACTACCACGAGGTTCTGGTTTTCATAGCCTGTCCAGTCAACCCGTAAAACGATACCATCCGTTACCCCGCCAGGTTCCACCTCACCCAACGTAAATGCACTCCCCAGGTAGGTGCGATACCCGGAGATGTCCTCCGCGTAAATGGAGACGGGGACGTCACGGCGCATAGCGACCGCTCCTTCGTTCCCCATTCGCACGCGAATTACCAAGCTATTGCGCTCGCATTCGAGCAAACACAGCTCGGCGAATGGCACCACATCGGGCGCGGCCCCACCCGAGACGGGCTGGGGGTCTCCGCTGCGGAAGTTGTTGTGCAATGGCCAATTTGACCGCGCTGGTGCAGGAATGCTGAGGTCGTCGTTGATGTTGACCAAGTTATAGGCGTGTTGGTTCCAAACCTGACGGGCCGGCAGCCAGTCGCCATTGGCGGAACCGAGAATCCAAAGTCCGTTTTTGTTCTCCCCTTGGTGCCCGCCGCCATTGGGGACCACCACCTCGGGAAGCCCGTCGCCATCGACGTCCGCAATCGTCGGGAACTCGTGCAAGGTGCGGCTGGCGTGGGCGGAGCTTTGGTACCGGACGCTTCCTTCTTTGCCGTCAAAAATCCAAAGCGTGGCCTCATCGGCATAAACGACCTCGGCTTGGCCGTCACCTTCGAAGTCGTAGACCGCAGAGCCTGTGGATGCGCTCGATTCATCGCTGACGACGGCCGACCAAACCAGCGAGCCGTCTGGCTCGTAGACTGCATACCGCGTGCCCGATGCGATGCCGATTTCGGGAAGTCCGTCTGCGTCGAAGTCTGCGATGGTTGGTGGTCCACCATTTCCGGTGCCCGCGAGCGGCCACGCAGCGGTTGCGACACAGTCCAAACCAAACACACGCGCCATACCATTTCCAACACTCACGACTTCGCCAACGCCGTCCATGTTGAGGTCGGCAACGGCGGCATAGCCGTCGTCTTCGTCGGAGCCAGTGTCGCAAATAATGTTGCTCGACCGGTCATAGATTGTGCGGCCGGTCACGACTTCCATGAGGCCGTCGCCGTCCAAGTCGGCGGGGACGGGGTGGTAGCCGGTCTCTGGGTGCCAGCGGTACGCGCCAACGCCCGCACTGCCCTTGGAGCGGACGGCCCCCGACGCGCCATCCAGAATGTAAGAGCCGACGATAACTTCGGGGGAACCATCGGCTTCGAGGTCTGCAAGCGCAGGAGCGTGCCCGCCACAGCTGATGCCCGCGTCCAATGCAAGCCAGTCAATCGAAAGGTCTGGGGCAAATGCGGCAACAAAGCAAGCGTCCTCGCCCTCGGGAGGCGGGGGCAAGTCGGGGAAAATAGGCGGCTGCGTGGTGCTTCCGCCTGTTTCTGTTCCGCCGCCGTCGCTTCCGCCTGGAACCGCGGTATCGGGGACCTGCGTGTCCATTCCCGAGCCACCGTCTTCTCCACCGGGGCCTTCGAATACCTGCACAATGACGACAAGCTCGGCCTCACCATCGTCATCCACATCGCCCAAGGCTACATTGGAATAGCGGTATGGGTAGACTTGGTACGAAGTGCCATCTACGTCGATGTCGACGCGCTGTACCGCACGTCCGCCAGTCATGCCGTCGCCGGGCACAATTCGCAGGATTCCCTTTTTGTGGGTATGGGCTCCTTCATCATCGGTGACGACGACAATGTCCGGGACATCATCGCGATTGACAACGCCATCGCCGTTGTCGTCATCCAATTGACCCACGACGGGCGCCATCACGATTTGGCTGTATTCACCATAGTTGGACCAGCGCGGCAGCTCCCACTCCACCACCGCATCGAGCGTGCCGGTCACGACCTCTTTTGAGCAGTCTTCGTTGATGGCGGAAGCGCGCGGCAGTTCGTCGTCTTCGGGGCACCATGGAGCCGACAGCGTACCTTCGCCAATTGGATAAATCTCGACTGTCTCGGAGGTCGAGCCTTCTTCCTCCAAGTCGGGCTTGGACTTGATGCTGTAATCCTGCCCACAGCCAGCAAGACCGATCAACAGGACAAAGATGCGACGATAGGGGGGCATGGGCACTCCGGCACTGCAGTTTACCCGCTTGAAAACACATGTGCGCCTTGAACCCACCAAAAGCCGCTGGACCCTTCAGCGCCTGTGTTTACAAGGCGCACGTTCGCAACGGCAAGGTTGCGGCAAAAACGACGGAGCGGGTGCGGCGAGATCCCATCTGCTCGGTCGGGTGCGCGGAACAAAGCTGGCGATGCGCACAACCGTTCACGGCTGCTCGCCGACCACTCCGGTCGGTCAGGCGGCTATGGCGATGCGTTCCGAAATGAAGAGTGGAGAAGGGTCGATGAGAGGGCTCGATGACATCCTCGCGGGTTTACAGGCACTTGCACAATCGCTCGGAATCCACGTCCCGCCTTGGGTGGTGGGTCTCCTGGCGGCGGTCGCGCTCGCTCTCGCATTGCCGTCTATCGCCGCCAATTTCCAGACGTCCAGAGCACGAAATGTACTTCTGGAATCCCGCGTCGTAGATGGCGAAAAGCGCGCGGAAATGGAGAAGGCCTCGTTGGAGCTGGTGTGGTCCAACAAGCATGGTCTCTCCGTATTGGTCGAAGAGGCGCATAAGCTCGGTAGAGGGCCCTTCTCGCGCGAAGTACTGGCGCGCCTGCGCGAAGTGACGGGGCCGACCGCGGAGGTCAAGCGCTTGGCGCGTTTGACCGACCCCGACCCCTTGCCCAATACACCGCACCAGCTCGGTCTTATGGTGGAGAAGCTAATATCTGCCGGGCTGCATGAAAAAGCCTATGAGCGGCTTCGGCGCGGCCTGAACCGCTGGCCCAATGACCCTTGGCTGACGGAGCTGCAAGCGACCGCTCAGAGGGCATCTCCGACCGAAGTGGCCTGAGACAAGGCCTCGTTGCGGCGACGAATGGCCACGATAGCCAACCATACCGACAAGCCGACGATGGCCGCGCCGGTGAAGAAGGGGGCCGAGGGGCCTCCGACGGTGAACAACAGCCCGCCCGCAGCCGGACCGACAACGCGTGCGAGGGCGCTCAACGACTGGTTGGTGCCGAGGACGAAGCCCTGCTCTTGCTCCGAAGTGCCTTGCGAAATCAGCGCTTGGAGGCTTGGGTTCGATATTCCCTGCCCAATGGCCATCAGGGTAAACACGGAAACCATTGGAAGGACAGGGGGCGCCAACGGGAGGAGCGCGAGGCCGATGGCCAACAGCACCAGACCTACCGGCACGAGCGCACCTTCTCCAAACCGCTTCACCAACCGCCCAATCAGCCCGCCTTGCACCACAATCATGACGAGGCCCGCTACCCCAAACATTCGCCCGACTTGGGCCGCCGTGAGTTCGCGCTCGTGCTCCGCAAAGAGCGTGAATGTGCTCTCCATCATTCCGAATGCGGAGGTGAGCACGAAGGTGAGGGCGACACAAAGGCCAACCACAGGGTGTCGCAGCACATCCCAAAACGCACCGGGATGGATACTTCGCCGACGGACATTGGTTTCGGCGCTGGGCTTTTTTGTTTCCGGCAAAAGAAAGAGCGCGACGACAAAATTCAGCGCGCTGAGGCCCGCAGCCGCCCAGATAGGCGCGTCGTAGCCGAATGCCGACAGCTCACCACCAATCAGGGGACCGACGGTAAAGCCGACCCCGAAGGACGCCCCAATGAGGCCCATTCCCATCGCGCGCTTTTCGGGCGGCGTGATGTCGGCGACGCACGCTTGCGCCGTGGAAATGTTTGCCGTTGCCATCCCATGCAGTGTGCGAAACAAAAAGAGCTGCCAAACGGCAGTCGCACTTGCGAAGCCGGCCAAGCCCGCTGCGGTCGCGAAAATGCTGAAAAGCATGATGGGCCGTCGCCCAAAACGGTCGGACAGTGCTCCCCAGATTGGCGCGAACAAAAACTGCGCCAGCGAATAGGACGCCATGAGCAGAGTGACCTGCAATGCCGTCGCGCCGAAGGTTTCGGCGTAAAACGTAAGGAGGGGAATCACAATACCGAACCCGACGAGGTCGAGGAAGACCGCGAGGAGAACGGGAATAAGCGCGCGGAACACGAGAACGCTCCAGAAAGGACAGTCGTTTACCCTGGTTGGCGCCGATGGACGAGTACGAGGTCGGGTGTCCCGGAGCCATCTACGTCGCCAATGGCAAACGTTCCGCCGGTTTCCAAGTATTGTCGTGCCGTTTCCCAGATATTGTCGGCTGTGCGAGGGTCGGAAAATGGCCGCCAGCCGTCAAAGTTGGGGTTGCCACGAAACAAGTAGAGGGCGCCCGCGTCGAAGGCTTCGTCGATAGAACGGCGGGGAGCCCCGACGAATAGGTCGTCGTAGCCGTCGCTGTCGATGTCTTCGATCTGGATCGAGCGGCCAATGCTGTCGCCCGCGGCGCGCCCTTGGATTCGGTAGGTCCCCGCTTGAACCGTGGCGGAGCGGAGGTCGTCGCCGGACCACACGACGACTTGCCCACGCGGCCCCTCGGTGCGCGCAGCCGCTGCGGAAGCGTATCCGGGTGCGGAGGCGGCGAGGTCTACCTGGCCATCGCCATCGATGTCGCCTGCGGCCAATGACCAGCCAAGCCAGTCGTTCTCTACCATTCCGTTGAGTGTGACATCTGCCAACAGCGCGAGGTCGCCGAAACGGGGCGAGGCGCCGTCGATGATATACACGGCACCTTCGGCGTTGTGGTCGCCGTCTGCATACGGTGCGCCAATCGCGATGTCGGGCGTGCTGTCGCCGATGAGGTCCGCGCACGCCACGCTTGACCCCGCACGTTCTCCTGTGACCGCGCCCGTCCACAAGGTAGCGGTGCTGATGGTCATGCTTTCGCCTTCAGCGGGAAGGGACATGCTCGGAACAAAGGCCACAGCCCCCGCCAGCGGGAGATCGATGCGGCCATCATCGTTTTGGTCGGCGTTGTAGCTTGGCAGACCAACGAGCAACTCCGCCGCGCCGTCTCCGTCCATGTCGGGACAGGTGGCGATGGCGCTGCCAAAGTGCGCGCCTGCTTGGGGCCCCAAGAGTTTTCGGGACCGCACATTCGAGATGGGACTGTCGCTTTGGTGTACCGTGGCGACGGAAACCAAGAGCACGACGCCAGCTTCGCGCACGAGTGTTCCCACCGTACGGAGGGGAGCGCCAATCGCGACCTCGGGGACCGTGTCGCCGTCGACGTCTCCCACCACGAGGAGCGTCTCCCCAAAACGGTCGCCGGGTGCGTCGCTTTGTAGCCTCCCTCCAAATTCCACCGCAAGAACCGTGTCTATGCCCTGAAACGGGAAGGACCGCACTTCGCCCGCCGCAGGCATTCCCACCAACAAGCCGCCAGCGCTCACGGCCACCGACCAGTCGATGCCTTCTGCGCGGTCTCCGACCAACCATTGGTCGGCTTCGCGGGGCGATGCGAGGGAAAGTGAGAGGTCGGGGTCGATGTGCAGCCCGACACGCGATGCGCCAAACTCATTTGCGCAGCCAACACCGATACAATCACTGCCGCAGCCCGGTGATGGCAAAAGCACTAACGCCAAAAGCCCGCCAGGAAATGCCTGCCGGGCGCTGGACGCACATCTCTCTCGCACGCGATGTTCCGCGCTATTCTTCGGGCGTAGGAGCTTCGCCGCCGGGGGCTGCTTCGCTACCTTCGGGGGCTGCTTCGCTACCCTCGGGCGCTCCTTCCATGAGCACCTTGGGCCGCTGCTTCAGCACATGCAGCTCTACGCGACGATTGGCCGCGAAGGCTTCTTCGGTGTCGCCCTCTACGAGCGGAGAGTCGGGGCCCAGGCCGCGGGACTGCAACCGGGAGGCGTCGATGCCCTTGCCCGTGAGGTACTGGAGGACCGCAGCGGCGCGGTCAGCAGAAAGCTGCCGGTTGAGCGCGGGGTCACCTTGGCTGTCGGTGTGGCCCTGAATCTCGACCAACTCGATCTCGGGGTTTTCCGTGAGAATCTTGGCGACTTCATCGAGGAGGTCGTGACTGACTGCGTCGATTTCCGCGCTTCCGAGCGCGAACATGACTTTCTCGTTGATCTCGATGCGCGAAGCGAGCAACCGAACGCGCGGACGCGGCTTGGCTTTGACCTTCGGCGGTTCGACAACGACATACCCACGGTCGGGGCGGGCAGACCAAGTCGGAACGTACCCCGACTCCAACGCCGCCTGCACATCCTTGCCGCCGGGAATGATGGCTTCATCGAGGTGCATGGTCGCGATAGAGCGCGTTTCTTCATAGCCGTTTTGCAGGCCGAAGGTGACTTGGTACACTCCGGGCTGCACATCGTGAATTGCGCCGTTTTGAAGCGCATCGATGACACCAATCTTGATGCCATTGACGCTGATTTCGGCGTAGCTCGACGTTTCGTTGACAATCGGCAGGCTAGCCCGCTTTCCCGGTGGGTTGTTCATCCGCGCGACAGGCCCGAGTTTGCCCACGGGCTTGAGCGACTCGCCCACCTGCGCGGGATTGACGTACAACTCGCGGAAGTTCTCGATGCGGCCGGTGGTGATGCGGTCGTCGAGAATGTGGGTGGTGGGCTTGCTCGGCAACCGAGGGTCAGCCATCACCATCTTCATCTCGGGCCGGGTGGCCGAGGCTTCGAGCGCCACGAGGGCGAGGAGTGCGGGAATGAACACGGGGAAACTCACGAATTGGGCCGAAGGCGACGAAGGCCGAAGGAACTGCGGGGCCAACAGACGGGCGAAGGTGAGGGGCGAAGGCTCGCCCGTTTATTCGATGATGGACAGGCCAGAGTAGCTGACGAGTTCCTTCGTAAGGATCGGGTCGGGCTTGGCGTCGTCAATGTTGACTTCCTTGACCAGACCGAGTCCCTTCACATACCACTGTTCAATGTAGCCCGAGGCGGGCATCGGGGCACCGAACGGAGGCTGGCCTTCGCGAACGTAGGTGTTGACGAGCTTATACGCCATCACAGTTTCGCCAGTTTGCAGCACCATGCTCGACACGCCGGCTTCCGCGAAGGTGCCTTCGTAGGACAGCGAGGAGGTGGTCGGACCGCCGCCGCCGCCGCCGGAACCGGAATCCATCACGGTTTCGAGGGTAGTGGTGTAGGAGTAGTTCCAGTTGCCCGATGCGCCGACGGCGTACTCGGGCGGCAAGAAGCGGCGATAGGGGGAGAGCGACGCGGTGACCGTGCCCGTGAGGGGGAAGCCGATAATCGAGAAGCCCCAATCGCCAGCGTAGTCGTACAAGTACATCCCTTCGCCTTCGGTGTCGCAGCCGATGGATTCGATGACGTTGTAGGTCCAGCTGGAGGTCTCGATCAATACGCTGACGCCGTACACTTCTCCGAGGGAAGCCTTCGGATGGCTGGTGAGCAGGCCTTGACCGGTTTCGGTGCCCGTGCCTGAGGCGCCATCGAAGGTGACGGCGTAGCTCTTGGACCAGCCAGTCTTGTCGACGGGAAGCCACGCATTGGTGCAGACAGTGGGGCCGCCGTCATCGCCGGTGCCGTCGCCGGAGCCGCCATCACCCGAGCCGCCGTCGCCGGACCCGTCGTCGCCGGAACCATCGCCACCGCCATCTGCGCCTGTGGTTCCATCACCGGTTCCATCGGAGTTGGTTGTGCCGGTGTTGTCGTACTTGTCGATGCCCTGATCCAACGAGCCGCCGTCGCAAGCCCCGATAGCAAGGGCACAAAGGGGCAAAAACTTGAACTTCATGGTTCCTCCAATCGCGGGCCCAGGAAGCGCTGTTGAACCAGTGGGGCCAGGGGTGTCGCGCGTTAATTCGATAGCGGGCAATGTGCCGCTTCGAAAGCGCACGGAAACACTTGGGCACCCACGGCCTTCGCCAGGGCTCGACGCACAGTCTCTCAGTTAGCACAGGAATAAGGCGACCGGCAATGAAAGACGAATCCTCCTCACCTGACTGTCGAACATCGGCTTGGTCGGATGCCACGACATCTCTTGCAGAGGTGCGGCGTTCGATTCAGTCCTTCAACGCTGCACGAGATTGGGCGCAGTACCACAGTCCACGCAATCTCGCGATGGCTCTTTCGGTAGAAGCAGCCGAGCTCTTGGCGTTGTATCTCTGGTCGGCGGACGACGGCCCGCAACCACCGGTGGTCCAGCGCACACCCTTGGTTGCAGAAGAAATGGCCGATGTTCTCGTCTGTTTGCTCAATCTGAGCGCGGCAGCAAACGTGGATTTGTTGGCGGCTGTTGAGGCAAAACTGAAAAAAAACGCGGAACGGTATCCAGTGGAAAAAGCGCGAGGTCGCTTGGAAAAGGCAAACGAACTCTGAGCTTGTCTCAGGGGGACGGCGCATCTTGTGCGCGGTACTGGGGGGCGTCCGGCGTAGGGAGTGGCCAACGGGGAGCCAACCACTCGAGAAGCATCGGTGCGATGGTCGTCTCGACATCGTCGGCAAGCACAAGGTCGACATGGCCATACTCGTGGGAGAGACCATTGGCCCGGCCAGGGACCCACCAGGTGACATCCTCGGACGCCACTGCATCTACCCAGGTCACAACGCGGTCTGGAGGCGCAATCCGGTCGGTTCGTCCGGCGACGACCAGAAGCGGAGAGGTCCACGTAGATAGGTTGTCGACGTGGTGGATGTTTCCGTCCTCGGAGACGAGGCTGCCCTCGTCGATAGTTCGCGCCAACTGTGCCATCTCACCGGCGTTCATGGGGGCCACGACGGTACGGTAGATGTCGCGTCGGGTTTTCCGAGATGTCGCGCCGGGTTCACCGACGAAGGCGTCGATGAGCGGAGTCTTGGGAAAGATGCTCGCTGCTTTGGACGCCCACTGCCCTTGAATCTTGCGTACGGGTTGCCCGAGCCGCATCGCGACGGCGCCGGCCGTCAGCACGGGGTCGGGATACGAAAAGTCGAGGGGGCTTCCCAAAATGATGACAGGACCGACTTTTTCGCTTCCATGAAACGAGTGATGCGTGGCCAACACCATTCCGCCCATCGAGTGGCCGATGCAAGCGACAGTCGCTGCCTGCGTGGAATCGGAGATGTGGGACAGGGCGGTCTCGACGTCAAACTGGCCATAGTCATCGAGGTCCCAGCGCCGTGGGCCCCCACCGCCGACGCTGTCGAGACGGCCGCGAAGGTCGACCATCCACACATCGTAGCCTGCGCGCTGGAGGGGACCGGCGAGGCCATGGCCATCGAGGTCCCACGTTCGATGGTTTGCCGCGAGGCCGTGCAGCAGCAACACAGGAGGGCCGTCTGCCGGGAGGTGAAACAGGGAAATGCGGGCCCCGTCGCTTGTGGTCAGCAACGTGAGTTCCGTGGAGGCCATGAAGACCAGCGGCGCCAAATCCATCAGCATCGAAATGGCGTTCACGGCGACTCCCGCGGTTCAAGCTGCCGGTCGCACCATGGACGCGCCCAGCGAAGGAGGGCATCGGCAGGCCGTGGGTCGAGCAAGAGGTCCACCGCACGGGCATCCTGACGCCAGCCTGCCAACATTCCAAAGCGCATCACGGTGAGGTTTTCCGCAGCAGGTGGTCGGGACTCTGGTGGTGCAAATTCGTCCAAGGGCGCGTAGGCAAGCCACAATGGAACATTTGTTGGGGGGGAGACGGCTTCCGTCGCCATCAGGGCGGCATCCCAAGGCGGGAGCACGGGAACCATCCAGGACATCGGATAGCCGGACCTTTCGGTGGCCAGGGGGTAGACGTTGGACAGATCCGCCGATGGCGGCAACGCTTGCCATAGGGCTGGTCTGGGGCGGAAGGGCGTTCCGAGCATCGCGACCGCGCAAGCCGTGCGGGGCACGGGCCATCTTCCCGCGGGGCCATGGACCACCCACAGCGCTGGCGTGGAGGTTGCCGCCTGGACGTTCTGCCAGTGGACTGACAGCGTGGCAATATCGTCCGGCAACGGCAGTAGAACTGCGTTGTAGCCGCCGGCCTCAAGACGTGATGCGAGCGCATCGTACGCGACGGGAAGCAGTCCCGGAAACGGAACGATGATGGCGAGGGGCGTGCTATCCGGCGCGTTCGTCGCCAAGTCGACAAACGTGGCTGGAAACGCCGTAGCTATCATGCTCCACAATACCAGGGTCAGTCGTCCTCCCTCGAACCTCCGCGGGCGAGGCCATCTACCAGCGCTTCTAATTGGCGGCGGGTGAGGTCGAATGCCTGGGGTGTGCGGTCGCCATTCTTGTCGACACTGTACCTGCGAAGCGTACGCTTGCCGGAAACGGTCATGTCCAGCTGAAAAAAGCGGCCGTTTGCCATATCCTCGGGATGGGTTCGCAGCACCGCGCCGCCCAAGTGCGGGTCTACTTCAACGGCCCAAAGGCGCTCACCATCCGGGCGAATCGATGCGGCGATGCGATGTGCCGAATGACCCACGTCATGCTTCGGTTCACTTCGTGTTTGCACCTCTACCTCGCGAATTCGAACGCCAATTGGACCACAAGACTCGACAAGTACCCGCACGTGCCGGTTTGCATCTTCTACGCGCGCTTCTCCGGGTTCCGAAAATTGCGCGGTGATATCCGCGCCGAGCCGAGGTAGTCGCGTGCCGCTTTCATTGTCCATTCTGCATCCTCGCAAGGGCGATGGAAACGCTTTCGGATGGGTGTATCGTTTGCGTGAGAACGACGTGAAGTTCGGGGATTAGGTCATCAGTCCGGAGGCGAGGCTGTACGTGCAGTCTATTGGGGCCACCGCGCTTCGGGACACACAGTGAACCGAAGCTGCGGGTGGTCAGGGTCGTGCCTTGGTCTGTGGACGTATTCCTTCCGTCGAGAACGTGCTTCCATCGTGGGACAACACCGCGCGGCTATGCTGTACTTGTGTCACCAAGTGGACCGGGCGTCCCCATAGGTGCGCGAGATTGCGAAGCGTGGGCTCGGCCCAGTCGAGCTGAAGGTCGGTGCCCTCGTGCGCGTGGGTAAGTTCGAGTTCCCCGCGATTGGCGTGATTTCCATCTGTCACTGTGATGCGCGGATTTCCGCGATTGGAAAGCATCGATAACAGTTGGTTTTTGACGGCCAAAAACTCCCGTGAGTCGACTTCAAAGTGGCCCGCCTTGCTGTTGTATTTCTGGGTGAACAGGCCTTGTTCTCGCACGAAATCTTCGGTGAGAAACTCGTCAATGAAGGTAATATCGTTGTGGGTCCGCCGGACCTCAAACAACTTTTGGCGCCCGAGGCCCGTGTGTTGGTCCCAGTTTCGTCGCTCCACGATGTCGTCGGTTTCAAGCCACCGTTTGCCAAAGCGCCCTTTGTTCCACCGTTCTTCGATGTGCCGAAAGAGCTCTAGACCTACTTTGTATGGATTGAAAGAACCTGGGCGCATCGCGACGGTACCACTGTGATGGTCAGCATAGTCGATGACTTCGCTGTCCTCCAATAAGTCGTGGGACATGAGGTGTGTGTGCCAATAGCTGGCCCAACCTTCATTCATAATCTTGGTTTGGGCTTGGGGGGCAAAATACAAGGCTTCGTCGCGAATGATCCCCAGGATATCCGCCTGCCAGGACGCCAATCGGCCGTGCTGCAACAGGAATAGCATAACGTCTCGCATCGGCTCGGCGGGAAATCGCTGCTGTTGCTCGCGGGCTTCGGCCCGCCGTTGCATTTGGGCCTCAATATATTCGGGAGGATTGATATATCGGTCCATATAGGACGACGCTGGCAATTTGAGGGGGGCCTCCGCAGAGGTCTGGTCAGATGGAACCGCTTGACTGGGGAACACGCGAGACGGTGGGGGGTATGGGTCAATCAAGTTTTCAATGGACAGGCAGGCATCGATAAAGGTTTCAACCGTGGATTCGCCCATACGGTCAATTATTCTGCGGACGCGGGATGCATGGTTGGCCATTTGGTCAAGCATTTTGCGATTGGTATGAGCAAACCATGCGGAGTTCGTGAAGAAGTCGACATGGCCCATTACATGTGCCATTACCAACTTCTGGTCCATAAAGGTATTGTTGTCCAGTAAATAGGCGTAGGACGGGACCGTATTGATAACCATTTCGTAAATTTTTTGAAGCCCGTATTCATAGCCCTTTTGCATTTGGAGATAATCCATTCCGAAACGCCAATGGGGGTAGCGGGTGGGAAATCCTCCATACGCCGCAATCATATTGATTTCGTCGTAGTCGCACATCTCGAAAACAATTTCGCAGAAGTCGAGACCATAGCCACGAGCGACGGCGGATATCTGCTGTTGGGCCTCGACAAGTTCGGACGGCAATCCGCGACGGGAACGGAAGAAGTAGCCTTCGTGTGCCATGCGTCCTCCTGTTTAGCGGCCTTTGCCCAAGAACTGTTGGATAGAGTCCAGAATTTCGTCACGCTTCGCGATTCGTGAGGTGACCACGCGCTTGTCTTCGGCGAAGTGTGTGTTGAGGTCTTTGTAGAACTGTCCTGAGCCGTAAACAGAGTCGACTTGTCCGTAGGAGAACTGGTTGACGACCGGCAACATACGCTCTCGGAGCAGGTCTATACACAAGCGGGTGTCGTTCCCAGACCAATTGTCGCCATCGGAAAAGTGAAATGGATAGATATTCCATTCGGATGCGGAGTAGTCGCGTTCAATCATATCGATTGCGAGTTTGTATGCGCTGCTGATGAGCGTTCCGCCCGCTTCTTTGGTTCGAAAAAAGACGTCCCTGTCGACCTCACGCGCGGCGGCGTCGTGGATGATATAACGAGTCTCGACGTTTTTGTAGTTGTGCTTGAGCCACGTATCAATCCAAAAGGCCTCCATCCGCACGATTTCTTTTTGTTCGTTTCCCATAGAACCGCTAACATCCATCATATACAATATCACGGCGGCGGACTGGGGCAGTTGTTGTGTATTCCAAGCCCGAAAGCGCTTGTCGTCCTTGATTGGTACGATGACGGGTCGGTCGGGACGATACGTTCCGGTTGCGACTTGGCGCTTGAGGGCTTCGCGAAATGTGCGTTTGTTGTGCCGGAGGGCCTCCGGGCCAACGCGGGAAACGCCAGTATAGCGGTCTTTCTGGCTGGCGATTTGTTTGTTTCCGCGGGGCTCGATGCGCGGGAGGGCGAGCTCCTCCCCCAGTAGGGATGCCAGCTCGTCGACAGATAGCTCTGCTTCCAGAATGTGTTCGCCCGGCTCATCGCCGGCTTGTCCTGCAGCGCCATCGCTGCGGTCGCCAGGCTGTCCGTCCCCTTGTCCTAGTCCGCCTTGCTCGTTTTTCCCATACCGAAACCGGGGCAAGCCAATCTGCGGTAAGGGTATCGAAACGTGCTTGTCTCCTTGCTTCCCGATCAATTCGCCAGACGACATATATTTGCGGAGGTCCTCGCGGACTTTCCCTTTGACGATTTCTTTGAATCGGTTGAGGTCGTTTTCGATATTGAGAATCATGGAGATTGCCGTTTGGAGAAGAAGAGGAGTTGCAGCTACCGGCGGTCTTTGACATCCCCCCGAGCGAAGATGCTTGCCACAAAATTCAAGACATCGGTTGCGGACTGCTCATCGTATCCATAGTTATCGATGAGCCTTTGCTTTACTACATCAATCTTGGCTTGGGTATCTTTGTCCACCACTTGACTGACAAGGCTCGTCAGTTTGATGGTGTCCTTCTGGTCCTCGAATAGCTTGAGCTCCAAGGCTTTGTGGAGGCGTTCATTGGACCGGTAGTCAAACACGCGGCCATCGATGGCCAACGCACCGATATAGTTCATCAGCTCGCGCCGGAAGTCATCTTTTCGGGCGTCGGCGATGTCAATCTTTTCTTCGATGGCGCGCATGAGTCGCTCATGGGGCTCTTCATAGGCTCCCGTGAAGCTGTTCTTGACTTTTTCTTTCATGCAATACGCGCGGACATTGTCAATGTAGTTGCTGCACATGCGGGCGATGGCCGCTTCGTCTGCCGCGATGGCCTTTTGCACTTCGTTTTTCACGATGTCTTCGTATTCTTTCTTGACGGTGCCGAGGTGCGCACGCCATGTCTTCTTCTTTTCTTCATCGTTGATGAGGGAGTGGTTATCAAGGCCGCTTTCGAGTTCGTTCATGACCATGAACGGATTGATGGCGTGGGCTTCGGGGTCGCGCACCAGTGCGTTGGAAATTTTGTCTTGCACGTAACGCGGGCTGATGCCATCCAATCCTTCGCGTTTGGCTGCTTTTCGGAGTTCTTTTACATTGTCCTCCGTATATCCGGGCAACGATTTCCCATCGTAAAGCTTGAGCTTCTGAATATTGGTGAGGTTGTGCTTCTTTGGGTCTTCCAAACGCGTGAGGATGGCCCACATCGCAGCCATCTCTAATGTATGAGGGGCGATGTGCTTGCGGACGCGTCGGTTGTTGAAGTCTTTTGCATAAATGCGCGACTCTTCGTGCCACTTTGTGATGTACGGAACATCGATTTTGATGGTCCGGTCTCGCAGTGCTTCCATGAATTCGTTTGACTGGAGCTTTCGGTACTCGGGCTCGTTTGTGTGTCCGATAATGACTTGGTCGATGCTGGTTTGTGCAAACTTCTTCGGCTTGATGACGTGCTCCTGGCTTGCGCCCAGCAGGTCGTAAAGGAATGCTACATCCAGCTTGAGGACCTCGACAAACTCAATCAAACCGCGATTGGCAACGCAAAACTCGCCATCGAAATTGAATGCACGAGGGTCGGAGTCGGACCCATATTCGGCGATCTTTCGGTAGTTGATGTCACCGGTAAGCTCTGTCGAGTCTTGGTTTTTTTCGTCCTTTGGTTGGAAAGTGCCAATGCCGACCCGGTCGCGCTCCGACAATACGAGGCGACGCACGCGAATCCGCTGGGCGAGGAGCGTCCAATCGCCGCCGACCTCGCGCATGGTCTCGCGGTATAAAAATCGGCTGACGGGGTCGAGGTCACCTTCTAGTTTCAGTGGATATCGTGCTTTGCCTTCTGCTTCGATGGCGCCGAGCACATGGGGCCGAATGTCGAGCGGTATCAGCTTCAGTGGGTCTTCGTGGAGGGGGGACGGGGTGACCACTCCATCTGCCGAAACCCAACTGAACGTATACAGTCGCCCTTGCGGCTGCCGGCTGTACCATTCTAGGCCCTTCTTCAAAAGGCGCGCAATGGTCGATTTGGCGGAGCCCACAGGGCCATGAAGCAAAATGACGCGCTTTTCGGGACCATAGCCGAGTGCTGCCGACTCAAACACGCGTACGAGTTTCATCAAGTGGACGTCGATACCGAATACGGCGTCTTTTCCGTTGTCAAATGGGTCGTCGAAGAACTTATAGCGAACGATTCGCTTTTTGTATTCCGTGTATTCTTCGGTGCCAAAGTGTAGAATCATGTCGAAAAGGCGTTGGTATGCATTTCGACAGACATTGGGGTCTTCGCGCACGATGTCGAGGTAATCAGAGAATGTGCCTTCCCAGGTCAGCTCGCGGTATTCGCGGATGTCCTGCATCTCCGCAATCATTCCCAGAAGCGGATTTCGACTGCGTTCGCTTGGACCAGGCATACGCGCTCCTTGACCGACGACGCGGCGCTCTTTTGAGGTGTGAAGGCAGGAAGAACGTCCATTCTCGCAGTGCCAACGCTCGTTTGTCCGTGGAGCACGGGCGGCGTTTTGGGGCGCGGAGAAGGGAGGGGTTCATGCCACACCAGGACACGGGGGAGAAGGATTCTCTTCCCATACACGCACGTTGCCGCCGGCTTGGGTGACCCGCAAGTAGTTCCTGGAGAGCCCTGGTGCGGGAGGTGAGGCTCGGTGGTCCACGTTGCGCGAGACGCGAGGCGGCCCGGCCTGCCTCTTCCTTGGGCCGACGGGTATAGTCCCGGGTCGGGGCAGCGTCCAGCGCGGGCTTCTCGATGGTGCCTTCGTTCGTCACACTGGGCCTGGATGGACGCCCCCGAACGTCTCGGGGTCGGACACCACCTCAGCGCGGAAATTCCGGTCGCAAAATAAAAAGACGTATCCTCGCGGAAAACTCCGGGGATACGTCCAAGTGTCTGTTTTCAAGGGGCGCTGGGCCCGCTCGCTACGACTTTGCGAAGGGTGGGTTTCGGGGTACTATCGGGCCGCTTCGAGGTTGGTGTGCATTCTCGCGGGCACCACTTGGTCGCGTCCGGCTTCTTTGGCGTCGTACAGTGCGGCATCGGCGGCGCGGAGCACGGCCTCCGCCATGTTGCCATGTTCGGGGCGCGCCGCGACGCCCAAGGACACAGTAAAGGTAGCGGGCGCGCGGCTGCATGCGTCAGCGAGATAGCTGCGAATGCGCATGGACACTGCCAAGCCAGCCTTTACACCGACGCCGGGAAGGATGATGACAAACTCCTCTCCACCTACGCGGCACGGAAGGTCGCTGTCGCGGCAGGCGTCGCGGAGGACTTCTGCAAAAATCTCCAAGCTCCGGTCGCCGATATCGTGTCCATAGCGGTCGTTTAGGGCCTTGAAGTTGTCGAGGTCGGCCATCACAAGCGTATAGGGCGTGTTTGATGCGTCGAGCTCTGCCATCCGGCGTTCGTAACGGCGACGGTTGGCCAATGCGGTGAGGGGGTCGGTCTCGGACTCGACGACGCGGGCGCTCATGTTGCGGGTGATTGACAAGCGGACGGCGGTGGCCAGCGCCAGCGCCTCAAGCTCTTCGAATCGCACGGAGGTGGGGTCGTATTTCGAGAGCTGGGCGACCGCCATCGGGCGGCCGTCGACCTGTATCGGAACGCAGGTGACGCAGACGTTGTCTTCATTGAGGCGGGGGCAGCGGGCCAAGGCATCGTCGACGATGTGGTTCCAGGTGCGACCGTGGGACATCGCCGGGCAGTTTTCCGGAGCGCGAAAGCTGCACAAAGAAGGGCCGTCCGTATCTGTCAAGCGAATTTGCTGGTTGGCGGGATCGACCGTAATGAGCTGAAAGCCGTTGTCTCGGTAAGCGCTCTTGGCGGCCCGAATGGCAGTCGTGAGGACGTCTTTTTCCGATTCGGCCAACGACAATGCGTCTTGGAGGTCGTGCAGGAAGTTGTTGCTGCGTGCCATCGCGCGATTGGCCCGGATGGTATCCGTGAGTTGACTGACCAGCTTTCGCAAGGGGTCGGACAAGCCCGCGAACGGACCTTGGGTGGGCAGACCGCCGGTCTGCACCTCGTCTCCCGCCAGAGCTTGGCGAAGGACCCGGCCAAAAGACTCCACCGCTTGGCCCACTTGGCGGTCAGCTTCCGCATCGTTGGACGCCGCGCGGCTTCTGGCGGACATGCCCGTGACCAACGAAATCACGAGCGCGCCTGCCCAAATTGCGAGCAAAATCTGGATGTTTTGGTCGTAGTGGAACGCCATGCTCGCGACGACCGCGGTGTCGAGGCGGTCGAGGGAGGTGTTCAATCGGGCGTTTTGGGTTTCGAGCTCGGTATAGACGTTTGTGAGGCGCGTGTCTTCGGTAGCGGCTTCAATTACCGTAAGCACGGAATCGACAGCGGTAAGTGCACGCTGGGCGTCATCGGCGGCGGCGTTGACCCCCGCGAGTCTGCCGAGGTCGACTTTGATTCGATCGAGGCCATCTTTTGCCTTGAGTCCCGCCTTTCGCGCTTCTTGGGCAAGCCCCGAATCGCGGGTGGCAGCGACAGCGTACGGAAGCGCGACAGCTTGCGCGGCTTGTGCGCGGACGACGCGGATTTCTCGGGCAGGAATCTCGACTTCCGACCGGTAGGTGCTGCGCTCAACCGAGTACAACGCACCCACAGCCAAGGTGAGGACCACGAACACCAAGGCTTGGAGTGTGAGAAGGGGGGAAACGGCCCTTCGGGTTGCGCTCATGGGGACAGAGTCCTTGGATTTGATGGTCTGCGGAAGCCAGCATAGGGAGAGCCCGGACGGGACATTGGCGACCACAGCGAAAGCGAGGGGAGCCCACAGGGCAGATTTTGACGTATTGTAGGGCCGGCAGTCGAAGCCGTCATCCGCACGGCCCATAACCTGCATGGTTACGACATCGTATGTTGATCGGATTCAATGCCATGGTGTAGCAAAACACTGTTTTCTATCCATGCTCAACCCCGCGGTCGAAGGGGAGCAGGTACACTATGCGGAAATGGCGTAGGATTCGGCTGGAGGCTACGTGAGACTACTGGTAACGGGCGGCGCTGGGTTCATCGGCTCCCAGGTAGTTCGGGAATGTCGTGCGCGTTCGTGGGACGTAGTCGTACTGGACTGTTTGACGTATGCCGGTCGAATGGAGAATCTGGAGGGCGTTCCGTGTACATTTGTGTACGGGGATGTTTGTGATAAGGAGGTGGTCTTACGGACTATGGCAGGTTGTGACGCCGTCCTTCATTTGGCCGCAGAGAGTCACGTCGCGCGCTCTCTCGGCGACGCGTCCCCCTTCTTTCGCACAAACATTCTCGGTACGCAAACGGTCCTATCCGCCGCGCTCGAATGTGGCATTGAGCGTGTGGTTCATATGTCCACCGACGAGGTTTTTGGTGCTGCCGTGGACGGCGCGCCTTGCGGGCCCGATTCGCCGATGCGTCCGGGCAATCCCTATGCCGCGAGTAAGGTGGGCGCAGAAGCGGCTGTCTTTGCATGGCGCCATTCATTTGGATCCCACGCTACTATCGTGCGATGCACCAACAATTATGGGCCGCGGCAACATCTCGAAAAAGCCATCCCGTGCTGGGCAATGGCAGCGCGCGCAGGTGGTCCCGTGTCCATACATGGTGCCGGCGTGGCCCGTCGAGACTGGCTCCATGTTGCGGATTGTGCGCGGGGCCTCGTCGATTGTGTAGAGCATTGGGAACGCAGCGCAATTCGGCATTTTGCAGGAAGGGATATACGCCGGAATCGGGATGTGGCCCAAGCAGTTTGTGATTGGTTTGGTGGACGCAAACTTGTCAGTGGACCCGAGCGACCGGGGCAAGACGCCGTATATTTGCTTGACGACCAACACACGCGGGACGTGTTGGGGTGGGCGCCGCGCATTCGTTTCGACGAAGGTCTCTCGGCGACGTTGGATTGGTATTCTCGCTATGGCACCTATGCGTAGTGGCAAAAGCATAAGAGTTTCTTTGGACGTTTCGGACGACGGACTCGCTTCGCTTCAGGCTTGGTCGAGGGCCCTTCGCGCGGGTGTCCCCGTGCGTTGGTTGCCGTCGCGGCTGCCGACGGGCTGGTTGGTCGAAGAGTTACAACCACTCGTGGCAGCATCGGAGGATGCCGCTGTGTGTGCGCCAGGGTCGCTGCATCCGGAGGTTACGATTGTCTTGCCGACGCATCGGCATACGCCGTTTGCGTGTGCGGCACTGGCACAGCAGTCGATTCCCGTACACATTTGGGTCATCGAGAACGGTGGCGCGATTGCGGTTCCACCCGGGGTTGTGTGCAAAAAAATGCCCTGGCAAGGCCATGGCGCCACACGCCGCGCGGTCTTGGACGAAGTCACGACGCCATGGGTCATGTTTATGTCCGACGATGTGGTCCCCGTGGGGGCTCGCTTTGTAGAAACACTGCTTGAGCAACTGCAAGACGGCGATTGGGATGGGATAGTCGCGCGACAGGTGCCATGGCCCGACGCCGACATCGTGACGCGGCAGCAACTTCGTGCATGGACGCCTTATTGTGAACGCACGGTTCCGATGGCCCAGGCCGACCATGTCTGCACGCTGTATCGAACGGAGCGCCTGCGTGCCCAAGAACTGCACCCTGTGCCCATTGCGGAAGACTTGGTTTGGAGTCGCTCGCTGCGTGTGGGGCTTTGTTCGCAAGCGGTGGTCGTTCACTCTCACCCCCGGTCGCTTCGCTACCAATGGTCGCGCCTCTTGGCCGAACACACGGTGCGTGCGCAGTTTGCGTTACCGACTCCAATCGTCGGAGTTCGGCAAGCCGTCGCGTCGTTGCCGGGAGCAGCAGTTTCTGGCCTTCGGTATGGCCTTCGCGAAAGTGCCGTGCGAGCGGCAGAAGTATTGGCAATGGGACTTGGCGCACACCGTGGTCGTAGAAGAGGCAAAAGGGGTTAGTCCGCGAAATGCGGCGCGTTGCTGCTCCGATTTCTCGATTGGCGAGGGCGTCTCATGGAAACTTCTCCTGTTCCCGTCGAAGTGTCCCGTACCGAAATGACGTGGTTGCTGTTGCCAGGACAAACCAACAACCACGGAAATGCGTTTGGCGGGCAAATTATGGCGTGGTGTGACATTTGCGCGGCTGTCGCAGCGCAGCGCTTTTGTCGGGGGGAGGTCGTGACGGCCTCAATGGACCAGCTTGAGTTTCGCCGCCCCGTTCGCCGCGGAATGGTGGTGGTCCTGCGGGCCCAGGTCAATCGGTCGTGGAATACGTCGATGGAAGTCGGGGTGCGTGTGGAGGCGGAAGACCCCAAAGCGGGCACGCGGGTTCACTGCTGCAGTGCTTACCTTACATTTGTACACGTCGACCCCGATGGAAAGCCGCTTCCTGTGCCCGACGTAAAGCCAGAAGTGGATGAACGCCGCTACGAAGAAGCGCAGCATCGCCGGGAAGCACGGTTGGCGCTTCGTACACGGCTGCGTGCAGCGCGTGCAGGACGAGGGTAGGGCGGCAATCGCTGCCGGCACGCCGTTAGCGCGTTCGGCGCGCTTGGGTTGCAATGGTCCATAAGCAGCCGAGCCCATAGGTCACCGACCGGCGAAATGAAATGCTACTGACGGTGTCGTCGTAGCGTACATCGATGGGATACTCCGTGAGGGTCATCCCCTCAGCGACCAAGTGAATCAACACCTGCTGGTCAAATACAAAATCGTCAGAGAACGACTCCAACGGAAGACGCAACAACGCCTCTGCCCGAAACGCGCGGGCGCCGGAGTGAAGCTCCGAGTAATGCGTACCCATCCGAAGATTTGCAGTTGTGGTCAGGAGGCGGTTTCCCCATCTTCGCCATGGAGGAACTCTGGCGCCTCTATCCTCCGAAAAACGGCTGCCAATCACTGCATCTGCGTGGTCCAGTTGCGTCGCCAAATTCACCGATTGGTCGGTTGGATATTGACCGTCCCCATGAAGAAGGACAACGCGCTCTGCTCCCTTTGCCAGAGCGAGCGCGTAGCCAGTCTTTTGCGCGGCTCCGTAGCCAAGATTTCGGGGATGCCGTACAAATTGGATGCGCGGTCCGCTTGCTTGTAATGGCACGGGGCTCCCGTCATCGACGACCACAATCATCAACGCAAGCTCGATGCGCGATAGCTCCAACAGCACGCGGTCCAGGCTGGCTTGGTGGCCGAAACACGGCACAACGACGGCAATCGGCTTCACGGCGTGTAGTCCCGGGGCAAATGCGACACGAGGTCACGGGGGCGTGCGTGGTGACGCAATATATGACGGAACATTTCATACTCCGACAACGTCCACGTTTCTTTGTCTACGTTGCGCTTACGGAGCGCGTCTCGCAGCGAAAGCCAGCCCGCGACATTGCCAACAAGTGCAGCGGCGGCTTCTTTTGGCCCTACATCGGCGCCTACGCCCCTTCCGCGGGTGGACGCGGCGCCTTGCAGTGCGAATCGACAAAGCGTCCACACGGGCAACGTTGCGACAAGTGGCCGAGGAAGGCTTCGAATGGCTGCACGAACGCGGTTTCTCTCCACCAAAAATACTTTTTTCGGATTGACGCGTCCGTAGCTAGAACCCAATCCGTGTATGACAGTTGCGTTGTCCACAAATCGTATTTCAAACCCACACCGTGTGGCACGCAATGAAAGGTCGAGGTCTTCACCAAACGCCTCGAAGGAAGCATCAAAGTCGCCGACGGTTTCTAGCATGCCCTGGGTGAGCAGGACCGCGGCGCCGGAAAATCCTCCGACGCGCCCGCAGGCGGGCGGACGGGAGCGCGTCCGTGCTACTCCGCGTTCACGCGCGACGTTGAATCCGTCGAAAAACAGCCGATGGCCTGTGTTGTCGACAACTTGGTCGCTGCCAGGCGGCGTATCGAGGAGAATGCGCGGCTGGTAAATGCCTTCGCCTGCTTCTACCCGCGCGGCGACCAGTGCCTGGAGGGCGTCGGGGGCAAGGGCGGTGTCGTCGTTGAGGAGCAGGATGTCGCTGCCTCGGGCATAGGACAAGCCGAGATTCGCGGCGTGCGCAAAATGGACCGCCTCAGCCGCGTGATGAATCGAAAGGTCAGGGCCGTCGGAGGGGAGGGGGACGGGGCGCGGGTGACTCACGACGACGTGAATGTGCGAGGGGAGCTGTTGTTGTGCGCGAATGCTCGCCACGCACCGTCGCAGCCAATCGCCACCGTAGGCGGTAATGACGACAACTGCGGGTGCGCTTTCCATCGTGGTCCCTGCTGGGGTAGATGTTTGCAAGGTAACCCAACCTTGGTACCGCCTGCGGGCCGGGACCGCTTTCGGGCAGCCGTCGGCGAGCGGGGGGAGCGGTGGGAGCCAAACCTGCGTCGGTCCCTCGAAAGAGTTCGCCCGCGACTGGGTTAGGGTGAGCGCAATTGTTTCGATGTAGACGGAGAGGTTGAGATGTGGTCGGGATCAACCATGGGAACGGTGTTCCGCGTAACCACGTTTGGGGAAAGCCACGGGCCCGCGCTGGGAGTGGTCGTGGATGGCTGCCCTGCTGGCATCGCGCTGGACCTGGACGCGATTGCCCATGAGCTCGCGCGCCGACGGCCTGGACAATCCAAGCTGGTGTCTCCGCGAAAAGAGTCTGACGAATTTGAGGTTGTGTCAGGACTATTTTCGGGAAAAACACTTGGGAGTCCACTGACTCTCGTGATTCGCAATCACGACGCCGATCCGCGTGCATACTCGTCTTTCGCGCATCAATACCGTCCATCGCATGGCGACCTTGCTATTCATACAAAATACGGTTTCCGTACTTGGCAAGGGGGGGGGCGAGCGAGTGCGCGGGAGACCGTCGCGCGCGTAGCGGCAGGCGCCGTCGCCCGCCAAGTTCTTGCGCAGCTATTCCCGGTCGATGTTGTCGCGTGGGTGGACCGTGTGGGCGACATCGCGGCCTCCGTCGATGTTGGCGGCGTCTCTCGTGATTCCGTTGATGCGAACGCTGTTCGATGTCCCGATGCACAAGCGGCGCAGCAGATGGAGGACCTCATCCAAGAAGTACGCCGTGACGGAGACACCGTGGGTGGCGTGGTCCGTTGTGTCATGCGAAACGTGCCTGCCGGTGTTGGGGAGCCGGTGTTTTCTCGCTTGGATGCCCTGCTGGCGGGCGCAATGCTCTCGATTCCTGCCGCAAAAGGCTTCGAGAGTGGCTCGGGGTACGCAGGCGCGGCCATGCGGGGTTCGGCGCACAACGATTGTTGGCGTCCCAGCGAATCAGGCGGTGCTATCACTACGTCCAATCACTCTGGTGGAATCCAGGCGGGAATCTCCAATGGAATGGACATTCTGTTTTCGGTCGCGTTCAAGCCTGTCGCGACGTTGTTTCGAGAACAAGAAACGGTCGACCATTTCGGCGCTGCGAGCACGCTGAAGGCAAAAGGTCGCCATGACCCGTGCGTAGTGCCGCGCGCAGTGCCGATTGTGGAAGCGATGGCGCTGCTCGTATTGTGCGATTCCGTGCTTCAACAGCGCGCACGCATCGGCCTGGGAACCGTACCGCCCTTGGGGCGCTGGCCTTGGGAAGCGTCGTAGCTGTGCCCCGTGATGCGATTGTCGTGTCACACTGAATGCACGAAAAGCATTGCATGAAACCGATTTCCGTAGGTCTGCCAACAGCAAAACGCCCATCTGCCCGACCGTAGTCGGGAAAATGGGCGAATGAGGGGACCAGTCTCTACGTACCGGCCCCTGCACCAGTCGAAGATGCTTATTTCTTCTTTTCTTTTTCTTTCTTTTCGCCGCGCACGACCGACCGCATGTTCGACGCAAGGACCTTCTTCCGCAAGCGGATAAAGTTCGGCGTTACTTCCATGAGTTCGTCTTCGGCGATGAATTCCATCGCCTTTTCGAGCGTAAGCTGCATTGGCGGAGCCAGAATCAGCTTCTCATCGGCGCCGGCCGAGCGCACGTTGGTCAGCTGCTTGGCCTTGCAAGCGTTGACGTTGAGGTCGTTCTCACGGCTGTTTTCGCCAACAATCATCCCCTCATAGCACTCGACGCCGGCGCCCACAAAGAGCTTGCCGCGGGGCTGAAGGTGGAACAGCGCGTACGCTGTGGATTGTCCCTTGCGGTCGCACACCATCGAACCATTTTTGCGGAAGACGATGTGGCCAGCGAAGGGCTTCCAACCGGCAAAAAGGGTGTTGATAATGCCCTGTCCGCGGGTGTCGCTGAGGTATTCACCGCGGAAGCCGATGAGCCCACGCGCCGGAAGCAAGAACTCCACGCGAACGCGACCGGAGCCCATCATCTTCATGGTGGTCATACGACCTTTCCGAAGATTGAGCTTTTCGGTGATGACACCCATATAGACTTCGGGAAAGTCGAGGATGGCGTTTTCGTAGGGCTCGTGTGGCTCTCCGTCGATGTCACGAACGACGACCTCGGGCTTGCTGACGCAAAGCTCCCAGCCTTCGCGACGGAGCTGCTCGATGAGAATGGCGATTTGCAGCTCGCCACGGCCAAAGAGACGCATTGCATCGGAGGGGCTGTCAGGGTCGATCTTCAGGGCGACGTTGGTCATGGTCTCGCGCTCAAGGCGGTCCTTGATTTGGCGCGCGGTCATGTACTTGCCGTCTTGACCGGAGAGCGGACCATCGTTGGCCAAGAACGTGACGCCGATGGTGGGCTCTTCCACCACGACGCGGGGGAGCGGCATCGGGTTGTCGATATCGGTGAGCGTATCGCCGATGTTGAGTTCGGAGATGCCCGCAATCGCGCAGATTTCGCCGGCCGTTACGGCGTCGGTCTCGACCCGCTTGAGGCCTTCATAGGTATAAAGCTGCACGACCTTGATGCGGCGGGAGCCGTTCGAACCAACCAGCATCAGCTCGTCTTGGCGACGAATCGTGCCCTGCACCATACGACCGATGGCCAAGCGGCCAACGTACCGGTCGTGGTCGAGCTGGGTCACGAGCATCTGCGGAATCGCTTCGACGTCTCCCTTGGGGGCCGGAATGTGCTCGATGATGGTCTCGAACATCGGCCGCAGGTCGCCCTTTTCGAGCGAAAGCTCACGATGGCAGAAGCCATCGCGTGCGCACGCATAGAGGACAGGGAACTCGATTTGCTCTTCATCGGCGCCGAGGTCGATGAACAAGTCATACACTTCGTCGAGGACTTCATCAACGCGCGCATCGGGACGGTCAATCTTGTTGATGCACACCATGACTTCGAGGCCGGCTTCAAGTGCCTTGCCAAGAACGAAGCGTGTTTGGGGGAGGGGACCTTCGCTTGCGTCGACCAGCAGCATCGCCCCGTCGACCATCTTCAACACGCGCTCGACTTCGCCGCCGAAGTCGGCGTGTCCGGGAGTATCGACAATGTTGATTTTGGTGTCGCCGAACCAGACGGCCGTGTTTTTCGCGAGAATGGTGATGCCGCGCTCGCGCTCGAGGTCCATCGAGTCCATGACGCGGTCGACCATTTCTTCATTGTCACGGAAGGTGCCGGACTGACGCAGGAGGTGGTCGACGAGGGTGGTCTTCCCGTGGTCAACGTGGGCGATGATGGCGATGTTTCGGAGCTGGGTCGGTGCAGGCATATTCCTTCCCGATGGCAAAAAAATCTGGCCGCAGTAGTGCGATTCGCTCTCCGCGGTATCGCCGCGCTTCGCGGAGTTCGAGCCGTTGCGAGTGACGTTTGTGTCTCGTTGCGGACATCCAGTACTGCCTGCGACAGCGAAATCATTGCCTATTGTTCCCTTTGGGGGCCCACCGGACGCGGCGCGTAAACCGTGCCAAACGTGCGCTCGCTTCGCCAAGTCACGAACTTGTTGCGCGTTGGGGGACGACCCTTCGGACCAGAAAAACACCTGTGCGCAGCCACTCCGTAGAAATAGCGATTGGATTCGGTTCGCGGTCGCGCCAGAAAAGTAGATGTGGCGCACGGGCGCGCGATGTTCGCCTCACAAGCCTGTCGTTCGGGGGAGACAGCAATACGGCAAAAAAAATCCCCGCCGAAGCGGGGATAAAAAGCCAGGAGCGGCCTGTCAGATTCGTATGACGTAGCCAGTTTCGTAGGGCTCGGGGCCGTCGAATGGGGGGAAGAGCAATGACCGGAATGCGCCGCCCAAGCAAATGTCGAGGTCGGTGCCTTTGTATTCCGTGGTGGTCACGCGTGCCTTGCTGACTGCGCCGGTGGGAAGTACCGTAAACAGCATCTTCAGCTGGCGCGGCAAGGTGCCCGACCGTTGCTTTTCGTCCATATAGCAGCGCTTGATGCCCTGGTTGCTGGTGACGATGGTCTCGATGATAGCGGGGTCGATGGGGGGACCCGTGCGTGCAGCAGGCGGCGGCGGGGGCGGCGGCGCGGGACGAGACTCCGCAGGCGGCGGGGGCGCGGGGGTGGTTGCTGCTGCAACGTCGCGGCCGCTTCCACGAACGGGAACCGGTTCTTCTTTGGGCGCGGGCGCAGCCTTGGGCGGCTCGGGCTCCGGCTCGACGACGGGTTCGGGCTCCTCTTCTGCCAGGAGGTCGACCGCGGCGGGGTCTTCTTTGACGGGCGCGGGGGCTGGCACAGGCGCAGGCGCCCGCACAACTTCCGGTGTGCGCGGAGCAAATGCCTGCGCGACGACGTGGCTCGCACCCGCACCGATCCCGGACAAACCGACGGCCACCAGGACCGCCACGGCTGTATTGGCTGCGCGCGTGCCGCGGCCGCCCGTGAGAAGGACCAAGAAGCCGAGCAAGGCGCCAAACAGAGCAAGTCCGACGCCAAAGATGCGGATCAACGCATCGCCATCGACATTTACCGCCAGGACCATCGAGCCCAATGCTGCTGCGGCACACCCCATCAACACCCAGGAGAGGTCTCCCCGGGGATCAAAGGCTGGCGCAGCCGCAGCAACCGGCGGGGGCGCCGCGGGCGCAGCGATGGGCGCGGCGACGGGAGCTGCGACCGGCGTAGGCGCGGGAACCGGCGCAGGGGCAGGCGGCGCCGCGGCGGCGGGCATTGCCGGTGCGGATTGCCGGGCGCGGACGGGGCCGGGCGCGGCCGCCGGCTTGGGCTCCGGTGCCGGGACGTGGTCCACTGCGACCGTAGGACGTTCTTCGTCGTCGGGCGGCCGGTGGGTGACAGGAATGTCCGTGATTTGGGTCTTTTCTTCGCTTGGCGCGAGAACCTTTCCACCCACGGGCTTTTGAATCAACATGCGATGCCCGCACTTCCGGCACGTCGCCTTGTTGACTTCCTTGGTGAGCTTTTGCTCTGGAATGTTGTATGTGGCGGCGCAGTTGTCGCAGACGACTCGCATGGGCAGTCTTCCCGAGGAACGCAGGGGCGGTGGTCGACCAAAGTGTCTGGAGTTTACCTGGTCAGGGAAACCCCGAATCTAACAACGCTTGACGCTGGACCGAACAAACGCGGTCGACACTTTCGAATAGTGTGCGCCTTGCGCGCTGTCAAAGGCAACGGTGCGGTCTTGTATGGCAACGGAATCTCGTCGTTCGCGTGAACATCGCGCTCGGCTGCCGCGTATCGTTGAAAATGCCCACTGGTTGCACTTTAATTCGATGGCGAGTTTTCATTGTGGTGGGACGGAAGGCATGTCGGAGACACCGGATGTAGGGCGTGGATCAAGTATCGGTCGTCCGAATGAATCGGTGGGCCAAAGCACTCGGCAAGGCGCTCGCGAGCATCGGGCGGAAGCGGGTGAAATCCGAGGTGGACGAGCAAATGGGAAAACGTTTGCTCCTCGAATGCCGCCGCGGCGTCTTCCGTCAAATTTTCACGGCGCATCAATACGCGCACGGCTTGGGTGGTCTGTTCGGCGCGCGGACTTGCCCCCATGCCCATCATGCTGCCGCCTATCGGATGGTGGTGAATGGTCTGTAAAAGTACAGACTCGTCACGCCAATGGTTCGGCGGCGGCTGACCGCTGGTGGCCGTGGGCAGCTCCAAGAGCGCGCTGCCAGGCGGGAGCGCAGCCAGTGCGGTTGCAGTGGGCAGCGCAGTCGTCGTGAGTGGCCACGCCAAGGGCGCGAGGCACAAGACGTCCACCAATACCGTCAAGACGAGGACCACCTGCCATCGTGCGTCGTCCACTGCGCGCGATGCGAGGGGAACCAACATCTGCACCGCAACCGCGCTCGCGCGGTACCAGCGGGTAATTCGTCCAAGCAAGGGCACTGCGACGATTGCGATGCCTGCGGGTGCGGCGAGCGGGTGGTTTCCCCAGACAACAGCCTCGCCTCGTACCATCAGGTAGGGTCCCAAAGAGAGCGCTACCATCGTTGCGGCCAATACCAGCCAGGGCCATCGCTTTTTGCGGTCTCGAAGCCATCCCCAGATGGCGTATATGAGCAGACAAATGCCCAGATATGCAGTATGCGAAATGTCCGCTTCGCCGCCGGTGAGGGGGCCGGGAACAAACGGGTCGAGCAGATCCGCGCCATATCGCAGCCCGCCACGAAATATCGTGGGGTTGTTCATGATTTCGGGAAGGCCAGCGCGGGCGGCGCTTCCGGGTAGGTTGCCTTGGCGGGCTCCAAAGATGGCCCATGCAACCGGCGAAGCGACGATGGCAGCGATTGCAAGGGCAATCACGCTTTGGCGTATTACGTGCATATTACGACGTATGCTGTGCACCAGCACAACGATACAGGCACAAAGGATGGTCCAAATGAGGTTATAAGGTCCCGTCCATGCGGTCAGGCCAATGGCGCATCCAGCGGCGATTGTGGCGAACATATGCGGGCGTCGGCGAAGGCGAACGAGCAGCGCAATCGAAATACCGACCCAGCCAACGCCAAACCCTTCGGTCATGCCATCGGCTGCATTGGCCAACAACGGGGCACATCCCATCGCAAGTGCTGCACCAAGAGGTTCTCTACCACCGCCTTCACGGGCTAGCAGCGCGCCCGAGACGCCGAGGGTCGCCATCCCCGCCAGCAGGATGGCATTGTATGCAGCGGCGACGCCCCAAAAGTGCCCAATGGCAAAATAGACGACGTGAAAGGGGTCGACGAGCGTGAGTTGGATGCCTTGTGGGTAGGCTTGGAGGTCGGTCGATTGGACCAAAACTCCGTTGCCATCCAACGCAGACCACAAGCCCCAGATGTGCGTCGCCGCCTCTTGGTCCGGGGCCGCGGCGATGCATGTGGTCATGCAAGTCGCAACGGGCCAACTCAACACCACGCAGAGAGTGGCGATGACGAGCGCGGTCCATAGGACCGGCGTTCTAGGCAATGCCGCGTGTGGGTGCAAACAAAAGCACCGCAACGACCGTCGCCCCGTAGAACAGTCCCGCGAGGAGAATGGGCGTGTCCTTGAAGAGCGTCTCGTCGGGCGCCCCTCCTTCATTCCGCGCGGTCACGAGGTACATGTACCGGAATACGCAATACATGACATGCGGGAGAGTGACAAGGAGCCAAGGTGTTGGCGAACCCTGCACGCAATACAATGCATAAGAAATGATGGTGCCGCTGGTGGTGATGGCCTGGAACTCCACAACCAAGTCGTGGGAGTATTCGGCCAGAATCTTGCGTGTGGTTTGGGCGCGGTCCGCCATAACCACCAGCTCGCCGCGCCTCTTGTTGAAACCAAAAAACAAGGACACAAATGCGGTGCACGTCAGCAGCCAAGGGCTGATGGCGACGTCAATCGCGATAGCACCGGCCGCTGCACGCCACAAGAATCCAGCGGAAAGGAACATGACGTCGAGAATGACAATATGTTTGAAATAAAACGAGTAGCTCAGAGTGGTGGCGAAGTACAGCAGCGCGACCATCAAGAGCCAAGGAGACGTGAGGTAGCCGACAACGCATCCGCCCACAAATAATAGCGCCATCTCAACGTATGCAATGTGCAGGGGCAGGCGACCGGATGCAATAGGACGACGCCACTTGGTTGGATGTCGCCTGTCTGCGGCTACGTCATGCGCGTCGTTGAATAGGTATCCGGCGCTTGCCAGCATCGAGAATGTTGCGAACGCGGCTCCCGCTTGAATCCACATGTCGATGTTTTGGAAGTTCATCGAAAAGAAGATTGCGGCCAACACAAAGACGTTCTTTGCCCATTGTTTTGGTCGCATCCCCTGTACCATCGCGAGGAGCAGGTCGCCGATACCTTTGGGGCCCTGTGGGACGTGAACGTCCTCATTCCGCGGCTGCATATTTGCCGATGTGTCGCTCAAAGGGAATCCTATCTATGTGCCTTAGGGGGTGGTTTGAACAGTTTCGAAAGTCAGAATGCGGTATTCACGGGGCTCAAGAACAATCCAAGTTTCCGATTCACGACCATCGGCCAATGTAACTTTGACCTGATGGCGTCCGACGCCGAGCAGGTGGGGGCCGCGGTTGGGGAGGGCGAGGCCATTGACGGCAACCGTAGCGCCTTCCGGGTGTACCACTTCAACCTTGGGCGTGTCGCCACCAAGGGCGCTTTCGTTGATTCGCGAGTATTGCACGCCCAACATCGCCCCAACAAATACCAAGCCTGTCGCGGCAAATGCGCCGCCCAATATATAAAGCACCTGCGCCAAGCTGGATGGTCCCGAAGGCGTGGGCGTAGGGGGGGAGGCTGCGGCAGGAGGTGCTGGCTTGGCGGGAACGGGCTTGGGAGCGGGTTCCTCACGTCGCGCGGGGGGCGGCGCCGACTGGGCGATGTCCCGTCGCGGCGCGGCCGGGACGGGGAGTTGGTGCGGCGAAGCGGGCGCCGTGGGAGCGGTCAGGCTGTCGGGGGCATGCTCAGGTCGCTTGATGCGGGTCTCTGCATCGTCCCAGTCATCGGGGTCGGGAAGCTCCATCCCGTCGTCTTCTTCTTCCTCGACCTCCAACTCAAGGTCGGGAGGTGGGCCCAAGTGGGTGGCGCCAGACAAGGGCGAAGGTCGAATCTGGGTAGACGCGTTTGACCAGTCGTCCTCCGAGGAGAGCATCCCTGGCCGTATAAGGGTGCTTTCGTCTCCCAAACCCGCGACGTCGCCGAGCGAGACAGAGTGCGAGAGGTCTTGGAGGTCGTCGAGCGCGCTTCCGCGCTTTCGCATTTGCGTTTCAACGCGGCTGAGGTCACGGTCTTGAATCGGGGCGAGACCCGCGAGAATGTCCTCCGTTCCGACACGTTCGCTAGGAGGTTCGTCCCAAGCGACGCGCGTAGGGCGGTCTTCATCGTCGGTGAGGCGCGCGCCGGGCGGAATTGGACGTGTGACGTCGTCTTCGGGGCTCTCGACGACCTTTGTGGAGGCCGCCAGCTCGGGAAACAGTCCCTTCAAATACGCCGCGAGCGTGGTGTGCGTAAAGATGAAGCCGGCCGAGTGGAAGTATCGGTCAAGGGCATCTTTCATTGCCGTGGCGTCTGGCCAGCGGTCGTCGTGGTCTACCGCGAGCGCTTTTTCGAGAACGCGCTCTAGTTCCAGCGGCACTTCTGGATTGCGCACCGATACTTTCTGGTATTCGCCGCTTCGGATGGCGTCGAGGGTTGCAGGCTCGCTCGACTTTGCGAAGGGGTGCACGCCGGTGAGCATCTGGTAGAGCACCACACCGGTGGAGAACAAGTCGGAGCGGGGGTCGAGGGGGTCGCCTGCCGATTGCTCGGGGCTCATGTAGTCAAAGCGGCCTTTGATGACGCCACTGACCGTTTCGAGTGCGCTGACGCTCGCTTTGGCAATGCCAAAGTCGGTCAGCTTTACTTCCCCTTGCACCGACAGCAAAATATTTGCGGGGGAGACGTCGCGATGGACGATGTCGAGCGGAACGAGACGCCCGTCTCGCACAACTTGACGGGTGTGCGCATACTCGAGCGCCTTGAGCATCTCGATACAAATATACACCGCATGGGGTATCGGAAGGACGATGCGGCGTTGCTGGCATCGTGCAAGGACTTCCCCAAGGTCAGGGCCGCGCACATATTCCATCGCAATGAAGCAGGTGCCGTCGACTTGGCCCAAGTCCATGATTTGAACGATGTTGGCGTGGCTCAAGAGTCCGGCGACTTTGGCCTCTTCGACCAGCATGTCCACGAACTCGGGGCGTTCGGACAAGTGCGGCAAGATCCGTTTTATGGCAAATGTGCGCTGAAAACCGCCGATGCCCTCCAAACGGGCCTCGTAGATTTCCGCCATTCCACCAACGGCAATGCGTCGGAGAATGCGGTACTTGCCGAATCGCGTGGGTGTCACGGCGGAATTGGACAAGGGTAACCCTGTGAAGTGGAGTCGTTCGCGAAATGACAGCGCGACTCTATAGCACCTTTGACCCCACCTGCGCCGCTACCAACCTTCCGCGCGACAAAGCGCGAGATACAAACGGTGCCCTACGGCGGCGCTTCGCACGCGTAGCTCCGACAGCGAGGCCCGTGGGTCGCTGCCCTGGAGTTGGCGGCGAATGGCATCCAAGTGGAGCGCGCCAAGGTACAAGTGGGTCCAACGTGCGCGGTTGGTTCTTGCCAACAGGGGCAGGTAACGGTCGTCGGGCCATGCGGCGGCGGCGCCTTCTACCAAACGGCAAAACAACGCGACTTCTTCGAGTCCGCGTTCGGACGCCGCGATTGCGGTCGCGCGAGCAGTCTTGCGTGCGTCGGGGTAGCGCCCCGCAATAAGCAACATTCGCGCGTTTTCGGCTTGCGCGTGGTATCGCGCGGGACCTTGGACAGCGGTTGTGGTGGCTTCGATGGCACCCGCGAGGTCGCCGGTGAGCCAGCGCCACCGCGCGAGTGCGGCGGGCCAGAGGTCGCCCGCAGAGTGAAGTGTCAGTGCTGCGCGCTCCAACCGTGCGTGGCGGGCGGTCTCGGCGTCGGCAGAGTGGACGGCCAACTCCAAGCTGAGCGCGGCAATGTCCCGCCGGACGCGCGGCAGGCCGTGGCTCACCGAAGCCGCGCGCGCCTCGCTCATGAGTGCTGTTGCGGCGGTGGGGTCCCCCTGCTCGATAGCGATGCGGGCTTCGAGCAGCGTGGTGTGGGCCGCGACGCGAGGGTCGGGGTGGAGGCGCCCCACTGCACGACACACCGAAAGGTGGCTGAGCGCGGCGTCTCGGTCGCCGGCGAAGAGCTCGAGTTCCGCCAACAACACGGAGAGGCGTCCGACCCCCCGGTTTCGGCCCGTACCTTGGCATTGGCGCAAAAGGGTCTCGGCGAGGGTCCGGGCTTCGACGAAGACTCCTTTGTCGATAAGCGCGCGAACGAGTGTGCAGGTGGCGTCAATGTTTGCTAACGACGGAATCGCGAGAGGGTCGTCGTGATGGGCATGAGGTGACGTGAGCGCGAGTGCGACACGCGCAAGCTCGACGGCTTCATCGACGGACCCCATCGCCAGCGCCGCAACAGCGGTCTCTCTGCGCATTTGTCCGGCCAAGTGGGGGTGCGACGCTTGGAGCTGGTCGGCCCAACGGGTGCCTTGGCGCAGCGCATTCGCGGGCTCGCCGCGTGTCGCCTCAAAGCGCAGGAGCAGCAAGCCGGCCAATGCGCGATTTTTCTCGTCGACGGCCATTCGACCCAGGTTTCGTATCGCCTCGCGATGCACCCGGGTCGGCTCTAGGTCAAGGTCGGCAGAAATGCGAGCGTACCGCGGTTCCCATGCATGGGGGTCGCCACCATGAAGCTGTCGCAGTTGCAGCCAGCGGTCGACTTCTGAAGGCTCTCCGCGACGCAACGCAACGGCCGCTGCTGCGCCGAATGCGTCAGGGTGGGGCGTTCCGGCCCGGGCAGCGTGGCGGGCGATGCTCAGGGTTCGGTCGTCCGGGTTGACCGCAGATGCGGGCAGTTCCGCCCAAACGCGGGCGGCGCGGTTGTCGCGGTCATGAATCGACGGCCCGGTTGCGCGCGCCAACATCCGGGTGCATGGGTCGGAAAAACGCAGCCACTGCACCTCTTCCAGAGAGTCTGCGTCGTGGGTTTGCTCCGGCACACGAACACGCCGCAGGAGGAGGTCTGTAGATTCGGTGGCCTCCTCGTTCAAGATGCTGGTGGGGTCTGACTTTTGCGCGGGGCGGTCTCCAGGAGGCGCCGCCGGAACCAAATGGCCGGCCGCGACCAAGGCCGAAACGTTTTGTGCCAGACCGCGTGCGACGCAGGTGGGAAACGGTTCGTCCAACACGGCGAGCTCTTGAAGGTCGCTCGCGAGAGGGTCTCCCGGTGCAAGGTGGGGCGGACCCGCTTGGCCGCGCCATGCCGCCAGCATTCGCCATGCTTTGGCGCAGCTTTCGAGGGGCGTACGGCCCGGTGGACCCTCAGGCCAGATGCCATCGGGAAGAATGCTCGGTAATACCTCGCGCTCTCCGGCGGGTGTCCACGGCGGGGCGCGAAGTTGCTTGAAGCCTGCGACGGGTCTTCTCGACGTGGCCCACAAAAGAACGCCATCGGGCAAGCGCGAAAGCAATGGCTGAAGCACGGAGCTGGTGCCGATGTCGGCCTCGTCTACATCGAACAGCACAACAGCCAGTGGCGCGTGCCGCTGAAACACCCGCGCCATCGCATCGGCAATTGCTTCGGGTGCGGGCGGCCAAGGGACGGCATGGGACACCTCTACGGGGAGGCCCGGCCAAATCGCCTGGAGAATCGCGGCATCGTCTCCTGCAAGTCCACGGTGGGTACTTGAAACGGTTGACCGGAAAAGCTCCAGCAGCAGGTCTCGGAGCCCTCCAAACGGAAGGTCAGGTCGGCACCTCGCCGCCAAGGAACGGTAGCCGCGGCGGTACCATTGCCATCGTGCTTCTTGCAAAAGGCGGCTTCGGCCTGCTCCCAAGGCTCCGACGATTACATACGGCCCCCCCGTCAAAAGCCGGCTCGCGTCGCCATGGAACTCCGCGGGCGAAGGCCAAGGAACCGGTGGGAGAGGGGATTCATCGGCGATGCCTTGAAGCAGAAGCGCGGCTTCATCGGCGGTCGGGCGAGCCGAGGGGTCGAGCGAAAGCAATCGGTCAACCAGCCAAGCGAGCGCCATGGGCACATCTGCGCCCATTCGCATCAGGGTGGGCCGCGGACGACCTGGCCTCCAGCGCCCCGCAGGAATGCCGGAGAGACATTCATGGAGGGTTGCGCCAAGGGAATACGCATCAACCCGAAGGTCGTGGGGCATTCCGACCCGCTGCTCGGGGGCCATATACGGGATGGTCCCCATCATCGCGGAGCTGGACTCTCGGGTGGCTCCGAATCGCGCGGTTCCAAAGTCGAGAATCGTCGCGCGGCCGGCGGCGTCTACATGGATGTTTGCGGGCTTGAGGTCGCGGTGCGCGAGGCCTACGCGGTGAATGCTCGCGAGACCGCGGGCCACTTGGGCACCAGCAGCGCAAAGTCGTTGTACTTGCCCCTTGAGGGTGCGACCGGCTTGTACCCACGTATTGAATGGCTGCCCGTCGACAACGTCCATCGTGAACCATGCATAGTCGTTGTCGGTGCCCGTTTCATACACCCGAACGACGTGTGGCAAGCGCAATGGACGCAGCTTCTCAAACTCGTGACGAAACGAGCGAATCTCGGAGCGGTCGCCGATGGGGCTGGCCTTCAGCGCCCGTGCTTGCCCTTCGGCGGTATGGACGAGCCAAACTTCACCATATGAACCCACGCCGAGGCGTTGCTCGAGCGCGAAGGGGCCCATCGTTTTTCCGACGGAAAGCGGCTCCATCGTTGCCTTGGGGATCACGACGTGGGTGGGGAGGTTTTGCCAGGAAGCGCCGGCAAGACCAGTGTAAAGGCTTCTATCCTCCCTGTGATGTTCCGTGTGCAGGAACGAGGCAGGACACGACCAAGCGTATTAAAGGTTTCGTGTGCTTACCGTCGCAATCATCCCCTTCGTCGCACTTGCCTTGGCCTTCTTGTTGGGGGTCGCGGGTTTGGTTTTGGTTGGCATTTGGCATGCGATCCGAGCCGGTCAAGCGCAGGTCGCAAAGTCCCCGGATTTTGCTGCCTTGCCGTCTTCTGGCGCGCCAACATCGTCCAAGTCCATCGAACCCGCGAAGTTGCCATCGTCGCGTGCGGTCACGAGCGTCGAGGGTGAAGACCTCCGGCGCACACCCGTTCGTATTGCGGCGCTCGAGCGGCAACTGAGCGATGCGCTGAATCGGGCCGACCAGCAGTCCGACCACTTGAAGGCCCGACGAGGCCGAATTGCCGACAAAGAAGACCGCGCGGAACTTTTGGTGCGGTACGATGAAGATGTCACGCTCCTCGCCCGCCGCACGGAGAGCATGCGGCGTGTCATGGCGTTGTTGTGGCGTACGCGCGCAATTCTCGAACTTCGGGCGCATATTGCGTTGTCCGCGCGAAAGCGTCCCAATCTTAGCCATTTGCCCGAAGGCGACGACATCCCCACAGGAAAGCTCGAAGCGGCTGCCCAAGCCTACGACAACGCCTCCGATGCGGTGCGTGAATTTGTGACGTGGCTCGACGAGCGGGTCACCGATGTACGCCATGCTGTGCCCCGAGTCCCGGACCTTGCAACGGCAGATGAAAACGACCGCCAGATGGTGCAAGACGAGCTTACGCGTGTCGTTGGAACCTACACGGACCTTGGCGCGCGGATGGACCGACTTGCCGACACTTTGGCGTACTTGGCCGACCGCTGCCGCACACGCTCGGTTGTTGTGGCCGGGGAGGTAACGTTGGATGCGGGGACTGGCGCAGAAGGCTTGTTGAGTGAAGTCGCCGAAGCGCTCGAGGGTCTTCAAGAAATGTCACGATTGGGCGACCGACAACTGGCCGATTCCGCTCTCGACAGTCTGGCCGAAGACATCAGTCAACTCGAGCGCGCCGGCATGGACGCCCAGGCTGCTGCTGAAGCAGAGCTGGAGGTAGCGCGGCTGCTCGAGCGGGTGCGGGCGTGAGGCCACGGGCCGCAGGTATAGGATACAAGCGTGGCTCGTGGTGCGGTCGTCGGGCGTAGGTCCAAAGGCATCCGCCGCCCTGCTTTTTAGAACCTACACTGTGTCGAGTATTTATGACCACCCGCGCACCTGAGACACCGGCCGCTCCTACCGCCTCTGGGTTGGGATTGGGAACTTTCCTCGGGGTGTATACGCCGACGATTCTCACTATTCTCGGCGTAATTTTGTATATGCGGATGGGGTGGGTCGTCGGTAATGCCGGTGTCTTGGGCACTGTGTCGATTGTCCTATTGGCGAACGGCATTACGTTCGTCACAGGGCTGTCGATTGCAGCGCTGTCCACGAATATGCGTGTGGGCGTTGGAGGCGCGTACTACATTATTTCTCGGTCGCTCGGTCTTGAGTTGGGCGGTGCGCTCGGTATTCCGCTTTATTTGTCGCAAGCTCTATCTGTGACATTATACGCATACGGGCTTGCGGAGAGCCTGCGAATTGTTTGGCCCGGGGTGCCTGTTCAGCTCGCCGCTGCGGTAATTGTGATTGGCGTCGTTTTGGTCGCTGCGCGTAGTACTGTCTTGGCCCTCAAAATGCAGTTGCCCATTATGGCAATGATTGGCCTGTCATTGGCGGCCTTGGTCGCAGGTGTCGACTTTACGGTCCAAGAAACCCCGCATTGGGGGGAGTGGGCCGACGGGGGATATTGGGACGTCTTCGCCGTATTTTTCCCCGCAGTGACCGGCGTATTGGCAGGTGTGGGCCTATCTGGAGACCTCCGAGACCCCGCGCGGTCTATTCCCATTGGTGTGATGCTTGCTGTGGTGACGGGCTTTCTGGTCTACATTACAGCACCCTTCGTCCTCGGCCACGCAGCCGGTGTCGACACATTGCGAAATGAGCCGCTGATTTGGACCCAAGTTGCGATGGGTGGCGCGGTCTTCATCTTGCCGGGGCTTTGGGGAGCCATTCTGAGCAGCGCTATTGGAAGCATTCTCGGCGCGCCCCGCACGCTCCAAGCGCTCGCGATGGACCGCCTCGTGCCTGCGCGAATGGGCGCTGTCGACGCAAAGACCAACGAGCCGTTGTTCGCTCTTCGCCTCTCCGGTGCTGTGGCACTCGCTGCGGTACTTTTGGGTGACTTGAACGCCGTCGCCGGCGTGGTCACGATGTTCTTTCTCACCACGTACGGAATGCTCAATCTCGCTGCGGGTTTGGAGGCGCTGGTCAACGACCCTCATTACCGGCCGCGAATTCGGATTCCGTGGTGGGTGAGCTTTTTGGGGGCAGCCGGTTGTTTTGTGGCGATGTTTGCCATCAACCCGGTGGCATTCTTGGTCGCGGTGTTCATTGAGGCGGGCATCTGGTGGATGCTCCGTCGGCGGACCCTCGCTGCGGCATGGGGTGATTTGCGTACTGGGCTATGGTACGCGCTCGCCCGGTTTGCGATGCTGCAGCTTCGGGGAGCCCATCATGACCCGCGCAACTGGCGTCCCCATATCCTCGTCTTTTCGCTCGACTTGTCTCGAAACCTCGAACTGGTCGCGCTGGCGAGCCATTTTGGACAAGACCGCGGAATCGTCACGGTTACGACTCTCGTGCAAAAAGGGGCCCTGTCCGAACCGAAAGCGGTCATCGAGCAACGAAACCGCGAACGTCTGGATGCTTCGGGCCTGGGCGCTTTTTCCGAGGTCGTCGCCGTTCGGTCGTTGGAAGATGGGTTCGCGGTCGTCGCCCAGGCAAATGGTTTTGGCGGAATCGACTCGAACATGGTGATGTTCGGGTGGCCTGGCAACGATGTTGGTCGTGTGGCGGTGATGCTCCGGCGGGTTCGAATGTTGGCGGAACTGTCGAAGTCTGTCGCAGTCGTTCGCGGAGCCACGGCAAATCCGGTGGAGGGACGCTCCCCGGAGCTATTGGTTTGGTGGAAAGGACGGGAGGCGAACGGCGACTTGATGCTCCTGCTGGCCCATCTCCTTCGATTCGCAGACGCATGGAGACACTGCCAGGTCACGGTCGCGAGCATCACCCATGACGCGGCGGAGGCGACGCCCTTGAAGACCAGCATTCAAGGGATGCTGACTGAAGGTCGCATTGATGCAAATGTAGAGGTTCTTATTCGCGAGCCCTTCGAGTCACCTGTCGATTTGCTTCATGTCCGGTCCCGCCAGGCGGCGATGGTCTTCGTTGGCTTGGCGTTGTGTGATGCCGGAAGCGAGGATGAATACGCTCGCACCGTGTTGTCCCTTGTGGACGAAATGCCCCATGTCGTATTGGTTCGCAATGGTGGGCCGTTTCGCGGACGCTTGGTCTGACCTGAATCGCATATGTTTCAGTGTTCATTCGATGCTGAACCGATGAAACATGAAACGTGCGCAATCTGAAACGTGCGCAGCACAAACGGGGGAGGCAAGGCCCCCGTTGGATGATCTGCATCATCGAAATGGCGTGATTTTCGACCTGAAACGGCGGACTTGGGGCCGCGAAGAGGTTGGCACGAGTCCTGCTTTACAGGCTGGCATACACGGTCGGTCAACAAACAAGACCGAATCACATCCGTAGGAGCACGTCATGAACGTCGAAACCATCTTTGATGCACGCACCTTCACGCTCACCTATGTGGTCTGGGATGACGAAACCAAGGATGCTGTGGTCATCGACCCTGTGCTCGACTACGACCCCCTCGCCGTGCGTTTCTTCAACGAAACAAACGACAAGGTTGCAGCCGTTGTAGAGCAGCATGGCCTCAAACTCCACTGGATTCTGGAGACCCACGCCCACGCAGACCACATCTCTGGCTCTCAGTGGCTCAAGGAACGGTTTGGAGCGGGAATCGCCATCGGGAGTGCCATTTCGGTGGTGCAGGAGTTCTTCGGTGGTCTGTTCAACCGCCCCGATATTGCTGCCGGAGCTGCAACGTTTGACAAGCTCCTGGACGACGGGGAAGTTCTGAAAGCGGGCTCTCTCGATGTTCGCGTCATCGCGACTCCGGGCCACACCCCTGCATGTGTGACCTATCAAGTGGGAGATGCGCTCTTCACCGGCGATGCGCTGTTTATGCCCGACTTCGGCACGGGGCGTTGTGATTTTCCGAAAGGCAGCGCGCAGCAACTGTATGCGAGCATTCAGAAGCTGTATGCTCTCCCCGATGAAACCCGCGTTTTCGTCGGACACGACTACCAGCCCGGCGGCCGTGCGCTGGCGTTTGAGACCACCATCGGGCAGTCCAAGGCCGAGAACAAGCAGCTTCGCGCCAATACGAGCGAGGCAGAGTTCGTGGAGTTCCGTACTGCCCGCGACGCGGTCCTTGCGCCGCCGCGCCTCATCTTTCAGAGCATCCAGGCGAACGTGGTGGCCGGGAAATTGCCGGAGCCGGAAGAGAACGGCATGCGCTATTTGAAGCTGCCAATCGGCGTTTTCGCGTAATCGAATCTGGTTCGCGCGCACCGCCCATCCCCGTCAAACGGATGGGCGTTTTGCGTAGGGGCGAAGATTTTCCATCAACAGGAAACCGAACCCTAGCCGTCGGCGGACGTCTCCAAGTATATCGGTATTTCTTCGCCCAGTTCGCGGGTGAGGTGGTCGCGGAGGCGCTTCTTGATGCGCGCTTCAATTTGCCGAATCCGCTCTTTTGTGACCCCATACCGTTGGCCGAGGTCCGTCAGGCTCACGGGCTCGGATGCCGTGAGGCGCTCGGTCCAAATGGTCATCTCGCGCTCGTCACGGAGCGTCGACGCAAATGCAGCGAGCTGTGCGCGGAAGACATCGCTGAGCTCAGAGCGTGCGACCGACGCCTCTGGACTGACTGCCAGTGGGTTTTCGACCATTTCGGACAGTGGGCGCCCTTCGCCGTCGCTTCCGATGGGGGAGTCGAGAGACAGCGCGGGCGCGGAGAGGTGCTGGTCGACAATCACGACTTCGTGTTCGGGAACATCGAGGGCCTGCGAGAGGGCGAGGGTGCTCGGATGAATCCCTTGCCGCACCAAGCGGTCGCGTTCTTTTTGCAGTTGAAAAAACAACTTTCGACCGTGGCGCGTAGAGCCCAAACGCACCATGCGGTAGTTGTCCATCAAGAACCGCAAAATCATGGCCCGAATCCAGTATTGCGCGTAGCTGCTGAAGCGGATGCCACGATAGGGGTCGTACCGGCTGAGAGCCTCGACCAATCCAACGTTTCCCTCTTGAATCAGGTCGAGAACATTGGCCCACTGTCGGTGGTATTGGTAGGCGAGCTTGACAACCAGCCGTAAATTGGATGTTACCAAGCGTTGTGCCGCAATTGGGTCACCGGTTTCGAGGTAGCTGACGGCGAGCTCCTTTTCTTCTTCCGGTTCCAAAATGGGGTAACGACGGACTTCTGCGAGATAAAAGCCGAGCAGGTCGGTAGAGCGAGCCGCGGTACCAGAGCCAGAAAGCGCGGGAAGCTGGGGTCCGCCGCGTGCGGACGCTCCCGACCGAGGCGCGTTCCCCTCGTCGTCGCCGTCCAACGTGTCTACCTCATCGACCATTTCGTCAACGTCAATGATTTCGACCTCGGCGGAGTCGGACTCTTCGTCTTCCGAAGACCGCTGGTTGGAGAAATCGGACATACAGGCTCCCGAACGAAGGGGGTCGTTAGAACTGTGACCCGGGAGGGCTCGTCACCGGAGGCACAAGGTCAAGTGTCGTATCCGAACCGTTGCAAAATGCTGGCCCGATCCGGTTGTCAATATGGCAACATAAAATGTCGCCGCCGACCGGCCAGTCGTGTAGGAATTGCGGACCCGGATCGAAGTCCTGGAGGGTTGTGGTGGGTAGACGAGTCAATATGATCCTCGGAGCGCCGTACGATGGATGGCGCCCCGGCGTACGCGATGGAGGCGTCTACTACGATGGCAACGACAAAGTGGTCGAGCGCGCCTTGATTGTTACTGCCGAAGTGGCGCCGGGCAACGGCCGCGACCTCGGCAGGGAAAAGCGGTTGCTGCTCGGGATTGAGGGGCCATACCTTCTCAAGTTGTTGTCTTTGGCGGTTGCAAGTGGACGAAGCGAACCTATCTTCGCGTATTCGTTCGCCCGCTCTGTCAGCATGGCCCGCATTCTGCAGTCGCTGCGCGGCGAGCGCGGCTTGTTGCCGTGGTCTGTCGTCGCGGCGGTCGTGCGTCGTATGGCATCGGCGTGTTCGGATGTGCTCGCAGAGTCGAAGCAGCTGCTGGGCTACACGTTGGGACACCCTGGACCCACCCCCGACGACATTCTGTTGGACGCCGAAGGCGTGCCGCGCGTGTGCGGTTTTGAGGTGTGGCGGGATGGTGCGGTGCAGGAATCGGCGCCGGGCTACCACTGTCCTGTTGACAGCCTCGGCGAACCTGCCCTTGTATACGGCCTAACGGCACTGTTGGTGGAACTTTTTACGGGCGAGCGCCCACCAATTTCGTCTCGGCAGGTCGAGCGACATGTAGAGATGGTGCGTCGGGTGCAGGTCAAGGTGATGGCGCGCCCTGGCGACCGTTTGCCCGAGATGTTGGTCGACCTCGTCGGCGCTGGGCTGTCCCACGATCCCTCCGCGCGGCCTACGTTGGCGTCGATGGAGCAAGCGTTGGCGGAGGTTGAGAATCGCGCCAATGGTCCTTCCCTCGAAGTGTGGGGACGCAGAGTGGTTGCTGCGGTCTTGGCCGGTGAGCCGCTCACGCGGACGCTGATGGCCAAAGACCCCCGCATGGGCATGGGCGTGCCGGTCGATGAAGGGGACGACGATGACGACTTGCGGCCTACCACCATCGACCCCGACAGAGCCGTTGCCGCTGCTTCACGCGATTCGAGCCACGACATCGTCGTCACGCGGCCCCAAGCACCGCCCCTCCGGCGCCTGACACCCCTCGCAGGCCGCGGTCCCGCCCCGCAACCAGAAGCCCCGCCCGTTGTGGCGCCCGCGCGTCCGGCGTCCGTGCAGCCGCAAGTTGCCGCCATTCGCGCCCCTGTGCCCCCGGCGGCCGTCCAGGGTCCCCCGCAAGAACACCCCTCCGCAGCGTCGTATGGGCAGCAAGGTGCACAAGAAGAGTCCGTCTGGGTGGCCGAGCCGCGTCCTGCTCCAAAAGCGCCATCTACGCCGATTCATGCGGATGTTCACGCGCATACGCCGGGTGCGGGCGTCCATACGTCGGGTGGGGGACCTCGGCCGCCTGGGCCCCAACCGATGCTGGTCGCCGTTCCCCTCGGCCCCCATGGGGAGTCGGGCTATCACGCGATTTCGTTTGCAAGCGATGGAACGCCTGTGCATACCGGCACTTTCGCGGTGCCTGGCAGGCAGGGGCCACCACCCGAGCAGCAAGTTCGGGACGCGACCCTTCGTGGCGCAATCTTCGGTGTCGTCGCAGTCGCCGTATTGGGCGCGGTTTTCGCCGCGGGATGGATGTTTCGCGGCGTAGAGCCTCAAGCAGACGCATCTGCATTGCGTGCGCAAACACCCTCCAATGCGTCAATACCAAGTCCTCCGCCCGAACCAACGCCCGCGGGCACGGCGGTAGAGGCTCCGCCTGAAGCCGCACCTGCGGTCGATGTGAGCACGGTGGAAGACCCACCCGCGGTCGCATCGGTGCAGGAGCCATCCCCGTCGCGACGCACGACCCGTGCTCCCGTGTCCGCCCGCCGCGAAGCCGGCACAGCGTCTCCCGGTGTGGCACCGCGCGTTCCAGGCGTGGTCATTCGAACCGGCACAGTTCCAGAAGCTCCGTCAGCAGCCCCCAGTGGAGGTGGGTCGTCTCCACCACCGGCAGCGCCAACGCCGGAATCCGAAGCACCTGCCCCCCCAAGTCGCTTTCGTGTCGAGTTTCGGTCGGCAGATCCCGCCGTCACCGAGCTCAACGTTCGCTGCCATGTCGGGGAGGGGACCGGACAATCATCGGTGGTCATCGAAGACGCGGGCGCGGGGCCTTGTCGGGTAACAGGCACGGGCGATGGCGAAGCGCGGCTTGCAAGCGTTGCGCTCAGTGGTAGCCGCACGTACACGTGCTTTAGCGGCGGATCACGTAGCTGTCGATAGCCGGGGCGCTGTCCGGCGCGCGCGCCCCGCAGGCCCGAAATTTGCGAGGGTCTGCGTCGCTCGATGACTATGGATTGGTCGCGAAAGTGCAGTAGGGGTCGAAGGTTTCACGGGAAATCGCCGTGTCGTATACTCGTCTATACCCGCAGAAAAAAGCGCGCGAACAACAAGCGCCTCCCGACCCACAGCGTTCCAGAACCAATAGCGGCATCGGTTCTGCACCAGCAGGTCGACGTTTCCGTTCGCAAGGCCTGTCCCCAGCGAGCGCCCTTGACCCGGATGTGGTATTCAGGCCGCCTTTGTGGAGGTATGTGATGCGTTCGATTTGGCTTCCCGCATTGAGCCTGCTGGTCGCTCTGAGTGTCGGCTGCGAGGAAGAGGCGGCTGCACCGCCCCCTGTGGTCGCGCCAGTTCCGCCGCCGGACAAGGCCAAGGCAAAAGCCAAGGCGGCGGAAGCGGATACAGCGCAAGCTGCCCCCGTCGATGCCCTTGCATCGGCGAAGAAGGCGGCATGGGCCGGCGACGCATCAACAGCTTTGACCGCCTTCGTTTCCCAGGTAGGGTCTGGCGGTTCGGATGCCTGGATGGGCGTCTGCGCCGCAGCACTCGCATCGGGTGATATCGGTGCTGCGTTGACCGCCATCGAAAACTCCGGTGATCCCACATCGCGCGGGTTGCTGGTGGCCGAACTGCAAATCAAGGCCGGAAACCCGGCTGCGGCATTGGCCGCCGCGCAGTCCATCGAGGCCGACCAGCCCGATGCTGCGGCAGCGATGATTGCCCGTGCGATTTTGGCCGGTGCTACCCCTCCTTGGGAGGGCGACGGCGACAAAAATGACCCTGTCGCCAGCCTCACCCGCTATGCGCAAGCCAAAGACAGCCGCATCGCTCGGACCTTCGCGGAAAAAGCCGAGGCTGTCTCTGGATGGCGGGCAGCATTGTTGCGGGGCGAGTCCAAAGCACGGTGGGGGGAACTCGATGGGGCCCTTGCCGAGTTCGCCACCGTCGCGGAGAGCGGCGATCCTGCCGCAGTTCTCGCTGGGAACCTCGCGCGTGCGAAGGCTGGCGCGCTCGCAAAGCCGGGCAAGGGTGGGCCCGTCGTCTCTGCGGTCGACGTTGCCGCGTGGGCTGCGACGGCGGCCAAAGCCGCAATTCAAGGCTCCGATGTCGCGCAGTTCCAGCAAGCGATGGCCATTCTGGTGCCTTGGGGTGACAGGGCCCTCCGCCCCAACGTCACGGCCGATGTCGCAAAGCAGGCCCTCGCTGCTGCAGGGAACCCTTCAGATGGGCTTGGTGAACTTCGGCTCACCTACGCCCGTGTCGCACTGGCGTCTGGCGATCCCCTCACTGCGCTTGAGCAGACCGCAGCGCTCAAAGAAAACGCCTCCTTGTCCGCGGAGGCTGCGTGGTTGAGCCTTTGGGCGAGCTGGGAAATGCGGGATGCCGTTGCTATCTCGGCTGCTGCCGACCAGCTTTCTGGTCCCCGCGGCCTCACGGGTCGCGCAATGGTAGAAGCCCTTACGGGTGATATTGCTGCAGGCCTTCGTGCGTTCCCGTCCTCGGGCTTGACCGACCGCGAGTTCGTGTACATCACGATGGCAGGTGCCCGAATGGCGGGCGACGGCGCGGTCGACTGGCTAACTCGCGCGGTGCGCCACGCCGACCGTACCAACGACCCCTCCTTGCGCATCGAAACCCGTCTTGCCCTCGAAAGCGCAGCTCGGCGCGTAAATCCGAGTGTGGCTGCGCGGACCCTGGGCGAGCTAGCCAAGCTGGTGCCTGCTGGCGACGAAGGCAATGCGCTGCGTTCCGAACTCGCCGCGCGGTTGTTGCTGTCTGAGGGGAAGACCTCATTCCCCGAGGGCGACCTCCCGGCGGTCGTCAAGGCATGGCGCAGCCTGTCGGAAAACCAAGTCGTAACGGCCGAAGGTCCAGGAATCGCGGGCGTTCGTTTGTGGGCAGAAGGCCGCGCGGCTGTCGCGGGTGGGCAAGGTGGTTCACCGGAACAGTACAACGAAGCGCTCAAGGCCTTGCCGCTCCATCGTTGGGGCTGGTTGTCTTCTGGCACAGTCCTGGATGGTTCCCAGGGCGTTCCTTATGAAGACGACCTCGCGTTGTTGGCCACGCGCGAGCCGACGGACGCTGTGCTCGGTTGTGCGCTCGCTGCGCATGAAGTCGGGCATGTGCTTGACCGTGCCGAGCAAGATTCTGCCCGCGGCCGCGACCTCCTCGCGGGGCTCGACGAAGCGACGCGCAAGAACCTTTTGGTTGCCTCGGCCGCGCTTCGCTCTGCAATGATTCGCTGGCAGGCGGGGGCCGCTCCCTTTCCTGCAGAGCAGCTCAAAGCGCTCGAAGCTGCCGAAGAAAAGGCCGATGCTGACACAGTTTTCAAAGCCCGGGTCCGGACTTCCGCACCACCTCCGCTCCAAGAAATTCGTGCTGTCAACGGAAAGTTGTCCGTACTTTCTTTTACGTTCTCGCGCGGACAAGTGCATGGTTTGGTGGTCACGCCCAACGGCGGTGGCATGCAAGACCTCGGCTCCTCTGACAAGGTGCTGAAGGCAGCAGGCGACCACCTTTCGGCCCTCCAGGCCGGCGCGCGTACCGATACGCGGGCCTCTCATACGGTGGGCGACTTCTTGCGCGCCACCTTGCTCGACCCCTTCACGCAGACGTTGTCGGGACATGGCTGGTTTGCGGTCGTGGCGCCGCAGCCATTGCGCGATTTCATGTTTACAACCTTCCCCGACCAAGCGGCTGGCTTGCGTTGGTTGGCGGAAATCCGCACCATGGCGGTGCTCGACCGGTTGTCCCGCATCAATGTGCTGTCCGACGACCAGCGCGACCCCGAACGGTTCCGCAAGGGCCCCGACTTTTTGGGCTTGATGTCGCCGAGCCCCGCGCCCGCTGGCGGTGTCGCAACCCCCGCGGCACCTGCCGAGGTCAAGCCGGAGGCCACAGAAGAAGGCGCTCCCGCCGAAAACGCTCCCGATGAAGGCGATGCTGCGCCCAAAGCGAAGGCAAAAGCGAAGGGCAAGGCCAAAGCAAAGGCCGGAGAAGAAGGCGACGAGCCGCCGGACCACATTTGTCTATTGCAAGGCGAAGCGACGCCCCACCTCAAGGTCGCCGAGCGATTTTTTGACCCGGACTTCCGGGAAGTTTGCCGCGGTCCCGAAGCGGGCCTCAAGCAATACTTCGAGCTGGCTCCCCGCGCGCGCTACATCCACATTGACAGCGTCGAAGCAACCAAGCGTGGTGGCTTCGTGCTTGCTGATGGCGACCTCGACCTCAACGCCGTGCGGGGTGTGCCGCTTGTGGCCGAGCTGGTCATCATCACGGCGGAGGGCACCTTGGAGCAGCAGCAGGCACGCGCAAGCGCATTCCTGGATGCCGGTGCGCAAGCCGTCATGATGACGACGTGGCAAGTGCCGGATGGCGTCCATGAGCGAATGCTCGACGGTTTCTGGTCGGCGTTGAAGCGGGACCGCCCGATTTCTCGTGCCGCAGCCGAAGGACGCGACTCGTTGCTCCGCGATGCCCTGTTGGGAGACGACCTCGACAATCCGGGCCTTTGGGGATCTGTCCTTCTGTACACCACGCCCTGACGAGGTCGAGGCGCACCGAGGGAACGGATGGTGATTTGCGTCTGGTTGTTGTCGGCCGCATGGTCCGCACAAACACCGTTGGGCGAGGACTTTATCCTAGGGCCCAACGGCGTTGACCCGTTGCACCTGTTGGACTTGCCTGACCTCGACGTGCACCTCAACGTTCGCTCGGGACAGGGGCGCTTCGTCGGGCCGGGCGGGGAGTTGAGAGACGGGGAGATAGAACCGGGCTCGGTAACCACCTGGACCTTGGGCACGGGCCGAATTTACCTGAAGGCCGATAAAAAGGGGCAAATCTCTCGCATCACTTGGTCCTCGGGACGAATTGTCCGCGTCGAGCGCGACGAAAGTGACCGGATAGTGGGACTATTTGGCCCCGCCTCGCGGCAAATACGGGTGGATTGGAGCCGTGGGTTGGAGCTGGTGGACACCGTAGGGTCGCGCTTGTCCGTGCAGACCGACGAACTCGGTTGGACCATCGTGCGGGACGGCGTCGGTCGGCAGGTCCGGTCGCGCGCCGAGGTCAGCGCAGCCGGAGAGGCCTCCTTGTCTTGGGAGGACCCCCGCGGCATGACCAGCGTCGTGCGGTCGCGGGGCGACATCGTCGAAGTGGTGGGACCAAATGCGTCGGTCTGGCGCACGTCCCATATAGATGGGGCCGGTTGGCTAGAGACGCCTGACGCAATGCGTTGGACGTGGGTTGAAGATGAAAACGGCCATCTGCTCGCTGTTCGAGACCCAACCGGCAGCTTGGCGCGGTGGGAGTATGATGCGTTGGGCAATGTCGTGCTTGCCGAGGTGGATGGACGACAAACACGCGCCAGTCGAGATGCAGACGGTCGTCTGTTGGCTTGGACAGACGCCCAGGGCGCGAACTATCGGCTCACACGTCTCGACGGTCTGGTATCGGAAGTTGTTGACCCTTCGGGTGCAAAGGTGGTCCTCGAACGCGATGCAACTGGTCGAGTGGTGGGCTTGTTCTCGCGCGCGGGGGGGCGTTGGGAGCTCGCGTACGGTTTGGACGGCGAGCTGTCTCGGGTGCGCGACCCCGTAGGACGGGAGCTTGTGATTGACCGAAATGGCGATGGTAGGGTCATTGCCACTCAGTTCGATGGGGCCATTACGCGCTATCGTCGTCGGGCGGATACGCGGATTTCCCAGGTAATCGCCGCGGACGGGAGCATCACGGACTTCGTGCGCGACAGTGCGGGAAGGGTCCGAGAAGTGCGTGGTCCGGGGCGTGTCGTTACGGTCGAACGAGATGCGGCGGGTGATGTCGTCGGCGTCTTGTCCGACGGTCTGGAGGTTCGCGTATCGCGGGACGTCGCCGGCCGCGTGGTGCGCGCAGGGCCCATCGAATGGGTGCGGGACTTGCTTGGCGGCGTCATTCGGTTGACGGCGCCGGGTGTAGAGCTCGTCTTCAAGCGGGATGTTTTGGGGCGCCTCCGTCGCGTCGAGTCGGGGTCCCTCGCGTCGGAAGTCGTCCGCGATGCCCATGGCTGGCCTGTTTCGTGGAGTGGAGCGGGGGAGACGGTGCGTGTCGTCCGAGACGCGATGGGCCGGGTTTTGGCGGAGACGTTGGGAGACCAGACCCACCGCATCGTACGGGGCGTGCGGGGCACTATGGACCGCGTAGAGACCGCGCGCGGCATTTGGCGGTGGTCGCGCGGGGCGGACGGTGGCGTGCTGCGGAATGAAGGCCCCGATGGCGTGGGCGTTGGCACAGACTTTGACGACGCCGGTCGGCAGGTTTTGGTGCGAATGCCCGGAGGAGGACTCCTTCGCCGAACCTTTGAAGACGGCCTGGTCGTGGAGGTCTTGAATGACAAAGGTGGGGAGCCTGTTGTGCGGTCCGCGTGGCAGCCAGGCGCCGGAGGGGCGCCCGCATGGTCCCAGGTCGACGACGCCCCCCGCTTGGCCTGGACGTGGGACGGCAACGGCAACTTGGACGCGGTTGAATCGCCCGACGGCGACGGCGAGCGTTGGTTGTTTGACCGCGAGGTAGAGGTGGGGCCCGGTGGTTGGATGCGGGCCCGTGACTATTTTGGGAGAACGACCGAGCTTACGGCGGGGGAGTTTTGGCCTGCATGGGGTGAGCTGGGCGGCGCCTGGGCGTATGAGCGGGACGAAGTCGGGCGCTTGGCGCGCGTGACGGGGAGCACCGGGGCCTATTCGGTGGAGCACGACCCTTTTGGGCGCCTTGTTGCGGTTCGCGGCCCGCAGGCGTCCTGGTTGGTCGACTGGGACGCACGGGGTAGGCCGCTTGCGATTCACAGGCCGGGTGGCACAGTCGACGTCTGGTGGCTTCCTGGCGCCGATGGAGGCACTCCGCTTGCAACGGGACCGTCCGGCCAAACAGCGTGGATGGACGCGGGGTTGGGTGCGCGTGCGTGGAGCCGATTGACGCCTGAAGTCGGGCCCACAGGGGCGGGCGTCGTTCGCTTGCCGGGGTTTGCAGGGGAGTTCATTGAAGACCCCTTGGGTGTGCTCCGGGTCCGCCTGAGTCCGGCGGGTGTGGCGGATTCGGCCGCTCCCGATCCGGTCGGAGCACGCGGCGGACTGTCCTTGTTTACGGGGGGACCGGAGCTCTTCACAGGTGTCGCCCTGGATTCCGCGAGCTTTGAGCGCACGGATGGCACGCTCGACTGGCCATGGATGCGGCGGGACCATCGCGCGCGGGTCAACCGGATGATTTGGGACCCGAGTGTGTGGCGGCCCGAGGTACCCTGGGGCGAGCCCTTGGCCATCGCGCGGTCGCTCCAGTGGATTCATATACCCGATGGCGCCACGCGTCCCCGCGCGCAGGTCGCCTGGAGCTGGCTCCCGCCGTCCCTAGACATGCCAAACATCGCGGTGGGGCCCGCGGGGGCTACGATTCGCGTCGCGGACGAGCTGGAGCCATTGGTGGGACGAATCGTCGACCACGTTGCCGAAAACCGAGGAGGCATCACTTGGGATGTCGTCGTCGGTGCGTTGATGGATGCAGACGAAGTGGGTTGGCTTCCTCCCGGCTTGGCCGTGCCCGGCATTGAAAACGCCGGTATGGACGGCCACCATGCGGCATGGGCGAATTTTGATGCGACTTTCGAACAAAAAGTCCTTGCCGAATGGAGCGGTCCTCTATAAAAGGTGGGTGTTCAAAGCGCAGGGCGGAGCGGCAACGCGGCTCCAAAAATGTCGCAGCGACATTGCGGTGGGTGTAGCTCAGCTGGTTAGAGCGCTGGATTGTGGCTCCAGAGGTCATGGGTTCAAATCCCATCATTCACCCTTCGTTTCGGGCTCATAGCTCAATTGGCAGAGCATCGGACTCTTAATCCGCAGGTTCCAGGTTCGATTCCTGGTGGGCCCATTCAAAAAAGGCGTCGGTCAAAAGACCGGCGCCTTTTTTCTTTTTCCGATTCCATTTGCGCGGTTGGCAGCGGTCTGTAGTTGCAAATTGGCCGTACTCGTGTTCTAAGGCGCGGCGTTATTCCGGTTTGTCCAAACGTCGCCGACCTTCGGCGCGGGCTGTGTTACCGGGCGTGGCCGCGCCTCATGGCGCGAACACTCCAACACTTTGGGCTGCCGAACCCGGTTCGCATCCGGTTGAGCCGTGCGCCGGCGTGGTTCGCCCGGCACCCACATCAACGTCTTTTCGCCCTTTTGGGTGTGCCCTTCGAGGAAATCATGCAGTATCAGATCGAAGTCGAGGAACTTTCGAACATCCGCCGCCGCTTTGCCTTCACGGTACCGGCGAACACGGTCAAAGCCGAAGTTGACGTCGAGTACATCGGTCTGGCCCGCAAGGCTCGTCTTCCGGGGTTCCGTCCGGGCAAGGTTCCGCAGACTGTGTTGGCCAAGAAGTACGGCGCACAGGTCCACGCCGAAGTGGGTGAGCGCATCGTGAACCAAGTTTGGCGCGAAGCCATCACCACGATCGATGTCGCCGGCTCGCCCTCCCTTGTCGACCGTGGCGATGTGAAGCCTGGCGAAGCCTTCTCGTTCAGCATCGAAGTCGATGTACGTCCGACGGTGTCCCTCAATGAATACAAGGGCATCGACGTACCCTACAACGTTCGCACGGTAGACGAAGCCGATGTCGACCGCTTGGTGGATGTCAAGCTCGCATCGCTTCGCCGCCTGTCCGACATTGAAGAAGACCGTGCTGTCGAGCTCGGCGACCAAGTGTTGACGGCTCTTGTGCTCAAGGCTGGCGATGAAGTCGTCGCCGATGAAACGGGCACGCGCGTCAACACCCGCGGCGACCGCTTCTACCCTGGTGTCGAAGGCGAGCTCGTCGGCATGAAGAAGGGCGAGTCCAAGGAAGTGGATGTTACCATCGCTGAATCCTCCGTACTCGACGGGATTCGCGGCAAGGCCGTGTCCGCCACCCTTCGCGTAGAAGCCATCCAGGCCTACGTCACGCCCGCCCTCACCGACGACGTTGCTGCCGAGCTCAAGTACGAAGGTGGCGTCGACGGGATGCGTTTGGCGATTCGCGAAGAGCTCCAGGCGAGCGCCGACGCCTCCGCCCGTGAAGCGGCGCAGGTCGCGCTCGTTCGTCACCTCGTCAACAGCCACGAGTTCGACGTTCCCGAGATGATGGTGGCCGAGCAGTACGAAGCATTGGTGGAAGAGCACAAGATTCGTCGCGCTTACGCCGGCGAAGACATGCGCACCATCGTCATCGACCCCGCTACCGCCGCCGACCTTCGCAACCGCGCGGTGTTCGCTGCCAAGGCCTCTCTTATCCTCGTGGAAGTGAGCCGCGCCGAAGGCATCGACACCACTCCCGAAGACCTCTCCGCCAAGATTGAGGAAATCGCAGCGCAGCGCGGCCAGACCGCGTCCGCCATTCGCGCCTACCTTGAGCGCGAGCAGGCCATGCCCATCCTTGAGATCCGCGTGCGCGAAGAAAAGGTGTTGGCTTGGTTGATGGAAAACGCCAACCTCGTGGCACCCGCTGCGGAGGAGGCTGCTTCCGAAGAAGCGAGCGCGACTGAAGAAGCGCCCGTCGCTGAGGAAGCTGCGGCCGAGTGATTCGGCTTTCGTTGGTCCGCCGCCAAACCGGTGGCGGGCCATCGGTCCACGTTTCCCGCTGCGCCACCGTTCTGCGTCCGGCCCCGGCCACCGTGCCGAAACACCCCTGACGATGAGCAAGGTTGCTGCGGGAGAACGCCCTTGGGGCGCGGTGCGTGGGGTTTTATACTAACACTGGTTTTCACGCGTACAACTGTTGCGCCTGCGAACAGGTCGGTCCGAGCCGGAGACGTCGAGAGGCGGCCCAGGCTCGGTTCTGTTTCCGGGACCTCCGTTTTGGGGACCGCAAATTCGTTGGTATTCCGGGAAGGAATGGATTCCCCATTGACTTCCACGCGGCGGTGTGGAGTTGGGGTCCAGTCTGCGGTGTTTGAGTCCGACACACGGAAAGTCCTTGCGTTTCCGCGGTCGATGGCTCGCCGCGCAGGTGTCCCCCCGATAACAGTACAACATCTGTCGGCAGACCCGTAGGATGTCGGCCACTCGCACTTCAGAGGTCACCAAGATGATCGACCCCACAGCTTCTTACTTTGTCCCCACTGTCGTCGAGCAGACGCATCGGGGCGAGCGCGCATACGACATCTACTCGCGCCTGTTGCTCGACCGCATCATCTTCCTGGGCACCCAGGTCACCGATCAGGTCGCAAACGCAATCATCGCGCAGTTGTTGTTTCTCGAAAGCCAAGACCCCGAGAAAGACATCTACCTCTACATCAACAGCCCCGGTGGCTCCGTGTCGGCAGGCTTGGCGATTTTCGACACGATGCAGTACATCCGGCCCGATGTCGCCACCATCTGCGTCGGCCACGCTGCGAGCATGGGTGCGTTTTTGCTGGCTGCCGGCGCGAAAGGAAAGCGGCGCGCGCTTCCCAATAGCCGCATCATGATTCACCAGCCGAGCGCGGGCTTGGGTCGCTCTCAGGTCACGGATATCGAAATCTGGGCAAAAGAGTTCCTCAAGACCAAAGTGAAGCTCAACGAGCTTCTGGCGGGCATGACCGGCCAAGACCTCGAAAAGCTCGCTGCAGATGTCGAACGGGACTACTTTATGTCCGCCGAAGAGGCCTGTGCGTATGGGCTCGTCGATGAAGTGATTGAGAACAAGTCCGACAAAGAAGGCTGACCCTGTCGGCACTCCCGGCGGTTGGCGCGATAGGCTCGTCCTCGCCGCGCCACTGCTCGCAGTCGATAGCGGGCCCAACAGCCCACCGGCACTGGCGGTTTGCCAGTGGCCCTTTTCCTCCCTGGAGTCTTCGTGCCACGCCCCCAGCCCGGTCGCGACCTTCGTTGTTCCTTCTGTGGAAAATCCCAACGCGAAGTGCGCAAACTGATTGCCGGTCCGTCGGTCTATATTTGTGATGAATGCGTCGAGCTGTGCAACGACATCATCACCGAAGAATACGAACGCGAGGACTACTACGCTTCGCGCGCGTTGGTGCCGAAGCCCAAAGAAATCAAGGCGCACCTCGACCAGTACGTCATTGGGCAGGAGCGCGCCAAGCGCATTTTGAGTGTTGCCGTTCACAACCACTACAAGCGGGTGGATAGTAAGGGCACCTACGATGACGTGGACTTGCAAAAGTCCAACATCCTCATCATTGGACCGACAGGTACGGGCAAGACGCTGCTTGCGCAGACCTTGGCTCGATTCCTCAATGTCCCGTTCACGATTGTCGATGCAACGAGCCTCACGGAAGCCGGCTACGTCGGTGAAGATGTCGAAAACATCATCCTGAGCTTGTTCCAAGCCGCCGACTACAACGTCGAACGCACCATGAAGGGCATTATTTACGTCGACGAAATCGACAAGATTGCCCGCAAGGGGGAGAACGCGAGCATCACGCGCGACGTCTCTGGCGAAGGTGTGCAGCAGGCGTTGTTGAAAATCGTTGAAGGAACCGTCGCCAATGTGCCGCCGAAGGGAGGCCGCAAGCACCCCCAGCAAGAGTTCCTCCAAATCGACACGACAAACATCTTGTTCGTTTGTGGCGGCGCATTCGTGGGGCTCGACAAAATCGTCGAAGGCCGCGTCAACAAGAGCTCGATGGGCTTTGGCCAAAAGATGAAGGGTGCGAAAAAGAAGCACACGAAGTCCGAACTGCTTGCGATGATGGAGCCGGAGGACCTCCTTGCATTTGGTATGATTCCGGAGTTTGTAGGGCGCCTTCCCGTTGCCGCTACACTAGAAGAGCTCGACGAAGACTCCTTGGTGCGCATCCTCACGGAGCCGCGCAATGCGCTCCTCAAACAATACCAGCGCCTGTTCGAGATGGAAGAAGTGTTCCTCAAGTTCACGGATGGCGCGCTCAGTTGTGTAGCGAGGGAGGCCATTCATCGAAACACAGGCGCCCGCGGCCTGCGTGCCATCTTGGAAGAAATCATGCTCGATGTAATGTACGACCTTCCGTCCCGTGACAACATTCGCGAAGTCATCATCAGCGAAGAAGTCGTCGAGCGAAAGAAGGACCCCATCCTCGTCTACGAAAACGAAGCCGAATGGGCATAGCGGCAAGCGCGGTCCCGTGCGACTTCGCTTGTCGTGCTTGGAATTGCGATAGCGCCGCTATCGTTCGCCCCGAGAGGGTCCGCGGCCGGTGGCTTGGCTGGTCGTTCGCCCAGCCGCGCAGCGTAGACGCGCAGCGGCGCGAGCGGCACAGTATGCGGAAAGAGCCTCCTTACCTTATGTCCGCCTATTCTCGCACCCCAGCAACGGCGCCTTTCCAAGGCGCGCGCAGGGTGCTCTTGTCTGCGAGCACCGTGCGCTTCGTGCGTCACTTCCCTTGGAGGGCGTGTGTCGAATCGTGAAGGCCCGGCGCGTTCGCTCCGGCTTCCTGTACTGCCGTTGCGAGACCTCGTCGTGTTTCCAGGCATGACCGTGCCGCTCATCGTCGGCCGTCCCGGTAGCCGGCAGGCGGTAGAAAAGGCCGATGCCACCGACCAACAAATCCTATTGCTGAGTCAAAGAGCTTCGGCGAGCAACAAACCCGCCGCAGATAGCCTCTACGACGTGGGAACCATTGCCGAAGTGCTGCAGGTGGTGCGTTTACCCGATGGCAACTTCAAAGTGTTGGTCGAGGGCAAGGACCGCGCGCAGGTAGGGGAGGTGAGCGCCGAGGGCGACCTCCTCTTTGCACGCGCAACCCGCGTGGAATCCGTCCCTGGGGGCGAACCTTCCGCGTTGGCAGAACAGTTGGCCGCGGTTCGGGAGGTTTTTTCGACGTTCTCGGAGCTCAACAAGAACGTGCCGCCCGAAATGATGCTGCGGGTCGAAGCTTTGGATGACCCGGGTGTTCTCGCGGACACCTTGGTGGCACAGCTCTTGGGCTTCAAGCTCGAAGACCGGCAGGCACTCTTGGAGGAACGAGATGCGTCCGCGCGTCTCGACCGCGTTCGTCGATATCTGCAAGGAGAAGTAGAAATCCTGCAGGTAGAACGAAAGATAAAGTCGCGTGTCAAGCGGCAAATGGAACGGTCGCAAAAGGAGCTGTACCTCAACGAGCAGATGCAGGCCATCCAGAAGGAACTTGGAGAAAAAGACGAGTTCAAAGCGGAGTTCGTCGAGCTACAAGAAAAGCTGGCCGCGGTCGATATGCCGGAGGTTGCGCGGGCGCGTGGCGAGCGAGAGCTTCGAAAGCTCCGATTGATGAGTCCCATGAGCGCAGAAGCAACGGTCGTACGCAACTACATCGACTGGTTGTTGTCGCTCCCTTGGAACGGCGTGTCCGAAGAAATCCACGACTTGGCGTTTGCTGCGCGGGTCCTCGATGAAGACCACTTCGGCCTCGAGAAGGTCAAGGACCGAATCTTGGAGCAGCTCGCGGTCGGGGCGCTGGTGGACCGCCCGCGAGGACCAATTTTGTGCCTCGTGGGGCCACCGGGCGTCGGCAAGACATCCTTGGGCAAGTCCATTGCGCGCGCGACGGGCCGGCCATTTGTGCGGCAGGCGCTTGGTGGTGTGCGGGACGAAGCCGAAATCCGAGGGCATCGGCGCACGTATATCGGCGCATTGCCCGGAAAGGTGTTGCAGAGTCTACGGAAGGCGGGCGCGTCCAATCCGGTGTTTTTGTTGGACGAAATCGACAAAATGTCGACGGATTTTCGGGGCGACCCATCTGCAGCCCTGCTAGAAGTGCTCGATCCTGAGCAGAACGACACCTTCGCGGACCACTACCTCGACCTTGACTACGACCTCTCGCGCGTGATGTTCGTCTGCACGGCAAACAGTCTGGCAGGCATCCCTGAGCCGCTCCGCGACCGAATGGAAATCATTGAGCTGTCGGGGTACACCGGAAGCGAAAAACGCGCAATAGCCGAGCGTTACCTCGTTCCCAAGCAGATGGAAGCTTGCGGCCTCAACGCGCAGCAGGTCCAAGTAGACCCCCAAGCTATCGACCGCATCATTCAACAATACACCCGAGAAGCAGGTGTTCGTGGGCTAGAGCGCGAACTGGCCCGCTTGTGCCGCAAGGTGGCACGCAGGGTGGTGGAAGAAGGGGACTCGGTCTCGGTGTCGGTCACGGCGCAATCGGTCGAAGGCATTCTCGGCGTTCCACGGCACGTTCGCGCGGACCTTCAGCGCGACACCACCGCCGGTCTCGTAAAGGGGCTCGCCGTGACACCTTGGGGGGGAGAGGTCCTCGAAATTGAGGTGGCCGTGCTGCCAGGCAAAGGGCAGCTGATTCTGACCGGCCGCCTTGGCGATTGGCTCAAAGAGAGCGCAACCGCAGCGTTTACCTATGTGCGAAGCCGCGCGGTGGAGCTCGGGCTCGCCGAAAACGTCCACGAAACCAACGATGTGCATATACACTATCCGGGCAACTCACTACGCACGGATGGACCAAGCGCGGGTATCGCCATGACGACGGCCTTGGTGAGTGCATTGACCGGCATTCCGGTTCGGCAGGACCTTGCGATGACCGGTGAGGTGAGCTTGCGTGGGCGTGTTTTGCCCATTGGCGGCGTAAAGGACAAGCTCCTCGCCGCATGGCGGCAGGACCTGGCCTGCGTATTGGTTCCACAAGTCAACGAAAAAGACCTTCCTGACGTTCCCTCGGAGGTGTCCTCCAGCCTTTCGGTCGTGCTTGTGTCCCATATGGACGAAGTACTGGCCAACGCTTTGGTTTGGCCTTCGGGTATTCCAGACTGGATCCGGAAGAACCATTCGAAAATGGGTTGACGGAACACTGCCCGCCGCATAGTAGGCTGATGCTTCGGGCGGGGAACAAAAACCTCACCGTCGCATCCCGGCCAGCTCGGGGCCTTGCGCCACTGTGATGTTGGCATATGGGCGGGTAGCTCAGTCGGGAGAGCAGCAGCCTTACAAGCTGCGGGTCGCAGGTTCGAACCCTGTCCCGCCTACTGTTCTTTTACATGCTCCGTAATGGAGCCAGATTCTCGGGTATCTGGAGTGGTAGTTCAGCAGGTTAGAACGCCGGCCTGTCACGCCGGAGGCCGCGGGTTCGAGTCCCGTCCACTCCGCCATTATCCCCCCCGAGAATCACTTTTGGAGTGGTAGTTCAGCAGGTTAGAACGCCGGCCTGTCACGCCGGAGGCCGCGGG
>CAZCUX010000007.1:191624-256112 GCA_964502005.1 uncultured Enterobacterales bacterium
TTCGAGTCCCGTCCACTCCGCTTTCTCGTTGGCTTGAACCCCGAATCGGAAACGGTTCGGGGTTCTTCTTTTCTTGCTCTCGCGTTTGCCGTGTGATTTCCCCAGCGCGGGTACGGCGGGTTGTCCGGTCGCGTAACGGCCGATTAGGGAGATGTATCGTCGGAGTCCACCATGGTTCCCCTCATCGTCTCAAGGTTCGCTCGCCGGTGCGCATGGGCGTGCGCGCTGGGCATACCAACCGTTGCGGTCGCCGACAAAAAGTCGGCTATCCCTCCGGATACGGAGCGAGGTGAGCAGCTTTGGCTCGAAAACTGTTGGCACTGCCATGGCAAGCGCGCGTTGGGTGATGGCCCGCTTTCTACAGCAATCGGCGCGGGAGCATTGGCGGGCGCTGTTCCGAGTGACCGCTCTGCGTGGGTGCAGGTGATTCAAAAAGGAAACGGCAAGATGCCGGCGTACTCCGCAGTCTTCGACGCGGTAGAGGCGCAGCGGATACTGACGTGGCTCGACGCGTTGGACCCCACCACCGGCGAAGGGCCGAGCCTTGCGGCCAAAAAAGCGGCGAAGTCGACTCCGAAGAAGGCGAGCGACGGGCCAACGCCCGAGAACGCGCCGGAGCCAAGCCCAGCGGAGGGGGCAGCGCCCTCCCCAGGGGAGCCCGCGGCGCCGGCGCCCGCGCCTCCAAAGAGCGAGATGTGATGGCAATAGCCGTCTTCGGCCGGTGCAACGTTGCACGCATATGTACAGATTGTGCGCAAATTCCGACCCCGCGCGGCCGGTGAAGATACGTCGCTTCGCCGCGTCCTTTTTTGGTTTCAGCCCGTTTCTTTCCTGGGAGGCACCATGCGAAACTTTGTACTGCTACTGACAGCAACCTGGGCCTGTGCAGGAACCGCATGGGCGGCCGACACTGCCGCCGGAAAGACCTTGTACGAGCGAAATTGCTTGGCCTGCCATGGTGTCGGCGGCGCCGGTGATGGCCCGGCCGCGCGTGCATTGCGCCCCCCGCCGACCTCGTTTACCGACAAAAAGACGTGGGAAGGCCTGACCGATGAACGTCTGTCGGCGTCGATTCGTACGGGTCGGCCGGGGTCCAGCATGATGGCCTTTGGCTCGCTTTCGCCGGAGGAGCTGGCCAACTTGGTTGCCTACCTTCGCACATTTGCGCCCGCCGAATAGGCGCGGAGACCGATATGTTGGCGATTCTCCTCGCTTGTTTTTTGGGCTTTGTGCAAGGGGTCACCGAGTTTTTGCCGGTGTCAAGCTCGGGGCATTTGGTCATGTTTCAACAGCTCTTGGGCGCAGAGTCCTTGGGCTTGGCAGATCACGTCGCGTTCGACCTTGTCCTTCATATCGGAACACTGGTTCCCGTGTTGTTGTTTTATCGGGGCGATATTCGTAGCGTGTTCTCCGACTTGAATGGCACAGGGCCATTCTTGCAGCGGCCAGGGGTTCGGTTGGCTGCCTGGGTCGTGTTGGGTACGATTCCGACAGGCATCATTGGTGTTGCCCTGAAGGACGTATTCGAGCAGCTGTTTACGAATATTACGTCGGTCGGGGTCGCCTTGTTGGTGACGGGTACAGTACTTTACCAGACGGGGAAAATGCCGAAAGGCGAGCGTGACATCGCGGAAATGACCTGGAAGGACGCCCTCATCATCGGCTTGGCGCAAGGTATCGCCATCACTCCCGGAATTTCGCGTTCGGGCAGCACGATTGCGGTCGCGATGTTGCTGGGCCTCCGACGAGACCTCGCAGCGCGATTTAGTTTCTTGTTGAGCGTACCCGCCATTTTGGGCGCTTTTGTCCTCAAGTCGCGAGATTTGGATCTTTCTGCAAACGATGACTTGGTGCCGCTTCTGGTGGGCTTTGCCATCGCTGCGGGCACGGGCTGGGGTGCACTCGTTTTCCTTGTACGATTGGTGAAGGCGGGCGATTTCAGCCGCTTTTCGTACTACCTATGGCCGGTGGGCACGTTGGCCCTTCTTTGGGGCCTGTTTACGACGTTTGCGTGATGCTGTGGTGTCGAATCGCGTTTGGTCCGCACGGCGCGCCTCCCATCGGTGGGAGCCCGCATTCCGCGAGGCATTGTCGGGACGTATGTGTTATTCGTGCGACTGCAAGCGGGTTTTCGCGCATTGGTGATAGAGGCATCATCCCAGCACGCCGCTCCAGAATGATACGTTCCGACCCTTGACGACAACGGAGCGGCAGCATACATAGAGAGTGTTGGACGGGTGTAGCTCAGTCGGTAGAGCAGCGGATTCCAAATCCGCAGGTCCGGGGTTCAAGTCCTCGCGCCCGTGTCAAAAGGGTCCTGGTTCGCCGGGGCCCTTTTTTGCTTCTTGCGTGAGATTTCCCTCACAGGTTGCGGATTGGGATATCCGGGTGGCGTCCGGAGGTATGATGGCTACGAATCCTTTCATTACGGCCAAAGCGCCGCCACTCCCCACCCGTGCATACCGGCTAACGTTGGCCAACACAGGTCAAGTCTTCGAGGTAGACCCCACCAAGCTGCCCCGCGACGAAGAAGGGCAGCCGGGTTCCGTCCTTTCGATCTTGTTGGCAAACGGTGTTGCAGTTGACCACACCTGCGGTGGTGTGTGCGCTTGCTCCACTTGCCACATATATGTGCGTGCAGGCCTTTCTTCGGCGAATGACCCCATCGACGAAGAGGAAGACCAGCTTGATTTTGCACCAGCATTAGAAGACTGTTCCCGCCTGTCTTGCCAATGTGTCCCCGATGGTTCGGTCGACGTAGTGGTCGAGTTGCCGTCGTGGAAGCGAAACGAAGTGTCCGAAGACCCCCACTAAACCCGTGGGCTGGCTAGCCGATAGTAGCGGGGCCACACGCTGAGGTGTCGCCTGAGTGCGCCCGAAACCCCCGTAAACACGCATTCCGCACCCCGCTCGCGGCGCACGCTGTCCTTCAAAGGAAGCATCGCGCTGCTGGTGGGTGTGTTTGCGTTTGGCACTGTGGGCTATATGTCCATCGAGGGGTGGTCGTTTTTGGACGCGCTGTGGATGGTGGTCATTACGTTGACCACCATTGGCTTCTCGGAGGTTCATCCTCTGACGGCTGCGGGTCGTATTTTCACGATGATACTGATTGCGAGCGGCGTCAGTGTTGGCACGTATGCGATGACCCAGCTGACGCGCGCCGTTTTGGAAGGCGACTTGGCACGGGCGGTTCAAGAACGTCGTAGGGAGCGCACGATGCGCGAGTTGGACAAACATCACATTGTAGTTGGCTACGGACGCTTGGGCCGTGTGGTCACGCGCGAGCTTCTCGACTCGGAAAACAGTGTGGTGGTGATTGAACGCGACCCCACACTGCTAGAGGAGCTTGCCCAAAACAGTATCCCCGCGATTCCTGGCGATGGGGGCGATGACCAAGTGCTGCGTCGCGCGGGCATCGAGCGGGCCGCAGGGTTGGCCATCACGGCTGTACCGATGGCGGAGGCGATTTTTATTACCTTGTCCGCCCGACAGCTCAATCCGAACGTGCCCATCCTTACGCGGGTCGACAGCGACGAAGGCGCCGTAAAGGCGCGTCGTGCGGGCGCTACAGGGGTGGTCAGTCCACACATCATGGGGGGCTGGCGGATGGCGCATGGCCTGGTCCGTCCCCACACCACGACGTTTTTGGACCTTGCGACCCTCGCCGAACACGAGGACATCATGTTGGACGAAATCGACGTCGAAGAAGGGTCAGGCGTCGACGATTGCAGCTTGGCCTCGCTCGGTTCGCGCTACCAGCATGGAGTATTGATTGTCGCGATTCGCCGTCCATCGGGCGAAATGGTGGTGACACCCGGCGCGAGCACGCGCGTACACGCGGGCGATGTTTTGATTGTGATTGGAGAGCCACACCGGGTACGGCGCCTCAATGCGTTGATGGCGGACGTCCCCGCCGCCGGTGCGTAGGTACCATCGACTTGGACGGCGCGTTTCCCCGGCGCGGCGGATATTCGACACGGAACCGCAGACGGCATCGGGATGGTCCGAAACCGACGCAGTATTTCGACCATCGCCCGGCGAGGCCGCCTAGCGTCACTCGCAGACATTGAAGCGCCGGGGGTGGACCATTTGCGCCACGGTGCCTCGCTCAAGCAGCGACACGAACGAATCACGACCGATGATGATGTGGTCCGCAAGGGGGACGCCGAGCAATGTGCCAACCTCTGCCAAGCGGCCCGTCAGGTAGATGTCGTCGGCCGAGGGTTCGGGGTCGCCGCTCGGATGGTTGTGCGCGACGACGAAGAATGCGGCCCTTAGTTGCATCGCGGGTCGAAAGACTTCCAACGGGTCGACGACGGTACAATGTAGGGAGCCGCGGCTGATTTGTCGTCGGTCGAGTACGGTGCTGCGCTTGTTCATATACAGCGCCCAGAACTCCTCGACGCCTTGGCTGCGTAGGTGTCCGCCGACCTGGTCGACGACGTCTTGTGCATTGTGTACGCGGTCGTCGGGCGTGACTCTCGGTCGACTTGCACGCGCGCCAAGCGCCAGCGCAGCGTGGAGGCGCAATGCCATCGCCTCGCCGATTCCTGGCTCTTCGGCGAGCGCGCGCACAGGAGCCTCGCGGATGCCTTGAATGCCGTCAAACCGGCGCAGTAGGCGCTCCGCCACGCCTTCGCCGTGGTGTCGTTGCCCTTGCGTGCCAAGTACAAGTGAGATGAGCTCGGCATCGCCGAGGCCATTGGGGCCTTCGCAGGCGTATCGCTCGCGAATGGGCAAGCGCAGCATATCGGTGACCATTGGCCGTACCTCCCGGTAGATAGGTTCGGCCGGGAATGCACATGCCGTGCCAATGGCGGAATGCGGACTTCCACCGTTTCGGGGTGACAGGAGTCGCTGACATTCGTCAGGCACGGCGAAACGGTGCAGCTACTGCGCGAAACGAAGCTCTACGAAAAACCCCGAATACCCCGCAGCCAAGGTGGCGCTGCCCGAAGGGGAGGAGGCAGGTGTCGCACCGAGACCGGTAAGTTGGGTACGCAAGGCACCCGCATTATCGAGCGGCACCAGCAGCAACACGCGCGCGACGGGATTGTCGGCGGACAGGGCGTAGGGCCGCAGCGGACGATTGGCGTCGTCCATCATTCGCCCTTGCTGCCGTTCCGTCAGCAGGTGCAGCTTCTGCAGAACGTCGGGGTCGGTGACGACAAGTTCCAAGTGCTCGGTGCCGCCGAGTGCGTGCGTTCCGCCATCCTCCCATTCTGGAACATAGGCGGCGTCCGGCATCGCCGCGGATTTGCGGCCGCTCGCGGATGTGCTGCGCTCGGGCGGGGTCGATGGCTGCGGCGCGATAAGCGCGGGAGAGGCGTCGTCTTTTTTGCTCTCCTCTTTTGCGACTTCGGTGGGGGGCGGCGGAGAGGCGGCCAGAGAAGCCCCCTCCGCAGGCGCTGTGGCGTCGGCGGAGGGTGGGGGCGTAGGGGGAGGCGGCGCGGGTGTGTCGGTGCCCTGGAGTTGTGGCGCGGCGGCAAATACGACCAACAAGGCCGCTGCCGCAACAGCAAGCGCCTCAATCGGCATTCGCTGCACCAATCGACGAAACTGCACGACCATGCCGCGCTGGGTGGGCTCTTTGTCAATCGCAGCCATCACGCGTGCGTGAAAACCCTCGGGCGCAGCGACAGGGCCCAGGGTTCGCAGTGTGTGGACCGCGGCCTTCAGCTCCTCGTATTCGACGCGGAGGGCGGGGTCGTGCGCAATCGCGGCCGTTACCTCATCGGCTTCGGCTGCCGAGAGTGTGCCGTCGATGTAGGCAGACAAACGATTTTTCGCGAAGAACGAGTCCATGCTTCACTTTGCGTGCGAGTGCGGGAGAGGTGTGACTCCGTGGTGCATCAGAGTACGTCATCTCGGTTGAGGTTCCGAGAAAGTAGACGTGCAAGCTGAGAACGTGCGCGGTGCAGGCGACTTTTGACAGTGCCTTTTGCGATATCAAGCGCCTCAGCGATGTCTTCGTAGGCCATGTCTTCGATGTCGCGTAAGACGATGATCGAGCGATACTCCGGCTCAAGCTGTTCTAGCGCCTGGGCCAGCGCAAGCTCGGCCTCGCTGCGGTGCACGCCGGCGTCGGGGCCGCGGTCGGGATGGGGCAGCTCGCGAACGGGCGCATCGGGGTCACTCGACTGGCCTTCGAGCGGCTCGTGTTGGTCCCGCGCACGGCGCCGATTGTAGAGGCGCTTGTTTTTGCAATGGTTGATGGCGATGCGGAACAACCAAGTGGAAAAACGGGCGTCGCCGCGAAAGCTGCTGATTGCGCGGAATGCGCTCAGGAACACATCCTGCGCGACCTCTTCGGCCAATGTGCGGTCGCCTATCTGGCGCAGGCATATGGTGAAGATGCGGTCTTGGTATCGGCGAACAAGCTCGCCAAATACGGCGACATCGCCCTGCTGGACGCGTTGAACCAAATCTTCGTCGGTTGGTCCTTGCAGGACACCCAGCAGCATTCCAAACAACACGCGCCCTCAGACCTCGATGTCGCCCGGCTCCATACGAAGCCGCGCACCTGTCTTGATGGCCGTTTGTACGGTGTCCATCGGTAGTTTCGTAAAGGGCAATATCGTCTTTTTCAGGCGGGCACCTTTGACCGTCGCCCCATCCAGGTTGGCGAGGTCGAGGTCCGCGTTGTCGAGCAACGCGCCGTCGAGCACAGCGTCCTGAAGGTTTGCGCACCACATGCTCGCACCCGAAAGGTTCGCGTTTCGGAAGCTGCACGATGTGAGGTTTGCTTCGGCGAGCTTGGCCAAGGAGAGGTCCATGCCGTCGAAATTGAGGCCGCTGAGGTCGAGGCCTCGAATGTCGGCATTTTGAAGGCTCGTCCGCCGACGAATGGCGTCCTGAACTTGCTTGCGGCTGAGCGTGCCCGGCGCGCCCGAGTAGTCGTCGACGTCCGCGACAGTGCGTCTTCTGGTCATCAGCGATTGTTCCTTTCCTGCAAGGGTGCGACGGACTCAAGGATTTTCTGGAGTACCCGCCGCGCAATGTGTCCACGAGGTTGGGTGCCGAGCGCATCCGCCCAGTGTACGCCACCCGGGTTGAGGGTATTGACCTCTACCAAGCGTCCACCAATGACGTCCAGTCCGGCGATACCAATGCGATGCCGCAACAAATGCGGTGTGATCGCACGCGAAATGGCTTCGTCTTCCGACGTAATGTCACAAGCATGGGGTTGCCCACCCTGCTTGAGATTGTGGCGGAAATCTCCCGGCGCGCTCTTCCGAAGGTATCCGCCAACAAGCTCGCCGCCTGCCCAAACGAGCCGCTTTTCGCCATCTGCTGCTTCGGGGAGGTAGGCCTGCACGACGACGGGCCCGCCAATGCCGCGTGCCGCATCGAATGCGCGCCCGAGCGCGCCACGCCGATAGGGGTCAACCAAGTGAACGCCGCGACCCCCACTTCCCGTGGCCGGCTTCACGACCAGCTTTCCGGGGTGTTGGTCGGCGAAGGCCTGCAAGGAGCCGCGCGTGGCGGTGATGAGCGTGGGGGGCCGGGGCACATCGGTAAGGCTCGCGAGCCACGACTTTCCGCGTGTGGTGCAGACGCCCAGCGGCGAGTTGACCACTGGAACACCCAGAGCTTCGACCATGCTGACCAACTGCAGCACATGCCACGGCAAAGGGTTGACGCGGACCATCACGAGGTCACAAGCAGACAACTCGACGTATCGACGGTCAAGCAAGCGTTGCCCGATTGCGCGCGCAAGCGCGGACACGTCCTCAAAGGGCGAATCCGCGCACCAAGCGCGCGCGACGATGCGGCCATTGCTGGTGACCTCGAAATCCGCTGGCTCCACAATCCGCAGCACATGCCCATCTTCAAGGGCGGCTTGCGCCAAGTGGGCGGTGGTCCAGCTCCCATCAATGGAACGCACGCTGGTGACGACAATCGCGATGCGCATCCGAATCCCATCGACCGGGGCAGAGTAGGGGGGTGTGCTGCGACCGGAAGGCCAATCTATTGCGTTGTACTGCGGGCATCCACCCTGCGCAGGGGTCACTTTTGCCCGATTTCTGCCAACAGGACTTGGGCCATGTCACCGGTCCGTTCGTCGAGGTGGCCAGACGCCAGGGCCTTCTGCAAATAAGTGCGCGCGGTGGCGGTATCCCCCAAGCGGCGACTGAGTTCTCCGACCAAGTACGCGACCCTCGCGGCCTCTTCGTCGGTCAATCGTTGCTGTTGCGCTGCTTCGAGGAAAAAGCGGAGCGCTTCGCGCTGGTACATCGGTTCGATGCGTGCCGCCTCTTCTAAACGTAGAATCGCCGCAGCTTCTCGTTCGGCAAGCGCACCAGTGCTCTTGTATTCGGCTATCAACCGGTCTCGTTCCGCTGGGTATCCGCCTCGGTGGGCGACGCGGGCCAGGTTGAACAAAACGGAGCGCCTCTGGGCAACGGATAGCTCTTTTGCGAGCTCCGCGTTGCCGGCGTTGAGGAGGTCGCGCGTGATTTTGGGTCCCGCAAGGCCCTCGTAATAGCCAACGCCGTTGTCTCGCACCGTCCAGGACGCTTCGAGCCACAACTCCGCCATGAACAACGGCGTGCGTCCCATTTCTGCATACATTCTTGCCGCGATGCGGTACCGCTCCCATACTTGGGGCTCGTCGGGATTGGACAATTCCCGCTTCGCGTTCGCGAGGGCGCGTTCGACGCGTGCGCGCAAGTCGGGGTCAGGCTGAAATGTGCGCATGTCTTCGCCAAACAGGGAAAACAATGAATTGGCGCAGGTTGCCACCTTGTGGCTTCGCCATTGACCATTGGCGGAATACGTCGCGGTGTCGGCGTCCCAGCCACCGACAAGATTGTCGGAAACTTTGACGAAGATGCGCACGGTATCGTCACCCAAGGGGCAGGGGCCTTCTTGATAGGTCACCTGCGCGGCGTCGCTGGGCTGCGGGAACGTCCATCCCCACACGCAAATCGCGGCCAAACACAGCCATCTTTGGAGCAAGCCACGGGAACGGGGGAAAGGTCGCATTTTACGTTTCCTAACGGTGGCCGACACCGGCCTTGGCCGAGAAGTCCTACCCAGGTGGGGCTGGTTGGGGCAATGCGGATGCGCGAAGAAACTCGCGGACGGGCGTTGTCTTCCTGAACAGGGATGGACCGTTTTTTCGCCGCCCAACGACGAAAAAAAAACGCGAAACATAAGGGGGCATGGGGCTCAGGTGAAGGTGCTGGCGACCAACTTGAACGTCGATGCCGCCTGCTTGCCGACCTCGGCGCACTCCTTGGGGACGGTGGCGGTCAGGCGCACGTTGGTCTTGACCGGGCGAATCATTTTCGGGAGCTCTTTTGCCGAAAGCCCGGCCTCCTTCAACATATTGGGCATTGCACCCGGCAGCGTTTTGGCCTGCGCAACAATCGCCTGTGCCTGCTTCGGAACCTGCGCGAGTCGTCGCGTTGCCCGTGCGAGCGCGCCAACAAACTGGTTGATGGCGGTCACGGCACGCGTGACCTCGGGCGAAGCGCCACCGGCCGCTGTGAGCTTGGGATGCCCGTCCACGCGCTCGATACGGATATTGCCGCGCGCATCCGCCTTTAGCTTCTGGAGTGCTTCGGAGAGGTCTCCATCGGCAGTGATGTGCAGCGCGCTGCGCAGGGCGTCTTCACCCGCCGCGATGTCCGCCTTGGCTCCTTGTACCAGATCCAGCAATCCTTGGACTTGTGCGAAAACGGCGTCAACATCGGAAAGGCCGGTCAATACGATGCGCTCACCGGTCCCGTTGGCATCCGTAGGAGTCCCCGCTGCGGCGGACGCTGGGGTCCCCACGGGGGGGCGCGCAAGGCGTGCTGATGGGTCGATGAGCCCAGCTTCAATCAGGACCTCGACGACCTTATCGTTGTCCTTTGTGGGAATCAGGCCTTGTTTTACGAACAAAAAGTCGACCCGCCGTAGGTCGGCATCGGTGCGGCCCGACCGGTCCAGTTCGCCCATACCACGCACAATAACGCGTTTTTCGTCGATTCCGCCTTCCTTCGTGATGCGCTCTGCGACGACCGCCGCCCGCGCCTGGCTCAAGGTCAGGTTGGCGCCCTCGCTGCCCGTGGGGTCGGCATAGCCCGCAAGAAACAGCGTTTGGCGCTTGTCGGCTTGGAGTGCGGTAATAACGCGGGAAATTTGCTCCTCATCGGCTTTCGCGGCAATGTCGGCGGTGCCGTGACGAAAATAGACCGGTTCGGGGGCTTGCGCGGCCAATGTAGGAACCTGGGAGATGTCGGTCACTTTTGGTGCGCATGCCAGCATTCCGACCGTGGCGACCACAGAGAGGACGTTTGGGGCGAAGCGGGTTGGGTATTGGATAGGCACTTTGAAGTCCGGGAAGGTGGTGTTACCAGCGCAGGCATTGCATCTGCTGTATTCCGTCCCACGCAGAAGGGCCGGACCGGGTTTTGCCGCTCGATTGCGTGTTGTTTTGCTGGGAACATCGCCATCGCCGACGCAATTTGGCGGTCGGAGGCTTGTTGGTCAATGTTGTGAAATCTGGCGGGGACAGGATGGAGTGTTGACCCAGCGGGTCTATTTTGGCTCGGATTCGGAATAGCGAACCAATACAACCGCGCCGCTCAGGGCCGTGAGGAATGCCACCCCGAGGATTGCGCTGCTGGCACCGAAGCGGTCGGCGACAATGCCTGCAAAAAGTGCACCTGCTGCATATCCCAGGTCACGCCATAGGCGATAGACTCCGAGCGCGCTGGCCCGTACTTCCGGCTTCGCGTGGTCGGCGATGCTTGCAAGGAGGGTAGGGTACACCATCGCTGTGCCCAATCCAAGGAGAGCCTGTGCAAGCGCGAATCCTATCCAGCTGCCTGCAAGCGTAACGCCGACCAATGCAACTGCCTGAAGTGCCATTCCAGAAGCAATCATGCCCCTTCGCCCCCACCGGTCGGAGAGACCCCCTGTACCGAGCTGTGCTAGTCCCCAAATGGCGGGATATACGGCCACCAATGCTCCTACTGCCGTCATGTCCAAACCTGCCGCCAAAAAGATTGCTGGAAACAAACCCCACGAGAGGCCATCGTTGAGGTTGTTGACCAATCCGGCTTGGGTGGCGGAGGACAGGGTGGGGTGCCGAAACGTGGTATGTAAGAATAACGATGCGAATGGGGTTGTCGTGCGGATGCGGGAGGGGACTCCCCATGCGATGGTCTCCCGGACCCACAAGATAGAGACAAGAAGACCCAATACAACAAGGCCCATTCCGGGCACAAACGGTGCGACGCGAACGCCAAAACGATCAGCCAAAGACGCGGAAACGACGGCGGAAACCGCGAGCGCGAGGTAGCCGGCAAACTCGTTGATGCCCATTGCGAGACCACGCTGGCGACTTCCGGCGAGGTCCATCTTCATTACGACGGCAGCGGACCAAGACAAACCCTGGCTCACGCCCAGCAATGCATTTGCAATCAGAATACCGGTCCAGCTTGGCGACCAAGCGAGGAGGAAAGGGACCGGAGTCGCGACGGCCCAGCCGACGACCAAGATTGGTTTTCGCCCCCAACGGTCAGCCAACCGGCCTGCGGCGAGGTTTGTGACGGCTTTGGTGATACCGAACACCGCTATAAAGGAAAGGACTGCGGTTTGGGCAGTAAGTCCAAACTCGCTGTCTCCCAATGTTGGCAATACAGCGCGCTCCATTCCAACCATCGCGCCGACGCCTGCGTTTACGGCGACAAGAATGCTGAACTGGTAGATATTTTCGCGGATTCCGGTTAGATTGGTTTCCATGGCCCCACCTCCACGCGAATCCCTTGCGCACGCCAATCCGCGGGACCTTGCGGGAGCCATCCTGCGGGAATGCCGTGGTGTTGGAGGCGCTTCGCGGCGAGGTGCGCCAGCTCACACAACGGGCCGCGACATATCGTGAGCAGCGGCGGAGACAAACGAAGGCGACAGGTCCACTCTTCCAACTCTGCAAGGGGTACATTCCATGCCCCGGCAATATGGCCCGCCATGTACTCGTCGCGACTGCGCACATCGAGCAACGTGAGCTGGGCACGTCGGACTTGCTCTACGATGATGGGAAGCGGCAAGTCGCTGGGTTTGGGCTGCATTTGCTGGGAAAACAACGCAGGAACTTCGGGTAGGTGTGTGAGTGCGTATTGGTACAAATGATGCGCCAAAGCGTCGGTTTCGTCGTCGGATAGGCGACAGAGTACAAATGTCCCGTCTTTGGAGCTTCTTACCATTCTTGCGGCGCGGAGGACCTTGAGGTGTTGGCTTGCGTTGGCGGTAGAAATCCCCGCTTCGATGGCCAATGCTTCAACAGAACGGGGCGCTTGCCGCAGGAGGTCGAGGAGCTCAAGGCGGACTGGGCTGGCCAGAGCTTTCGCGACCCTCGCAACCTCGCCGTAGACGGCGGTCTTGAATGCCCGATGGGAAGGCTTGTCCATATTTTCATCCTCAATTGAATACTTGAATACATCATGAACAGGTGATCGGCAAGCGGTCGCCCCAGCGTATCCGTGGCCGAATGCCAACAATTCGTCGGAGGTCGCAACGTCGACGGGGCAAATGTCCACGAGGGAAATACGGTGTGGACATGCTGGACTGGCCCTCGCCACTGTTGTTGTTCGCTGCGTTTGCGTGCGTTCGCCTAATACCGAGCAAATCGAAGGCCGTATCGCGGCTTGGTTGGTCCGAGCTTGGATTTGCGATGCTTGGGGGCTGCTTCGCCCTGGTCCTTTCCCGTTGGACTTCCCAGTTTTTTTTGGCGAACGGGGCCGTCACCGCGAGCGACTTCGGGGAATATTGCGCAGGAACAATGGCGTTGGTCACCGGGCCAATCGAAGGGTGGTCGGGCAATCGCTCTCGTTTGGTGGGCTGGATTCCGGCGTTGTGGGCCGATTGGCTCGGAGGACCCATCGATGGGCTGCAGGCATCTGCGTTGGTTAGCCAATGGGGAATCGGCGTAGGTTTGTATTTGTGGGGAAGAGCGCTGCATTCTCGCGGTGCGGGTATTTTGGCCGCAATCCTATCTGCGAGCATTGCGCCATTGGCAAACATGACCCATACGTTGTCTTTCTATCCTCCGATGGTCATGTTGTTGACGATTTCCACTGGCCTTTGCGTCGCTGGTGCACGGCGGGATGATGGGAAAGGGTTTCTGTTGGGTGGACTGGGTGTCGCCATCGCGTTGCTCACCGACGTCCGGGGCTTGCTATGGGCACTCCCGCTGGGTGGCGCGTTGCTCTTGACCGCAGTGCTGCGAAGGCGGGGTGCAACGTTGCGCGTCGTTGCAATGCTGACACCCATTGTCTTGTCCTATTATTGGTCGCCTCTCTTTTTTGATGCTACATCACGTCGTCTGGAGGCGCAAGCCAACGTCCAACAATTCCTGGCCGCAAATGGGTATGCCAACCCATACGCGCCTGCGGCGATTGTAGCAAACGAGGAGCGAATGTATTTGTGGGGGTATTCCTCCGTGCTGGATATTCCTGCGACCCTGGTTCGTCTTCGAGAGGCTACTGCTGGTCTTCCTTCTGATTGGCTGCTGCAACCGAGCCTCGTCGACCACGCGCGAGAGCGAATTGAGCCTTGGACCTTACTGGTTTTGGCGGCAATCGTCGCGACGATTTTGGCGCGCGCGCGTTCGTGGCGCCATTGGTTGTGGGTTTTCGCGACGTTGTTGCCATTTGCCGCGTCCCTCAAGGGGGCGGTGGAGGTGCAACAGAGCGAGCCACGCTTTTTGGCGATTGCAGCGCCAGGAGTCGCCGTCATTCTCGGCGTTTCGCTTGCTGCGGTGGCAAATCTGAAAGGAAAGCGGCGGAATTTCGGTGGGATGTCCTTAGGGGTGTTGCTTGTGTTGGGGATTTTGCCTTCGTGGCTAAGTCCGGCTGCGTCCTGGAGGGTGCCCCAAATGGCCAATGGTGTTGCAATCGGACAACACGTCGCAGCCGCGGAGGGGCAGAGCGTGCGTGCGCCAACGTCGCCACAATGCGTAGCGGGCGTATTTTTTGAGTTGAGGGCTGGGGGACCGTCACTGGTAGATTTGACTGTATTGCGGAGGGCTTATGTAGATAGGCCTTCGCCGGACCTGTATCGGCCAACAGGCGGTGGTGCCCTTGTGCCGTTCGATTCCGCTCCGTCCCGTGGGGGGGATAGCACGGCACAGTAAATAGGTTCGGCGGGCGTGTTGGAGCGATGACCACAAGGCAGCGTCGCAGTGCGAAGTGGAATTGTTGTGTTGCGTGCGCATTCCTGTTCGTCAACCAGGCGCGGCGCGTTAGGACACGCGGGAAGGGGGCAAATCGGCGCCCCGAAACCTGCATTTTTCGCGCTTCGTGTCGGCATATCGTTGTCGACGGTCGCTCCCCTTTTTCTTCGTTGGAGTTTGGTATGACGGGTCCTATGTTGGCGGTATTGTTGTTGTGGGTCTTGCAAACTTTACTTCCCAACTCTATCTTTTCTGTAACGGCAGACAAATCAACACGCGATGAATTCTATGCCGACCACTTGCGTGGGCACGACAAAGCGACAGCGTTGCCGGTTTACGCCGCCCGCGCCCTGCGCGCGCAACACAACATGATGGAGGCACTTCCCGTATTTCTGGGGTTGTCGATGCTGTTGCTGTTTCGAGGCGAAACGGGAGGCACAGCCATCACCGGAGCGTGGGTCTTTTTCGCTGCACGTCTTTTGTATGTGCCCGCCTACATTGCCGCGGTGCCTGGCCTTCGAAGCGCGGTTTGGGCGGCTTCATGGGTGGGGCTTGGCATGATGATTTGGCAGCTTGTTTGACAGCGCTGCTGCCGCGTCGCGGAGACGTAGAGGCGATAGACGAATAGGGGCAGTTGGTAGGCATTTGGACAGACGAGCATATGTTACCAAGTGATGTACAATCACATTACTTCGGGAGATGGGATGATGAATGACCATTCAGTGCCAGACATCGTGCAACGTGCGCGAGAAGTAGCCCTCCGCTACCACGGTGACCAAAAATACGGTGAAAATCCCTACTTCGTTCATTTGGACGCTGTTGTGGGTGTTTTGAAGGAGCACGGTCTGCACGCTCCCCATCTGCTCGCCGCTGGCTATTTGCACGACACCTTAGAAGACACCGATTGTACCCGGGAGGCGCTGCGAAACGAGTTTGGCGATACCGTTGTCTCTCTCGTCGATGCGGTCACAGATGGCGAGGGAGCGTCCCGAAAAGAGAAGAAAGCGCGCTCTTATCGGCTTATCAATACAACTCCCGAAGCGGTTGTCGTCAAACTCGCCGACCGCATCGCGAATGTTCGTGCGTCGATTGCTGACAATCCCCGTAGACTGGGTATTTACGCTTCGGAACACAGCGCGTTTCGTGCGACTCTCTACCATTCGGAGGACGCCCTGGCAGCGCCGCTGTGGTCCACGCTCGACCGCCTCTTGCAGTCCCGCTGAGCGTCGATGGTTTCGTGCCGGGTAGGCTTCGCCATTACCCGCCAAAGGTTGCCCCGGGACGGAAAAAGAGCCAAAGCATATAGCCGAGGTAAGCTGACAATAGAATCGCTCCACCCATTCGGCTCACATTCTTTTGGATGCTCATCAGCAGGAATAGCCCCAGAGCGAAGGCAAGGGCGACGACTTGGTCAATTTGGCTCGCGGCGTCACCCACGTCCAAGGGCTTTACGACTCCCGTAGTCCCCAATATTGCCAGGACGTTGAAGATGTTGGAACCAACAATGTTGCCCATGACGAGTGCATTGTGGCCTCGCCACGCAGCCACCGCGCTCGCCGCTAGTTCGGGCAGGCTGGTGCCAATGGCTACGAGCGTCAAACCGATAACGTCATTGGGTACGCCGAACTGGGTGGCAATGTCGATGGCGCCGTCGACCAAGAGGGACGCTCCACCTGCGAGCCCTACGACCCCCATGAGCGTTGTTGCGATTGCGACGCCTGCGGATGCTGGAGGTGGCAGTTCTTCGGAAACTTCGTCAGACAGGGCTTCGGCGGTCTTTTTGTCGTTTCGCGCCTCTCGGATGAGCACCACCATGTATCCGGCCAACAGGACCAGTAGGCCTACGGACTCGAATCGTGTCTGCACGCCGTCCCAAAACATGAGAATGGGCAATGCGGTCGCGCCAATCATCACGGGCATCTCCCGCTGAAAAAGGCTCGCATCACAGGTAACAGCGCGAATAAGTGCAACACAGCCAAGAACCAATCCAGCGTTGGCAATGTTGCTCCCAACAACGTTCCCCAATGCAATTTCTGGTACTCCCTTGAAGGCAGCACTGAGGCTCGCTGCCAACTCAGGCGCCGATGTTCCAAACGCGACTACCGTGAGGCCAATCAGCATCGGCTGCATGCCAAACCGTTGAGCCAATTGGGTGGCTCCGCGTACGAGCAGCTCGCCGCCGCCAATAAGCACCACCAATCCAATCGCGAGAAAAATCCATGCCAAAGGGGCTCCAGGGCGACGAAAGGGTGTCGAAACAGGGGTTGCGGTTCGACAAACGTCGTTTCTCGTCGTTTTATTTCCGATTTGATACCGTGGCCAGCTTTTGCGGGCATGGCGGTCGATTCTGGAACGCGGCTACAGCACCCGCAGCCGGTACCCGCCCTTTATCCCGACACGTTAGTGACGCGGATGCTTCGGAAACTGCCGCCGCTACGCCGGTCGATTCGTCGCCGCATTTTGCGTGGCATGGGCCGCTTCATGCTCGTTTTGGTCGGCACCGCCATTGGCCTCTCTACTGTGGAGGCGTTTATTCGAATGCGGGGGCTGGCGCCGGAGCTCGGTGTTTTGAACGTTTCTATCGGCGATCTGGAGTTTGTATCAAGCGACGACCCTTACCTTCGCTACGTCCCTCGCATCGGCGCCAAAGACGTCAACCAACTCGGGCATCGGGATAGTGAGCGCGCGGTAGAGAAAGCGCCCGGCGTTCGTCGGGTTGTTGTACTTGGAGATTCGGTTGCATATGGTTTTTGCGACAGCAACCGAAGCATTCCCGTCGACCGCGTGTTTCCTTACCGTTTGGACGCCCGCCTGGGTTCACCGGTTGAGGTGCTCAATCTTTCGGTGAGCGGATACAATACGGAACAAGAGGTCCAACGATTGTTTTTGGACGGCTTGCAGCTGGCGCCGGATATTGTGTTGGTCGCAGCTACCGCCAATGACGACCGGGATGCATCCTTGGAGCTGGACCACCTCGCGCGAGACGCGCATTGGGAGTTGGATCAAGCAATACGTTGGGCATTGGGGGACGCTTGGTTGGGGAGCAGCCACTTGCTTCGGTATGGGCTGGCCCTTCGGTTGGCGCGAGAGCCGCGCGTTACACCCGAGGGTGGGGGGTACGTGGAGCGCGGCCTCGTGCGGCTCGCAGGCCTTGCGTCGGAGCACGGATTTTCGGTGGCGGTCGCAATGTTTCCGACGCCTGGGCAACCTGCAAATGAGCCCACGTCAGCTTTGTTTCAGCGGATTTCCACCGACCAGGGGTTTGCGTTTTGGAACTTGCGGGAACGCCTGGACGGGCACCCCGAGTATTACCGACCGTGCAATGCGATGCACCTCAATGAACGGGGCCACGGTGTTGCAGCGGAGTGGCTCGACCCGAAAATTCGTGCTTTGATTGAAGGACTGGACGCGCGATAGCCTCTATTGGTGGCAGGTGTTGATGTGCAATGCGTGTGTTGGACAAATGGGAAGGCAGGTGGTAATTGCGATGGCCCGTTGCCGAGAAATCGTGACGACCACTTGCCCTCCGTCGTGTCGGTGCCCATTCGATTGCGTGCTGCCCCGTGTTGGCACCCTCAGTCCATGCGTTCGACCAAGTCTGCAGGAAACAGGCCGTCGACCGAGAGGTACCGCTCGCCGCTGTCGCATATAAGCGTACAAATGGTCTTTCCTGCCATATCTGGCCGCCGTGAAAGTTGCTCGGCGACCCACAAGCCAGCGCCGGAGGTGACGCCCGCCAAGATGCCCTCGGTGCGCGCCAGCCGGCGGGTCATCTCGAATGCCGCGTCGTCGGGGACGCCCATCAACTCGTCGAGTCGGTCTCGGGCACGTTGGAAGTTGTCGGTCACGAAGCCGGGCCCAATCCCGACAAGTTTGTGCTTTCCCATCGTTCCGCCGGCATAGACCGGGCTGCTCGCCGGCTCAAAGGCGACAATGCGCACCTTGGGGGCATGTTGCTTGAGATATCGGGAAAGACCGTCAAATGTACCAGAGGTTCCCAACCCAATGACCATTACGTCGAGGTCACCGTTGGTTTGTGCCAGAATTTCGGGACCCGTGGTGGCAAAGTGCGCATTGCCATTGTTGGGGTTGCTGTGTTGGTTCATAAACCAAGCATGCCCCGCCTGTTGTTCACAATAGCGAATGGCACGCTCTCGCGCTCCCCGTGTGTGCTCAACTCCCGGCGTAAGCACAACGCGCGCGCCAAACGCGTTGAGGATTTGAATTCGCTCGATACTGCAAAGTTCGCTCATAAAGATGCGAACGGGAAAGCCTTGCGATGCCCCAAACATCGCAAGCGCGATGGCTGTGTTCCCACTGCTCGCCTCGACCAGCTCCATGCCGGGCGACAATTCCCCGCGTGCGAGGGCCTCTTGAAGCACGTGCTTGACGGGGCGGTCCTTGATGGACATCGGGTTGGACGCTTCGAGCTTGGCAACGACCTTTACCGCCGACCCCGCAAAGAGCCGGTTCAACGTCACCAGCGGCGTTTCACCTACGAGGGCCGAAATGTCGTCAGTTACCTTCATCTTGGCGGTCCTCCGTGCTTTCGTGAACCACAAACGTGTGCGTAATGTCCACACCACCACGAGCAAGCATGATGGATGCCGAGCAGTACTTTTCGGCGGAGAGGTGCACCGCGCGTGCGACCTTCTCGTGAGACAGGTTTTTTCCTTCGACGATGAAGTGTAGGTGAATCCGCGTGAACACTTTGGGGGGGGACTCGGCACGCTCGGCAGATAGCTCCGTAGCGCAGCGGGCGACCTGCTGGCGGGACTTTTCGAGAATGGTCACCACGTCATAGCTGGCGCATCCTCCGAGTCCAACCAAAACCATTTCCATAGGACGGCAGCCGGCGTTTTTTCCACCCGCGTCGCTCGGACCATCCATAGTCAGGGAATGTCCTGATTCCGTTGCTGCACGAAACTGGACTTCGCCAGCCCATTCAATTGTTGCTTTCATGGCAACCTCCGATGGCGGGTGCGTATCCCAACCATTTTCGCGTGCTGAATTTACGGATGCTACGCCGCCACAGAACGGCGAACCACTGGGCACCCGCCGCTTGGGCCGCTTGCGAGAGCGTTGTCGCCGTCGACAAAAGCGTGCAAATGTCCTGTACGAATATTCGGCTTGATGGTGGGCGTGCAGGGCTGATGTCAATCACGGAACGGTGCACTGGGGGCGGCTTTGTGCATACGAAGTCTAAAATACGGCAATCAACTGACAATTTTTGTCAGACGACTTCCGTGAATCGTCCCTACGGACTGACAAAAATTGTCAGGCATTCATGACAAGGTACATGAAGAGGTTATCGCTGCTTGGCACGATTGTTGCAAAACACGAAAATGTCGTACATATTTCACGACGATTTCATTTGAATGATTGCCCAAATTTTCGACTGGAGGGTTCCGTGTACACCAAACGTGGTTTCACACTCGTAGAACTCATGATTGTGGTCGCCATCATCGGCATCTTGGCCGCAATTGCGATTCCCAATTTTGTCAACATGCAGTATCGGGCCAAGCGGTCTGAGCTTCCGAGCAATGTCGATGGCATCAAAACGGCGGAGCTCGCGTATGAGGCGGCGTTCGACACCTACATTCAGGAGACCACATTTCGTCCCGACTCGAGCCCAGGAAAGAAGACCCGGATTTGGTCCGGTGGTGCCTTCAATACCTTGGGTTGGGCTCCGGACGGTGACGTTCGCGGCTCCTACAAGGTGCAGTCCACCTCTTCGACCGACTTTCTGGTGACAGGCGTAGGCGATATCGACGGGGATTCCGTTCAGGCCCGTTTCACCGCTACAAAGTCCATCAACACGGTGATGTACACTGCGAACGACGTCTACTGAGCCGTCCCACGCACGCAGAGTGGGAGCAGCCCTTGGGAATCACAGCTCCGGATATTTCGGCAAGTGGTTTGCATGCTCCGGTGCCGGCGATTTCAAACGGGTGTACAAAAGGAGAAATTCGCCGGTGGAGCCTTGCAATTTGCAGACCAATGCGTGCAATCTGTACAACAGTAGGTCATAGCGCGATGGTGTGGAGGTGAATGTGTTCTCATTCTATGTGCTGGCGGTCAACTGCGTATTCCTTGCGTAAGGGCTCGGTAATGGCTTCGTACCGATTTGCTGGCCCCCCTCGGGCGCCGGTGGTTTCGTGCCAACGCACCAGCACACTATTTTTGGATAGACCACGTTCCCTTTGTCCTTTGCGCCCATGGTGCTACCGTTGATGGCACGACCACTTGGAGTCACTTTGGAACATTGGTTGCGTTGGCTGGACCGGGCCATTCCTCCGCAGTTGTTTCTGGGAGGTGGGCACCAAGTGATGCCAGCGCGCGCATTGGTGATTTCATCGCTCGCAGCGACGGTCGTGTCGTCGTTTACATTTTTGGTACGGTTGCTTTCCAAGGATTTGTACGGGTCATTTGTTTGGACCAACGTAGCGACCATTGTTGTGAGCATCGGTCTTTGGGGATTGATGTGGCGCACGAAAGATATCCTTTGGCCTTCCCGAATCGGGCTGTCGCTCCTTGGTTTGCTGCTCGTCATTCGCGCGCTGGACGATGGCGGTATCAACAGTAGCTCCGTTGCGTGGTTGCCGATGCTGTCGATGATGGCGACCATGGCGCTCGGTTGGAGAAGCGGCGCAATCGCCGGGATGCTTGCGTTGGCAGCTCTTGCGTTTGTTGCCGTTTCGAATTGGTTTGGTTGGGAGATGATGGCACCGCATGCGTCCCTCGGGCAGCGCGCGGCCAGCCTCGCGACTCTCATCGTGATGCAAGTCGTGCTGATGATGGTTTGGGCGCGCGACCGATTGGCCCAAGAAACGCGACTGGAGTCTGCAAATGCAGCTCTTTCGACGACCGTGGATGCGTTGCACAAACGAACCATTGAGGCTGAGGAGCTTGCTGCGATGCACCAGCGCTTGGCCACGGTGGTTTCCCATGAGCTCAACACGCCGCTAAACGGCATTGTGGGATTGTCAGAGGCGCTGCTCCATCAAACTCCAGCGGGTGTGCAGCACGAAACGGTGGCGTCTATTTACCATTCGGCGCTGTTGATGGACAGTTTGGTGCGGGACTTGTTGGAGCTATCGCGTTTGTCGTCGAAGGAAGTTGTTTTTGTTCCCGACAATGTCTCGTTGTGCGATTTGTTGACGGAGTGGGTCGAAATTTTGCGCCCACGCGCTGAGGCACGGGGCCTGCAGGTACGACTCGATTGTCCGGCGGATTGTCCTCCCGTATGGACCGACACCACACGCATACAGCAGGTGGTGGTCAACCTCTTGACCAACGCAATCAAGTTTACCTCCAAGGGTTCGGTTGATGTCGCTTTGAATTGGAAAAGCGTGGGAGAGCGGGAGGTGGACGTTGTGCTCTCTGTGCGAGACACAGGACCGGGCATTGCGAAAGAGAATCAAGAGCGCATCTTTGCGCGGTTTGAGCAGGGGGATGCCAATGTGCGGCGAAGACACGGCGGTACAGGGCTCGGCCTCGCTGTGGTGCGGGAGGTGGTGACCTCGATGAACGGCTCGGTAGCGTTGTCGTCGGTGGTTGGGGAGGGATCTGTGTTTACGGTTCGCCTGCGCCTGCAGCGGTTTATTGCCGACGCAGTGGAGGAACATGGGGGCCCATCGGTTCGCGTGTTGGTTGTAGACGACAATCCTATCAACTTGCTCGTGTTAGAGGGCCTTTTGCGGCATCTTGGCCACACGGTCGAGGCGGTGGACTCCGGAAAGGAGGCGTTGAGGTGGATGGCGCATCATGAAGTAGACATCGTCTTTATGGACTGTATGATGCCCGATATGACGGGGTGGCAAGCCACGCGGGTGATCCGTTCGCAGGGCACAACGGTGCCTGTGATTGCGGTCACGGCCGATGTGACCGCCGATGCGCGCGCACAATCGCTGGCCGCAGGGATGAACGACCACCTGACCAAGCCTATTCGACGGGAGCGCTTGCAGCGGTGCATCGCGCGTTTTTGCCATCCCGACCCTATGGCCGCCGCGGCGAACCGCGCGCAGCGAGACACAAGGTCCGCCGTTGGTTGACAGAAGTGCGCCGCGCTGGCGGTGCCGGCCCCCAAAGGGGTGTGCAAGGGTAAACACATAAACGGAGTAAATATTTTCAATACGGACATATTATGTCCGCCATTAGGTGAGATCGAGGGGTAGAAGCGGTGAACTGTTTGTGGTCCTGTTCATCCGCGAGGTTCCTATGCCTTCTCCGCTTCCATTGCCGCCGCAATTTCTACGAGAACGAATGCTGGACGAGCTTCAGCTGGATTTGCGCCAGCAAAACCTTTGGGTGCCCCCCGCTCTCTCTTTTCGAGGGCGACGGGTTTGGGTCCACCTTCTTGGGGATGCGTTTCAACGAGGAATGCCCAGCGTTCTCGCTGACGGTTTGGCCATAGGAGGGCGTTTGCACGCCAATTCCCAACCGAATGGCAGCTTCACTTCGCAGCACTCCGCAGATACGCTCGCATGGGCCGAGTTTGTTCGCTTTCAGGTCCGCGCAACTTGCCTTTTGGCCAGAGGTTTCGGTCATTCGTTTGTTGTGGTGCACGGGCTGGCGCCTACCCGGATTCACCGTCCATGTCGCGGTCTTCGGTTGGAGCCAGGCGCCTTGCTCACGGAGGCCCGGAGGATGCCGCACGCATCCACGAATCCTTACGCCTGGGCAAAGTGTGTCGTCCGCTTGGCGCACCCGGGAGAGCTCGTCAGGCCGTATCGTTCTGGTCGGCCGCAGTTTCCACCCCAAGCCGCTTAGGACCGCAATCATGTTGGCATATGCATCCGCTTTATGCTGTTCACGCGCTGCCTTCGGTTTCTGTCTGCGCGACTGGCGGACTCTTCCGCTTCGGGCAGTGGGGTGCGTTTTCTCGATTGCAACGCTAACTTGTCATTTAGTCGAAACATTGGTATCGTTTGTGCAGAAGATAGCAATGTACCCATTTTCTGCATGCCGCCTTGAATCTGAAAATGTCGCGCATGTCGGCGCGCTTGGGCCGCGCGATTGGGGTTGTGCTCCGTCGCGTCGGGCGAAATCACAATGCTTGAATCGGCCTTCCGAAACGAAGCACGAACGCCAACAGGCAATGGATGAGCATTCCTGCGTCCATTGGTTCGCAGCTTCCAAAGGGCGCGGGAAGCACAGGACCTCCATGGTCTACGCCTGCCAATACCACATAGTCCGCACCCGGAATCCGTGCGCTCTGCACGGGCACAAAGCCGTCGGTTGGACCCGCAGTTGGTGCCAATATGGCATCGGAAACTGCGAGTGCGGTGGGTCCGCCGCCGATCTTCGATGCGAAGCACAATGTCGGAGTGTTGGTAGGCCACGGATACTGCGCGACGAAGGCCTCCCGCGCCGCTACACCCAAGCCCGTCAAGGCGTCCAGTTCGCCACCCCACCCGCGCTCTATCACCCATCGAAGGAGCGGTTGTATGCTTGGCCGCAGATACACCGCGTCTGCCAGCGGGGTGCCCAGCCACGGTGCTTGTATTGTCAATACGGCACGCACATGCGCATGGGTCTCGGGATACAAAGCGAGCATGGCGCCAATGTCGTTTCCGCCTTTGCTGTGACCAATCAGGACCAGGCGTGCCCCATTCTGCGCGAGTTCTATTGTTTCATCGCGCAACACTTTTGCATTGGTTTCAACGGACGCATCGGTATCTACGCGAGCCAAACGATTCGCCAAGCCAAGCTGGTCCAGTTGCGCTTTCTTGCTACGCATATAGCCGGGATATCGCTCGGTAAACAACCCTGGCACGGTGAGGTAAAAATAGTCATTTGCCTCTCGGGGCAGAACTTCGCCCTTGCGGGCGAATTGTTTGACCAACGCGAGAAACGGGAGCGTCTGGTCCAGGTTCGCTCGCGACACACGCTGGGTTGTCCGCGAAGCTACCGTTTGAACCGCGCTTCCCGCCGCGCGGACAGCGTCCGCGTACATCACCAAATGGTGGCAGTTTGTGTCCAACTCGATCAGCTGTGCTCGCAATACCGAGGCCAGGGAGCGCGTTTGATCTACGTTTTGATCGTCGTCATGGATGCCTTGAATGAATACAATAGGAAACTTCGAGGCTCCAGATCCTACGAGAGCATCCACTGTCTTGCACAACTGGTCCTCGATGGCACACTGCATCTCAGCGTCGCTCCGAATATTGTGCAGGACCATCGACTGCGTCAGCCGGACCTTTGTCTCCCAGTGATTTTCGGGAATTGTGTCGCGCGTCCAACACGCGCCGATGCGCTCGGACCCATATGCGCATCGCCAATGTTGTCGTCGACCCCACTGGGGCGAAAGCAGAATTGCCGCTTGTGGCATGCGTTCGCCTCGCAGGGGAGCGATGCGCGATCCTCGCTCTTGGCGAAGCGCACCCAATACACCGAGGCTCGCACCCAGCGAACTGCCCGCCCAGATCGTGCGCCTGCCCGTGTGTTCTTCGATCCAGCGGGAGACCATCTGAACGGTAGCGATGACCCGGGCCACGTTTTCCTCGGGGCCGTGCGCGCTTGCTTCCTCCGCGCGCCAAATGTCCTCGATGCAGACAACGGGGTGGCCTTGTGTATTCCATTGTTGGGCAAGCGTTCCTATGACATCGCTTCCTTCGAACAGGCTCGGAACCCAAAGAATCGTAGACCGCTCCTCGGCTTGGGTAGGCAGAAATACGCGTACACGAACGGGTTGCCCGGACGGGCGCGTGTCGTCGATGGGCCACGGGACAAATGTGTCTTTGACGCTGTCGGGGTGCCGACCCAAACGCGTCAGCAGAACAGCCTTTTGCGCAGCAAACAGGCTGCCATTGACCAGCCACGGCAGCGTGAAGTCCGTGATCGGACATCGCCATTCCGCCTCACATGCAGCGAGGAAGCCTTCGAGCTGTTCCACCTCGTCCTGGGTTCTCCAACCCACAAGTGCCGCCTGACGCGCAGCCTCCACGGCGGCATGGGTCGTAAACCAAGCGCGTCTGGTTCCTTCGGCGTACTGCTCGTTCGCCCACAATCCGTCCCGATTTCCCGCCAGGTCTTGCAATTCCTGAATGGTCGCGCCCAATTGCGCACGCGTCCCCCAGCGCGACGCCGGAAGTGGGTTGGGTTCGCGTTCGTAGAATGGAAAGGGAGACGAAGGCATCGGCCGCTAGTGCGAAGCAGGGGAGGCGCAGAAGGTGCGATTCCCGTGCACATCATAGCGGAGCCGGTTTCCGTGTGCCCTTTGCGCCGATTCGCATGGGCATCGGGTGCAGGCATGGGCCCGATGCGTTTCGGCGTACGCTGCGCCTTTGAGCGGCTTGGGCGTGTTGGTTTTGCCGTGCTCGTCACCGTCTATACCAAGTGCTTGGACGTGTTGAACAGATGGCGCGCTGGTGCGTCGCAGGGGGATACAACGAGAGGTGGCGCCATGCGAAGCGGTTGGATGATGCTGTTAACGGGCTGTATGCCAACGATTTCGACCAATGACCTCAGCGTCGACCACGTCTCTTGGGACGAGGTGCAAGGGCACGTTTCGGTTGAGGCCAACAATCCTTGGCCTATCGACATCACGGTCGACCGCTATTTTCTGCAGGCCGTCGTCGATGGCCAAGTCCTTGCAACCGCAGAGCGCGTCACGCCGTTGACGGTTCCCGCCAATGATTCGCGATTGGTCGAGGTTCCAGTACGCATTGACACTGCTCAGGCGCTTTCTGCGTGGACTTCCGCTTCGCCAACATGGACGCGCCCCATCCAGTTGGTGGGCAATGTCGGCTTCGGAACTCCGTTTGGTACCCTCGACGTACCCGTTTCTGTCGATGGTCAGCTTCCTGTGCTTGCGGTGCCTTCCATTCGCGCTCCCTCGCTATCGATACAGTCTGTGTCGGTTTGGGATGGAACCATCGACCTTACGTTGGGTTTTGCGGTCGCCAACCCCAATGCAGTGGAGCTGCGAGCGCACGATGTGAAATATGGTGTCTCCTTTGTGGACGAGCCCTTTATCCAGGGGGGGCAGGCGCAGATTGATATTCGGGCGAACCAGAGCACGCGGATGTCGTTCCCGGTTCACATCGACGTTGGAGCGGTGGGCCGCGGTGCCTTGCGTGCTTGGGAACAACGCCGGGTGGCAGGTGATGTTTCTTTGCAAGGCTGGGTAGAGACTCCGTGGAGCCCCCTCCCGCTCGATCTCCGTTACGGTGGTGACCTAAGCTGGGGCGCTTAGTGTGCCCGTTGCCGTTTTCGGCCGGACGAACATCGCAAATCGGGTCGCGCAGGCCCCGTTGGCTGGGGTAGGCCTGTCCGGTCTCTCTTGGTGCAATGCACATAAAAACATCGGCGGAGACCGTGCTGTGCGGTCTTTTATCCTTCACGGTGGGCCTTCTTTGTTTTGCATTGTATTGGGCCGCGCAGGCATGCTTCCATGCAAGCCTGCCTCGATGGGTACACCAGGGAACTGCACCTTAGGCACCCCTTCATCCTTTGCCATCGCGCTTCTGTTGTCCTTGAGCTGCGAAACTATGGGTCGAGCGGTTCTTTTTGCAACCAGCAATCCGCGGTAAACCATGCTGAACGACCTGCGGGTGGGGGTTGTTGACCGCCTGTGAGGGTGAACAATACCTCCGGGCCTCCTGCCTCAAGGTCCCCAAAGTAGGTGGGGCTGCCAAGTTGTGCCAAGCGCGCATGGTGCCACCGAATTGCGGTGATCACGGCGGGGCGTAGGGGGTCGCGTTGAAACTGTATGTCCATCCATCCAGTGCCCACCATCGCCTGCCCATGTACGTTGTGGGCGTTGCTGATACCGGTAACGGCTGTTGGCGGCCAGCTCGGATACACCGAGCAGTGTCGCTTGCGCGTGCCTTGCTCAAATACTTGATGGTACCAGTCCGCCCGCATCGCGGCTTGATCTGTCCACGCATGCTCCCAATGTAGACGAAACGCAATCCCAACCAAGCGACCCTCCGCAAGTGCCTCAAATAGCGCTATCACTGCGGTGTCGATGGTTCGCCAGTATTCTGTGTCTGCGGCATACGCTCGTGGGTATGGAGTGGCTCCATTTGCCCATAGGTTCTTTGCTTGCTGGGTATTGACGGTGTTGGACTGTGTTGCGGAAAACGCATCGTTCACACTCACCGCGACCGACGCGACCCATCCCAATGTGGTGTAGCTCGTGGTGCCACCATTGATGGTCGCAAAGCGGATTTCCATCACGCGGACACCCGTGTTCCCGGCATGGATTTGCCCAATGTTTCCCGAGAGCGGAAATTGAGCCTCATCACGGTATTCGCAACCCCAATCAGGGCAAAAGACCTGACTGATTCCGACGCTGGCATGGCCTGCGAGGGTGGGTTGCTGCACGATTCCTCGCTGTTGGATGTGGGTCGAACAGCGTTGGATCCACCCAAAATGCGACAATCGAGGGATAGGGAAAGGTTGTGTTGCTACGGAGTAGGGCCAAGTCAGCAACAACTGGCTGGCTATGGACGAAAACGCGCCCGCGTTGTCGTATTCGTGAGCGTGGTGACCCGGCCTGGCGGCGCAGATAGTACGGCTGGAAATATCGAGTGTTGGGAAACAGGTAGAGCCTGGCGTACGAACCGGGAGCGAACGCAAGGTTCCCGCGTTTCTATTGGGGCTGCTCTCGAACGAGCAATCCAATACAATCGTGAGGTTGTTCCACGCGGCCGTTCTCTCTATGGCTGCGCGGTCCAGGGCGGTGCCGCCGGCACGCACACTTCCGTCGGGAGACCGCTCCGGCAGCAATAGCAGACCCGTCGCTTCGGGCACCGTCAACGCGCGCGCTGCTAGGCTGGTGGAGCGCTGCAAGCTGGGCGCTTCGGTGCGGGAGAGGGGCCCCTTGATGCTGTCGGCGCGGTCCAAAGGAAGGGGCGACGTCCACCGGACAGCAGTGTCGAATGGACATATCGCTCGATGGGGTTTCCCGATTTTTGAATGGGTCCACGTTCCATGGCCGCAATATACCAACACACACTGCTCGCCTTTCTCCGCCCCGTCGACGAGCCAAGTTAGCCCAGCGTCGATCTCATCGCGGCTCGCGGTGCCAAAACATCCATCGTCGATGAGTTGTTGCACCATTCCTGGCAACAGCACAAACGGTCGGGCGAATTCGGCCGCCGTGGGTGGAGGGCCGCCCAAGAGGATTCGATATTGGTTGCTTGGAAGGCCCAACATTCGGACGAAGACATGAAGCCAAGCGCGCACATCTTCGCGAGCGCCGGGAAGCGCGGGAATGTTTGGGTCGTTGGCTTGGTCAATGCCTATCAATAAAACGCGTGCAGAAGCCATGGTGCCTCCTCGGGCCTGTCGTCCTGTGCGCCTTCCTCATACCGCGGGAGCTGCGTTTCGCGCACCCTTCACCGTTCTGTTGCGGGCTTCGTCGACGATGGGGTCGGTGTTTGTCGCTTCAAGAATCGCGCACCGCAGCGAGAAGGGGAAAGCGCCGATGTCTTCTCCTGCGGGCATGAAACGGGGGTTGTACGCTCGCAGCGCGCCCACGCATATTTATTGCGGATTGGTGCATGTCTCTATGCGATGGGGCCTATACCTATGTCGGTAACCCGTACTGATCTGGGTCACGATTTGCCGCGTCGCCCTTTGGTCGGCGTCGTTTCGCACCGTTGGAGTCCGGCGCAGCCGTATTGGGGCTGGGCGGAGGCCAGATGTCAGCACACTTGTACGATAACAAAGCGGCGACGGAGCCTGTCGTTATCTTTTCCCAGGGCGACCATCGCTGGATTTGGCTCGGCGGATCCGAAGAGTCGGGCGACGAAGTCTCTGCCAACCAGTTTTTGGTCCAAGCGGGTGGAAAATCGATTTTGCTCGATCCTGGCTCCATTCTCGACTTTTCCCGTGCCGTGGCCAACTTGTCCCGCTTTGTCCATCCAAAAGATGTAGATGTCGTATTCTTTAGCCACCAGGACCCCGATGTAAGCTCTGCCGCCCCGTTATGGGCAAAGGTAACCGGCGCTCGAATCATGATGTCAGGCTTGTGGTCGCGGTTCGTACCTCACTTTGGTGAGCTGCCAAGCGACCGCATGCACGCAATTCCTGATGCCGGCGATACGATTGAATTGGGTTCGGTGCAACTCCAATTTCTTCCCGCGCATTTCCTTCATGCGCCGGGAAACTTCGCTGTTTATGACCCAATCGCGCGTATATTGTTTTCCGGTGACATCGGCGCAAATCTACCGCCCGTTGGCACGCCTTTGTGGGTGGACGACTTTGCCGCACATCTACCACATCTGGATGGATTTCATCGGCGCTACATGGCCAACAATGCAGCATGTCGATTGTTTTTGCGAGCCTTGGGCAGTCGTCCAGTGGAAATGATGTTGCCGCAACACGGCTGCTTATACCGTGGTGGCAGCCCCACTGCCTTTTTGCGTTGGTTTGGCGACCTTCGATGTGGCACCGACTTGATGGGAGGCAACGGATGACAACCCACCCAGAGTCCGCGTGGATTGCGCATTTGGCCACCGAGTTCGCTGGAAGTATGCGTCGGGAGACCCTTCGCGGCCAGCTTGTCGATCACATGCACGCCGTGATGCACAATCAAGTACGGCAGCTTGCATCGGTGCGAGACGGCTTCCATCAAGCGGGCACCGCAAACCAAGTGCTCGCGCACAATACGGAGGTCGTGGCAGAGGAGTTGTCCCAGTTGGAAGAGACGGCGGTGCTCGTGCGCGACGAAGCGAGCACTGAAGCGGCTCGTCTTCGAATGGCTACAGACGAGGCCGACCGCGCGCGGGCAGAAGTACAGCGCCTTCTCGTTGAAACGCAGCAAATACAGGACATTTTGTTGGCCATCACCGAGCTTGCCCGGCAAACGCGCCTTCTCGCTCTCAATGCACGTTTGGAGGCAGCTCGTGCGGGCGAGGCCGGACGCGGGTTTCAGGTGGTTGCGAGCGAGGTACGCGCACTCAGCCAAGCCACGCAAGACGCCGTGCAAGATGTAGAAAAGGCAGTTCAAGGGCTGGTTTCTGTCGTAGGCGGAGTCCATGCTGCCGTCAATCGCCTTGGAAGTACTACCGACGAAGTGGCAGGTCGCGTCGATGGACTGGCGCAGCGAATGGAGTCCGTGCAAGCCATGACGTCCAATGCAAGCGAAGCCACCGGCGAGTTGGCGCGGACCAACCGCGAGTTTGCGAGCCTATTTTCGCAACTTCGCGCGACCCTTGATACGAGCCACTCAGAGTTGGTCTCTACTACCGCAATGTTGGATGTTGGGGCAGCGTGTGCGCGAAACTGAATGGGCATTCATTTTCGCTTGCGGCGTCGAAGAGGGGCGAGCGGCTGTGTCGGATGCGAAAACTTCGCAGAAAATGTTTGGGGTAGGTTTCCCTTTCGCGGGCAGGTTTGGTAGTTTCCGTGCCGTCGGCAGTCAGCGCTTGGTTGGTTGCCGAAAGGAGTCGAAGGCGCCCGGATTCTTCTGCAATGTCAGGTCGTTGATGCGTCGGCGGCGACCCGTTGGGGTTGGACCGGCCATTTGTTCCTGTCTGCCGTGTTTGCGTACAGGTCACGAATTTTGTGCAATCGTACGCACGCAGCGGCGGGGGGCAAAATCGACGGCATGGTAGATTTACGGGCAATTTTGACGAAGAAGGCCCACCAATTCTCAGCCCATCGGACGTGTTCTATGACCCATCTCTTTATGCGCCATCGCGTGACAGACTATGCTGTATGGAGAACGGTATTTGACCAAGATGCCCCGCGGCGACGGCAGGCGGGTGTGGCCGACATCGGTGTGTTTCGGAGCGCGGACGAGCCCAACAATGTGCTGGTTGTGCAGCGGATAGACGCCGATGTAGCGACAGTGACCCAGATGATGCAGGCGATGATGGCGGACCCCGCATTGGCCGAATCGTTCGCGGCCGCGGGTGTTTGTGAGCCTCCTGATGTTTGGATGGCATAAGAGGCTGCGGACAAACTCGAAGTCGTGCCCTTCCGTAGTAGCCGAACCGCGACGCGTGCGGGCGTGTGTACGTCGTGTGTCCGCCGACCCTTCTACGTGGCCTTCGGCTCAGCCGTGAAGACACCAAGTGCGTTGCGCTCCGACCATGCGCGGGTTTCGGCCCCGAATCAAGGCGACGGGCGAGGGGCACCATGGGTGCGGCGGGGAGCCCCATCCGGGCCGGCTCCTGCGGTTGCGTCACCCTGTCCTCAAAAAAAAACGCCCCAAGGACGGGGCGGAAGGGTGCGCTTCGTTGTGTCTTCGCGAGCGTTGGGTAGGATGCGTGGAAACGCTCTCCCATCAAGGTTGGAAGCGCCCTCTCGGCGGTGAATATCAGCCGGCAAAGCCACCGGTCACGTAGGCTGCAACGTCGGCAATCTCTTGGTCGGTGAGGTCGCCGTCAAAGGAAGGCATATCGCCTTCTCCATCGACGATGACTTCGATGACTTCGTCTTTCTCGCCTTCATTGGTGATGTTCGGACCCGAGCCGCCGGTGCCATCGGCACCATGGCAACCCGCGCAGTTGTCCGCGAAAACGACCGCGCCATTGGCTGGGTCGCCATCCAACGCCGAGATTTCGTCGACGCGTTTGGTGCTACCACAACCGACCATTGCAAACATAACAAGTGCCACAGACAGGCTTCGCATCGGGCTTCTCCGCAGGAAGGAGTGTTTGGCATTGTGCGACTTCGCACGCGCCTCCAACCCGCCATAAACGATTTTCCAACCATTTGTCCATGTCTACCTGTTTGCTGCGGTGAATACACCTCCGCTATGCCCAGAAGGTAGTGTGCAACGTTAGATTCGCCCGGCGCGCAGTTGTGCGCAGGTTGTGCCAGGCGAGACCCGTGTCCACCGAAAGCTACTGAGGGAGCCGGCAACGGTGATGTCCGCGTTCGCGAGAAAGAGGGGATTGCTTGCACCGATGGTGCGCTGTCCAAATGCAAGAACGTCCGCTTTGCCTTCAATCACGTCGGGCGATTGCCAATACCCTTTCAGAACCGTGTGTGCGCGCTGCACTACATACAAGTCGACGAGTCCCAAGATGGGTGCGTCAAGATGAATGGTTCCCCCGGGGTGACCATCGCCCTCCAAGTCTTCGACACCCGCAGAATCGCTGTCATGGGGGGGCTTTTCGCCGGCAATCTTGGGGTTGTAGCCGAGATATTGGGGAGCCATGTCCGCGTGGAACGACCAGCCGTCCGCAGTGGGGGTGAGCGTTGCAGGGAAGCGGCGCTCGGGAATCGCCGCAACAAAGGACTCGGGAATGATTGTGCGTGCCAATGCACGGTCTGGCTCGGCGTGAAGGTGGCAAGCGACCGCGTGAACCTGCGGTTGTTCAGGCGAGCCGGAAACCTCCGCCAAAAAGGTTGTCAAGGCGGTGACGTGCGTGGTTCCGAGTACGGGAACACGCGCATTGCTGTGGATGCGGAGGTCGAATCTCCAGGTTCCCCGAATGTCGGGCGGGCCCTCGATGCTGGTGTCATCGGTAGGGACGCTGCCCGAAAGCAGGGAAAACAGCAGAACGGTGGGGTTCATGGCATCCTCTGCAAGGTGCTTGGTGGTGTTCGGTCGGAGGGCCGGGAGCACACTGCCTTGACGTCTGTCGCGGACGGACTTGGGGAGTGATTCCTTCACCCCATGTACCCGCCAAATACGGTGGGGTCCATGGTTGGTTGACCGGACCATCGAATTGGGGACCCAAGATGGGGGGCCTACCTCGTTTGAACTGCGGCTCACCAACATGCGACGTGCATAAGAACAAATACGATTGCTTTGGCGACCCATGGTTGACAGCGGTTGGTGTCCTGACCGTAGCAGTGCACATGCTTCGATTTGGTAGAATCCCGTGTTGAAGAACAATTTGGTCCACGATGGCCGCAATACCTGCGGAAGCGCATGATTGGAGAGCGAGGGACGCGGATACGGGAAATGCTGGAGAACAAATGAAACGTCGCATGATTGGTAGTCATATCCTTCATCCCGAAACCCTCGCTTTGTCGTATGGCTATGACCCTATGCTCTCAGAAGGAGCAATCAAAGCACCGATTTTCCAAACCTCCACATTTGTGTTTTCCTCCGCATCCGCGGGAAAAGACTTCTTCGCCCAGGCCTATGGACTGCGGCCTCGCGTGGATGGCGAGACACAGGGCCTCATCTACTCCCGGCTCAACAATCCCAACTTAGAGGTGTTGGAAGACCGCCTTACGTTGTGGGATGGAGCGGAGGACGCGTTGGTCTTTGCGTCGGGAATGGCGGCCATTGGCACCGCTCTGTTGGCGCATGCACGCCCCGGTGAAGTCATTGTGATGTCGGAGCCACTGTATGGGGGCAGTGAACATCTGCTGACGAAAGTGTTGACGGATTTTGGAATCGAGCCCGTTCGATTTCCGGCAGGGCGCACGTTTTCAACGGTGATTGAAGACATTGAATCCAAGCTGCAAGGACGGCGTGTTGCCGCCGTTTTGATTGAGACACCGTCCAATCCAACGAACTCCTTGGTCGACATTGCGGCGGTCGCTACCTGGGCACATGGGCTCTCTGCAGACCGACCGCCTGTGGTGATGGTCGACAACACCTTTTTGGGTCCTATCTTTCAGCATCCCCTCCGTTTCGGCGCAGATTTGGTGCTGTATAGCGCGACCAAGTTTATCGGCGGCCACTCGGACCTCATCGCAGGCGCGATTGTGGGCACCAAGAGCGCGGTTTCGCCGGTTCGTGGTTTGCGTACCTTTCTCGGAACGATGGCGAGCCCTTGGAGTGGGTGGCTGATGCTCCGCTCGCTCGAAACACTCAAGATGCGCATGACCGCAGCGATGAAGAATGCGCAATATATCGCGAACTTCTTATTGGACCACCCAAAGGTAGAGCACGTCCATTATCTCGGGCTTCTTGATGAAGACCATCCGATGTTTCCGGTCTATCGGCGCCAGTGTGTCGCCCCTGGCTCGATGGTGGCGTTCGTGCTCGTCGGTGGCGAAGCCGAGGCATTCCGCTTTCTCGATTCGCTGCAGCTTGTGAAGCTGGCCGTCAGTTTGGGCGGGACCGAGTCATTGGCCGGACATCCAGCGTCGATGACCCACGCGGACATTCCCCTCGACGAGCAGCGCGCAATGGGTATTTTGCCATCGCTGGTGCGCCTTTCCGTGGGTGTGGAGCATTACGAGGATATCTTGGCCGACTTGGAGCAAGCGCTGGCGTGCGTCTGACGGGCCGTCGCTCCGCCGCTTGGCGTCCCAAGCTGGCGGAATGGTGCCGCCCAGAGGCCTTCAGACCCAAGGACGCCGTGAGGGGGCGTATCTTGGGCGCCGGGCGAGCGATAGGTCCACAAAAGCCGGTGGGTCCTTGGCGCGCTATTTCTACACATAAGGAACCCGCGTTTTATGGTCCGGTATGTGAAACGTCCGGCGCCTGGGCGAGCGCTGTCCCGGCGGTAAACCATCCACGAAGCAACAAGGCCGCGACGCTTCCAGCAAGCGCAATCGTGCCCAGGACGACCCACATGGCGTAGGGCGTCTCCCAAAACGGCACATTGCCCGCTTGGAGGCGCTCGCCGATGCCTTCGGGAACCCATCGCTGGAGAAGGTGCCCCGAAGCTACGCTCACGAGGGTCTTGGCCGCGAAGAGTGGCACCATCGCCAGCCCAAAATACGTTCCTTCTTGGCCTTCGGGTGCAACGGCGGCAGTATATTCGTGCAATCGTGGGGACCAAATCAGCTCCCCTACGGTCAGGACCAATAAAAATGCGACGGTTGTGCCATACGTCCAGGTGACAAGGTCGACGCCGAACATTGGCGGCACTGCTTGAACAAACAGCGAGAGTGACGTGATGATGGCCCCAACGACCAGCATCGAGTAGACGCTGAACCGCGAAAGCAACGGAACAAAAAGCACGAGTCCAATCATCACCAAGACCGGGTTGAGTGCTTGCAGTGTACCAATTCTTGCGTCGTCGCCAATCATCCGCAGCCAAAACTTGGGATGAAGCAAGGACAAATATACAAATACAGCACGCACGCCCAGCAGCAAGGAAATCAAAGCTACAAATCGCCAGAAGACCTTGTCGGACAGCACGGACAGCATGATAGACATCGGCTTCTTGTCGGCTCCTTCGGATACTGCCGGAGGGGCCTCGTCGGGACCAAGGAGTTGTTGTGTGTCTCGAATGGTCCACCAAGTCAGGACCATACAAAGGAGGCGCAGCACGACGCCGAGTGTGAAGACATGAACGCGCGGAAGGCCCAACTCAAGATACATGACGTCGATGATGAATCCACCCGCTGCGGCGCCGACGTTCATAAAGAGATACCAAAGGTTGAAGCCCGCGCCGCGCGACTTTTGCGTTGTGAATCGCTTGTTCCCAGACTGGAACAAGGTCTGCACCATTGCGGCAAAGGGTGCCATGAGAAACAGCGATGCTACAACGATTGCGTCGCGCGAAAACCCCGGTGCGAGTTGAATGGCCAAGACAAGCGCGAGGTTTGTGAGGGCTTGACCCAGCATACTGATATGGGACGCCTTCTGAATGCCGAGCCAATCGGTGACGATTCCGCTGCCAAAAAGCAATAGGGTGGTCACCGAGCTAAACAGAGTAAACAAATACCCTGATTGTTCGTCAGAAAACCCAAAGTCTTCCGAAAAGCAAACCACCGCAATGTTGAGCATTGCGAAATAGGCGGTGCTATCCAGAATGTTGATGGCTTGCAGGCCCCAGTACTCTTTCCGGGTTTCTCGAAGTACCCCAAAGTCGCGGAAGTAGCGGACCACCATGTTTTCCGATGTGGACGCAGTTTGATTCATCGGGCCTCCGTACGAAACGAGCGGTCACCCTATCGCTTCGTCGGCGCAGAAGACATGCCAGAAGCCGATAGTGTACGCTGGGCCTACCGTATGGGCGCGCGCCGGTGGGTACGGCTTGGCGCGCGGAGGTCAAGCGGTCGACGTGCTTACCGAAAACTCGTTAGATAACAGGTGTTGTCGAACGATGTCATCGTCGGTCGGGGGCCATGTTTGGTGAGAGTCGGCCCACGTTGCCATAAACGCAGGCTCCCACATCCAAGGCTGGTCGTTGCAGCGCACGCGCCCTTCGGTGACAGCCTGGGTGACCGCCGCGAGCGGCATTTCGGCGGTGTCGCGAAGCAAGGCTTGGAGTTGGCCCTCCCGCGCCGGGTCGACGAAGCGCATGCTGCCGTGGACCGCGCGCGCGACGTGGAAATAAGAGGGGCGCATGACGACGGCCGCGCAGCCGATACGCACGGCGGTTCTTCGAAGAAGCTCGGTGGCCTCGCGCACCAAGCCCAGGCCGGGCACATCTTGCCCCGGCAGCACCGGCTGGCCCGCGCGTGCAGCAGCGAGGGGATGTCGGAGGGTGAGCCAATGTACATACAAAATCGGTGTGTTTTCCGGAAAAGCGGAGAGCGCCAAACCCATTGCACCGCTGGTTGTACGCTCTACCACTTGCTCGAGCACCGTTGCCGACGATTCGCCGAGCGCGGGCGCTTTCGCCATGACCCGCAGGCGCTCTCCGGCGCTGACGCGGTCGATAGCGACCGAAAAGAGAGAATAGCCGAGGCGTTCTAAGTGCGAGAGGAGGCCGAAGCGTGTCAGCGCCAGCAAGACCCCCTCGGGCGTGTAGGTCTGGAGGTACTTGGGTGGACGGGCGGGCGGGCCAAACAGCTCCGCGACGTCGTCTTCGGTGAGCCAGGGCTCGTCTTCGATACCCAGCGCCGTGGGCGAAAGCGTTGCAGATACACCCGCAAATCCCCAAGACAAGGGGTCCCGCTGGGTGGGCAGGGGGCGCGGCGCGCGAAAAGCAAGGGCCAAGCCGGTGTGTGCGAGGCGCCGCCACGCGGGCTCGAGGTAGCCCCCACCCGGCAGCCAGACTTGGGGCACGCCCCGCAATGCCTGCGCTACGGTCCTGTCGCGACGCAGTACACCTCCTTCGGTGAGACCAAGCTGTCCGAGGGGGTCTTCGGCGACCACATCTCCGCCCGCCACCACGAACCAAACATCAACCTTGGGCGCCCGACGCAGCAAGCGGTGGAGCGCATCCAGGTAGGTGTCGTCGTCACAACCGATGGGTAGGACCGTTTCATCGACATCGAGGGGGCCCCAATCACTTCCCGACAAGCTGCCGATGAACACACGCGCGTCGTGTGCCAAGCAAGCGGCGGTGCCATCGGGCGGGTGCGCGTCGAGGTCGAGGATGCCGATGCGTAGAGACGGTTGGTCCTGCCAGAGCGCCATCGCCGCGAGCGCGATGTCGTTGACGGGGCAGAAGCCTGCGGCAACATCGGGACCCGCGTGGTGAAAGCCGCCTTGCAGGTTGAGAATTGGCCCATTGTTTATCATTGCTCTGCGCGCAGCTTCGACGGTTCCCCCCGCACATATCAGGATGCTGTCTACGAGCGCGTCAACGTGAACATCCCACCGCTCGACACCAAATATATGGGCCAAGACCTCGGCATCGCCCAGTGACTCTACCAGCCGACCGGTGTGAACACGCAGCAGGTCGGCCATGGGGAGGCGGGGCGCAACGATTTCCGTTTGAATGGCGCCGACCGCCCGCAGCTGCCACAACGCAAACTCGGACCTGCGGGGACCAAGGCCCGTGCGCGCTTCGAGCGTCGTCAACGGCAGGCGATAGGCAGGGTGAAACACGACCGACAGCGGCGGCATGCCAAGGGTTCGCCAGCGCTTCCACCAGGGGCGGGGAGGGGGATTCATCGTTGGGTTCCGGGACGGCGCTTCATGGACGGGGGCAATATAAGCAGGAAATCTCGACCAGTTCGAGGTTATCCCTTGACGCGTCCTTTCGAGGATGGGTTCATCGCCTCCGATACGACGGGAGCAGAGAGGGGGGGGCGCAGCTCTTCCCCGAGCCAATCGTATAGTTGCCGCAATCGGTCATGGCGCCGCTTACCTTCGGCTTTTCCCGTTTCCGTGTGCATCCCGGATGCCAAGTGAAACAGCTTGACCGGCCAATGGTCGAGCGCGTATTCGCGGTCATGTAGGGTGCGTACAGTTTGGTAGGTGGGGTCGTCGGGGTGTGCGAGGTGTACGCCCGGTCGTTTTTGGGCCATTGACTGGGAAACGGCGGCGTTTCGAAGCGCTCCCACAGCGCCCATAGCATCGATCCTGTCGGCGTCTTGCAGAATCAATCCCAGTCTCGCCGTCGGCACTTGACCGCTTGACCACGAGCAGGTTCGAACGGCCTCGACAATCGCTTGCTGTTCCGTATGGGTATAGCCCGCGACGGTCAGGAGCGCGGGCGCGGCCTCGGCGGCCAGCGCGGAGGAAAGCGGCCGATGGGCGTGGTCTTTGGGAATCCACACAAGGTCGTGAACCATTCCCGCCGCACCTGCGAGGTCCGTGTCTTCGCCTTCGATTTCGGCGATGTGGATACACCACCAAGTGACGCGAAGGACGTGCTGGACGTCGTGTGCGACATCATGCGTTGGGAGGCGCGCGGTGACCAATGCCCACAGGCGGATATGCCGTTCGTGCTGCCAGTTCATGATAGGGGGCTATCCGATTCTTTGTCCCTTGCCCCTTCAGGAACAGAACGGGATACTGTCGCGCCGCATTTGGAGGGTGCTCTGGCACGGTTGGATGCAGACACAGAAGAACGACTGCTGTGGGGAATTGTCGCCGCGGTAGGGGCGCTCGTGGCTTGGCCGGTCTCGGGTGGCGGCGTCGAAGTGGCGGTGTTGGTGTGCGCCCTCGTTGCCGGCGTTTTGTTGCCTGTTGTCGCGCCCGAGCGAATGGGGCGCACCTACCAAAGCACAGCGGCCGTGGGCATGATGGGTCTTACGGCAATGTCGATTGCCCAGCGGATCGACGAACCGGCCCATGGGCTCGTTGCGCTGGTGACTGCGGCAGCATTGGTGATTCGCATCCGGCAGCCCGTTGAATCTCGCGGCCCACCTTCGATGCTCCTCACCTTGTTGATTTCGGGACTGCAGCTGGCTGTCCCCAATTCGCTGCCGATATCTGCGACGTTTCCTACGTTGGCCCTGCTGGTTCTGGGAGGAGCCCTTTTTGTTGCGCGCATGTCGAGTGGGCAAACGACGGGTTTGTTTGAGGCTATTGACTTCATACTTGCAGCGCCCGCGCGTGTTCTCGTCTTTGTATTTTCCGTTTTGTGTTCCATTGGAACTTTGTTATTATTGCTGCCCGCGGCAACCACGGCGCCTGGCTCTATCCATGCGGTGGACGCAGCATTTACCGCGGTGAGCGCCGTTTGTGTGACGGGCCTGATTGTGCTCGACACACCCGTCGATTTTACGCTGTTTGGGCAGGCGCTCGTCTTGGTGTTTATCCAACTCGGTGGCCTCGGAATCATGGCGTTTGCGTCGATTGCCGTCATCACCATGGGGCGTCGGCTGGGCGTTCGCGAGGAGCGCCTCACCGCGGAGTTGATTGGCGGCGATGACGCGCGGCGCTATTTCGATTCTTCGCTTGGAATTGTCCTCGCCGTAACATTTGTGACGGAGCTGGTGGGCGCGCTATTGCTCGCGCCGATGTTTTGGTGGATGGGCGACAGCGTCCCCACCGCGATTTGGCGTGCGGTCTTTACGTCTATCTCCGCATTTTGTAATGCGGGATTTGCCTTGCAAAGCGACAGCTTGGTGTCCTATGCAACGCAACCATTCGTCTTGTTGGTCATCTCCGGCCTCATTATTGTGGGTGGGACGGGTCCATTGGTGGTGGCCACGGCTGTTCTTCGGCGCCGTTTTTCCCTGCACCATCGCTTGGTGATTTGGACGACCGCGTGCTTGTTGGTCGTTCCGGCCTTCTTGTTTTTGGCCTTCGAATGGAATGGCGTTCTGGCGCCGTTCGATTGGATTGACAAACTTACCAATGCTTTTTTTCAGTCCGTCACGCTGCGCACTGCGGGCTTCAACTCTATTGACTTTGGCGCGATTGGTCCCGCCGCGTGGACCCTCTCTATCGTTTGTATGTTTATTGGCGCGAGCCCCGGCTCCACCGGCGGCGGGGTCAAGACGACGACCATCGTGGTTCAGCTTTTGTCCGTGCTGGCGTCGATTCGAGGCCATGATGATGTTTTGGCGTTTGGGCGCCGCATCTCCCCGCGCACGATTCGCGAAGCATCCGCTATTACTGCGCTGGGTATCGTTTCCGTCATCGGCGCTCTGTGGGCGCTTCAGCTTACACAAGCAATTCCGCTTGACCGCTTGCTGTTTGAGGTCGTCTCGGCCTTAGGTACGGCGGGAATCTCGATGGGCGCGACGGCTTCGCTGGACAATGTCGGGAAAGTCATCGTTATTTTGTGCATGTTTGCGGGCCGAATTGGCCCGTTGACGCTGTTTATGTTCCTCTTGGGCCGCGAAGAGTCTACGCCCCAAGTTCCTATCGAACCAGTCCAGGTGGGCTGACGACGAGCAGAACCGGGCGCCCGTATGGGTGTGTTCCCCCTTCGATTTGGAGCCGCAATGGCCAAGCAACAGGTTCTCATCATTGGTTTGGGTCAGTTTGGGATGGCGCTCGCCCATGCGCTGACCCGTCATGGGACCGAGGTGCTGGCTGTTGACATCGACCCCGCACGGGTGCAAAAAGCAGCACCACACTTGGCAGATGCCGTCGTAATCGACGCAATGGACGAATCTGCCCTCGCGCGTTTGCGTCCTGCGGCGCGCGACTTGTGCGTGTGTGCGATTGGCGAAACCCAGCGCGAGGCCTCGATTGTGGTCACAGCGGTGCTGCGCCAAGCCGGCGCCCGGCGGGTGGTCGCGCGGGCCACCAACGCAATGCACGAGCGAATCTTGCGCCTCGTGGGCGCGCATGAGGTCATCAATCCCGAGCGCATGATGGGTGAGCAGCTCGCCGGTCGCCTCGCGTTCGAGGGTGTGTTGAGCATCGTTCCCCTCGGCGACGACCTGGTGATTGCGGAGGTGAGCGTGCCGGGGCCAACCGTAGGGCGGACCCTTGCAGACCTCAAGTTGCCTCGAAGGTATCGGTTGACAGTGCTGGCCCTGCGCCGACACGAAGGAGAGGCCCGCAAGTTGGTATTGCCCACGGCGGATCTGCAGATTCAAGCAGACGATATTTTGGTCGTTGCGGGGCCTCCTGGGGCCGCTGCATCGTTCGTGGACCGGAGCTGACATGAAGGCTACCCGCGAAACCCGCGCCGGTCTGTGGGCCCTCCTGGGCGTGCAATTGTTGACCTCGATGACCGCGATTGTGCTCCTGAGCCGGATGGGGCCGGCCATTGACCAAATCCTGCGGGAGAACGTGTTCTCGACCGTAGCCGTCGAAGACATGCTCGTATCTTTGGCCCTCGATGGCGGCGCCGACACCTTTTCCGACGCCCTCGCGCGCGCGGAGGGCAACATTACCGAAGATTCCGAGCGCCCATTGCTCGAAGCCATCGCCAAAGATGCCGCCCAAGCGCGAAACGGCGACCCTGTGGCGCGAATGGCGGTTGTTCGTTCGCTTCGTTCTTTGGCGGAGGTCAACCGGCAGTCCATGGTGTCCGCCAACCAAGTGGCGTCCCGCCTTGGGCTGGGCGGTGCCTGGGCGATGGCATTGATGGGACTGGCGGGCTTTCTCGGTAGCGTCGCCGTCTGGCGCCGCATTGACCATACATTGCTTCAGCCTACCCAAGATATCGCGCAGGTGCTTCATGCCGCGCGTACCGGTGACCCATATCGGCGCTGCCACATTGCAACCCAAGGACCCGGTGGCCGCTTGGGCGAAGACCTCAACTTTCTGCTCGATTGTCGAACCGGAAACCCCAACACTGTGGTGGATGGGAGTGTTTCGCGCGCTGCATTGGTTGGTTTGCTCGACCATCTCGTTCAAGTGCCCGCGGTTATCGGCACCCATGATGGAACTGTATTGACGGCAAACCTACTTGCGCTCGACCGCAACGTAGAGACCGGCGCGATGGGGCGCGCGGTACGGGCAGGGCAACCACCAGAAGGGTGGTCTGTGCGCCCGTTGGGGGACAACATTTGGCTCGCAACTTGGGACAATGTACCCAATGGAACCAACACCAATGGAGAAACGGGGACGCCATGAGTGAGGTGGATGACCGCTTTGAAGAGTCGTTGTGGGACCCTTTTTGGTTGCCTTCGTCGGTGTCCGTCGTCGACCAACCTTGGCTTCGCTACACCGTCTGTCCCGCCGACGAACCTGCGCGAAACCAGGGCCTTCGATTCCGCGCTTCGCCCGAACTTCCGGAAGCCTTGGACCACATGTCGGCGGCCCATATCGGCGTCACAAGCCGCTGCTTATTGGCTCCGCGGAGCCAGAGCCCCGAGGTAGAGGGCCTGTTGGTTGCGCGCGGTTGGCAGTTGGAGTACGAGCATCACCTAAGAACCATTTCGTGTGATAACACCCTGCAGAGCGCTCCGAACATCACAGTGCGCCGGGTAGATGACCAAAATACGCTGCTGGACTGCATTCGAGTTTGCGGTAGCGCATTTGGACACACCGACGCTCCTCCAACCGCGGACCGTATCCGTACCGAGCTTGCGACGGCGCGCGCGGGTAGGGTTCATCGGTTTGTGGCCTATGACCAGCATTCCGGCGAACCGTTGGCGTCGGCTGGTCTCAATGTGTTCCCGGCTCTGGGCATCGGCTTTTTGTGGGGCGGAGGGACCGCGCCCCATGCGCGGGGACGCGGCGCTTATCGAAGCTTGGTCGCAGCGCGACTCAACCAAGCGCGGGCGCTTGGCTGCGAAATGGTGGGCGTATATGCCCGCACCACCACCAGCGAGCCGATTCTGCACACGCTGGGGTTTGTGCGCCACGCTGCCTTTTTGACGTACTTGCGACATCCCGTGCGCTGACCGGGCCCCATCAGGCCTCGGCCAATACCCGCTCCAAACGCGCGTAGGATGTCTCCATGCCCTCGACCATGCCCGTAGAAAGAACGATGTCGCGGAGTTCTTGCGAAGGGTAGGTGATGAGCACGGTGATTTCCGTGCGGCCGCCGGGCGCTGGCGCCAAGAGCAGCTCGTTGATGGTTCCGGGGCCGGGCATTCCAATCATTTGCTCGGTGGTGACGGCGCGACGGGGCGGCTCGGACTGCAATAGCTCACCCGTAAAGCCAAACTGCTGGTCGCCATCCGCTTGTTTCCATTCATAGCGATAGGTCTGGCCCGGCTCTACCGCGACCTCACATACTGGCATCGTCCAGCCGTCGGGACCGAGGAGCCACTGCTTCATCAGCGAAGCGTCATGGTGCGCGCGCCACACTTGTTGCAAGCTGCCGCGCACGGTGCGCACCACCCGAACGTGCGTTTCGTCGAGGACTTCGAGTGTTGCCGCGATGTCTTTGGTGCTGCTGCGAAGGTCGGCGAGCACGTCGTCCATCTGCGAAAGGGCCACCGTCAAGCCCTCCACCATGCCCATCGCGACCAGCTGCTCCATCGCGGCTACGCTCGCAAACCGGCTCGTTTGCACAAAGCGGGACCCAGAAGGTGTCTCCAAAAACACGATTTCCATGACTGTTGTGGGGAATGTGTCGACGGGGGTTCCGTGCTCATCGGAGAAGCAGTCGCGAATGACGAAGCGGTGCCCTTCTTCGACTTCGTCAAAAAACCACATCCCAAATGACGTCTGGCCTTCGGGGCCGGTCATGAAGTACCGGCTCATGCCGCCGACCCGCACGTCGTGTTCGATAAATGTAGCGGGCCACTGGGGTGGACCCCAAAAGCACTCGATTTTCCGGGGGTTGACCCAGGCTTCCCACAAACGCGCGACGGAGACCGGGAAGTCTCCAATGGCGGTCAACGTGAGGGCGTCGGTATCGGAGAGGATGGACGTTACGGGCATGACGACTCCGGGGGTTCGGCCAATAGTTGGTCGAGACGGTGAATACGATGGCGCCAGATGTCTTCCAGCTGGGCCAACGCGTTGCGGGCGCGACCGATTTGTGCAGCATCCGCGCGGACGAGGCGCTCCCGCCCCACCGCGCGTTTGTGGACCAAACCCGCCGTTTCCAAGACTGCGACGTGCTTTTGAATCGCCGCAAAGGACATTTCGTACGACGACGCCAACTGGCTGACAGACGCTTCTTCGTCGAGAGTGCGCCGCAAAATGTCACGGCGCGTCGTGTCGGCGAGCGCGCGAAACAGGAGGTCCAGCTCGGCGTCGGTGAGGGGAGAAAGTACAACCATTTGGTTGTACGAATATTCCGCGTGTTCGATGGGCGCTATTCGTGTGCAAATATTGGCGCGTGGCGGCAAAACTTTTCTATACTCGTGGTTATACGCCAAACGGGTCCGTGTGGACGGGACACCACGGAGGGCACGACGGCAGTGGCCTCCGCCTTGTTCCTGCGCCGACGGAATACTGCTGGCCAAACGCTCCGCGCCGTGGCGACCTGTGTGTATGTCCTCCGGGGGCGCGCACGTTGGGCGCGGTGCGGGCTTCGCCTTGCCCAACGTGGGCGCGTGTCGCACAGGAGGAGGAGGGGACGTGAACGCAAAAGCGCGACTGCGAGGCTAACCTCACAATCGCGCATCCCTGACGGCGTGGTTTTGGGTCCGTAGGCTTAGTCTTCGCGGCGCCGCCGACGCAAACCACCTGCAAACAGCATCACGAGGCCCGCCCAAACCGATGCGGTCTTCGTGGTGGTGCACCCTTTGATGCCCCCGCCACCGGTCGCAGCGCCGAGTTCGGCCTCCGTGAGACCGCCCGTGTCAAGCTCAGGCTCGATGGTGTCGCAGTTTTCGTCCATCGCGCCATTGCTTGGGTAGCTGTTGGGGTCGGTATCGTCGCAGTCTTCGTCCACCGAGTAACCGTCGCCATCCTGGTCGTTGTCGTCGGCATCGTCGCAGTCTTGGTCGAGGCCGTCGTACCAGGTTTCGTCGGCGCCGGGATAAATCTCGGAGTTGGCGTCGTCGCAGTCGTCGCCGCCGTAGTCGGAGGATGCGTGGCCGTCGCCGTCGGCGTCATATTCATCGGCGTCGTCACAGTCGTTGATAATGCCGTCGTAGGGCGTGTCCGGCGCGCCGGGCCAAGTGTCGGGGTCGGCATCGTCGCAGTCGACGCCGCCGTAGGACTCCGAGTCGTATCCGTCGCCATCGACGTCAAAGTCGCTGGCCTCGTCGCAGTCTTGGTCGATGCCGTCGTACCACGTCTCAGTGGCGCCGGGGAAGACGGTCTCGTCTTCATCATCGCAGTCGTCGCCGCCGCACTCGTTGGCGTCGAAGGTGTCACCGTCGGAATCGCAAAGGTCGCTGCCGGAGCAGTCTTGGTCGATTCCGTCGTAGGGCACCTCTTCGGCGCCCGGCCAAGTGTCGGGGTCGGTGTCGTCGCAGTCGTTGCTGTTTCCGACGTATCCGAGCTCTTCGTAGCACTCGGAGCGAAGGTCTGCCGGGTCGCCGAAGCCATCACCGTCGGCGTCTCGGTACCAAGTGGTCGCGTCAACCGCGCTTCCTTCGTCGATGGTGCCGTCGCAGTCGTCGTCGATGAGGTTGCAGTACTCGTCGGCACCCGGACGCACGGCCGAGGTCGCGTCGTCGCAGTCGGTGCTGTCGGCGACGTAGCCCGCGGGTGCGGAGCACTCGACATCGCTGACCGAAACATCGCCGAAGCCGTCGCTGTCGGCGTCGCGGTACCAACGGACGGCATCGACTGCGGAGTCTTCGTCGATGGCGCTGTCGCAGTCGTCGTCGATGCCATTGCAGTATTCATCCGCACCTGGATATACGGATGACAAGGTGTCGTTGCAGTCGGTGGCGGTGCTGACGTAGCCCGCGGGTACGCTGCATTCGACGTCTGTGCTCGCGGGGTCGCCGAAGCCGTCGGCATCGGCGTCGCGGTACCAAGTGACGGCATCGACCGCGGAGTCTTCGTCGATGGCGCTGTCGCAGTCGTCATCGATGCCGTTGCAGTACTCTGGGGCGCCAGGGTAGGTCGCCGAGCGGCCGTCGTCGCAGTCGGTCGCGTCGCTCACATAGCCGGCAGGCTGCGCGCAATCGATATCCGAGGAGAGCGGATTGCCGAACCCGTCGCTGTCGGCGTCGCGATACCAAGTGGCGACGTCAACAGCCGAGTCTTCGTCGATGGTGCTGTCGCAGTCGTCATCGTAGCCGTTGCAGTATTCTGGCGCGCCGGGGTAGACCCCGCTCGCGCTGTCGTTGCAATCGGTGGCGTTTCCGACGTAGCCGGTCGCTGGGTTGCACGCGAGGTCGGTCAGCGAGGGGTTGCCGTAGCCATCGCTATCGGCGTCGCGGTACCACAAGGAGGCATCGACGGCGCTGTCTTCGTCAATGGTTCCATCGCAGTTGTTGTCGACGCTGTCGCAGTATTCATCGGCGCCTGGATACACGGACGCATCGCCGTCGTCGCAGTCGCTCCCGCCGCAAGTGGCGCTGAAATAGCCGTCGCCGTCGGCATCGCAGCTATCGCAAGCACCTGCGGCAACCGCAGCGAGGTAGCCGGAGCGCGCTGCGGTGGTGGTGGTGCCGGTCGAAAAGATGGTCTGGAACGAAATCGAGTCGCCCGCCGGCACCGTAATCGAGGACGTAGCGCCGTAGCGGAAATAAATGGCGTAGTCGCCGGATGCGCCGTTGTAGTCAGTGAGGGTGAGGTCGGCGTCTTCGCTCCAGCCAGAGTTTGTGCCGAAGTCTGCCGCGCCACCGCAAGAGCCGTAGCCGACCGTTGTTCCAGTGTTGGTGCCAACGGCTTCGACCCAGTCGGGGACGCCGTCGCCGCTGAGGTCTTGGGTGTCGTTGTAGGTCTCGAAGCTGCCGCCTGCGTAGACGTCCTGGTCGGGGTCAATCGCGTGAATCATACGGAAGTTGGTCACGGGGGAGGAGCCCGTGTTGGTCACCTCAAAGCTGATGACGATATATCGGCCCGATGCGTCAAACTGATGGACCTGGGTGATTTGCAGCGGGCCGCCTTGGTAGGCGTATTGCACCGCGCGGGTGGAGCCGGAGGAGATATCGGCCTCGGAGAGCACCGTAAACGATGGGGCGTTGTCCGAGGTCGCGCCGTACGAGTACGCACTACCCCCGTAGTTGTACTCCCAGGTGATTCGATTCCAGGGGGTGCCGGGGTAGGTGACATCGAGCCAGCTACCGTTGAGCACCTGAAGACCCGTCCCAAGGGTGTCTTCATTCCAAAGGCCGTTTTCGCTGTACGCCGCCTTGATATAGGTGCCGGTGAGCGTCTTATACGCAAGCGCCTGCGTGGGAGCCGACACGAGGCCGGCCAACACGAGGAGACGGGTGATGTTTTGACGCATGGACACTCTCCCTTGTGAAGTGGCTGCCGCACAGACCACTTCATCCGTGCTTTCGGCGGGGCCGGACACGGTTTGTTGCAGTTTACATAGCCTATCGGATTGTGTCTACCAAAAGGACATCCGGTCTTTTCCGATCGTTACCCCTGGTCTATGCCGTGTCAAAACGGCTACACTCTCCCCAAAGAACGCAGGGTGAAGCCGTGAATCGAATCCATCTGATGCCATCGTGGTCACGCAGAGTGACGCTCATTGCCGCCTTTTTCGCGCCGCTCTCTTCTTTCGCCCAGGACGCCGACACCTTTTCGATGAGCGGAAGTTCGATGGATGCGAAAGGTACGCTACAGCGCCACGCGCCGACCCTCGACGACCGCTCGGGTGCTTATGGTGGCGTAGCTCTTTCTTTCGCCAATGATCCCTTGATTCTGCTTTATTCCGACGGCACCGAAGAAGTCATCGTAGGCAACCAGTTCGGTGCGCGGTTGCAAGCCGGCTACAATTTTGGGGGCAAGGCCCGCCTCGATGTCGAGGTGCCGACGTATCCAAGCGTAGTGGTTCGCGGGGTTGGTGGTTTCGCGATGGGAGACGTGCGGCTGGGCGCCTTGGTGCCGGTTTGGGGAGGCAGCGACTTGGGCGTCGGCGTGACGCCGTTCCTCACGCTTCCCACCGGCACGGAGGAGGCGTTTGTATCGACCGGAGGGGTGGGGGGAGGCCTCGTCGCAAGCGTCGGAGGGGGCAGCGATACCGTTCGGTGGGTGGCGGATGTTGGCATGGACCTCGCGTCGAAGTCCACGCTTGGCTTGACCACCACCGGAAGCGCCGTCGACATTGGCGTCGGGGCGAGCGTGCGCGTCGCAGATCCCGTACGCGTGGGGCTAGAGCTCGACCAGCGGGTCAGCGTCACCGCGTCGGAAGCATCCGGCTCGTCGCCGATGGAAGCCCATGCATACGCAACCTATGGCGCGTGCGAAGGGTTCTTTGCCACCGCAGGCCTCGGGACAGCCGTAATTGCAGGCGTCGGCAGCCCGGATTTTCGCGCGATTTTGGCGCTGTCTTGGCGCAAAGCCGCATGCCAAGCTCCCGACACCGATGGCGACGGCGTGTTGGATGATGTGGACCGCTGCGTCACCGCTCCAGAAGATATGGATGGATGGCAAGACGACGACGGTTGCCCGGAAGACAACGACCTGGACGGCGTTCCCGACAGCGAGGACGCCTGCCCTATGGAGCCCGGACTCGCGGCCCAAAATGGATGTCCCGACCGAGATGGGGACACCGTTGTCGATAGCGCGGACGAGTGTCCGCTCCAGCCAGGCGTGCCACGCTTCCAAGGGTGCCCGGACTCCGATAACGACGGCATTCCCGACGCTACTGACCCGTGCCCGTACCAAGCCGGAACCGGCGGTGGCCAAGGGTGTCCCGTCGTGAAGGTGACGCAAGAGGCCATCGTCATTATCGAGAAGGTCCACTTTGAGCTGAACGGCGACCGTGTGCTCGAACAGTCCTACGCGTTGTTGGATGCGGTCGCCGCGACCTTGGCTGCCCATCCGGCCATCAAGAAGGTCGAGGTTCAAGGCCATACCGACGACCTTGGCCCGGACGAATACAACCTGAACTTGTCCCAGCGACGGGCCGAGTCGGTCGCGCGGTATTTGATAGACCGGGGTGTTGCCGCCGGGCGTCTCGATGCAAAGGGATACGGCGAGAGCATTCCGCTGGTGGCCGACACCACGGAAGAAGCGCGGGCGGCGAATCGGCGCGTGGAGTTCCGTATTATCGACCAAACCCTGTGAGGCTCCGGGGCAAAAGGGGTGGGTGGTCTTGACAGTGGTAGGTTATCCTTCGAAGGAACATCAGATTGTCACACCCATCTTCCCCGGACTTGCCCGTGCGCCTCGGCCTCGACCGTCTCGACTCCGATTCTTCGCTTCGCCAATCGCTCCGCGGGCGCCGTGTGGGCGTTGTGTGCCATCCGGCGTCGCTGTCTTCGCAACAGGTCCACATCCTCGAAGTGTTCGACCGGCATCCTGAGCTTCAGTTGTCCGCGATTTGGGGCCCCCAGCACGGCTTTATGGGGGACAAGCAGGACAATATGGTCGAGACGGAACACGCCGTCGATGCGCAGCGAAATGTCCCGATTTTTAGCTTGTACGGAGACGTCCGAAGACCAACACCAGAGATGATGGAATACGTCGACATAGTTGTTTTTGACTTGCAAGATGTCGGAACCCGCATCTACACCTTCCTCACGACGTTGCAATATATGTTGGAAGCCTGCGCCGCCAACGGCAAGGCAATCTGGGTACTGGACCGTCCCAATCCAGCAGGGCGACCGGTGGAAGGCACGCTCCTTCGGCCTGGATTCGAAAGCTTCGTGGGCGCGGGTCCCCTCCCGATGCGTCACGGTCTTACGTTGGGTGAGGCCGCTCATTGGTTTGTGTCTCACGGTAAGCTCGACGTCGACCTTACTGTTATCGAAATGGAAGACTATGACCCCACCGCAGCGCCGGGTTTCGGCTGGCCGTCCGAACAGCTGCCTTGGGTCAATCCTAGCCCCAACGCATCCCGTTTGAATATGGCGCGGGCGTATCCGGGTACCGTCATTTTGGAAGGTTGTACGCTCTCTGAAGGGCGTGGAACCACCGTTCCGCTGGAAGTGATGGGCGCCCCCGACATCGATATTCGCACTGTCCGGGCGGTGATGGAAGATTTGGCGCCGCATTGGATGGAGGGAGCGTGGCTGCGGACGTGTGTGTTCGAGCCAACCTTCCACAAGCATATAGGGAAGACCTGCCGCGGCCTTCAGGTGCATACCGACGTCCCTTCGTATGCTCCGCTTCGCTTTCAACCGTACCGTTTGGTGTCGCTCTTTTTGAAGGCGGTGCGAATCGTGCATCCTTCTTACCCAATTTGGCGGGATTTTCCGTACGAATATACTTCGGGTGCGCTTCCGATTGACTTCATCGACGGTGGGCCATTGCTGCGGGAGTGGGTGGACAACCCGCGCGCGTCGGTAGCCGAACGCGAGATGCTGCTGCGCGCGGAGGAAGCGGCGTGGGAAGAGTCTCGTCGTATGTATTTGCTGTATCCGTGACGGGGGTTTTCCCGTGGTCCGGTGTGGTCCGCTTCTTTGTGGATCTGGTATGAAATGGGGGATTCGTCGGTGAAAAAACCGGTCCATTCGTGATTGTGCGGTGAAGGTTACGAATGGAGACGAATCATTCCTAATGAAAATGGGATGGTGGTCGATATTAGGGGGGGCGAAATCCGAATACTCGGGAAACTCCACCTCAAACATCCATGACACGCGGCCCATCCGTTGATTGCAACCACCGAACCGTCGACTGACTTCGAGCGTCGTTTTCGTAACCACTGGTTGCAGAAAATGGACGCCGTTCTGGTTATTCCGGGTATCGTTGGGTCAATATTGGTCCTATACTATTCCGAATATGTATTGGGATCTGCTATCGGTGTGGGCGCATATGTCTTCGGTAATCTGGTGTTGTCCCAGGTTGAAATACGCGAGTCGAAGTGGGGGCGAGGGAGTCACGCACGCGCGTGGTGGAACGGTTTGACACTGTTTTTTATCGGTTGGTTCACCGGTGCGTTTATCGGTAGCGCGATGATGGTTCTACCGTCGATGTTTGGGAGTATGTTCACGCTATCGAAGCGTAACTCTCAATATGTGCAGTTGGTCTCCTTGCTGGGTATGGTCGCAGGGCTTTGGCAAGGCGGGGTGCCCCACGACCAAACAATTGCAGTCGGGTTTGCTTTGGGTTCCAACGCATTTATCGCGCGGGCTTTGTACTTTCCGTTGCGCGAGGCCATGTGGACCGCAGAGCAAAAGTCGATAGAGGCGGACGCCGCCAACGTTGCACTCGCGCGTTCCCTTGCAAACCGACAGCGATTTCTCGCGACGCTTTCCCATGAAGTGCGAACGCCCCTCAATGGCATGTTGGGCATGGCGCAGCTTTTGGATGAGAGCGGTCTGACGCCCGCCCAAGGGTCGCTCAACCGTGTGGTGATTTCCTCCGGGCGCACTTTGGCTGGTTTGGTGGACGACATCGTGGCGCTTATCGATGCGGACTCGGAATTGTCGTCCGAAAGTGTCGCGCCATATTCCCCGTCGGACGTCGTCATTCAAACCGTTGCGCGCATCGAGGCCGCGCGGAAGGAGCGCACTGTCCTCATCGAAACGGCCTTTGACAACGTCCCTGAGTGTGTGATGGGAGATGGCATTCGGGTGCAGATGGTGCTCACTTCGTTATTGAGCAACGCTATCAAGTTCACCGACAAGGGTTCGATCCGTGTGTTGGTGGGTTGGGAAGACAGCGCATTGACGTTGGAGGTCGTCGACACGGGCATCGGTCTCGACGTCGAGCAGTTGGACCGATTGTTTCATGCATTTGAGGTTGTGGATTCGTCGCTTCGGCGGCGCTGGTCGGGCGCTGGCCTCGGGCTCGCTTTGGTGCAGATGTGGGTGAAGCGCATGGGCGGGTCCGTGTCTGCAACCAGCAAGGTAGGGGAGGGGGCCAGCTTCCAGGTTGTCCTGCCAGCGCCCATAGGGACGTCTCCCTGCAATGTAGGGCCGGGCGTATCCGCCGAACCCGAAGTGGCGGAGCCAGATCCGCCGCGGGCAGCCAAGGTGTTGGTTGTGGACGACAATGCGGTGAACCTGACCGTCGCCGTTTCGATGCTTCGTCACCTCGGCTGCGACGTCGTCGAAGCCACCGGCGGGCTTGCTGCGGTGGACGCCGTCGCGGAAACCGTATTCGACCTCGTACTGATGGACTGCCAGATGCCCGAAGTCGACGGCTTAGAGGCGACGCGCCGTATCCTTGCTGCGGGCCATCGGCTGCCTATCGTCGCGCTTACGGCAAGTGTTACGCCGCAAGAACAAGCGGCTTGTCGTGCGGTTGGCATGGTGGATGTCATCGCCAAGCCGGTGGGTATCGACCGCCTGCGTCAAACCCTTCATCGGTACGCACCAGAAAGGGTTGTGGCCGATGCGAAGCGTGGCTGAGCTTGCCGCGATGTTGTTTGGCAACCGCCCGATTGTTTCGGTTGTGTTCGCCGATGATGTTTTGCAATCATCTCGATTGACACCCATGACCACGCGAATAGCTTGTATTTTTGCTTCGTTGGCCAACGTTCGCTTGTTGCGGGGGTTGGCGTTCTTGCACTCTTCTCTGTTCCGGCAATAATGTGCCCAATGTATATCGTCAGTTTGTAGGGCGCATCTTGGCGCGGGTCGATGTCGCCCCGTCGGAGCGATGGAACGCCGAAATCGGTGTGGGGGTATTGGGCGCTTTGGTGGTCACCGAAGTGCTGATTTTGATTGGTACGGCGCCAGGAAACGGCTTTTTTTCCGCACCTACGTTGCTTGTGGCAAGTGAAGCGGGTGTCGCCGTGGGCGGTTTGGCCGCAATCTATTGGACAGGTCGCTGGCGTGGGCCCGTCCTGGCGGTCATCGGCGGTACTACCTTGTACCTGATGATTTTGCAGGTGGTCCTTGGGATTGACGAGCCTGGCGTCGCGCCCGCCATCACACTCCTGCTGGCGACCATCACGTTTTTGGTGGGTCACACCTGGGCTTGGTTGGCCTATATGTTGATTGTTTTCACGTATGCTGGAATGGTATTGCCGATTGGTCCCGGCGCAACGTTGGACATTGCAGAGGTCACGAAGGCCATTGGCCTCGCCGGGACCCAAGCTGCGGGAATGCTGATTTTCGGCGTGGTGGAGCGTGCACGGGCACGGGCCGTCAACGATGCGATTCTCAAAGGAAAGGCTGAAGAGCAGGCGGCCGCAGCGCAACTGTTGGCCGCTTCGAAGGGCGCATTTTTGGCGACGATGTCCCATGAGATTCGCACGCCGATGAATGCCGTCCTCAATATGCAGCGAATGTTGGCAGACACCACCTTGTCCGAGGAGCAAACGAAGCTCCTCCAGACAGCCCAAGCATCAAGCGAAGCCCTGTTGGGTGTGTTGAATGACATTCTTGATTTTAGTCGAATCGATGCAGGGCAGCTTGTATTAGAACAGCACAGCTTTGACGTTCAGGCGTTGGCGGAGGAGGTCGTACAACTGTTTGGGCCAAGCGCGCGAAAAAAGGGCATTGGCATTGGCTTAGAGGTTTCTTCTGCATTCCACGCGTGCGTTGTGGGAGACTCCGCGCGGGTTCGTCAAATATTGAACAACTTGGTCTCGAATGCTGTCAAGTTTACCCTAACGGGCAGCGTTGTGTTGCGATTGCGCCGCCCTTCGGAACAAGTCCTGGTCATCGAAGTAGAAGACAGCGGCATCGGGATCCCTCCTGAGCAACTTGACCGGCTGTTTTTGGCGTTTACCCAGGCAGATAGCTCAACAACACGGCGATTTGGTGGCACGGGCCTCGGGCTTGCAATTAGCAAAAAGCTGTGCGAGGCTATGGGCGGCACTATCACTGCCACGAGCAAGGCACACGTCGGGAGCACCTTTCGGGTGCAGCTGCCCTTGGCAAAGGCTCCGTGTGAGGAGCCGGCCGCTGACAGCGTCTTGGCAGGTGTCGACACACCCCATCGGTTTGTTTTGATTGCGGAAGACAATCCTGTCAACCAGCTTGTGTTGTGTCGTATTTTGGATAAGTTGGGCGCTACGTATGACTGTGTAGCGGACGGGCAACAAGCCGTCGAGTTTGCTTCGAATAAGCGTTACGACATCGTTTTGATGGACATTCACATGCCGGTCCTCAGTGGTCTGGACGCCACGCGACGCATTCGTCAACTCCCGAAGCCCGCTTGTGATGTCCCGATTTTCGCGGTGAGCGCGAGTGTGCTGGCATCGGAGCGCATGGCTTGCTTTGATGCGGGCATGGACGGACATATCGCGAAGCCGCTCCGCATTGAGGAGCTCTCCGAAGTGTTGTCGCAGCCGCGCGCGTCGCTCCGAAACACAAGTTAGCGCTCGCCCCTTTGGGTTGGCGAGCAAAGTCAAACAAATCCGGCCAAAACGCCTCTGGGGGCGCACATCGGCCCTTGTCGTTCTCCTTTCGCCGCCTATTCTTGCGTTGCCGATGCTCGACACACAGCCGGTGACGGCTTCGGCCTTCGCGGGGCGGCATCTACGGGCGCGGAGCGTGTTCGTTTGGCGGAGTGCGTGGTATCTCCCCCGCCAGCTCCGGTTGTCCCCCTGTGTGGAGGAAGTGCGCATACGCGAACGAGCCGGCTTCCCCGCCTTTGGTCCTGTCCGTGGCACCTCTATTGCGCGCCGCCGATGCGCCTTCCTGTCATTGCCCGCGGATTTGTTCCGTGGAGTGCTGCTTTTCGGGCGTTGTCCTGTGCCGCGCGCACCCCGTCGGCGTGTCGAAGGTGGCGGTCGGCGCCCGTCCTCGCGCATTCGGGAGGCCGTCTCCGTTCGTGTCGCCGAGGGGCGCGATGCAGCGCCGATGAAGGTCTCGTCATTGGGGAGCGCGGATTGGATGTCGGCGGCGGTGGTCCAAGGCCTTCGCCGTTGGATGACCAACACAACACATGTCGGCCTACGCGGGGGGAGGCGGAGCTGTCCTCGAACGCTGCCAGAGCGTCGATAGAAGCCAAATCGGAGGGCGGTGGGCTGGCCCGAGAAGCAGACGCGCGATGGTACGTGTCGTGGGCCGGCCTCGCGGTCTGGGGAGGTGGCGCGATTGCTGCCCAACGCCTCGCCGCGTCGCGGTAGTGTTGCCCGCTGCGTCAACTTGTTGGGGGACGTTCGGCAGAACGGTCGGTGGCGCGGGAGGGTGCTTCGGCGCCTCGGAGGCCCATCGGTAGACGGTGCAACGCCGCGTCAGCGGGCGAGCCGGGGGGTGGGTGGGCCCTCGCTCTCGTTGGAGCAGGATGACCCCTTATACCGTCGTTCCCACCCGTAGCGAGTGGCGCGCGCAGGCGGGTCGGTGGTCCGAGTGAAGCTGCCTCGCGGACAGGGTGGGTTTGACAAAAATCGCCTCCCTGGGGAGGACCCGTTTCGGCACGGCGGCCATCGTTCGAAAGGGAGCCGTGGCGAGCATACACGCTTGGGTGCCGCACGTTGCTGCGCGGTGATACACACGTGCTTGCCGTGGTCTTGGCCAAAGGGCTTGGACTTTTTCCCCCAACGTGGCACCATCGCCGCTCTCTCGGGAGAACGAATGGTAGCAAATGGCTTGGCGATAGCGGTGGGCGTCCTTCATGTGGTCTTTGGGCTCGCCGAGAGTGTGGGCTGGTCGCAGATGTCCCGCCGCTTTGGCTACAATCGCGAGGCGACGGAGACAACGCGCACCCTCGCGTTGAACCAAGGCGCCTACAACGGTGGGGTGGCGATGCTCCTGTTTTGGGGGGTGGCGTCCGCAAATGACGCAATGGTAACTGCGCTGTTGATCTTTGTTGTGACGATGGGCGCAATCGGTGCTTGGTCGGTACGCTGGACGCTATTCGTTGCCCAAGGCGTGCCGGCGCTCCTTGCGTTGGCCGCGAGGTTCGTCGGCTGAGTTGACATCCTGTCGCTTGTGCGGGTACGACCCGATTGGGTGTGAGAGGAGTCCTGCGGATGGCGACGCATTGGTTTTGGAACATAGGATGGGCCTTCGGTGTAGGATGTGTCGTTGGGTGCGGTCCAAAAACCGACCCCCTCGACACCGATTCGCCGTGGCCCGCCGACGACAGCACGGACGGAGGAGAGAGCGCGGGCACCGCCTTTCCCGTCGAGACGGCTACGGAGGACGACTCGGGCGGAGGGCCGGGCGGCAGCTTTGGTGACGACCGCACGGTGGACATTGTTGTGACCGAAGACGGAATCTCCGTGGTTGACGGGCCCGTTTCGCTCGCCTTGTGTGAGCCTATCGAGGTGTCCGTGTCGGTTGATGAAGCGGCCTGGGGCGTGACGGCGACCTACTCCGGCGCTTCGTGTAGTGATGCTACGGAGTACATCCTCTCCTGGAGCGCAGACCTCACGCTTGCGGCGGGAGATTGGACGCTGTCGGTCGAAGGATGGGACGAACCGTTTGTGGTCCCCTAACGCCCGGGCCAAGCGCACGTTTTGCTCCCGCACGCCCTTTCTATTCGATGTGGAGACAGCGTGGCCCGTATCTTGATGCCTCTCCCCGATGTCGATTTTGATACGACCGAAGTCGTGGTTCCATGGACTCTCTTGCGGGAGGCCGGTCACGAGGTTGTGTTTGCGACCGAAACGGGTGCTGTGCCCGCGACCGATCCCCTTTTGTTGACAGGCGTATTGTTTGGACAGCTCGGCGCCGAACCGGAACCGCGGGCCTTGTATGAAAAGTTGCGCGTCGACCCCGCGTTTTTGCATCCGACACCTTGGGACCAAGTGGACGCCGCGGACGTTGACGGGCTGTTTCTCGCCGGGGGACATGCGCCCGGCATGCGGCAATACTTGGGGAGTACGGTCCTGCAACAGTTGGTGCTCCAGATTTGGTCGCGCAATGTCCCCGTTGCGGCCATCTGCCACGGTGTGCTTGTGCTGGCCCGAACTATCGATCCATCCACGGGCCGGAGCGTGTTGTTAGATAAGAATACGACATGCCTTCCTCGCTATATGGAGGCCGTCGCCTATTACTTGACATCTTGGAAGCTTGGTAGGTATTATCGCACGTATGCTATGTATGTGCAGGATGAGGTTAGCGCAGCACTTCGCGCTCCAGCACAGCAATTCCACCGTGGCCCCATCACGCTCGTGACGCGGGGAAGTCGCCAAAGCAATAAAGGTGCATTTGTTGTGGATGATGGTCGCTATCTCTCGGCGCGTTGGCCGGGCGACGCCTGGGCCCTTGGTCGCTTGTTTGTATCTCGTCTTGCAAATCCTACGCAGTGTGATTCCTGCGGATAGGTTACGTATTGGTTGTATGACGTATTTTCCGCCTGTTTTGCCCAATATAGGGTCGGGTACACGCCGACTTCCACGCCATAAGATACAAACCAACCGGTTCATCGACAGGTGGCGCGGAGGTTTGTATGTCTTCATCGGTGTTCCCCGGGGGCGCGCGCCCCGCCAACGAGGTGCTGGAGACGTCGACTCCGCAGCAATGGTGGCCGCGCAGGGGCGAAAGCTCCCGGCTGGGGGCATTCGCGACGCCCGCCTTGGGGGAATGTGCGGCGATTACCGGTCGGAGAGACGTCTTTACGATGGGAAGCTGCTTCGCGCGAAACATTGAAGATGTGCTGGATACCATCGGCTTCGCTGTCCCGACTGCGCGGTTTCGGGGTAGCGGCGCCGAGTGGTTGGGGCCTCGACCTGCGGGCCTGCTCAATGTCTATACGCCGCCGATGATGCGGCGGACACTTACGATGGCCCTCGCGTGGCTTCGCGGAGACGCGGAGGTGCGGGCGCAGGTGGAAAGCGAAGGCTTGATGGATGTTGCGGGAGGTGTGCTGGACGAGCTGCTGACGACCACATTTCCGGTACCGCGGTCGCGGGCGGTGGAGCGACGGCGCCACGTGCTGGCCCTCTCCGCGCGTGCCTTTTCTGCGCCCTGGATTGTGCTCACACTCGGGCTTATCGAAGTGTGGACCCACCGCGACACCGGCGCGCCTCTCGCGCGGTCACCGTGCGACGCGCTGCGGGTGGCCTCGGGCGATGCGTACCAATACCGACGTCTGCGTGTATCGGAGGTGCAAGACGACCTCGCGTATGTGCTGCAATTGCTCCGTGACCACGGCCATCCTGGTCTTGTGGTGTGGCTCACGGTGTCGCCGGTGCCCCTGGTCCGCACGTTTGAGCGCGAAGATGTGCTGGTGGCCAACCAACACTCCAAGGCTGTCCTGCGCGCGGCTGCGGGGGAGGTGGCGCCTGCGTTTCCGTTTGTTTTTTATATCCCGACGTATGAATCGGTTATTTTGAGCCAATCGCCTGCGGTATGGGAAGACGATTTGCGGCATGTTGCGCCGGATATTGTCGCGGCGTTGATTGAGCGCGTGGTCAAAGGCCACGTCGATGTTTCCGGCGACCCGACCATGGGCTTTCGCTTGGATTGGTTGTCGTGGATAGCGCACGTCGGCCGCTGTGTTCCTGCCGATTGGCCCCTTTCGCCGGACATTCGCTCCCAGGCCCAGGAGCACGCCGCCGCCGCCCAAAGTCTGCCAATGTCGGAGGAAGCGGGTCGCTTGGCTGCGTTGACCCGCGGTTGCGTGGAGGTCTTGTCGGGAGGACCCGTGAGCGCGGCGTTTCTCGAAGCGGTAGGCTCCACCGATGACCCCATGACCCTAACGGCGATGGTGGTGGTCTTGGCGGGCTGTGGACACGCGGATGCCGCCGTTGCCCACGCTACGCGCGTCCTGGAGCTGCGGCCCCACGAGCCGACGCTGCTCGCGTGGCTTCCGTCGCTGCTGCGTTCCTCGCGCCGAATCGGGCCGCGTATCGTCTGGTTAGAAGGCGAACGCGACCGTCGTTGGGGGACCTTGTCCCAGCGGGGCTCTTCGGTGCGGGCGACCGCAATGCAGCGGGTTCAGGCCGCGACAGAAGACCCCCGCGCCGCCAACCTGTTTGTCGCGGTGGCCGATTTGATTCGATTGTTTCCCGATGCCGCCGAGCCGCTTCGTTCGCGTGCGTGGGGCGACCGCGAAAAGATGGTCTACGAGGCGATGCGCGTTGCGCAAAAGCAGAACGGCGACCTTCGCTTTGACAGCCGCTTGGCAGACATTCATCGACAGCTTGCGTTGTTAGAAGTCGAGGTTTGGCGTGCGGGTGCCCGCCGCGACGCGGCCCGAATCGGCGCGTTGGTGGCCCGGAGCGGCTGGTGGCCCGAAGGACGCGCGGAGTGGGTAAAGGTAGCCGACGCTTTTATCGCGTCCGGCGCCACAACCTTGGCGCAGGTTGTATTGGGCGCTTTGTTGGGACCGTAGGTTGCCGCAACGCGAACGCACGGGCGATGTCGCGCGTCGGACCTATCGGGTGTCTTGCTCGACGCGCACACTATACACGGCGCGGTCGCTTGTGCAGGCACCAAACCCCGCGACGACCACCTCGTGGGTGCCCGATTGGGTAGCAAATAGCTCCGCGGACGCGCAAGCCCCGGAACCCGATGCGCAATCGCCCGATGGGAACGCGACCAAGGTGGAGCAGCCGTCGGGCGCGTTGACCCAAAATACACCTTCGCCTACCGCTCCGCGGTCGGGTGCATCCAGGGAAATACGAATGTGGTCGCCTTCGGTCGCGGGGAGGGTCCAGACATCCACCTCTTCGAGGTACGCGATGCCTTCGGGGCACGCAAAATCGTCGCGGCCGTAGTGGTCAATCGTGGACAGCGTGGTCTCTGTATCGACGTGGAGAACCCGCCCGCAGTCCATATAATAGCCAAGTTCGGGTGGGTCGGCAGGCAGGCTCCCCGATAAGGTCCACGCCAGGGTGTCGCCCGTCCAGCGCGCGGAATTCGTGCTCCGCGTCCAGCCGTAGGTGCTCGGGACGCCGCCGATTACGGTGGACGAATAGAATGTCTCGGTGGTCGCGAGGTCTTCCCGTGCGCCATACTCATATGTATAGCCATAAGCAGTATAGGCGCGGGTAAAGAACAGGCGCAAGCGGTCGTCAACCGCGAAGCTGCGGTAATAGCTGTAGCCTGGATACTCTACATCCACGATGTCTACGTAGCTTTCGCGAAAGGACAGCACAAAGTCCCGGACTTCCGTAGGCCACCGGCCACCCGGCTCCGCGCCTTCGAGCAAGGCCCAGGTTCGGCGGGGGAGGCAATCGGGCGCGCTTCGGTCGTCGAGGATGCTCGTCAACAGGGCGAAGTTGAAGTCGCAGTCGGGGCAGCGGGATGCCGGCACGCCCGCCAACACCACGTCGATGTCGCAGACCGTCGCGCCGGTCTCGTCGACGGACGTGTACGTGAGGGCGCCGGTAATGTCGGTGTCGGACACCGTCGCCGTGCCGGAAACGTAGATTTCATCGCCAATATGGGTGACCCAGCCTTGGCCATCGTCCACAGCCAACGGGAGCGCTCCGGGTGGGTCTGCGTCGGTGTCTGCGTCCGCGTCCGTGTCGGCGTCTGCGTCGGCGTCTGCGTCGGCGTCTGTGTCGGTGTCTGCGTCGGAGTCCGTGTCGGTGTCGCTGTCTGCGTCGGTGTCGGTTTCGGAGACCGGCGCGGACGACGAAAGGCCGTCCCCTGACTTTGATTCCGCGTTGTCGCAGCCCAACAGCATCGCCAGCGCAGCGCGAGCGACAAACAACCTATGGGCGTGGGCAGCGGGGACCATCGGGCGTCTCGCGGGCAAGCGCAGGGCCAACCACCCTGCACGCCCTACCTAGAGGTTTTGTCCGCATTGCGCAACGTGCTCGGGGCAACGCGGACATCGTGCCGCGACGGGCACGGCGCGCCAGCGGTCCTGTCCCCGAAGACTGAATCGCCATTCATTTTCCGAGAACGCACATACGGTGGTGGTTGGCGAGCACGGGCACCGCGCGGCGGTCACCGCCCCCGTCAGTCGTTTTGGTGCTGGTGCTCGCGCTTCATGCAGCGATTTTGAACCAGCGCGATGCCCGCCTCCGCCAGCGCGCGGGCAAAATCATCCGGCGCGAATACGGACTCCGGCAGCCACACTGCGCGGGGCTTGGTCGCGAGAAGCTCGGGCAGGTGCTCCCGGAGGGCGTCGCTGCGGCGGAAGATGTTGACCACATCAACGGCTTCGGGGATGTCTTCGAGGCGGTGTACGGTCGGGCGGCCATGCAGCTCGCCTTCACCCGGACGTACGGCGAACACGGTGTAGCCGTGCTGCACGAGGTAGTTGGGCACGAACCACGCGGGGCGGTCTTCGCGGTTGCTGGCGCCGAGGACGGCGACGGTGCGCGCTTCTTGGAGGACGGCGCGGGTGGTCGCGAGGTCGGTGGTGCGGGGGTCGGGGGACGAAGGGGCTTGGGTGTCCATCTGGGGCTCCAGTGCGTTCGCCCATGTGCCGCGGCCAACTCTGGCCGTACACATGGGTCGGTGACCGTATCGGCCGAATGGATGCCGGGCTTTGTATTGCGTGACAGCCTACGTCGACTTGCCTGATGCGGCGCACGGTGCGGCAATTTGTCCGTTGCGAATTGTGCGATGGCGCATAAGGGGGCCGAATGCGTATTCACAGCCTCATTCTGCCAGTCCTGGTGGGTTGCACCGCCGAAACCAAGCCCAGCGACGCACATCCCGTCGATCCGAGCTTGGAGACCACCACCCCCGGCCCGACCACCGGCGGCACAACCGACGAGCCGACCACCGGCGGCACCGACCCCACCGACTCGTCGGTCGAGACCGGCGAAGCGCCCGACCCCCGCCTGGCGCTGTTGATGGGCGAGCCAAACACCGGCCTCACCGACCACTTCGCGTCGCCCGACGTTTGCGCGCAGTGCCACAGCAATGTGCGCACGTCCACCGCGATGCGCACCGCAGATGGCACAGGCGTCGCCCCTTACGACTTGCAGCACGCGTCGATGATGGCGAACGCTGGCCGCGACCCGCTCTTTTGGGCCGTGCTCTCCGCCGAATCGGCAGGCGCGCCGGAGCTTGTGGCCGAAATCGAAGACACTTGCCTGCGCTGCCACGCGCCCATGGGACGCACCGAAGCCGAAATGTCCGGCCTCGACTTCCCCGCAGCGGCCGACCTGCGCTTGGGCGACACCCGCGTCGCCCGCTTGAGCCTCGATGGGGTGTCGTGTACCACCTGTCATCGCTTGGACCCGGCCAATCTTGGCGCGCCGGAGACCTGGAGCGGCCATTACCAAATCTCCTCTACGTCGTATATTTATGGGCCCCACGAAGCGCCGCTGACGGGGCCAATGCAGGCACACACGGGCTTTACGCCCCGTGAAGGCTTGCACATGATGACGAGCGAAGTGTGCGCCTCCTGCCACACGCTGCAAACGCCAACGCTCGTGGATGGCGCGCCGTCAGCGTTTACGTTCCTCGAACAAGCCCCGTACCTCGAATGGCGAAACTCTGCGTATGCGCCGGACGGCAGCCGCTCGGCAGCGTGCCAACAATGCCATATGCCCACCACCGACAGCGACGGCACGCCCATTGAGACGCGCATCGCCCGAAACCCCGGCGGCGGCGACTTTACCATCGACCCCCGCCAACCCTTCGGGCAGCACTTTCAGGTGGGCGGCAACACCTTCATGCTCGGCATCTTGCGTGACAACGCCGACATCTTGAACCCCCGCGCCAACGCCGACGCCTTCAACGCCACGATTGCACGCGCCCGCACGATGCTCGCGACCGCGGCGTCCGTCGAGGTCACGGACGTGGTGCGGACGGGCGACCAGCTCTCCGCCGTGGTCGTGGTTCACAACCAAACGGGCCACAAGCTGCCCACCGGCTATCCGTCCCGGCGCGCGTGGCTGCAGGTGCAGGTGACCGACGCGACGGGCGCGGTTGTCTTCCAGTCCGGCCAGACCGACACACGGGGCCGCCTCGTCGACCACTTGGGCGCCGTGTTGCCGAGCGAGGAGGCAGGCGGGCCCGTGCAGCCCCACCGCGACATTCTCCGCGCGTCCACCGACGTGCAGATTTACCAGTCCCTCATGGCCAATCCCGCTGGCGACCCCGTGTTTCGCCTCCTGAACGCCGCGGCGATGGCCAAGGACAACCGCATCCTGCCCTTGGGCTGGCGCCCCGAGACCACCGTGACCGAAGTTGGCGACATCGCGCCGGTCGGCACGGCCAGCGACCCGAACTTTGTCGAAGGCGCCGACACCGTGAGCCTTTCACTGGCTTCGCTGGGGGGGACCGCGCCGTATTCGCTCGATGTGCGGCTGGTCTACCAAGCGGTCAGCCCGCGGTATGTCGATGAGCTGGCGCTGGTCGACACCCCCGAGGTCGCCGCCTTCCTGGCGATGGCGGAGACGGCCGATTGGACGCCCGAAACCATCGCCGCGACCGCGGTGGTGGTGGAGTAGCGCGCGTTCAGGGCGCCCACATCGCGCGCACGTCTTCGTCGAGCTGGAGCACCGGCGTAGGGTGGCCGGCGCGGTATACGGTGGGTCCGAGGCCCCGGTATTCGCTCGTGACCAGCACCCATTGGCCGGCGGGCATGACCGCGGCCTGGGGCGGCATTCGGCCCGATAGGGGCGTGCCTGTGGCGCACGACGCATCGGCGCACCACACCAAGGGAGGCACGGGGTGCGGCGTGTCGCCAAAGCCGACGCGAAACGCGAGCGTCGACCCGCCAACCGACACCCGCCCGGACGCGTCGCCGTTGTCTGCGTCGGCCCGCACGAGCTGGAGCGTCGCTTGCGAGGGCGCTTCGTCGACTTGGCCCGCCGACGCCGCCGCTTCGATGGTGCGCCGAAAGCTCGTCCAGGAGGTAGAAATCGGCCCGGCGGGGCAGGTGGCCCACAAGTCGCCCATTTGCGCGTCCATTTCGCCGAGCACGCGCCGCGGCCCCGCGACGAAGCCCGTATTGGTCCATTGGGAGGTGAGAACCTCCGTGGCTTCGCCGTATTGCACCCATCCGATGACCGGGACATCGCGGACCACCCACATCACCGCGGCGTCGTCGGGGACGGCGTGCTCTGCGACTGGGGTGTAGCCATCTTTGCCGTTTTGCAGCTTCACGACCGTAGACCCTGTCCACGCGAACGCGACGCTGCGGTCTTCGGACCACCACACATCGGAGGGGCAACGGCTGGTCTGGCCGCGCTCTCGAATCCCCCCGTCCAGCGCGCGTTCTCGCCACAAGCAGCCAGATGGTGTCGGCTCCCAGGTCCACAGCGCAGCAGAAGGGGAGCGGGCGCCACCGCCGGATTTGGCGCCTTTTTTGCCCGTCTTTCCCTTCGTTTGACCGGCGCTTTGGGGGCGTTTGCCTTCTTTTGCCGCGGGCCCCGGCGTGGTGCTACAACCGACGCAAACGGCGACGAAGGCCAAAATCCGAGGGAAACGCACAGCCATCATCGAATGCTCCATTGCACCACGCTCTCTCATGGAGCCTCCCATACGATGCCCGCCCGCGACCGGCAATGGCGCGCCACAATCCTCCTTCTGGACTCCTGCCGGCGAGACCCCGGCTCGCCGGCGGCGGCGGAGACCTTGGGCTCCGCCGCCCCCCGAAGACAAAGCCTGCGCGTATCCATCGTTTTAGGACGGCCGCCGTGGTAAGTCGCGCTCGTGTCACCGTTTTAGGGTGGCCGCCGTTGTAAGGCGCGCTCGTGTCACCGTTTTAGGGTGGC
>CAZCUX010000007.1:256212-269279 GCA_964502005.1 uncultured Enterobacterales bacterium
TAGGGCGGCCGCCGTGGTAAGGCGCGCTCGTGTCACCGTTTTAGGGTGGCCGCCGCGGTAAAACGCACTCGTGTCACCGTTTTAGGGTGGCCGCCGCGGTAAAACGCACTCGCGTCACCGTTTTAGGGTGGCCGCCGTTGTAAGACGCGCTCATGTCATCGTTTTAGGGTGGCCGCCGCGGTAAGACGCTCTCACGTCACCGTTTTAGGGTGGCCGCCGCTGTAAGACGCACCTTGCCCATCGTTTTGGGACGTACGCCACAATAAAGCCCAAGGAATCCGACAAACCATCAACGACGGCGCAGGACTACTGGGCGTTTCGCTCGTGCCACACGGCCTGGTGGGCGGGGGAGAGCAGGTTGGCGATGCTCGCGGAGCGGGGGAACTGTAGCGCAATCAACAAAAAGCCCAGGAGCCAAGCGGGCCCGACATAGCGCAAGTCGTGGGAGGTTATCGAGGCGACAAAGCCGAGAATCACCGCCGCCTCGCCCAAGGCGCAGCAGACGATGGTGGTGCGGGTATAGCGGGCCAGCGCGTCTTGGAAGGCGTCCTCGTAGCCGAGGGGGTCTGCGGGGACGCTGGTTTTGGCGGGCGCCGTATACGCCAACGTGCCGAGGAACGACTTGCGCAGCGCGAACAATATGGGCGGCAAGGCGAACGCGCCGAGCAGCATCAGGAGGGGTGCGAGGCCGGCGTCAAGGTTGCGGTCGTCGGCCGTCCAGCCCATCGAAACCGACACGAGCGCGCCGACGTGGGCGAAGGTGGACGTCAACAGCGCGGCCCAGATGATGCGCAGCGTGAGTAGAGACGGGGTTTGCATACACGACTCCCGGTTGGGTGGCGAGCGGGTCTAACCCGCGCCATGAACGCGCCGTAAGGGGGGAGCTTTGTTTTGCTTTTCCGTTTGGGGGGCGCGGTGGGCTACCGCACGACGCCGCCCGCCCGCAGCGCGGAGAGCTCTTCGATGGAATAGCCGGCCAGCTCTTGCAAGACGGCGATGGTGTCCTGCCCGATTTCGCCACCGGGGCGGGGCGCGAAAGGGGGGGACCGTTCGAGGCGCGGGCCGAGCTGGGGGAGCGAAATGGGCACGCCATCGACCATCACTTCGTAGAATACGTTGCGCGCGCGAAGCTGGGGGTCGTGGAGGAGCTGCTGCCCGTTGGAGACGGGCCCCGCCGGCACCCCCGCTGCGGACAAGGTGGCGACGACGTCGGCGACCGTCTGGGGGGAGGTCCAGGCGCCAATCGTCGCGTCGAGGGCCGCCTGGTGGGCGACCCGCGCGGCGTTTCCGGCGAATCGGGGGTCGGCGGCGAGCTGCGGTTGTCCCATTGCGTCGCACAATCGCTGAAACAAGGACTCGCCGTTCGCGCCAATGACGACCTCGCCGTCGCGGCAGGGCCACACGCCGGAGGGGACGACGCCCGTGATGCCGCCCCCGGACGCGCCGCGGGTGACGCCCACCGATGCTTCGGCGACGACGGCCTCCATGACGGTGAGCACGCTCTCGAGCAGGCTCACATCGACCACTTGCCCGACGCCGTGCCGTTCGCGCTGCACCAAGGCCAAGGCGACGCCGAGCGCTGCGTTGAGGCCGGCGATGCTGTCGCCCAAGCTGAGGTTGGTGCGCAGCGTAGGGCCGCCGGGTTCGCCGGTGAGGTGCCGCAATCCAGCCCGCGCCTCGGCGACGGCGGCATAGCCGGGCAAGTCGCGGTCGGGGCCGGTCTGTCCGTAGCCGCTCACCCGGCAATAGATGAGGCGCGGGTGCAGCGCGTGGAGGTCGGCGGGACCGAGGCCCCAAGCCTCCATGCGCCCCGGACGGAAGTTTTCGACCACAACGTCGAACTGGGGCAGCAAGCGGCGCAGCACCGCGACGCCGGCGTCGGTGCGCAGGTCGAGGGCGATGAGGCGCTTGTTTCGCGAGAGGTCGCGCCACCACAGCGAGGTGCCGTTGTGGAGGGTGCGCCAGGTGCGGATGGGGTCGCCGTCGGGCGGCTCGACTTTGACCACGTCGGCGCCAAACGCGCCGAGTACGGTGCCCACGAAGGGCCCGGCGACGGCCTGGCCGAGTTCGAGGATACGAATCCCCGAAAGCGCGGCCCCGTGGGTCATTGCAGCCAGCGCGCGGGCATGACGAGGTCGGTGGGGTCTTCGCCGTCGGCGCCTTCTTCGGGCGCGGGCAGGGCGGGCGCTTCGACGGAGAGGGCCTCGGCGGGCGCTTCGACGGCCTCTGCTTCGGCCTCGACTACGGGCGCCTCTTCGGCGGCGTTGGACCGCGCCCAGGCGGCGAACGGGTTGAACCGCAAGCCTTCGTCGGGCGACGACATGACCGCGGCATCGACGGGGGGCGGCTGCCGCAAGGCGTGGGTAGCGGCCCGGAATGCGCTCCACAAGGCGTCGCTGGTGGCCTTGGGGACCGGACCCAAGCGCCGCCACTTTTTGTGGAGGTCGTCGATGAGGGCGTCGGGGTCGTCGACGCCTTGGGCGGCCAGGGCGTGGGCCTGGGCGATAAGCGCCTCGCGCTCTTCGATGTTGCGCTGGCGTTGGGCGTCTTGTGTGGCGCGCCGGGCCTCGAAGATAGTGTCGGCGGCGGCGCGGAAGCGGGTCCACACGGCGTCGCCTTCGGGCCCGCGCACGCCCCCGACTTCTTTCCACCGCTGCTGGAGCACCTTCACGGCCTCGGCGGCGCGGATGGGGTCGGGGTTGCGGGCGAGCATCTCGGCTTGTTGCGCGAGGCTCTCCAAGCGGGCGAGGCGCTCTTGGCGCACGGTGTCGCGGTGGGCGTAGACTTGGTCCATCGCCGCGTTGAAGCGCGCGGTGAGGTCGGAGGGCGCATGGCGTGGGATTCGGCCCGCGGCCTTCCATTGGGCCTGCATGGCCCGCGCGCGGTTGAGGGAGTCGGGCGCGGCGGGATTCTGGGCCAATGCTTCGGCTTCGGCCAACCACGCCAACCGCTCGGCAATCAAGGCTTCTTCCGCGAGCTTGCGGGGGTCGGGGAGGGCGGCAATACGGACCTTCAGGGCCGCGCGACATTGGAGATGCGCGTCGGTGAGGCGTTCGGCGTGGTCTTCGGGGAGGGGCAGCAAGCGCGCCCAGTCTTGGTCGAGCTGCCGGCCTGCTTTGCGGAGCGTTTCGCGGTCGGCGGTGGAGTCGGCGAGCACTGTATTGGCCGTATCCAAGACAGCCTGGAGCTTGGGCAACACAATCCAAGCCAGCGTGTCTTGGTCGTTGCGACGGGGCACGCGGTCGGCGCTTTCCGTGTCCGCGGCGGGGGGGCCGTCGACGGGGGCGGCGGCGATTGCCGGTTCGGTCAATTGGGCCTGCGCCATTTCCGACGTTGCGGGCGTTTCCAAGAGCGCCGCGCTGGTCGGGGCTTCGGTCGTCGCTACGTCGGAGGCGGCGAGCGGAGCGGCTCCCGGTGCTTCGGTGGCTTCTTTCGCGGGGCGGGGCCGCTTCCGAACCGGGGGCTCTGGCCGACGCGCGGGGGGCGGCGGCGCGGTGAAGCGCCAGTCGGCGGACTCGGCCTTGCGCTTTTTGCGACCCGAAGGCGCGGGGCGCTCTTTTGGCGCTGCGGCGGCCTTTGGTTTGGGCTCCTTGGCCTTCTTTTTCTTCTTGGGCGGGCGGGGAGCTTCGGGCGCGCGCACGGCCGACGGCGCGGGGCTCGCCGGGGCGCGCGCAGGGGGCGCCGGCGTCGCTTCTAATTCGTCGTTGAGGTCGTCCAACGACGAAGGTTCCGCAGGTGCGCCGCCAAATAGGCGCTTCATCCAGTCCAACAGCCCCATGAGGTGCCTCCAGCGCGGCGACTTATCCGGTAGCCCTCCTGCGCGCGAACCGGAGGCGGCGGAGTTTGCGCGGGGTCAGGCGGCCACGGCGCGTCGCTGGACCCGGTCGCCCCACGCGACAACTGCGATGCCGACGGCCGAGATGAGGGCGCTGAGCAGGTAGACGCCCGAGGTGCCAAACGACCCCATCACGACCGCGGCGATGCCCCCCGCGAGCATCGGGCCTACGCCCCAGCCGGCTGTCGTTAGCAAGGCGAGGGCCGTCGCCCGCACTTCAGCGGGGACACGGGTGCGCACCAGCTCCATGCTCGAGAGCCACCACGCGCCAAAGCCAAGGGCGTGCAAGCCTTGAATCGCGGACAGCAGGAGGGGGTCTTCGACAAACGCGGTGAGCGCGTACCGCAATACGCTCGCGCCCCCCGCGAGGAGCAACACCTCAAGGGCCGAGAAGCGACGAAAGAGCGCGGCGGGACTTGCCATCAACGCAATCTCGGCCACAACGCCCACCGCCACGCCGGCCCCGGTCCACACCGACGCATGGCCGAGCGCGTTGAGGTGCAGCGCATACAGGCTGTCGTAGCTAAACAGCGCGGTGCCGTACAACACGGACGCCAGGAGCACGCTGCGCAACACGGGATCTCGGGCCAACGCCGCGAGGGCTTGGGCGGGAGATGCGCGCTTCGCGGGAACCGGCGTAGCGGGCGCGAGGCCGAGCAGGATGCCAGCGACGGCCCAAATCCCCGCGCCGAGCCCCACGAGCCAGTCGATGTGGTCATCGGCCAAGAGCCCCCCCACGAACGCGAACACCATAAAGCCCGCCGAGCCCCACAGGCGGATGCGTCCGTAGGTGAGGGGAGGCAAGCCCATATGTTCGATGCTGCGCACGATTTCGGAGTCGAGGAGGCTGGCGGCGGGGGCGCGCAGAGCCGAGGTCAATACCAGAGTCGCGCCGAGCGCGGCCAGTGGGAGCGGGAGAACGGCCAATGCGCAAAACAGGGCGCCCCCCCACAACGACGCGGCGAGGAGCCAGCGCGGACGGCCGGAGTGGTCTGCCCAATACGACCACCCAGGGCCGCTCACAATGCGAATTCCCCCCATCGCGCCGAGCACGAGACCAACGGTCGAGGCCTCCATCGAACGGTGTTCGAGAAACAAGGCGATATACGGCATCCAGACGCCTGTCCCCGCCAAGACCAAGAATGAGAGTACAGAAAAGACGGCGAGAGGGGCGGACGGGCGAAACACGGGAAACCTATTCGGGGGCGGGCGTCTTAGCGCCTCGACCGATGGTCGGACAGGGGGCCCCCGCGTGCGACGTCGGGTTGCGCGGCGCGGAGATACGATAGGGGGCGAGGCGTGGAGGCCTGGGTGAACCTGCTTGTGATAGAAGACGAGTCCCGCATGGCGTCGCTGTTGCAGCGCGCCTTGAGCGAAGAAGGGCATACGGTGAATGTCGTCGGCACCTTGGCCGCGGCGCGCGCGTATTTGCAGGACAATGGGTCCGCGGACTTGCTGATTGTCGACCGAATGTTGCCCGACGGCGATGGTTTGGCGCTCATTCAGTCCTTGCGCCGGGCGGGCGACGCGCGACCTGCCCTTGTGCTCACGGCCCGCGACCGCGTAGACGACCGCGTCGAGGGGCTGCACGGCGGCGCCGATGACTATTTGTGCAAGCCATTCGCGCTGGCCGAGCTGTTGGCGCGGGTGGAGGCCTTGGGGCGCCGGGTCGAGACGGCGGCGAGCCGCATCACGACCTCGGACCTTGTGCTCGATGGCCTCGCCCAACGGGTCTGGCGAAGCGGCCAAGAGCTGCACCTCACCGCCCTAGAGTATCGCTTGCTGCGCTATTTGGTGGAGCATCGGGGACAAGTGGTCTCCAAAACCCGCTTGCTCGAAGAAGTCTGGGACATCCACCATGACCCCGGCACCAACTTGGTCGAGGTCTATATTTCGTACTTGCGGGCAAAGGTGGACAAAGGTGCGACCACGCGCTTGATTCATACGGTGCGCGGCCTTGGATACGTTTTTGAGGAGAGGACCTGATTTGTCCTCCTTGGTGACCACCGTTTCGCGGGTCGCGTTGGCTGCCGTCGCCGCATCGTTGTTGGCCACCGGCGCGGGCACCGCCGCCTTGTTGCACCATCACGCCCTTCGAGACGTAGACCAGCTCTTGCTCGTGGGCGCCCAAGCGGGGCGCGCGCCGGATGCGTGGCAAAACGGCCATTATCCGGGGCCTGTGACCGTAGAGGTGTGGGACCCCGACAAGGGGCCGATTCCCGCCCATTGGGGCTTGGACCTCGACGTTGCCTTGGGGATTTTGGCGACCGAGATGCCCGTATGGGTGGACCAGGGCGACGAGCGGGTGTTGTTTTTGGCGGTCGAACCCCAAGGCGTTCACGACCAATGGCCACCCGTGATTGACCACCCCCATGGGCTTCGTATGGCGCGCTGTCCCCATGAAACCGCCAAGGACACCATTGGGCGCTTCTTGTTTTGGTACGGCGTCGTGGCCTTCGGTGTGGTGGCGATGGTGGCACGATTTTTGCCGCGCTGGCTCCGCTGGGCGTTGGCGCCCTTAGAAGACACCCGAAAGGCCCTCGAAGGAATGCAAGGCGTCGCCGTGCGTACGCGCTTGCCCGAGGGCGGACCTTTTGAGGTGGCGCGCCTCGTGCAGTCCGTCAATGCGCTGCTGGACCGCCTCGAAGCGGCGGTGTCGGCCCAGACCCGGTTCGCCGCCACCGCGGCCCACGAGCTTCGTACGCCCGTCGCGTTGCTGCAAGGTGAGCTGGAGCTGGCGCTGCGGCGACCGCGAACGACCGACGAATATCGGACCACCCTCAGCGATGCGCTCGACAGCGTAGGGCGCCTCGCGCGCCTCGTCGAAGGCGTGATGGCCTTGACCCGCATCGACTCCGGGCGCATCGAAGAGGAGCGGCGCCGCGAATACCTCTCGGCCTTGGTGTCTGCGGCCGTCGCCACCGAGCGGCCCACCATCGAAGCGGCGGGGGGCCAGCTTTCTGTCGTTATTCCGCGCGACGTCGCGCTTTGGGTGCATGTCCCGTTGTTTACGGCGGCGCTCGGCAACCTGCTGCGAAACTGCGCGCGCCATGCCCCCGGAACCTTGGTCGCGTTGCGGGTGGTGGTCGCGGGCGACATCGTGCATCTGCTTGTGGACGACGATGGACCGGGCATCGCACCGGGGCGCGGCCTCGCGCATCCCGGCATTGGACTGCGGGTGGTCGACGAAGTGGTCCGGCGCCATGGCGGCACGTTTCAGTTGGGGCCGCGGCCCGGCGGCGGTGCGCGGGCCGAGATTCGGTTTCCGTACCGGGCGGACGCGGCGACGATTCCAATCGGAATCCAAGGTTCGTCCAACGGGAACCCAAGGTAGCCCCAATACGCTCACGGCATTGGTCAAGGGTCCGATGGGGGCCCATTTCGCCTTGCCGTTGAGAGTAGAATGTCGATCGTTTCCAGATGCCGCTTGGCCGCCGTGGCATGGCTGTCCCTTTGGGCGCTTCCCGCTTGGGCGGTGGATTCGCTCACTTGGGAAGACCTCCAGGCGACCGCTGCTTCGGCGTATTCGTCTGGCCCTGGCGCGGTCAACGCCGCGATGGCCGAGGGCCTAGACGCCGCAGCCGCGCGACCCCAACGGGGGCCGTCGTCGATTTGGGCCCAAGTGCAGCGGGGGCTCCCCGCCCAAGACCAGCTCACGGTCGCGGTCGATGTGCCGCTCACGCTGGGCTTGGCCGAGTCCCGCGCCGGCCATGCGGAAGCCGATGCCCTCCGCGCCGACAACGAAGCCGAGCAGATGCGGTGGACCACGGCGGTGGTGGACACCTGGCTCGATGGCTGGGCGGCGCGAGAAAACGCCCTGCACCTGACGGAATACGAGCATGAGATTGAGAGCTGGCTCGAACCGCTGCGGCAAGCGTCGGCTGCGGGGCTCATCTCGGCGTTGGATTTGGCGGAGTTGCAAGCCGAGCTGGCGCGGGTGCGCGCAGAGCGAGCCGCGAGCGAAGCGCAAGCGGCGTCGGTGGATGCGACGTTGTCGGCGATGCTGGGTCGCCCTGTGCGCGTAGACCCAGGCCGGGAGGTGCTGCACGACGCGCCCCGTGCAGAGGCGAACCCGTGGCCCGCGCTCGTCGCCCTCGCGTCCGTCGCGCCGGGCGTGCAGGCGGCCCAGGCCGGGGCGCGCGCCGCAGATGCCCAGGTGCAGGCCTCCTGGGCCGCAGGGCTGCCGGTGGTGTCCCTCGGAGGCATGTCGGTGCCATCTGCCACGGGCCCCCGCCAGCTGGCCTACGTGGGCATTGCGGTGCCCTTGCGCACGGATGGCGCCGCCCAGCGCGCTACATCGCGGGGCCACCAGCACGCGCACCTCGCCCAAGCCCGCTGGGAGGAGGCGCAGTTTCGGGCAGGCATCGAAGCCGAGTCGATGCGCTGGGAGGCGGCCCGCTCCCAATACGCCGTGCTGTCGGAGCGATTGATTGAACCGCTCGAACAGCGACAAGCAAGCAGTCTTGCAGCCTTTCGGCAAGCGATGGTCCCGGCGGAGCGTCTCATTCGCGCCCGCCGCGACCTCCATGAAGCACACCACGAACAACTTCAAGTGCTGGCCGCGCTCCTCAGCAGCGAAGCGCGCGCCTACGCCCTCCAGCAAGCCCTCCCGGCAAGCGGTGAACGATGAAACGCCTCCCGACCTTCGCCTGTCTGTTCCTCGCCGCCTGTGGCGCGGACGAGTCCGTTCCCGAAGTGCAGCTCGACGTTTCGCATCGCGTCGCGTGGGCGCTGCCCCAGGCCGAGGCGCGCGTGCCCGTCGCGACCTTGCCGGCCGAAGTCGTCGCGTCGCCCGAAGGGGAGGCGTACTTGGGACCGGGCGTCGATGGCCGCCTGATTGCATGGGAGGTCGCGCCGGGGGACACGGTCGCGGTCGGACAGCGGCTCGCGCGTGTGCAGAGCGCCGAGCTGACGGCCCTTGCCCAAGAAGTACAGTCCTTGCAGGCGGCGGAGGTGCGCGCGAAGGCCGCCCTCCAGTTGGCCGAAGCGGCGGTGGGCGCAGGGGTTGGGACAGCCCAAGAGGTCGCGGTCGTGCGGGAGGACTTGGGGTCGGTCTCGGGCCGCTTGGTGGCCTTGCGCTCGGAGTTGTCGGCGCACCAAGGCTCGCTTGTGCCCGAACGGGGGGGCTGGGCGTGGCTCTCGCCCCGCGCGGGCACCGTAGAGGCCCTCGATTGCTTGCTTGGCCCCTTGGACCGACAAGACGACTGCCTGCGTCTCGTCGGCAGCGCGGAGGGCACGACGGAGGTCCATGTCCCGGAGCGCCTCTTGGGCGAGGTCGACCGGGCCGGCGCCGCCCTCACGGCGACGTGGACCTCGGTAGACGAGCAGACCCGGCCCGTTCGCTTGCTGTCCGTCGCGACGGCCTTAGACCGGCGCACGCGCCAGTTGACGCTTCGGTTTGGCGCGCCAGCCGACGTTCGTGTGGGCGCGAGCGGCCGCCTGACGCTCGAAGTTCCGGGAGACAATATCGCGTCGGTTCCTTCGTCGGCGGTGATGGTGGTCGAAGGCGCGCCGGCGGTCTTTGTGCGCGCAGGCACGGACGGCGTCCCGGTGCCGGGCCTCGAAGGTGCGCGAATGGTGCATGTAGAGGAGGTCGGGCGTGGAGCGGGACGGACATTTGTTCGCGGTTTGCCGGATCCCTCCGTCGAAGTCGCGCACAAAGGCACCTTCTTGCTCAAGAGCCTCGTGCTCGGGGGTGAAGAATGAACGCGCGCTTGGACGCCTTGGTTCGCGCATGCGTTGACAACCGTGTCCTCGTGCTCGTAGCGACGCTGCTCTTCGCCTTGGGAGGCATCTACTCTTACCGAAATATGGTGTTCGACGCGTTCCCCGACCTCACCAACGTGCAGGTGCAAGTCCTGACGACGGCACCGGGACTTGGCTCCGAAGAGGTCGAGCGCTTGGTGACCTTGCCGGTCGAGCGAAGCCTCGGCGGCGCGCCGGGCGTCACATTGGTGCGCAGCCTGTCGCGACCGGGCGTCTCTTCGGTCTCGGTCATCTTTGAAGACGGCACCGACCCGTGGCGCGCGCGGCAGATTGTGGCGGAGCAGGTGGCGACCGCGCGTTCGGACATCCCGCCCGAAGCCGGCGTGCCGGTGCTGGGGCCGCGCACGACAGGGCTTGGGGAGGTGTTCGAGATTTCGGTGCGCAGCGCCGACCGAAGCCCCGCCGAGCTGTACCGCTTGTTCGAGCTGGACATCGCGCCACGGCTGCGCTCGGTCGAAGGCGTGGTGGAGGTCAATGCGTGGGGCGCCGGCGCGCCGCGCGTCGAGGTCCAGGTGGACCCGTACCGACTCGCGGCCCTTGGTGTGCCGTGGGCGGACGTAGAAGACGCCGTACACGGTGCCTTGGCCATCACCGCGGGTGGCGATTTGCTCTCGACCGCCGAGCGAATGGGCGTGCGGGCCGTCTCGAACCCGGTCGACGCGCAGGACTTAGAAGAAGTGGTGATTCGCAGCGAAGCGCACGGCACCGTGCGTCTCGGCGAGGTCGCGACCGTTGCGTTGGGCTCTGCGCCGCCGGTCGGGGTGGGCACGGCGGACGGAGAAGGGGAAGCCTTGTTCGTGGTGGTGCAGCTCTTGGCCGGTGCCGACGCGCTTCGTACGGTTCACAATGTCCGCGAAAAGCTCGTCGAGGTCAAGCAGAGCTTGCCCGAAGACGTAGAGGTGGACGTCATTTACGACCGCGAGAAGCTGGTCGGCAACACCCTCAAGACCGTCAGCCGGTCGCTCGTCGAAGGCGGCATCCTCGTGGTGGTGGTGCTCCTGCTCCTGCTCGGCGACCTGCGCGCGGGCCTCGTCGTCGCGAGCGTGATTCCGCTCTCGCTGCTGGGTGCGTTTACGGGCTTGTACTTGACCGGCACCTCGGGGAACCTGATGTCGCTCGGCGCGATTGACTTCGGCCTCGTGGTGGACGGTACGATTGTGTTGGTCGAAGGCATCGTGGGCATGCAGGTGGTCGCCGGGTCGCCCGAGATTGGAGACCGCCGGGACCTCGTGATTCAGGCCGCCAAAAAGGTCGGTCGCCCGATTCTGTTTGCGCTCACCGTGCTTATCTTGGTCTACCTCCCCATTTTGACGATGGTAGGAACAGAGGGCAAGCTCTTTCGACCCATGGCCATGACCGTCCTCTTTGCGCTGTTTACGGCCCTTGTGTTGACCTTCACGTATATCCCCGCGGTGTCTACCTACGTCGTCAAGCCCCACGGCGACCACCAAACGCGGCTCCTGCGGGCCCTCAGCGCCGTCTATATGCCCGTGCTGCGGGCGTTGTTGGCGCAGCCGCGCCTCGCGGTGGGGGGCGTTGTGGGCTTGGTGGGCATCGGCGCGGTCGCTGCGGCGGGCCTTGGCCTGGAGTTCGTGCCCCGTCTCGAAGAGGGCGACCTCATCGTACAAACGGCGCGCTTGCCGTCGATCAACGCGGAGATGGCAGCGCGGGAGAACGCGCGTGTCGAGCGCGTCCTCTTGTCGTTCCCCGAAGTGGAGCGCGTCGCGTCGCGCACCGGCTCGCCCGCCCTCGCGACGGACCCGATGGGCATGGAGGAGACCGACATTTTGGTGCGCCTCAAGCCCATGACGGAGTGGACCACCGCACCGGACCTAGAAGGCTTGACCGCGGCGATGTCGGCGCGGCTCGAAACCGAAGCGCCTGGCCCGGAGTTCGCGTTCACGCAGCCGGTCGAGATGCGCTTCAATGAGCTGCTGGAGGGTGTGCCGAGCGACATCGGTATCCACGTCCACGGGACGGACCTCGACCAGCTCGAAGCCGCCGGCGCGGCCATCGCCGATGCGTTGCGGGGCATTGAAGGCGCGGAGGACGTAAAAGCGCCCGCGGTCGAAGGTTTGCCCGGATTGGACGTGGTGCTCGATGGGCCCTCGTTGGTGCGCTACGGATTGGACGGGACGTCCGTGCACGCGCTCGTGGGCGCGGCCCAAAAGGGCATTGAAGTCGGCGCGATTCAGCGGGGTTTGGTGCGGGAGACGGTCGTGCTGCGCTTGGACCTCCCCGAGGCGGTGTCTATCGGCGACTTGCCGTTTGTGGCGCCCGACGGCGTGACGCGAACGCTCGCCGACGTCGCGCGACTCGAGCGGGTCACCCGGCCGGCCCTCGTGCGGCGCCAAGACAGCAGCCGGCGGGTCACCGTGCTGTGCAACGTGCGCGGTCGGGACCTCGGCAGCTTTGAGGCCGAAGCGCGGGCGGCGGTCGCCCAAGTCGCGTTGCCTGAAGGTTCGTGGCTCGCGTGGTCGGGCAAGATGGAGCAGCTGCGCGAGGCAGGCACGCGCACCGCGATTACCGTTCCGGCTGTGTTGATAGCCATTCTCGCGCTTCTCCGCGTCGCATTCGGCTCGTTGCGGCCTGCGATGCTGATTTTCCTCAATGTCCCCGCGGCGGCGACAGGCGGCATCTTGGCCTTGCGGTTGACGGGACAACCCTTGTCGATGAGCGCGATTGTGGGCTTTATTGCGCTGTTTGGGGTCGCGGTCATGAACGGCGTGGTGCTCGTGACACGCACGCGAGAGCTGCATGCGCAAGTGCGGGCGGTCGCCGCCGCGCGGGACAGCGCCCTCGAACGCTTTCGGCCCGTATTGATGACGGCCCTTGTCGCAGGCATCGGCTTCTTGCCGATGGGCTTGGCCCAAGGGGTCGGCGCGGAGGTGCAGCGGCCGCTCGCAACGGTCGTCATGGGTGGGCTGCTCACCGCGACCCCGCTCACGCTGCTGCTGCTACCGGCGCTCTACGCCCGATTCTTCGGGAGCGAGGACCCCAAAGCGCCGTAAGTTTGTGTTCTCCCAAACCAACACGGGGGAGCGGTGGTGCGCCGCTTCCCCCCTTTTTTGGGCCGTGACGACGCATCGTACGCGGCACGGGACAATACGCACCACAGCGCGTCGACCGCGTCGGCACACCACCCAGAAGCGGGGAGGCGGTGGTCGACCGCTTCCCCGTCTATGGTCAGGCGACGCGCCGACCGGTGGCTCTCACAAGCCGAAGTCGGCGTCGTCGCGCGGCATCTGGCGGCACCTTGAACCCCGCCGTCGAACACCCGCGCGCACCCGTGCAGCGTCGTCACCCAAAAAAAACGGGGAGGCGGTGGTCTCGTCCATCCCCGTCTACGGTCAGGCGACGCGCCGACCGGTGGCTCTCCCAAGCCGAAGTCGGCGTCGCCGCGCGGCATCTGGCGGCACCTTGAACCGCGCCGTCGACTACCCGCGCGCCCCCGTCCAGCGTCGTC
>CAZCUX010000007.1:269379-272751 GCA_964502005.1 uncultured Enterobacterales bacterium
CGACGCGCCGACCGGTGGCTCTCACAAGCCGAAGTCGGCGTCGTCGCGCGGCATCCGGCGGCACCTTGAACCGCGCCGTCGACTACCCGCGCGCCCCCGTCCAGCGTCGTCACCCAAAAAAAACGGGGAGGCGGTGGTCGACCGCTTCCCCGTCTACGGTCAGGCGACGCGCCGACCGGTGGCTCTCACAAGCCGAAGTCGGCGTCGTCGCGCGGCATCAGGCGGCGGCGGTTCCAGCGGTAGCCCATGACGCCCTGCACGCTCATATTGCCGATTTGCGCGGCCCAGTCGGCGCCTTGGTACATGCGGTCGTAGACCAGCACGCCCGACGCGCCGTCAATCTCCCACAAACCGCCGTCGGAGCAAGAGCCGTCGACGCTGCAATCGTAAGCGAGGTCGGTGACCGTGCCATCGGTGAGCACCACCAGCACGCCCTCGTAGGCTTCCGTGGCGGCCTCGGCGACGGTGAGGGGCAAGGGCGAAACCGACGCGCTGGTGGCGGAGGGGGTCGCGGTGGGGCTGGTCAGCTCCAGCTCGCCGAAGTAGTCGGTCAGCACGCCTTCGAGGTCGATGGTGTCGCCGATGCTCACGGACGGTGCGCTGCCGGCGAACACGTAAATGCCGGAGTACTGGCCGTCCGCGTCGAGGGGGTCTTGCACCATATAGCCCGAGCTTCCTATGGCGGTCACGACGACACCCATGACCATCACGCGGTCGCCGGTCGAAACCGCGCCCGAGCGGAGCTCTTCAATCGTCCAGGTTTCGAGGACTTCGGGGCAGATGGTGTCGGGGTTCGAGAACTCGGGGCAATCGTCGCAGGCGTCGCCCTTGTCGTCACTGTCGGTGTCGGCTTGGTCGGTGTTGGCGACAAACGGGCAGTTGTCGTCGTCATTGGCCACGCCATCGGCGTCCAAGTCGGCGGGGAGGGCCGTCTCGTCGCACGCGTCGCCTTCGCCGTCGCCGTCTGCGTCGGGCTGCACGCCGGCGTCAATCGGGCGAATGGGGTTGAAGACGGTGGGGCAGTTGTCCGCGTCGTCGGCGATGCCGTCGCCATCCATGTCGCCGTCGACCATTTCGCCGGTGAACTCACCGGGACGGGACGGGACGCAGGTCGGCTCGCCCGTGGGAATGTCGCAGAACGCGGCGGGGTACGCGCGGGGCAGCGCGGCCATCAACGTCGCGTAGGACTCGCCCCACTCGCGGTCGGAGCACACGGCGCGGGCCTCTACGCAGGCGTCCACGAATTCTTCGCAGGTCTCGTCGAGGGTTTGTACGACCGCGGTCTCGCCCCACAACGGCTGGCCGCCCCGCAATACGAGGACAGCGCCGTCGGCGGGCTGCTCGATGACCGCGCGGTGAAGCTCCGCCGCGCGACCGTCGAAGACCGCGATGTCGGCGACCATTCCCGGTGCGATGCTGCCCACCAACGAATCGGCGGCGGCGGCGCGGGCGCCGTTGACGGTCGCCATCATCCAAAGGTCGTAGTCCGTAAGGACGTTGCCGAAGTAGCCTTGGTTCAGCTCGTCGGCGCACGCCAGCTCGCGGGCGAGGTTGATAGAGCCGGAGTAGGTCCAGTCGGTGCCGATGGCGATAGAGCCGCCCATGCGGTGGAAGCTGGCGACATCTGCGGTCACGCCGTACAGCGAGATGTTGGAGCGGGGAGACCATACGAGGGTCGCGCGCTCACGGGCCATCTGGTAGTAGTCTTGGGTTGTGAGGCCAATGCTGTGGATATGCGCTGCGTTGGGTTCGGTTGCATCTTGGGCGCCCGGCGCGTTGCCCGCTTGGCACATGTACTCGTCGTGGGCGAAGGTGTTGATGCCTTCGGCAACATGGGGGACGTACGCGTCGAGGTACGAGATTTCTTGCTCGGTGCGCTTGTAGTCCCAGCCGCAGTTGGCGCGGTAGGTCTCGCCGGAGTCGCCCAAGGGGAAGGTCTCGTTGACCACTTCGGAAATCGCGAGACCTTCGAGAGAGCGCTCTTCATCGAGGTTGCGAATCATACCTTGGCCCCAGCCCGAGCCGATGACGGCGGTCGTGCCCGACATGACGTGCCGAAGCTCGCCCAAGCGCGGCCCGCGCGAGGACGACGTGTTGGACGGCGTTGACAAGCTGCCGCGCCAGCCGTGGCGGTGCTCCCAGCGGGTCGTGCCGTGGTCAATCGGCGCGCCTTCGGTGTAGCTGATGTGATCGTGGGGATTGATCAAGCCCGGCGACACGACGCCTTCCGCGCAGTCGATGCGGGTGGGGTCGATGGCTTCGCCTTCGCAGTCGCAGGCGGCGCAGGAGATGGTGCCGTCTGGCTCGATGACCACGGAGCCGCCGATGAGGACCTCGGTGGGCAGCAAGATATCGCCGCGAATCAGCACTTGGCCCGCGCCTACGGACACGACGGAGCACACGCCGGTTTCAGCGGGCGTCAGAGACGTGCCGCACTCGGTAATCGACGGGATGTCCGCGTCGGTGTCGGCGTCGGTGTCGGCGTCGGTGTCCGCGTCCGTATCGGCGTCGGTGTCCGCATCCGTATCGGCGTCGGTGTCCGAGTCGGCGTCGGTGTCGGTGTCAGTGTCGGCCTCTTCTCCCGTGGACTTGCCCTCGTCGGGGTCGCAGCCCGAAATCGCGAGCAGGCCGCCCAAAACGGACGGTACAAGGAGGCGGAACGAAAGCGAAGGAGAGCGGCGCATAGTAGCTCCTGGGAAACGGAGCGGGAGTGTAGCCCGAATGGCCGCGACCCGCCGAGGTGGCGACTTGCAAAGTCGGCGTGGGGCGAGGGGACCGGTGCGACGCGAGGGGCGGGCAGCGCGGGGGAGCGTGCCGCGTACTTGCGCGGGCGGTGGCCCAACGTGCCGCCCGATTGTTTTGCGTTTTTATCTAAAAACGGGATTTGTATAAACACGCCCTATCGGCTGGCACCGCGATGAACCGCTCCCGGATGCCAATACGGGTCCACCGCGCGCCGGGAGAGAGAGGGCACGCACCGCTGTTTGACGGTGGACCACGGGGAGGGCGCCCGCGACGTAGGACCGGCCGCATCGCAATGGGCATCGAAGCTGCCTTGTCGGCGACAACGCACGGTGGAGGCGGTGCAACGTGGAGGTCGTGGACAGGTAGAGCGGGGATGCGGCGGGCTGTGCGACGTCGGGTGCCGTCGTGGCGCTGCCGTCGCGTGCGGTCGCTGTCGGGGCAGGGGCGGGGTGGGGCGCCCACGTCGAGGGGAGCTTTCGTGGCAGACGGTGTGGCATCTGCCCACTCCGACCGGGGTACCAACGACGTGCGGTGTGGGCTCTGCTCACCCCGACAGGGGTAGCAATGGCGAGCGGGGTGGCCTCTGCCCGGAGGACTATGAGCTGCGACTCATAATGGGGTGGCCTC
>CAZCUX010000008.1:0-248893 GCA_964502005.1 uncultured Enterobacterales bacterium
CAACAACGTCCAATGCGGATTTTTATGTTGGAGGCGAAGACTGGAGTGGCTTCGGAAATTCGATCGCTGTTGGTGATTTTGATGGCGATGGTTACGACGACTTGGTCGCCGGCGCTCCCTCCCGCGCCCAAGGCGATATACTATTCGCCGGTGCGGGCTACGTGGTCCTTGGACCAACGACAGGCGAACTCGTCGACGGAAGAAAAGCCTGGGTCGTTACAGGCAGCTCAACCTATGATAGCCTTGGTCGTTATGTGGCCGCCTTAGGTGATATAGATGCGGACGGTGCCGATGACTTTGCGGTTATGTCTTGGTACTATACATCTATGTTAGACAATGATGGTGCTGTCTTTATCTTCACGACTCCCCCTACAACCACAGGAACGTCCAACGCCGAAGATGAAGCAGACATTATCATCCGTGGAGACGAAGAAGGGGACCGCTTAGGAGTGGAAATGGCATCGGCCGACTTCGATGCAGATGGCCATGAGGACATTGTTATCGGCGTGAGCGGCCACTTCGACGGATATGGAGCCGCATTGGTTTTTCTCGGCCCAATCCACGGCGAACTCCTCGCATCCGACGCAGACATTGCCCTCGCGGGCGAAAGCTACGCAAGCTATACCGGTACATCCATCGATACCGCACCAGACCTCAACGAAGATGGATATTCGGACATCCTCGTCGCCGCAGACCAACACGCGGGCTTCGGTTTTGATGGCGCAGCGTATGCGGTTTGGGGTTCTCCTTCCCTCACAAGCTCCTCATTGTCGGACGCGGAGGTAAAGTTTCGCGGTGATATAACAACCGAATCCCTTGGTGAACGTGTTCGCGACCTCGGCGATGTAAATGACGATGGTTCACTGGATATTGGTGTAACAGCCAGAAGCGCGTACCTATCAAACGACATTGGCGCCTACGTCTTCTACGGCCCCTTCACCGCCTCCTCTATCCTCTACACCTCTTCCGACGCCGCCATCACCCTCCGCGGAGACCCCGGCGTCGACCGGGAGTTCAACAGCTTCAACGCACACGACGTCGACGGCGATGGCGTGAAAGACCTCCTCGTAGGTGGCCAATACAGCGGCGTCGACGAGCAAGGAGTGCTCTATATTGTCCCCGGAATTGGGTATTGAGCAGTCCGCAAACGCTCACCACCACTTTCGGAACCAAACGATGCCCTACAAATCGCCCAACATCGCGCGCAGCCAAGGGATGGCCCCCCCAGTCTGCGGGTCCATCCCAAACTGAATCACCATTCAGCGGTTTGCAGCTCCCCTATCTCGCGTCAAACGCAATTCTACGGCGCCGAAGCTGTGCCGTCGCGCCCGTTCCAATCAGCGCACCTTCTTGGCCTCGCTCAATCTGCGCCGCATTCGCTTCATCGGTGTCCAGGTGCATCTCCAAAGCAAACTGCGGCGACACACGCACCAGCACGTCGCCAAACACAAGCGACCGACCATCACTCTCAACCGCTACCTCTACCACGTCGCGGTCGCCTACACCAAACGCAAGCGCATCTTCCGGTGTCATATGAATGTGCCGCCGCGCGCAAATCACGCCCTCCTTGAGGGTCAACTGTCCAGCGGGCCCCACCAACGTACATCCGGCGCTGTTCGACACATCACCAGAGTCCCGAACAGGCGCGTCCAAGCCCAAGAAGAACTCATCCGTACGGCTGATTTCCACTTGGCAATCGCCGCGCACAGGCCCGAGAACACGCACGGCTTCAATGCTTCGTCGGGGTCCAACCACGGTCACCTGCTCTTCGCACGCGAACTGCCCGGGCTGCGACAATGGCCGCATGGGCGTCAACGTATGACCCGCACCAAACAATACCTCCACCGCTTCGGCATTCAGGTGTACATGCCGTGCACTTACCGCAATCGGAATCGTCTGGTGCATCTGCACTTTCTGCCGCTCGTTGACCAGCGCCTGCACGGCCCGCGCAATCTCCGCCTGCTCGTCGCATGCGACCACCAATAGCGCGACCCGGCTATGCCGCTCATGCACCTCTGCAACGGGCGCACGGGCGCTTACCCTTACATCCCGGTTGCGGTCTTCCGAAATCCGCGCGCCCAGAAAGTCGAGGCGTTGCAATGTGCGATGCCTGACCAGCGCGCTATTTTCCCCAATGCCACCCGTAAACACAATCGCGTCCACGCCGCCCATCACGGCCGCGAATGCCCCAATATACCGCCGCAGCCGATGCGTAAACACATGCAATGCAAGTCGGCATCGCTCGTCTCCGTCGGCAGCCCGCTGCTCGATGTCCCGCAAGTCGTTGCCCACCCCCGACAATCCTGCAAGGCCACTTTCCCGATTGAGAACCGCGTCCATTTTCGCCGCGTCCCAACCTTCCTCTTGCATCACCCGCAGCACCAAACCCGCGTCGATGTCGCCGCTTCGCGTTCCCATCACGAGGCCTTCGAGCGGCGTCATGCCCATCGTGGTGTCGATGCTGCGCCCGTACTCCACCGCGCATGCACTCGCGCCGTTGCCCAGGTGGCACGTGATGATGCGAAGGTCCCGTCGGTCGCACCCCATATGCCGCGCCGCCAGCCGCGATGCCCACGCGTGGCTGGTTCCATGAAAGCCATACCGCCGCAAACCGTGCTTTTCCGCCAGGTCCATCGGTAGTGCGTAAGTGCGCGCCCGCCGAGGGAGCGTGGCATGAAACGCCGTGTCGAACACCGCAATATGGGGCAATGTCGGAAATAGCTGCCGTGCAGCCCGGATTCCCGCAACATTCGCCGGATTGTGCAACGGCGCAAGCGGCGACAACGCCTCTATGGCCAAAATAGCGTCTGAATCGAGCACGACAGGAGACGTGAACGACTCTCCGCCGTGCACCACCCGATGTCCGATACCCGAGAGCGGCACGCCTGCTGCGGCAACCAACGCCGGCAGGCACCGCGCCAGCGCTTCGTCCATCGAAATAATGCCCAAAGGAAGCGGCTTTTCGTCAATCCAAGCAGCGGCCTCACTCGTTCCCAAGCGTTCCGCGCGAAGGTCCGCAACAGGCAAGCTGTTGTCCGCATCAATGATGGCTGCCTTGAGACTCGAACTTCCGCAATTGATGACCAGTATGAACATCGAACATATCTCCAACCGGGGGGACGTTGGACGGTAGCCCGAAACCTTCCCCGCCAACAGGGCCGCACCAAGGTTGCCACATAGGCGACACCCACACCCATCCGCTTCCTGACATGGATAAGGAGCCCGCGCCGTTTTGGAGGACTCTATGCCCGCTCCGTTTCACCTCGCCTTGCCCGTCCACGACCTCGCCGCAGCGCGCCGATTCTACGGTGAAACGCTCGGCTGCCGCGAAGGCCGTTCTGCGGAACGTTGGGTCGATTACGACTTATTTGGACACCAACTCAGCCTGCACCTTGCAGAAACGGCGGGTATTCGCGCGTACAACCCCGTCGATGGCGACGCAGTGCCGATTCCTCACTTCGGCGTGATTCTCCCTTGGCACGACTGGCACGCATTCGCCGCCCGCCTGAACAACTCCGGGATAGAATTTGTCATCGCACCACGCATCCGCTTCCAGGGCCAAGTGGGCGAGCAAGCCACCCTCTTCTTCCTCGACCCTTCGGGAAACGCCCTTGAATTCAAGAGCTTCCGCGACCCTTCGTCGGTGTTCGCGACCTAACATCCGCCCCTGAATCGTCATTCAGTGGCGGATACAGCAAACAAAGGTCTATTTGATGCGGTAGCCGCCCATCTCGTTGTTGAAAATCCAAGCGACCACCTCGCCGATTTCAAACTTATCCGACGAATAGGTGCGAATGTTGGCGGCGACCGACCCTGTATCCCGCAAAGCCGCGCGAGCTTGCAACATCTTGCGAAAGCGTGCTTGCCACGTTGCCATATTGCTGACGCGCAGGTCCACCCAACCTTTTGCCACCCAACGTTCCCGCGCAGTGGCGTCGGCTAGGGAGACTTGCTTAGCGTGTCCGACCAGTTCGGGAACGTTGATGCGAGGACCGCGCAAAATGGTGCACCCATCAGCCAACAACACCGGAATACCAATCGAAGGAGCCATGCGCGCAACGCCGCTTCGTTCGAGCGCATCTTCCATCGCCGCCGACAAACCTTCCGGGGTCACGCCCTCTGCGACGGCTTGGGGCAGATTTCCGACCACAAACTTGAGCAAGTACGCTTCGAACAGCAACTTGGACAGCTCGGGCGGACCCAGCCGGCCCAATGCAACACTCGGAATCCCACTGTCGCGCTCGGCAACATCCAAATCCGACAGCGCCGCGCTTCGAATCAAACCCGCCTTGTAGGTTGGGTCCAACACCGACGCGTCAATCGCGGAAATGATGTCGCGGCCAGTGTTTGCACCACGGATTTCTTGCACCACAACCCGCGCAATTTCCTCGGGCGTGATGTACTCCATCTGGCCCAGCGCCGTAATCGCCGCGAACTCACCGCGCGTGAATACACCGTTTTCGCCCGTATCCACGAGAGGCACGACCAGCTCGCCCACCTTCTCATACTCTGTCGCCGCTTCCCGAAGCGACATGGACGTTTCATCGGCCAAGTTCATACGGCGTGGTGCGTACAGGTCCGAGTTGTTGTGCTTGTCGCGCGCCTTTCGAACGCGCACCGCCCGATACCCAATCATGGCCGCCGGTTTGACTTCTTTTACAATCGGCGCATCCGGCGTGCGCGCCAACAAAAACAACAAGCCGGTATGTCCGAAGGCTGCTTCGTTTTTCGCCAACAACACACGACTTGGTTTGTCTTCCGAGTGCGTATACGGAATGTTGAGCCCCATGCCGCCCGTGCCGGTGGTGCCGACCTTCAGGTACACGCGCGTAAGGTACTCGGTGGTCGCGCGGTGAACCATACGAACGTGCCGAATCAGTTGCGGCACGGACTGGGACAGCAAAAACGTCTCAAGGTCGGCGGTGCCTTTACCGTCGAACACGCCGTCTTCGCCAATCCAGTCGCGCACACGCGCGCTGCCGTCAAACACATCTTGGTACGAGAGTCCAGTCGCGGTGTTGACGCAGTCGACGATAACTTCGGGCCGATGCTGTCGAATAAGGCGAACCAAGTGATTGTTGCGGTAGGCGTCCTCGAAGTCGTCGTATAGCGCCGACAACAACCGCCGCCGCGCGCCCCGGTCTTCCATAATTGCGCCACGCGGCATGTCGGCGAACTCGGAGGGCACAAACAGATTGCCCCAAACCGGCACGAATGCCACGCGGTCGCCAAACTCACCTTCGAGTACCTGGCATGCTTCCACCGCTTCCGACTCGAGCAACGAACCGACGACAATCCGCCGGGGTTCCATCCGTTGGACGATGTGCCGGCAAACCTGAAGGCCCACCAGTCCAGCTCCACCGAGAATCAAAAAGTCGTGGTACATCGTTCCTCCACCGGTCATAGGAGGTCGATTGTGCGCAGCATGGGCCCCCGTTGGACTCCCTATCTGCGACACGTCGACCGGAAACAAACTCGAACCCTACCCTAACGGAACCGCACCCGAACCTCACGTCGCGTGGCCCTTTTGGCGCATTCACAGCCAACTTTGGCTGACGCCGCACATGCACTCCCAACGCTCCGTTCGTGCGCACCGGGCAACACGTACTTTCACTTATTCGGCTGCCCACCGGGACCATACCAACGTCCCGTACGGGCCAAGACCGGGTCATCGACTTCTTGCCGATAGCGGTCGTCCTGCAAGTACGTAATGAGCGCATCGGCGATGCCGTCGGCAACCCGAATGGCGCGCTCGGGCGTTGGCGTGAGCGGGTTGCCCCGTTCGTCAAACCGATGAATGAGGTCCTTTCGCACTTCGATTCCGAAACTCATCGGCCGGTCGGGATTGAACCGATATTCTTCCACAATGGCGCCGTTCCGCGATTGGAGGAACCGCTCAATGTCGCGATAGGCATCCTCGGCGTCGCTAAACGCACGGGAATAATGCTCGGGCGGCCGTCGAAATCGGTGGATGTAGGCGCGCAACATTCCGGCCTCGCCTTGCCGCAGATTTGTGTCCTTCAGCATGCGCCACACCATTTGGTAGGCGGGGTCTTCGGCGGTGTGCGGGTATTCCACTTCAAACCGCGCTTCGAGCCAGTCGAAGAAAGACCACACCTGGTGCCGCACCTCGGGACTTCCTTCGGGGAGGAGGTAGGGGTAGTTGTGCGCGACGGGCACTCCCAAGCGTTCTAATGTGAGCGACACCCGTGACGGTAGGATGCGGTCGACGGTGAACTCTGCGAGAATATCGGGATAGAGCGGATCGAAGACCCCATAGGGCAGCTCGCCGTCCATTTGGTAGCCGAGCGCACGACTCACGATGCTGACCTGCGGCCGCTCGGTGCCGCTCGGATTGTAGCGGTCATACGTGTGAATTGCGATTTTCAGCAGCTTTCCACGAATAGATCGATCCATTCCTTCCGAAATGACGTCGTAGTGTTCCTCCAGAACCTGCCGTGCTTGGGAAAAGCGCAGGCGCCCCGCGAACGGCGCATTGATAGCCGAGCGCCGGAGATGCGGCGCACCTGGCCTTGTGATGCCAGGAAAGCGCCCGAAGTCGAGCAACACGCGCGCCGTGGTCACCCGTTGAAAGGAAGAAATCCCCAGTCGCGCGGCGAGACGGGCTGCCACAAAGCTCGCGCCCCAATCTCGCTCTCGAATGAAGGCGCGCTGCAGCTCGTCTGTAGCAAACGACTCACCGACGCCGTCCACCAAAAAAGACTCTGGAATCACGTCACCATCATGGATGACGTCGATGGCGATGTTGTCCACAAACTGTTCGGGCAACGGGCTGGGTTCGGGTGTGACCGCGACGGTCTCAAAGGGCGGACGAATCTCGGTGGTCCACATCAGGTTTACTTCGGATACATCCGCCATAGCGTCTCCTGAGAACCGAATCGGTCCTCCACAATCGAAGTCGTACCTTACCGACCCGCACGCTGCACGGGCATGCTTTCTGCACCGAAGAAGCGGACTTGGCAGGGACTTGACCGAACCCAGCGCCAAACGCCTGTGGCGCGCCGGCGTCGCGCGATTTCGGGGAACATCTTTGAGTTTCACGTCCTGATCGACCGTTCCACGAAACCTGAAGCAGATTCTCGATGCAGGTCTTGCGCTGACAACACCTGCTCGCTACAGTCGGGTTCCCTTCGCGGCCCCCGTCTCCCCGGGGACCCCCCGTTTCCGCCCGCGTCCCCCGTGGAACGGAAGCACCTGCCACCACTTCCTCCGAGACGTCCAGCCATGACCCGCGTCTTCGCGATCAGCAATCAAAAAGGCGGTGTGGGAAAAACCACCACCGCTATCAACCTCGCCGCAGCCCTCGCGCTTGAGGACCGGTCTGTACTCCTGATCGACCTCGACCCCCAAGGCAACGCATCGAGCGGCACTGGCCATCCGAAGTCGGAGGTCAAACGCGGTATCGCCGATGTGCTCCTTGGCTTCTGCGACCTCGCCGAAGTTCTAATTCCCACCGAGATCGATGGCCTCCATCTCGCACCCGCCACCCGCGAGCTCGTGGGCGTCGAGGTCGAGTTGGTCGACGCCGACCACCGTGAGTTCCGGCTCAAAGAAGCACTCCAGCGCCAAGCCGGCGACTACGAGTACGTCATCCTCGACTGTCCTCCGTCACTCGGCTTGTTGACTGTCAACGCATTGGCGGCCGCCGATGGCGTCATCATTCCCCTCCAGGCCGAGTACTACGCAATGGAAGGCTTGGGCGAGCTGCTGCGCGCCATCAAGCAAATCCGGCGCGGCGGCCTCAATCGGGGCCTCGACCGTTCGGGCATTTTGCTCACGATGGTCGACCGCCGCACCCGCCTCGCGCGCGATGTCTGCGACCAAGCGCGCGCCGTCTTCGGTGGTGAAGTCTTCGACGCCGAGATTCCGCGCAATGTTCGCCTGGGTGAAGCGCCGAGCTTCGGCAAGCCCATTCACGCCTACGACCCGCTGAGCCGCGGCGCTATCGCGTATTCGAACTTGGCGCTCGAAGTCATTCATCGCGCCGAAGCACCCCAGAATAGCACAGAAGCAGCAACAGACGAAGCACGCCCGCAACTCCGGGTCATCGGTGGAGGTGCGGCATGAGTCGCAAGTTGGGCCGCGGCTTGGCCGCTATTATTCCTGACAATCTGTTTGACGACGACGATGGCCCACTCAGCTCGGCCACCTCGGCACACGATGCGCTGCGGATGATACCCATCGACCGCATCAAGCCGAATCCCGAGCAGCCGCGCATGACCTTCTCCGGCCAGGGCCTCGAACAGCTCGCCGAGTCGGTGCGCACCCATGGTGTGCTGACGCCCCTCCTCGTCCGTCGCGACGAGCGCGGCCAAGGCTACATTCTCATCGCTGGCGAGCGTCGCCTTCGCGCATCAGGACTCGCTGGCCTCGAAGAAGTGCCCTGCTGGGTGCGCGAGCAGCTTTCGAGCCGCGAACAGCTCGAACTTGCGCTGGTGGAGAACATTCAGCGCGAAGACCTCGACCCCATCGAGACAGCCGAGAGCTTTCAGCGCTTGGTCACCGAGTTCGGCCTTACCCAAGCCGAAGTTGCCCGCCGCGTCGGTAAAGACCGCGCCACCGTCGCCAACGCCATTCGCTTGCTCCGCTTGCCGCAGCCGGCCCTGGCCGAAGTGCGCGGAGGCCGCATCTCCGCCGGACATGGGAAAGCGTTGCTCGGTCTGGCCGACGACCAGCAGCTTCTTCGTATTTTGTCCGAGGTCGTAACCAAAGACTTGAGCGTCCGCGCCACCGAACGGCTCGTGGCAAGCCTCGCACGGCCCAAGGGCAGCGCGCGCACCCGTCGTCCGTCGCCTGCGATGCAAAAGCTCGGCGACCGCCTCACCCGCGCGCTCGGCAGCAGCGTTCGCGTCGAGCCCCGCGCGCGCGGCGACAAAGGCCGTATCGTCATCGACTTCGCGTCCAAAGAGGAATTGGATGCATTGGTCCGGCGGCTCGGCTAACGGGTCTGCACGCGGCGCGCGTGTGCCGCGTCGACGTGGTCAGATTGGCCGTTTCGCCGGTGGCTGCGTCGTTTCGACCATTCCTCTCCCGCTCCGCCTCTCGGTGCGGGGGAGGCGCCCACGTTATGCCGCGCACCGCGTTGCCAAGACGGTGAAGGATTGCCGGTGACCACATCGCCTCTGACCACGCTGTTTGGTGCGGGTGCCCGTCATGAAGGCGACCTTTCCTTTGAAGGACGGGTACGGGTCGACGGCACCTTCGTCGGGCGCCTCTATACCGAAGAAGTGCTCGAAATCGGGCCTACGGGCGCCGTAGAGGGCGAGGCGGACGTTGCGCAAGCATTTATCGCGGGCCAGTTCATCGGCCGCCTGCGGTGCCGTGAGCGCCTTCGATTGGCCGCAGGCGCAACCGTTCGCGGCAAAGTGGACGTCGGCATTTTAGAGTGTCCCGCTGGTGCCCGCATTTACGGCGAGGTGAGCGTGCGGGGCGAGGAGCTTCCGTGACCCCTCCCTTCATCGTCGTCATCGCCGGAGGCACCGCCAGCGGCAAAACAACGGCTGCGCGCACCGTCTCCGCGCGTCTGGGCGCGCTGCGTATCGAGCACGACCGATACTACAAAGACGTCGCCCAGCCCCGTGGCCACAACTACGACCATCCTCACGCCCTCGACACCGACCGTCTCGTTGACGACCTCTCCCGGTTGCGCGAAGGCAAGCCCGCCGGTCTTCCGGTCTATGACTTTCCGACCCACAGGCGACGTCCCGAGGTCGAGACGGTCCTGCCATCGCCTATCATTCTCGTAGAGGGCATTTTGACCCTCGCCGACCCACGCATACGGGACTTGTCTGACCTGCGCGTCTTCGTAGACGCACCCGCCGATATTCGACTGGTGCGCCGCATCCGCCGCGACGTCGTCGAGCGCGGCCGCGATGTGGCGGGTGTGCTCGAACAATACCTCGCCACTGTGCGTCCGATGCACGAGGCCTATGTCGCGCCGTCGGTCGCCCACGCGCACCTCGTCCTCCACGGCACCGACCCCGAAGAGGTCATCGTCGACGGCATCTTGGCCGCCATCGACCAAATGCGCTCCGCCTCGCGCGTCCCGTAGAGGCACTTGTCCTCACCAAGCAGTACGTCGGCGCTCGCGGGTGTTCGGGTCTGCAGCCGGAGCCTCCGGCGCCGCCTCCGCGGATGCTTCGGGATTGTTTCCCGCGCTTCCCGCGCTCACATCCAGCGCAAACGTCCACGTCGCGGTCCCTCCAACGCCGTCATCCACCGTCGCGACCACTTCGTAATGTCCGCCTTTTTCCTGGGTCGTGCCCCGATAGCGGATGACGCCCCGCTCGCGGTCGATGGTCATGCCAGCGGGCGCATTGCGCATCGAAAACGTCAACTTGTCACCGTCGGGGTCGGATGCCTGCAACTGCAGCCCATCGAGGTTGCGCACTTGGCGGGGGTCCGTTTGAAAGACCGGTGGTGAATTCACGATTTCGATTTCCGCCGTCTTCCGCGATGCCGAGCCGCCTTTGCCGTCTTCGACGGTCACCTCGCACACCACGACGTCCCCACGGTCAAAAGACGAACCGGGGATGTTGTCGCGCGTGAGGTGCGCCATCTCCTTCCCATTGATGGACCACTGGTACTGGTACCGAAGTGTGTCGCCATCGGGGTCTTCCGCCGCCACCTCCAGGCGGATGTGGTCTGCGGTGGTGGGGCGACCGGGCGAATAATTGACCCGCGTCAGCTGGGGGTTTCGATTTCGACTCCCGCCTTGCCCGGTGTCTTCTGCGGGGGCCTCGACCACCGGTGGCGCATCGACCGGCGGCGGCGGAGGTGGGTCGTCGGAACAGCCGACCGAAAGCGATGCCGACACCGCAAGTGCGGCACAAACAGATGGAGAAACAACTCGCCGAGGTACCATGACAGATCCACCGTTCATGGGTGATGCCCCAGTATAGTGACCGTGTGGGGAAAAGGGGCAACCGCAACCCATGATTGGGCCAACGGGCAATCATGGGATACGCTCTTCAGCCCGCGCCGGTCGGGTGATGCCCAACCGGTACTTGGTCGTGGAGTAATGGGTGCGCGCGAGTCCCGATTCCCCCCGAATGTTCGAGAGCGACTGGCTCGATGCCCTGTCCCGTACCCCTTGGTGGACGGTTCCGCTCATTTGGCTGCCCGGTACCGCCGCGCTGATGGCGATGGGCCTGTCTGCGGGCGTAGGGCCGGCGGAAGCGGCTTTGTGTTGGGTTCTCGGCTGGGCCGTGTGGACCTTCACTGAATACTCCCTTCACCGCACCGTCTTTCATTGGATACCCGCGACGTCCTGGGGCCCGCGCTTTCACTTTTTGGTACATGGCGTGCACCATGAGTGGGACCGCGACCGCTACCGCCTTGTCATGCCCCCCGCCGTCAGTCTCTTGCTGGGCGGCATGTTTGCGCTCGTGTTTCGCTTGTCACTGGGCCCAGCGTGGGGATGGCCGGTGTCGTCAGGGTTTTTGTTTGGCTATATGGTCTACGACATCATCCACTATTCGACGCACCACCTCAAACTGAAAAATCCCGTGTTCCAGCGTCTCAAGAAGCACCATTTGCTGCACCATCACAGCCCGGCGCACATGGATCGAAAGTTCGGTGTATCCACCACCTTCTGGGACCACGTTTTCGGAACCTGGTGATGATTGTCGAGACCACCGATGCGGGTCGAATCTGCGGCGATACGCGCGCGTTGGATTCCTGTCAAACCCGTCCCGAAACACGCGGCGGTCCCCAAAAAGGCGCTATCCTGACCTCCCGATGGAGGCATTATGCGCCGTTTGTTGCTGTTGAGCTTGGGTCTGACCGTTTCGGCCTGCGATTCCGAGAGCGAAAAGTCGACTACCACCGCGGAAGCTGACGCCGACACGGACGCCGACACCGACACCGACACCGACACGGATGCCGACACCGACTCCGACGCCGACACCGATGCGGACACCGACACCGACACCGACATCGACGTGTGCGCCGTGCTCGGCGAGACCGCGCGCCCATTCGATCCCTCCGGCGGTGGCGAATACCTGCGGCGCGCGCTCGTCGAAGACTTTTCGCTGGAACTGCTCGACGGCTCCACTTGGTCGCTGTCCGAAAACTGGTCGGGCTGCGAGTCCTACGTGTTCGTCCCCCACCAATATTCCGTCGAAACCGGCGACTCCTGGTGGACCATCGGCCTCGACGACCTCATCGACAACTCTCCGCCCAATGTCCACTACTTCTTCGTGGTCTATTCCGGCGACGACGCCGACATCGCGACCTACGCCGAACCCCTCGCCGACGACATTGGCGGTCTGTTGGCCGAGATGTCCGAAGAAGACGCTGCGTGGTGGGAGCCCCGCCTCCATGTCCTCGGCCACGCATCGCGGGTCAACGACGACATCGTCAAGTACATGTCGCGCGGCGTCGGCAGCTACGGCTGGGCCATCGACCGCTTCCAGCGCATTCGCACGCTCGGCTCTTCGGCATGGGTCGAGGCCTACGACCCTTCGCTGTCTTGGCCCTGGTGGCCGCGCATGGAGTCGGTTGCCCGCGAGCCGCAATACTTCAACTTCGAGGCCGCACGCCAAGAGCGCCTCGATGCGATGGGCGCCACGGAAATCGAGCTGTGGGGGCCCAACACCGCGCCTGTGCTCGGCTCCGCGCCTGCGTTTTCCGACCGCATTATCGCCGAATACAAAGACATCACCGTCACCTTGCCCGACGCCGCCACGATGCAAGGATTTGACACCCTCGAAATCGACGTGTTGATGGAATGTCCCAATCAAAACAATGGCGAGTACGGAAACTGCGGCGCCTGGGACTATCTCGCCCACCTTTGGTGGTGGAATCCCGACACAAGCGCGTGGCAAGAAATGGGCCGCTTCATCACCACCTACCACCGCGAAAGCCGGTGGGTGGTCGATGCCTCCCACGCCCTCGCGTGGCTCAACACTGGCGGCGCGCACACCTTCCGCTACCAATGGGCGCCCTCCTGGAACACGCAGCCCACCGCCGTCACCACCACCTTGCGGCTCGCGAACCAAGGCAAGGGCTACCGCGCCGTCGAGGCGATTCCGCTCTTCCAGGGCGGCACACTCGACGCCAACTACAACAACCGCGAAGCCCTTGAAGTCGACATTCCCGCCGATGCTGCCCATGTCGAGGTGCGCGCTATCATCACCGGTCACGGAGCCGACGGAGACGGTTGCGGCGAGTTTTGCGCCCACGGCCACACCTTCGATGTCAACAGCTACTCGTGGTCCCACACCTTCAACGAAGCCAGCACCGAGCAAGGCTGCAGCGACGCCGTCTCCAATGGCACCGTGCCAAACCAGTGGGGCACTTGGTGGTTTGGACGCGGCGGCTGGTGTCCCGGCCAACGCGTCGACCCCTTCATCCTCGACGTAACCGGCGACGTGACGCCCGGAAATACCGCAACGATTTCCTACCGAGGCACCATCGATGGCGCAGAGCCCACCACAATCGGTGGGGACGGCAATATTTTGATGAACTCATGGCTTGTGGTATACAAATAGACCACGGCCGCCCGCGGGGCCGTCCTTCCCGACGGACCCCGCCGCGTTGTCGGCGAATGGTGGCAATCACCCTGCGTTATGCGTCGCTGTTCGTCCCGCCCGCTTCGAAGCCATTGGCCGCAATCGCCATTTCATAGGCCACACGGTCGCGGTTTCGGGCGTCCATCGACAATGCCGTCGACCAGGTGGTCGCCTGCACGCTCACGCCGGTCAGGCGGCTGGCGAGGGGCGTTCCTACCACCACAAAGTCGGCGTGCTGCTTGGCTTGTGCGGCGAAGGTCTTGAGCATCGAGCCCGCTTCTTCGGCCCGCTCACTCGAGAGCACCGCAGAAATCTGGTGCAAGCGCTCTTGTGCCCACCGACGGGATGCGTCGATTCGGCGCGCGTCCGCTTCGGGGTCGGCATCGGGTGCGCCGGGCGAGAAGTCGCGAATCGCGAGGAATAGCTGCCCGCCACCACCGGTTGGCGCCGCATACAAGAACTGCGCATTGGCGAGCTGCGCGGCTTGGCCAGCCATTTCTTGGGCTTCGGTGAGGTCGACGCCCTCTTGGTATCCGGTGTCATCGGGAGCGGGCAGGCACGGCACGCCAGCGTCCACAAACGAAGGGATCTTCTCGGCCCACATCAGGCTGGCATTGGCGGGTGCAAAGCTCAAAATCGCTTGGCAACGCGCATAGGCAACGACCTCCCCGTCGCTATTCGTCCACTGAATGCGACCTTCGGGCAAAGCGGCGCCAAAGGACTTCACGCCGAGAGAGGTGAACATCTCGGCAACTTGGTCAAAAGTGAGGGGCTCAGGCATCGGTGCGCTCCATCCAAAGTAGAGGAATGAGGAACAAGCCTCACCAGAAGAACAGGACCCGACCGGTTATCGGGGTGGACCTGTTTCGTCCCCCGGAGTCTGCCATGCCTGTGTACGCAATGAAGGTCGTTGAAAAGAAAGCCCACGAAAAGACCGACCAGCTCTTCATCTACACATTCGAGAGTCCTGCGCTCGGCCAGCGCACTATCGTCGCAAATCTCACCAACACTTATGAACTGGGCGATACCGCCGGAATCGCTGTAGAAGGGACCGTACTGCCCGGCCTCGTGATTCAACCCCGGAAGGTATTTGGGATTCACTCCGACGGAATGGCCATGGGCAAAGTCGATGCCGCCCTCGACACCGACCTCACCGCACACTTCGACGCCGACGCCGCGCCACGCCCCTTTGTGGTGCGCGTGGAGGTCACCGTAGATGCGCCGTATGCCGAAGATGCCTTCAAGCTGGCCGCGAAAGCCATCGGAAAGGGTCAAGGCAACCTTGTTTCGGCCGATCCGGTCTGACAACACGCCATGAACACCCTCGGGCGCCACCTCATCGCAGAATTCTACGACTGTGATGTCGTCCGCCTGAACGATTGCGCGACGGTAGAAGCGGCGGTTCGCGCTGCTGCCGATGCTGTCGGCGCGACCACTTTGCAGGTGGTCGCCCATCGTTTCGCGCCCCAGGGCGTCACCGCCACCGCAATTTTGGCGGAATCGCACCTCTCGATTCATACTTGGCCCGAGCACGGCTACGCCGCCGCCGACATCTTCACCTGCGGCGACCTCGACCCTCGGCCCGGATTTACGCTGTTGGCGCAGCATTTGCGCGCGCAACAAGCCCGTATGCACGTTCTTCTGCGGGGAATTGATGCACATGTGGAGCCGCACAGCATCGTTCGTCCCGAAGACGTGACCCGATTGTCCACGCTATCGCCGTTGGAATCGTTCGCGAATGCTCCGCCGTCGACCGAAGATTGACGCCAACGCGGCCAATTTGCAATGCAGCATTTCACACGCCTTGCTGTTGCAACTTTGCCGGCCAACTCTTCATTGTCGCTACTGTTGCATCGCAGCGAAATACCCTTTTGACACCCAAACCGTGCACACCCGCTCCCGTCCGGTAAATTACCGGAATGAAACCGACGCACCTCCTCCTGCTGCTTCTCATCGCGTGCAAATCTGACCCCAGCAAGTCGGGTACCACGCCCTGCGACACCGCCGCTATCTTGGCGCTCCGCTCGTGCGTGACGGCCGTGTCCGACGCCCACGGCGCGTGCCTCGCGAGCGGCGATAGCCTGTGCGCCGCAGACGACCCCACCACCTCCACCGCGCTCGACGACCTCCGCAGCACCGTCTTGTCGACGTGCAGCACCGACGACCTCCTCGACCGCTCCGCCGCGGACTACGCCGAGCGCTTGGTCTTCGCGTGTGAGCAAAACGCAGAGATGCTCGTCGGGAGGGTCGCAGGAGGCCCCCACGCAGCCGTGTGGGCCAATGCCGATGCCGATACCCGCGAGTGCCTCGAAAGCGCCCGCGATGCCCTCACCGGGATGGTGGAAATCGCCGTCGTCGACTATTCGGTGTGCCTCGGCCAGCCCGGTTGTACTGAGAGCACCGTCAACGATGCACGCGACGGCGTAGAGAACGTCACGACAATCGAAATCAACGCAGATTGCCCCAACCTCGGCGACTGGCTGCCCACCTCCGCCGCCGAACTCGTGGCCCGCTCCGCGCAACAGGCCGACTGTCTCGCCATTACCGCACGCCCCGAGGCCGCCGAGCTGGGCGCCCATTGTGGCCCCTCGGAAGTGGACTTTGACGCACCGCGCGGCGAATGGACCCAAGTGGTCTTCGAAGGCGGCGAGCACGGCACCCGCTGCGGCGATGGCTCCGACTATGCCTTTTGGATTCGTCCTGCCCCCGAAGGCTACCCGCTGGACAACGTGCTGATTGGCCTCGAAGGCGGCGGCGTTTGTGTGTTCAACGACGACTGCGCCGCACGCAAGGCCGCCTACCCCGAGCTGTTCAGCGCGCTCGACAACACACCGCCCGAGGGTGTGGGCGGCATTGCAAGCACCACCGGCGACGACTCCGCGTTTGCAAACTGGACCCACGTCTTCTTGCCCTATTGCACCCAAGACGTTCACGCGGGCGGCGGTGTCGACGAAGACCTCGGCTCACTCGTGGTTTCCCGCTATGGAGCCGTCAATGCGCGCGCGGCGGTCACGCAGGTTCGGGATTGGATGTGGCGAGAAATCGACAACGACCCCAGCCGCCCCGAAGGCTACCGCCCCGACAACGTACACGCGCTATTTGGCGGCTGGTCCGCCGGTAGCTATGGCACGCTTTACAACTATGCATGGATGCTGGACGAGCTGGGTTGGCCCCACACTACCGCGTTCCCCGACGCTGGCCTCGCGCTTGACAATGGCGAGCCCCTTGGTGTCCGCGCCCTTGGCGCGCTCAAAATCCCTGAATGGGGCACACTTCCGCTGCTTCCCCCGTATTGCTTCGAGGGTGATTGTGCCGTTGGAACCATCATTGCCGAAGCATTATCCCCTCGTTTGCTGCGGGAACCAGAGCAGCAATTGTTGATGCTCACCAACCAAATCGACGACATTCATGCCGGCGACTCCTACTTTTCGAGCCGCGAAGGATTCCTGAACGCCGTTCGCGCTGCGTATTGTGACACACGCGACCTACCGGGCATCGCATGGTACCTCACCGGCGCCCCCGAGAGTACGCATGTGGTCACGATTCGCGACGAACTGTGGTCGGGGACGGTCGACGGCGTGGTCATGGCCGATTGGTTCGCCGAAGCGACCAGCGGCGGAGCGCCCGTTTCGAGCCACGCCGATGAAGGCGAATTTGTGAGCCTCGTACCGGGAACCGAGCCTTTCCCGTGCTCCTTGTGAGCGAGGCCCAACAGGGGGCACACTAAACCTCTGCAACGGCTACCAAATCGAGCTTCTGGAGGACCGTCTTCGCCGGAATGATTTCGGCGAACGGTACAATCTGCGCTCCCAGACTCGCGGGCAAGGCCAATTTGTCCCCCATGAGTCGTTTGGACACCGCCAACACCACGTGCTTTGGTGTCTCGGAAATTCGACGCTCAAGGTAGGTCTTCCGCCAGAAGCCCACGATGTCGAGATGCGCGATTCGTCCGTCTTTTCGAAACGTGAGGTCGGGGACCAACACTTGCTGGCCGCCCAAATCCAAAGGTTCTCCCGGAGACACCGACCACCCGGTCTCCAACTGCGCAAAGCGCTCCGAAAACCACTTCTCGGCGTTGCTGTGCCAAGCGCCTTGGTCGCGGTAGTGGCTGCGGTAGCCGTCTTCGCTGCGAATGGTCAATGTCTTGTGCAAGACCCGCTTGTTGCCCCACAAAATATCGGCGGTGAGACGCCACGGCCCCGGCAGCAACAACAATGCGGGGAAAAATACCGCCAGCTGTAGGCCATAACGGCTCGATTGTTGCAATAACGACTGCGGGCCATCCACCCGAAGTTGGTAGGAATCACCATCGCGGTGCAAGCGAAACATGAGCTGGTGAAACTTGAGATGCCGCAGCAACTGCCGCACACGCAATGGGTCGGGACGGTCGAGAGTGATGTCGAGGTGGGCGGCCCGCAGCAACAACGCCTGCACAAGCGCAACATTGTACCGCGCGACCAACGCATCGGGAGACTGGGGACCATCGCGGGAGACCAACCGCTGCTCGGTGGGAAGGTCGCCGTAGAGCACATCCTGCAGCTCGGCTGGGGTCCACGGCTGCTGCGTGCGGGGGTGGAGCGGCAAAGCAGCGGCGACGGAAACAAGCACCGATTCCGCGGTCGGCAGCCCCATCGGCCCTGGCCGCAACGACAAGGGCCCCTGTTTGGCTGCTTCCCGAAACACCTGCTGCCGAAACTCGACGGGGTCGAGGGGTGCGTCGGCCTCGAAGGTGCAGCGGTCGGTGAGGACCTTGGCCATCCCGCGCAGAATGTCCTGACCGGCATCGACCCCGCGGAGGTCGTCGAGGGCGGCATCGAGCGCACCGCGGGTCCAGCGTTCCCGTTCGGCAACGTCAAACACCTCCAACACCGCGGCGGCGCGGGCAAGTTGCCGTTCGTCATCCAGCGCGAGGGTGTGCGGCACCACCACCCGGCCTTCGATGCGGACACGAAGCAGGTCACGGGTCAACATTCGGGCTCCTCATCGGAGTCACGATAAGCCGCGTGGTTTCGCCGACGCGCGCTCGCATGGACCTCCGTGGTGTCGCCGGCGACGAGTTCATACAGCACCGCACGCTTGTCGTGTCCTGGACGCAAAATTCGGCCAAGGCGCTGCACATGCTCGCGCACGGTGCCCGACCCCGACACCACGATAGCCACCTCCGCTTCGGGCATATCGACGCCTTCATTCAAGACGCGGCTGGTCACCAAAATAGGGAGCTCGCCCGAAGAAAATGCTTCCAATAAGCACTTGCGTTCTTTGATGTCGGTGTGATGCGTAATACAAGGAACCAACAACAAGCGACTCACGCGGTAGGCGGTCGCGTTGTCGTTGGTGAACACGATCGTTCGCCGCCCCGCCTCTTCGCGGAGCAGCTCCACCAGGACCTCCAGCTTGCTCTCCGTACCATGCGCGATGGCCTTGTACGCGAGATAAGCGCGGTGGGCCGAGCGACCCGCGCGGGAACGAGACGCTTCGCGCAAAAACTGTTGAAAACCCTGGGGCCCCCCCAGCGACAAGCCCTTTTGGGCGCAGAAATCGCGAAACTCTTTTCGGTAGTCGTCGTATTTCTGACGCTCTGCTTCGTTGAGTTGTACTTCCACGCGAATCGTCTCGTAGTCGGCCAAGAAGCGTCCTGCGAGGTCGGTAATGCCAACTTGAAACACGACAGGCCCGACGACCTCGTGAAGCAACAGATGACGACCGTCGTCACGTTCGTAGGTGGCGGTCAGCCCCAACCGGAATGGCGCCATCGCACACGTCGCAGCCTGAAGATAGGCTGGCGCTGGCAAGTGGTGGACTTCATCCCACACGACCAAGCCAAATCGGTCTCCATAACGGCCCATATGCAGAAGGGCCGAATCGTAGGTGGAGACGGTGATGTCGGCCAGCGTGTGTTGGCCCCCACCGAGCACCCCACAATCAAAACCGAACACGGTGGATAGGCGCCGGTGCCACTGCGCCACGAGGTCAAGCGTTGGCGCGACCACCAATGTAGGGCGACGGGTGCGTTGAATGGCCATCTCGGCCACAAATGTCTTCCCGGCGCCGGTGGGCAACACGACTGTGCCCCGCCGGCCTCCGGACATCCACGCATCGAGCGCCGCGGATTGGTACGCGCGCGGCGTTCGTGCGGCGTGGTGCGTCAGGTCCGGCAAAGGCGACCATCGACGGGCTTTGTCGTCAAACGCCTGCCCCGCGCGCGAAGCGTTCAAGACCAGATCTCCGTAATGCACCGCGGGCCCGCGCAGGCCCGTGATTCGATCGTCCCACACAAAGCCATCCGGAATCGTGGCTGCTGCCGGCCGCGAATCCCGTGTACCCACACTTCCCTTCGGTACGCCCGACACGGTGATTGTGCCGTCCTGAAATCCGATGACCCACACCCGCTACTCCGTTGGTTCGACGCGACGGCGTTTCCCGCCCATTTGCGAAGGAACAGCGGGCTCCGAAAACCCCTGCTCACATGTATAGATAACCAACCTTGGCCAGATGTACAGGGGAAATGCGCTCCCCCCAAATTGGGAACATGTTCTCTTCTCTCGTCAAAGGTCCGTCTGAACTCACGAAGAGGCAGCAAGGTCAGTCCGATGGTGGTAAAGTCGGCCAACTCCCACCGAATCGTCGGCTGGAATTGATTTTCACCTATCGTTCCCAACACTGCCCATTGGGCCGGTCGGCCCCGGAGAGGATTCCATGAAGCTCCATACGCTCCTTCTCGTATTGCCCCTTGCTGCATTTGCTTGTGGTGATGAAAAGTCCACCTCTGAAAGCACCTCTGGCGAAGGTGAGGGCGAAGGTGAGGGCGAAGGCGAAGGCGAGGGCGAAGGCGAAGGCGAAGGCGAAGAGATCGACCCCAACGCCGACACCGACGGCGACGGCTACCTCGACGTGTGGGAAATCGCCGAAGGCACCGACCCCAACGACGCAGAGAGCCTCATCTACACCGGCCACTGGCCATACAACCCCGACAAAGACGCCCTTGGCGGCGGCGATTCGGGTTCCTTCCGCGGCTCCGAGGGTGAGCAGTTCCCCCGGTTCTCCTTGACCGACCAGTTCGGCGACCAAGTCGACAACTACGACTTCTCCAACCGTGTTCCCGTTCTGCTCGACATCTCCGCGGTTTGGTGCGGCCCGTGCAACGGCTTGTCGTCCTGGATTACCAACAACGGCGATGACTACGGCTTCTCGAGCCTCAACCCCGACCTCCCCGACATGATTGAAGCGGGCGAAATCCAGTGGATTACCCTGCTCGGCGAAGACCGCTCGGGCAACGAAACGGTCGTCGGCCAGTTGGAAGCCTGGGACACCCGCTACCACAGCGAATTCATTCCGGTGTTCGGCGGCGAAGGCTCCCAAGCGATTGCCTACGACATCCTCGCCGGCGCGTGGCCCACGGTGTACTTGCTCAACGAAGACTTCACGGTCGCGAAGGCCCCCACTTCGTCGAACTTCTACATCGCGGTTCAGGCCACCCGCTGAAATTTCGCCTTTGGGGCCGCTCCGTTTGGCCTTCCTGTTGCACATGCGGCTTGTGGTTCACAAGCCGCTTTTTTGCTCTTGCCAACAATGTCGGCGCGTCTCAACGCGAACGAAACGACACGCAAAAACTTGTCGACCCCGCCTGCGTTCGGTAGCCTCCGACAGAAGTTCCGCGCACTGCACGTTCCGTGTCGGTCGCCGGTTTTTGGAAGGCCCCGTGTACGCTACCGCTATCCGCACTTCGACGCAGCTTCGCACGCCCCCATCTCCCCAAGGCCCGTCAACGAGATGGAGCGCTGCGGCCGTCTTGTTCCTCGTCGCATGCGGCACCTCGCCTTCCGGCAAGCCAGACGACTCCGCCGCTCCCCCACCGCTGTGCGCCGGCGACACCTGCCTCGCCGACACCAGCGATATCTGGACACTTATCGTCAACGGCGAGCCCCGCGTGTCTTTGCCCCTCGCGGCATTTGCGCTCGCCCACGAATCCGCCGACGACCCTACCCGCAGCTACGACCCCACTTATCCCAACGCCGCAACCACCTGGGAGACGCCGCTCCGCACAGAAGTCGTCGCGCGCACGGCATCCACGTTCACGACCGCGATGTACTACGAGCACGGCGCTGCCCACCTCACCGCAACCGTCGGTCCAGACGATGTCTTCACCCTTCAATGGTTGCCCGAAGCGCCCACCGAAGGCGTATGGACGGGCTATCGCGTATTCACCTCCGTCGACCCCGCCGAAGGTTTTTACGGCCTGGGCGAGCTATTCGACCGCCCCGAACACCGCGGAACCGTGCGGCCGATGCACTTGGTCGCCGACTTCGAGCTGGAGTCGTCCTACAACGAAGCCCACGTTCCCGTGCCACTGCTCATCGGCACCAACGGCTGGGGCCTGTTCGTAGAAGACGACCATCCGACCGTCTTTGATGTCGCGGCAACCGATGACGACCGCGTATTCGCGACCATTGGCACCGGCCCGGACACCCTCGTGGGTCTCACATTCTATTTGTTGGGCGCCCCGGAAGCCATCGACGTCACCGCCCGCTACTACAGCGTAACGGGCCCTCCGGCCCTCCCCGCGCCGTGGGCGCTCGGCCCTCTGTTGTGGCGTGACGAGAACACCGGTCAAAGCCAAGTTCTCGATGACATCGACACCATTCGCGCCCTCGACCTCGCCACGTCCGGCATCTGGATTGACCGGCCCTATGCCACAGGGGTCAACACGTTCGATTTCGAAGCGACCCAATGGCCCGATGCCGCCGCGATGATAACCGATGCCAACGCCGCCGGGCTTCGGGTTGGTGTCTGGCATACACCGTACATCAACGAAGACATGGCACCCGAGCTATACGCCGAAGCAGCCACCAACGGCTACTTTCCGCCCGCCGTGCCCATCTATTTCAACTCTTGGGGCCCCCCCATCGACTTCACCAATCCCGACGCGATGGCGTGGTGGCAAGGGCTCATCGGCCGGTACACCGCGCTCGGCGTAGAGGGATACAAACTTGACTACGGCGAGGACGTGTTTTTGGGCGTGGGAGGCTTCCGCAACGTGTGGGCTTTCGCCGACGGCTCGGACGAGCGAACCATGCACAAAGAGTTCCCGCGCTTGTACCACCAGGCCTACGGCGAGACCCTTGGCAGCGACGGCGGATTCTTGCTGAATCGCGCTGGCACTTGGCGGGACCACACCATCACCAGCATCATTTGGCCCGGCGACCTCGACGCCGACCTCTCCACCTTTCGCGACCTACGAGGCGACGGCACACAAGCCGTCGGTGGACTCCCATCGGCGGTCAGCGCAGCCATCGGCCTCGGCCCCTCGGGATACCCCTTCTTTGGCTCCGACACAGGCGGCTACCGGCACTCGCCCCCGTCCGTCGAGACCTTTGTGCGCTGGTTTGAACATACGGCCTTGTCCGCCGTCATGCAGGTGGGAAACAGCTCCAGCTCGCAGCCCTGGGAGATTCTCGCCGACGAACCCGAACTCCTGGACCTCTACCGTTCTTACGCGCGACTCCACCTACGGTTGACACCGTATTTGTGGACCCAAGCCACCCAGCTCGCGACCGGCGGACGTCCCCTCCTCCGTCCCTTTGGCCTCCAGCAGCCCCATCACGGCCAACATCCGGCCGATGTCTACTTCCTCGGGGAAGACCTCCTCGTCGCGCCCGTCATCGAAGCAGGCGCGGAGACCCGTACATTTCCTTGTCCGGAGGGCGCTTGGCGGAGCTGGTGGGACGGAACACCCCTGACCTGCACACCCGGCGCAGATGTCACCGTACCTGCCCCGCTCGAAGTGTTGCCGCTTTTCCTACAAGACGGCGCGCTCATCCCACTTCTCCGCCCCACCATCGACACCTGGGCCCCCGTCTCCGACGGCAGTGACACCGAGTCATTTACAAACGACGCCGGTGTTCTGTTCGTGCGCGCCGCCGTCGGTGCAAATGGCACCACCACACTTTGGGATGGCAGCGCTTTTTCGATGACGGACACCGGTGACGCGGTCAACATCGATTGGCAGGAGGGCACCGTGTTTACCGCCGGTGCAGGCGCAGAGGTCATCGGTTTCACCGACACCCCCTCTCGTGTCACAAAAGACGGCGCGAGCACCGATGAATGGTCCTGGAACGACGGCGTTTTGCATGTTCCAGGTCCCTTTGCTTCTATTTCGATTACACGATGACATTTGTTTGAAAGCAAGAATGCTAGCGCGGTGAAATCCCCAAGCGTCACACGGCGGATACAATCGGTTGACCTCATCCTCGGAGCACGCCGGTGGCTGTCACGCATCAAAAATCGCAAAGCCCGACCTCTGCACCCGCACCCAGCGTCGAAGCAGCAGGGCCACGCAGCACAGACACCTCGATGTCGGCGCAGGCCGCGCGGATGCCCGAAGCGCAGGCGGCGCCGAGCACCGGAGGCCTCAACGTATGGGGCGCCGCAGTCGCCGAGAACAGCGAAGCGAACGAAGAAGGGACCAGCACCAACGCTCCCACCGCCGAACAAGTGGTCCAAGGTGCGATCGTAGAGGTTGGCCAGTCCGGGGGCGTCGTGCCGTGGGCCCAGGCCGCGCTGACCCGCCTCGGGTACCCCATGGGCGCCACCGGCACATTTGGCCCCGAAACCTCCGCCCGCCTGCGCGAGTTTCAGGTCAACAACAAAGTGCAGGCCAACGGCCGCTTGGGTCCCACCACCTACGCGCGCCTCCAAGCTGCCGTGGTCGCGAGCGTTTCCCTCGAAGAGTTCCAGGCAATGGCGCCGGGCGTCGATAAGGGCACGTTGCGCACGTACTTGCCCCACCTCAATGCCTCGATGTTGCAGGCCAACATCACCACCGACGCCCGGAAAGCGGCATACATCGCCCAGTTGGGCCACGAGTCCGACGGCTTCAATACCCTCGAAGAGTACGCGAGCGGCGCGGCCTACGAAGGTCGAGAAGACCTCGGCAACGTCTTCCGCGGAGACGGCCGCCGTTTCAAGGGCCGGGGCCCCATCCAGATTACCGGTCGCGACAACTACACCCGTTATGGCCGCCAGTTGGGCGTCGACCTTGTCGCGAACCCCGAAAAGGCCGCAACTCCCGAGCTTGGCTTCAAAATCGCAGCACAATACTGGACGAACAACGGCCTCAACGAGCTCGCCGACCAAGGCCGTTTCGATTCTATCACCCAGCGCATCAACGGCGGCCAAAACGGCCAAGCCGACCGCCGTAGCCGCTGGGGTCGCGCCAAGAACGTCCTCAAGGCCAACGCCAACAAGCCCAAGCTCAACGTCGCAGCGCCGCCGGCTCCGGCCTCCGCCTCGGTGAGCACCGCGCCCCAATCCACCGCGCCCGCACAAGGGGGCACCGCGCCCGCACAAGTGGGCACCGCGCCCATCGAGACAGCCCCCATCGAGACGGCCCCCATCGAAGTCGCGCCCCAAGAACCAGCGGCAATGCCTATGCTTGCCGAGTTCTCGGCTCTCTGCCAGCAAATGGCCACCAACGACGCTACAGGCGCATGTACGGCCGCCGAAAACCTCCGGGCCCGCTTTGAGGCCGAGGGTGACGCCCAAACCGCGGAAGCGGCACAGCGCCTATCCGCCGCCGCCGACCAGATGGTGCAAGCACACAACGCCTTGCAGGCCAAAGACGTGTCAACCGCGCAAACCGCTGCCCACCAAAGCGCCGAAACATTGCGCGCGCTGCGCAACGACGGCCGCATCGAACCGGGCGCCGCCGATGCGGCAATCGCACGCGCGGGCCGCATCTGGACCAACGCGTCCCAGCTGTCCAAGAAGTCCACCGAGGCCAATGGCTCGTCCAACCGCGGCGAATACGCGGTGTGGTCGACCGGCACCCCCCGCGGTGGCGGCGGCGTCACCAGCCGGGAGCTTGGTCGCGGTGGAAACTGGGACCGCAACGACTTTTTGCGGCACCACAGCGACCGCTCGCAGTCCTGGGCGGCCAACAACATTCGCAACGCCAAAAACCAAAACGTACAAGCCTACGACTTCACGTTCGAGCGCATCAACAACCGCGGCCAAGCCCTGGCGGGGAGCGCACACGGCCTGGAGCTCATCAGCCCTTGGGATGCCCGCGTCCACGACGTACAGCACACCTTCCAAGGCTCGGGCGGCTACGGCAAGTTCATCGCGCTAGAAGACATTGAATCTGGTCTGCGATTTGAGGTGCACCACCTTGAATCCGTAGCCGATGTGCGCAAAGGCGGAACGGTCGATGGGGGCGACATCATCGGCAGGCAGGGCGCATCCGGCAACACCCAGTTCAGCTATGCCACCCACGTCGATATCGTCGGAACGGCCGAAGCCGTCGAGCAGTTCGTTGCGGCAAACCAGAGCGGCAAGTTCCGCACCCGCAAGCAGAAAGGCGGCGCGTAGCGCGGCAAACGACAGGTCCCGAGGGGCCGCCCCCCAGGCCTCCGCGCCCATCGGTGGTGACCTCGCCGCGGGTCAACATGCGGTGCCTTGCCAGCGTGGGGCGCAGGTAGGCGCCCTACCTGCGACGAGAATCCGCTCAGGCACACGATTTTCGGGCCCTATTGCTATCTCCCCGCCATCCACGACAGTACGTCGGTTTGGTCGCTCATCGCGCACCCTTGGCCGGGGCCGCGCTGGGTTCCATTTGCGAAAAGCACGGACAAATCGCTGTCCCCCATCGTCATGCTGCCGGTGGACAACGGCTCCAACACCAACGCCTCGGACCCGACGGTGAACACCCCCTGCACTGTCGTGCGGGTCTCGCATTCTAAGTCTTGTACAAAAACCTCGTCCCCCGGCGTGACCGAAAAGCCAAGGTCCGCCTCCTCCAATGCGCCGCCCCAGGTTCCTTCCTCTACGGCCAAGATAAGCTGACCATCGCGCACAACGGTGAGTCCTTGCACATCACCCCAGACGAGCACGGAGCGGACCCGCAGGTCAACAAAATCATCGACGGCGAGGGACAGCGGCAACGAAACATCTGCGCCAAAGTCGTCGGACACGCTCCATCCGACCGTTGTTTCTTGCCCCGCTGCATCGACAACCGTGAGGTCGTGGTCACACGCCGTGTCGCCAGCGTCGAGCCGCGCCAAACGCCCCCGAACGTCGTGCGCCTCTCCGTTGTCCGCAGGAATCTCCGTACATACTTCGACGGTCCCTACCGGCGGCGGCGCTTCATCGTCCGGCTTTGCCGCACACGCAATGCACCCCAACCCAAGCCAAATCGAACGCGACATCGCACCTCCTCCGGCGGCGGCCAACACTCCGCTTCCGCTGTACCAGCATGCCGCCGAAGCCACCGCCTGGCAAGGGACTGGACATTTGTGGGGCGTGATTATGCACGTGATTCCCCCGGTTGAGGCCCCTATGACGACCACCCTCCCCCCGCCCGCAGACCCACCCCCCGACGACCCTTCGCCCGTCAACAGCCCTGTGGAGGCACCTCGCCCCATTCGCCAGCGGGTCACCGAAATCGCACGCGAGTGGGGCACGACGCTGCTGTTGTTCCTCGTGGCCTTCGTCGTCATCGGAAAACTTCGCGCGCCGGACCTCGGCGAACGTCCCCCTGCCCTTGACCTCGCAACCCTCACCGGCGAGCCATTCCACCTGTCCGAACAAACGGGAAGGACGGTCGTTCTCAACTTCTGGGCGACCTGGTGCGGGCCGTGCCGCGTCGAGATTCCGCAACTCAACGCCTTCGCAGAAACGCATCCTGACATCATTGTTCTGGGCGTTGCGATGGATGGCACCGAGCCAGAGCTCAAGGCCGCGGTGAAGTCCCTGAACATCGCCTATCCCGTCGCGCGGGCCGACGCAGCGACCATCGAAGCATGGCAAGTGTCCACCTTGCCCACCACGATCGTCGTCGGCGCCGATGGTGGAATCAACGGCGCGCACACCGGCATCATCACGAGCCCACAGCTTTGGTGGATGACCCGCGGGTAGCGGCTACTTCGTCTCTACCGACCAGGACTGGACCGCCAAGCGCAGGCTCTCGTCTTCGGACAACACCAACGTGCGGGCGCCTCCCCGCGGCGGGCGTGTCGAGACCGTGAGCGGCGGGTCGTCGGTCTGCACAACGACGTACCGCAGGCGCCCATCATCGGGTTGCACCGCCAACAGTACGCTTTCGCCGGACATCCAATCAAAAGGAAGCACCACTTCCGCCCAGGTAGCATCGGCGGCAAGGCGGACGGGTCCGGCGAGCGGCGGGTCGATGGGCGTCCACCGACTGTTCGACAAGCCGGCGCGAAGCTCCGCAAAGAGCTCCGCCGCTTCGTCCGCGACGTCCAACAAGGGAATCGCGACGTCGCCGTCCCCCACTTTCAGCGTCGTACCATCGGTCCACGCGCGTCCCTCGGAAACCGCAACCGACGCTTCTTTGGGTCCGATTTCCACAACCACCGTCTCTTCAACGGGAAGGCCCGGACGTGGCCAAGAAAGCTCCGCATAAATGCGCGCGTCACCCGAAAGCTGACCGCGCAGCGTGTCAAACGCCGGAGGCGGCCCCCCGGCGCAGGAAGAACCGCAGCCCGAAAGAAACCAAGTGAGCGCGATGCTCTGCGCGCGGAGCGCACGCCCGCGAGAAAAAAGAGACGGTGACGACGTCATAGTTGCCGCTTCCACTCCCAAAACAGGGCGAGGGTCCACAACTTCAAGCCGTTGTTTTGACGCCCTTCGCGGTGGTCTGCTTCCAACTGCCGAATCACTGCGGGAAAGAAGAGTCCATCGGGGTCTTCGCAAAGCGCGTCCACGACGGCGCGCAGGTATTCGGAGCCACTTGTGCGCAGCCATTGGTCGAGCGGATTGGGCATCGAGCGTTTGGGGCGGTCGACCAAGCGCGCCGGCAATACCCGACGAAGGGCCGCCCGCAGTGGCGCTTTGGTCTCAAACCGACCGAAGCGGTCGGGGCGCACTTTCGCCATCCCCGGCATCGCCGCGGCTGCCGCGCGCAACGAATCGTCAAGCAGCGGAAACCGAACCTCCATGCCCAGCGCGCCGGACATTCGGTCGGAGCGCGCGAGGCCATCTTCAGGTAGCCAACCGCGTTGCCATGCCGCGAGGATGCTGTTCAGCGGGTCAGCGACGACCTCTTGGTAGCCGGGCTCCAACACGGTTCGTCGAATTCCGGGCCGCACCAAGCCGGGGTCACGCAAAAGCTCCGTTCGCTCGGTGCTGTGGAACACCCGCGAGCCGCCCACGTTTCGGTCCCGGCCAAAGTGGTCGCCCCGCGCGGCCAGATTGTGCATGCCTGCTTGCTTCGCGACCCTGCGCACCAGCCCGCGAACCGGCGCTGGAAGGCGGCCGACCGCTTGCGCACGGCGAATCAGCACCGCGAGGCGCGCCATACCGCGACCACCCAGGATTTCGTCGCCGCCATCTCCCGAGAGCACCACCCGCGCTTCGGGTCGAATGAGCCGAAACAACAACAATTGCAGCACACCCGCGGCCGTTGGCAACGGATGCCCCATGGCGCGCGTTGCGTCTGGAATTGCGTCTACGAGGCTATTGTCGTCGATACGGAGAATGTGGTGCTCGGCGTCAAGGACCGTCGCCACGCGCTTTGCGAGGCTCGACTCGTCCACCCGCTCCCCGGACAACGCGACGGTAAAGCACGGAAGCGGCTGCCCCAACTCGCGCGCGTGGCGCAGGATGGCGGACGAATCCAGGCCTCCCGAAAGCAGCAGCGCCCGCGGCAAGTCGCCTTGAAGGCGCTTTTGCACAGAGCGCCGCAGCAACCCGTCGATTTGGCGCTCGGCTTCGATGGGGTCGGGAATGGGGTCACCCGGCGCGGCCCAAAGTGTGCGCACCCAGCGCTCGACCCGAAGTCCCCGGCGGTCAAAGACGAGGCAATGTCCTGGTTCAACGGATTGAATGTCCCGAATGAGCGTACGCGGTGCGTGGACATACCGAAAGCTGAGATACTCCGCGAGGTGGTCGGTCGCGATTTCCCGACTGACCCACGGCAAGCCCAACAGAGGCGCAATCTCACTCGCAAACGCGAGCTTGGTGCCCTTCTGGGCCACAAACAGCGGACGACGGCCAAGGGCATCGCGCGCGAGAAACAAGCGCTCGTGGTGCCGGTCCCAAACCGCCAGCGAAAAGGGACCATCCATCGTAGAGAGACTGTCGATGCCGTGTTCCGCCCAACGCGCCGCTACAGCGTCCACGCCACCATTGTAGCTGCGTCCGTCCATCAACACGACAAAGCGGTCTGTGACGAGGGGTTCCCGCGGGTCCTTGTGGGAAAACCGAGTACGCCGATGGGCAAACACTGCCCGTGCTTCAGCGTGGAGTCCTTTGTCGTCGGGGCCCCGGTGGCCCAAGCCGTGCCCGAGCTGCTGTGCTTGCTCGCGCGGTGGACCTTCGCCTTCCAGATGAATGATGCCCGCGATGGCGCCCAAGTCTACCTCCGCCGCAGCGTGCGGCACCGTCTACGTAGCCGCCTGACACACACTGCGCAGCGCCGGCCTCAGCTTCGGCTGGCCAGCGCGATATTCCCCAGGCCCGCCTGGTTCAGCCGCGAGATGACATCCATGATGACCTCGTACGGGGCATTTTTGTCGCCGCGCAGCACGATACGGGTCATGGGGTCGGCCGCGGCGATTTCTTGAAAACGTGCGTCCAGACGGTCAATCGCAATCTCTTTGTCATTGACGAACACCACGCGTTCGGGAGTGACCGTCACAACGACATCTTCCGCCACAACATCCGACTCGCCTTGTCCATCGGGCGTCATGACCTGCATGGCACGCTCGGCAAGCTGCCCTTTTTCGTAGGCAGACTCCTTTTCTTCTTCCACCACGGCCGACGACACCACCATCATGATGATCAAAAGCACCATGAAGACGTCGGTCAGAGGCGTAATGTTGATTTCGCCAAAAATGCCGTCATCTTCTTCTTCGTCGCCCGACGAGCTGGGTGCGCTCTGCATGTCAGCTCCCGCGATGAAATTCGATGGCTTCGTTCAGCTCGTCGGTTGCGAGGCCAATGTCGCGAACCAACGCACTACAAAAGGCTTGGACCACGTTGAACAAAAACACACCTTCGAGCGCCACCGCAATGCCGACCGCCGTGGCGATGAGGGCCTGCGAAATGCCCACCGAGACCACCGCGAAACCGCCCTGCCCCGTCTCGCCGATGGCCTGAAAGCTGTCCATGACGCCAATTACGGTGCCGAACAAGCCCACGAAGGGCATCAACGCGCCCGCAGTGGCCAAAATCCAGACGCGCGCCTTCAAGCGGGCGGCGACCTTCTTCTTTTCGCGCTCGATGGCGCGCTGGGGGACCCCCTTGACCTTGCCCGTCGCGCGGTCGAGACCGGCCAAGAGCACGTCTTTCATGGGTCCCTTGACCGCGGCCGCCTTCGCGGAGGCATCCATCAGCGACGCTTTGCACGCAGCGTCGAGCGTCGCGCGGCAGCTACTGACCGACACTCGAATCCAGCCAATCGTAATGGCGCGCTCAAAGGCAATGGCGACCAAAAACACCGACGTCAAGATCATGAACAACACGAGGACGTGTTCAAGACCAAAGTCGCTGAGCGCCTGGGACAACAGGGAAGGAGTCTTCATCGTGGGGTCCAATCATCCAATGGGAGGAGGGTCGGCGCTCACTTGACGAGCTTGTATTCGAGGGTGAGCTGTGTTCCGTTCTTTCGGGTCAGCTCCACCACGAGCTTTTTGTCGTTTCGCACGAGTGCGTAGGTCTTCACGCCCGCAGCGATGGTGGTGACGGCATGGCCATTGACGGAATGGATGATGTCTCCGCCATGGAACCCGGCTTGCCGCAATACGCTGCAGCGCGGCAGGTACAACCGCGCCCCTGCCCGCGCGCTCTCGTCGGCCTTGACCGGCGCGACGCCCGCTTGTTTTTCGAGTTCGCGGAGGTGGACGGCGTACCAGTCAATCAGACTGCGCTCGACCTTCCACTTCGTCGGACCCAGTTGTTCGATTTCTTCGACCGGCTCACAAGGCTTTTTGTTGCCTCGCGGTGCGCGCCCCGCCACCCCCTCGGTCGCCGCATCACCGGTACCTTCGGGGCCCGGCGTGGTCTCCGTGGGGGCCTCGGTGGCCGCCGGTGGGGTTTCGGTTTTGGGCTTGGGCGTTTCTGTGCGCGGAGGCGTCTTTTCGGCCTTCGGCGCCTGGGGCTGGTACACCGACACCCGCACGGGCAAGTCGGGCGTTTGCAAGGCGGTTCCCCCACCAGCATCGCCGCCGCCGTTGCCCACTGGCCCTTCTTCAGCGCCGTTTTCCTCGCCGGGTTGGTCTGGGTTGACGCTCAACATCTCTGCGCCGACAAGCACCAACAGCACGAGCAAATGCGCGCCCAAGCTCCCAAAAAATGTGAGAGCGTCAACGGCGTGTTGGCCCAATCGGCCGATGAGAGCCGATGAACGGGGCGCACGAGCATCTAAACGTTGGGTCACGGAACCTCGATGAAGCGTACCGGATTGGCCGCATAGATATCATCTTCAACGATGAGACGAGCAAACCACTTTCAGCACAAACACGGGCGACGGTGCGAGCACCCCAAATCTACCACAAGCGTTGCCAATCGAAAAATCGCTCTTCCTACGGAGGCACCAGCAAACACGAACCACCCAAAACAGCCACCTACGCCAGGTCTTCGCCACACAGGCGCGCCACGAAACAGTCCAACAGCCGCGCGTCAGACCCGCAAAACGACGAATGACGCAAGACCGTCGTAGGTGCATCAGACTTCGTCGGGGCTGTCTTCCTCGGTATTCATCGCCGCCGATGCTTGCTTGAGCACCTGAAACAACCGCGATGCTGCGCGCGCCGCGACGCCCCCTTCGCCGCGCGCGGTGCGGGCGAGGCTGCGGATGACCTGCCGATCTGCCGAGGGATACAAGTCGACGAAGGCCTGCACCTCTTCGTCGTTGCCCGCCAGAATGCGCGCCCGCCACCCTTCCATTTGCTGCAACCATCGCTCTCGCGGCGACCCTTGCTCCATCGCGGCTTGAATCGCCTCGATTTCGTCGGCCCGCAGCAGGCGCTTCAAACGTCGAAAATGCCGCGCACGGGCAGTTCCTTCAAGCTTGCCGTGGGTGACCAGCTCTTCCGCCAGCTCATCGCTCAACGGAAGCTCCGATCGAGCCTTGACGCCCAAGGACAACAAACGTTCGACCACCGCTTCTACTTCGGCGTCCTCATCCTTTACATCTCGCCATCGCCGCCGCTCGACAAGGGTGACCGCCTCACCTTCTTGGTCTTCGCGAATCCACTGAAATCCTTGCGTGCCGCGCTTTCGGCCCATCACCAACCTCGAATGACCCCCCTGCCGTACCCGGTGCAAACAGTTTCTGCACCTTTTGCCACAAACCGGCCACTCGTGTGCAACAATGCCGAAGACTGGCGGCACCGCGTAGGTAGACACATGCAAAAATGTGCTTCGGTCACCACGATTTCATTTTTCGCATCCCCCCACGCGGCTTCCTATCCAATAGGGTAGCCAAGACAGGTCTGTCCCCGGCAGGAGCCACCGATGTTTGCCCCGAATCGCCTTCAGATTTCCGCCGTACTTCTGTTGGGCCTTTCCACCACTGGCTGTGTGGATGCTGGCTCCCTCAAGGTCATGGAAAATCCGCCCAACGTCACGATTACCGAACCCCGCGACAACGATGTGTTCGCAGAGGGCGAGCCCGTCACGTTCCGCGGCTTGGTTGACGGCGACTTGTCCGGTGGCGAGCTGATTGTCACCTGGCATAGCGATGCTGACGGCGACTTCGACGATCCCGACCCACCCGACCCCATGGGCAATGTCGAGTTCACCACGGCACGCTTGAGCGCCGGCCCCCACGTCATCACCCTTCGCGCGGTCGACGCCAACGCACAGCAGGGCGAAGACCAGGTCTTCATCGAAGTGATTGGCGAACCGGACGACCCCGAAGACCCCAGCATCACCGTCGTTCACCCGTCGTCTACCGAAAAGGGCCTCAAGGACTCCTTGTTCGTCTTCGGCGCCACCGTCGACGACTTCCAGGACGACCCCGCCGACCTTTACGTCGAACTGTCGAGCAACACCGGCGGATTCATCTGCGAAATGATTGTCGACGGCGGTGGAAACGCACAGTGCAGCGCGGCCATGGGTCTCGGCGAATACGAGCTCACCTTCCTCGTGCGCGACCTCGATGGCAATGAAGCCACCGCGCGCGCCATCTACCAAGTGGTCGACCCCGACGACTACGACTTCGATGGCGACGGCGTTTCGGTCAACGGTGGCGACTGCAACGACGACAACGACACCATCTATCCGGGCGCTCCCGAAATCTGCGACGGCCTCGACAACGACTGCACCGAAGCCACGGGCATCGATGTCGGCTCGGAATGCTACGACGACGACGGCGACGGCTATTGCGAAGTCCCGCCGTGCCTCAATGCCGCCAGCAGCATCCCCGACTGCGACGACACCAATCCGCGCGTGTCGCCTGAAGGCGTCGAGAGCCCCAACTATCTCGACGACGACTGCAACCACCTCGTCGACGACACCACCGTGCGCTACGACGACGACGGCGACGGCTACTGCGAAGCACCGCCCTGCGAAAACGTCGGCACCACGCTGTCCGACTGCAACGACGCAAATCCCGTCGTGAGTCCCATCGCTACGGAAATCTGCGGCGACGGCATCGACAACGACTGCGATGGCGCGCTCAACGAGCAGAACGCGAGCGGATGCTCCGCCTATTACACCGACTCCGACGGCGATGGCTACGGCGCAGGCGCGTCCCAGTGCTGGTGCTCTCCGGGTGCATACCCGTACACCGCCACCAACTCCACCGACTGCTACGACTCCAACGCGAGCGTCTACCCCGGCCAAACCGCCTATTTCTCGTACAACCGGGGTGACGGCTCTTACGACTACAACTGCAACGGCGCGTCGGAACAGCAGTATTCGTCGGTATCCTCAGGCTGCGCGTGGGACACGCTCTACCTCGACTGTGACCTCGCGGGAAGCGCGGGATGGTCCAGCAGCACACCGTCCTGCGGCAGCACGTCCCAGTGGATGACAAGCTGCGACGCCACCTACGACCCCGTCTGCTACGCGCTGTGCTTGTTCTCGTCGGACCCCTTCACGTGCTTGCTGACCACCTGTGGCGCAACGTGTGACCCCGAGTACTCCTCCGTCACGCAGTCCTGTCGCTGAGCGAGCGGCAGCCCGGTCATCGCGACGCTCCGCGCCCAACAACAGCGAGGAGCGTACGACGCGCGAAAATGCAGTACCAGTGAGAGCTTCTCGGGTACTGCACGAAGACTGAATCGCCATTCATTTTGGGGGTCGTGCTGGCCAGCGGGTACGCCCGGCCTGCACCCCCAGAGTGTCTGGTCGCCTACTTGCGCCGCCCCTTCGCGGGCCGACCGGCGGCAGGGCGGCCGCCTCCCCGCGGTGCCGGGCGCGCTTCACGGGGCTGCTCCGCCTCGTGCACGATGCCGCGTCGGAGGTGCTCCAGGTCATCGGCGAGCGGCGCGGTAAAGCGAAGCGCAGCCCCCGTTGTGGGGTGGACGAATCCCAGCACCGCCGCGTGCAATGCGAGGCGGCTCGCCCGACGCGCGACAGGAATCGTCGCGTAGAGCGGGTCGCCCAAAATCGGAAAGCCCGACTCGGCGAGGTGAATGCGGACTTGGTGCGTGCGGCCGGTTTCGAGCGTGGCCTCCACCAAACTGGTTCGGCGGTCGAGCATCGCGAGGCGACGAATGTGGGTCACAGCGCGGCGCTCCGAGCCATCGGGACGTCCATCGGGACGCGAGCCACGGAGGCCGTCGCCCCGGTCGCGAAACAGCACGGAGTCGATGGTCACGGGACCAACCGGGGGATGCCCGGAAACGATAGCGACATACCGCCGCTCGACGGTGTGCTCCTCCAGCTGCTGCTTGAGGTGCAGCTGGGCCGCTTCGGTTCGGGCGACCATGAGCAAGCCGGAGGTGTCTTCATCGATGCGGTGTACGGCTAACGACGTACCACAGATGCGTCCGACGAGGCCAAGCGCCGAGAGGTGTCCGTCCGAACGACCGCGGGCGGGAACAGAGAGCATTCCGGGTGGCTTCCAGACCACTGCCAGATCTTCGTCCCGGTAGACGATGAACAGATCTCGCCCCGGACGGATGCGCGGTCCATCGGCTGCGAGGGTGACTTGGGAAGGCTCGACGTCGCGACCGCCATCAGCGGTGGGAATGCCGTCCAAACGGACTTTACCGGCCTCTAAGGCACGGCGGGCATCCCCAGAAGTCAAGCCCAGTTCACGGAGGTGGGCAAGAAGTCGTGGCATGGTTTCACCGGCTAACCGTACCAGACACCTGGAGGCCGCATGATGCGGTGGGCGACAGTGCGAACGGAACGCACGTCGGTGACATCGATCGTCCAAGAGCTCGCAGACGGGGCACACGCCGCGCTCCAGGGGCAGGCGGTCACTGTTGCAATCTTGTTCGTCGCGTATTCCTTGCAGGCGGACGTGCAGGCACTCGCCCGCGAAATGACGCGTGCTTTGGGCGTTCCTGTGCTGGGCTGCAACGCCGCTGGGCTCATCACCGATGGTCGAGAACAAGAAGACGCCCGTGGCGCGGTCCTCTTGGTGGGACACCTCCCCGATGTTGGGGTCGTGCCGTTCCAAGTCGATGCGGTCGCCGCAGCGCAGCGCAGTCCCCTCGACTGGCAACAAGCGCTCGACCTCATCCCCGAGCAGCGCCCGGCGTTTGTGTTGCTCGCCGACCCCTTCTTCACCGATGTCGCCGCGATGGGCCAAGCGATGGACGCGGCCTTTCCCGGCTGCGTCAAGGTCGGTGGCCTGTCGAGCGGAGGCCCGCGTCCCGCCGACCAGCGCTTGTTTCTGGGCGAAGACACCCTCACGGCGGGCGTAGTTGGCTTGGCGCTGTACGGCGACGTTCGGGTCACGCCCCTTGTCGCACAAGGCGCGATTCCATTGAGCGACTGGCTCGAAGTGACCGGCGCCAAAGGACAAGCCATCACCTCCCTCAACGGCAAGAGCGTCGTGAATACCCTCACCGCATGTCTCGAAACCCTCACCCAAGACCAACGACGTTTGTTTCAGGAATCCGGCGTCGTAGGTGTGGTCCCTGCGCGCGATGCAGCCTCCGTACTCGGCCCCGGCGATTACCTCGTGCGCGACATTTTGGGCCTCAAACGCGCGGAGGACTCCCTCATGGTCGGCACCACCATCAAAGAAGGTGACCGCATCTGCGTGATGGGGCGCGACGCGGCCTCGGCAGACCGCGAACTCCGCGACCTCGTCGACCGCCTCGCGCGTCATCCCCAAACAGCATCGCCCCGCGGCGCGCTCTTGTTTTCCTGCGTCGGGCGCGGCGAGCAGTTCTTCGAGACCCCAGACCACGACGCGGTTCGCATTCGTGTTGGCTTGGGCGAGCCACCGTTGGCCGGCTTCTTTTGCGGCGGCGAGATTGGTCCCATCCGTGGCCGAACGTGGTTGCATGCTTACACCGCGAGCGCGGCCTTGTTCCATCCGCGCGGGTGGAGCTGACCAACAGGCCGTTATTGCAGCCGAAGAATGTCGCCGCGCAGCCCTTCGGCCAACGCAAGGCAGGCTGCGTCCGTCTCTTCGACGACGAGCTCTACGACCTGGAAGTGCGCGGGCAACTCTGCCATTCGCGTGCTGCCGTCCGGTCGGCGTCGCGGCAAAACCCGCACGGTGGGCGCGCCGTTGCGGCCGGTCCAACGGTCGAGGCGCGCGACGGCCGCGCCGTCTGCGTCGGTCCAAACTGGCCCGACCAACGGAAGGTGGCCCAACGACGCCAGCACTTCTTCCGGTGTCCCTGATGCAGAAATCGCGACCGCAGCGGGCCAAGTCGGCACGCGCAGTTGTTGGGCGAAATCCGCGAACGTAGGCGCGAGAACCCGCATCGTCTCGGCATCTGCATCGTACCAGACCACCGGCGGCTCGCCGCCCGTCTCGGGCGCCAAGAGCAACACGGCCGACGGTCCTTCGCTCGACAACACCGCACTGTGCCGCGGGTAGTCCCACTCCGCACACAGCGCCGAGCTTCCGTCCAAACCCTCGGAATAGCCGATGCCTGCGAGGTCGCGGATATAGCGTCCCGTTGGTGCATGAAAAAAGCGACGCAGCCGCCCTCCGTTGCAAACAGAAAGCGCGCGCACCAAAGAGCGCGGTAGCGTCCACGTGAGCCGCTGCTCTACGGCTGCGACGCAAGCGTCGGTGAGCGGCGGGCCATGGGCTTGGCGGGGGTCATCAAACAGCGGATGGGTGTGCCAGTTCATGGCTTCTTCTTCCCCGATTTTTTGCCAGACTTCTTGCCGCCCTTCTTGCCTTTGTTTGGCTGGGCCTTGTCGGTCTTCGGCGTGGTCTTTCCGCCATTTGCGCCGTCTTCGGACGTTTCTTGATGCGCACCCCAGAACACGGCCCCCGCTCCGCCCATACCAAACACGCCCGCGCACCCGAGCGCGAGCAACAGCACAAGGGCGATAGCCACGGCGGTCCACGAAATGCCTCCACCTTCAGCCGAAGGCTCGGGGGCGCTCGACGGAGCGGGAGGCGGTGGGTTCATGGTGGGCTGTGCCTCTGGCGACGATGGCCGAGCAGGAGACTTCGTAGGCGGAGGTTTGGGGCCAACCGCAGCCGACGGGACAGGAATAACCGGACGCGGCGGCGGTGCTGCCGTTGGGGCCAACGCGGGAGCGGGCGCCGCGGGTGGGGCCTTCGGTGGAGGGCTCTCGGCTGCGGGGGCCGATGGGCGGGGCGCCTGCACCGGAAGCGGCGGGGGTGCCTGCTCTTGTACGGTTGGAACAGGCGGCACTGCGGGTTTCGGCGGTGCAGCGACCGGCGCTGGCGCGTCCACGGGCAACGGCGGCGGCGCAGCCTCCGAACGCGCGAAGACATCCTGCGGAAGCGGCGGCGGCGCACTCGCGACAGGGGCCTCCGCGGGCAGCGGCGGCGGAACCACGGGCGTTGGCGGCGCCGCCAACGGCACAGCAGGCGGCCGCGCACCCACCGGCAAGGGCGGAGGCGTGTGCGACGGGGGAGGCTCGTGCGGAGCGGTTGCAGCGACCGCCGAAGGGAGCGGCGGGACATTCGGCGCGGCGACCGGGGGCGGTGAGAACGCAGCAGCGGTGGCCGCTTCTGTTCGTAGGGCGTCGTCGGAAAAGGTTATATCTTCCGAGGAGTCGGTCGCGGGAACGGGACCTTCGGTTGGCACGCCGTCCTCCCACCCCGATGCCGTGATAGCGGCAGGAAGCGGCTGTGCGGCGGCCCTTGGCGCGATAACGAACTGCTGGAGCCACTCCCCGCCCGCAAGTGGCGGCGAAACCCCCGACTCCAGAACCGCACGAAGCACGGCGGCCTCGGCGACCACCCGCAAGCCGAGCAAGCGGTAGACGGGCAGAATGTCGGCACCTGCCGCGACCACATCCCCCACCCGGTCGACGACGCGGGTGGAGCCCGCAATACGTTCTTCGACGGATTGTGCAAAGGGCGACAAATAACCTGCCGATGCAGCGACCAACGCGTCGGCCACGGGCGCCAATGCGGGAAGGTGCTGACGGGCCGCCTGGACGGGCGCGCTGCCCACGACGGTCGCGAGCTTTCGTGCTTGCGCATCCACGTGAATGGGCAGCAGCACAGACAATGCGTGGGTTCCGTCAACGAGGCCTTCGACAAATGGCAGGGCGACTTCGGCTGTCGCGAAGTAGGCCAGCAGCGCACGACCGGAGGGCAACCACGCGAGATCGACGATAGGGTCTTCGCTATTGGGAAAGCAAAGGTCGAACAAGTAGCCGATTGCAAGCGCCTTCAGTACAGCATCGCCCGCTTGGTGGTCGCTCCAGCCCGTCGGCGGTCGCGCGCCACCGTGGCGTCCCATATAGAGCGCAATCGCAGACTTGATGCTCGAAAGGACCGTAATGATGCCATCTCCGGCATCAAGGCCCGTCGCAAGCCACAGCGCACGCCGAGAACGGTCTTCGTGGACCAACGCCTCCGCCCGCGCGGCTTGTGCAGGCGTAAGCGTGAGGTTCATCGTCCGCGCGATATCCGCCAAGTTCGACGCTGGGGGCACGGGATCGGCAAAAGGAAGCACCCGGAGCAACGCATTGGTGCCCAAGAGTGTCACATCGCGCGGACCGAATGCCGCCAAACGGGCGTCGATATCACTCGCCATCGTTTCTCCAGAAAGTGCCACGAACGGGCCAAGGCACGCTGACACCACATAGCGCGGATTGCACCATCCCGCGCCCCCCTACAACCATCGCGAAATTGGCGCTTCAGTTTTGACTAAAGGGACCCCATAGCCTTGACCGAATAGACCCCAAGCACCCGTTGGGCTCCCCCCCCAACAAACTGGGAGAGATGCGCGATGGCCATTCCCGGCACCCACACACCCTTGACTGTCGATATCGTCTGCGCGAAAGGCGACACGCCATTCTTGGCACGCGGCAAAGTCCGCAACCAGCAAAATGGCACCTGGACCATCGACGTCGACCGCGACACCTCCCACCTTCCCGCAGGTGCCCGTGTCATCTTGAGCCTCCCCGATGGCCAGTCTGACCGCATCGTCGCGCGGGTCGACAGCGCCCAAGGAAACGAGCTGGTCTGCTCCCAAGAACAGCTACGCCAGCGCGAAAGACGCGAGTTTCCGCGCTTGCATGGTGGCTTGCCCGTTCGCTACCGCCGCGTCCCCGCTTCGGAGTTCACCGCCACCGCAGCAAGGTGGCTACGGGGAAGCACCGATGAAGCGGTCGTGGGGCCCGCCGCGGCTTGGCAACACCCCGAGCGCTTCATGAACTATAGCGTCACCGGATTGCGCTTCCGCACCGAAGACGACATCCGTCTCCACGAAATCTTGCTGGTTGAGCTCGGCGTGCCCGACCAAGACGAGCGCTGGCGCTGCACCGCTCGCTGCGTCCATGCAGGCGATGCCTCACGGGTCGACAGCCAGATTGTGGCCCTCGAGTTCGTACAAATCCCCAATGAAGCACGGCACGCCCTCACAAACATGACCCTCGAAGCCCAAGCCGTGCTGCTCGGCTGACCGTCCCGAGCAAACGCTCCGATTTTGTTCCAGTGTTCGGAAATCTCGAACCTGCGTTCCTCCCCCGTCCACCGAGACTGAAGGTGGCGGCGAAGGACCGAGGATGCTCTAGGGGACCAGCGTTTGGGCGAGAGGTTGACGCTCGCTCGCCGCAAACCATCGGCTTGTTTTCCGGTTCGAAATCTGCGCGCGTCATGAATCGTTTCCCTCCGCAGCAGAGGCAGACCTTCGACATGCGGGATACCCCCGCAACACCCATCCCGGTGAGCCGAGGAGTCAGCCCGTGTCCGAACCGACCTACGCGAATGTGGCCCCGTTGATCCAGTCCCTTGACGTTCGGGGTCGAACCGTACAAGTCCGCTTTGTATGCCCCGTCAGCGGAACGGCCGTCGATGCGCGCACCAACGTGCAGCGCGACAACTCCATCGGCGCGCAGGTCACAAGCCAACTCAAGCGCAACATGATGTGGAGTGTGCAGTCGGCGGTCGCGTCGGCCATTCGCAGCACGCTGGGCTACAACATGGTGGGCCGAGTGGCATCGGATGCGGCGCGCGCCGCGATGTCGGGCGTACAGCAACACGCCAACAGCCAAACGCTGTCGTCCAAAGAGCAAGAACAGGGCATCGTCGATGCCTTTCGCTCGGTCCAATCTCGCTTTATGTGGGACAACCAACGCAACACTTGGATTTCCGCCAGCGCCGCCCAAGATGCAATGTCCGACTTTGAGCGAATGCTTGCATCCGCGCCCATCGTGCACCCCTACGACCGCCAAGTGATGGCACGCATGTTGGTCGAGATTGCGCGTGGTGACGGACGCCTCAGCAGTGAAGAGGGCGCGTGGCTTACCGAAGTCATCACACCGGACCTCGGCGCCGTCCACGACCTCGCGAGCCGCCCACCCCTGACCGGCCCCGAGCTTTCGAATGCCTCGGCCGGCCCCGTACGCGAGAGCCTCTTGGTGCTTGCATGGGCCATGGCCCTCGTCGACGAAGAGATGGCCGACGCCGAAAAGCGCCTACTGGAGCATTTTGCCGCCGGGCTTCGCATCGCGCCGGCCCGCGTCACGGCCTGCCGCCAAGCGGCCCAGACTTACGTCCTCGATCAAGCGATGGAGCGGATGTTCGCATGGGGCGGCCACGATGAATACGCCCGCGCGCAGCTCTATGGCTTGGCCGAGCGCATCGGTATGCCGGTGGCAGAAGCGCAAGAGGCCGAGGCGAAACACCTTCGGCGCAGGAGCCGATAGCGACGCGCTCCGCGATTCTGCGCGGCCGCCCCTCGAACCAACCTGCGGCGTCCACGGGACGAAAAAACCGCAGGAATCTACATTTTGGATGCGGTGGCAGCCGCCCCTTCCTGCGCCTTTCCCGCGGTTTTCGGGTGCGCGGCGTTGCGTGCCGGGTCACCTACGCCCTCTGGGAAGGGGGGGGGCGTTGTCACCAAGAGTCCCGGCGCGCAACCACCATCAAGTTCACGGGGCGAAAGTCCGTACCCTTGCGTGTACTTGGAGGTTTCTATGACATCTGGCTACACTGAAGCCGACCGTCGCTTGGCCGCCGCCCTCGCAGCCACAACGTTCAGCCCGCACGGAGCGGTCCTGGTGCGCCTACCGGATGGAAACGCCCTTGGCTTCACCGCTGCGTGGGGCGACGCGGCGGACGAGCTGATGTCCACGGGCCTGCGGATTCCGTTGCAAAGCATCGCTGGCCGCGCCATTCAACGTCGAGAGGCTTCGTTCGTAGAAGATGCGCAGACCTCGCGGGAGCACTACCACATCACCGACCGCCTCACGGGAATCGGCACCGGACGCCTCTTGGCGTTGCCCATGGCAGGCCCCAAGTCCCAAGGCGTCGCCTCCCATGTGCTGGAGTTGGTCGAACCAACCACCGAGACCGACCTCCAAGTAATTGAAGACCTCGTCCGTATGGAGGGCTTTGTGCCCGTCGGCTGGGGAAGCGCGGCGGCGGCGCGCCCCTCCAAACGGAGCCGACTCACCGCGTGAAGCATCTCGTCACGGTTCGAGCGCCGGAACCACAAATGCACCCGTCGCCGCGCGGGTCAGGTGATGGACCTGCGAGACTTGGTGGAGGCCCATTTTTCCGTATAGATGCGGAAAAAGGTCGCCCCCCCGACTGGTCTCCCAAACGAGCTGGCCCGCGGGCAAATCTGTGACACGAATGCCCAATACCCACACCTCGTCGACGTCCTGAAAGTGGCGCGACAGCGTTCCCGCCAATTGGTCGCCGGTCGAAAAATGGATGAAGCCGTCGGCCAAGTCAACGGGAGCGCCGTCCCAATGGGAAACGGCCCCGATGCCATCGGGAGCGCCGGCAGCGTCCCGCAACACCACCATTTGTGCGCGGGTCGCGATTTTGTAGACCCACTGGTGATGGGCGGGCACTCTCATTCGTCAGCCGCGCAATCGTTGAACGAGTCGCTGACAGCGGCAATTCCCGAGGAGCTCGCGCAATCGCCCGCGTCGAGCTTGTCGAGGTAGCAAGCGAACACATCTTCGCTCGCACCGGACTCCGTGAACGCCGTACACCACTCCGTCGCGTCGATGCCCCCGTCCGCCAACGAAAAGCCACCTTCCGCATAACAATCGGTCAAGGCGGTCATGAAATCATCGCAATCGGGTGGAATGACAGCCTTTTCGCCACCACTATCGCCACCTTTGTTGCAAGCAGCCACCGCAAGGGCACCACAGACCAGCATCCACCTTGGCATCGTCGCCTCCGTCCGCGCCCATGGCGCCCCGATGATATGCCACGCCCGCGCAAGCTCGGCAACGGTTCCCGCGCGCTTCGAAGGGGTTTGCATTCGGCGTCTCTTTGACCGCTGGAAAAGGCGACCCCGCAGCCCCCCTGGGGGGCCCCCAACACATCGTCGGGACACGCTGTACGCGCCTACAGGGGCCTCTACGGGCACCGCTGGAGGGAATCTCCGCCAGAGGACCGTCTGCGGGACACAAGACCTCCTTCAATTTGCCGCGGCATCGCGGAGGCGCGCAAGCGCTTGGTCCACCAATCGCCCGCGTTGTTCCGCCGACCACGGCATCGCAAACGATCCAATCGTACGCGCCAGCACTTCGCAAGCACGATGAACATCGGCCGCACGCGCTTCTTCGGGCGGCAACCCACCGTATGCCGTGAGAAACAAGTCCCCCCATCCCGCCGCCGGCCGTCGCTGTACGTCGATGAGGTCGAGGTGGGCAGCAAAATGCCCGACGTCCTGCGCCGCATGGCCGCACGAACACATTTCCCAGTCAATCACCCAAAACCTGCCGTCTGGCCCGATACGAATCGCTGGCGGCCAGAGGTCCCCCATGACAAAGGTGGGTCCGGGAGACATCAGCTCCTCGCCGACCTTCTGGGCAAGCGCGCCGAGCACACGGGCATCCGGCACACCCACCGCGTCCAGCCAGGCGCCTACGCCGCAATACTGAACCCGCAAGCGCGTTTGCTGAATGTCCGTATTGTACCCTACGGGGAGTGGCCCTGTATGCAGCGTTCGAAGCCAATCTGCGACCTTGTTCGTCCATTGTGCCCCTTCTGTTGACGAAGCGGCGCGGAGCACGGCCCCGAGATCGGGGAGGTCACCGATGTCCTGCATCGCACACGCAAACTCCCCCGTTGCCAACAACCGCGGCACCCCCACACCGTCAAACCACTGCAAGGCCGCGACCTCAAACAAAAAGCGCCGTTGGTCCAAGGGGATAGAGGGCGCGCCGGCCAAGTGCGGACCAAACGATTTCACGACCAACGTTGTGCCGTCTTCGAGCCAGACCCGCCGCACGTCATTGACGAGACCACCCGCCAACGCAACGCTTCGGCACACGATACGGCCGTCAACCTGCTCCAACAAGGATGGCCTACGCGGTTCCATTGGCCGTCGCCTGCGCAAACCGGTAGACGAAGTTCCCAAATTGTACCTGGGGTGCCTCCCCCAAAAATGTCTGCACAATGTGTGACAAAATGTCCTGTGACTGTTCGAGGGAAGAGGCGACTGCAGCTTGACCAGGATTGCCGGAGCCACTGGATTTATGACCAACCAACACGGCAGCGGTGGGAATCTCTAGTTCATTTGCGAGGACGACCTCCGGCCCCACAGACATCGAGTTGACTTCTATTCCTTGTGCATGAAGGATTCGGTTTTCTATCGCTGTCTTTGTTCGTGGCCCCGGCACATATGCAAACGACAAGCGACGCTTTGGCAAGCCAAAACGGTCCACAATCCATTGCGATAACGAGGGGTCAAACAAGCCGGCCTGCACCACCAAGTGGCCCTGATCCACGGCAGGAGCCGGCCACATTGTGCAGGCCGAGCCGTCAGGCAGACGATTGTCAAGCATCACAAGGTCACCAGCCACATGCGGCACAAAACAAGGTACGGTTGGGTCCAAGACGCCAACACTGCTCGTGAGGAGCAGGGCATCAACTCCCAACGTGCGCAACACGCGCGCATGCGCCCGCCAAGGGACTTGGTGCGGCAAATACCGATGGGGGAGACCATGGCGAAACAGCACCAATCCCCCCGTGTCCCGATGTCGATGAACGACAACCCGCACACCATCGACCACTTCCTCTATTTGGTCAAGCTGATGCAGAAATGTGGGCCCCGAAAAAGCACTTCCCAAAATGACCGCCCGCGTGCGCGCACCCATCGTATTGTTCCTCCAACACGCCCACTCGTAGCCTCGATGCGTCTCGATTCCCAACGGTCCGTCCACTTACCAAAGGTGAATTCCAAAATTTCTCGCCTGCAGACGGCGGACGACTTCCCGGAATGAAGGTAGCTTCTTCCCCCCCCCTAACGACTCCCCGTCGCCATCCGACTCCGCTGGTGGAGAGACACGTGAGAAATCTTCTGGTGATTGCCGCAGAGGCTCCCGCGAACATGGATGTCGCGGCGGCATTCATCGAACTGGAACACCGCATCGTGTCCGTCCTGGGACAGCACTCCTGGTCTGGAACGGCGCTGTCGAGCTGTGCCCATGAAGGTCAATGCAACGACCAGCAGCAAATGGACCGCGCGACCGCTTCGCTCCCCGCGCCCCCCGACGGGCACACGCGGGTGTTCCTTTGTGCTTATTTCGACCAGGACACGCCCACGAACCTATCGAGCGACCTCACGCGAATCGTCGCTATTGCGACGCTCATGTCCGTCTGGCGCCCCGACTGGACCGTCTACATCGCCGATCCCACCGCGCTATTGCAATCCCGCATGCCCGAGCTGACATTGCCGGTGCGCCTCGTCCACGGACGCCCCGTCGACGCCCAAGGCAGTGTCCGCATCGACCAACTCGTTGTTCTGCGCGACTGCATCTCCAATGAAAACAATGGCCTCGATACACCGAGCTTTCGCTGGGCCGAGTCCGATTTGGCGACCTGGGCCGGCACGGTCGCTGCAGGGTGGACGCCCGCCGAACCCGAAGCCCCCCCCACCCGCACGCCCACCGCTCCGCAAGTCGTCGATACGTGGTCGTGGATTCCCCAAACCTCCGTCAATGTGGGCACGTCGGGCTTGCGCATCTATGGCGTCAAGTTCACCCGCGAGGCCCCCGAAGCGGATGGGCAGAGCTTGTGTGTCGCAGAGGTGATGCTGGTCGGCCCAGAGCGCAGCCTGTGGCAAATCGAGGTGCGCGCGGTCGTCTTGGACGATATGGGCAAGCCCATGGGTGTTCTCGAAGACTGGGAGGGACCGTGGGCAGCCAACGATTGGCAGGTCGTTCACCCTTCAGAGCTGCTCCCCCTTTCCTCCGACGCCGTCGTGGATGCTTTGGAGCTGTACGCATCGCTGCAAGTGCGCCGCCGCGTGCCCCATTCGCGCCCCCACGTACGCCATTACTCCAATGGAACCGCGCCCCGGCAGACGGCGTGGGTTTCGTATGTCAATGATGGACCACCCGGCAGCTTCCTCGTCGTCCACCTCACCTACCTCGCCGCAAATGGCGCAGTAGTCGAAGAAGACGAACATGCCGTGCGCCGCCCGGTTCCACCGGGGCCCGGCGTCGTCGAAATTGTGGACATCGACGGCCCGCCCGAAGCCTCTGTCACCGAGATCCGAACGGAAGTCTTTGTCATTGACTCTATTTCCGTCGCCCTCGGCACCGTCGACCGCACCGGCACCTGGAAAGAGCCTGGACTGAATCCCCGTTCATTGGGTCTGCAAATGCGCGCAAACTCCAGCGCCCCCCAAGCGCCCAACGTACGGCCCGATGGCGCTGGCGACATACCGCAGGTGTATCTTGAACCCGTGCAAGCCGTGCTGACCCACCCCGACCCCAACGTGCGCCGCTTGGCAAACGTGTCGCTCCAGAGCACACATGGCTCCCACGATTCCGACGACCTCGTAGACCTCCCCGAGCACCTCGACCCAGACGAACCGTCCGCCCCCCATTGAGTTTGGTGAGGGGCCGGTGGTCCACGAAAGGCGGCGCAAAACCGAAAGCAGGAATAGGAACGGCCGAAACAAGGAAGTGCCGTGTCCTTCTCCCCCGCCGCCGCTGGTGCCGCTCCCGTTGTCCGCACGCCCGTTCGCGTGGGGGTCGTGGGCCTGGGCTATTGGGGACGCAAACTCGCGGCGCGCTATTCGTCGTTGCCCGCTGCATGGCTGGTTGGCGTATGCGACATCGACCCTGGGGCCCGCGCAGCGGCGGCACGCGAGCTGGGCGCCGTTCCGTGCGACGCGACCCTCCCCCAGCTGCTCCGTCGACATCCCGACCTCATCGTGGTTGCCACGCCGCCCCATGCACACGTCTCGGTGGCGGTAGAAGCCCTTGACGCTGGCTGCGCGGTGTTTATCGAAAAACCCGTCGCCACAACCGTAGCGGACATCGACCACTTGCAAGCCGTCGCCAAACGCGCGGGAAAGAGTGTGATGGGTTCCGCGTTGTGGTCATGGGACCCCACCATCGACACCCTCGCCAGGACGATTGCGCGCGGCGACCTCGGCCGCTTGCTGCGGATTGAAGGCGCCCGGCAAAACCTCGGCTGTATCAAACCCGGACACGACGTCATCGACGACCTCCTGCCCCACGACTTGCAAGTTATTGCGCGGGTTCATTCTGCTGCTCCAGCGACCGTACAAGCGTGGGGCAGCCGCTTGGCCCGCACACCAGCGCTCGACACCGTGACGGTGCGCCTTGACTGGCAGGATGGTCTCGAAGCCGAGCTCCGCTTGTCCTGGGTAGCGCCCCACAAACAGCGCCGAATGACATTTGTGGGCGAGCGCGCGATGGTCGTCTACGACCCGGTCGTCACCCATACACCGTTGTCCGTACATACGGTCACGCCCCAAGACGCCGTACGCCCAGAGCCGTGGCCCTCCCCCCCGTTCACTGTGCCTCCCCTTTCCAACCACACGTTAGAGCCGCTCTTGTCCCAGTGCCAGGAGACCCTCGACTGTATGGCCGGGGCGGCACCACGCGTGCCGATTGGCGTCCACCGAACCATTGCTGCGATAATAGAGGCCACCCGTGCGTCCGTCTCCCAACAGGGGGAGCGCGTTTTTTTGCCTGATTTCCCTGGTGCGCTTCGATGAATAGCGGATGGAACCTCCTTCGATGGTGTGCAGAAACCGGAATTGACCTCACCGAACCTTGCGAACTCATCCGGGGATTTGCTGACCAATGTACGCAGCAACAACTCGGCGTCCGCCGGCTGAACCTCACCTTGCGGACGCTGCACCCGCTCGTGATGGTAGAAAACTACATTTGGAAACAATTCCAAACCGAGCTGGAAGTCAACTATTTCGCCCGTCGAAGCGTGCAATCGGAGGGGTACACCGCGAGTCCGATTCGTCCGCTCATTGAAAATGAACTGGCGCGAATCCGTCTTCCGATAGAACCGGGAAAGAAGCACCAATACCCTATCCTCGATGAGTACTCGCAACGTGGAATGACCGAGTACTTGGCCTTTCGCGTCTCCAAGTCGGGTTTGCCCATCATTGTGTCGCTCATGACAGACCAGCCAGGCGGCTTCACCGAAACACAAGTAAACGACCTGGAGATGGGCCTATTGGGCATACGTCCCTTGCTGGAGCTACATGTTCAGCGAACCATCTCACGAAATGTTTCGACCACCTACATCGGGCCGCACACCGGCCCGCGCGTGTTGAATGGCGAAATCACGCGCGGAAGTATCGAGTCACTCAAAGCGGTCATCTGGTTTTGCGACCTTCGTGGCTTTACACCTCTGACCCACAGCCTCGGCTCGCAGGCCATTGTCGACTTGCTCAACATCTTTTTCGAGACGGTCGGTGCGGCCGTCGACGATGCCGGCGGCGAAATCCTCAAGTTCATTGGCGACGCCGCGCTCGCGGTCTTTCCGGCACGCAACGAAAACGACGAACCAATGGCCTGTCAAGCCGCACTGAAGGCAGCAAGCGCCGCACTGTCCGCCCTTCAAGCCGTCAATACACAGCGCGAATCGCAAGGTTTGCCCACCTTCGGCGCGGGCATCGGCTTGCACATCGGCGAGGTGTCCTACGGAAACGTCGGCGCACCCGGACGCCTCGACTTCACGGTCATCGGGCACGCCGTCAATCTCGCGTCCCGCATCGAGAGCAGCTGCAGCGCCCTCGGCGAGCCCCTCGTGGCTTCGGCCGCCTTCGCCGCCCACTGTCCCGACGAAATGCGCTCGCTTGGTGTTCATCGGCTCAAAGGAATCGCGGAGCCGCAAGAGCTCTACGGCCTCGTCCTGGCCGAGTCCGCGCCCTAGTTCTCGCCACCGCGCAAGGACTGGCCGGGCCGCTCGATGGTCGGCCCGAGGTCCCACACATCAACCCATCCCGAATACGCCGGGGGCCCGAGCAATGGCAGCCACGCCGCTTGCGCGCGGGTGAGCTGCTGTTGATGGGCCTTCGCGACGACGACGTACCGAAAGCCCAGTCCGCGCAGGTAGGTGGTCAGCAGCGTCGCGGCATGGGGACCATCGAAGCCGCGCTCCGTGTCGATGTCTGCCTCGAAGACATCGCGGGGCAGCGCCGTGGTGGGCCGGCGATGGAGGGACGCGCGAAGGAGCCCCTCTTGCCCCAAAGCGGCGTCTTTGGGGCCTTGGAGGGGTAGCTCCAACACCGCGCCATCGTCACCTTGGATTCCCGAAAAGAATGCGTAGTCGGGCACAGGCTCGGCGGGACGCGGCCAATACGGCCCCGTGTCGTGGACCGCGTCCGCTGTGTGCAAGAGGGTCAGGAGGCCCACCCACACCCATGCGCGGGGCGAAGGACGGGCGGCAGAGGCCACGAGGACGACCAAGCCAAGCTCTGCGAGGACCGCAAAGCGAAAGTACAGGCCGCCTTGACGCGTGGGGTAGTCGAATGCTTCGAGCAGCGCGACTGGCAATGCAACCCACTGGCCACCCAACCGAACATAATCATTTCCCCATACAAGATAAGGACCGCAGGCCAGCACCACCCCGGTTGCCGTCACGACGGCGCCTACACCGGCTCCTTTTTGTCGACGGGTGGCCCCCCAGGCAGCAGCGACGACCAAAAACACGCCCAAGTATGCGACATGATTGATGTCGAAGGCATTTTGGGCTCGTCGGGACGTACCGCGTACCAGCTCGTCGACCTTGGCCACGGGCGACGGGTCAGGCAGAGTGGCTTGATTGCGCCCCCTACGGGCCGGCTGAAAAATGCTGTCTCTTCCGCCGCTTTGCTCGGGTGCATAGTAAAAGCGCGCAGGTAGCAAACCCAATGCAATCGCCAGCAACCCTATCGCGGCGAGGCGAAAGCGCGCGGGCGCCGACTGGGTGCGGTCGAACGCCACCCACGCTGCGATACCCCCCGCCAGGACGGGAAGCGCCATCCCGAAATAAGGGCTCGAAAACGCCGAAACGAAGGCCACAATTGTCGCAAGGGGCCAGAGCCAGCGCCGACGGCGCACCGCCTCCAAGGCCACCAATACCGCAGGAAATACCCAACCTTGGGTGTTGGAAATCTCCCCGATGGCCAAAGTAGACAGCAGAGTCGGGCCCAGTGCGTATGCGGATGCCAGCAGCGCCGAATTGACGCGACCCGCGGAGGTCCAAATGCGCAGCAAGGCATATGTTGCGACCCCGGAAGCAGGTAGCGATGCCAATTGCGCAATATTCGCCGCACCAACGGGGCCCAAGGCCCACTGAAATGGCACGACAAGAAGCGCCGGAAGCCACCCAATAATCCGCGCCTCCCGACACCGCGGATAGCCTACATCGCAGGTGATGGTGCTCCAATCGCCCGAAGTTACCGCACGCGCTACCCAATCGAACACCCAAACGTGGCTATCCCCAAAGGTCGTGAGGAGGTGCCAGTCGGTGAGGTGCAATGCGAGGGGCCAGGTAAGGAACAGTACGAGCACCAAAGGCAGCGCAGCCGCCAAAGCAACGCCCGGCAGTTCCTTTCGGATGACGGCTGACACCTCGGAAACATCAAGCATCAAGAACCACGAATTCCGCAGGTAGAGGTCCGGTGACGTAATCGCTTGTCCCCCTCCAAACCCGTGCAGCCGAAAGATAGGGGAACGAATCTGGCGATGGAGGGTAGGTGCCCAACTTGCTGCAACGGCTTGTGTCGGCATGGCGCGGCACGTTTCCCGGAGATCGGCTCCTGGGTGAACCGCATATTGCGCGGCTGATGGCCGTCGGCGTGGTCATTGGCGCGGTGGGCGGCTTGGCGGCAGCCGGCTTCGACCAGTTGCTCGCAGTCATCGGGGAAAATTTCCTAGGGACACGGTCTCCTTCTATTGATGCACCCGCATTTCCTGCTGTCTTGCTTGTGCCGATATCGGGTGGTATTATCGGTGCCGGAATCATCCGTTGGGGAACCCGAAATCGTCGCGCGACCGGCATCTCCGACGTCATCGACGCCACATGGAATCATGCGGGCAACCTGTCGATGCGCGACGGAATCGCGAGCGCCTTGGCTGCGGCGGCGGTCGTTGGCTCGGGACAAAGTGGTGGTCGGGAAGGCCCGGTGGTCCAGCTTTCGTCGGCAATCGCCTCGCACATTTGCCGTCGCTTGGGCATTCCGCCCCGCCATATGCGGGTGCTGGTCGCCGCCGGCGCCGCCTCGGGCATCGCCGCGAGCTTCAATACGCCGGTTGGCGCGGCGTTCTTCGCTCTCGAGATTGTATTGGGCAACTTTGCCATGCAAATGTTTGCGCCCGTCGTCGCGGCGACGGTCACCGGGACCGTCGTAGGACAGGCGCTGCTCGGCCATAAGCTCGCGCTCAAGCTGCCTCCGTTCGTCCTCAAAGACTACCGGGAGCTCCTCTTTTATCTTGTATTGGGCGCATTGTGTGGCGCCGTTGGCGTGTGGTTCAAGGCATCTCTCCGCCACATGGAGCGGGCCTGGGTTCGATTTGGCGTGCCCCAAATCTTGCGTCCCGCTATCGCAGGCCTGGTGGTGGGTGTGCTGGCCTTCGCAGGCATCCATACGGTGATGGGAAACGGCTACGGCTACCTCCAACTGATGTTGTCCGGTGCGTCGGGTTTGACCTTGGGCACGCTCACGCTGGTGGTTGCCGCCAAACTTCTCGCGACCGTCTTCACCACCACCAGTCGCGCTGGCGCCGGCATTTTTTCGCCGAGCTTGTTCATCGGCGCCACCACCGGGACGCTGTTTGGGACCATCGTTCACACGATATGGCCGGACATCACCGAGTCTGCCGGTGCCTACGGAATGGTGGGGATGGGCGCGGTCGCGGCAGCGGTCACGCACTCGCCGCTTACGATTATCCTCATGATGTTCGAGATGACTGGCAACTACGAGGTCATCTTGCCGCTGCTCTCCGCACTGGCGGTGTCCGGCATCGTGGCGCGGGCGCTGGGCTCGGAGTCGGAGTACCACATCCAGTTGGCGCAGCGCGGAATTCGGGTCGAGCGGTCCCGCGAAGAGTTGGTCATGAACGACCTGCGCGTCGCCGACCTCATGATGACCGACCCCTTGCCCACCATCGGCGCACATGCCACGTTCACCGACCTCGCCCATCTCCTGCTCGACCGCCGCGATGTTATCGCCATCGTGCTCGACGAAGAGAATCGATACAGTGGCGTGGTTCACCTTCACGATGTCAAGCGCCTCTTGGCCGAGTCCTCGCCCGACACGCGAGTGGCGGAACTACAATCCCGCAACGCCGCGGTGTTGCGACCCGAAGATGCGCTTGCCACCGCACTCCCGCACTTCTTTCGCTGCGACATGAACGAACTGCCCGTGGTGGACGCTACGGGCCGTGTCGTGGGCGTCTTGTGGGAGCGCGATGTCATCGGCGCATACCACCGCGAAGTGCTCCGCGCGGACGACCTCCTCGCACGGGTCGAGTCCGACGAGCCGGATGGCCGTCATCGTGACTTCTTTGAGCTGCCGCCCGGCCAAGTGTTGCGCTCGGTCGCGGTTCCCAACACCATGGTTGGCCGCACCTTGCGCGAGGTGGAGCTGACACGACGGTATGGCTGCCAAGCGTTGGCGATTTTGACGCCCGACCCCCGCACCGGACGCGCCGACCGCGCGCCGGCCACCGCCGACCGCATCCTGGCCCAAGGGGAACGGCTCGTCGTGCTCGGTCCCCGAGAGGAGGTCGAGTCGCTGGGTCTCGGAGAGCTTGAGGAAGATACCGTCTCGTTGTCACCAGCCGCCTTCCAGGAGCTTCTGGCGCGCGCTGAGGCATTCGATGGCCTCCCCATCGAACCGACGTCCCCTGCCCCGCCCAAGCGCCGGAAATAGGGCATTCGCAAAAGACGGCTTATGGGGTCTCGGGCGGAAATCCGTCGTCACTTCGCAGCACCAACACACCCGCAGGCGTCGTGTTTGGCACGTCCGAAGTTGCGGTGTAGAGGGCCTTGTGGGAGGAATACGCGCCACCGTACCAATCGACTTGGAACAAGTTGGGGGTAAACGCGCCACCGATGTCCGCAAGGACAGCCAAGTGGAGCCCTTTTTTGCCTTGGAGCGCCACTATCCGGCCCAAGCCAAGGTTCCAGACGTCACCGGCGACGGCCGCTTGGGTTTCGAGGCGGACCTTTCCCGCCGCGGGACAGCCCGCATCCCAGCCGAAACCATAGACCCCGTCAACCTCACGAAAATACCAATAGCGTGGCTGCTCTGCGGGGTTTTTGATGCGCCCGTTGTATGCACGCCCGTTGTGTTGGTGAACGTTGAACAACGCGGTGCCGCCATCGGGAAAGCGCACCTCCACGGTGCCCTGCATCTGCGCTTCGTAGACCGTGGACTCCGTCAACCATACGAGAGGCTCGGCGCCGCCAGCCGACCAAGCGCCGGCGATGATTTCGGGGCGGCTAAAGCGGGTGCGCGCTTCGGCACCAGGGTCGGCATACAACGCGAACCGGTAGGGGCCCTCCGGCGCGCGACGCCCCTCAACCTGCGACACCAAATAGCGCGTGACGCGGATGTGGCCTTCGGGGAGCGAATGCCCGCGCGCTCTGGCCGTGGCGACATCGGGATTCCAGGTCCACCACGCAAAGTGGGCTTCCAAAAAGGCGGGGTCGGCCAAGCGAGGATGGTCGGAGCCCACGTCTTCGCGGGCGACCTGCGCAATGAACGCAAGCGTCGCTTCCGTGCGCGCCGCCGAAAGCCCCAACACGCCGGGGACACCGCCCCCCCCGAGCGCGCTGCACGCGGGTGCGGTTTGCAGCCACGCCAATGTGGACTCTGCGACAGACGCAAGGGCGGCCATGTCGGTGACCACTCCGCTGCCTCCGGCCCAACCCGGGGGTGCCGCGACAAAGTAGGCGGACGGGTCGATGCGCCGTCCGGTCGGTGCGCCATCCGGGCCGAGTACCGTCCAGTCCGCCGCAACGGCCCAACTGCCGAGCCAAAGCAACCACCCGAGCATCGTGCCTCCTACGGACTCAGGCGCGGCTCATCAGCCCTTCGAGCAAGCCCAACACGGAGCCCTTTCGGCGAACGATAAACACCGGACCCAGCGCGCGCCCCGCGACACGGTCGGCGCTGGAGCCGAGCAACAGCGCCGCCAAGGGGGTGAGGCCACGGCTCCCCATCACAATCGGCGCTTCGCCTGCGTACCGGATGAGCACTTCGGCGACCTTGCCGCCGGGGTGCACCACAAGATTCGGACGGGTAAGGGCATCGGCCAACACACCCGGAATGATGTCCTTTTCCAAGATTCGACGCGCATTTGCGGCAACTTGGCTGCGGAACTCTTCTTGCTTCCGGCCTGCTTCAACGACGGCCTGTGGGTCGTATTGGTAGACCGCATCGACGCTGTCGGCGATTCCACATGCGACGCCCAGTGCGGCACGCGCACATTGCGAGAAGTCCATCCCGCAGACGGCGCGCGAGAAGTCAACCTTAGAGCCGTGGGGAACCACGAGCACACTACAGGTCGTGAGGCGAAGCAACTTGCGCCGGGAGGAGCCCCAACCCGGTTGTCCATCGATGGCCGGATTGCGGCCAATAATGACGAGGTCGATGTCGTGCTTCTCCACTTCTTCGGCCAGCACAGCCTCCGAGGGACCCACGAGGTGGTCTGCCGCGACTTCAACACCTTCTGGGACCATCGCCCGGAGCTTGTCTGCAGCCGCCAACAGCGGGGCAGGCGGCTCAACGGACTCGGTGGCCGGCGTTTCCATGAAGGCCATCAATGGTGCGTTCAGAGGGTCGCGGTTTTCAATGTGGCAAACGCGAATCTGCCGCGCGCCAAACCGACCCGCATTTTGCCCAACTGCATCCAGCACGCTTTGGTCGCGGTGATCGAGACCCAGCATCACCAACACGTTTTTGAACACACTCTTGCTCATCTCGAACTCCAGGCGGGCGGCGTACCTACACATCGACTGCGCGACGGCCCAATCAAACAAAAATCACGCTAACCTATTGTTCGAGAAACCTCACTGGCATCCATGTCATAGAGTGTCGCCGTCGTCGCACGATTTCGAAACGACAACGACACAAACCGAAGAGACGGTCAAGCGCCGACAATGTCCACCAGTGTCACGACACGGCCCGGAGGATTGGTGTTGTCCCTAAGGTCCACCTGCCCCACAAGGGACCACTCACCGTGCTCTTCGGGGTCCAACAACGACTGCACGACGCGCCATTGGTGCGGCCCCACTTTTTCGACCAGCGTGAAGTGAGCGATGCGGGCCTGGTGGTTGAACAGAGGCCGCTGACCGTATTCTTCGACAAATGGTTCAAGAGATTGGGCGATGCGTTCGGCATCCCATTCGTCGTTTCCTGCACACGCAGCGGCTTCTTCGTCGTCGCCCATCGACAAGGCACGAACCAGTTGGTGCATTTCCGCTCGAATCCGCGCTTTGAAGACGCGGGGGTCCTCGGAGATGTCCACCGGCCGAACACCTAGGTCGATGCCCACCGCCGCGGCATCGTCGGCCTGAAGGCTCTCCCAGGCCGCCAACAGCGAGCTGTCGGTGCGCGCGAGCAACGCACGCAACCACTGCTCGACCTCTACTACCGCGTCGGTCTTTGCTGCATCGGGGACCGTCTTGGACAGAGTGCGCCAGCAGCCGCCCAAATACCGCAAAAACACGCCCTCGACGCGCGAAAGTCCATATTCGTTGACGTATTCGTTGAAGCCTGCCCAACTTTCCATCATCTCGCGAACAATCGCCTTTGGACGAACCGCTTCTCCATCCAACCATGGGTGACGTTCCCGGTAGAAATGGAAAATCTCTCGAATCCACTCTCCTTTGGGCTGGGGCCAGGTGACCGACTCCAAAAGCTCCATCCGCGCTTCGTATTCTACGCCCGCCATCTTCAGCTCGGCGACCTTTCGGCCCTTGAGCGCGGCAACTTGGGCGCGCAGCACAGGCGTTGGATTTTCCTGTACCGCTTCTACCAAGCTCATGAGGTCCAGCGTGTACTCCGGGTGTGCAGGGTCGAGCGCGTCAATTGCGGCCACCAACCACAGCCCGAGCGAGCGGTCAATCGAAAAATCGTCCTGAAGGTCTTCAGACACCACCACGTCGCTACATCGGCTGCCCTCGCGCAGCGGAACACGCCGCACCACCTCGGCGGTCACCAGACTCTGAAACAGCGTGCGGACATGCTTCCGCATGTCGTCTTTTGCCTTGCGCGGCGCGTGACTGCGCTCGACCAAATCCCACGCCATGCGCACGCCACCGCCAAGGGGAACCTTCTCTCCGTCGCGGGCGAGGTCTTGCGCCCGCTGGAGCAGCGACAACACCATGCCGTGTGTGACCGAAAAAACAGGCTCAAGCGGCTCCGACGGCCGGTCTACCAGCTGCCGAAAGGTCTCTTCGTCCCAGTGCTTATAGCCTTTTTCGGGAGGCTTTCGGCGTACAAACTTCTTTTTGTTTCGTTTGCCCGCATCGGCAGACGCCTCCAATCGCGTATTTTCAATCACATGCGGAGGCGCTTGCACAACCACACTTCCTGCGGTGTCAAACCCGGCACGACCCGCGCGACCCGCAATCTGCTTGAAGTCGCGCACGGCCAAGATGCGCACCTGTTGGCCGTCAAACTTGCACAACTGGGAAAACACGACGGTACGAATGGGAACATTGATGCCGACGCCGAGAGTATCGGTGCCGACGATAATCTTGAGGAGGCCCGCTTGCGCGAGCTTCTCTACGGCGAGACGATACCGGGGCAGCAAGCCTGCATGGTGAAGCCCCACACCATGACTCAAAATGCGCTGCAGCTCCTTGCCGTAGGGCGTGTCAAATCGCGTTCCCTTCAAAGCCGTGCGGATGGCGTCTTTTTCGTCCTTCGAACAATAGTTGACGGACAACAACGCCTGCGCCTGCTCCGCACAAGCCCGCTGCGTGAAATGGACCACATAGACGGGCGACCGACGGTCGCGCACGAGACGGTCGATGGTCTCGTGGATGGGCGTGTCGGCGTAGGTAAAATCCAGGGGTATTGGACGTTTGACGCTGCGCACCAACGACACCGAAACGCCCGTTCGTTCCTCAATTCCCGCAACAATTTCCGAGGTGTCCCCCAAGGTGGCGGACATCAACAAGAAGCGGGCACGCTTCATGACCAACAACGGAACCTGCCACGCCATTCCGCGCGCACGGTCCCCAAAATAGTGGAACTCGTCCATGACCACAAAATCGGCAGGCGTGTCGTCCCAATACCGAAGCGCAATCGTAGAAAGGACCTCAGCAGTACAGCAAATGATAGGCGCATTCGCGTTTACGGTTCCATCGCCCGTCATCAAACCTACGTTTTCCGCACCAAATACCCGACACAACTCAAAGAACTTTTCGCTCACCAACGCCTTGATGGGCGCGGTGAACCACGACCGCTTGCCGGTAGCAAGGGCCAAGAAGTGGACCCCTGCCGCGACAAAGGACTTGCCTGACCCGGTGGGCGTCGCGAGAATTACGTGGTTACCAGCATAAAACTCAAGCAAGGCCTCCTCTTGGTGAGGATACGGCGTGAGGCCGCCTTCGATGTGCCAATCCAAGAAGGCACCCAGAGCCGCCTCGGCTTGGTCGGATGGTGAGCCAGGGTACCCCTTCTCCGGGAGAATCTGTTCAAGGTTTGGTCGGTCCGTGCGGGATGGTTCGGCCATGCGCCCTCCGCAGTCCCCCTAGTTCACCCGACCAAAAATAACAAGCCACGGGCCACGAATCTTGGGGACACGCGCGTCGCCAACCGACCACCTGCCCCAAGCCCGACGATTTGGGTCGCAGCCTTTAGACTGCTTCGAGGACCGCCGCCGCGCCGAGGCCTCCAGCCGCACAAATGCCCAGCAGCGCCGTCTGCTTGCCCGTGCGATGGAGGTGGCGGCTCATGGTCGTGACCATCCGCGCACCTGTCGCCGCGAAGGGATGTCCCAATGCAAGACTACCTCCCAGGACATTCAGGCGCTCGGGGTCAATGGTCCCCACAGCCGTTTCGCGTTGCAAGCGATGGCGCGCAAACCCGTCGGACCCCAGCGCCTTGACAACACACAAAACTTGTGCTGCAAACGCTTCGTGAATATCGACAAAGTCAATGTCTGCCAGCTCCAGTCCCGCACGCTGAAGTGCCAACGGCATTGCGACCGCCGGCCCAATGAGGAGCTGGTCGGCAGGATCCACGCCCACGTACGCCCAACTTCGAAACGCAGCCAGCGGGACACATCCCAACGAGCGGGCGCGCTCCTCCGACATCACCAAAACCGCCGCGGCGCCATCAGTGAGCGACGTAGAGTTGCCTGCCGTCAACGTTCCTTCTTTGCGGTCAAACACAGGCTTGAGTTTGGCGAGTTTTTCCAAGCTGGTATCCGCACGCACAATACCGTCGCGGGTGACCAAGCTACCGTCAGAAAGCGGTACGGACACGACCTCCTCGTCGAACAAGCCCGCCTCGATTGCCGCCATCGCTCGTTGGTGCGACAAGACCGTAAGTTGGTCCTGGGACGCGCGGTCGATTTGGTTCCTCTTGGCCATTCGTTCCGCAGCTTCACCCATGAGCTCGCCGGTCGACCGCTCTGCGACTTTCGGCTGCTGCGGTAGCACTTCGGAGATAGGCGCGAGCTGCGCCGCGACGTGCAACCAGTCCGATGGTCCCATCTTTTTGCCAAGCGCGACGGGTGCGAAGGCGTGCACAAATCGCTGCCCCATCTTGACCTCGGCATTGGAGGTCGAGTCCCCGCCCCCCGCGATGATGACGTCTGCCTCACCGCGCTCAATGGCGGCGGCCGCGAGTGTGACGGCCTGCAAACCGCTCGCACACGCCCGCGACACGGTCATGGCCTCGGCAGACGGCGGCAATCCCACTTGCAAGCCGATTTCTCGTCCTACATTGGGTGCCCCCGAAGGCAACACCACTCCACCCCACACAACCGCGTCGACCAGGCGCCGGTCCAGGCCGGTTCGCGAGAGGAGACCACCAACCGCCAAAGCGCCGAGTTCAACGGCATCTAGCTTGAGAAACTGGGTAAAGGCGCGCAGGAATGGCGTACGCGCCCCTGCAACGATGACCGCCCGACGCGCAGGCGAAAATGGACGAAACACAGGCATACTCACGCTCCAATAAAGTTGCCGCCACACACCCGAAGCGTGCGGCCCGTTACGCCCAACGCGCAAGGCGAGGCCAAAAACACGACGGCTTCCGCGATATCAATCGGGAGCCCACCTTGCGCCAGCGCGGACAGACGACGCGCGGCTTCGCGGGTCGCGACCGGGATAGCGTCGGTCAAACGCGTCTCGATAAAGCCGGGAGCGATTGCATTGACGGTGATGCCCCGATGGGCACGCTCTACGGCCAACGCAGAAACATATCCAACCAAAGCGGCCTTCGTAAGCGCATAGGTTGTCTGCCCGACGTTTCCAGCGATACCAGCAACACTTGACATCACAATCGTTCGACCGTTTTGCCGCAAGAGGTCGTGGGCGACGAACCCCGCTTCCAACCGAACAATCGCCTCCAGATTTACCGCCATGACGATGTCCCAGCGGTCAGGAGCCATTCTCGCGAGGGTCTTGTCTCGGGTGACACCCGCATTGTGAACGACAATGTCCAAGCCACGCGAACCCACCGTCTCCGCAATGCGCTGGACGGCGTCCTCCTGGGTGATATCGACAGCAATGGCGACGCCACCGACCTCCCGGGCGACCTCACCCAATGGCCCCGCGTCGTCGCCCCGGTCCAACACAAACACCCGCGCCCCCTCCTCGGCCAAGCGACAGGCGGTTGCACGGCCGATTCCGCGCGCAGCCCCGGTGACAAGCGCGACCTTTCCTTCCAGTGGACGCCGAGAATACGCCGCAGAAGGGCCGTGAGCGACGGCGTCAACGGAAATCGTCTGGCCCGTCACAAACGCACTTCGCGCGGACAACAAGAAGCCAAGTGGCCCCGTCAATCGCTCCTCCGCCCCCGAAGCGACCTCCAGATGATTGACGGTGACACCCTTTGCACCGACCTCTTTCGCCAAAGACTTCACGAAGCCCGCCAGGCCACGCTGCACCGCGACCGCCTCGGGAACCACCAAAGTTTCGGGTGGACGACCCAATACAACCACCCGACCACATTTCCGAAGGCCCGATACAACGGGGTGGGTGACTTCGTACAAGGTTTGGAGGTGGGCCGTGGTTCGCGCGCCCGATGCATCCACCACCAAGAGAGAAGACGTCTCGTCGGCGCCAATCTTCGACAAAAATGCAATATTGCGTCCAAATGCCTCCCCCGCAGCCCGCCACGGCTGGGGCTCGAAGCCTTCGCCAACCAACGCAACATTTGCCCCCAATGCGGGCAGCGCCGCTGCGAGGGCGTCTTGCACCTGGGCATCGACGGGCCCAACGCGCCCGACGAGCGCCGAAAGACCATCGACCGGCCGTTCTTCTAGCGCGCCGCGCCCACGGGAGAGGCGCTGCGGCAACGGCAACGGCAAGCCCAAGGTCTTCACAAACCGGCGCGCTGCGGGGTTTCCGCCCAAGTCCACCAAATAATCACTCATGGTCCGCTCCCTTCAGCTTCGGCCAGATTGTACCGACCATTGCGGCGCCACCGCCTTCCGCAGCACCCACATAGACGGAAATTCGGTCAGAGTCGTCGGCGGATGGAACCACGAACACGCCAATCTGTGCAGGCAGCGTCAATGGCCGCGTAAAACGCACTTCTATCCCCCCAAATCGCCGCACATCCCCCGACCAGCACCGGGAAATGACCGCTTCCGTCGCGATGGCCATCGTACCAAAGCCATGTAGAATTGTATTTCGAAATCCCGCCATACGCGCATACGGTGCCAGCCAATGCACAGGATTGAAGTCACCGGTGAGCAATGCAAAATCGAGACCAGCACCCGTTTTGAGCCGACGTCGCAAGATTTCCCGGGCGCCAATCGGCACAATCGCCGGCGCGCGGGACGTCCCCTTTTTGGAACGCTGCAACGGGACATAGGCGTGGACGTCTGCCGTCATCACACCATCGCCCGCTCGGGTAATCAAGTGCTGCCGAAGCCGCGCCCGCTCACCATTGTCGTCAACTTCCGCCAACGAGGCTTCGAGATAGAGCGGCGCGTTTGCATCCAAAGGACCGGCTTGTTCCAGACGGCATCCTTGGTTGAGCACACGCGCGAGGGGATAAGGAATCTCTCGAATGGACTGAGCCAAAGCCGGAAAGCCCCACTGGGGGAACATATACGGCGGCAAGGCGCCCGCCCACGCTTTGGCGTCGCCGCCCGACCAACGCACCAAGTCGTCGACAAGTGCCGCTGGACGCGCAGGGACGGCCGCTGCAATCTGCGGCCCCGGACAAACGACCGGTCCAGGCAAGGCAACCTGCCGGGACATCGCACGCCAACCCGTCTGCGCGAGGCTGCGCAGCACAGGCCCCTGGTGCCGAATATGATAGCGAGACACTGCCATAGCCACTCCACGAGCGGGGTGCACTTCCGCACCAGAAGAGGGATGTCAACCGTTGGACGCAGGCAAAATCGTAGAACGAAGGCGGCGCCCCGTCGAGACAATACATTGGTACAAATACTTGCTCCGTGGTTCTGCCCGCTCTAACCACCGCACCAAGGCGTCACTCCGAGAAGGCACTTGCCGTACCTGTTCCGCCAAAACTTCCGCGACCCGGAGGTCAATCATCAATCGCGTAAGGCGCTCCGCATGCAAGAGCGCCGGCCCAAAGTCGGTGCGCATGTCCCAGTTGCCCGTGAGGGAGCGTCTCCACTCGCGGACGGGGCGCCGAAGTACCGCACGAACCTTCTCCGTCGCGATCTGCAACATAAGGCGTCGCTGCGCATCCAACACACGGACACGAAGTGCCGCCACCCGACGCACATGGGGCCCAGGCCCAACCCAAGCATCCCAGTGGGCCTCCGCCCACTTCCGCACAAAGGCCCGCGGGTCTTTGAGGACAAACTGCAACGCATCCTTGGTGGCCATCAAGGCCTGAATCTGGCTCGTACCCTCGTAAATCGGCAACACGAGGGAGTCTCGCAACAGCTTTTCGGCTCCATACTCGGAGGTGTACCCATAGCCCCCATGAATCTGCAAGGCTTTTCGCGCCATGTCCACCGCGGATTCGGACGCCAAATACTTCAAGAGGGGTGTATTCAAGCGAGACGTCCAACTCAAGCGAGCCACCTCTTGTTCCAACTCCTGCTTTTCCTGGGGATTCGTAGGCGGCATCAACAACAGCTTGAGACGCTTTCGCTGCGACAACTCTTCGTTGACAGCAGCATCCACCGCCAATGCACGCAACCCCATAATCGTCGACTGCATTTCATCCAACATATCGGCCACCAACTCATGTTTGTCGATGGTCCGCCCCATACTGCGCCGCTCGGACGCATAGTCGCGCGCCAAACGGTATGCGGACTCGCACAAACCCAAGCCCTCGAAGCCCACACCAATCCGGGCGTTGTTCATGAGCAGCAGCATTTGCTTGAAGCCTTGCCCACGCTCTCCGATGAGCTGCGCGGGTGCAGCATCGAAGTTCACCGCGACCGTCGCCGAACCGTGATGGCCAAGCTTCTCTTCCAACCGAGACAACGTAACCCGCGAAGCGCCGTTCCCATCCTCCGCATGGGCATCCACGAGAAACAACGACAAGCCCGACAGGCCGGCCATCGGGTCATCGGGCGCTCCTGCCGCCTCCGTCCGGGCGAGCACCACATGGTAGCGACCATGTCCCGACGTAATGAAGATTTTTTGGCCCGTGACCGTCCAGCTTCCATCATCGCATTTGTCACCCCGCGTACGAACCGCGCCAACATCGCTTCCTGCACCCGGCTCCGTAATGTCCATGCTGCCCCACTGGGCATTCTCGATGATGTCCCGAACGGCTCCTTCAAAGCGACATGCCGCCATTTTTTTCGTAGTAGGGTCAATCGAAACGGAGCCTTCGAGCGCGGAGTACATGAGCAGCGCCATCGCGATTCCGCCGTGAAACCCGAAGTGGGCCGCGACCGAAACGTCGGCCCGAGACAACATCTCCAACGACAAAAAGTAGACCAAGAGGGGAGCGTTCATTCCCCCCAACTCTCGGGGCACGCACAAACCATGGAGTCCCGTTTCCGCGAACGACTGAAACAGTGCTTCCATTTCCGGCGGCTGGAGGACTTTTCCATCCGCGAAATCCAATCCCGCGCGGTCGATGTGCGCGGCGACAGGGGCGACCTCTTCCGCAGCAAGACGCGAGACAAGCGCAAGCACGTCCAACCAAACGTCCTTCGCTTCCGCGGCGCTCGCGTACCCGTCACCACTTTCGGACTGCTCGGCGGAAAAGCCTTGAAGCTCTACTTCATTGGCCAACAGCGACCAATCAATCCAACGGTGAACGTAGAATTGCAAGTCTTCGTTGTCTTCCAAAAAACTAACCGAGGCCTTGCTCATCGCAGACTCCAAATCAACATCAAAGCATTACACAACAAACCATACTGAAAACAACGAACTGCGCCGCTTTTAGGGGGCTTCATGGGAACCACCCACCTGTGGGCGCGCGCAAAACAAGCTGGCGCGAACCAACCGAAGCACTTCTTGGCGCCGCCGCTGCCAAACGTCTGGCCCACTGGCCATCAACAACGACTCCGCAACGGACGCGACAGCCACCGAAGACACAACCAGAAGCACGACCTCCACCAGCCACACTTCGGGGTCCAGATGGGCATGCACACGCCCCGACTGCTGACCCATACGAATGCTTTCCACCAACAGCGGAAACCATCCCGCCAAGCGAACGTGAAGGTGTTGCCGAAAAAATGCGGGACGGTCCAATGACTCTCGCAACAAAACACGGGCGCGGTTGGGGTCGGCCTCGAAGAAAGCAAACACCTCGGCCATCAAGCCATCGAGCCGTGAGGAACCCCGTGTTGCTGCCGCCAACACACGGGGCACCGCCTCCTGCCAGTGGTCGAAGACCTCATCCAACACAGCATCCCGGATTGCCGCCTTTGATGGGTACCAATGCAACACACTTGCCTTTCGAAGACCCACTTCATCCGCGATTTGCTGGAGCGAAGTTCCGGAAAATCCATGGGCAGCAAACAGTTGCGTTGCGGCACCCAAGATACGGTGCGCGGTGTCGTCGGCTTGCGCAGGCCGTGTATGGCAATCGTTAGCAAGCACCACCTGTCCCTTATCGCCTGGAACTTCCCGTATCACCCAACCCTCCGGCAATCGACCGCAGCAGACCGATTGGTCGTCCACTACCTACCATTTGGTAGGCAAATTCGCAAGGTAGAAACGCAGAGCATCCTTCATCCGCCGAGAATTTCCAACTCTTGAGAGAACGCGCGACAAATTGGCGATACCCGTGCTAGAATGCGGCCGCATTCCATGGAGGAACCATGACTTTGAACCGACTGTCCCTATTGTTGGCCCTTGCATTCACCACCGCCGCTTGCGACGGAAAGACCGAAGAAACCGGCACCACCGCTGGCGAAGGCGAGGGTGAAGGCGAAGGCGAAGGTGAGGGCGAAGGCGAAGGTGAAGGCGAAGGAGAGGGTGAAGGAGAGGGCGAAGGCGAAGGCGAAGGCGAAGGCGAAGGCGAGTCCTACGCGGGCAGCCTGAGCTTCTCTCTTGCATCTGCTGGCGCGGACGTGTGCGCCGACGTCACGAACATTTCCGCGACAACCACCGGCTGCTCCGACTGCGACTTCGCGCTCGAAATGGCGAACAGCCAAGAAACAGGTGGCTGCTACAACGGAACCGCAGTCCTTTACGACGAAGCCTACCCGGTCACCGGCCTTCGGTTCTACAACGAGTACGTCACCTACTACGGCTACACGTACATGAACACCACGTTCGTCGACTACGTGTACTACTACTACGGATACCCCTACGAATTCTCGAGCGCTCTCACGTTCAGCGGCGCCTACGGAAGCAGCGACTTCTCCGCGACGTTCGATGGCAGCACCTTCGCCATCACCGGCGCGATGGACACGACCAGCACTCTTCGCGGCGAAAACTGCGACACCTTGGTCGAATCGGACAGCACCACCGACTACCCCGGCGGCTTCTCGTCGTTCTCGGCCAACGACGACGTCCCTTGCGACGGCACTGCGGTCGACGAGTACTCGTTTAGCTCCTCCGCTGGCACCATCGTCGAAATCACCGTCGACACAAACGCTGCGGACACTGCTTTCGACCCCCACTTCGTCATTCTCGACGAAAGTGGTTGTTATGTCGGCTACTCCGACGACGCGTTTGACTGCACCTACGAGCCGCTCAACTACCAGTGCAGCGCCCAGGCCTTTGAGGTCCCGTCCACCGGCACCTACACCGTGCGCGTCATGAACTACGGTAGCTGCGTTGACACCGATGGCAGCGGCCTTGGCGGCTACACCATCACGGTGAACAACGCTACGCCGACGTTCAGCGCCGACGACCTCAATACAACGGTGGAAATCTCGGGCTCTATCTCCCCGATGTAATCTGCCTTACGGCAAAACCACGCCCGTCCGGCCCTCGGACGGGCGTTTGTTCTTCAGAGAGACTGGTGTTCTCGCACCACGATGGCCCAACGGAGTGCCGATGCCCCCCCGCCACTTTTTGTCGCTCGCAGACCACAGCCCCGAAGACCTCCGCCGCTACCTTCATCTCGCGCGACTGGTCAAGCTGAATCCGCTCTCCTTTCGCGAAGCATGCGCCGGAAAGACCCTCGCGTTGCTATTCCTCAAGCCCTCGTTGCGCACCCGCGTGAGCTTTCAGACGGGCATCCAACAACTGGGCGGCCAAGGCATGTACCTCGGCCCCACCGACATTCAGCTTCACCGGGGCGAGTCCATCACCGACACCGGCCAGGTATTGTCGCGCTACGTCGACGGCATCATGGCGCGTATGTTTTCGCACCAAGACGTGCTCGACCTCGCGGCTTGCGCGACCGTACCCGTCATCAATGGCTTGACCGACTTCAACCATCCGTGCCAAGTGCTGGCCGACCTCCAGACCGTCGAAGAAAAGTTCGGTCGCACCGAAGGCCTCAAGCTCGCCTATGTCGGCGACGGCAACAACATGGCCCATTCATTGCTCCACGGCTGCGCGCTCATGGGCATGCACGTCGCGATTGCGCACCCCGAAGGCTACGCCCCGGACGCCGCGGTCGTAGAACGCGCGCGGGCCTTTGCCAACGAAAATGGCGGCGAAGTGACCATCACACAGGACCCTGAGGAAGCCGTCCGCGACGCACACATCGTCTACAACGACGTCTGGACCAGCATGGGCCAAGAAGCGGAAGCCCAAGAACGCCTCGCGCGCTTCGAAGGCTTTCAGGTCAACGCCGACCTGATGTCGCACACAGACCGCCGGTCGATCTTTATGCACTGCTTGCCCGCGCACCGCGGCGAAGAAGTCACCGCGGACGTTATCGACGGTCCCCGCTCGGTGGTATTTGACCAAGCAGAGAACCGGCTTCACGCACAAAAGGCCGTGCTCATCCATCTCATGGGCCGACGTCGCTGAGGAATCGGCCGGAGCAGAAGGAGACCCCACCCTCCTTCTGTGCCAAACACCGCGCCAGAGCCGTTTTTCGTGATTCCCAAATCCAACGCGCAGGCGACATCCCTGTGACGCTTCCGTTCGAACGCACAAACCACATTCGAATGGCACAACGTATGTTACCATGGCCTTCAGTTCGGAGGTTTTCGTGTCCAACGAACAAGTCCACATCTACGATGTCGCACCGCGTGATGGCCTGCAAAACGAGGCGGTCACCGTCCCCACCGAGCACAAGCTCGCGCTGATCCGCGGCTTGGTTGCCGCAGGCGTGCGCGACGTCGAGGTTACCTCCTTCGTCAAGCCCTCGTGGATTCCCCAGCTTTCCGACGCGCGAGCGGTGATTGCAGGGCTTCGTCCCCTCGCCCACGAAGATGTGCGCTTCTGGTCGCTCATCCCCAACGTACGCGGCCTTGAGCGCGCGCTCGACATCGGCGTCACGCACATCGCGACATTCATGAGCGCATCGGAAACCCACAACCAGAAAAACCTCAACCGCACCCGTCGCGAAAGCATCGCTGGCTTGCGTGAAGTCATCGGAACCGCCAAGGACGCCCGGCTCCAAGTGCGCGCGTACTTGTCCACCGTGTTTGGTTGCCCCTACGACGGCGATGTACCCGTTACCCAAACGGTACCCATCGTCCTCGACCTCCTCGCTCTCGGCGCAGACCAAATCGCCCTCGGCGACACCACCGGCATGGGCAATCCGCGCCAAGTCGAGCGCGTCGTCGAGGCGCTTGTCCAGGCAGGCGTACCCGTCGAGCGAATCGGCCTGCATATGCACGACACCCGCGGCACCGCCTTGGCAAACATTCTCGCCGGTTTCCAAGCAGGCGTGCGCACCTTCGACGGCTCTGTCGGCGGCGTAGGTGGTTGCCCGTATGCTCCCGGCGCGTCCGGCAATGCCGCAACCGAAGACATCGTGCACATGTTCACCGAAATGGGCGTCGATACCAGCATCGACCTCGACCGCCTCGCACAAGTAGGCGTCGACCTCTCCGCGCACCTCGGTCGCTCCCTCCCTGGACGCTACCACCAGTTCTACCGAAGCCAGTGCGGCGAAGACCGCACAAGCTGCTCGGCATAGGCCGCCCCGTGACCGACCGCCCTTCGGCATTTCTCAAGGTCGTCTCCGGCGCCCGGCAAGGGCTCAATGTGCCCCTAAACGCCGGAGAGGCGCTCAACATCGGCCGCAAGCGGGGAGAGCTGCTGCTCGACGACCCCCTCGTGAGCAGCGCCCACGCACGGATTGTGCCGCGGGATGACGGATGGGTGGTGCAAGACCTCGGCAGCACCAACGGCACGATGATTGACGGTCGATTGGTGCGCGAAGCCGCGCTGCGCCCAGGTGCCGAGCTCGCGATTGGAAGCCATCGTTTGGTGTTGTTTGTCGGCATGGAGCCTGAGCCCGCAAAGGCGCCCAATCCCGAAAACTCAGCCGACATCGCTTGGCTCATGGACGAAGAGCTCGTCGAGTTTCGCAATGCGGGCGAAGCCGCCGAACCCGCCGACGTTATCGAACAGGTCTTGCGCATCCCGCCGGGTATGCAAGCCTTGGTCGAGGTGATTGCCGGCGACGACGTCGGGCAAGTGTTTCGCTTCGCGCGCGGCAACATCACCATCGGTCGGAAGACGGGTGAAGTTCCTTTGTCCGACATCGAAGTGTCCCGTCGTCACGCCGTCATCGAAGTATTCGGCCGGCGAATGGTCTTCCTCCGCGACCTCGGCAGCACCAACGGCACCTACCACAATGGTCGCCGGATTTCCGTGGCACGCCTTCGCCATGGCGACACCATCGGCATCGGGCGCAGCGTGCTCAAGCTCCACGGCACACGCTGAACCGTCGCCTCGCCGTCGGGCGTGCGCCAACCGGCTACCGCGCTGTGCTTACAACGCCCCTGCTTTCTCAAGCCCACACAATGCGGCTTCTATCGTCGCCAACGACGCCTTGATTTCGACGTTCGCGCTGCCTGCCCAGCGGGGGTCGGCGAGCCGTTGACTCATCATCCATGCTTTCTGCCGGATTCCCTGAAAAATCAGGCGTGAAGCCGTTTGCGGTCCAAAGAGCTGGTCGGTCCAGCGGCCAGGCCCCAAGCCAGACAGCAAGGGCTCTGCGTCTACGCCATAAGCGCGCCGCACATCGTCGACCAAAGCGGAGAAGCTCTCCAGCAGCAACTCCCCAAAGTGCATGAAGTCATCCCGTTGCGCGGAACCGGAGTCGACGTCCGCCAACGAGCGCGGCAGGTCATCGACCAAATGCGCGGTAATCGCCTGGGCCAATGTCTCCACCGGGACGTCCCCTTGTTCGGCCAACGCATAATAGCGACTCCACGCGGGTGTCGGCGTTTTGCCGTCCAAATGCGCCGCTAAGTTGTCCAAATAACGATGGCCAAACGCGACAATCAAGCGGTCGGCCCACGCAGGGTCGGAGTAGGCCGACTCGCCCAACGATGCGAGTGCGCGCTCCGTAATGCGCGCGTAGACGACGGGAAACAGCCCCCTCTGGTCACCGGCACGAGTAAAAACTGCGGCGATAGCGTCAATACGCGCCTTTAGAGCACCTGCCGAGTCCACGCCGTCGCGCGAGGCAAGGCCGCGAAGATGCCGCAAGGCACTCGAACCGAGCCGACCTCCCGCCGCACGGGGACCTCCCCTCGCTTGTATCGCCTGCACCCGGTCGCTGTTGCTGCCGAATCCGCGGGCGGGCGGACGCGACGTAGATTCGGTGGAGGCGGCGCTGCGATTCGGATTCGGTTGTTTGGTAGCGAACATCGGACACCATTTTCATGCACATAGATTTGTACACAATAAAACACCCATTTGCAAGCATCGCTTCATGGAGAATCCGCACAAACAAGGACGAATGACCAACATTCCACATTCGACTGCGCACTGTTGATAGCGACAACGAAGAACGCTGCTCCTTTCTCTCCACCCTGCCTCCCGTGAGGATGGGGAATCCCGCCCCATTCCATGCGACTATCTATCTGCTTCAACAAGCGTCGCTTCTATTGATTAGACGGCCATTTTCGAGGACCAATAACGAAGACCCCGTCACGGCCATCGACGCTGCTTCGCCTCAGCCAAGGACGAATCCGGCCTGCGTATAATGTATACAGTTTGCATACCGCACCTCCCCCCGCAGAGGCGCCCCAACAAGCGAAGCGACGTATCCCCCAATGCTGCGGCGACAGCAGGCAAGCAGGAGGGCCTGTCCATGGGACACACCAAACCAATTCCCGCAACCTGCGCGCGGGAACGAAAAAATGGAGCTGCCCACTCAAGGTCCGGCGCAGTCGTTCCGTTTCCCCTAGTATCAATGGGAGACAAAATGCTGTCCGACGCCTTCTTCCTCATCTTCCTGCTGACCACCGGTGCTGTCGCTTCGCTGACGATGCTCTACATCAGCCTGCCGTACGCATACACCGTCACTCCGCAGGGCGGTCAGGGGCAAGACGCCCACCACGGCGAATACCAGCGCGCCTTTCGCAACGCTGCATAAGCGTTGGCTCGACCGCTCAACGCAGCTGGTCGGCTGCCCACCGCTTCCAGGCCGCAATCTCCTCTTCGGGGCTGCGGCCTTCGCCATACGTGAACCCGGCGACCTCGCGGAACGCAAGCACCGCCGATGCCACAACATTGGGGTCTTTGTCGTCGAGCATTTGTAGGAGCGTAGGAATCGCAGAGCGGCTGCCGATGCACCCCAACGCCGCGACATAATGGGAACGGACCCACAAGCTCGACCCGCGATAGTAGTTGTCCTTGGAGCGCAGCGCTGCGGCGAGGGGCTCGACGGCGTTTCGGTCACCCACCTTACAAAGCGCCTCGGCGGCGCCTGCACGGACAATAATCGCGGGGTCGGTGAGCTTTTGGGTGAGCAGATTCGCCAACGTCGCGTCCCCGAAGTCACCAAGGGCCTGGACGGCCGCCGCACGAATCGCAGGCTCCGGGTTGTCCGTAAGTCCGACAAGGAGGCTCTTGGCTTGGTCGCCACGGATTTTTCCGAGCGCCCGAATGGCCACCCAGCGCTTCCGAGAGTCCGCTTCGTTGTCCGTGGCCACCCGCGACAACACACCAATATCGGACATTCCCGCGGTGACCAGCCGGTCAAACGCCGCCATTCGCGCTTCTTCGGGAAGGTCGGGGTCGGAGGCTTGACCGAGGTCTTGGGGAGGACCCGCCCACGCGACGGAAAGCAGCAACCAAACGAAAAAACTCACAGTCTCACCAGACAAACGCGAACCACACCACAGAGCAGCACGACCAAGAGCGGGCTGACATCGAGTCCTTCGGGGCGAAGGCGACGCAGCACCGACCGCAGAGGACGCTGCAACGGCTCGGTGAGGAAATGGGTGAGCCGGCGAGGCCACCGGCGTGGGTCTTCCTGAACCCAAGCAAGCAGGACATCGACGGCCACGATGAGAGTATAGAACTCAATCGCGAGGATGACCGGATGCACCACTACTCCATCAGAAAGGGGCTGAAGACCAGCCTTTGCGCGAGCCGACGGGCCACGCGCCCCGGCGTAACCCGCCAACCTTCGCTCGATCAGAATTCGTAGGCAATACGCGTCTGAAGCGTGAAGAACTGCCCATCTTCAGGCATATTGAGGTCGGCCAAGGGAATTCGATTGGAGATCTTCGCATACGCAGACTCCAACGAAAACAAGATGTGGTTGTGGAAGCGGTGCTTGACCGCCAAATCGACCTCGTAGCCAATTTCTTTGGCCAAGTCTTCGCGGGCGGGGTCCACACACTGCACACCGTCGTCCGCCGAACAACGAATTCGCGCACCATCGGGCTTATGTGGCCATACCAGCAGATACGCGCCGGTGATTTCCCAGTTGTCCATCGGACGTATGGACACATTCGGAAAGATATACGTTGAGTTCCAGACCCCGCCATTGCTCCACAAGGCGTACGCGTCCGGCCCCCAAGTCCGCTGGGTCACGCGCGCCAGGATTTCTTCGTAGATGAGCATCCCCACGTTGAAGTCGGGGTGTAGCGACCGGCCCGTGAAGTCCTTGTCCGCGACGTTCTCGTCACCACCCGAAAAGCCCGCATCGAACAACAACGAGTAGGCACGACGCTTGTAGCCACCCCGCGCCGCCCAGCCCCAAATGTTGGCGTCTTTATAAAGCGGATTGGACAGCGTGCTGTTGGGGTCGTAGGTGCCCGGCAACGCGAGGCCGCTGGTGCGCCCCCGAATGTTGACGACCTCGCCCTCCAAGTAGATGCCGCGATGGAGGAACTTCATGTACGCATCGGCAATCATGACATGGCTGTCGGACTCGACATGCCTGCGGTCAATCACGTAGGTGCCAAGCGTAAAGTCGCCCACCGAGCCGAACATCGGGATGTCTTCGCCCTTGTAGATGGCCAAATAGACCATTTCCCAGGCGTCGTCGTCGTTGTCAGCGAACCACACATCATTGCGCGCGCTCTCGACGCGCGTTTCGTCGACATAGTCGTGCTCGGCATCGTGAATGCCGTCTTTTCCCGCCTGATTGGTGGTTTGGTCAATCTGGTCACAGCGGGGGTCGTAGCTGTCCATATCGCTGGTGATGCGGTTTCCCGCAGGGTCACTCAGCGAGCATTGGTAGCCGTAATATTGGTCGAGGGGGTCTTCTACGAGCCGGTCGACGCCCACGCCTACGAAAAAGGGCACGCCCGAGTCTTCTTTGCCGGAGAGCCCCTGCACCACGGCAATCGGCCGCGTCGCAAACATGATGCGGTCAAACGTCGAGCCGTAATGGTTTTCGCCGAAGGTGTCGTCGAAGCCATTTCCGGCGTTCGACAAAATTCCCATGCCCCATTGGGATTCCTGGCGACCCGCCCGAATCACGCCAATGGGCAGCTTGAACTCCATCCAAGCCCGCTTGATCATCGCCGAAGCCGTAGGCCGACCAAAAAAGTCTACGGACTGGCCTTCCATGCGCGTATTGCTGGGGTCTTGCGCAAACACGGCGGCAGGCATCAGGGAGCTGTTGTCACCCCACGCCACGTCATCGAGCAAATCGGCCATCATAAAGAACTTGGCCCGGTCTTCGAAGTTCAGCTGGGGCTGAATTCGAAGCCGTTGGGTCATCATGGACCCACCCTCTTTCATATCGGCGTCGAGTGGGCTGAAACGATACCCGCGAATTCGGTAGTATCCTTCGAGCTCAAACTTCCAATCGTCGTCGGCGGCCTGTGCCTGCGTGACAAGGCTGCCTGCCAAAAGTGCGGAAAACACCGGAAACATGGGTGGGATCCTCAGTGCCGGGGTGGAAGTCGCGCGTTCAGCCGCCGCAAGCGCTGAGGCAAGTGTCCGGGTAGCGTACGCCGTCGTAGCCTACCTGAATGTTCCCGATGTTGATGGAGTCCGCAAAGATCGTGACGGTCGTGCTTCCCATCAGCAAATAGCCGCCGGAACCATCATAAATATAGGCATCAATCGCCCAGTCGCCCGGCGGAATATTGACCGCAACCCAAAGCCCATCCTCCGAAGTTTCGGGCTGGTCGCGGTTCGGGAAGCGGTCGATGAAGTACCGCACCACCATGCCGGACGGGATGGTCTCGGAGGCATCCCGCACGATGACCTGGGCGCCCTTCACGGGTGCGCCGTTCATGTCGTAGACGGTGCCGGCGGCGGTCCCGCGGGTGGGGTCCACGCTGATGCCAAGAAGGCTCGGAATGAGCTGGTAGGTGGACTTGGACACCGAGTTGAAGCGCTCGCCTACCGAGCCATCTGTGTAGGCCACCACAAGGTGCGACTCGATGGTGGGCACGGTGTCGTCGAGCGCCGGGTCGGTGGACACCTTGTAGGTCAACGGCTGGCAAACGAGCATCGAACCGCCCGAAATCGAGCCAGTGGTGCCAGGGTCGGACGTGAGCGTGAGGTCTGCGGCGCCGGAGACGGCGTCGACATACCAAACCTCCAACGTCGCCTCTCCTACGCCCAGCTCGGACTCGAAGTCTTCAATCATGCCCGCGACGGGGCGCTCGACCACGCAACCTTCGGCGGGAGCGCCGGGGTCAAGCCAGCCGCCCGCAGCGTCCTTACCGCCTTCGAAGCCTGTAAAGTCGCCCGTAGCGGTAACTGTGGTGTTGATGAAGTCTTCGAAGACCGGAGGACCACCGGAACCGCCACCACCGTCGTCGGTGGTGCTGGTGCCGGTTGAGAGGCCCCCTTTGTCGCCGCCGCTACATGCCAACGCCAGAAGGCAGATCCCGCCTGCCCGTCCGCAAAAAGTCGTCGCCATCGTAAAACCTCCAATCATTCCTGTCCGCGCGTCGCGTATGTGGCGCACGGCTCCATCTTTGACCGGCTGTTTTACGTCATAGCGGCCCATTCTGTCAAGGTGGCCAACCTCGCTAACCCAAATGCGTCACTCGGCTTCGTCGAAGGTCAGACCTGCCCGCACATTGGCCGGGTAAAACGCTTCGAGCTGGTTCACGAGGTCCTGCAGGACAGGGTCTTGTCCCTCGGGAATCATTGGACGCACGACAAAGTAGAGGTCTCCGCGGGAATCATCCTTCATTCGTAGGCCTTTTCCACGCAAGCGTAGGCGCTTCCCGCTGTTGGTGCCCGGCGGCAGGGTGACCTTGATGGTGCCGCCCGGGGTAGGTACCGAAATCGGTCCGCCCAAAAATGCTTCTCCCAAGGTTACGGGAACATCCATCATTACGTTGTCGCCGTCAATCGTGAGATACGGATGGGGCGCGACCTCGACCGTCACCCGCAAGTCGCCGGCTTCGCCCCCCGCAGGCCCCGCGGAGCCTTTCCCACGCAAGCGCACGGTCGCGCCTGGCCGGATGCCCGCCGGCACGCCGAACTTGACAATCTCCATTTGCATGGTACCATCGTCACCCACACGCGGGTACGAAATCGGCCGCCGCTCGCCCGACAAAAAGTCAGGGATTGAAAACGCGACGGAAACCTCGATGTCCGCACCCCGCGGAGGCGCCCGGCGAAATCCACCCGGCCCGCGCCGACCACCGCCACCCGTGCCAAAACCGCCAAACAGGTCGTCCAGGTTGACGCCGCCGCCAAAACCGCCGAAACCGCCGCCCGGAAAGCCGCCGCCGCCGAAGCCGCCGCCGCCAAAACCGCCGCCCGGGAAGCCGCCGCCGAAGCCACCACCGCTCTTCCACGCGCGCGCTTGGTCCGCATTGAAGCCGGGCTTGGTGGACATCTCCCCAAACTCGTCCCACAGTTTGCGTTTTTCGGCGTCGCCAATGATTTCGTTGGCGTCATTGATTTCTTTGAAGCGGTCGGCCGCACCCGCGTTTTTGTTGAGGTCGGGGTGGTACTTTCGGGCCAGCTCTTTGTACTTCTTGCGAATGGTGTCAGCATCTGCGTTCTTGGGAACGCCCAATACGGAATAGGGGTCGCGCATGGCACTGCCCTCCTTGCAGCCCCCTATAAACACCGAATCGCGGCGCGCTACCCTTCCGACCCCACCGGCGGCGCATAGGTCAGCAAGACATCCGCTGCCTCCAACAACGTCGGCACGGCGCTCGGGCCAATCGAGTTGGTCTCTTCGTAGTGGTCGCCCTCCGGCTCCGACAAATACGGCGTCCGGTCGTGGAGCTTGTAGTCGTAAGAAGGCACGAGGTAGCCCACTTCATCGTTTCCAAGGCCGAGAATCCAGTTGTAGGAACCGCCCATCTGCTCTTTGAGAAACGGCCCCGAAGGAGCTGTGGAAACGTCGGGAGGATTGGGGTTTCCGCTTTCGATAAACTCGACCAACGCTGAATTCACGCGGCTACCATCGTACCCACCAATCGCAAGCTCTGGCGTAAGTTCACCGGGCACCGTCAGCAATCGCAGCGGTCCGATGGTGATGACATTCAGCTCCGTTCGGACCTTTGGAAGGTTGGTCTCACTCAACGGAAGCGTCGTGTCGTAGCCAAAAATCTCACGTTCGAAGACCCCCATCAAGAAGAGGGCCTGGAATCCAATATTCTCGACATCGAGCACTACATCCATCACGCCGACAGACACCCGCGCGTCGGTCACGGTGTCTCCGGATTCGAGGGCATCCAGCGCGAGACCGCCTATCACTTCTCCCAACGCATCGGATTTCTCGAAGGTATTGCCTTCATGGTCAACGCCTTCCCAGTCGGTGACGGTGACCCCCAAGGGCGTCATCAGGCCGCCGACTGCACCTTGCAGAAAGACCGCAACGCCCCCCCGACCATCCCGCGGCCGCGACGGCGTAGTCGAGCCTTGCTCTACGATGGTCCGAATGGCGTGGGGAAAGTCTGCGGTCAGCGCCGTGTTGTCGTCGGACAAGACTTCGGGATGATTGCCCCAGTTGATGAGGCTCGCGACCGTTGCGCCATTGCTGTCCACAAAAGCCGCAGCCCCAACCATTTCGTCGATGATTACGGGGTCGCGGCTATCGCGAACGGTATTGCGGGTCCCCTTGTCGCCAAACGGCGCCGCAGAGTCTGCTTCGCCCACCACCAGGGTCACATCCTGCAACGCCGCTTGCGCATTCAAGAGCGCGGTGACTGCGCCATCAATGACCTGTTGTCGATACGCCTCATCCACGCCGCGCTCGCCAAAGTGCTCTCCCCACTGCCCCATGGTGTCCGGGCCTTCGTGGTTGTGGGTGGCTTGCACGACAATGTGGTCGATGTCCGCGCCCGCCGCCTTCGCAGCCTCCCGAATCACCAGAGCGTCGTCATAAAACCACCCCACGACATCGATAGCGACGATGCCCACCCGCGTGGCGCCCGACTCCACCACAATCGCGCGGGCTTCAATGGCGTCGTGAACCGTCGCCATCGCGCGTCCGTTTCCAAAACCCGCCAGCCAAATGGCCTGGAAGCGCCCATCGCCCTCCCCTTCATCCGCAGAAGAATAGCCGGGGTCGCCGGGGCAAAGCCGATCGCAGCCGCAGTCATAGAAGACATCGGCCTCGCCGCGATACTCGCCGTTTTCGTCGCCGTCCAACCAGGACTCCCAGCACGCAGGGGTGAGGTCGACCACCGCGGCCCCCGCACGCAAAGGTCCGTCGTTGTCGGCGCAGCCTTCCGCGCCAGGACACGCCAACCGCAACGGCGAAGCGGCGGCGCTGTCCTCGCCGGAGGTTCCCGTGCCTGCCGATTTCTCCGCGCCACACGCGGCAAGAAGCGACGCGCCCAATAGGAAGAACGCGCGGAACGCACCAGAATGGGCGGAAATCCTCATTGTCTACTCCGGCACAGGGCGTACCCCAAACGAATCATCCCGGATGCATAACCCACTGAATCACCATTCAGTCACCGAACAGCACCGTACAATCATCCAACACTTTGCCTGGATGCGTGCCGATATCGGTGACTGGATACTCCAAGAGCTGGTTTCCATCGGCATCCAGAAGCACGGTGAGCCGAGCCGGGAACGCCGAAGCCTCGGTGGCTGCGCCGAACGCAATCGACAGCGTGCGGTCATCATCGGTCCACAACTCGAACTGGAACCCTTCTTCGGCGGCCCACGACGCATTTCGACCGGGGGGGTCAAAGCCAACGCCGATGATGGTCACGCCCAATGCATCAAACTCGGACTGGAGGTCGCGGTACCCGCAACCCTCGACCGTTCAACCCGAGGTGTTGGCCGCCGGATAAAACCACATGACGGTGGGATGTCCAAGCACATCTTCTCGCGCTCGAGCGGCGCCATCCATGTTGCGCGCGGAGAATTCGGGAATCGCGACCGCGACCGCAGGGACGTCGCCATTGAGGGCGTCCCAGTCAATCTCACCGCCGCCGCCATCGCCGCCGCCGTCACTGCCGCTATCTGCGGTGTCTTCGGTGGTGGGGTCGCCGCCGGTGGATGCGCTCGAAGAAGACGTGGTGGTCGATGTTTCCTCTTTGGACGATGCGCAGCCGACCGTCAGCCCCAGGGACACCAACCAAACACAAGCACGGAATCTCATCTGTCCTCCAGACTTGGCCGCAGTCTATCTGAACAAAGGCCCAAAACGAACCAAGTCGCCCAATTTGGGATACATCCTTTTTTCTTTCCGCGCAGGTGACCCCATGAGCAATCCTACTCCGACCCGCCGTAAACTTCGCAGAGTGTGCGTGTACTGCGGATCTTCCAATAACATTCATCCTTCTTATCGTGAAGCTGCGCAAGCCATGGGGCGCGCACTCGTCGCGCGAAACATCGACCTCGTCTTCGGGGGCGGGCGCGTCGGGCTCATGGGCGAAGTCGCCAACACCGTCCTGGGCTTGGGCGGACGGGTCTATGGCGTGATTCCCCAAAAGCTGCGCGCGCTCGAAGTTGGTCATGATGGCTGCACCGAGCTGTTCGTGGTCGACGGCATGCACCCGCGAAAGCTCATGATGTCGCAGCTCGCCGACGCTTTCGTGGCCCTGCCCGGTGGTTTTGGCACGATGGAAGAGCTGTTTGAGGTCACCACCTGGACCCAGCTTGAATACCAGCACAAGCCCGTCGGCGTGCTGAATGTCAACGGCTACTACGACTCGCTCTTGGGCTGGATTCGCCACGCCAATCAAGAAGGATTCGTTCGCGATGTCCACAAGGACCTCATCCTGAGCGACACCGACCCCCATCGTCTCCTCGATGCGCTCGAAGTACAAGAGCTGCCGGAGCTTGCGCGCTGGATCGACAAAGTCTAAGGCAGCCCCCCTTACACGGTAAGCAATATCGCGTAGCCTCAAAATGGACTACGCGTTTCTATTTACTGTGTATCGAAATCCGCCAACACCTGCGAAATTGTCGGCGCGTGCCTTCCGTAGAACCGTTGAAAACGCTACGGCAACGCCGGAGGTGCGTATGGCGGCAAAGCACGCGTGGTTGGCGTTGGGTCTGTTGGCCTGCAATGGCTCGGACGAGCCCAAACAAAGCAGTGGGACGACGGTCCTGGATGCCACCACCAATACGAGCGGCACAACGGACACCGACGACACCGACGACACCGACGACACCGACGAGCCGCCGGTCACCGACCCCTGCTCTCCCTTGTCGATGGGCGACGACTGTATGACGCCGTGGCCCAGTATGTTCCACACCCGCGCCGATGCAGACAGTCCCACCGGTTTGCGGCTGAACTACACGATTGACGGCTTTGTCAGCCCCGAAGGCGAGCTGCCCGTCGACCCCAGCTTGTTCAACTTCGCCGATGGCGTGAGCCCCGTCACACCGATTCTCGTCAATCTCGGTCGGGACGTTCACCCGGACCTCCTTTGGGGCCCCCGCGACGCCGCAGACTCCCTCGCCGCCGACGTCCCGATTTTGCTCGTGGACATCGAGACTGGCGAGCGCGTCCCGCTCCTCACCGAGATGGACCAAAATCAGCGCCATCTCGATTATGCCGGCCGATACGCGCTTATTATTCGCCCTGTCGCGCCCCTGCGGAACGGCGCCCGTTATGCCATCGCGCTGCGCAACACGCTGCAAGACACCGATGGCGGGGCGTTTTCGTCACCGCCTGGCTTCGTCGCTTTGCGAGACGGCTCGGCGAGCACCGACGCCCGCATCGAAGACGCCCGCGACCGCTTTGAAGACGTCTTCGCCGCCATCGAGGCTGCCGGCATTCCCCGCGACGCGCTCTTGGTCGCTTGGGAGATTCCGGTTGCCAGCGAAGCGCAAATCAAGGGCCCCATTCAGTCGATGCTGGCCCAAGCCACCACCACAAACGAAGCGGGCATCCCGTACACCCTCACGTCCGTCGACGTCAACCCCACCGACGACGCTTGGCTGGTCGTGCGCGGCACATTTCAGCCACCGAACTTCCTCAACGCCGACAATGAGCTGGTTCTCGATGGGACGTCCGCCGTCATGCAGACCGACATCGACCGCCCCGCGTACCCCTTTACACTATTTGTGCCCCATCTCGCCCAAACCACCGCAGAGCTTCCGGTCGTCGTCATTGGTCACGGCTTGTTTGGTTCGGGCGAAGATTGGATTGACGGGGGCACAGGGCGCACGTTCGTGCAGCCCGGCTTGGCAGAGGCGGGAGCCATCGGCATTGCGACCGACTGGATTGGCCTGTCCCAAGGCGACCTCGACCTCATCATCACCGAGGTAGTGCCCGATATTTCGCGCATTCAGCTCATCACCGACCGCTTGGCCCAGTCGCTCATCAACACCCAAACCCTCGTCACGCTCCTGAGAACGGAGCTTCAGCACGACCCCGCGATTGGCTGGACCGGCGACGGCACCCACGCGAGCCCCGACACCACTTGGTACTACGGCGGCAGCCTGGGTGGCATTCAGGGCGCGTCCTTCACGGCCATCTCGCCGGACATTTCGCGGGCAGTGCTCGCTGTCCCCGGCGCAGGCTGGAGCACCATGCTGCAACGCAGCATTCATTACGCGAACATCGAGTTTATCGTCGACACGTTGTATCCCGACCCCCTGATGCAAAACCTGTTCCTGGCGATGTTGCAGACCTTCTTCGACCGCTCCGACCCCGCCGGCTTGGCCCGCAACCTCGCCGACAACCCCGACAAGGTCGTGCTGCTCCAAGAAGCCATCGGCGACAACCAAGTCCCCAACTTGTCCACCGACCTTCTTGTGCGGTCCATGGGGGCCCACCACCTCCAAGAGGCGCCGTACCCCATCGCTGGCGTGCCCGTTCGCGAAGGCCCAACGTTTGGTCCGGCACTCACCCAGATTGTGCTGCCCGACGCGCTCGCGGCCTACACCCCACCAGACGACAACACCACGCCCACCACCGAAAACGGCGTTCACGGCGATGCACCCACGCATCCTATCGCCTTGGCGCAAATGCGGGTGTTGATTGAGACCGGCGAAGCGGTCCACCTCTGCGATGGAGAATGCGACCCGGACTAGCGCACAGTGTTGGTCGCTCATCTCGGTGCGCCAGACCGCGCTCGTACTTCGGTGGCAAGCTTCTGCGCCGAAGGACGGGCGCTCGCTTGGCCGGGGTAGACGTCTGTTTCCATAGAAGGCGGTTCGCAATTTACGAGCGCCTGCACTACGGCGGAGGTTCCGTCTCCGCCATCGAGCCTGCCAAGTCCGCGCGAAATTGCTCCAGCGACTCCAACACCTGCGGTCCCAGCAAGCCTTCCGACGCGGCGAAATAAAACGCGCCAGCGGTCGCAACACACGCCGCAAAGAAACCCAACATGACGGTCATTCCCGCCCCACCGCCGTCGTGTGCCCGGTCGGAGCGATTGCCCAACACGCGCTCGGGCGGGGCAGCTCGCCCCCCTGGCCGTGGCTCTGCACCGACCGCACGACCGGGCGGCGCCACCACGCGCTCACCAGACGAAGGCCGGGCAGCCAACGCAGGCGTCGCGCCGGGAGGGGGGGGACGCACCCGCGGCGGGGCAGGCTCCGCCACCCGCGGCCCCGGCAGTGGGTCGGGGCGCGTGGGCGACTCCGCGTGACGGACAGCCGACGCACCTTCGGCGAGAACTTGGCCCACGAGGTCGCCCGCCACTTCTGGCGGCGGCGCCCACACCCGCCGCCGGGCCCAGCGGCGCAAGGGCTCACCCGGTAGCTGCGCGACGATGTCTTCACACAGTTCTTCTACCCGCGCCGCCGATGGCCGGTCGGCTGGAGCGAACGCCAACAAGCGCCGCAGCAACTCCACATCGGGGCCCGACGGCAGGCCAGCCAAGCGCTCCCGAATAAACTGGTCGTGGGCCGGCTGGTCGAGGGCGAAGCCCAACATCTTGGGGCGCGGGACTTGGTAAAACAGGGGCATGCGGGCCAAACACGCGAAGAGCACGCAGCCCACCGCATAAACATCGCTCGCAGGACCATCAACGGCCTCCGCAATGCGCTCGGGGGCGATGTAGCCGGGCGTTCCCACCACCATGCCGGTCGTGGTGTGCCCTTCCCGCGCCACCTGCGGGGACCGGGCGATGCCGAAGTCGAGCAAGCGAACCGAGCCGTCCGTCGAGATCCGAATATTGGACGGCTTGATGTCGCGGTGGACCAACTCGAGGTTGCCCCAAGCCGCAGCCAAGGCGCTGGCCACCTCGCCGACGGCCTCTACAGACCCTCTGCGTGACAGCGGATCTCGCCCTTGGAGGCACCCTCCCAAATCTTCGCCGTCCAGATACTTCATCACCAGAGCGACCCGACCACCAAGCTGCACGATGTCGTGTACGTCTAGGATTGCGCGGTGCTCTAAGCGTGCCAACAAGCGCGCTTCATCGCGCAGACGGCGCACAGCATCGTCGTCGGGCGCAACCGCGGGGCGCAACGTCTTGACCGCGACCTCCCGCTCGAGTCCGCCGGGGCTTCGCATGGTCGCGCGATAGACTTCGCCAAAGCCGCCTTCGCCGATGCAGGCGTGCATTTGGAATACTCTGTTGCCGTCCACCGCCATAGGCTCCCTCCGCCGGTCGGCGAATATACCGCATATGATGCGAATTTGCCGCAAGGCAAATGGCAACACCGCCCGGTCGAAGTTTGAGATAGAATGCGGACCCGCCAGACCGTCGCGAAATTGTTTCGAACAAATGCACGCCCGGTCCGTCGTGCGCGAGCGCGCTAAGGTCCCAACAACATCTTCCCCGCCGCTGGAGGCGCAATGCGCACCGAAACCAACATCTCTTCTACCCCCGCTTCCACCTCCACTCGTGCAGCCGCCGCTGCGGGTTTGCTGCTCGGCGCTCTTGCGATGGGCATCGGCGCAACGGGCTGCGAAGACATCAAATCGGTTGTCAAAGCGCCCGAGGCGAACCTCGACCGCATCGACCTCCTCGAATCCCCCAACGCAAACCAGCTCGCCCGCTGGGCCTGCTTTGAATGGGTCGGCCGTAGCACCTGCGAGCTGGCCGGCTTCGACAAGCCCAAAAAAGAAAACCTGCGGTTCAGCTTCGACATCGTGTTCGCGCTGCACAACCCCAATAAGACCTTCCCTATCCCCTTGGTCGAAATGCTGGTTGGCTTGTTGGTCTACCCGGGCCAAAACAGCGAAGACCTCGGCGCGCTTTGCATCAGCTTCTGCGACCCCGATGAGGAGTCCTGCACCCCCGAGCCAGATGCCCAGGACGCGTGCAGCCTCGACGACGCCACCGACGTCAAGACCGCCGCCGACATCATCCCCACGAAAGAGGATATGATCGAGATTGCAACGGATGTTGCGAATGGCACCACCGACGACAACTTCCAGTTCCGCTACATTCCGAAGAACGGCGACACCGAAGCCCACATCCAGTTCGACCTCAACATCGACGTCATGCTTGTGGTCATGGAACGGATGATCACCGACGCCGCAGAAGACCTCCTCTCCGGCCGCAACCTCAACGTCAAGGTGCCCTACGAGTCGGAAGGCAGCGTGTTCTTCAACGTTCCCGAAATGGGCCGCTACGCCGTCGGCTATGGCCCCTACGAAGACACCTGGAACCTCTGAGGCCGCACCGCCTCGCAACACCCGAGCCACGCGCTCGGGTGTTTTGTTTTTGGGCATGTGTGCAGGCGCTTTAGAGCATTGCCACCCGTAACTTCCCCACGGTCGGGTGAATTCGCTATACTGCCCCTTCCGCAAGGGACTACGCTATGCCCGCCCCGTCGCTGCCCGACATCGTTGAACAAGGTTGGACCTACCGTTTTGGCGCGGCGCTGGGCGACGGCGGCTACGCGACGGTCTACCGCGCCACGATGTCGGACACGCACATCGAGCGGCGGGTCGCTATCAAGGTCCTCCAGCACGCCGCTGCCGCAGACCCCGAAGCGGTCGCTCGCCTGCGCGACGAAGCCCGCATTCTCGCGCGGCTCGACCACCCGGCAATCGTCCGTGTGCTGGGCACGTTGGATGCCAATGGTCGTCCCGCCGTTGTGATGGACCTCATCGACGGTGTCGACCTCCGCTGCTTGCAACAATCGGGCCCCGTCCCCGCGCGCGCGGCCTGCGAAATCGCAAGCACCATCGCCAACGCACTCGCGTCCGCTTGGTCCGACCCCGACCCCATCACCGGCGTACCGCTGCGGGTCATTCACCGCGACATCAAGCCCGCAAACATCCTCATCAGCCGACGGGGGCACGTCAAGCTGGTGGACTTCGGCGTCGCGCGCGCGGCCATTCATCGCGACGGCCAGACTCGCTCCGTCCACCAGTTCGGCACCGAGCGGTATATGGCGCCAGAGCGCTACGACGACGCCACCACGCACCGAAGCGATGTCTACGCCTTGGCGATAACCATGGTCGAGGCCCTCACGGGAAAAACAGCCCAGCGCCTCCCTGTACGCCGAGAACATTTCCAGGCAGCCCAAGAGACCCTCCTCCAGCCATTGTGGCTGCTCGACGCTCCACCGCCGTGGAAGGCCGAGGTCATTGGCCTGCTCGAAGAAATGTTGCACTACGACGAAGGGCGGCGTCCCACCGCCGAGGTCGTCGCCGCGCGCCTCGATGTGTTGGCACGCGAGGCACCGGGCGAAGGAATGTCCACCGCGCTCCCCGCCCGCGTGCAGGCCATCCTCGACAGTCGCGATGCATTCTCCGCGAGCACGGTCAATACACCCGTTTCGGCATCACTGGTGCCGGCGCCGCTCCCTGCAACCACATCCGGGACTCTGCACACTCCAGCACCTGCACCACAAAAGCGCGTTCATATCGCGCTGGTGTCCGCTGCTGCAGTCTTTTTGGTCGGCGGTGGCGTGTTGGTCTGGCGCGTGGTGCCGGCGCGCCTGTCGCTTCCCGAAGCGCCGGTGGTCGTCGCAGAGCCCCTCCCGGCAACCATTTCTCCGCCCGACGTGGATCCCTCGGCGTCCGCCGACATTTTGTCGTCGGAAGAACCCATCGCGGCTCCGTCGCCTGCTCCCACAAGAGCGTCCCCTCCACAAACGCGGCCGGCGGCGACCACCACGCCGAAGCCTGCCGAAGCCGCCGCCGTCACCGTCTCGTTTTCCTTGAGCGCGGGGGCCGGTGGCACCGTCACCATCGACGCAAAGACCTTTCCGCTGCCCCATGCCGCCCCCCTGGCGCCCGGCCTTCATGCCGTCAGCTTCGAGCAACGCGGCGTTCGTGCGCACCAGATGATTTACGTGGGCGATTCGTCCCCCACACGCCATGTGTTTGACACCTCGACCGGCCTTGTCCACTCGTTTTAGACGCGCCGTCTTATTCCATATAGCCGATTTCCTTGAGTAGCTCTACCTCTTCACCCGTGCGCCGCCACGCCTCGACACGCTGGGGTTGGGCGTCCGCAAGCGAGCGCAAAATTTCCACGGCTTCTGTCCGTGCGGGCCGCAAGCTGCTATCTGCGCGCGTGTGTTCGGTTGGGTCAAGGGTCAAGTCAAAAAACCAACCCTTGTTCCGTTTGCGACGCCGTGATTTGGCATTTTCATTGCGGTTTAGATTCTTCGCAAGCTGAATAAACTTGACGAGGTGGCCGTCCAAATCCATCACCACCGCCGACGCCTCGGGTGCTTGGAGGACCAAGCGACGGCCGGTCCACTCTTCTTCGCCGCGCACCACAGGCGAGACATCTGCACCCCGCAGGCCTTCTGGCACAGGCAGGCCCGCGAGCGACACGAGGGTCGGGAAAATATCCACCGATTGCACGATAGTACTACGCCGCTCACCAGTTGGCAACAACGAAGGCGCCCAAATCAAAAACGGCACACGTTGTATGCTTTCCCACAAATATGTCCCGTGCCCAAGATAGCCATTCTCAAAGAATGCTTCGCCGTGGTCCGCCGTAATCAACACAATAGTGGGACGGTCGAGGGCCTTCACCGCGGCCATAATATTGGCAATTCGCGTGTCTACAAATGAGACACCACCGTCGTAGAGCGCGCGCAAGTCCTGGAGCTGCTGCTCGGAGACGCTGTCCGGATCGTTCCGATGCTTGTGGAGAAACTGCACCGTTGTGTTGGGTTTCACCGACGAAGGCCCGTCCAAAAACCGACTCATGTGCGGTTCGGGCGAGACATACGGCGCATGAACATCAAAGAAATGAACAAACCCAAACCAAGGCTCGTCCGACGGCGTAGCGATAGCCTTGAGCGCCGCCTGTTCTGCCTTTCCGCTGTTATTCTTCGGACGCCCCTTCATGGCCACGAAGTATTCCGAAAACCCTTGGTCCAACTGAACGCCAGGCGAAAACCGTACCGACGACGCAGCGGCCCAAGTACGGAAGCCATGGGCGTAAAAGTGCTCCGCGAGCGTCAGCCACTCGAGAGAGAGGCGCTCTTTCGGACCAAAAATCCCGTGCTCCGATGGATAAGCGCTCGTAAACATGGAGGCGTGGGTCGGCGACGTCGAAGGGGCCTGCGCCCATGAATTCTCGAAGACCACCCCCTCGTTTGCGAGAGCCGTCATCGTTGGCGCCGTGTCCCGTGAGGCGCCATAAAAGGGCAAGGCATCGGCCCGCAGGGTGTCGATGCTAATGAGCAAAACATTGGGCGCATCGGCCGGCGCTGCGACCCGTCGCGGCGAACCCAACGTCCCCTCACCGCGGCGCAGAACTGTCAAAACAGCGATACCAAGCAGCAACAGGACCACCGCCCCGCGTATCCACCACCGTCGATTTGGAGCGGTCAACCGACACCCCCGAAAACCAAGCAGTCCATTTTCACCTTGCGCGCTCGTCGGCGCTAACCATCGCTCTGGGTTTGTACAACTCCGCGCGCAAGCGGGCACGCCGCGGGGTCCGCACTGTCGCTGGCCGATTGTGCGTGCTCGCGCCTTTCGACCCAATCGACCGCGCAAAACCCGCAGAAGCTGGCCGTCAATTTCGACGTGCCGTAAGAACGACCGCCTGTCCTTCCCATGGAATCGTACGTCCCCGCAGGCGCCGGTCGACGGCGGTGCGAACCGTCAGGACATCTTCGGGCGTCATCCAAGACACCAGCCGCCCGCCATAACTATCGGGCCGCGGCGCAAACCAGCGGCGCACGACCGCTTCGTTGACCACAAGGTTGTGGGCGGTGGTCACGCGCTCCGCTGTGACCCGCATGCCCGCGGAAGCCAGCAGGTCGGTCAAGCGGTCCACCGTCCACCAGGTCAGGGGGTCTCTCTCGTCCGTATACAAGGCCTCCTCCGCGTCTCTCCAGCGCGCCTCGACCGCGTGGGCCATCGAATCCGGCCCCAGCATCCCCGAAAGACGCGGCGTAAACCGCACCAACGACTCTGCCAGCACCAAGCGCGATTGGGGCAGCATGACCGCCAATAGTCCTCGCAATCGGACGGCCGCATCGGAGGAGCGCACAAATACATCCCGCCCGACCACGACATCTACCCGGACATCGCCGAGCGCTTCAGACAGTGCCCCCAGCGGACATTCGAGCACCACTGGCCGCAGAAGCTCAGGGAGCTGGCTGGCCAAGCTCCGCACCATGCCTGCATCCTGGATTGCATCCGGTGGAAACCAGCTCCAGACGCCCCCTTCTGGCACCCGCCGCAAGGCTTCCCACGTCAACAGGCCCGCTGAAGGGTCTACATCGAGCACCAGCTCGTGCCTCTGAACGGCCGCGGCAGAAAACACCGCGTCCCGCAACACCGCAAGCCGCCCCCCCAACGAACCGGCTGCGCGCTGCAACCAGCGGTCCAAGCGAACATCGTCGGGTCCCGAAGTCAGGCGCTCAATCGACGCGAGCCCAACGCCTTCGACCATCGCTGCGAGCTGCGCCTCCCGATTGCGGCGCACGTTTGGCGCGACATCTCCTTCCCATCCTTGGGACGATGGCTGCCAAAACACACGTCCTTTCAAGTTTTCCGGCAAATATTGCTGGGCAACCCAATGGTCTTTGAACGCGTGCGGATACTGGTAGCCTTCGCCATGCCCAAAGCCTTCTTTGTCTCGATTGCCATCCTTCAAGTGATTCGGGACATCGCCCGAACGCTCGTCAGACACGACGCGAATGGCGTCAAACAGCGCAAACGTTGAGTTCGACTTTTGGGTAGCGGCCAAATACAGCGTCGCATGGGCAAGGTGAAAGCGCCCTTCCGGCAACCCCACCCTATCGAAGGCTTCCGCGCAGGCCATCACCACACCAAGGGCCTGGGGGTCCGCCAGTCCGACATCCTCGCTTGCAAGAATGATGAGGCGACGCAGCAAGAACCTTGGGTCCTCTCCTGCATGCACCATTCGTGCCAACCAATACAAGGCGGCGTCGGGGTCCGACCCGCGAATCGACTTGATAAACGCGCTAATGGTGTCGAAATGCGCGTCACCTTGCCGGTCGTAGAGCACCGCTCGCTTCTGAATGCTCTCCTCGGCCACCTCCAACGTCAAGTGAACGGCGCCCGATGCGTCAGGGGGCGTCGTCTCGACGGCGAGCTCCAATGCATTGAGGACCGTTCGCGCATCGCCATTCGAAATGTTGACGAGATGGGCAAGCGCATCTTCATCTATCTGGATGTCTCGACCGCCAAATCCGCGTGTCTCGTCCGCCAACGCTTGGGCGACCACGGCCCGCAAGGCTTCTTGGTCGAGCGGCCGGAGCTGAAAGATGCGGCTTCGGCTCACCAAGGCTTTATTGACCTCGAAGTACGGATTCTCCGTGGTCGCGCCAATCAAAATGACCGTACCGTCTTCGACCCACGGCAACAGCGCGTCCTGCTGCGCTTTGTTGAACCGATGCACCTCGTCGACAAACAAAAGCGTGCGCTGCCCGCGCAAGTCGCGATGCTCCGCCGCCTCGGAAACGGCCAATCGAATGTCCGCAACGCCCGCCAATACCGCATTGAGAGCCACAAACCGCGCCCGCGTGCTCCCGGCGATGACCTGTGCCAACGTGGTTTTTCCCGTCCCTGGCGGCCCATGAAACAAAAGCGAGCCCAACCGGTCGGCCTCAATCGCCCGCCGCAACAGGCGCCCCGGTCCAATAATATGCTGTTGACCTATATATTCATCGAGTGTCCGGGGACGCATTCTCGCGGCGAGCGGCGGCGGCGGCGCTGGCGCACGTAAGGTCTGCTGCTGGGACGGACGGCTTGGGATCTTGGGGGACATGCGCCTTATTTGGCCGATTTCACAACGTTCGACAAGGCGATGTCCTCGAAGTCACCGGGCCCAACTGCGCACGACCCAGCCGCCACATTCCGCCAACCTGTACCTCACACACCCCCACCACGCTAGGCTGCTCGGCCCCCACTCGTTCGCGCGTCCTCTCTTTGGTTTTCCGTTGGCGTTTCCCACCGCACCCGACTCTACGGCCCCCTCTTGGCCCGACCGCTACCTCCGCGAGACCCTCCTTGGAGAAGGAGCCATGGGTCGCGTATGGGCGGCGTGGGACCGCCACCTCGACCGACGGGTGGCCCTCAAGGAATCCCGCGGCGACCCGGACGAGCCCGCAAGCGCGCGTCTCCGTCGAGAAGCCTGGGTGCTCGGTCGCCTCGACCATCCCGCCATCGTTCCGTTGCTCGACTGCGGCCAGCTTCCCGATGGGCGTCCCTTCCTGGTGATGCGCCTCGCAACCGGCCGCGACCTCGGCCAAATCTCGCTTCCGACAACTCTCGCCGAACGAATCCGACTTGCCTGGCGCCTTCGCGATGTGGTCGCAGGCATGGCCCACGCCCACGAACGCGGCGTGTTCCACCGCGACCTGAAGCCCGCGAACATTCGCATCGAAGAAGACGGCGCAGTGCAGATTCTCGACTGGGGTCTCGCACGAATTGTAGACGATGCTGTGGTGGACGACCGAAACCCGTTGCTCGGTCTCCCCCGCACCCGCATGGGGACCCGCATCGGCACGCCCGCATATATGAGCCCCGAACAAGCATCGGGCGCAGAGGCCGGACCTGCCGCCGACGTGTGGGCATTGAGCCTCCTGTTGTGGGAGGCCTTGGCCGGTCGGCGGGCGTATACAGGCCGCGGCGCATCGGAGGTTCTCGCAGGCGTGCTGTCCGGGCCACCACCGTCCTTGCTTCGTGTGGCCCCCGACGTGCCCGCAGGATGGGCCGAAGTGGTCGAGGCGGGTCTCTTGCCCGTACAGCGCCGCTTGCCCGACGCAGGTGCCCTCCTCGCCCGCATCGACCTCCTCCTGAATGCCGCCGAGGCCCCTGCACCCCGCCGTCGCCCCACCGCCATCGCCACCGCCGTCCTCGGAACGGCGCTGGGCGCGGGTCTCGGGTGGGCCTTCACGCCCAAAGATGACGCCCCGTCCGCGGAATGGGTTGCAGCGCTCGTGAAGTCCGGCGACATCCTAGAGGCAGAGAGGGTCGCGTTCGAGCGCCTCGCCCGCTATCCCGACGACCCCACCGCACGCGGCGTATTTGTCCGCTCTACCCACCCGCCGCACGCTCTCTGGACGGCACCGGCCCCCTCCTGCACCATTGGCGAAGTGGTTCGTTGGGACGGTCAAGCCGTCGTGTGCGCCAGCGAGCGACAAACCTCTTATTGGACGGTCTCCGCAGCCGGCATGACCCAACAATGGGAGCGCGCAGACGAGCTTCATGTCCTCGCTTTCGCTGGAAAGGAGGACATTCTTGGTGTACCCCCCCGCGCAGACGAGCTCGTTCGCCTTGCTACGGCCGATGGCGCCCCCCGCGTGGTCACCACACCCACGCTCGACAAAGGCGCGCTTGCGGAAAGCCGCACCAACGCAGCCAGCGCCATCATCATGGGCCGACGGCGTACCCGCATCGCCTTGCCCTCGCCCGACGAAGGGACGCCCACACCGACCGTGCGCACCTACGCGAGCACCCCGTACCGCCTCACCGTGCTCGAAGATGGCGTGGAGGTCATGCTGCAAGACGATGCGCTGTCGTTTTCCGACCCAAATGGAGACCAAGAGGTCCGTCGCGTGCCCATTCCCGCCGACCACGGCGCTCCGATTTGGTATGCCGCGTCCGGAAACGCGCGCGCGTGGTTGGTCGTCACGAGCACCGGCCAAAGCGCCGTCTGGGACGACACGAGCCAGGCTTGGTCGCCCTGGACGACCCTCCCCCGCGGTGCAGAGCGCTCTGTCGCAGTGTCCGACGATGGCCGCCACGCCGCCGCAATCGTCAATGGTACGGCAACGCTCTGGGCGGTCCACTCCCCGGCGGAACCCGTGCAAGTGGCCGAAATGGCGCGCGGGCTGCGGTTCACGCCAGAAGGCGACCTCTTTGTGCTCGGGCGCGACACATGGTCGATGTGGCGTATGGACGAACCTCTGAGCGCAGGCGGACACTCCGTAGACGGCCCGCTGCTCGACCTCGCCTGGAGTACCGCGGGCCTTTTGGCCTTGACGCCCACCCATGCTCGGTTTTGGCCCACAGGGAGCGAGCAGGCCATCGACATTTCGAACGCCGTGGGCATTGAAGCCGAGGGCAATGGAAACCGCCTTGTTGTCGTCGATGAAGACCAACAGGTCCATATTATTGACGAGAACGGCCCAGCGGCAATTCATCCGACCCCGGGGTGCCGCTATGTTGGCTGGCCGTCGAATGGTCCGCTGGTCTGCGCGTCTGAAGACTCTGGCCCCCACCTCATCGACCCCCAAACCGGCGCCATCAACGATCATCCAGCGGTTCCCGGAAGACGCTGGTACAAAGTCGAGATTACTGGTAGTCACGTCGTCCTCATTGACTGGGACACCAACGTCTACACCCTGACCGGCGACGACCTTCGTCAACAATTTGTCCTTCCCTGGATTACCCGCGCTGTACCCACCCACGACGGAAGCGCTGTCCTCATCAACGGTCGAAATGGCCTCATGGTGCGTCGACTGGACGATGGCGACACCCAAATGGTCCTCCCGACCCACGCGCGGTCGAATCGCTACGCCGTTTCCCCCAATGGGGACTGGCTGGCGATTGCCGACTACGAGCGAGGCCTACAAGTACTCGACACCGCGCAGTGGGCCTTGCGCCTCACATCCATTCCCTCCCTCCCGCGCATCGAAGCGCTCGCTTGGAGCCCCGACAGCGCACATCTCGCCATCGGGGATAGCGCCGGCCATGTTCGTATCCTCGACCTCTCTGCGCGTGAACAAAGTCCCGCGGACCTCCGCCAGTCGTTAGACCCCCCTCCTTCGCGCACGAATCCTTCGGGTCGTTGACTGCGAGATTGGCGGTGGCTTGATGGCGAAACTCCGGCCTCCTTTTTCGAGGGAAGCACTCCCCGACCCGAGCGAGACTGCGGGCTGGTCGTGGAGCGACGCGCCGGATTGGAGCGGCGAGTGGCCCGAGGAGCCCCCCAAGGAGCGGTATATACGTGGCACGATTCTTGCAGAGGGCGGAATGGGGGCCGTTTATATCGCGGAAGACCCCTTGCTGCGCCGGCAACTGGCCCTCAAGGTCGTGCGCGGAACCCCTGACTCCCAAGAAGCACGACGCCTCCTCCGGGAAGCGCGGATTACCGCCGCTCTGGACCATCCCGGCGTGGTTGGCGTGCTCGACGCTGGCACCGATGACGCCGGACGGCCCTGGTTTGCGATGCCGCTCGTGCATGGCCGCACCTTGCGCGCGACGATGGATGCGACAGGGAACAACCGACGGCGCTGTCTACACGCGTTGATTGGCGCAGCGCGCGTTTTGGGACATGCGCACCGTACAGGCATCGTGCACCGCGACGTAAAACCGGCCAACCTGATGGTATCGAACGACGGGCGCGTCGTGGTGCTCGACTGGGGCATTGCGCGACCGGAGTCCGCATCCTCCGAATGGGACGCATTGCTCACAAGCTCCGACAATACCGTCGATGAAATCATCGGCACACCGTCGTATATGAGCCCCGAGCAAGCACTTGGCGGCGCGGTGACCGTGCGCTCCGACGTCTGGAGCCTGGGCGTGTGCTTGTACGAAGTCCTCGAAGGAGCGCCCCCGTTTGTCGGCGCAAGTCCCCAAGAGATTTTGAAGGCCGTCGTTCATGGACCTATTCCACGCTTGCCTCCGCCATTGGGAGATGTCCTGGCAGCGGCGCTTCAGCGACAGCCCGAGCAAAGGCTCGCCCACGGTGACGCCTTCGCCGATGCGCTCGAAGCCGCGCTGCGCACCCCCACCACACCCCAACCTCCCCGTCGCCCGCACCATGGACTCCTGGCCCTCGCACTGGGCATCGGCCTGGGCGCAGGATTGATGGCCCTCGCACCCAGCGACCTCCCTCCCCCGCTCTTCGCCGCAAGCCTCGCCCGCGTGGCCATCGACGCCGCGCGGTCCGCCGACCGACCCACCGCAGAGCTCGTCAGCGCAGCCGGACTCTTGCAAGCGTCTCCGAGTAGCCCCACCTTTCGGGGTGTGCTTTCCGCCGTCACATTGGGCGTTCAGCACGAATCTACGGTCCCCAAACCAAACTGCCAGTTCGCCGCGGTTCACCCCAACGCAAGCGCGCTCGCGTGCACCGTAGCCGACGAAACCTACCTCTACGACCTCCCCTCCGGCGAAGTTCGATGGCGGCGCCCCGTTCGCCTCCAACAATTGGTGTGGTCCGGCGACACGTTGGTGGGTCACCTCGCGACCGACAGCCGCGTGGGCGTGCTCGACTGGCGTACGGGTGCGTCCCGCGGAACGTACGACGGCTTCGTCGGAGACATTCGCCTGTTCCGGTCTCCGCGCGCAGACCTCTTGATCGCGCTCATGGGACAAGAGACAGAAATCTACTCCATTCCCGAAAACCGCCATGTCCGCATCCGCGAACGTCACCCGGGCGCACGCGTCGCGACCGTGCTCCCCGACGGCCGGGTCGCGAGCTTGGGCAAAGACGGCCTCGCGCTGTGGTCATTGGATGACGAGACCCCCCGCGTGCAGCCGCGAAGCGTCGCAGTATCTATCGAAGACGAGCCATTCCACCTCGCAACCGCCGCAAATGGAGCCTGGTTGGCCGAAGGCTCCCTCGCTGGCCGCGTACGCTGGTGGAATATAACAACGGAAAGCCAGGATGGCGAACTATCGGTAGACGAAGGAATGATTCGTGGGCTCGCTATTTCCGACAACGGCACGTTTATTGCATGCATTGACGAACGAGGCCGCGCGTGGGTGTGGTCGCGGGAGGCACCCGGAAATCGCATCGCGCTACCGGGAACCGTCGACCACATCGCATTTGCCGCGGAAGACCGGCTGGTCACCATTGGCACCGACATTCGCACCTACTTTATCACCGCACCGCCCCTTCGCGGCGTGCTTCCCGGAGACTCGGGCATCTCCGGACTCGACTGGGCCCATGGCTATTTGGCGGCGGGCTTAGGGAGCGGACAAGTGCGCCGCTGGTTGGTCGAAGACGGAACCTTAGAATCCATCGACTTTGTGGACGGACAGGTCGCAAAAGACGTCGCAATCGGCCCCAACGGAGAAGTGCTCGCAGCCAGCCTGCACAAGACGCAGCCTACGAAAATTCTGTGGGGGCCGCCCGAGGTGCCGGTGCGCTGGTGCCGCCGGGTCGCGTGGGCCAGCAATGGCACCGCGGCATGTGTTCCGCTGGTGCGTGGCCCCGATGTTTTCGGACCCGACCGCAAGGGGTGGCCCACCCTGTCCCGCTCCACCGCCAACCACGTCGACCTCGAGCCCACCCACGACCGCCGCGAGCTGGTCCTATTGGACGAGCACGGCGATGTGTTCCGCATTACCGAAAATGAGCCCCCACAGCTTGTACCGGTCGTCTCCGGCACCGATGGCCACACCGTCGCAAGCACGCGGGGCGACGACGAATGGGTCCTGGTGGGCTCTCCTACCGCCGTATCGTGGTGGCGTTCGGGAGCCACCGCCCCCACATTCACGCGCACGATGCCCAGCACGCCCCTCGACTTGGCGATTTCGCCCGACGGACGCCACGCCGCAATCGGTCTACGCGATGGGGATGTGCTCATCTACAATCTCTCCGACGCATCCCTCGTGGCACACTTGGTCGGACACGGCGAGCGCGTCGCGTCCATCGCGTTTTCGCCAGACGGCGCCTTGCTCGCGACCGGTTCTTGGGACGAGACCATTCGCCTCTGGCACGTGGACGCTTGGACGGCCCCCGTCGAAGCACTCGCCAACGAAGCAAACCAACGGTGGGGCATCGACGCGGCGGAACTTCTCGCGGGGCTTCCGTCTGCGGTAGACTAAGAGCACGTGCTTCCCCGCCACCCCACGAGCCGCTCTATGCAAGCCACAACCACACTTCAAACTCCCGACGGGGAAACATGGATACTCGGCCACGGCGACATTATTGGTCGATTGTGGTCCGCCGGACTCCAGTTGTCAAGTCCGCATGTCTCCGAGGCCCATGCCCTTGTGAGCCTGCGGGGCGGCAAGTTGCACTTGCTCTCGTTGCGCGGTTTGTTCGCGGTGGAGGGCACCCCCACCAAAGACCTCGTCCTCGACATCGGACAGCGCATCCACTTCGCCCGCGACATCTGGGTCGATGTCGTCGACCTCACACTGCCCGAGGTCGTGTTGGGACTCGAAGGCACCGACCTCGTGCGACAACCGATTCCTGGCGTTGCCTCATTGCGCACCTCACCGACGATGGCCTTGCTTCCTGGCGCAAGAGATGGCGCTGTGGCAGTGTTTTGGAGCACTGGCGACGGCTGGACGGTCCGCACCGACGATGGCGAAGCCCCCTTGGAGCCCGGCTGGAGGATAGAAGTTCCCGGAGGCTACATCCGCGCCGTCGCGCTTCAGCTCTCCCAGGCGGGTCCGGCGCCCACCCGCGTGCTCGGGCGCGTAGATGCCCCCATTCGCGTCGAGACCCATTGGGACACCGTCCACCTGCACCGCGAGGGTCACCCGACCATCACGCTCACCGGCCATCCCGCGCGCATTATCAGCGAGCTTGGCGTCGTTGGAACGCCCGTTTCGTGGGAACACCTAGCCGAGCAATTATGGAATGACATCGACGACCGCAACGTGCTGCGAAAACGCTTTGATACCGTCCTGGCGCGCTTACGCCGAAAGCTACGACAGGACGGCCTTCGCCCCGACCTCATCCGCCCCGATGGCGCCGGCAACTTCTCCCTCGTGTTGCGGCCAACAGATACGCTAGACGACCGAACCTAAACCCGGAAACACAATGTTTCGTCGCCTCGAAACCCGCGGCCTGCCCGAACAACCCGGAGATACGCTCTTTTGGGACTTTCGTGCCGAAGACGACGACACCGTGCAGGTTCCCCCAGGCTCCCCCCAACCGATTCGATGGACCCTCGCGCTCCAAGCCTGGGCCTCGGGACGCTGGCGGCGCCCGAACCAAGCCGATTGGTTGGCGCAACAGGGGTGGCCCGTCCCGACTCCCGACACCCCCGTCGTCCTTCCGACCGATGTCTTGGTCGCGCTGACCGACGCTCTCGCGCCTGTTTCCGTCGTTTCTTGGCGGGCGATGGACGCACGCGACAACGCCATCGCGCAGCTCCAGCACGGCAACGCCAAAGCCGCGCTCGAAGCCCTATCGACCCTCGAAGCCGCCGCGCCCGACTGGACGGACACCCAAATCGTCAAGTTAGAGTTGTTGGTTCGGCACGAGCGAGACCCTGACGCCGCCGAAGCGGTCCTCCAGGCGCTCCCCGACGGCACACTGGACCCTACCGTTGCCCGCCGGGTCCGCGAGTCCATCGCAATCCTGCGCAACGACTGGGACGCTTACACCGCAGAAGTCGCCGCGGTGCTCGCCGGCGGCGAACGCGAGTGGTGGAATTTCGAGATTCTCGGACTGGGCCAGTGGGCCGCTGGCCGCATCCCCGATGCCATCGACACCTTCGAGCGCGGTCTTGCAGAGCATCCCGGACAGCCCGACCTCGCCCTGCGCCGCGTGGAAGCCCTCGCAGCCGCCGGAAACGTGCCTGCTGCGCGCGAAGGCGTTGCGGCCATCCTCCGGGAGCCGAACCCCCCGGCAAAAGCGTGGGCCCTGCGTGGCTGGCTCGCCCGAAACGACGACCCTGCGGCCGCCGCACAGGATTACGAACAAGCACTGACAATCGACCCACTCCAAGCGGTCGCGCGGGTGGGTCGTGGTCTGCAACGGCTCGCCGCACACGACCTCGCGGGTGCCTTCCACGACCTCTCGCCGATGCGGTATTGCGGGTGGCAAGATGCGTGGGACGCCTGGGTCACCTACGCAAAAGCCGCAGGCATTGACCCCGGCGTCGCTCCCGATGCAGCAGGTGAAGCCTGCGACCACGGCTGCGAGGGGCCGGAACACCACCACGATCACGGCCACTCCCACGCATCCCATGGCGCGTCCGAGCACAGCCAATGAGCTACCCCGCGCCGACGCCCGAGCAGGTCGCAGCCTTTCAGCACCGGGGCTGGCTTGCGGTGCATGATGCCGTTCCGACGACCGTTCTCGATACCCTCCAGTCCTGCGCGAACCGCATCCGAGAGAATCAGCTCGCGCTCGACTGGTCATTGCGCGACGGTGTTCGGTCTACACGTCCCGAAGACCAAGTCCTCCAATCGATGCTCGAGCTCGACTGGCTCACCTGGACCGAACACCCGTTTCATCGCTGGACGATGGAGTTCGCCCAGCACCTTCTTGGAAAGACTGTCCAGCTGTGGTATAATCAACTTCTCGACAAGCCCCCACGCGTAGGCGCACCTACATTTTGGCACCAAGACGGCGCGTTGATGGGACGAGGGGATGGCGCACGCCTCATCTCGTGTTGGATGCCTCTCCAGGATGTCGACATCGACTCCGGGTGTATGCATTTTGCGGACGGGCAACAAAACGACGGCATCCTCGACCACATTTCCGTACACGAAACAGCCGCGTGTGGGCGCGGTGCTTGCGATGTGTCCGACGAGCGCGTGGTGGCGGTGCCCTTGCTGCGCGGTGGTGTGACATTTCACCATGGCCTGATGCCGCACATGACCCGTGCAAACCGCTCCGACCATTGGCGACAAGTCCTCATTCAGCGGTTTTTCGCGGGTCCACCGCCGGGTCACCCCCAACATAACGACATCCTGTGACTTGCCCCTCTCGCCCGAACCAAGCTATTCCCCCTGACCCAGATGTGGTGTTTGCGACCACCCCGGAGGCCCAATGACCCTCGTTCCCGTTTTGCTTGCCCTTGGCATCATCGCCGGCCCCGCCCATGCCGGCAAAAAGAAAAGCGACGACGTCGGCGTTCGCTTGAAGGTTAGCTCTGACCTCTTCACGGTCAACACCATAAAGACCGAGTACGATGGCTCCCCGGTCGACGATGCGGAGTCGCGCTACACTACGGTATCTTTGTTCGAGTCCAGCCCCCGCCTGGAGGCCACATACCTCATGGGCAGCGGCCTTGAAGTCGGCGGAATGCTGGGCTTCACCCAAGTGCGCGGCACCGTTGGTGGAAACGAAGACCCCACCGACCGTCACACCTTCTTGGCTCTCACCGGCGCCTACAACATGAACCTCACCAAAGGCGTGCGCGGCTACGCACAGCCAATTTTGGGCATCGATACGAGCACAGTCGATGTCGGTGAGCCCAACGAAATCCAGAGCCGGTTTCTGTTCGCGGGCGTCGATGTCGGCACCCGGTTCAAGCTGAACAAAAACATCAGCTTCGATACCGCGCTCGAAGGAGCATACGGCAAAGGCAAGGTCAGCGTGGATGGCGAATCGGACGACAAGCTCGCCCTGAAGAACACCAAGATGGGCTTGCGCATCGGCCTGTCGATGCGCATCTGAGGCGCCGCACGCGTCCCGCGGAGATTGCCGCCGCGAAAACCCACCGAGCGCACATCCGGCGGCCCCATTTGGGACGCCGGGCGCCTACCGAAGGGACGGTTCACTGTCGACCGCCCCATCGCCCGCCCGCTGCAACGCGCCGAGCTCCGAAGAGAGCACCGTGCGGTTTCGTCCGCCCGCTTTCGCGGCATACAACGCAGCATCCGCACGATGCAAGACATCCTCCCAACGGGCATCTTGGTCGGCGACCCATGCAGAAGCACCCAGGCTGGCGGTGACGCGGCCCCAGCGGCCGTCCCCCAATACATACTCCGCTTCGCCAATGACTTGCCGAAGTCGCTCGCACAAGGTCGCGAGTCCCGCGTCCGCGTGCTGTGCGGTGAGCACCACCATTTCTTCGCCACCGTATCGAAACACGCGGTCGCCCGCAGGCAATGCTTCCTGGATGCGACGGGCGGTCTCCGCAATCACGCGGTCGCCGGCTGGGTGTCCCCAAGTATCATTGATGCGCTTGAAAAAGTCGATGTCTACGATAATCACGCTAAAACCAATGCCATGGTGGTAGGCCGAGGAAACCGCGTCGGTCAACACTTCGACCATATGGCGCCGGTTTCCAATACCCGTGAGCGGGTCCGTCACCGAAAAACGACGGAGCTGCTCGTTGAGCGCTTCGAGCTGCGCGTTCTTCTGCGCAAGCTCCCGCGCAACCCGCTCCCGCTCCGCCAGTTGCGCAGCCGCCCGCGCTTGACGCACCGAGTCTTCAAAGTAGCGAACCTTGACCACGGCGACTGCGGCCATTGCGGCCAATCCACGCATCAGTTCGGCACTTTCCCATAGGTGCTGCTGATTGGCCGCGCGCGAATCGACGTAAATCGCGCCGATGACCTCATCGTGATGGTGCATCGGTACGCACAACACAGACCGAAGCTCCATCGCCGCGACACTCCGCAACGCGCGAAGGTCGCCCCGTTCGTCGACATCCGCGGCGATAACCTCCCGCCGGTCGCGAATGGCCTGCTCCACAACAGACATACTCGGTCGACCTTGCACGGGACCATGGGCGACCGCTGCGACCACCTGGGGCGGATGCCCCGTCAACACAAACGCGCGCTCGCCTTCGAGCAACTCCAGGCCCGCTTGGGCAATGCGTTCAAAGACATCACTGAGGTCGGATTGCTCGTTGATGGCGACCGCAACCTCCACGAGCTGGCCCAGCCGATTGTCGCGCTCGGGGTCTTTCCAGCGGGCCGCGAGGCGGGCGTCAAGGGCTTCGGCGCGCCGGAGCAGCGGCACATTTCCGCGCTCACGCGCGAAAACACGCGCGCGGTCCACCTCGGTCGCCGCATCGCGGGGACGGTCGGCATCGAGGAAGGCTTCAGCCACCCACAGACGGACAACCGCCAAGTCTGCCGCTGCGCCTGCTTTTTGCAAGGGCTGCACGGCACGAGAAATCCAGGTTTCGAGTTCTTCAGCGCCACCGTTGGACCGCGCAATACAAACAGCCACAAATGCCGCAGCCAAGCAGTGTTCCACCAACATGCCCGCTTTGGTCGCGGCTTCCGCCACGCGCTGCGCGGCACGACATGCGCTGTTGCGATTGCGAAGAATGTCGAGCTCGACACGGCGAAGCTCCGCCTCGACCCTCTCCCGCTCCAGATTGTGGTCTTCCGCGATGTGGGCAGCTTCGCGGATTCTCTCTTCGGCTTCGATGAGCTGACCGCGACACAAGTGAAGCTCCCCCAAGTTGAGCGCGGCATTGCACATGAGGTCGAAGGCATCGAGGTGGCGGGCACCGGCGAGGGCTGCCTCCCCCGCTTGGCGAGACCGCTCCCAACGCCCAAGCTCCTTGTACCCAACACAAAGGTTGGACTGTGTTCGCACAGCCTCTACATGGGCGTCCACTCGATGAAACAGTACCAGTGCTTGTTCCCATGCGGCAACGGCGCCCGCGCGGTCGCCGGAATGGTGACGCACCGCACCCAAGTTATTGACGAGACGGGCCCGGTCCAGCATTCCAAGCCCAGCGTTCTGCTCTCCCGCCGCGCTCATGGCGCGGTCTGCGTCGGAATAACGGCCTGCAAACCAATACAAACGACCCAACGCAGCGCTCAATACCGCGCGCTCCGAGAGTCCAACGCCGACGCTAGCATCGACCGTCTCCAACGAGACGACTGCGGCAGTGAGGTCGCCGAGCTGGTGGGTGCTCTGCGCTGCAATCGTGCGAGCCCGCAACCACAACCGTAAGCGAACCGCATCGACGGGGGGCGCGCCCCCTGCAAGCGTACGGGTTCGGTCCAACGCGCCTTGGCTATCACCCAAAAGACTACACGCTTGTGCTTCCGCCAATATCAAACGCGCGGACACAGGCTCGCCTTCGCGAACACACTCGCGCGCGCGCTGGCACCAGTCCAACGCATCATCCGGGCGCCCACCGTGGTTGGACGCAAGCTCGGCCATCGTGACCATCGCCGCGCCCAGCTCCGCCGACGCCCCATATTCGCCCGCAAACGCAGACAGCGCTTGAACACCCACCTCGCGCGCCTCGCGGGTGCGCCCGGCCGCTATCCAAGCACGAAGGCAAACATCGAGAGTGGCCGGTGTGCGTACCTTTTCCCACACTACGTCAGCCAAGTTGGCCGCTTCTTCCGGATTTCGCGAAATCAGCCAGTCCAAGGCACGCGGCGCCATCGCCTCGACCAAACTACGGTCTCCCAAGTCAACAGCGAGCCACGCCAAGACATCGTAGTCTTCAGGAATCGCACGCACCATCCATGCGACGACACCTGCCAACAAGGTGCGGTCACACTCCATTTGCGCGCGTACAGCTACATCCACACCTGCTCGTGGTCGCACGGTCTGCGCGTCGACCTGCACCAAGCCAAGCGAAACGAGCCGGTGGACAGCGGCCTCCATGTCCGCTGCGGGCTCGCAAAAGAGGTCGATAAGTTGCTCGCGGGACAACGGCCGTCGCGTCCAAGCAAGCGCCAGCAACACCCTCCCTTCGCGGGTCCGAGGCTCTGGGAAAAGATAGCTTTCGCTGCGCGGCGCCAATGGGCGTACACGCGCTTCATCGAGCACCCAGGTGCGGCTCGACGGCACAAAGGCCCCGGACTCTACGCTCGTGATGATAAAGCGCACGGCGTCAGCCATCAGACCATGGCTTGCACGCCAGACGGCCCGCCGATTGGCGGCTTGGTCGGCGCCTTCCCCGAGCAGCTCGGTCAGCAAGCTGCCGATTTGTTGCCCGTCCAATGGCTCCAAATGAACAAAGCGGCGCGCCCAGGTGGGACGCTCGCGGCTACACACCACGAAGTCGGCCCGCGTAGACGCAAGGTGAACCACCACTTCGCGGCTCCAATGGTCCAGAGACTCGAAGTCGTCCACCAAAAGCGGCAATCCGCTCTCCAGCAGCAGCGAAGCCACCATTCCCACCCGCGTGGGGTCATCGGGAGACGCGGGCAACGCGACCCCCATGGTTGCGAGCGCCGCCGCGACTCCCCCCCAAGAACGTCCGTGAGCACCCATTCGTAGCGAAGGACGCCCTTGGGCCGCGAGCTCCAACAACAACCGCTCCAAGGCACGCGTGCGACCGCTTCCAGTCACGCCGACAATCGAAAGCTGGCCGCCACGGCGAATCCATGTTTCCGCAGCCGCGTCGACGGAGCCGCGATGGACCACGGCCGTTGCTGCACGTCGCGTGAGCAGTTCTGCGGTGACTTCGGGCGGAAAGATGCCATGGGCACGAAAGGTATCGACAACCGCAGCGGCAGTTGGCCGGTGGTCGGGCGAGGGATGCAACAACTGCAGGAGCAGCGGCCCAAGCCAAGACGAGCCCGACGCCGCGGGCAATACCGGAACCGCGAGCGCCCGCCGCGCCAAGGCCTCGGCAAGCGAGCCGTCCGAATACGGAGCCTCGCCATACACGACGTTCCACATCACCATACCCAGCGAATAGACGTCGGACGCCGCCACCGGACCGTCTCCCGCAACCACCTCCGGCGCAGCCCAAGCGAGTGTGCCGCCGCGCGCGTCGGACAAGCCGAAGTCGACCAAGCGTGCAGCGATGTCGTCGTCACGGCACCACAAGATATTGTCCGGCTTGATATCGCCGTGGCGAAGCGAGGCCGCATGAACCGTTGCCAGCGCGTCAAACAAGGTCACAAAGCCAGCGAGAGCCTCCGAGAGCGACAAGCGCCGATGGTCCATCCATTCGGTCAAGGGCCGGCCTGGCGCCAAGTCCATCGCAATAAACCAAGGAGCCCGACGCGCCGTATCCAAAATCTGCGGGATTGCGGGATGGCACAAACGGCCGAGTGCCCGAAGCTCTCCCTCGGGAGGCTGCTGTAGGAGCTTTACCGCCGCGACCGTGCCGTCATCGCGGGTCGCCCGCCAGGTTTCGCCAAATGCACCCGCGCCCAGTTTCGCGCGCAACTGCCAGCCGCCTACGCGTTGATCAACGTCGCCAACCATCGAAAATCCCTTATTATCGAATTGCGGAAACTATTTCTGTATATTACTATACTTTTTATATAAAGTCAAGCAATATCTATCAACACCATTACACCATATGTCTAACTAACCTGAACAAGCCATCCAAAATATCATGTCGATTTTTTGCTTTTAGTGCCGACATATATATCGGCAGCAAACAGGCGCGACCCGATACCTTTCTCACGCCACTTTCGAACCCACGGGGTTGCCCCCTTCTCCTGCTCCTTCTTCCACCAAGGACAACAAAAACGAGCCCAGCGCGACCATGCCCAGTTCTGCGTCGGCGCCCGGCAAAAAGCGCAGCCCCACCTGGCCATCGTCATCCTCACCCGCGACGACATAAACGGAAACCGCGCGGAGCAGCACGGTGCCCAATGGCAGGTCCAGCTCAACAGTGCCTTCTACGCCGAGCGCCGGCGCTTCCCCTGTCCAGCGCAGGCGACACCCTCCCATCGAGAGGTCCACGGGGAGCTGACGCCCCGCCACGCCAGCGCCGAGCCCGCGGCAGCTCACCCGACACCACGCGTTGGCCCCCGGCTGGAGGCGAAGCCAAACGCGGCGGCCCGAGCCCGCGAGGGCAAGATGTTGGTTCGACGGCACCGAAAACGACGTGCTCGAGGACATTCATCAACTCCCGAGGTCGGCACCACACAAACCGGCCGACACCGCGTCTTCGGTCCACCTCTCCCGCGTCTGAAGGCGGATACGCCGTAGATACCCTGTCTTCCCCCCCTATTCGCAAGACGACGATATGACGTACAAGATGTCAATCACTACGCCACCTTCCGGCATTTCGTCAAAGACCACCGCTTGCAAATCTTCGTCATACGTCCAGCCGGTCGCGGGCTCTCCATCCACCAAGACCGAGACCGAACCAGGCGCAGGAGGCGCTTCGAGGGGGAAGGTATCGGTGGGCTCGCCACCCGCAAGGTCGCCCAAATCCGCGAAGACAGCGGGCCAGTCGGGGTCGCAGATGGACTCCACCACGCCCCCTGCCCATTCCGCGGCGTCGACATATCCGGTGCCCGCTGCCGCCGACTCACAGCCGTCGGGAACCGGCCCCACGACCGCATTGAGAATCACGCCGGGTGCCGTCTCCGCCATCGCGAGCGCGTAGGTCATCCACGATGGCTCGGAATGGTCGCGCTCGTCGGCCACAGCAATCACCAGCGGTATGGCCGTCTCCCGCAGCAGGCCCGCGTTGCAACCGCCTGGCGCGGCCGCCTGGAGCGCCAGCGATGCCACCGTCCACCCCGACTCTGCATACCAGCCCCAATCGCCCGTGAGGCCGTCTGCGAAGCGGCGCGCAGCGTCGGCAGAGGCGCCCGAAATGATGCCGGTGTTGGCGCACCCGTCGTCGGCGCTTACGACGGCGAGCTGCCAGTCGAGGCCAAGATCATCGAGAGCCGCCGCGAGCGCGTCAAACTGGCTCGCGAGGGCTTGGCGTTCGCTGTCCATCGAGCTCGACTGGTCAACGAAAAACACCAAGTCTACGCCATCGTAAGGACCGGCAGGCTGAATGTGGGTCTCGGTGCGCTCGTCTACGGCATACCCCTCCCCGCGTGCGGTGAGGGGCACATCGACGACCTCACGCGGGTCATTGCTGGTGACGTACAACGAGCCGGGCGCGACGCCGTCTGCGAGCGGCGAAAATCCAAGCGTGACCGCGGCTTGCTCCCCCGGTTCTAAATCAATGGGCAACGCGGGTGCGGCGTCCATCTCCCAGCCGCTTCCCAGCGCGGCAAGGTCCGAAATACGGAGCGGCGCATCGCCCGTGTTTTCGAGCGTAAGAACGCCCGATTCGTGGCCACACCGCACTACCTTGCCAACATCGAGGGGCCAAGGCGTCGCAGACAACGTGGGATACGCGGCATGGCCACGCAATTCGACCGAAACCAAGGGGGAGTCAGGGTCGTTGGTAGAAACATCCAACCGACCTACATCCTCGCCCGTAGGTGAATACGCGAGCGATACCACCCAAGATTCGTCTGGCGCAATCGCCACGGGCAGCGACGCGTCCAACACAACGAAGGCGGAGCTACCGGCAGGCGTGAGCCGCTGCACATCGAGCACCGCGTTTCCACGGTTCCAGACCTCGACGTCGCGGACAAGGGAATCACCCAGCGGTACGCCGCCAAAGTCGAGCGACCAAGGGTCTACGCTCACGTCGGGGCTGGCAACGTTGACGTCTTGCTGTTTTTCTAGCTCGTAGTCGCGCCGACACCCGACGAAGAAGACCAAATACAGCGCGAGTCCACCAAAAACACCCTTTGGAGGGGTCATCTGCTCTCCTCGTCGCACCCGCGCGACCCGTCACACCGTAGCCGCAAAACGCGCAAACTTCCACACTTCATGCTCCGGGTGACGCAACCAGCGGATACTCTGGGGAAGGTGCAGATCCAACCCCGCGCGGGGTTCGGTGGAGTCGAGCGGCGATGAAAACGGCAAACTACTACGGCTGGACCCTCCTCGTTTGGTCGACGATTTCGACCGCGGGGTGTGTGCTCGCGGAAGAAGAAAAGGATGGAAGTGGCAACAGCCAGCCATCCGTGGACCTCAACCCGGGGGCCATCACGTTTTCGGGCACTGTCGAAGACGGCATGCAAACACGCACCGTTACCATTCAAAACAATGGCGACGCACCGTTATTGGTCGATGGTCTCACCTTGCTCGTACAAACCGGCAGCATCACTATCGTCGAAGGCGCACCCGCCGACGGTGTCTTGCGTATCAATCCACGCACACAAGCCTGGATGACCGTCGCATGGGACCCCGCGGGCGGCGATGCCGTGGGCGCTATCCAAATGCACACCAACGACCCCGTGAAGCCGGGCGTGCAGGTCGAGCTGACCGGCCTCGTCGCGTCGGCCAACCCGTCGCCCGACCCCGAGACACCTGTCGACGGCGATAAAGTAGACGTATACCTACTGTTGGACGTCGCTTACAACTACTCCTGCTATCATCCCGAGCTCGACCGCTTTATCGATGACATCATCGACGAACTCTATGCGCACTTTGGCGATGTTGCCGTGGGATTCGGCGTTTACGACGATTACAACTACGATGGCTGGGCCACGGTTGGCAAGGCCTATGAAATGCGCCACGCCGTCTCCACCGACCACGACTCCGTAAAAGAGGCCGCCCATCGCCTTCAAATGGAGTACGGCGGCACGGATGAAGGCAGCACCTACGAAGCCATCTACCAAGCGGTCTGGGGCGCTGGCTTCGACCAAGACTGCGATGGTAGCTATGATGGCGCAACCGATGTTCGCCCATGGACAGCCCGCGCCGACGATGCCTTCCAAGGACGCGAAGCAGGCTTGGACGCCGAGTTTCCCGCTGAAGGCGAACGGCGCGGCGTTGGTTGGCGGGAAGGCGCAACCCACATTGTGATTTATAGCGTCGACAATATAATTCGTGACACAACTTATGGCGCACGCGTACCGGAAAGCGCTTGTGGTGAGCCCGCGAGCGCTGGCTTGGTCGCGGAAGCCTTGGCCGTGACGGACACCCGATTGCTCGGCATCAACGTTTACGAATGGCAGGCCTCCGACCCCCGTCCCACCCAACAAATGGAGAACTTGGCGATGGCGACCGGATCCTATATCGATGCAAACGACGACGGCGTTTATGACGAACCCGCCGTGTTGGCAGACGGCTGGAACTGGCCAGCGATGCCCGTTGTCGTCGCTGCCATCGAAGACCTCATGCGCACATCCAACCATTGAACGGACGCAATCGCAGCGAATCCCCCCAAATTGACTGAAGCCGCCCGTCGGTTCAACCGAAAACATCGCGCACGGGGGTGGGCGGCGATGACCTTGACTCTTCCAACGCAAACCGCGTTGCCAGCAGAAAATCGAGTCGTATTGACGGACAGCTTGGACCGCGCCGTTCGTACGCTATTTTCGCACTACGACACACCCGTAGAAGAGACGCAAGTCGGCGCACAACTCGACCTAATCGCCGTTGTTGGGCTAAATGACGAGCAATTGCGCGGCGCTGTAGCCATCGGATTGGGAACAAACTTACTGCAGCACCTTTATTCTAGCATGCTCGGCCCCGCAGCCACCCCCGCGGGGCTCGCAGACTTGCTGGGCGAGCTGTGCAACCAAACCGCGGGCCGCTTCAAGGCAGAACTGTCCGCATTTGGCTTGCATGTGCAGCTATCTACGCCGATGATGGTGCGCGGCACCGACATAGAAGTGCACCCTGCGCAAGCAGCGATACAAATCCACTACGACACGCCCCACGGTCCCCTCTGTGTGTGGCTCGGCGTCGATTGCCCCGCGCCGCTCGTCGCCCAAGAGTCTGCCACTCCGAGCATCGAAACGAGCGTGCTGCTGGAGTTTTGAACCGCGCCCTACCAAGGCGCGAGTGGCATTTGTAGCTCACGCCGCAACGCCGCATCGCCATGGAAACAGCCCAGCATCGACGAAGTGACCATGCGGGAATCGGGCTTGCGCACACCGCGCATTGTGGCGCACATATGCACACCTTCGACCACCACCGCGACACCTGCAGCGCCGGTCGCCGCAGCGATACATGCTGCAATCTGGCCGGTCATTCGCTCTTGGATTTGCAATCGACGGGCGTACATATCGACAATCCGCGGAATCTTCGACAGGCCGATGACCTTGCCACAGGGCCGATAGGCCACATGGGCGACGCCGTAAAATGGGAGCAGGTGGTGCTCACAAAGGCTGTGAAACGGAATGCCACGCACGAACACATCTTCGGCTTCTGCGACGTCAAACAAGGCGCCATTGACGATTTCTTCGACCGTCTGCCGATAGCCGCTCAGAATCTCCTCGTACATCCGGGCGACACGATTGGGCGTGTCTTCTAAGCCCGCACGAGAGGGGTCTTCCCCCACGGCCTTGAGCAACAAGGTGGTCGCGGCGCTGACCGCCTGCTTGTCGACGGGAGGGGCAGGTGGCGACAAAAAATCCCCATCGCTGCCGGGCACCGCTCGGAGGTGGGACCGCGGAATGCCCCCACGGGTGTTGGATGACATCGACTCTCCTTTCGCGCGGGCCTTTGCCCGGACCGGATGATTCCGGCGCGCATCGCAGGCGACCAGGAAACTCCGGCGCCCGCACCAAATCGCACGGAGCATATCGGGGCAACGCCCCAGGCGCCGCATTCAACGCGCATTCAACCCCGAAGTCGTAACAATCCCCGCGCTGCATCCCCACAAATCGACCAATCGAGCTTAGAAACGCCTGCAACGCGGTCGGGAAATCGAATGGGCGCCTCTACGACACGGAGGTCCGCACGCACCGCGAGAACGGTCATCTCCACTTGAAACGCATAGCCTTGATTGGTCACCGAATGGAGCGGAAGGCGCGCAAGGGCGGAGTGTCGCCAAACCTTGAAGCCGCCCGTGACATCGCGAAACGGCCGGACCTCGCGAAGAAGTGCGCGCGCATAAATGTTCCCACCACGAGACAGCAGGCGACGATGGGCCGCCCAACCTTCGACGCCCCCACCCGCGACGTACCGGCTTCCCAGCACGAGATCGACGTCGGCCACGGCGGACAACAATACGGGTAGGTCACAAGGGCGATGGCTCAGGTCGGCGTCCATTTGCACCACCCACGAGATGCCAGGCTGCGCCAAGGCCCAGCGAAAGCCGTGGACATAAGCTGCCCCGAGGCCCGGCGGTCCCCGGCGCCGCAGCAACGTGGTCTGGCCCGCGCACATCGCAAAGTCCTCCACCATTTCCTGCGTGCCATCGGTACTTTCATCGTCGACGACCACGCAGAAAATGGCGGGCAGAATCGCGCGAACCCCACGAAGCAGACGCACGATATTCTCTGCTTCGTTGCGTGTTGGAATGACGACCATCACGCCATTCCCATCGCCGAAACGCGGCGAGCTGGGTCCCAAGTCGGATGGATGAGTCACGATTGGCATTCCCTCTCTGGCACAGACAGGCTACATTGGGCGGAGAGGAGACGCTCATCCCGTCGTGTTTGCTTTTTCCCGCTGGCTCCCCACTGGCGACGAAACGGTAAACCCGGCGACGACGGAGGCATGAGCCCAACCATGAAACAACACCGCATGTACCAGCGCGTTCGTGCGTGGACGGCCCGATGCCGATCCACCTGTCGACGCTCTCGCACCACAACCGGCCGCTCCACTATACCCGCATTTGTGCGGATTCTGAGCAAGGTCGTAGATGGTTTGGTCCCCAAAAACGCGAGCGGCAACAACGCTTCCGTGCGATAGGCACTCCGCCTTTCTTGCACCGTACATCGCCACACCGGCGAGACGCAAAGCGGCGTCGCAAACACTCTTGTTCGGGTGACCTCCATGGAACGTCTCCAAGACTTATTTATTGGTATCGCAGGCATGATTGGCGCGGGCAAGAGCACTCTTGCAACGCGCTTGGCAGGACTTTTGGAGCTGCCGGTCTATTACGAACCGGTCGACGACAACGAATACCTCGCCGACTTCTACCGCGACACCGCCCGCTACGCCTTTGCTACCCAGATTTACCTCCTGAATCGTCGCTTCCAGCAGCACCAGGAAATCATCTGGCGCGGAGGCGGAGGCGTGCAAGACCGCACGATTTACGAAGACGCCGTATTTGCGAAGATGCTGGTCCGTCTCGGGCTCATGGAAGACCGCGACTACCGCACGTACCTCTCGTTGTTTCGTCACATGTCCAACTTCATGTGCCGTCCCAACGTCATCGTCTACCTCGACGTAACGCCGGAACGTTCGATGGACCGCATCCGTATGCGCAGCCGAGATGTCGAGAGCGGCATCAGCCTCGAATACCTCACGGCCCTTTATACCGAGTATGAGTCCTTCATTCAGGACATCTCCCGAACCGTACCGGTCATCCGCGTCGACTATGACCGGTTTCACACTGCGGAGGAAATGGCCGAGGTCATTCGCCGCGAGTATCTCAACGCTGCATTTTTGCGCAGTGTCACTTGGGCGCCCACCCACGCCTGAGCCTGGAAGCGTTTGATGCCCATTTTTCGCCGTCCCCGCGCCTGGACTGGTCTGCTCACCGCGCTGAGTGGCCTTGTGTTGCTTTGTGGTGCCGCACCCGCGCCCGAAGGCAATGAAACGCGCATCGGCATCGGCATGGGCACCTACGAATACCGCTCCGGCGGCTGCGGGGGCACACGCCACCGTTACGACGTGACCGAGCCCATCGCGCACCTTCAGGTTCGCCACCAAACCGCGCAACAACGCCTATGGGTCGGTGAAGCGAGCCTGGGGATTGGTATGTTGGGCGACTCGCGCGACGACCCCAACGATGTCGCGCTCGGCGAGACCCTCCTGGACTCCGGCGAAGCATTTTACGCCGGTCTCGCGGCCGTGCGGTACGGGCACCAGTACCGCTACGGAGGCTTCGAGCTTGGTCCGGGCGCGGTCTACCACCATCGCCTCGGCGGTCTCAAGCCTGTGCCCTCCGGTGGCTTGTGGGTAGGCACCGAGTCCATTCACCTCTGGGCCGACGTGTTTAGCGGTCCACTGGGCGGCGCGCTCGAATTTGCAGGCATGGCGGGGGTTGGCCACAGTTCCCGCTTGGTACGGGCCCGTGTAGGCACCAACACCCAAGCGCACCTCGCGGAAGTCGACATGCGGGTGGGGCCGGGCGTACGGCTGGGCGTGCAAGGCGGCTACGGCACCACCTGGAACGACCAAGCCGCCCCCAACCTGCGCGGGATGCTCAACCTCACCATTGACTACCGCGCATTTACGGAACGCCCCTAAGCCGGCCCGTTCTCGCCGCATCGCCCGTCCAGGTCTCGCGAGAAACAAATAGCCACACCGCAAAACGAACGGTTGACGGTGCGGAACGCTCCGGTACGTGGCATTGTGCCCCTACGGAATGGAGTCACTATGCATCGCCGTTGGTCATTCGCACTTCTCGGAATCGCGCTGGTCACAATGGGCGCGCACCCGGCCCCCAAAGGGCAAGAGGTTACCGTCAAGGCAGGCCACACGCTCACCGAATACGTGTCGGAGAGCACCAACCCTACGTTTCGATACGTCGCGAGTGGACTTCAGCTGCATGTTGGAAGTCGCACGCGATTCGACAACAACATCGTGATGGCCGCGCAAGTCGACGCAGATCATGGGATTGTCTCGGGCTTTGAGCAAAAATCCCCGAGCCTGCACAGCCGCCCAACCCCGCCGTCAGCGCACATTGGCGACACTCTGTTTTCCGGGGGCGTCGCCGGTCGCGTCGGATGGCACGGCGAATACTTTGGCGGTGAGCTGGGCGCCGCGTTCACGCACCTCCCCGAAGAGAGCCGCAGCATATTCGCATCGAGCCTCGCGTGGGTCGGCAAACCCGAGCTCGCATACCTTTGGGCATCCAACCATGCCAGCCCCCTCACGCGCGCCCGCACGCTCCAGGAGCCATTCGTCGGCGTGGGCCACCGCGGCAAACACACCAGTTGGTGGTGGGGCACGCACGTGGAGAGTCGGCTCGCGGCGCTTCCGTGGAACCTCGCGCCCATCGCAGACCCCTTCGCCAACAGTGACACCAGCGTATCGAACATCCCGTTTGTCGCAGGAGCCACCATCGAGGTGAGCCCCGGCGTACGCCTGGGCATTGAATACAGCGAAGGAGATGGCCGCCTGCTTCAGACGGTTCCCGATACACGATTGTCGATGGTGGTGGAGGTCGAAGGAGAGAGCCGAAACGAATGGTGAAACCGAGTTTCACGGCAACGAAACTCCCGTTGTGCGCCATCTGTGTTAGCCACGCCCGCCGCGGGCCTCGCTATAGGTCCGCCCCGATGCAACGAGGACGGACCCGATGGCTAGAGTTGACCTGCCCCCCGAAGCCCGCGCTGAGTACCCGTTTGCCAGCCATACGCTTCAAGTAAATGGCGGTCAAATGCACTATCTCGACGAAGGGCCCCGCGATGCCCCCGTATTGTTGTGCGTGCACGGCAACCCTACCTGGTCCTTTTATTGGCGAAAAATCGTTGCACGCTACGCCGATCGGTTTCGGGTCGTTGTGCCCGACCACATCGGCTGTGGATTGTCCGACAAGCCGCAACAATGGCCCTACCGATTGAAGGGACATGTCGGCAATCTTCGGTTGCTTGTCGAGTCGCTCGACCTTCGAAACATTACGCTTATCGTGCACGATTGGGGCGGCGCGATTGGCATGGGCGCAGCCACGTTGATGCCCGAGCGTTTCGAGCGCTTTGTCATCACCAATACCGCCGCCTTTCGCTCGACAGAGATTCCACTGAGCATCTCTACCATTCGCATTCCGATTTATGGACCACTCGCCGTCCGCGGCATGAACGGGTTTGCGCGGGTCGCTACATTTCGCGCCGTCGCCAAGCCCTTGTCCATCGCAGCAAAGCAAGGCCTACTCGCTCCGTACAACTCCTGGCGCAACCGAATCGCAACATTGCGCTTCGTCGAAGACATTCCGATGGAGCCAACCCATCCGTCATGGGATGAACTGAGCCGCATCGACGATTCCATCGAGGTGTTCCAGGACAAGCCAATGGTCATCTTTTGGGGCGACGACGACTTCTGCTTCACACCTAACTTCCGGGCAGAATGGCAACGGCGGTTTCCCAACGCGGCGGTACATGCCTGGGAAGATGTCGGCCATTACGTCATGGAGGACGCTCCGGAACGCGTCTTCGCCGAGCTTGACAACTTCCTCGTCGCCTCTCCACCAGCGTCCGCAACCACCACGGACGCCTGAGTTCTTATGCACCAGACCAACTACAATATTGCAAGCCGTTTGGACGAGCAAGCCGCCCTACGCCCTTACCAGCGCGCAGTCATATTTCCCGATGGGAAAGACCGGTTTGGCAACACAAGCTGGACGCAACGAACGTTTCGACAAACAAAAGAACTGGCAGACGGGTATGCGCACGGCCTCGTCAACATTGGCGTACGACCGGGCGACCGGGTCAGTTTGCTGGTCAAACCTTGCTTGGAGTTCATCCCCCTCGTCTTTGCTATTTTCAAGACAGGCGCGATTCCCGTACTTATCGACCCCGGAATGGGCCTCGAAAACTTCCTCGCATGTATTGAACGCATTCGCCCGCGGGTGCTGATTGGCGAGCCGCTTGCACAAGTACTCAAGGTTGTAAAAGCAAAACATTTCGCGAGTGTCAAGGCGACGGTTACCAACGGAACATGGACAGGCTTCTGGGGAGGAACCCGGCTCCAAGACCTTCACCAGTCCAAGGGGAAAACGTTTGCGACCGTAACGAGAACCCGCGACGACGAAGCCGCCATCTTGTTTACGTCTGGAAGCACCGGCCCCGCGAAAGGCGTCACCTACACCCACGGCATCTTCCAAGCCCAGACCGACCACATTCGGGACATGTACGGCCTCGCGCCCGGCGAAACCGACCTCGCATGCTTTCCGTTGTTTGGCTTGTTCAGCATTGCGGTGGGCATGACGGTTGTGATTCCCGACATGGACCCCACCAAGCCCGCCCAGGCCGACCCCCAAAAGCTCATCGACGCCATCGAAACCCACGGCTGCACGAGTGCGTTTGGCAGCCCGGCAATATGGAAAGCGCTGGCCGCATGGGGCGATGCACACGACCTCAAGCTGCCGTCCATGAAGCGAATCCTGATGGCCGGCGCGCCCGTGCCTGTTTCGTTGCATGAGTCATTCCAACGCTTTTTCGACGGAAACGCCGAGCTTCACACTCCCTATGGCGCGACCGAGTCGTTGCCTGTGGCCACCATTGGAAGCCACGAGCTGCTCCGCGAAACCGCACAACTCACACGGGAAGGACACGGCGTTTGTGTTGGACACGTCGCCCCTGGAATGACGGTGCGGGTCATCCACATCACGGATGACATCCTACCCGAATGGTCGGAAGACCTGTGCGTCCCCCAAGGTGAGATTGGCGAACTGGTGATGGAAGGCGCCGTGGTCACCCAAGAGTACAAAGACGAAGCACACCATACCGCCGCCGCCAAGATTCGCCGCGGCGACCGGATGATGCATCGGATTGGCGACGTAGGCTACATCGACCAAAAAAATCGGATTTGGTTTTGCGGCCGAAAATCCCACATCGTTCGTTGCAACGATGGCTCGCTCGTGTTTCCCGTGCCACTCGAAGCGCTGTTCAACGAGCATCCCGATGTGTACCGAACAGCCGTGGTGGACATTGGCGGAGCCCCTGGCTTGGTGGTAGAATTGCGGACAGGGGTCGCAAGCGCAAAGCGGGCAACCATCCGAGATGCGCTCCTGGACATCGCCAAAGCCCACGAAAAGACAACACGGATTTCCCGCGTCTGGTTTCACAAAGGCTTCCCCGTAGACGTGCGACACAACGCCAAGATTGACCGTTCGGCGCTCTCTGTCTGGGCCCAACAACACCCCTCTGCATAAATCCAAACGAACCGGTGAACATATGCACGCGCTCGTGACAGGCGGAGGCGGTTTCTTGGGACGCGCCATCGTCGAACAGCTCCTACAACGCGGCGACAACGTGACGCTCCTCGCGCGCGGCAAATACCCAGAAGTAGAAGCGCTCGGTGCAAAGAGTGTACAGGCCGACCTCTCGGGCGACCCGCGCGCACTTGAGGCAGCCCTAAAAGACGTGGACGTCGTGTTTCATGTCGCATCCAAAACAGGCGTGTGGGGCGACCGCCACGACTTTTTTCAAACCAATGTCGAAGGCACGCGCAACCTTCTGCAGGCGGCGAAGGCCGTTGGCATCACCCGTTTCGTCCACACAAGCTCGCCTTCCGCAACGTTTGACGGCGGCGACGCTGAAGGCAAACGAGAGGCCGACGCGCCATATCCCGCGCACTTCGAAGCCCCCTACCCCGAAAGCAAGGCAGAAGCGGAAAAGCTTGTATTGGCAGCCAATGGAAGCGAAATCGCGACAACGTCTCTACGGCCCCATTTGATTTATGGACCGCGCGACCCACACATTCTGCCCCGGCTCATCAGCCGACACAAGCAAGGGCGCTTGATGCGGATTGGGGACGGGACCAACAAAGTTGGCATTACCTACATCGACAACGCAGCCGCCGCGCATCTGCAGGCCGCAGACCATCTTCGGATTGGGTCCGCCAATGCGGGACGGCCCTACTTTGTCACAGACCCCGACCCTGTTGTGCTATGGCCATGGATTGAGGCCTTTTTGCAAAAGGTCGGCCTGCCGCCGATTCGACGCTCCGTCTCCCCTGGCTTGGCAAAAACCGCTGGCGGCGTCGCCGAGTGGGTCTGGCGAACCTTCCAACGCCCTGGCGAGCCCCCCATGACCCGCTTCGTGGCCGCAGAAATGGCGACCTCCCACTGGTATGACCTCACGGGAGCGTATACCGACTTCGGCTATGCGCCTGTCGTGGGGGCAGAAGAAGGAGTCGCACGGGCGGTTGCCTACTTTCAAGCCGAAATAGCTGCCGGACGCCTCTAACGAGCAGCTATCCCAACACAATGGCCAACTGTGGCGTGCTACATTGGGGCGCATACCCCAGAACCAGCCACCACAGGCGACGCAGACATACGCGCCCAACGTAGACGTTGCCACGGCACGCCAACGACGCGCACGCGCTTGCCACGGCACGTCCGCAACCGCTACATTGGCGAGATGGCATACCTAATCGCAAAGCTTGGCTCAGTTGGTGACAACGCCACACGGGAAATAATCACCCGCTGGGGAACCACGAAGCAAACGGTCCCCGCCAACGTGGCACAGAGCGCCCCAGGCAGCCTTGTGCTCGTGGGAGAGCGCCAGGGCCTAGACGGACGCTGGAGCGACATCGTCCTTCTTCCCAGGCGAGAGTGGCCCGGCGACCTCCCCGATCCCACCCGCGCCGGAGAATACGCCACACGCACAAAGAAAGAAATCCGCCGCAACGACATCTCGGGGCATGGAAGCTACCTCCTCGATTCCCGTGGAGTTCCCTGTGAGGTTGGTCATATTGCCGAATGCGGCCAATGCACCTACATCGTGAACTTTACAGGGGTTCGTATTTCCGACCTTCCCGACGGGCCCCTCTGCGCCATTTTCCTGGCTGTAGAAGGCAAAGAGTTCGGCATACTCCCTCCGAGTATCCTCGCTGCCCCACCCCAAAACACCGCCACCGCGCCCCCAACCACACGCACGCGCACAAAAAGCGTGTCGGCACCGTCCCCTATCCAAACGCCGCCCGCGCCTTACCAACGCACGCCGCCCAGTCCCCCCCCGACGCCCCTCCCGTCGGTGCCCTTCACCGAACGAACCGCTTGGCGGAACGTCAACTTCTCCGACGGTCAGGTCACCATCGTGGGGTTTCAAGGCCAAGCCGTCTCGACACCGCTCGCAAACGCCCTCTACCAGCCCATTCGTGACGTCTTCGAACGCGAGATCCCCGAAGGAGTAACAATTCGCGGCAGCGCGCGCGGAGCGCAGCGAGAGCTTCACTCCGTAGAAGGACTCGAACGTCTCGCTTCAATTTTTGCGGACTATCGTTATTCCACGTTCCTGCAAAAACTCGTACACGACGGCGATTGGTTTTCCGCTGAGGATGCCGCGGAGAAACTACCCGCCAACAAAAAGTCCCTCGGAATACTTGCGCTGCTGGGCGAACCAGCGCTCGGGCTCACCAAACGTGGGCTTGCGTTTCGACGGCTCATCGAAGCAAGAGACCGGTCCGTCCCCGTCTTCATACTGGCCGGAAAAGCCGTACTGGTTCCGCTTCCCGCCAAAGACAACGGCCCTTGCTTTTACGCGTGGGAAGTCGTCGAAAAAGGCCATGCAACCTACCTTTTTCGACCGCGCGACGAAGACACGCGACAGCAAATCCTGGATTGGACGAAGCAAGACACCCCTCAACGTAGACCACTCCTACATAGCCGGAAGCTCCAGATACAGCTTGCGTTCGAAGGCAGAGTGATTCATTCGTCGGAAAACGGCGACAACATAGAACAATGGTGGCAAGCGATATACAAAACCACACAACAACAAAGTGTCAAGTAGGGTCGTTATTTCGCACCATACCTAGGAAAAGGCCACAGAGTCGCCAACCATAGCGTCAGTCTTCGCACGGCGCCGAACCCCAAGACGGATACAAAATCGAGGCCCAATGGCCCAAACGACACGCGCGGCCGAACCCAAGCGAAAGGCAGAGACTCTACTGACATCATCGCAACATCCACGTTCCTGCAAAACTCGTACAAGACGGCGATTGGTTTTCCGCTGAGGATGCCGCGGAGAAACTACCCGCCAACAAAAAGTCCCTCGGAATACTTGCGCTGCTGGGCGAACCAGCGCTCGGGCTCACCAAACGTGGGCTTGCGTTTCGACGGCTCATCGAAGCAAGAGACCGGTCCGTCCCCGTCTTCATACTGGCCGGAAAAGCCGTACTGGTTCCGCTTCCCGCCAAAGACAACGGCCCTTGCTTTTACGCGTGGGAAGTCGTCGAAAAAGGCCATGCAACCTACCTTTTTCGACCGCGCGACGAAGACACGCGACAGCAAATCCTGGATTGGACGAAGCAAGACACCCCTCAACGTAGACCACTCCTACATAGCCGGAAGCTCCAGATACAGCTTGCGTTCGAAGGCAGAGTGATTCATTCGTCGGAAAACGGCGACAACATAGAACAATGGTGGCAAGCGATATACAAAACCACACAACAACAAAGTGTCAAGTAGGGTCGTTATTTCGCACCATACCTAGGAAAAGGCCACAGAGTCGCCAACCATAGCGTCAGTCTTCGCACGGCGCCGAACCCCAAGACGGATACAAAATCGAGGCCCAATGGCCCAAACGACACGCGCGGCCGAACCCAAGCGAAAGGCAGAGACTCTACTGACATCATCGCAACATCCACGTTCCTGCAAAACTCGTACAAGACGGCGATTGGTTTTCCGCTGAGGATGCCGCGGAGAAACTACCCGCCAACAAAAAGTCCCTCGGAATACTTGCGCTGCTGGGCGAACCAGCGCTCGGGCTCACCAAACGTGGGCTTGCGTTTCGACGGCTCATCGAAGCAAGAGACCGGTCCGTCCCCGTCTTCATACTGGCCGGAAAAGCCGTACTGGTTCCGCTTCCCGCCAAAGACAACGGCCCTTGCTTTTACGCGTGGGAAGTCGTCGAAAAAGGCCATGCAACCTACCTTTTTCGACCGCGCGACGAAGACACGCGACAGCAAATCCTGGATTGGACGAAGCAAGACACCCCTCAACGTAGACCACTCCTACATAGCCGGAAGCTCCAGATACAGCTTGCGTTCGAAGGCAGAGTGATTCATTCGTCGGAAAACGGCGACAACATAGAACAATGGTGGCAAGCGATATACAAAACCACACAACAACAAAGTGTCAAGTAGGGTCGTTATTTCGCACCATACCTAGGAAAAGGCCACAGAGTCGCCAACCATAGCGTCAGTCTTCGCACGGCGCCGAACCCCAAGACGGATACAAAATCGAGGCCCAATGGCCCAAACGACACGCGCGGCCGAACCCAAGCGAAAGGCGGAGACTCTACTGACATCATCGCAACATTGTGTTCCGTTCGCTCCCGGCACGAGGCGCTGATGGTGGCGCCCTCCGGTCGCAGTTTGCGCAGCGCCGCAACACCCGTGGAATGCTCCACGAGGAGCGCGAGCCCCCACGAAAGGCACGGCGTCCGTTTCGATGGCGCTGCAGTTCCAGTATTGATGCGCATTTTCGGAGTGGCGTTTCGCTAGGCATTGCGCCACGCTACGCCGTCCGTGACGGGGGCCAGATTTCAATGAACGTGAAGCCGACGAATGACCTCCGGGGTCGACGACAGCTCGACCGTCAAAATGGATGGCGAACTTCTGGAAGGAGCCTCATGGCGGTCTCTTCACGCAGGAGGGCTCCCTTGGTCTGGGGCGTGTTGTTGCGCAGCTGCGCATCGACAACGATTCGCTCCCCGCAGTGACAACTACAACTCCCGATCCGCGAGGGTAGTTGCCGTCGGCGGTTGGCCAAGCCCAACAGGCAGTGGTCTTTATCCTGCTCGTTGCTGGTTCAGGTTGCGGCCAGCATTGCATGACGGGCTTTCGCCTGCTGGGGCCTTATTCTCGGCCCCGTCAATTCCAGGATGAACGAGCGATGCACCCCCCCGTCGCTAGCGGCAGCCGTTACAATCGGGCCCTTGAAAATTGGTCCCACTGGGAAAAGACGCGGCTGCTGGCAATGATGACGCTGCGCCGCTCGAAACGCGCTGCCAGAAGCATAGACAGCACATCCTTCTCCACTCGGCCTTGCTGAACGGTTCCAAGCTCGTCGAGAAGGAGGACAGCGCAACGGTCGAGCCGCTCGAGAGCGCGCTTGCGCGCGAGGTCCCGCTTGGCCGCCAGGAGACGCTGCACCCGCAAGTTCGTAGACGCAAAGTGGACACGCCGCCCACGCTGCGCCAACGCGGGGCCGACGGCGCGCGAGGTGCGTCTCTCTTCGTCCAGGCAGTCCGCAGAGCGGAACGTAGTCTCCGCGGTCAGCAAAGCCCCCATCGCACAACCAAAGTAGGACGCGTCGGACCTGCGTGGGCAACCGCGGCGCATCCAAGGTCACAGGCGTCTTCCCGAGCGGTCGTTGGCTTGCCTGCAGGTGGCGTTCGACCCGCCGTTGCCGACGCTCTTCGACCGCAACCTCGGCCCGGTGGAGCGAGAAGGCGCCGAACGTCCTGCAGCCATCCTCCGCTTGGCGCGCAGCGTCGGACCAGCGCGCCCGAAAGGCCTGTAGCTTCGGGCTCGGCAGCAGCGGCCGGAGCGCCTCTTCGCGGTTGGGGGCTACGGCCATCGGGCACCTCCCACGCGTCGCCTGTCGTAGCGGAACAGGTCCGGCGGTTGAACTGCAAGGTCAGAAACGGTGGGCATGTCAGGCGCGACCCGTTCTCGGACAACCTCCAGAGCGGGAGGTCGCACCTCGCGGAGCAGGCGGACAAGTGCGGCCTCTACGTCGGACGCGAACCCAATGCGGCGAGGTGCAAAACACGCAGGTAATCGAGGTAGGCACGGTAGCCGTAGTGTTCGAACGCGCCTGGCGTGCGTACCAGCGACCAGGTGGCATAGCAAAATTCGACACTGTGGCGGTTCCGACCGCGCAGGCGAGGCAGAGTTCGCCAACGAATGGCCGCATGCCTGACCTCGAGCCGCTCTTCGAGGATGCGCACACGCACACGCTCTCCGATGAACCTTACCCGCACTGATTCGGCGCGCTGCTTCACCCGGATGGTGCTACCGCGGGTGACGAGCAGGTCGAATTCACCGAACGCGGCCAACCCCAAGGCGACCAACGGCCCAATGCACCTCGTAATGGCAAGTGCGCAGCGAACGCGGGTCAGACGGGGCAGCGGTGGGGAGGAGTCGTCGTCGACTCGAAGGGCAGGATTCGTTGTCGCTGGGCAGGGCAACGAACCGAAGGAACGGCCTCCCAACCGGTACCCAGAACCGCTCGACCACCTCGACCCTTCGGCGGGAGAGCGAGCCGCGCCGCGCGCATGGCTCCACAACACAAGCCCGACTTAGCACCGGGCGCCCGCTACGACCTGCATCCGGTACACGTTCCGCGCTACAACCACAAGAACAAGGCGTTACCACAAGCTTTCAAGCCGAAAATCCCACGGCCTGCAACGACGCCATCAACCTGCAGACGGCGCGCAAACGAATGAACCAATCGTGTCCGATGCAAACCGCGACGACTGCGCGAAACCACAGGCCCACGGTCAGCGGTACCCCGATTCCGCCTGCATCGCCCCCCATGTCTGCAAGTCATTCCGCCGTACGGGCAGCCTGGCGACGTTCGCACGATTCAGGATGCAAGCAGTCCGCCCAGATGTCGAGCCGATGCCGAACCATCTTCAGGCCAAGGGATTCCACCACCCGCGCCTGCCGACGCTCAATCTCCTCGTCCTCGAACTCAAAAATCTGCCCACAGTTCCGACAGAAGACGTGGTCATGGTGCTCTTCGGTGTCCAATATCGGTTCAAACCGCGCCTGGCCATCGCCGAACTGCCGCTCATGGGCAACACGCGCCGCCACAAACAACTTCATCGTCCGGTAAACCGTCGCGTAGCCCACAGCGGGGTAGTTCACCTGCACAATTCGAAGGAGTTCATCCAAAGAGACATGCCCCTCAACGGCGATGAAATCGTCGAAAATGGCACGCCTCTGCCGCGTCGATTTGAGACCTTCCGCCTTCATGTAGGCATCCCACCTCGCCAACACGCTTGCATTCCGGCTCATCTCGTTTGCCTCCCCGAACCTGTCTACCGACAGTCGGTTTCAATTTCGTGGTGCCCAAAACACCAACGCCGTGTGGGTCAGGGACCCAACACGGCGCGGCATCAACTTCACAACAGCTTGCGACTACGCTTCGGCTTGAATCTCTTCAACCTGGGTTTCATCCGCAAGCTCGCCCTCTTCAGTCGCGGGACCTTCGGTACCCACAAACTCGACGATGGCCATCGGTGCGTTGTCGCCAGGACGGAAGCCTGCCTTCAAAACGCGAGTATAGCCACCAGCCCGACCTTCGAACCGCTCCGCAAGTTCGTTGAACAGAATGTCCAACGCCTGCCGGTCCTGAATGGTGCGGCCTGCACGGCGAATGTAGTGAACGCGCTTCACCCGCAGGGCGGCAGCATCCTCTTCACTCGCAGCAGCGATCGCGCTCGGCGCAACGCCCTTGCTCAAGGTAACCATACGGTCCGCGACCTTGCGAAGCTCTTTCGCCTTCGCGAGCGTGGTCCGAATTCGGCCATGAATGACCAGCGAAGTCACCATGTTCCGGTACATCGCCCGGCGGTGGGCGCTGGTACGGCCCAACCTCCGACCTGCTTTCAGATGTCGCATGTCAATCTCCTCGGTGTCCTTGGCCCAACAGGGGGCCAGCACACACTAAATTCTTAAAACTTGCCAGCCTAGTGGGGGCCACGCGGCTTGAAGTGGTCCGGCAACCGGATTCCCAGCGAGAGGTCCAGTTCCGCAAGTACATCCTTGATTTCGGCAAGGCTCTTGCGGCCGAAGTTCTTGGTCTTCAGCATGTCGGACTCAGTCTTCTGGACAAGCTGCCAGATGTACTCAATCCCAGCATTCTGTAGACAGTTCGCAGAGCGGACGGTGAGTTCAAGCTCATCGACCCGACGGTACAGAGCATCGTTGATAGGCTCTGACGGCTCATCGTGACCAACCTCAACCGAGCCGCCCGCCTCCACCAAGTTGGTGAATACGAATGCCTGCTCTTTGAGGACCTTGGCTGCATACGCAATTGCGTCAGCAGGAGTGATGCTGCCATCGGTCCAAACATCAATCGACAATGCGTCGAAATCAGTACGGTCACCCACACGGCACGGCACGACATCGTACCGAACCCGAGGCACGGGTGTATAAATGGCATCCACCGGAATCGTACCGATGGGCATATCCTGGACCTTCTTCATCGATCCCGGAACATAGCCACGCCCCAGCTCCACCATGACCTCGGCATAAAACCGCGCGTCTTGGGTCACCGTAGCAATGACCTGCTCCGGATTCAACACTTCGGCATCACCCGAAAAACGGAGGTCGCCTGCGCACACCTCAACAATACCCCCGGCTTTTCCCTGCACGTCGATGGTTCCACGAAGTGGCTCCATCCCACGCATACGAATCCGCACGGACTTGAAGTTCAGGATGATGTCAGTGACATCTTCCACCACTCCAGGCATTGCCGAAAACTCATGCAAAACGCCGTCGATCTTCACCGACGTAACGGCCGCACCCTGCAAGCTGCCAAGCAAAACACGCCGAAGCGAGTTGCCAAGCGTCACGCCGTAGCCCTTTTCCAAAGGCCGGACGAGAAACCGACCGTAGCGGTCCCCAACAGTGGTGACCGTTTCCATCTTCCGCGGAACCCGAAGGCGCCGCCAATTGGTACCAATAAGCCCTTCCATCCCTGCTCCCAAACAAGTTTCTGCCGGAGGGGAACCGGCTCCTCACCTGCTGGACGCCAGCAGCCAACCCCAAGGCCAAAGCCTTCAAGCTGCCGGCGAAAACCACATCAAACGCGCCGACGCTTGGGCGGCCGGCAGCCATTGTGCGGAATGGGGGTCACGTCACGAATGTGGGTGATCTTAAGACCCGAATTCGCAATCGCCCGAAGCGCGGATTCACGACCCGCACCTGGACCTTTCACGAAAACGCCCACAGCCTTCATGCCGTGATCCATCGCCTTCCGCGCCGCATCCTCAGCGACGAGCTGAGCTGCGAAGGGAGTCGACTTACGCGAACCCTTGAAACCGCGAACCCCGGCACTCGACCAGGAAACGGTGTTGCCGTTGGGATCGGTGATGGTGACAATGGTATTGTTGAATGTGGCCTGGATGTGAACAACACCCGATGGCACATTCTTACGGACGCGACGGGGCGCGCCTCGACGAGCTCCAGCCATAGTGAACCTCCCTCAGTTTCAGCGACGCTTTGTGACAGCGCGACGAGGACCCTTGCGAGTCCGCGCATTCGTGTGGGTGCGCTGCCCGCGCACGGGGAGGCCACGCTTGTGGCGCGAGCCGCGGTAGCAGTTGATGTCAATCAGCCGCTTGATGTTCATCGCGATTTCCTTACGGAGATCGCCTTCCACCTTGTAGCGGGCCTGGATGACTTCGCGAATCGCAGCAACTTCCACGTCGGAGAGGTCCTGCGTGCGCATGTGGTGCGCAACGTTGGCCTCGTCCAGGATTTGCCGAGCGAGAGCGCGACCAACACCGTAGATGTAGGTCATCGCGATATCGATGCGCTTGTTGCGCGGAAGGTCTACACCTTCAATACGTGCCATGAATCACCCCTGCCGCTGTTTGTGCTTCGGGTTTTCGCACAGCACGCGAACTACACCTGCTCGCCGCACAATGCGGCACTTGTCGCAGATGCGTCCGACAGACGCCTTTACTTTCATCCTTCACCTCGCCGGCCAATGCCGGTTCATCGGTACACAAAATGGCGGCCAACGGCCACCGGAAAACCGAGCCCGGCCGCTTATGCGACCCGCCCGAAAATGTCAACCGCAACAGGACGATCAGCCGCGAAGCGCCGACTCCAAGTCTGACTGCACGGCTGCAATCGACTGATTCGCATCCACATCGACCACGCGCAAGATACCTCGCGCCCACCCCAGGACGGGCGCCGTCTCTGAGTGGTAGGTGTTCAACCGAGCCGCAACAGTCGCCTCTTGGTCGTCCTCACGCTGAACAACCGCAGTTCCACACTGCGTACACGAACCATCCGAAGCCGGAGGGTTCGCATCAACATGGTAGGTCGCACCGCAGTTCAGACAACTCCGCCGGCCGCTCAAGCGCCGAACGATAACTTCGTCAGGCACGACAAGATTCAACACCAAGTCGATGCCCCGTCCGTTCTTCGCCAACCAATCGGCAAGAAGCTGCGCCTGGTTCACCGTCCGTGGAAACCCATCAAAAAGGACACCACTCACCGCATCCGGGTCGGACAAACGAGAGGTCACAATGTCGACCACTACTTCGTCCGGCACAAGCTTCCCCTGAGACATATACGAACGGGCCAGCTCGCCAAGGGCGGTACCCTCTCGCAAATGGCGACGGAATATGTCGCCCGTCGCGACATGCGGCACACCAAGTAGGCCCGATACGACACCAGCTTGGGTACCCTTTCCAGCACCCGGCGGCCCGAACAACAAAACGTTCATCTCGAACTCCGTAGAACTCAGACGTTGCCCAGCGGCTTACGACGCCCCTTGCTCCGGCCGGACCCCGAACCCAACAACCCGTCATAGTGTTGCGTGAGGAGATGACCCTCAATCTGCGCCACGGTATCCAGCGACACACCCACTACAATCAACAGGCCCGTGCCCCCGAAGAAAAACGGAAGGCCATACACCGAGGTCAAAACCGTCGGAAGAATACAAACGCCCGCCAGGTAGACACTCCCCCCACCGGTAAGCCGCGTGAGAATGCGATCCAAATAGTCGGCCGTCTGCTTTCCAGGCCGCACACCCGGAACGTAACCACCGTTCTTACGAAGGTTGTCTGCCACGTCCACTGGGTTGAAGGTCACCGCAGTGTAAAAGTAGGAGAAGAAGACAATCAAACCGACGTATGTAAGGTTGTACACCCACGTGCCCGGGGTGAACTGGCTAGACAAGGTCTCAAAAATCGGATGAGGATACACCGTACCCACGGTGGCGGGGAACATCATCATCGACGATGCAAAAATTGGCGGGATGACACCAGCCACATTCACCTTCAACGGAAGGTGCGTGGTCTGACCACCCTGCGCACCGCCACGGCCGACCACACGCTTGGCGTATTGAATCGGGATTCGGCGCTGGCCACGCTCGATGAAAACAATTCCCATCACGACGGCGAACATAAAGGCAGCAAGCATGACGAGCTCAAGGAGGTTTATCTCCCCGATGTCCAGCTTGTTTGTCATGTTCAAAACCGCTTGCGGAAATCCCGCAATAATACCGCCGGTGATAATCAGCGACGCGCCATTACCGACGCCACGGTCCGTAATCTGTTCCCCAAGCCACATGACAAAGCAGCTGCCGGCGGTCATGGTGATGACGGTCATGATGCGGAACGCCCAGCCCGCTTCCAGAACCACGTCCGCGCCGCTTGAGGTCTTCATCTGCTCCAGCCCATACGCAATTGCGAAGGACTGAATGATGGCAATGCCGATAGTGAGGTAACGGGTGTACTGGTTGAGCTTCTTCCGCCCCGCCTGCCCCTCAGCACGCATCCGCTCAATTTGCGGAACGACGACCTGCCCCAACTGCACAATAATCGACGCGCTAATGTAAGGCATAATACCCAGTACAAAAACGCTAAACTGGGAAAGCGCGCCACCGCTAAACATATTGTACATGCTAAAGAGATTATCGCTGGAGGACGCAAAAAAGTCCCCCAGCGCAACCCGGTCGACCCCCGGCGCGGGGATAAACACCCCGAGCCGGAAGATGGCGAGCATCGCCAACGTAAACAGGATGCGGTTGCGAAGATCCGCAACCCGAAAAATGTTGGCGATTGCTTCAACCACTCTACACTTCCTCAGTGACCCCGCCGGCTGCCGCAATCTTCTCGGCCGCCGAGCCGGTGAACTTCGCAGCGCGAACCGTCAACGCATGACCGATCTCACCGTTCCCAAGGACCTTGACACCGTCACGGCCAATCTTGGAGATGAGTCCACGCGCCTTCAACGACTCCGCGTCAACAACCTCACCCGCCTGGAAGTGCGCGGCAATCCGGTCGAGCCGGACTTCCGTGAACTGCTTGGCGAAAACGTTGTTGAAGCCCCGCTTCGGAAGCCGACGAGCAAGCGGCATTTGACCGCCCTCGAAAGCCCGACGAACGGTACCTCGGGCTCCTTGGCCCTTCTGACCGCGACCAGCGGTCTTGCCTTTTCCAGAACCTTCACCACGACCAACACGCATCCGCGTCCGACGCGAACCAGCTGGCGGAGCAAGGTTGCTCAGCTCATTTGCCATGACCGCTCCAAACCTAATCAACCAGCCGTAACTTCGGAGACGTCAACAAGGTGTAGCACCTTCTTGACCATGCCCCGAACGGCCGGAGTGTTTTCGAGAACCCGGGAATGGTTCACCTTGCGGAGCCCCAAACCACGGACAGTCGCACGCTGCGATTCAGTCGAACCGATAACGCTGCGCTTGAGAGTCACCATAAGCTTGTCAGCCATTTGTCCTCCTAAGCGCCGTGCGACGCCTGGCCCCAAACATGGGCGCCGACGTTGTAGTCCGCCATGATGTCGTCAACTTTCTTTCCAACGCGCGCAGCGTACATCTCTGGCGACTCAAGTCGCTGGAGAGCATCCACCACGGCGCGAACGACATTGTGCGGGTTGTTGGTGCCAAGCACCTTGGTAAGCATGTTGTGGTAGCCCGCAGCGTCAAGCAGCGAGCGAACCGCAGCACCAGCGATAACGCCGGTACCAGGGGACGCGGGCCGCAGAACAACCTGCGCAGCACCAAACTTGCCAATGATGTAGTGAGGCACAGTGCCGTCAACGACCGGGACCGAGAACATGCTGCGACGAGCACGCTCTGTGGCCTTGCGAATCGCTTCCGGAACCTCAGCCGCCTTGCCGTGGCCCACCCCAACGCGACCCTGACCGTCACCGACGACGACCAGCGCAGCGAAGTTGAAGCGACGGCCGCCCTTGACGACCTTGGCAACTCGATTGACGACAACAGTCTTTTCAATCAAGTTGCTCTCTTCTTCCTGCCGCCGCTCACGACGCGGCTTCGCACCCATCTTACTCATAAAAGTCTCCAAGATTCCGCCGCAAAGCGGAGAGTCAGAACTCGAGACCCGCTTCCCGAGCGGCATCCGCCAAAGCCTTTACTCGGCCATGGTACAGGAAGCCGTTCCGGTCGAAGACCACGGACTTGATGCCTGCGGCTTGCGCACGCTGCGCAATGACCGCTCCAACCCGCTTCGCACCCTCGATGTTTCCATTGCCCTCGCCAGCGACATCCTTCTGCACAGTGCTTGCCGCAACCAGGGTGTTCCCGGAAACGTCGTCGACGACCTGTGCGTAGATGTGGGTGGCGGAACGGAACACTGAAAGACGCGGGCGGGCAGCTGAACCACGAACGGTCTTGCGGATGTGGGCCTTGCGGCGCGCACGCGCTGCCTTCCGCTGATTGTTGTTGCTCATGTTCAATACCTCTTTGCCAACAATGTCTACTGTCCGGACTTGCCGGCCTTGAGACGAACATGTTCGCCAACGTAGCGAACACCCTTGCCCTTATAGCTGTCAGGCGAACGAAAACCGCGAAGCTCGGCAGCAACCTGGCCAACAGCTTCCTTGTCGAAGCCGCTAACCACAATCTTTGTCCTATCCTTGGGATCGACAGCGATGTCGATACCCGAGGGGAAAGGATACTCGATGGGGTGGCTGTAGCCCAAGCTCAACACGAGCTGCTTGCCCTTCACCTCGGCCTTGTAGCCGACCCCGATAATCTCGAGGTTTTTGGTGAAGCCGGCCGACACGCCCTTCACCATGTTGGCGAGGAGAGCACGCATCAAGCCATGAGCCGCCCGAACGGGACCGGAATCCCCTTCTCGGTTGACATTGACGACCTTGTCGCCAAACTCGAACGACACGCCTGGAGCAACCTTGCGGACGATTTCGCCCTTCGGGCCTTTGACCCGAAGATTGCCGTCCTCAACCCGGACATCCACGTTTGCCGGGATGGTCACAGGCTTTCTTCCAATACGCGACATCAGACTGTCCCCTTTCGCGAGCGCTACCAGACGTAGCAGATGACTTCACCGCCGACGCCCTCTTTCCGAGCATCACGGTCAGTCAACACGCCGCGAGGAGTGGTGAGAATGGCAACGCCAAGGCCGTTGCGGACACGAGGCACGTCTTGCTTGCCGACGTACATACGACGCGACGGCTTGCTGACGCGAGTGATCCCACGGATCACAGCCTGGTTTTCCTCGTCGTACTTCGGGAAGATTTTAATCTTCCCCTGAGGACCTTCTTCGATGTCGATGTAGCCATCGATGAAGCCTTCAGCCTTCAAAATTCGCACTACCGCCAACTTGAGCCGCGACTTGGGCACCACAACAGATGAGTGCCCAGCACGGATGGCGTTCCGGATCCGCGTAAGCAGATCTGCGATCGGATCAGTCATTCAATCCTCCCAATGTCGGCACACGCGCCGACGTCGACCTGCAGAGGGTCACCAGGACGCCTTCTTCACACCAGGAATCTGTCCATCAAGGGCAAGACTCCGGAAGCAGATGCGGCACATGTCGAACGCACGCAAGTACGCCCGAGGCCGGCCGCACAGCGGACAGCGGTTTCCCGCGCGCACCTTGAATTTGGGCGCCCGCTTGCTTTTCACGATCATAGACTTTTTGGCCATCTCGAACTCCGATTCGTTTTCACACGCGGAAGGGGACACCGAGGAGGCGAAGCAGCTCGCGCGCTTCTTCATCCGAGGTGGCCGAGGTCACGAAGCTGATGTTCATGCCGTTGATCCGCTTGACTTTGTCGTACTCGATCTCGGGAAACACGATCTGCTCAGTAAGACCCATGTTGTAGTTCCCGCGACCATCAAAGCCATTCGGGTCCAAACCGCGGAAGTCGCGAATTCGGGGAATTGCGACGGTCACAAGGCGGTCCAGGAACTCCCACATGCGGGCACCCCGGAGGGTCACCTTCGCACCGATGGGCATTCCTTCCCGAAGCTTGAAGTTGGCGATCGACCGACGAGCGCGACGAATGACCGCCTTCTGACCGGTGATGAGCGTAAGCTCCTCAGCCGCTGCATCAAGGAGCTTTACGTTTTGAATCGCCTCACGCATGCTCGTGTTGACCACGATCTTGTGGAGACGCGGAATCTCCATGACGTTGGCGTACGAGAAGCGATTGCGAAGCTCACTCGCAACCTCTTCCGAATACATAACTTTCAAACGTGGCTGCATTTGTACCTTCCCGTCGAGTTGACTCGCCGAATTCAGCCGTTGAACTTGTTTGAACGACGATAGGCACGGCCTATCAGTCGATGTCCTTCATGGTCTGCTTGTCGTAGCGGACCTTCCGGCCGTCCTCAGACATGCGCCAACCGACCTTGAGGCGGCGGCTCTGCTCGGCGTCCCACAGCGCCACATTCGAGATGTGGACGGGAAGTTCCTTCTTCATCGTGCCGCCTGGCGCACCGTTGCGGGGCTTGACGTGGCGAATGACCACATTCACGCCTTCAACAACGACCCGCTCCTTGGCCTTGAGGACCCGGAGGACCTTGCCAACGCGACCGCGGTTGCTGCCGGTGGTGACAACCACCGTGTCGTCCTTGCGGACCTTGAACTTGGCTGTCATTTCCTACAGGACCTCTGGTGCAAGCGAAACGATCTTCATGAAGCTCTTGGCACGAAGCTCACGAGCAACGGGACCGAAGATACGGGTACCAATCGGCTCGCCATCCTTGTCCACCAGAACTGCAGAGTTGGAATCGAACCGAATGTAGGAACCATCCCGCCGACGAATCTCTTTCGAGGTACGCACGATGACGGCCTTGGCGAGGGAACCCTTCTTCACTTTTCCGTTCGGAAGGGCTTCTTTGACGCTGACGACAACAATGTCACCCAAGGAAGCGTACTTACGCTTGCTCCCACCGATGACTTTGATGCACTGAAGCTTTTTGGCTCCAGAGTTGTCTGCTACGTCCATGGTGGACTGCATCTGAATCATAAACAGACTCCCCGGACCCGAAGGCCCTCGGATCAGATTTCAGTGGATGTCCGCCGCACCAACCACAACCCAGCGCTTCGTGCGGGAAAGTGGACGGGACTCACGGATGACCACGGTATCGTTGACGGAGAACTGGTTCTCTTCGTCGTGGGCCTTGTACGTTTTGCGCCGGTTGATGTACTTGTGGTACCGAGGATGCATCACACGGCGCATTACCTCAACAACCACGGTCTTGTCCATCTTGTCAGACACAACGCGACCGACGAGCGAGCGCTTACCAGAGTTGGCGGAGGACTCCGACATCTCGACCTCTCTTTTAGATTTTTCGACGCGACGTGACCGGTCTCCCGAAGCGGGACTCGGCAACATCCGGTACCGCATGATTTCGCGGTACCGGACGCGTCATGAAGCGCGCAGCGAGTATCTCGCTTGCGCGCCGGTGGCAACCCATCTCAGTAAGATGGGCTGATCAAGTCACTCGCCGAGGCCGAAGCGCCCGGCAACCCCGGAAAGATACCCGCTGGATTGCTGGGTACCACCTTCCGAAGCTCCGTCCACAGCAGGGATCACAAACGAGCGACCATGCTCGAGCCGAAGCGAACCAACCGGAACACCGGCGTTGACTTCACGCTCGCGCTGGATCGTTTGCGCCCGCGCAATGGAACGACGCAGCTTCTTGAGGAGCGAAACGTCCTCAAGAGCTTCGCCAGCATGCTGCAAGGAAGCGCGCGTAAGCTCCACTTCCCAGCTCATCTCCTGATGCACCAGGCTGCGGTCATCAAGACCACGAAGTCCGCTCGCATCCATCACAGCACCTCACGACGCTGGACAAAACGAGTAGCCAGCGGCAACTTGTGTCCGCACAGCCGGAAGGCTTCCCGAGCCATTTCCTCGGGAACACCTTCGAGCTCGTACAAAACACGGCCGGGCTTGACAACGGCAACCCACAACTCGGGGTTGCCCTTGCCCTTACCCATCCGGGTTTCGGCCGGCTTCTTGCTGAGCGGCTTATCAGGGAAGACACGGATCCAGACCTTACCGCCACGCTTCACGTGACGAGTAAGAGCAATACGACCCGCTTCAATCTGGCGCGCAGTGATCCAGCCGCACTCGGTGGCCTGGAGGCCGAAGTCACCGAAGGAAACTTCGGAGCCCCGGTAGGCCAAGCCACGCATACGGCCTTTCTGGCGCTTACGGTACTTCACCCGCTTTGGACTAAGCATCTGAACCTCCTGTTACGTCACGCCACTCAGGCGGCTCGATCTTCGTCGCCGGCAAGGACTTCACCGCGGAACACCCAAACGCGGACGCCAATGACGCCGTAGGTGGTACGCGCTTCGGCCAAGCCGTAGTCCACATCTGCACGAAGGGTATGAAGAGGAACGCGACCTTCATGGTAACGCTCCGTACGACCCATCTCCGCACCACCCAACCGACCGGAGCAGATGACCTTGATGCCTTCTGCGCCTGCACGGCGAGCTTGCGTGACAGCCTTCTTCATTGCCCGACGGAAGCTGACGCGCTTCTCGAGCTGAGCTGCGATGTTTTCTGCGACGAGGACTGCATCGGTCTCGACCTTGCGGACTTCAATAATGTTGAGGAACACCTCGGTGTTGCTCATCTTTTGAAGTTCAGCACGGAGCGAATCCAGACCGGCGCCGCGCTTCCCGATAATCAAACCGGGCTTAGCAGCGTGGACGTAGACTTTTGCTTTGTTTGCAGCACGCTCAATGGACACACGGGCGACGCCCGCGTCCTTGAGCTTCTTTTTGAGGTGCCGGCGGATCTGGATGTCCTCGTGGAGGAACCGCTGGTAGTCCCGCTCGGCGTACCATTTGGACTGCCAGTCACGGATCACGCCGACGCGGAACCCAACCGGATGAATCTTTTGACCCATCAGTTCACTCCCTTGCCCACCACGACCGTGATGTGGCTGGTCTTTTTGAGGACCTTGTTGGCCATACCCCGGGCACGGGGACGGAACCGTCGGAGCGTTGGCCCCTGGTCCACGTAGATTTGCTGAACCACCAGGTCGTCGATGTCAAGCTCGACTGATGCCCGGTTGGCTTTGTATTCGGCGTTGGCTACCGCGGACTCGACAAGGGTCTTGATGAGACTTGCGGACTTCTTGCGCGTAAACGCAAGCACCTCAAGTGCCTCACCAACATCCATGCCCCGAACGAGGTCGGCCACCAACCGTGCCTTTCGCGGGGAGACCCGCGCGAGGCGAAGAACTGCTTTGGCTTCCATGTTGCGACTCCTACCGCATCCCGGCCACTACCGACCGCGCGACTTTTTGTCCGCCGCGTGTCCGTAATAGGTCCGGGTGGGCGCGAACTCGCCGAGCTTGTGCCCGACCATGTTTTCGGTCACGTAGACAGGAATGTGCTTCTTGCCGTTGTGTACTGCAAACGTGAGGCCAAGGAAGTCGGGGAGGATGGTAGACCTCCGGCTCCAGGTCTTGATGACCTGGCGACCACCGGACTCGCGGCTCACTTCCACCTTCTTGAGAAGGTGTTGGTCCACAAACGGGCCCTTTTTGATTGAACGCGCCATGATGACTTCCTTCGCCTACTTGCGACGCTTGACGATGAAATTCGACGAGGGCTTCTTGCGCGCCCGAGTCTTGTAGCCCTTGGTGGGTTTGCCCCAAGGAGTGACCGGGTGACGGCCCTTAGCCCGACCTTCACCACCACCGTGGGGGTGGTCGATGGGGTTCATGGCCGTACCACGAACAGTTGGGCGACGGCCCAACCACCGCGACCGACCGGCCTTGCCGATGGTGCGGTTTTCGTGTTCAAGATTGCCGACCTGTCCAACTGTCGCACGGCACTGGCGATGTACCTTGCGGAGTTCGCCCGAGGGAAGTCGAAGAAGGACGTAATCGCCTTCCTTCGCCATCACCTGAGCATAGGAACCAGCGGAACGGCAGAGCTGACCACCACGTCCGGACTGCATTTCCACATTGTGGACCCACGTGCCCAGCGGAATCGCCGACAGGTGCATGCAGTTTCCGGGCTGGATGTCGGCAGAGTCGTCAGTGATGACGGTTGCTCCGACTTCCAGGCCGTTGGGTGCGATGATGTACCGCTTCTCGCCGTCGGCGAAGTTGATGAGCGCGATACGAGCGCTGCGGTTCGGATCGTACTCGATCGAAGCCACGGTGCCCGGAACGCCCATCTTGTCGCGCCGGAAGTCGATTTCACGATACCGCCGCTTGTGGCCGCCACCGCGATGGCGAGCCGTCATGCGGCCGAGGTTATTGCGTCCGCCGCTGCGAGAAGCCTTGGAAACAAGGCTCTTTTCGGGCTCCGAACGGGTGATCTCGGCAAAGTCCGAGACCGACATGAAGCGCCGGGACGGAGTGATTGGGTTGAACTTACGCGTTCCCATCGCGGCCCCCTCTATTCGTCGAGAAGCGGGATGGAGTAACCATCCGCGAGCTTGATGTAGGCCTTCTTCCAGTTGCTACGCCGCCCTTCGAAGCGGCCGAAGCGCTTGGTCTTGCCGCGGACGATGAGCGTGCGGACATCGGCAACCTTGACGCCGTAGATGGCTTCAATGGCCTTACGCACCTGGAGCTTGTTGCTCTTCAAGCCCACCTGAAACACATAGGTGTTCTCGGCGTTCATGAAAGCGACGCTCTTTTCAGTGATCACAGGACGGATCAGGATTTCGTGGAGCTCGGCCATCGTTCACCCCTTGAGCCGCGCTACGACCTGGTTCACGGATTCAACCGTAAGGGCCAGGTGGTCGTGCTTAAGCACGTCGTAGACATTGAGGCCCTCCGCCGGAACCACGGTGACGCCCTGAAGGTTCCGAGAGGACAGCTTGAAGTTCGTGTCGGCGTCCGTCGCCACCACGAGAACGCTGCCCATCTCGAAGCGCTTCAAAAGGTCGGAGACCTGGCGCGTCTTGATTTCGGGAAGAGCGAGCGAGTTAAACACGGTCAGTGCGCCCTCTTCAGTCCGGCGGGAAATCGCCGAACACAGCGCGGCCCGACGGGTGCGCTTGGAGAGCTTGTGAGCGTGCGACCGGAAGTGAGGTCCATGGACCACACCGCCGCCACGCCAGTGAGGAGCGCGGGTCGAGCCTTGACGGGCGCGACCAGTGCCTTTTTGACGGAACGGCTTCTTACCACCGCCGCTGACCAACGCACGACCTTTGGTGGCGTGCGTGCCGGAGCGACGCTTGGCAAGCTGGTACCGAACCGCGGCGTGGAAAAGGTGAACGCGCACCTCCACACCGAAGATGGAACTATCAAGCTCGATAGAGCCGACAGTTGCCTTGGACAAATCGAAGACTTCTACGGAAGGCATCCTGCACTCCATCAAGTCGACTTGATTTCGACATGGACCCCTGCGGAGAGGTCCAGCTTCATCAGAGCATCGACGGTCGACTGCGTGGGCTCGACAATGTCGAGAAGTCGGTGGTGCGTACGACGCTCGAACTGCTCACGAGACTTCTTGTCCACGTGAGGACCACGAAGAACCGTCCAACGGCTCACGGTCGTGGGAAGGGGGAACGGACCACGCACGCTCACGCCGGTCCGCTTAGCGGTGTCGACGATTTCCCGTGCCGACCGGTCGAGGAGCTTGTGGTCATACGCCTTCAGGCGGATGCGAATCCTATGTGCGCTTGCCATTTTGGCTCTTCCTCCCGCTCTGGGGCGGACTTCTGAGTATCGGCCTGCCGTGTATCGCCGGGCGATAGACGTTTAGACCGACAACTGGCTTGTTGATGAGCGTGTACGCGATTGGCCACTTTCGAGTCCCCTGGAGGACACAAGCGGAGCACCGCCCGTCCCCTCAACAGAGACGCGCAGTTTCGACAACACGCCGTAGGCTTGCCCCACAGATACTGCCAGCGCACGCAACGCGACGCTTGCACGCGAGAACGCGAGCGAGACAGTCGAGATGCGAAGGGGCGCCGTAAACATCGATGGGGGTCCTACAATGAAACACATAGCCAGAGGGACACACCAACACCGAGTGCTACAGGTCGCCCCTCAGACATCGCGGCCGTCTCTGCCGCTCGTGTGAGGTATTTTCTCGCGATTGCGAGGAGACGATGGGAGCGGATTTCCCGCTCCAAAAGGGCTGGCGAACCAGCCCTTGGTTGAAGGGAGCGATTGGCTCCCTTCAAAGACTACCAGCGGTAGTGAGCGAAAGCCTTGTTGGCTTCGGCCATACGATGGACGTCGTCGCGGCGCTTTACCGCGTTTCCGCGGTTGTGGGCAGCTTCGATGAGTTCGTTTGCCAACTTGTCACGCATGGAGCGACCAGGTCGCTTCCGTGCGAAGAGAACAAGCCAGCGCATAGCCAACGCCATTTGGCGATCGGAACGAACTTCGACGGGCACCTGATAGGTGGCACCACCGACGCGACGCGACTTCACTTCCACCATGGGCTGGCAGTTTTCCAGCGCGCGGTGGAAGATTTTGACCGGATCTTCGCGGGTTCGTTCAGAAACCACATCAAAGGCTCCGTAGACGATCTGTTCGGCGACAGCTTTCTTGCCATCGACCATGACCACGTTCATGAACTTCGTGACCAGTTGATCGCCATATTTGGGGTCCCGCATTACCGGGCGCTTGGGTACTTCACGACGACGAGGCATCTCAGTCTCCTACCGCTTCGAGTCTTTGGGACGCTTCACGCCGTATTTCGAGCGGCCCTGGCGCCGGTTGTTGACGCCTTGGGTGTCCAGGGTTCCGCGGATGATGTGATAACGAACACCCGGAAGGTCCTTCACACGGCCGCCGCGAATCATCACGGTGGAGTGTTCCTGGAGGTTGTGACCTTCGCCCGGGATGTACGCGGTGACTTCCATCCCATTGACGAGACGTACACGCGCGACCTTCCGGAGCGCGGAGTTCGGCTTTTTGGGCGTGGTGGTGTACACACGGGTGCACACGCCGCGCTTTTGAGGCGAGGCCTTCAGAGCGGGGGAAGCAGTCTTCCTCCGGACCCGGCTACGGCCCTTCCGGACCAGCTGATTGATGGTGGGCATGATTCTCCCAGAATTCGAACTGACGGACTCTTAGATGAGATTCGGAGACCGCCGGACAGCCCGGCGCATCTACCGCAGGGCCAAATGGCTGTCAACCTTGAGTCGGCCGGGCAGACACATGATCTACCGCTCGTGCCGTCGAGCGGTCGAATCGGATGCGGCTGCCAACCTCGTCGCCTACTAGCCCGTAGCGAGCGTTTGCGCCGCTTCTCGTCGCCGATATTCTGTTACGAATGCGTCTACGATTGCGCCAACGAAGTCGACACCGTTGAATAGAACGGCGTCTTGGAGTCCTCCAGGCGAAAAAACATTTGCCTCGACGACCTTGGTTCCGATCACATCGAGGCCGCACAAAAAGATGCCCTCCGAAGCCAAAATCGGGGCGGCCCGTTCCGCGACAGAAATCAATTCTGGACTGGCATGTTCCCGAGCTGCGCGGCCTCCCGCATGAACGTTGCTTCGGAAGTCCCGTCCCCCCGGAATCCGACGAACCGCTGCAGGCTGACCATCCACCACCAGCAAGCGACCATTGACAATGATCATGCGGACATCGCCCTCGGCGGCCTCCGGCACAAACTCTTGCGCCATACAATGACCATCGCGTGTCAGATGCTCGATGATTTGATTGAGGTTGGTGTCGTCATGTGGGCGGACCCGAAAGACATCACGCCCTTGTGTGCCGTCTAAGGGCTTGAGGACCCCACCCAACGGGCACGAATCCAGAAACGTACGGATGTCAGAGGGGTCTCGAGACACCAAAGTCTGCGGGCGAAGCGCGGCTGGGAGGACGCGGAGAAACAACTTCGAGCGAGCGCGAACCAACGCGTCTGGGTCGTTGATGGCGACTGCGCCTTGGTCGCGGGCGGCACGCACAAGCTCAAGCATCACTGCGTGCTCTTTTGCGCGACCACCCCGTCCTGGATTGGTACGCAGAAGCAGGAGGTCACCGTTTCCGAGGCGCAGCGTCGATGCAGATGCCGTCTTCAAGGACGCGACGAATGCAGCTTCGGTCTCTCCCCTGCCCTCGCGCGCACGCGCAAGCACCTTTCCCATGGGGTCGAGACCGAGGTCTCCCACGCCCGTCACAAAGACGGCGTTGCCGCGCCGCACAAAGGCAGCAGCAAACGACGCTGTCGTTTGGTCCGCTGACAGTCCGAAAACTTCGTTGACAACGACGATTACGCGCAAAGTCAATCCTCCGTTGAGGTGCTGTCCTCAAACATACCCTCTGGTGCAGGAATTCCCAAGTGCACGTAGCGTGTACCCATTGGTGCGACAGGGTCTACCGAACGACCAACAACGACTCCATCTTGTGGGGCGCGATATTGGTGCCGAGTACGACCGAACTCGTCCTTGAGCTCCGCGAGGATTTCGCCCGCAGCGACGCTGTCCGTCACCGCCGGATGCACCTCTAGCAAGCCACCCACGTCGGTTCGGAGCCAGTAGGAATGGGAACAAACGACCGGCGCGGGAATATCGACCACGTTCTTTCGATTGCGAATGATGCCGGTATCTGCAAGCACCGCTCGCACTCCGCCAACGGTTCTCCGGATGTAGTCCGTATGAAAACGATGGGGGTTCCCAATTTCCACGGTAATTGCCGGAATCTTGAGGGCGGCGGCGGCCCCGCGGAGGGTCATGTCGGAAGGCGGATTGTGAACAATGATTTCGGGACGCTGCAGGAGCGCCATTCGGGACGCAATGGGGTCGGTCATATCCGCGCGAACATATAAGGAGTTGACGCGTCCAAAGCTCGCGGTGTGCAGGTCAATGAGGCGATGCACATTGGGCAGGACCTTCTGCACGAAAGCATGCACATAAACCTGCGCTGGCGTCCCGTCGGGCCGACCCGGGAACTCGTGATTGAGGTCGACGCCATCCGCGAATCGCCGTTGCCGAAGGAGCAACCCTGGCACATTCACTACGACTACCCCGACCACGGTTCCGCGCATTTGCTGGGGGTCCAGATTGGCCATGACGCGGTGAATGACGGGTATACCATTCAGTTCATTTCCGTGAACTGCCGCCGTCAAGCCCACCACAGGACCAGGCTTGCGCCCAACCGCGACCATGACAGGAGCGCGAATCGCCCTACCAAGGCCATCTTGCCCCAACTTGAGGCGCAGGAGGTGCACCATGCCTGGGGCCAAGGAGCCAAGGTCGAGCGTGTCGACGTGATGAATCTGGTCCCGATGCGTTCCGAGCTCTTCGTTCACAGAATCTCCGAGGACAAAGCTGCATCGGGGTTGATGAGCTGGAAGTGTTTCCGACGGAACGAGCCCTTGCCCGTGACCAACGACTCTGCCATACGGTCGACCGCAATGACCGACAGGACGGTTTGAATGTAGCCCTCAATGAGGTCGTCTAGCCCAATTCCAAGCTCATTGAAATCGCGCCGGTCCATCAACAATAGGCGGTCGGGTTCGGTGGAGAACTCCCCTTCTCCGGTACGAACGGAGAGGTTTGTACCGAGCATCGACCAAGAATCGCAACCATTGTCGATGTCTCGCTCTAGCGGAAGCCGCGCCCGCCGGGAATAAAGCGACAACGGATAGAAACCTTCGGGGCTCGCCCCCACCATAAAGCGCAGGTCAAACGCAAAAATTTGGTCCCTTCGGTTTGGAACGGTGCCGACATGGTACAGACGACCCTCACGCCCGATGCTCGACCATTCCTGATTTCCGATCAACGCCTGTACGATAAAACGGTCGTACCGGTGTTTTTCGTTCATAAACGCTTCCAATTCCTCGGCGTTGACAATGGTATAGACGCCTTGTCCCGCGTTGCTATACGGGTTTTTGACGACCGCCTTGCCCCCCATACGCGACACCCAGGCCGGAACCTCCGTCAGTCCAACGTCCCAGATGGTTTCCGGCACCCGAATCCGCATCCCCGTGCGAAGCAGCTCGCCGTTATAGAGGTCGTATGCCTTTGCGGCCAGGAGCTTGTTTCGGCCACCCGCCAGACACGCGAGGACGGGGTTGAAAATTGGGGTCCGGGTGACCGGTGGGATGCGATTCCATGGTCGCTGCGTGACATAACGAAACGCGGCACGCACGGGCGTCCATTCGTCGTCAATCCTCGCCGAAAGCTGCCCATCGTCGAATCGAATCAAGGGGCTGTCCGCGCCGTCTGGAACATGAATGAGGTAGACCGGCTCCTCGGCTGCATCCGCCAGCGCCGCAGCGTAGCCGGTGACCTCCATCGGATTTTTGTCCCACAACACGGCGAGCACACCTTCTCGGGTGATGGTGCGGCGCCGCAAGAGCGGCAAGAATGACCGCTCCATGAGCGTGCGATAGCCGCCTTGCTCCTCGTCGTCGTTGCGTAGCGGCATCGACTTTTGCCCGGACGGACACGAGTTGACCTCAATGACAACGACGGAGCGTCGCCCCTTGTCGCTGGCTGTCAGCAGGAGGTCGGCGCCGGCCCAGCGAAAGTACCGGGGCGCATAAGTCAGGACCTCACGAACCGCGGAGGGGTCAACCTCTGGATGCAAGTGACAGTATCGTTGAACAATTCTCCCGTTGTCCATCGACAAAAAGTGCCGAACGAGCGCGTGTAATTGCGCATTTGGTACACGCGGGTAAAAGTGATTCTGTACGTTGAAGGAACCCGGAGGAACCAGCACCACGCGGTCCTTGATGGGGAGATCTGCGAACATGTTTGTGCAGGCCTCAATGCAGGAGTGTTTCCCCGCTGTACCTCTCGTGTTGCAAGGCGTCTCTAGGAAATCTCTGCTCGCACGCTGTACGCCCGTCGGCGCGTAGGTTCGGGCATCGCGAGGATGTGCCTCCCTCGCTGTGACAAACGAGTTGGAAGATTCGCCGTTCTGCGATACGAATCCTCAAGGGACGCAAATGCACGGCAAGGTAGACCGAGCCAAGCATCTCGCGACCCGTCCTCGCTTCATCGCGAGGAAACGATGCGAAAGACCGCACCTCTATTTTCGCCCATCTGTTCCGCAATTGTACACCAAGCAGGTCGCCCTTGAGCAACGCGACATCATGCCCAAATTGCGCGCGTCCCAACGGCGCTTGGCGAAGTGCGTGCTTGTATTGCGGTCACCCAATGGTCCCGACGACCTCTGCGCCAGAGCGCGGCGTGGCATCGCTTCCCAGCAACCTCGATGCACTGGTTCGCGATGCCTTGGCCGGCGGAAACATCGAACGGCTTCGGACCGCCATGCGAGAGGCCCAGCAAGCGGCGCCCACTTCGGCTGTTGGCACCCCCGAGCCAAAGCGCTTGGCGCCAACTTCGACCGCGGCTCTGCCAACGCCGCAGGCTCCTTCCGAACCGGCGGTCTCTGCCCTTGATGTGCTTCGTGCGCTGCGCGATGCCGCGCAAGCTGCAGTAGATGCGGAGGAGAAAGGTGCCAACGGGCTTTCTTTACTTCCTTCGGTGCAAAAGCGGCTCATGGCGGCACAGCGGCTTGCAGCCGTCGCTCCGCGCGCTGTGAGCCCCCCTCCTGCCAGCCCCGTACTCCCCCCCGCACCTTCGTCTACCGAAGCGCCTACAAGCCTCCTGCGGCCTTCCGTACTCCTTCCCCGGATTCGGCTCGAATGGATGCTCGTCGTCGACTGTCCTGGCCGCGCAGACGCCGCCCCCGTGTTTGCGGCTGCACTCCACGTTGACACCGTCACGGCGAGAATTCACGCCGTATCCAAAGGACCGAAGGTCGTTTTGCGGTCCGAGGATGCGGGCGACTTGGCGGGGGCCGCGGCCGACTTTTCCAAGGAAGGCCTCGCGTCCGCCGTCATCTCGCGGACGAACTTGGTTGCGATACGGGCGCCGGACCTGCTGATTCGAAAGGACAGCGAACGCGGCGTAGAGGTGTCTGCATCTACGCATTGCAACACGCCGCCACCTCTTGACACGCCACCAACCGACCTCCAGCACATCGACCTTCCAACAGACTGCTTGATGGTGCCGGGGGAAGTTGTGATTCGTCGACATCGTATTGGCCGAAGTCTCGCGCGCGGGCGTCGCAATGAGACTGTATTGCGCCTCGCGAGTGAACGGCGGGTCTCGATTGTGGACCTCCACGGACCCGGCCTCTTTGTTCGAATGGTGTCCGGTCTCACTGCGACCGAAGGCTTTCTCGGCCACGATGCGTCATCAAGCCAAAAGGCCTTCGATGGCGTGGTCGAGGCCCTGCCCCAATGGCTCCCCCAAGGACGGGTCGCACCCCACCGGCTGTGCGCGGCGACCGATACGCCGGAAGTTCCTGAGGGACATGATGGCGCGGCGCCCATCGAATGTTCCGGCTGGGCGACATGGGAGGAATACACACGCATGACGCGTATGCTCTACGGCCTGCCTTTCGACGACGTCCCCAACGAGTAGGTGGAGGGCGGCGCACCGTCCCTCTCTCATTCCCGCCTCTGACCGTCTACGCAGGTTGTGCAAAAGCCCGCAGGACATCCACTTGCCGGGAAACCTCGGACCATGCAGTACCCCCAAAGCTCTTGCGGCGCTCAATCGCCTGGACCGGCTCTAGCCACCGCAGCGCGTCGTCCGAAAACGCGGCGTGCGCTGCGCGAAGGTCATCCATAGAAAGTCCGTCGAGACCGTGCTTTCGCTCTTCACACAAGCGAACCAGCCTTCCAGCAACATGATGGGCCTCGCGAAAGGGAACGCCCTTTCCAGCGAGATAGTCCGCGAGCTCCGTGGTGAGTGAAAAATCGCCGACGAGGTCGGGGCCGCCCAGCACATCCATCGATGCAAAACAGCCGTTCAAGACTCGCACGCAGGTCAACGTAGAAAGCACGGCAGGAAACAGCGCAACGCGGTCTTCTTGGAAATCACGATTGTAGGCCATCGGAAGGGCCTTGACGAGTGTAAACAGGCTCATCAGCGCGCCCGTCGCCCGCCCGGTTCGACCGCGAACCAGCTCTGCCGCATCGGGATTGCGCTTTTGGGGCATAATGGAACTGCCGGTGGACCACGCATCGCTGAGACGAATCCAGCCGAATTCGCGCGTAGACCAAACGACCAGTTCTTCCGCCATTCGCGACAGGTGAATAGAGAGAATCGAGCACGTCGACGCCAACTCCAGCGCGTGGTCACGGGCGCTGACCGCATCCATCGCGTTGTTCATTGGACCCGAGAATCCCAGTAGAGACGCGCTCTTGTGGCGGTCAATCGGGTGCGGCGTTCCCGCCATCGCCGCGGCGCCCAGTGGGCTCTGGTTGACCCGGCGTCGGGTGTCAGCGAGGCGCTCAAGGTCGCGCTGAAGAGACCACGCATGGGCCAAAAGGTGGTGGGCGAACCAGATGGGCTGGCCACGCTGGAGGTGGGTGTAGCCGGGGACGACCACCTTGCCCTTTGTTTCCGCAACTTCGACGATGGTGAGCAGCAATGCACGCACCGCTGCGTCGAGTTCGTCAATCCGACCGCGCATCCATAGCCGTACATCGGTCGCGACTTGGTCGTTGCGGGACCGCGCTGTATGGAGCTTTCCGGCGACAGGCCCCACAATCTCGTGGAGACGGCCTTCTACCGCCATATGTACGTCCTCTTGCTCGACGCCCGGTACCCAGCCGCCTTCGAGCTCGGCGGCCACTTGGTCGAGTCCACGCAACAAGGACTGCAACTCATCGTCGTTGAGCAGCCCCACATCCCGGAGCATCGTGGCATGCGCGCGGCTTCCCGTGATGTCTTCCCGCCACATCAACAAATCCGTGGACAAAGACTCGCTAAACCGCTGCATTTCTTCGGCGGGGCCACCGTCAAAGCGACCGTCCCAGAGTGCCATTTCAAGCTCCTTCTGTGCCTTGGCTCCAACGGTGGTTGACCCACCGGAGCCACGAAAACATCAGGGCCTCTGCGCTGCCACAGAGGCCCCGAACAAAGGTCTACAAACCAACGAGATGCAGACCATCGACATCGGGAGTGACATCGGCCACCCCCGACCATCGGCACACAAATGTAGCGCGCCGAAAGCAGGACGGCCTTCTATCCGCCAAGGCGGCCAGGCCAAACCGCAAAACTGCTGGCATCACGGACGACAAACGCCGATTGCACGCAGTGGAGCACACGATTCCGGGTGCGTGTCCCGGAATCGACGTGTTCAGAAATCAGGAGTTGAGCGGATCGTCGCCGGATGCACGGCGAACGGACGCGACGGTCTTGTAGGTCAAGCCATACAGAGCCATGAAGCCTTCCGCGTATTCCCGGCGGAATGTGTCGCCGTGCGAGTACGTAGCCAAGCCTTCGTCGTACAAGCTGAACGGCGAGCGACGGCCCGTGATGCGCGCAGAGCCGGCGGACACCCGAACGCGTACATCACCGGTCAACGGACGGTTGGCGTGATTCACGAACGCCTGGAGGCAATCCCGCAACGGGCCGAACCAAGTGCCGTTGTAGATGATGTTGGCGAAGTCTTGCGATACCTTGCGCTTATAGTTGAAGGTCTCGCGGTCGAGCGCGACGCGCTCCAGCTCGACATGTGCCATGTGAATGAGCGTGGCAGCGGGAGCTTCATACACTTCGCGGCTCTTGAGGCCCACGACGCGGTTTTCCACCATGTCGATGCGGCCAACGCCGTAGTGCCCGGCGAGCTCGTTGAGGCGCGTAATGAGCTTGACGCCGTCAAGGGGCTCTCCGTCGATGCTGACGGGCACACCCTGTTCAAAGCCCAGCACAATTTCCGTAGAGCCGCGCGGAGCCTCGGAAGGGTCCGAAGTCATTTGCCAAGCATCGGCCGGGGGTTCCCGCCAAAGGTCTTCCATCTCGCCACATTCAATCGCACAGCCCCAAAGGTTGCGGTCGATGGAGTAGGGCTTCTCGCGGGTAATCGGAATCGGAATGCCGCGCTCCACGGCGTAGTCGACTTCCATTTCGCGGGTGACCATGTCCCATTCACGAAGAGGCGCCACAACGCCAAGGTCGGGAGCAAGAGACCGTGCAGTGACCTCGAAGCGCACTTGGTCGTTGCCTTTGGCCGTGCAGCCGTGCGCGATGGCGTCTGCGCCGAACTCGCGGGCCACCTCGACCAACCGGCGGGCCAACAGCGGACGCCCAAGCGCGGTATGCAGGGGGTACTGCCCCTCGTACAAGGCCGTAGCACGAACCGCGGGCCAAATGAACTCGTCGACGAAGCGTGCCTGAAGGTCGTCGACGACTGCTTCGGACGCGCCCGTGCGAAGGGCCTTGGCGCGAATGCCCGAGAGGTCTTCACCTTGGCCGAGGTCGCCGGTGTAGGTGACGATTTCGCAGCCGTAGTGCTCCTTCAGCCACGGAATCATGACCGAAGTATCCAATCCGCCTGAATAGGCGCAAACAATCTTTTTGTAGCGGGGGGCGGTGCTCACAGAAGCTCCTGCTCGCCATCGGCGAGTGCGCGAATCGCTGCAACCAATGGGTCACAGCTGGTCGGGGATGAGGGGGCAACAAAAACGGTGTCGTCGCCGGCCACGGTGCCGAGAATGTGCGGGTTGTCCCAGCCGTCCAAGAATCCAGCGACACCCTCGGCGCGGCCTTGTAGTGTCCGAATCACAACGAGGCTGCCGTTGTGGGAGACGCCCGTGATTTCCATTCCGACCACCTGCCGAAGCGCCTTCATATAGCGCGCACGGTGGTCGAGGCGGTACACGGGCCCATTGGGACCACGGTCTCGCGTGATTCCCATGTCTCGGAGATCGCGCGACAGCGTCGCTTGCGTACATGCAACGCCCGCTTCGCCCATCAAAGCCGCGAGCCTCTCTTGGCTCGAGACTTGGTGGTCTTGCAGCAGCTGGCGAATCAATGCGTGGCGACGCTGTCTGTCGGCCATGGTTCACCGGGACTTAGGAAGAAGCCGTGCCCGAGAACATAGGAGTCCACGGTCACACACAAAAGCGCCGACTGAGCGGTGTTTCCACAGCATCTACCAAAAGTGTGGGGGTCACGAATCTTTCGTGACAAGCCGCACACCATCGAGAGACCAATCGGAGTTCGCTCGCCGGACACAGCCAGCGAACGCACGCCTTATAGACGACCCGGAATAATCATGCAAGAACCTGCATGAACGTCTCCCCCGTGAACACCCCTCAGAAAACCTCCATCATCACGTCATTTCGGAGGAGTTCCTAAGTTGCGGGAAAGACAAATCCGCTGCATGAAATCAACGAAAAACAGTGTCCCGAAAGACATCTGCACTCCGCACGCAGCTCCCACTACCTTTGTGCGCCAAACATCCCGCGCCACGCGGCGTACCTGACCACAACACGAAATGTGGCATCGCGATGTTGCGCAATCAGGCCGAGCGGCGCTCGCGCAGAATCCGGTCTACTTCGGGGTATACGCGGTAGTGCGTAATCACTTCACCGAAGGTGTTTTTCCACTGGCGTACCCGTTCCCGAGAAACTCCGAACTCGTTGGCGATGGTCTGACCACTTTCCCCGGATGCCAGCGCTTCGAGCAACCGACGGAAGCTCACACGCCCATAGGACTTGATGAAGTTACGGGCGACGCGCTCTCTGCTCTTTGCTGCACTCGCGGACATATCGGCCTCTCTACCTCGGCTCTATGGAATCGCTCGAAAATTCGTACACAGTACTACAAGCGAATGGAGAACCGTTCAACGTTCAGGTGTCGGAATTCTGTAGACCCTCGGGGACCACACTTCGAGCATAGGCCCATTCCGTTGACGCGTCAATCAATCGTGGAGCAACTGTGTGTTCCACGATTTGAAGATCTGCATCGACAGGTCTTGATCGACGAGAATTTCGATCTGATCGACCCCCACGATCACCACGGGCCTTCGCGCCCGCGCCGTTCACGAGACCACCAGCCGGGAAACATGTGATTCCATGAAACACCCGTGGAACGTACGTTTCCACAGAATCTATTTTCCAAAACACATCGGCCGAGCACCATCTTCCCCTCCGCTGAATTTTGGCGACCGCGCGGTCGGACAGCGATGGCGACGCGGTCTACGGCACCGCAGACGACGCTCCCGCACGGACGGAGTATGCTTTCGGCGTCCTGGAGGATTCATGTCCCGTCCAACCCCACGGGGTCGCCACACCCGCATCGTCGCAACCATCGGCCCCCAATCGAGAAGCCCCGAGCGCTTGCGCGAACTTCTCGACGCCGGCGTCGATGTCGCACGCATCAACTGCTCCCACGCCAGCGCCGACGCCATCCGCGCCGATGTGGCGCGAATTCGCCGCGCGGCGATGGAGACCGGCCGCAACGTCGCGATTTTGCTCGACCTTCAGGGTCCGAAGATTCGCACAGGCGCGTGCACCGAGCCTCTTGACCTGCCCGACGGCTCTACCCTCACCGTCGTGATGGATGAGCAATTGGTGGGCCAAGGCCGGCGTTGCGGCACTACCTGGCCCACGATGGCAGACGACGTGAAGGTGGGCGAGTTGGTCCTCTTCGCCGACGGAGCCTTGGCAGGACGCGTCGCAGCGATTCGCCGTCCCGAAGGTCAGCCCGCAGAGGTGGACATTCGCATCACCGCGGGCGGGCCACTGGGCTCTCACAAGGGCATCAATTTGCCGGAAACGCATATCAACGCCCCCGCAATGACCGAAAAAGACCGCGAAAACTTGGCGGTCGGTGTCCAAGCGGGCGTGGATTACGTCGCGCTTTCCTTCGTCCGCAATGGCGTGGACTGTGTCGAGCTCCGCCAGGCCTTGACCGCCCTGGGCGAGCCGGACATGCCGATTATCGCGAAGATTGAAAAGCCCGAGGCCGTCGCAAGCATCGAAGAAATCTTGCGCGAAGTGCAGGGCTTGATGGTGGCCCGCGGGGACCTTGGTGTGGAGATTCCATACGAGCAAGTTCCCGGCGTGCAGAAGACGCTCATCCAAAAGGCAAACCAAGCCGGCGCCTTGGTCATTACCGCCACGCAAATGCTCGATAGCATGGAGCGCAATCCGCGCCCCACACGCGCGGAAATCACCGATGTCGCCAACGCCATTCTGGACGGTACGGATGCGGTGATGCTCTCAGGGGAAACCAGCGTCGGTCGATTTCCGCGCGAAGCAGTCGAAGCGATGGACCGAATCGCAACCGAAGTGGAGTCGAGTCCTTGGTTTTCGCGCCCGCGCATCGAGCAGCTTCAAGCAGAAGCAACGGCGGAAGCGACGGTGCTTCGTGCTGCGTGTTTTGCGGCCCGCGAAGCCGACCGTCCGCTGGTGGTGTTTACCTGGAGCGGCAATACGGCCATCAAGGCGAGCAAGAGCCGCCCACGACAAGGTGTATTTGCGCTCACTCACGACCAAAAGGTCGCCGACCGCTTGGGCCTCGCATGGGGCGTCAACGCCCTGCTGATTCCCCAAATCCGTGGCACAGACGACCTCATCACAGTCGGCGAACGCGCGTTGTTGGAGGCTGGCTGGCTCCCCCACGGGTCCGAAGTGGTGCTGCTCGCGGGTCGCGTGCCGATGCGCGGCGCGACAAACATGATGAAAGTAGAGATTTTGGACGGTCACGCACAGTAGCGTTTGCGCGCCTAAATGGCCATTGCATACTCTTCGACGTCGCCCTGACCATCAACATGCTCGGCCAAAACTGCCGCTGCGACTTGTGCGACTTCCATTTGCCACGGGAAGTAGCGGCCGTCCTTTCGCCAAACCTCCAGGACTGTGTCCGAAAGGTCGGTCGCAGGCAGGTTTCCGCACGGAACCGGCGCAAGGATGCCCGCCCGGTGCTCTTGTTGGTCGCGAACGGCGATGGTCATTCCCGTTGTACGGGCGAGGTCGCGAAGGCGGCCCACGCGGGGCCCTGTACCAACACCGCTGACGCACCCTTCCGAAACAATCCACGCATCGGTCGCGCCTTGACGGCAGCGAACTCCCGCGCCCTCCGCAGACGCAAATGAAGTCAGGACGTGCAAGGAGCCTGCGAGCGCGGGGACCAGGCCCCGGCTTGCGTCCCTTGCGAATCGCGCACACGCAACCCCAATCTCGTCTTCGAGCGATTCCGGCGCGTCGGCAGGGTCAACGGGCAGCGTATGGTCGTGTCCCGGATACAGCATCTGCTCGGTCAAGGGTTCTTTCGGGTCGTGGTCGTAAAAAATCGGGAAACACCCCGAGCTCGAAACATTGACATACTTGCAGTGGTCATCGAGGAGGACGGGCATCGTTCCCGCGCGAAGACGCCGGCGCAGCCCCGTTGCGTTGGGGTGCCGCTCGCGCACGTCAACGTGGATGTCTTCGTCGACCAATGTAGCCGTGACCACTCCGCTGGCTTGAATGTCAAGGGACAAACGCGCGCCAAAGACAGAGGAGGTGAAACGGGGGAGCGCAACCTGCAACGCTTCGACCCACGAGTCCCCTTCGACTTCCACCGACTTCCCACATTCGCTCGACAACATCCAGACTGGCATGACTGCCTCCTTCCCAGAACATGCGCAAAATTCGGCATCTTCTAAAGAAAGAAACGGAAAAGGGAGTCAGCGACTTGATGGCGCGATGCGAATTGTTCCCTCAAACGGCAAAACCAAAGGAGTGGAGCCTGCTGCACGTACTTCGTCGCAGAAGCCAGGAAGGTCGACTCCCGGAAGCAGCCTGGGCGCGGCATCATAAGGAGTCATGAACCAGTCCCAATGGCAGGCCACGACATATCGTGGTTGCAACAGTTCTACTGCTTCCCGCACAAATCCAGGACGGTGGGCGCGTCCGATTGCGCACAAACACGCCACATCTACCGGACCCACGCGCATCATCTCGCGCGAAAGGAAGTCTGCGGAATCGATGTGCACCACACGGGCTCCACCAAGCTGCACATGCCAATTCAACACTTGGCCATGGCGCAAATCCCAAGCACGCGCCGGCCACTTCGGCGGCTCCAAAATGTCTCCAGGGAGGGTGACGCGCCCAAAATACACGCGCCCATGCAAGCTCGGAATGGCCGTGATGACGCCCGACCCCGATTCTACGGTCTCTCCTCCCGAAAGCTCGACCAGTTGGCTTTCCGGCACACCAGCCGCCCGCGCAACATGGCAAGCGGCGCGAGACCCAAGGAACCGCGCCCCCGTCTGTTGGCACAAGATAGGCGCATCCAATACATGATCGAAGTGCGCGTGTCCTACCAGCACATCGTCCGCGTGAGGAATCACGCGCGCCAACAACTCCGCTTTCGGAACCAAAGGACCCAAGCACTCGCGAATTCCCGGACGAGAAATATATGGGTCGAGTACGACCGTGTGCTGACCATGGTTCAGCACGAATCCAGCCGTACCGAGATACCGGAGCGACAATGTCGCGTCGGCCTCCGCGACAGGCGGAGAATACAATCGAGGGTCAATCACCGAAAGCAAGCGGTGCAACATCGAGGGCCTACTCTTCGACAAGCGGAGGCGCGATGGGTGCGGCCAGGGAGGACAAACGTTCGGGAAGGTATTGGGCGTCTGGAACGGCGGTGCCCTCAGAAACCGCACGAGCATGCGCCACAACGTCGCCTGCGATTTCGTTGTCCAAGCTTGCGAATGCCCAAGGCTCACCATTTTCCGGCCGAACACTGACGTAGAGCGCGTGGTCATCGGCAGAAATGGCTACGGTTATGTGTTTGGGCAGCGGCGACGGCCAAACGGCATCGGCGTAGATTCGCCCCCGAATACAAGGTTGGAGCCCCTCGCCAGACGACGGGGCTGGGTCGGTGACGGTTTCTGCGCGTCCGAGCACAACACGGTCTGCGCCGAGGCGCTGAAGTGCGTCAAAAAAGCCCGGTGCGACCGGTTGGTCGACCGTTCGCCGCCCTCGTGTGGGCTGGCCATCGAACAAACGGCAGTTCGCCTCCGCCTCCAACAAATCAGAATAGCGAAGATTGGGGTCTTTTCGCGCACGCACGCCCAGCCAAGCGACCGTTGTAGTTGGCGCAGTAGAACGAGGAACGTGCGCCTCTCGCGCCAGGATGTCGAGCAATTCCACCGACCCAACACGAAGACCGCCGCTCATCAGTGCATCGACCCACACGGGGTCTTCGGGAAGCGGACGACGCCGCAGAAGCTCCAATCCATCGGTGGTGCGCATGAGGACATTTGCCAAGGCGTCGCCGATTCGGGCGTCGAGGGCTGGGTCTTGCCCTTCAAAAACCGACGCTGCACGCGCAGCCTTGGATACCGCTTCGACAGAACGTGTGGCAAGCGCGGCTTCAAGGTCGGCGCGCGCCTGGACAATTTCCGCAGACGGGCCACCCTGGCAACCACCCCAGGCCAAACCGACAACCGCCAGCAAAGGCGCACACCACGCTGACTGAACCCGAAGCAACACTCCTCCACTGGACCCGACTGTGCGGCATCCGACGTCCGTGGAGGATAACGCCTCGCGATGCGCAACCCGGCCCTCCCTATCCAGAACATTGACGAAACTTCGGTCGAATGTCTCGGCGACCCAATTCGCGGTCGCGTGGTGTTGACCTGTGAACACGCCAGCGCCCACGTTCCTGAGCCGTGGAAGCTCTCGGATGCCGAGCGCGCGTTTTTACCTACGCATTGGGGCCAAGACCGAGGCGCAGCCGCCCTTACGCGTGCGCTACAAAAACGTCTGCAAGCGCCGGCTGTATTGGCCCGTTTTTCCCGCCTTTTGGTCGACGCGAATCGCCCCCCGGACCATCCCGACACCTTTCGGACAGAGGTGGAAGGCCAACCGTTTGCGTTCAACAAAAACCTGTCGCCGGATGAAAAAGCGCGTCGGATCGCCTTGTTTCATGTCCCCTACCACGCTGCTATCGACCGCATCGTAGGCGCACGAAAGCGTGCGGGACTCCCCACACTCCTGTTGAGTGTGCATTGTTTCACGAAACTGTACCTCAACCAGCCGCGTACCGTCCAACTCGGCGTTTTGTACGACCACACCGACCCTTGCAGCGCCACCAGTCCGGCCGGAATTCTCCTCGCCCACCTTCGCGCGCAAGGCCGATGGGATGTTCGACCAAACGAGCCATGGAGCGGCATGAACGGCCTCGTTTACAGCATTTGCCGTCATGGTTCCGCGCATCGCGTGCCCTATCTCGAACTCGAAGTCCGGGACGACTTGCTAGAACCAGACACTTCGACTGCGAACCAACCAGATGTCTCCAATGGGGCATCTATGCTCGAAGATATTGCCGACGCCGTGGCGGAAGGCCTCGATTTGATCCTCGACCACGCTCCACAGTTTCGCGACCCCAACAACGACTAAGCGGAAGCAAATGTCCCCAGTTGCGCTTCTCCGCTGCGCACCCCAACGCGGCGAACCTGCGAAACGTCGCTACGGGAAACACTGCAAACATCGGGTCAACTCACCGCACGAGCCGGTCCCGCTGACTTGACCTTTCGATGGTCCACAAGGTATTCCCCAAACAGTGTACGCATGGACCGGACCCCGGTGGTCCTATGGGTTCGGAACTATCTCGGAGGATTCGTCATGGCGCGATGGCTCGTAACTCAAGTGGACCGGCAGTTTTCTGCCGCCGACCTTGAAGAGCTGAAGCAGCTCGCCGCCCGTGGCGAGCTGGGCCGGGGCGACCTCATTCAGCCGCCGGGTGCAAGCGATTGGCTGTATGCAGTCGAGTTGCCGGAGCTGAAGGCGATTCTTCCGGCATCGTCTGTATCCGATGATGACCTCGAAAAGCCGCACAGCAACCTTCCAACCGTGGCGCTTGCCGCCGTGTTTCTCGCGATTTCTGCCGCCGGCGGATACGCGATGTTCCACTACGCGGAAGGCATCAAGTCGTCCAATCTTGACCTTCTCGAAGACCTTGCGCTTACCGAGATGCTTGTCACTGCCGACACCGCGCAAGTCCGCTCCTCCCCAGAAGCGGGGTCGTCTGCCGTGGGGACGGTCGAGCGGAACGCAAAAGTGCAGCTTCTCGCCAAGCGCCACGACTGGTACCGCATTCGGACTCCCGCCGGCGCCGAAGGTTGGGTGCAGGTCGACCAGGTGGTTCCCGCATACTTCTTTAGCGATCAAGCGACCCGAGAAGACTACGACCCTCTCTACAATCCTGACCAGTACGTGTTTGTCAAGAACGCAAGCTGGACGCAGCTCCCCAATCAGAAGTCGCCGAACTCCACGATTTTCAACTTCCAGCTCCAAAATAGCTCGAAGTTTGACATGGAAAACATCGTCCTATTGACCACCATCAAGGACAAAAACGGCAAAGAACTCGAAACTGCCGAGATTCACATCGAAGGAAAGCTCAAGCGCTTCGAAGCGACCATGGTGGGTACCCTTCTCCCCGACCTCGACGCGGACCCTACTGGCGAAGCACGCCGCCTGACCGAGACGGAGTTCGCCGAGATGGTGAAAAAAGACCCAGACCTGCAGCTTCGTTGGCAGGAGTCCATTGAGGTCACGATGCGCTCCGATGCGTTCGAACAAGCGAGCGTCGACCTACTGGAAGTACGCGCGGTGCCGAAAAAGCTCGATTGACCGGGCCTGCCCCGCGCAGCCCTTCCGACCCGTGGGTTGTATGGCGGGGCTTGAAAAATGTTCGCATCCGCCTCGAACAGCCGCCTTCATGGTTTGTAGGACGGACAATGTGTGTCCGAGCCCACAATTTTAGTCCCCAGACGTGACCTGAACACCCGAACGGGGTACATGGGCGTGCACGCACGGAGGCTACCCATGGGCGCGACCACCCCCCAGACAGAAGTGAAACAGCTCGGCCTCATCGCCGCCATCACCAGCTTATCGTATGTATTCTGGGTGGTCGGCGGCATGGAGATGATTGAGCGCCTCGCCTACTACGGCGTGAAGGCCGTGGCCGCTCTCTACGCCAAAGATCCCGTGTCGAAGGGCGGGCTCGGCATCGACATGGGCCGGTTTGGCAATATTTTGTTCATCTGGGCGCTTGTTCAGTCAATTCTCCCGGTGTTCACAGGCGGCCTGAGCGACCGTTTTGGATACAAGCAGACCATCGCGGTGTCAACTGGCGTAAAAATCAGCGGTTACCTCGTGATGGCGGCCCTCCCTAATTTTATGGGCTTCACGATTGGCGCAATTTTGTTGGCCACCGGCACCGCGATTTTCAAGCCGGGAATTCAAGGCACCCTCGTCAAAGCGACACGCCCGGAAAACAGCTCCATGGCATGGGGCATTTTCTACCAAACCGTCAACGTTGGCGGGTTCCTGGGCCCATTGCTGGCAGGCGCCATGCGAAAGATGGAGTGGCGCTACGTGTTCTTGGCCTGCGCCGCCATCATCTGCCTGAACTTCCTCATGCTCTTGGTCTACACCGAGCCCGGCAAAGAAGAACGCGAGGCGGCGCTTGCAAGAGAGAAAGCAGCAGGCACACAAGAAAACCTCGTCACGAGTTCTCTGCGTGAGCTGAGCAAACCGCACCTATGGATATATTTGGCGATTTTCAGCGGCTTTTGGTTCATGTTCAACGCGCTGTTTGATGTGCTTCCCGTCTACATCGAAGAATGGGTCTGGACTGGCGACATCATCACCACGCTCTTTGGACACGGAGGAAGCACCAATCCTGTCGTCAACTTCTTCGTGGTCACCAACACCTACGGCACGCAAATTCAGCCCGAGGGCCTCCTGAATTTCAACGCCGCCATGATTATGACCAGCTGCTTTTTGTTTGCATGGTTGAGCGGGCTGATGCGCCCCACCACCAGCATGGTGCTCGGTACGGCGCTCGCTACGGTCGCTTTGTTTGCGATTGGCCACAGCACAGCTGGCTGGGTTTGCCTGGCGAGCATCGCTGTGTTTAGTGCAGGCGAGATGTTTTCGAGTCCCAAGTTCAGCGAGTTTGTAGGGAACTTTGCGCCCGCCGACAAAAAGGCGATGTACCTCGGCTTCACGCAGATTCCCCTCGCGATTGGATGGACCCTCGAAGGCAAGCTGGGTCCCTTGCTCTATGAAACCCTCGCAAGCAAAGAGCGGTTCTGCCGGGAGGCCATGGCCGAAGCCGGAATGTCCACCGATGCCATCGCCGCGATCCCCCAAGGAGAAGCCTGGAGCACCTATGTGCACCAACATGCGCCAGCGGTCACCTTCGCAGACCTGCCAGGCTACTCGGCAGAGCTCGGGTCCACGCTCGCAAATGCGCGCGTGCTCGACGGTGTGATTGTCGCAGGAGACGCTGGGCGGGCACTCACCCCCTGGGACCTCCACGGGGCCTCCGCAGCAGACCTCACGGCCGTCCTCCCGGACGCGAACACAGCACAAGCGTTCTTGGACGTCGCCGGCCCCCACTTGGAACAAATCTTTATCCAAGCGGCGGTTCCCCTCACCGAGCAGCTCTATGCGACCCACTCCGTCTCCCTGGTTTGGGACATCATGGGCGGGATTGGCCTTATAAGCGCGGTGCTCATCTTCTTGTACGGTCGCTGGCTCAAGAACTACACACCGACCGACAGCGCGCGCACCTGAGCGCAGCCCTCGCGCGCAGCAGGGCCTCCGCAGGGACGGAGGCCCGCCCATCCCTGCCCTATTAGACCACAGCCCAATAAAACCACACCGGACGACAAACTACCAGTCGAGGTCAAACCAGACGTAAGGATTGAAAGTGTCGTCGTATCCGTATCCCCAGCCATCGGGGAAGTGGTCACAATAATAGCTTGGCGGACCGCACCAAGTCGTGCCGAAGCCGATGCTCAGGTTCGACGTGATGGTGTCCAGATCTCCCACCGCCCACGTCATCTGCACTTCAGTCGTCGACAGGTAGTCCACCGCGACGGTCCCTACCGTCTGCCAGCCGGTTCCGCTGACGTAGCCTTGGAAGTCACCGGTCCCCGCGTTTACAATCCACCGGTAGAACAAATAAGGAGAGCCAGTAGTGGAGCCCCAAGCCTCAATATAGAGCGTGGCTGGGTCGTAGGGCACCGACGAGGTCAATATGACCTCAATGTTGTCGTTATAGACCCGGTACCGACCATTGACAAAGTCAAAGGTTCCACTGGGCCCTTCGGTGTCATCCGGTGCGTCATTGGCTGCGCTGAAGGTTGTCCAGGGCGGTTCCCCCAACGTGACCGAAGCGGTTCCGGTATAGACATAGACCCCATCATCATACGATAGGTCGAAAACCAGCGCCTCGCCAGCTGACCCCGATACGCCGACAATATCGAACTTCATATCGCCCGAAGCATCGGGTACGAGGTCGGTCAGGCGGTCCACATCGTCTGCGAAAGTCGCCTGTGCAACGCTCGTAGGAGAGATGGATGCGGTCACTTGCATACGGTCTTGTGTGCCCGCATCGCCAACATTTGCCACCAAAAACTCGATGGTAGCGGACTCCCCGTCATCCAGGATGCCATCTCGCCCGGAGTCGTCAATGGTGGTGCCAATGACTTGCAACACGGGCCAGGGCACTGCAACCGCCACGGGGACCGTCCACTGCTCCAGCCCATCCGTGAGCGAAAGCGAGAGCTGCACCGGCTCCGAGTTCGTGTGTGTGGCATCGATAGACAGGGTGGGCCCTGTCAAAACAACCGCTTCCCCAGCATTCCAGATGTCCGGGTCGATAGAAAGCGCGGAGCCCCCGACGACGGTTGCATCCGAAGACAACGCCACCAACGTGCCGGTAACGGGACCTTGGGTGGCCGCACCCGCATTGACGAGCTGGAGGGTCAAGGGAAGGTCGATGTCACCCGGAGCCGCGACACTGGGCGTGGCCGCAACCAGTTCCGGCGCGGGCGGACGGGGCACAAAAAACCAAGCAGGCTGGTTGGACACCAAGGGTCCGCCCGAAGCAGCGCCTCCATACGTGATGCCACTGACCGACATCGCGAAAGAATCAACGGAGCCACCTCGGTCCGTCTGTACCCGCGCGAACCATCGCCCCGGCCCCGCCGTTGGCGGCAAAAGGTCGGCATACGGCGTAAGGTCGGACACGACCGAAGTAGTGCCACCCGGCAAGAAGTCGCTGAACACCGAAAACGAGGTATCCGGCGAGTCAGGGTCGCCGACGCCCAGGACAATGCTGGTAATGGCGGGCTCGTCGACGGTAATGTCCAAGGTTGCCGTGCTCAAGTAGCCGATGAGGAAGCGGTCCTCGAAGGTCCAGGTATTTCCGCCATTGGTAATCGTAAGTTCCATGCTCCGATAGCGGTCGGAAGGAACATCGGGGTCAAGCACGATGTCCCACGAAAGGTCCGTCGATGCGTAGCCTTCGAGGTCAGGCAACGCCTGCGTGGGCGTCGTGACAGTGCCTCCGCCATCTGGCAATGACAACGTTGCTTCGTAGCCAGCCGCGGACGCCGCCGAACCGTTTACGATGTGCCAATCGACCGTAACCGTCTCGCCGGGAAACACGGGTTCGGGCGCTTGACCTGTATACGTCGCGGACAGGTCCGCAGAGAGCGTCTCTACCCGAACGTCGTCGATGTACCAATCGTCGCCATAGTCGCCCTCGTACAACCACGCCAACCATACCAGCCGTTCGCCTGCATAGTCGGAGAGGTCGATAACGGCAGAGCGAATGAATCCCGATTCAGTGGGTGCAGGCAGCGATGCTTGCACCGGCACGAAGTTGCCTTCGATGCTTGGGTCCGCGCCGATGGTCGAAATATAGAGCCCATGGGAGCCCATGGCGCTCGTCGATGCGCCCGATTCCCGCCAAGTAACCTGGATTTGGGACATCTCCGAAAAGTCGAGAGGCGGGCTGATGAGCCAATCCCGCATGGTGTCGGCGTCAACGGCGCCACGGCCATGAAACACCGACTGTGCCCCCGATTCCGCGCGGCTCGTGCTGAGCTGCCAGACATACGCCGCGAAGCCTTCGGAAACGGTGGTCCAACCAAGCGAATACAAGCTCGTCTCGCCAGGGTCCAGTTCGAAGTCTTCGCTGAACGGGAGCGCCTTCGCTTCTGGCTGTACGGTCACCATCCAGGGGCCCCGCTCCGCTTCCGCGGGCAGGTAGCCTTCGGCGCCAAACCGGTCGGTGGCGCGCAAGTAGTACTCGAATCCGGGCGCGGATACATCCAAACTGCCGGTCCAAGTGCCGTCTTCTTGCTCCATCGGGACGAGGTCCCAGAACGATACGCCAATCGGCCGCTGGTACACCACAACTTCTGCGACGCCATCGGGGTCGGAGGCCGTGGCCGTCAGCGTCAACGCGCCTTCGGTGACCGCCCCGGACACGGGCGTGTGCGAAATCGACGGGCCTTCGTTGTAGCCAAGCCCCGAGTCAGACTCGGCTTTGTCGCGACAGCCAACGGTCAGCACACCAACGAGCAAGAGGAATCGCGCCAAGTTCATGGGTTTGCCTCTCCACATTGGGAACCCGCTACGGAGCCGTCGCCCATTTCGACCCACGCGGGCCCGAGGTCGGCCGCTGACATCGGCGCAGGAACATCCACCGATGAATCGTCCGAATACAGCCAGCAGTACGTGAGACATTGGGTTGTGAAGACATTGCCGAACTCGTCGAGCAGGCCGATACAACTAAATCCAGAAGGGCAATCGGAATCGTAGGAGCACTCGGCGCCACAATACCGACCATTGGCACCAAAATTGATGCAATAATTGCCGTTGCCGCCACAGTCCGCATCGTCCGAGCAGGAGTGGCAATACACGCCACTCGCGTCGTAGCACTCACCCGTCGAGACATCACAAAACTGTCCAAAGCCACAGTCTACCGACGTTTCGCGGCAAGGCGCCTTGCGACAAGTGCCCTCATTGCATTCGTCGCCAGGGTAGCAGTCGGCGTCGAGCTTGCAGCCCTCCGCGCACTCCCCGGCATCGCAATGGGCTTCCATGCCACAGTCCGCGTTGGTGCTGCATTTTCGAAGGAGACACTCGCCGTCGACGCAGGTTGCGAAAGCCTGGCAAGGAATGTCTTCCGAACACTCGCCCACCACCTTCTTTTCGCACCCGCCAAGCCCAAGGCCCAACACGAGCAGCGCAGCGCCAGACCGAAGCGAAAGTCGTTCGGCGCGACGAAAAATCGAATGCATCACTCGGTTGTCCCCTCTTCATCTCGGCCCGCAGAACGGGCGAGGACCTGATACTCCGCCACAATCCACACTTCAGACGGCGGAACCTGGGTGGCGTCAAAGACAATGGCATTGCGCCCGATGTCGAAGGAATAATCGACACCCATTTCGAGGTTTTGGAATGGCTCCGTGGCTGTCTCATCGGCGTAAAGCGCGACTTCTAGCGTGGTCTCGTTGCAGGGCTCCGTCAACACGAAATCCAAGTCGAGACCACTGACGAGCAGGCCGAGTTCGGTCGCGATGGGCGTGAAGTCCTCATCACAAATGCTCTCGAGCGCGCCGTCCGTGCGACTCGCAAGGTCGATGTAGCGCGCGCCGTAGCTCGCCATCCCATTGGACGACTCGCACGCAGGTGCACCGGCCGACGGCGGAACATCGCGCCCGACGACGGCGCTGAAGTTCAAGATGCCGTGGTCACGATAGGCTTCGTCGCCTTTGAGCTCGGCGAAATGGGTATAATAGTCGCTGGTCGGGTCCCGTGAAAAGTCGTTTTCGTCGGACACAAAAATGATGCTCAGATTGGCATCGTCCCGCAAAAACCCACTATTGACGGTACTCAACAGGGGCTCCGACAGCGCAGCGCGCGCAGCATCTAGCCCCATTTCGATGCCCGACCCCGTCACGCCGACGGCGACCATTTCCGAGAAAATCTCGCCGGGCCCTTCGACGTCGGGCGTGAGCACCAAGACGTTGTCGTTGAGCGTAAATCCCGTGGGAATCGCAACATCCACCGGCGCGCCCCCATTGAGGGCAACATCCAGCTCGCGCCCAACAACCAAGCGACCGTCTGCGGGGAGCACGGTGCCTGCTGGAATCTCCGCACTGTTGCGCCCGGCGTCGCTCAACAAGTACCCCGAAAGGTCAATGTCGAAGTCCGTGAGGTTGGTCAGCTCCACCCACTCGCCCGCTACGTCCGAAGAGGCCGATGGGTCCGCGAGAAACTCAGTAATCACGATGTCGCCAGCGAGCACCGTGCCCGAGCCATCCCCCGAGCGGTGGGCATCCTCAACGTCGGTCGCGCTGGTGCACGCAGCATTTTCTGCGCCCGGCGTACCGAGGTCGCCGTCGCCAAACGCCGCCGTGGAGACACACCAGTTTGCGAAGGCGTCATTTCCGCTCGTGCTCACGCTTCCCGACGAAAGCTGCATCGAGGCGCCCGTAGGCACCGACCAAGCGGCGTCGTAGGACACGCGGTCGAGCACGCGGCCATCCGGCGCGGACAAAATAATCTCGTCGTCGCCGCCCTTCATGGCGCCCTGGTGGCCTTCCGTCTCCATATCCGTCGTGACCACGGCAATTTGCCAGTCCACATCTTCGATGCCGTCAAATGCAGCGATAAACGACTCAAAGTTCGCGGCGAGCTTATTTTGCTCCTCCGCCATCGAACAGGAGTTGTCCACCACAACCAGCACATCGACGGTGTTTCGACGCCGCTGCTGAAACACATCTTTGTGGGTTTTGGACGAATAACTATAATCGCTACACGCGGACAGCAGCAGCACGACCGCGCTCGCGGTGACGGGCACCCCAACCAAATGACGCCAACGCCAATTCATGGAGCCACCTCCGTAGAATCCGCTGCTTGGCCCGCAGTGTCGAGCCCTTCGAGGAGCGTCGAAAGGATGGTATCGGTCACGCCCGCACTTTGCGCTTTCCACGCAAAAGAGGACAAAATAACGAGACCATTCCCCGCCGGAAAACTGACCAGCAAGGGAACATCGCGAAGCTCCAAGGCACCTTGACCTGCGCTCGACCGGAAGGTAATATCGCCGCTCATATGAACGGTGACATCTGGGCCAACGTCCATCATGACCGACCAATACGAGAAGTCGAACGCGACCTCAAGCTGGGCCGTACCCAGCGCATCGCGGAGAGCGGGGTCGTCGACGGACGCCAGCACCGACGCATCCAGCCCCGCTTGGGCTGCATCGGGACCGTCCGCTTCATTGAGGAACGTGATTTGGTCTGGCCAAAGGTGCTCGACAAGGTCGTAGCCCCAATCGGAGACAACCAACGAGCCACGCCGAAGGGTGAAGGCATCGACGGCGACTGCAACCTGGGGGTCAATCAGCAGAGAGTCGTCGGCTTCTACCGAGTTGTAGACGTAGGCCCCAAGCCCCCGACTGCCCGAATTGACGAAGATGGCGTCATAGTCGGCGGCCGTGGGGTCACCATCGGGGTTGGTGCCAAGCCACAAAGACTCGACTTTGGGGTTCATCACCGAGGGGTCTACGCCTTCTTCATAGATGGCTTGGTCGATATAACCTTCATAGACATCATGGAGGACGTCAAAACGGGCCAGCGATTCTTCGACACGGTCGAAGTCGCCGGTCACGACCGCGATTTTGTCCAAGGTGATGGACTTGATTTCGTTGTCGGACTTACATCCCGCTGCCACACCGAGGCCAATCAAAAGGCCAACAGATGGGAGACGAGCCTGCATCCCGAACGCCGCAGGGGTTCGCGATTGCATATCGATTCCGGTCATTCGAGAATCATCTGTTGGACGAGGTAAATATACGAAGGAGCGGTGTTTTCCTGGTAGATGGAGTCGGGCAAGCCGAACTCCCGCCCCTCAATGTAGCTATAGGTATACAGCGGCACGGGACCCGGCGCGAAACGGCTCATTTCGCTCGCGAGCATCGTGTGTTCGCCGTCGTCCCACGGGTAAGCCCCGCCCCATCCCGAGTAGCCTTCCCGCGACATCGGGCCGGGGGAGCGCTTCGTAAAGATGCTGAAGACGAAGATGGCGTCGGGGTAAGTGCCCGCGGGGGTCCACCGGAAGTCGAAGTCGGAGGTGCGGTCGTGGGTATAGTTGCCCCAGAGGTCCGGGTAGGTCCACTGCCAGTCCGCGGGAACGGTCGGCTGCACGTCCTCGATGAGGTACTCGGGGATGCCCGCCGGGTCGCCTTGGGTGTGGAGGTCGTAGAGATTGTCTGGGACATAGTCGGCCATCGTGAGGTTTTGGCCTTCGTAGACAATCATCCCCGACGCTGCATCGACCGTTTTTACGAGAGTGACGATGTTTGCGTCACTTTCGAGCCACACAAAATCGCCCGCCGACAAGGTGGTCGGAGGCGGGCAGTCCATGGTGCCATTGCCAACGGTTCCACCCGAAGATGGCGGGAACTCCTGCACGCCGTTGTCGTCGTACGGCGAAGGCTCGTTTCCTTCTGGCATCGGCCCGCTGCTCATGCACAGCATGAGGTCCAGGCAGTCCTTGTCCTTGCAGTCGACGAAGCCGTCGCCATCGTTGTCGATTTCGTCGGAGCACTCCGACGCGATAACTTCCGTGCCCGCATCGTTCATGCCCTCTTGGGGACGCGGGCAAGGGGGGTCGAGGGGAATGAAGAAAATGCAGCGTGCAACGACCGCTTCGCGCAGTTCACCGGTTTCGTTGACGCGCTCCCGCACGACATAAAAGGAGAGGTCGACGGCCACATCGCGAATATCGAAGCCACCGCCGACGACCTCGAAGGCATCGGGGATACGAACCCCTTCGCCCGCGATGTTGATTTGAACGTCCCGGTCACCGAGCGAAGCAGCGCTCGACAAGGTCATGCGGCCATAGAGGTTTTCCGCATCCAAGACGGTGATGCTGTCGACGACGATGTCGGGGTTGTCGCCAAATTGGTCCGAGAAGGTGAGGCGGGGCGAACCAGCGAGGAAGTCGGTGCCGCGCGCGCGAACGGTGAACTCGACGGTGTCGCCTTGCTCGGCGATGGGTGGGTCAAACGAGGCCGCAAGCGCCACGCGGTCGACCTTGAACCCATCCCATGCGGTCGTGCGACTTCCGCCGCCATTGTCCATCACGACGTTTCGCCAACCTGGCACGGTATCGGTCTGCACCGACACCGTTGCCTGGGCCAAAGAATCGGTCAACACAGTGAAGTCAAGCACATCGACGCCGTCACCAAAGCTCGGCCAGGTGGTGCCCGCCTGCCACTCGGTGTTTCTGCCCACGAGGTCGATTTGCAGCGTTTCTCCCAGACGGGCGCCGTCGGGATGAATGTCGAAGCTGTCTTCCACCACCGCAAAGCCGGCAGGGATAGTCAAGGTGCGACTGCCGCTTTGAATCGTGATGTCGCGGCTTCCCAATGCGGCGGCGTCGGCAATGGTGATGTTGGCCCGCGCGGTCCAGCCGTCGTCCACATTGACCAAGTCGACGCTGATTCCTTCGCCCAAGTCTACCGAAGTGCCGTCAAACGAGAAGGTCGACGAAGACGCGCGAAAGGTGAGCTCCACCGAAGTGCCTTGCCCACCTTCAGGCGGCCAGGATTCCAACGCGGACGACGCGGAACCATCGGTAGCCGCGCTCGTATCGGACTTGTTGGAGTCGCCCCCGCACGCCGAACAGGTGACGACGCCGCCGAGCAACAACGACAAACCCGGTGAGTAGGACCGAGAGAGCGCTGATGGTAGTCGGACATTCATGGAGACCTCGACAGTTCGATGGGGAACGCCGGTGGGCAGAGGTTGGCGGATACAGTGCTGCGCGGAGATTATAGCCCCAAACGGGGACCATGCGCGGCCCTGACCGTCAAACATGCAGCAGAAGAACAAGATATCGGCTGTTCGCCGCGTCCCTTGCGAAACCCCACCGCGCACACGCCGAAGCCGTCGCGATTGCTGCGGACGCAAGGATGGCGCGCGATCGGGATTGTCCCCACCGCCAGCGCTGCGCCGACCTGGCTGCTTCGCGCGCGGATTTCACGACCGAATGTGTGGATTGGGTGACGGTGGCCATTCTCCCGATGGGCCCAAGAGATGGCATCCGGAAAAAAAACGCGTCTTGCCCGTTTCCCTTTGCCAAATCGGTGCGCAAGTGCACGGGCGTTCGCGAGATGGGCGACGCATTCTCCTGACCTCCGCACTCACTAACTCCAAAAAAGGGATATAGTCGAGCTTCTTACGCAAATGCGCTAGGCGTTCATGGCTCGATACGCAGGCGGCTCCCCCGTCATTCGAAGCGCAAACCCGAATTTCTGCACACGCAGGCGCCTACGCGACGGGCTATTTTGAAAATTCGGACCCTGAACCGGGCGTTCGCCCCCTTCCCTTGACCCGTTCATCCACGAGATCTCAACCGATGCCAACCCTTCGCACTGCCCTTCTCGCTTCTGCTCTCCCCGTATTGTCGCTTGGCTGCGCCACCGCAGAACAGCACCAAGCGCTCGAGCAGAAAGTCGCCGACCTCGAAAAGCGGATTGAAACCCTCGAGAGCCGCCCTGCCGCCGCTGGCAAGCAAGCTCCCGCCGTTGACCCCAAGCTCGAAGAAGAAGCCCAAGCCATCTACAAGTCCATGACGGAGTTTATCGACGTCAACGACTTTGAGCAGGCAAAGGCCAAGGGCGACGAGCTGAAGGCCAAGTACTCCGCCACCACCACTTACAAGCGCGCCATGAAGTCCATGTCCGAGCTGGAAGTGATTGGTCGCCCCGTAACCGCCGAATGGTCGAGCAACGTCGAAACGTGGTTCCAAGGCGAAGGCTCCGTCGACCTGACCAAAGGCACCACCTTGGTGGTGTTCTGGGAAGTGTGGTGCCCCCACTGCCGCAACCACATGCCCGAGCTTGTCAAGACCTATGACAACTGGCACGGCAAAGGCCTGAACGTCGCCGCTTTCACCCGTATCACCAAGAGCGCGACCGAAGAAAAGGTCAAGGAGTTCATGGGTGAAAACAAGATGCAGTACCCCGTAGCCAAGGAAAATGGCAAGCTCGCCACTCTGTTCGGCGTAGGCGGCATTCCCGCTGCGGCAGTCGTGAAAGACGGCAAAATCATCTGGCGCGGTCACCCCGCTCGCTTGAACGACGACGCAATCGCAAAGTTCCTCGGCAGCTAAGCCATCGCTTGTCCCCTCCCGCGGAATCCCCCCTATGCAGTGGGTTTCGCGGGAAGCCCTGCGTGTCTTGCCGCGCGGGGCTTTTTTGTGTCACCGAGGGGCGCCGATGCACCCACGCGTCAGAGGCGCTCGGGCCAATGGTGCACCAAAAAGTCCAGGATGTCGGCTTCTACGTCGGGCGTGTGGTCGAGCATTTGCGAGCCATGTCCCGCGCCCGCGTACTCGGAATACTCCCACTCGCCGGGGTTGATGTCGTCGAGGTTGTCGAACCAAAGCTGCTCGACATCGTCAGCCTGAAACAGCAACGGCGTGTGGGTGTCGGCGAGACCCTCGATGGGGGTCTGGTTTTCGGTGTAGGTTCCCCCGCTCATAAACACCATAGAGACGGGGGCAATATCGCCCTCGGCGGCCGCCCCCACGGCGTAATCGGCGGCAGACGTCGTCCCATTGGATGCGGCCACAATCGAAAACATGGCCACGTCTTGCTCGTATAAATACCGCACGGCGGCTTGCACGTCCCAAAACCCGCCCGGTCCTTCAAAGGCATCTTTGGGAGCGCCTTCAGAGTCCCCTGCTCCGCGCCGGTCAACGTTGAGAACCGTCCAACCTCTCCGTTGCATGTCAGAAATAAACTGCACCGGCCACGACTTGCGGGTCCATTGCTCGGGGTTCATGTGCAACAACACCACGGCGGGCGCCAGCGCGTCCCCGCGATAGTGGTCGGCGACCAAGCACAAGCCATCCTGCGTCGTGAGCGCGACGGCGTCCCCGCCGGTCGAGGCTGCGGCTCCTTCAGCGCAGTCCCCCTTGCCGCTACAACCGACGCCCAAGGCCCACACGCCCAACCATACCCACCTCATGGCTGCTCCTTGTGGGCCCGCGCGGCCCGAAATGCTTGGTCCATGGCCCACCAAGCGGCCTCCGCTTGGGTAGACCCACTCAACGTAACGGCCAAAATCGCATCGTCTTCGGTTGACCAAGCAACCATGCTCGAAAAGCCACGAATGCCCCCCGAATGCCCAACCAGCCAGCCCGCGCCGTCGGGGGCGCGCACGAGCATCGTACCGCGTCCATAATACATCTCGATAGGGCCATCCGTGGGCATGCGGGTCCAACCGTCAAGCATCCACTCCACGGACTCGGGCGATGCGACTTGGCCCGCCAGCAGCGCGTGCCACCACGTTGCGAGGTCGTGGGCGTTCATTGCGATGTTTCCCGCACCATGGGCCGCACCGTAGTCCATCGACAAGACCTCCCGCCCGTTGGGGTCAACGCCCGGCAAGAGCTCGGGCGGTCGCATTGCCCGCTCCATCGCGCGGCTCTTTTGGAGGCCGAGCGGAAACAACAATCGCTCATTCATAAGGTCGTGAAGCTCGCGTTCGTGCTCTTGTTCGAGCAGCAAGCCCAGCAACACATAGTTGGTGTTGGAGTACGCAAACCCTGGCTGGGGGCAAGCAGTCCCACTTCGCCGCACCGCAAAGCGCACGAGGCCCTCCGGCGGCTCGGGGGGCAATCGACCACGCAGCGCGGGGAACGAATTGAAGCTGCGGTAGCCCGAGTGGTGCGTGAGGAGATGGTCGATGGTGGTAACGTCGGCCGCGGGGAGGTCGGGGAACCAACGCGAGATAGGGTCTTCGAGAGACAGGCGCCCAGCAGAGATGTCGTTGAATATCATGGCAGCCGTGGCGGACTTTCCGATGCTGCCGATGCTGAATAGGTCTCCAAGAGACGCACCACGGGTGCCACTCCAACGTCCGGTGTCGGGGGCAATAATCGCGACGCCCAACGCCGATGCATGAGATTCGGCAAAAACGCGGTCGAGCGCAGTCTCAAGTGCATCTTGCAGCGCCGCCGGCATCCCTTGCTCCGTTGGGCCCGGCCCGACGCCGACCAATACCGCAGGTGGCGTTGGAATATCGGGCGCCATTCGAACCGACTCGACGTTCCCACAATCCGCGACCGCGCGGGCCGCAGCAGGCCCCGCCCAGAGCACCCCCCAAAGGAGCATCACGCGCGGTGTGGGTTGTAGATTGAAGACCACCCGAAAACACCCAAAAAACGCATACGGAACACAACTTCACGCCCGCGCGACACCGGCCGAACAAGTGAACCCCGTGCCCGCGTGCGACCATAGAGCTAACCTTTCCCCATGCGAGAACCTTCCGCCGAATCGCTTCCAACAACGCCCCCAACCGCTGAGACGGTCCCCAGCGCGACCATTTCGGTCGTCGTGGCATTGTTGGTGCTCGGCGTGCAAATTCTCGCCATTTTCAATCCCGCGGTCGTAGAGGTCGACCACGAGGAGATGTTCAACGCAGGCCAAGCCTGGGCACTGCTCAACGGGCACGCCACCGACCTCTTTCGCTTGCAATACCGCGAGTTTTGCGGGGGATGCACCGCCGATGCCTTGCTCGCCGTCCCGCTATTTGCGACCCTTGGTCCACGATGGGCGGTCTGGAAGCTCGTTCCAATCGTCTATTCCGTCGCTTTTACGGTCGTCGCCCATCGCGTGCTGACCCGACGGGTCGGCCCCCTTGCCGGGGCCGCCGTGGTGGGGCTGATGCTGTTTCCACCGCGCACCTTCCTCCACCTGTCGCTCATCGGTTGGGGAAACCACTTTGAGGCGGGAATGGTGGCAGCGACAGGCTTGTTGCTCGTCGCTGACGCGCTCTACCGCCCATTTTCGCCGTTGCGCTGGGTTGCCACCGGCGCAGTGCTCGGCGCCGCCGTTTGGATTGGCTTTTCGGGCACCTATTGCGTGGTGGCGGCTGTGCTGCTGCTGGTACTCCTGCGCCGTTGGAAACCGCTCGGCGCGATGGTCGTTGGCGTCGCGTTGGGCGTGTCGCCATGGCTGCTCCAATGGTGGACCACCCACCAGCACCCCTTTGTCACCATCTACGAAGAGGGAGAAAGCGTACCTCTCCTCACGCGGATTCCCGCAAAAATCCGCACTCTTGTGGCCCCACGCCAGCTTGCCGCTTTGTTTGGCGTTCCCGACCTCCCCATCGGATATGCCGCAGGCATCGCCTGGGCCGCGAGTTTTTTGGGCGCAATCGCCCTTCTCGCTCGCACCGGCAACCTCGCGGGCCGAGCCATCCTCGCGGGCTTGTTTTCCTGGCTCGCGATTTATTCCGTCGTTCGCTTTCAAGTTGCCGAGCCAGACTGGCCGGGCGTCGCCGTTCCGGGTTCGTGTCGCTACGCCGCGCCGCTCTTCCCCTTGGCGTTTTTGGCGCTCGCGGTCGGTTTCGGGACGCTCTGGAAACGCAACCAAAAGCGCCTTGCTGGAAGTGTTTTGCTACTGCCGCTCCTTGTCGGCATCGGCTCCCGCGCAGAGACGTTGAAAGCCCCCTTTCCCGCTGCGTCCGTATGGACGATGCATGCGGTGGACTGGCCGTATTTTCGAAACCAGTTTTCCTATGTGGTGTCCCAAGACGCACACCTCAACCCCACCACCGCCGACCCATTCAGCCGAAACGCCCATGCTTACGGAGCCGCACGAGAGATGGCCAGCGCCATGCTCCGCGACCAAGCCCATGGCGACCTACGTTCGATGCCCAGCACGCCATCGCACCTCCCCGTTCGCGGCTGGTGGCAAGGGATTGGCGACGCGCTCGGCAGCTTTCACCAGAACCGCATCGACGGGACCCTGGCGATTCTGCGCCGCTCCGCCGCGTTGCTCGAAGAGACGCCCGGCGCAACACCCGCGAACCACCAGCGGGCCCTACGCGGGGTCGCGGCCTGGCAGATGCACGCCGGCGACTTGTGGATTCGCGCGATCGACCGCCACGACGCCGGCACCTTCCTCGCGGTTCATGGTGCCGTCGACGCCGAGTCTCCCGCGATTTCCGATGCCGCGTGGTGGGCGGTCGGCTTCACCTGGGCCCACCACGTCGCAGGCTGGCACCAACCCACCACGCTCTCGCTCCCCGAGGACCCCCAAGGTCTGCCCAACGCCTTCGTCGAAGGCATGGCCTATGGACTCGCCGAAGAGTGGGGTCCACGGACCTCTATCGAACGGCTCCCAGGCTTGCCCGCATCCGCCGAGTCCGCCTTTCGCATCGGCTGGGCAGACGGCCTCGAAGACCGCTGGTTTCCTCCTTACGAAGTACCCGCATGGTATTCTCCCTAATCCTACGCTCGACGCGCGTTGCGTAAAAAAATCCGGCTACCGACCGCGCCCAAAACGATAATATACCACCACTTCTGAAACTTGCAAATAGAGCAAGCCCTCGCCAATCGGCGTTCCTTCGCAGGAGGCGACGCGCACACCGTTGCCCACGCCAAACGCGCATACGAGGACTTGCGCCCGCTATGTCCGCCCGTTGCTGCATCTCGGGAGGTTCCCGAAGCAGCGAATCGCGGCCCAATCGTTATACTCTGCCGAAATTGTCATCTTTGGTGAGGACGCACATGGCCCGCGCAATCATCCCTACCCCGCTTGCATGGATTTGCTTCGGCGCCTTTGCTTGCCAGGACTACAACCTGAACAACAAGGCCTACCTCGAAGACGGCACCACCACCGACGAAACCACCAGCGAAACGGGCACCACCCCCGACGACACCGCCGAGGACCCCACCTGTCCCGACATCGACGTCATGCCCGAGGAGCGAGGACTTGACGACGTGTGCAGCGCAGGTCCTCCCGGCGGCTTCACGCCCATCACCGAGTGGTCCTATGGTTCGGGCGGTGGCTGCCTCTCGCAGCCGATTGTCGGCGACCTTGACCACGACGGTATGCCCGAAGTCGTGTTCAATATGCTGCCCAACTTTTTGAGCCAGTCCGGCCAGTTGGTCGTGTTGCGCGGCGACACCGGCGCGTTGGTCTGGCAGGACGCCGCAGCCGACCTCGCCTATGGGAGCGCGCCTGCCATCGGCGACATCAACGGCGACGGCGAGCCCGAAATCGTCGTCGTGCGCGAGTACGCCACGTCGCTGTTTGCCGTGGGCGACTACACCGCCAAGGCCTATTCCGCGTCTGGCACGCTGCTTTGGGAGTCGGAGCACTTCGAAGGCCTCGACTTCGATTGGGCCACCGCGCCCGCCCTTCACGACATGGACAAGGACGGCTTCGTGGAAGTGGTCGTTGGGCGCGTCATCTTGAACGGCGACGACGGAAGCACCCGTGGTGTGGGCACCTTCGGTCGCGGCTCCTACGGCATCACCTCAGCCTTCGGCATCACCGTGTCGGAGTCGAGCGTACCCGCCGTGGTGGACATCGACTTGGACGGTGTAGACGAAGTTATCGTCGGAAACGCCATGTATTCTCCCGATGGCGTGCCGCTTTGGTTCAACACGTCCTACGACGACGCCATGATTAGTGTCGCCAACTTCGACGACGACCCCGAAGGCGAGTTCATCGGTGTTTCGTACAACACCATCCGCCTCATGGACACGGACGGCTCGATTGTCTGGGGCCCCATCGAGATTGCCGGCGGCAATATTCTCTCGGCAGCCGCCCTCGCAGACCTCGACCAAGATGGCAAGCCCGAGGTGGTCACCGCGGGTGGAAACCAGCTCATTGTGTTTCACCACGACGGCAGCGTGTACTGGACCGCGCCCGTCACCGATGAATCCGGCGCGACCGGCGCCAGCTTCTTCGACTTTGAAGGCGACGGCGTCCTCGATGTCGTCTACATCGACGAGCTCAACATGACCGTCTATGACGGCCAGACCGGCGCGGTGAAGTTTATCGATGGCGACCACGGCTCCAACACCATGATGGACTACCCCACCATCGCCGATGTCGACGCCGACGGCCAAGCCGAAATCGTGGTCTGTCACAACAGCTTTGGCGCCGCGATTTCCGTATTTGGGGACCAAGACGAGTCCTGGCGCCCCGCGCGCCAAGTCTGGAACCAGCACGCATACAGCATCACGAATATCAACGACGACCTGACGATTCCGAGCGCGGAACCACCCGCCTTCACCAGCAACAACACCTGGCACTCCGCGATTCCGTCCGACCTCGGCGCGATTGGCGTCGACCTTTCCGCCGAGCTGGTCGACATTTGCACCGACGACTGCGACGAAGGCGTGGTTCGTGTGGTCGGCCGCATCATCAACACCGCCCCCGAAGACCTCTCCGACGCTGTGTCCATCGCACTATACGCCGAAATTGCCGACGAATGGGTGGTTGTCGCCTCGCGGTCCTTCGCCGATGGTGTGCCGAGCGGCTGGAGCACCCAAGGCATCGAGATGGACGTAGATGCGTCCCTCCTGACCAACGCCACCGGCTTGATGTTCGCGGTCGACGACGATGGCACAGGCGTGGGCCTCCTCCACGAGTGCTCGGAAACCAACAACACCTCCGCGTGGCGGGGCGACCTCTGCCCGGTCAGTGAGTAGTTCGATGGACACGCCGCTGCTTCGCGAAGAGACCCGCGATGGGGTCACGACCCTCACCTTCTCCCAGCCCGCGCGGCTCAATGGGTGGACGGCTCCGCTTCTTGCAGAGCTGTTGGGCGCGCTGCACCGCCTCAACCACGCCCCCGACACGCGCGTTCTCATTTTGACGGGCGAAGGCCGGTATTATTCAGCGGGCGTGAACTTGGGCGGCACCCTGCGGCTCGACCATCCAAGAACGCTGCACCAGTTCATCGTCACCCACAACCAGTCCATCTTTGACCACTTCCTCGACTTCGACAAGCCCATCGTTGCTGCGGTCAACGGGCCGGCCATTGGCGCGCCGGTCACATCGGCTACCCTTTGCGACACGATTCTGGCCTCCGACCGCGCGACCTTTTCGACGCCCTTCGCGCGCTTGGGCGTCACGGCTGAAGGCTGCTCTAGCGTGCTGTTTGGACGTCTCATGGGCGACGACACGGCCCAAAGAATGCTGGGCCCCGAAGGCTGGACGCCCAGCGCCACCGAAGCGGCCGAGGCGGGCCTCATCGACCGGGTCGTTTCCCATGATGCCCTGATGGACGAGGCATACGCACTTGCCCGAAAGTGGATTGCCGAAGGGCGCACCCGGCAGTTTCGCGGCGGAATGACCCGCGCCGCCCTCAAGGCCATCAACGCCGACGAGTCCCAGCGCCTCGCCGACGCCTTCTTGAGTCCTCCATTTTTGCGGGGACAAATGAAGTTTTTGTGGTCCAAGAAAAAATTCGGTCCCGCCACCTTGTTCACGGGACTGTGGGCCACCCGCCCCCTCTGGCGCTTGTTGCTTTGACGACGCCTCAGCGGGGCTTGCGACCTTTTTCTTCGGGGGGCCGCTCGGATTCGTGGCGCATAAACCAGCCAATGACCGCAGTTCCCACCAAAATCGCCAAAAACGCCGGAAGCTGGGTGCCGATTTCCCGCGGCGCATCGAGCTTCTCTGCAGCCAGAAACAAGGCACCCATCAGGACCGCCACAAATACCGCGCTGATTTGCAAGGAAAACGGCGCGCCTTCGGGTTCGTCTGTGGGTTGTCGTTGACCAAACCGACGCCGGGCCATCGTGCCTCCTTTCGCACAACGGTTGTAGCCGAGGTTGGGCGGAAAATCCCGAAAAATACCCAAACGGATAGGTGCAGGGTCGATGCCCGCACGCCCCTCGCGGTGTCGACCCTTTCTCTGTTGCGCGACGATGACAAAACTTCCTCCACAGCACGAATTCCACGAGACAAGGCCGGTCCCCGGCCGCGAATGTGGTAAACCACCGTTTCCAGAGTCCACGGAGCCCCGATGACCGCCGCTCTCGCCACCCTCGCCGCAGGCCTGCTGGCCACCACTCCGAACGCCCACGCTTCGGGCTACTATATGTCCGATGTGGGCACCCGCGGAATGTCGCGCGGCGGTGCGTTCATCGCCGGCGCCGACGACTTGAGCGCCCAGTACTACAATCCCGCTGCTTTGATTCGCTTGCGGCGCCCGCAGTTCTACCTGTCCTATTCGCAGGTGCGGCAGCCCATCGAGTTCACACGCATTGACTACGACGCCTCGGGCGCCGTCACCAATGAGTGGGACACCGTCAACAACGAAGCAAAGCCCATGCACATCCCAAACTTTGGGGTGAGCCACCACTTCGGCTTGACCAACACGATGGTCGCGCTGGGATTGTTCAGCCCCTTCGCGCCGCGCTTCGTGTACCCCGAAGAAGGCGGCCAGCGCTACAACCTCAAAGACGCGACCGTCCTCCAGTTTTATGCAGGTCCCACCGTCGCCCAGCGCATCGGCTGGTTGACGGTCGGCGCAGGTGTCTACTGGACCTACATCTCCGCCGATGAGTCCCTCGACATCTCCATTTGCCGGACCAATCCAAACGCCGCCGAACAGAATTGCAGCGAAGAAAACACGCTGTACCCCGATGATGTAAACGACGCGTCCATCTCTCTTCAGATGAAGGACCCCGCCCGCATCACCTGGAACGTCGGCTTGCTCGCGGAGCCCAAAGAGTGGATTAGCATCGGGTATAGCGCGCAGCCCAAAATCAACGTGCGCGGAAAAGGCCAAGCCCAGGCCGAGTTCGCCGAGGGCCACTGGATTTCGGACCCCGAGGAGCCCCTCACGATTATCGACGGCAGCAAGCACGAAGACAACGACGTAACGGTGCTTCTCACGATGCCGTGGATTCATCGACTCGGCGTCGCGGTCCACGACCCCGACCGAAACTGGGAAGTCGAGGCCGCGGCCACCTACCAGCGCTGGCGCGTCACCACCGACATCACGGTCACCGACCTCGACTTGACCTTGCCGTTGACCCAAGACGTCAAGGACATCGGCGCGGCGACGGGCAATGAGCTGAACGACATCGTCATCGACGACGACATCGTCCTTCCTGCAGACTACGTCGACACCTTCAGCTACCGATTGGGCGGCCACTACCGCGTCATCGACCCCCTCATCCTGCGCGCGGGCGTGCTGTACGAGCAGTCGGCCATTCCCGCCCAAACCCAAGGCGTCAACCTGATGGACGGCGACAAGTTCGCCGTCGGCTTTGGCGGGAGCTGGTCGCTGTTCGACCAAGCCCTCGACATCGACTTCGGCATGCTGCACACGTGGTACCCCACCGTCGACATCAAAGACAGCGTGGTGGCGCGCCAAGAGCTGCCCATCAACATGCAGACCGCCCTCACCGACCCCGACTCGCTCAACAACCTTGAGCTCGGACCCGGTCAAATCGTCGGCAACGGCAAGCTGAGCGCCCGCACATTGTTCTTGAGCACCGCCGTCACCTATCGCTTCGGCAAGCGCCCCCGCTCCGACGGCTGAGCGACCGTTCGCTGAATGGTGATTCAGTCGGCGGGGAGTCCGTCCACTGAATCGCTATTCATTTGGCGAGAACGCGCTCGCCAACACGAACAACGTTAGGTGTCCAGCGTCCCCAATCGGGGCGCAGACCCACGCCAGCGCCCCACAATCCGACCCCTTTCCCCATTTGTCGCTGGCACAATGTCCACGCGGCCAAACGGAGTGGGGAGGTCCGCGGCCGACCGCAGACCCGGCAACAGCGTCAAGCGGCGCGGCTCTACGCGCAGGCGGTCCAGCGCGAGAATGCCGAATAGCGCCGCCGACAAGGGGTCGTCCCCTTCGCCCAGAGCACCGCGCGAAGGGTGACGCGCAGTAGGGAGAGCGCCGGTGGGGCTCGCCAAGCGCACAATGGCCGGAAGCGGGTTGTGCTGGGGGTTGACGAGCGCTTGGGTGGCCTCGACCATACACGTCGCGGCGACGTGGGCGCCGCCTTGTAGCAGCACACCGCCGCCATGCCAAAAGCGGCTGCGGAGGAGGTCGAGGGTGGGCGTCACGCCAGGATGGGTCGGCGGAATCAAGCCCAGCCACACCGCCGCCAACGGCGCCACGGACGCGCCATCCGGCGTGCGGCCAACATCTGCGCTCCACGGCCCCGCCCCCAGCTCGTGGCGCAAGGTCTCGCGGAGCCGCCCGCCCGCGAGGGTCCACTCCGAGTGCTTGGAGTGGGAACGAAGCACCCACGCGCTCGAAATCAAGCCCGCCATCCGCCAGATTTGCGTCCAGCGCACGCTTCCGCCCATTCCGAAGAGCATGCGACCGCCGGCGACCGGCTCGGTTTGCAGCAGGTGGTCCAGCAAGCGGGCCCACGGGCGGATTTGCTCGCCCAGCCACGCGTTGTCTCCGGTCCACATGACGTATTGCCCGGCAGCCCACGCCAAAACGCCCGCTTCTTCGGCATCTTCGCCAAGGTACGCGCCGGTGCGGGTGACGCGCTCTAGCTCCGCGGCCAAGCGGTCGCCCGCGCGTCGGGTGAAGCCCAGCCGCGCGAGGCAGACCGCAGCGAGGCTCCCGGCGAGCCCGCCTTGCTCGCAGCCGATGAGGAGGCGCACGCGCACGGCGTCGAGCAGCGCATCGACAGTGCCCGCCGCAACATCCGGCGGGTCGTCGAAGGACAAGGCGCATCCCGAAGCCAAGAGCCCGCGCCGGTCAGAGTTGGCGCTCGTAAACAAGGACTGCGCGGTGGTTCGACCCAGCGCCACGGGCGCGCCCGGCGGCGGACCCAGCACGGCAAAGCGCGACAACGACGTGTGGGGCGTCAATGTGGCCTGCCAGACCTCACCCGCCGAGCACGAGCCGACCGAGCAGCGCACATCTGCGCGCCCCGGACGCGGCAGCGCATCCATTTCGCCTTGCGCGAACCGAAACCAAGGGTCGGCGCCGTCGGCCAAGGTGCCCGCGAGCATGCGGTCGCCCGGACGACCGAAGCAGAGCACATTTTCGCCGTCTGCGTTCCACATCCCGTCGGCCGAGCGTTGCAACCGAAAAATCGGCCGCGCGCCCTCTAAGGTCGCAGGGCGTACAAAGATGCCCATGCGCACATTGCGGGGCTGGTCGCCCAACAGCGTGACCCGGCAATTGACCACCCACGCGACGCGGCCATCGAGGATGACGGGCCAGTGGACCACGAGACATTCGATATCGCGAACAGTGCGGCTGGTGCGCACCCCTACACGACTGTCGGAGCGGTGCTGGTGCGCGGCGACGCGACCGAATGCCCCGGGCGAGCGACCGAGCGCGAACGCCCCGTCATCGTCGCCAAACCAAACGGTCACCGCCGGTCCCGTGCCAACCGCCGCCCAACCATCGGGGTCAACCCACGCGTTTTCGTCGGGGCCCGGCATTCCGAGCGCGGTGCGGTCGCGGGCCGCCAACACCGGATGAATGCCAATGGGCGGCAAGAACGCGGGGTCTTCGGGGTCCTGCTGCCGCATCAGCGCGTGGGGCCAAGGCGCCGCGGGCCATGCCCCCAAGGCGCGCCCCGTGAGCTGCGCACGCGTGACCCGCGCAGCGCCGCCCGGCAGCCAATCTCCGGTAGGCAGCGGCCCTACCATGCTCGATAGCGCCCGCGCACAATTCGCGGCTTGGTCGACGTCCAGGCCACGAATCGTGCGTACGAAACGGCGAATCGAGGGTCTCACGCTTCGTCCTTCCAACGACGGCTGCGGGCGACCTCGCTTTGGTAGGCCAAAATCTCGCGCGTCTCGCGGTCTTCGTCCCAGCCGAGCAACGTGCGCATGCGGGCGGCCACCGACTCGACCGCCGACAGGCCTTGGTCGCGGTCCCGGAAGAAAATCTGGCTCCGGCGAATGAAGAAGTCGGCCACGGTCGCGGCCAGCTCTGTCTCTACAGAATGGTCAACCTGGGCCAAAATCTCGGGCCGGTCCGGGATCAAGCGGGTCGCGAGGAGCTGGTCCCCCGCCGCCCGGCGCGCGATGTCTGCACCCCGCGTGCCGTAGACCTGGGCCAAGTGGCGGCACACATCTTCGGGCAAGCGACCGGCCGCCGCATCCACCACCGCTTGCACCACACGGGAAGGGTCGTCGTTCGCCGGCCAACCGACGGCGCCGGGCAAAGGCTCGCGGTCGGTGCGCGCTTCCCGCAGCTCATTGGGCAATTTTCCGGCCAACATCAACAAGCTGACCGCGCGGTCGACCACCTCGGCGGCCATGCGACGGTATGTAGTGAGCTTGCCACCGGCAATCGTGATGAGGAAGTCGGGGTCGACGCGGATTTCATGCTCGCGGGACACCGCGGACTCATCGCCGCTCGCATCTTGGCCAATCAAGGGCCGCACGCCCGCCCAGGTAGACAACACATCCTGGGACGTGAGCTGTGCGTCGGGGAAGTAGTGGTTGCTGGCGGCCAGCAAATACCGCACATCTTCCGCGTCTGCGGCGACATCGGCGGGGTCGTCCGAAAAGTCGGTGTCGGTGGTGCCGATATACGTCTGCGGACCCCACGGAATCGCGAACAGCACGCGCCCGTCTTCGGGATGGAAGCACACGACGGCGTTTTCAACCCGCAACCGCTCCGCATCCACGACAATATGTACGCCCTTGGTCGGACGCAAGCGCGCTTTGTGCCCTGCCGCACCCATCGCGCGGGTGCGGTCGGTCCAGGGACCGGTTGCGTTGATGACCGCGTTGGCGGGAATCGACCGCTCTTCTCCAGTCAGGACATCCCGAACGCGCGCTCCGGACACCCGCCCTTGGTCGTCGCGAATCAGGGCCACGACTTTGGACCAGTTCAGCACATGGGCGCCGTTATGCACGCCGTCCAGCGCCGTTTCGAGTGTGAGACGCGCGTCGTCGGTGCGGCAGTCCCAATACAGCGGCGCGCCCTTGAGGCCAGTGCGATTGAGCATAGGCTCGGCTTCGGCCACGGCGCGCTGGCTGAGGTTCTTGTGGATGCGCGGCGACCGGAACAACGAGAGGCCGTCGTACACCCACATGCCGAGGTTGACCGTAAACACGCCCCGCCGGCTCGACGAATACACCGGAAACAAAAATCCGAGCGGCGTGACCAAGTGGGGCGCGATCTCCATCAGCACCCGGCGCTCACTCACCGCTTCGAACACCAGCGAAAATTCCAGTTGTTCGAGGTACCGAAGACCGCCGTGAACCAGCTTGCTCGATCGGCTGCTGGTGCCGGACGCGAGGTCGTCCATGTCGACGAGGCACGCTTTTAGGCCACGCCGCGCGGCATCTCGCAGCGCACCCGCGCCGGTGATGCCACCACCAATGATGAGCAGGTCGTATATGCCGCCGTCTTCAATAAATTTGGCGGACGCTTTTCGCATCTCTTCGCGGGCGCTCATTGGGCCTCCGAGCAGGAAGTGGCCCTATCCGGTCTGCTGCCCGCGTGACACTTCAGCGCTGCAGGGAGAGATTGCAGACGTTCTCGGATTCGAGGAAGTTGCTGATGGAGGCCTCCAAGAAGTCCACACCATCCCATCCAAGCTCCGCCAAGCCCGAACAGTCCATGTCAAAATCGCCGGATTCTTGGACCACCAAGCAGGATGCGTCCACCAAAATCTTCTGGGGGCCAGACGTTTCTGTGGTGGTCCAGGTGCTGTCGATCTCAATGTCCGAATTCACACCGTCCAAGGTGAGATTGGACAGCAATCCCGCTGCAGCGAACTGCCCTTCTTTTCCGCCAGCCTTGGCATCAAAGGAAAGGTCGACGCCGCCTGCGTCACCGCAGCGAATCGAACCTGCCCAGCTTCCGCTGAGGTCCGCCGAACCACACCCACTGGCCGCAATTGCCAATCCTGTCCACACGCAAACTGCACGAAGTCCGAACATGGATGTCCTCCACGATGAACCCCACCCGTAACCGTTTCTGCGGGGCGGTTTGTCGGATGTGCGTCAGGTTGGTGTGGAAGACGGAGCCGCCGGTGCTTCGGGTGGCTCCGGCGGCGCATCATCCGGCGCGGGCGGTTCGGGAGGCGCCGGCGGGAGGGGTGGCACGGCAATCTCGTCGATGAGCGGCGGCACGTCGTCGGGCGTAGGCGCGTCGTGTGTTGACCCCGACGACCGACCGCCCCATCTCCAACCGACCGAAGGCGTCACCGTCGTCACCTTTCGCTCGATGTCGCCGATGTCCAAACGGTCGAGGCTAGTCTTGACCGCAACCACCAACTGCCCGGCGGGAACGTCCACCACCCAACGTCCCACAACATCGACACCCAGGGTGTTCCAAGGCCCGGTCGGCGCGACCACAACGGGAACCGAAACGTCGAACGGGATGTAGCGCGGATCGGTCGACAGCGTGCCCGGAAGCGCGGCTAGGCCGAGCAAAGGGGTCGAGGCCATCACCCGAACACGCGAGGTTCGCAATGGCACGTCCAAGCCGATGGACGGTGCAAACGAAACTTGGCCCATCGACCAGCAAGGGTGTCCGACACGCGCCTGGACGTCCCAATCGTGGCCCACCACCATGGGTCCCCACTTGTGGTGACTCGATTGCACCACAGCGCCTTCCCATAAGCGCGAAGACTGCGGCCCACCGCTCATCGCGAGGTCGACGGCAACCTCCGAATGCGCATCCGAGACCCGCAGGCTCAGCGCGGGCCCTGCAGCGCGCACCGTCGCGCGCTCGAAGAGTTGCGTCGCGAGCGACCGGTGCTGGAGCGCGATTGCTCCGTCCACCGTCGTCGCTGCGGAAACACCGGCCAGCACCGCCCACAACAAGACCATGACAACCTCCGCCGCGTGGAACACCCCACGGCGGAGGCGGTGTCACCCTTCGGTTACGATTTGGGCGCGTGCTTCTCCCGCTCTGCTTCATCGAGGCGGGTGCGCAGTCCCCGCAGCTCGTCGCGCAAGGCTTCGAGCTGCTGTTCGAGCCCGGAGACCGTTCCGCCCTGGCGCAGACGTTGGGCGAGCTTTTCGGTGCGCGGCCGGTCTTGCAGGGACACCCCCGACACGGCGAGGCACTCGATGGCGGAGGCGCCCGCCGCTTCACCCAAGGCCACCAAACCGCGGGCAGCCGCCGAACGCACGCCGTAGTCGGCATCGTGGGTGAGCTGCACGAGCACATCCACCTGCGCCTCGCGCCCTTCGCGGGGAAGCCAGCGCGCCGCGGACCCCAAGGCCTCCGCCGCGAGCACCCGAACGGGGCGGCGGGTGTTCGTCGCGGTCGCGAGCTTCTGCAACTGCGCGACGGCGCCAGGAGTACGCAGCTCACCGAGGCCCGACACGGCACCCCGCGCGACCCAGCCCCACCAGCCGGCGTCTTCCGAAGCGGCCACCAAGCGCGCTTCGTACTGGGCGTCACGCTGCTTGCCGAGGGCCGTCCACGCGGAGCCGGATGCCCGGTAGGGCCGCTCGGGTCCATCGAGCCACGCCAGAATCGCTTGCGCGAGCGCCGGGCTGCGAACGCTTCCACAGGCGTCCAGGAGGCTTTGCTGGGCCTTCGGGTCGGTTTCGAAGGGTAACAAGGCCCCCAAGGCATCGGCGGCCGCGACGGAGCCCACAGTGCCCAAAGCGCGGGACAGGTGTGTGCGCACCTGCCACATCGGCTCCGCTCGATAGGCATCGGCGATGGCTTGGATATGGCTGGGGCGGCCTTTTTTTGCCAGGGCCGCCGCGGCGTCGATGCGACCCCGCACGGTGGGCGCGTGCTGCACCGCGCGACGCAACAAATCCGCGCCCAGTTCGAGCTGAATGCGCGCCGGCAAGCAAGAGTCGGGGTCGACCACCACTTGCAGCACATCACCGGACAGCCCACCGACCGAGATGTCCAGGCGGTCGCCCTTCATGCGGCCCGTTTGGCGAATCCACGCCCCCGCCGCGGTCTCGACCGCAACGGTGACGCCAAATGTAAACACCGGCACACCGCTGTCTTTCGGCCAGGCATCCTGGTGCAGCGTGAGCGTTCCCGTGTCGCCTGTTTGGCTCCAAGACGCCCGCAAGCGCGGATACCCCGGCGAGCGGAACCATTGGTCAAAAAACGAAGCCAACGAGCGGCCCGATGCTTCTTCCATCTCGCGCCGGAAGTCGTCGGTCTCCACCACCCGACCGCGGTACCGCGCCAAGTACGCGCGAACGCCGCGCCAGAAGGCGTCTTCCCCCAGTTCCGTGCGGAGCAGGTGAAGGCGGACTGCGCCACCCGGATACAAGTGCCGGTCGTACATGTCCCAGGCGCTCTCGAAATAGCGCGTCGCAATCGGGCGAATGTAGCGACCATCGGCCTCGCTCAAGTATGCCGCGCGGTCGTCGGCGAGCTGGGCGTGCATATCGTCGGTGCCGCGGGTGTCGCCGAGCCACACACTCTCCATATACGTCGCCCAGCTCTCTTTGAGCCACGCGTGGGTGTGGTCGCGGCAGACCACCACGTCGCCAAACCAAGTGTGGGCCATCTCGTGCAGGTTGATGATGTCCACCAACCAGCCGAGTTCGGCGTGAAGACGCGCATCGGGCACCCAGGCGTCGTCCCAAGAGACGAGGGAGATGTTCTCCATCGCCCCACCGATGCCCGGAACCGCAAACTGATAGTACTTTGCATAAGGATAGGTGCTATCCAGGCGCGACGTCATCCAATCGAGCATCTCGCGCGTGGGACCAAACGCGCGGGAGAGGTCTTCGGCGGTAAAGGGCGCAGGCGCAAAAAACGCGATGGGGACGACCCGACCGTCGGCCGTGTGGTGCTCACCCCCATTGGCTTCGACGAGAGCGCCGGTCACAAAGCACGTCAGGTAGCTGGGCGCGCCTTGGTCGAGGGACCAGCGAACGGTCTGGGAGCCGTCGTCGTGGGTGTCGGTGCCCACCCACGCTCCATTCGCCAGCGCACGGTGGCCGGCGGGGACCGTCAGCGCGAAGTCGATGCGCGGACGCACGCTCGGGTGGTCGATACACGGGAGCCAATAGCGCGCGCGATGGGTTTCGTGGTCTGTGGCCATAAACAAGGCGGCGTCGCCCGAGACATCGCCGGACGGGCCGACGAGCCCGGTCAGCGGTGCCCAAACCGACCACATCACCCGAAGTCTACGGGTTTCTCCGCGGCGTCCGGGGGTGGCCCAGCGAAGGTGAATGCGGTCGCCGTCGTAGCGCCACGAGAGCTCGTGGCCATCGACACCTTCTACGTTTGTTATCTCCAAGTCCACCGCGTCGAGCGACCATTCGCGTGCTTCGGCATCTCGACAAAGGACATCCAGGTCCATTTGACCATCAAGACCGCGCTTCGCGATGTTCGGCCGAAGCTGGAGGTCCATGAACACCGGCTCCCAGCAAAGGTCCGGCGCGTAATCCGGCGGTGTAGATGGCCGCGCAAACCCACTTGCGGGGCCGTCCGCCACCAAACGCCGTTGGACGAGAAAATCTGCGCGGTTTGACATAGGGTCTCTCAGAGCAACACGCGAAAGCAGTCCCCCCACGTCAAGCCACCACCGACGGCGCAGAGGGTTGGGCCCATAACCCACGCGCCGAAAAGTCACCCCATATGCCTGCCCCGTTCTGGTTCGGGAATCGGTCAGGCATCAATTTCTTGCACTGCAATCGCCCGCCCTTGGGAAGCAACGGCCACACGGGGCAAATCGAGCGTGAGCACACCATTGGACAGCTCCGCACGAAGAGACTCTTGGTCCACGTCCACCCGCCAGCGCAGCACAAGTGAGCGGCGGAAATGCACGGACGCGCTCTTTCCATCAATTGTGAGTACACCACGCTCAAAATGAACGGACAAGCCATCGACAGGCACGCCAGGCATATCCGCGACGACGCGGACGTGGGTGTCACTCAAGAGCACATCTACACGCGGTTCACGAACAGAGACGGACTCATTCAAAGAAGTCGCAGACATGTTGTATCCTTTGCACAACTGTAGTATTGTGCATATGCACGGCAGGCAGTCGCCGCGGTTTGGTTTGCGATGAAGAGACAGGCTTGTGTCGCTATATCGGCTTGTATTCACGAGAGTCCGATAGCGACCGCAGCTTTATATTGGAAACAACTTGCGCCAAACCCAACCGAAGGAGGGTCAGGGCTGGCCCGCCGTCACCGGAATCGAGCGGGACTTCGGCGCCGCGCGACGGGGCAAGCGGACGCGCAACAAGCCTCGGGCCATCTCCGCGGTGATAGTGTCCAAATCGACGCTCTCATCAAGGCGCCACGTCGCGTCCACCGGGGGACGGCGCCGTTCTTGGTGAACCCGTCGAAAGCCCTCGGGCAGCGCTTCGGCGGCGTCGGTCACCTTCAAGCGCAAGTTGTGTTGGTTCACCTGGAGATCGACCATCGACGGCGTGACGCCCGGGAGCGGGACCCACACCGTCCAGCCGTCTGCGTCCGCGGTAACCGTGACCGAAGATGAGCCAGAAGAGCGTCCAGCACGGGACCATCGATCGAGGTCGCGCAACAGGGCATCAAAGCCAGCAAAGGGGTCATGCACACGCGCAGAATGAAGAGACGCAAGCATCGCGACGCTCCTACATTGGATTCGGCCAAGCCGAACAGGGTTGGGACAGGCGTGAGAGCACACACCATTGCGCTCTTTGCCGTGTCGCGGTCGGCGCCCCAACCTAACAGGACCGCCGCCGCTCGAGACCCTATAGAAGCACGCGAATCAGAGGGTCAACCCCCAAACAATCATGATTCGAAGGCGCGGGTCCCGGAGCCCGCACGGCTCCCCTGGCGAATCGGCGGCAGGCGCTAAGAACGACCGCCAAACAGGGCCGTGCCTACGCGCACGAGGGTCGCGCCAAAGTGGATGGCCACCTCAAAGTCGTGGCTCATGCCCATCGAGAGCTCTGCGAGCGGAAGCCCCGCGGCGCGGCCCTCCGCGGCGAGAGATTGCAACAGCGCGAAGTACGGAGCTGACTCCGCGGGGTCGTCCACCGCGGGCGGAATACACATCAGCCCCCGCACCTCGATATGCGGCAGTTGGTGCAGGGCTGCCGCCAGGCCCAGCGTTTCGCTTGGCGCCACCCCCGATTTGCTGTCTTCATCGCCCACATTGACGGACACCAAAACGCCCACAGGACCAGCAAGTTCGCCGCGGTCCGCGAGCAATGCCGCCCGCTCCGAAATCGCTTCGCCCAGCTTGAGGCTATCGACCGCGTGTACCAAGACCGCCGTTCCAACGACGTAGCGCACCTTGTTGCGTTGCAAGGCGCCGATGAAGTGCCACTCGGGCGTCGGTCGATGGCCGAGCAGAGCCTGCGATTTGTCCCGCAGCTCTTGGGCACGGTTTTCGCCAAACAGCAAGTGGCCCGTCGCGATTGCGGCGCGCACTTCCTCCGCCGACCGGGTCTTGGAAGCGGCCAGCAGGCGCACCGAGGCGGGGTCGCGGCCCGCAGCCACGCACGCACGCGCGATACGTTCCAATATTTCCGCACGCTGTTCTGCAAAGGACATCAGATTCCCCTTGGGGTTTGACAAAAAATGAGGGGATACAACCTATGAAAACGACGGGACAATGCCCATTCGCGCGAGTGCGGCCAGCACTTCGTCCAATGGCAAGCCGACCACCGTAGACGTGCTCCCCTTTACCTCCGCGACCAGTGCGGCGCCCAGTCCTTGAACGCCGTAGGCACCAGCCTTGTCGCGGCCTTCCCCTGTCGCGATATACGCAGCCATCATGGCCGGCGTGAGCTCGCGAAATCGCACGAGGGCGGTCACTACGCCCGTTTCTTGGTGCGTGCCGTGTTGCACACAAAAGGCGGTACTGACGCCGTGCCAGCCCCCCGAAAGGCCCGTCAGAATCCGCATCGCATCCGCATCATCGACGGGCTTTTCAAAAAGGACCGCATCGCGGTGTACGACCGTGTCGGCAGCGAGGACCACCACATCGGGAGTGGCCACAGCAGCGGCCTTCTCGACGGCAAGGCGCAATGCGTAGGCTTGGGCCGCCTCGCCTGGCGCGGGCACTTCGGGCACGTTGGCCGGCCGCACCGATGCGACCGGAATTCCGATGGCGGCCAACAAACCCCGACGACGCGGGGAAGCGCTTGCAAGCACCAATGGCGGAGCAACCACGACTTCTCCTCGTGGTCCGTTCTGTACACTTCCGCGACAAGACCACCCGAACCCGTGTATCCTGAAACCCACGACGGAGGACGACGATGAACCGCTCCCAGCACTTCCTTGTGGCTGCGATTTCCTTGTGTATCGGCGCTTGCAGCGGCAAGTCCGATGAAGAGACCACGGAATCCACCACCACCGGTGGCGCCACCACCAACGAAACCACCGGAAACGGCACCACCGGAAACGGCACGACCGAAACCGGCGACTCCACGCCTGACCCTTCCCCGTTTGTGGTGGAGGGATGGTCCACCTGCGCGCCGAACGCCTCGGGCCCCTCGTCGATTGTGATTGAGGCCACCGTCGATGACCCCCAAGGCGCCGACACCATCCCCGTTCTCGATAGCACCATCACCGCCACCAATGCGTCGGGCGGCGAAGTGTTTTCGGAGCCGTTGTTGTGCAACGAAGGCTACTGCACCTTCGCCTTCCGCGACGACGTCTATGGCGGCATCACCTGCGACACCGGCGCCGACCATACGTTCACTATCGTCCTCATCGACGACAGCGGCAACACCTCCGACCCATATGTGGCCGCTTGGCGCTAAAACAGGCTGCTTGACATCTCGGCGCGCGCTGTGTCTACGCCCAATTGGTCGTAGAGCGCGTGCCATTTCGAAGCGGCGACCGCGCGCACCTGCGGCTCGACCCAAGGCACGCGCAATTTGCCGATGTCTTGGGTGGGCAGGCCATCGAGGAGGCCCACCAGCGCACGAATAACCCCTGCGTGGGCGACCACAACGACGGGCCCTCCGCCTTCGGCCCACGGGAGCACGGCCGCCACCGCGCGCTGGGCGACCGCGTGAAGCGTCTCGCCGTCGGGGGGTGCGACGGACCACGCCGCGCGGGTGCTCGACCACGGGCCTGCCCGTACCGCGGCGATAGTCTGGGACGAAAGCGCGCCGAACGAGCGCTCGCGAAGGTCCGCCAAACGCCGCTGGCGGAACGGCGGAACGCCCATCGCAATCGCGGTTTGAATGGTGCGCGCAGTTGGACTGACGAGCACCTCCGCCGGCACACACGCCGCCAACCGCGGACGCAAAAAAACGGCCTGGGACCAGCCCGCGGCCGTCAGGTGCGAAGTGTCCGAAGGCACCAGCACGCCGTCAACATTGCCCTCGCATTCCCCGTGGCGCAAAAACCACCACTCTCGGTTGGTTTCGGCCATCGGGGAACGCTCCGGCGTGGAGGGTCAAGCCCTCCCCTCGAAATGACACGAAGGAAGGGCGATGACCTCGTGTGTCAGACCGCAGTATTCGCCGAGAAGCTCGACAGCCACGCGCGCACGCGCTCTTCTGCGACCAACAATGCCGACACATCGGGGCGTTCGCCCAAGAGGTGCGTCATGAGGTCGCGAAGGGGCGCAAGCTCACCGCGGCCCAAGCGTGCGGCGACACGGTCGACACCGAGCTTGACTTCGCGCTGCACATCGACCGTTTGCTGGAGCTGCCGCAGCAACGCGACGTAGCGATTGCGCAGGATGCCGATGGCGACGGGGTCCCAGCCGCCACTTGCTTTGCGCGATTCCAGCGCGCGGATGGCGGGGAGGAGCCGGCTGGCTTCGCCCAAGGCCAGGTGCGAAACGAGGGCATCGTCCAGCTCCATCGAACCGTCAAAGCCACGGGCGACTTCGCGGGCGACGGAAAGCTCGCCCAAAAGAGCAATACGACGGCGCAAGTCTTCGGGGATGGCCGTGCCATTGAACGCATCGGCGCGGGCGTCAATGCGGGCTTCATGGGCGGTGCCGCGCAGCGAGCCGATACGGGCCAGCGCGAGGCGGATGAGTTCGCGGTCTTCGGCGTCGGCGCCCGGCTCGCCGGGAGCCAGCCATTGGGTCACGAGGCCCATGATGGCGTCGGTCACCTGCACCCACGCACGGTAGAGCACGTCGAGCGGCGCACCCGTCGCGTTGAGGTCGGCGCGGATGGCCTTGGCGCCGACCAAATCGCTCGCGAGGTACCAAGCGTGGGCGATGCGCACCATCGGCTGGCCGGTCAGCTCGCTCACCATCGGGAAGAACAACGCGCCGTTGTCGCCCACGATTTCGTTGACCACCACAGTCATGCCGATGTCGCGCCGCAGCATGTGCTTCGCGATTTGGTCGGGGTACTTCTCGCGAACAGTCTGCGGGAAGTAGCCCAGCACCTTCTCGTCGAAGTTGGGCAGGATGCTCGGATCGGAGACGTTCAGCTCCTTGAACACGTGCATCTTCACATGCGCTTGCAGCACCGCCAGCTCGGGACGCGTGACGCCCTGACCGGCCAACGCGCGCCGCTGGAGCACATCATCGGTGGGCAACGACAAGGTGGCGCGGCTGCGGTTGCCCTTCCGGCACACCCAGTCGATGGCGCCCGAGAAGGTCATGGGGTCGCGGAGCGCGCGGGCTTGGTCGAGGGACAACTGCCGACCGTGGCGGTCGTTGTTGGCCAAGACGTCGCGGGCGACCTCTTCCGTCATCGACTCCAACAGCGCGTTTCGCTGGTCGAGCGTAAGGATGCCATCGGTCACCATCGGATTCAGCAGAATCTTGAGGTTGACCTCGTGGTCCGACATATCGACGCCACCGGAGTTGTCGATGAAGTCGGTGTTGATGCGACCGCCGCGCAAGGCGTACTCGATGCGGCCCGCAGACGTGAAGCCCAAGTTGCCGCCTTCGCCGACCACCTTGGCCCGTAGCTCGCTCGCGTTGACCCGCACCGCGTCGTTGGTGGGGTCGCCAGCGTCGGCGTGGGACTCGTGGGTGGCCTTGACGTAGGTGCCGATGCCGCCGTTCCACAGCAGGTCGACGTCGAGGCGGAGGATGAGACGGAGCACCACATCGACCGGCAGCTCGTCTTGCAACACACCCAAGCGGTTCTTGATTTCCGGCGTCAGGTGAATGGACTTCGCGCGACGGCTGAAAATGCCGCCGCCCGGCGACAGCTTGCTGGTGTCGTAATGCTCCCAGCCCAAGGCCCCGTCAAACAAGCGCTTGCGCTCGATGTAGCTGGTCTCGGGGTCGGGGTCGGGGTCGATGAAGATATGGAGGTGGTTGAAGGCCGCGATGAGCTTCATCGTGCGGTGCTCGACCACGCCGTTGCCGAACACGTCGCCCGAGGGGTCGCCCACGCCGACCGCCGTGAAGATGTCGGTGCGGGTGTTGATGCCCATTTCGCTGAACAAACGGCGCGCGGTCATCCAGCCGCCGCGGGCCGTGATGCCCACCTTCTTGTGGTCGTAGCCGTTCGAGCCGCCGCTCGCGAAGGCGTCGTCGAGCCAGAAGTTGTACGACTGGCTGATTCCGTTTGCGGTGTCCGACAGGTGGGCGGTGCCCTTGTCGGCGGCGACGACGATGTAGGGGTCGTCGCCGTCGTGGCGCACCACCTGGGGCGGAGGAACGATAGTACCACCCCGGATATTGTCTGTCACGTCCAACATACCGCGCACCAAGATGCGGTAGAGACGGTCTGCTTGCGCACGAATCGGCTCATTCGCATCACGGTTTTTGATGTAGAAGCCACCCTTCGAGCCTTCCGGCACGATGAGCACGTTCTTCACCATCTGGGTGGACGCGAGGTCGAAGATTTCCCGGCGATAATCTTCGCGGTCCGACCAACGAATCCCGCCGCGGGCGATGCTTCCGCCGCGGAGATGCACGCCTTCGACTTCGCGGTGGTGCACGTACACTTCATACTTGAGGCGCGGTTCGGCCATAATCTTGACGGCGGAGGCGTCGACCTTGAACGAGATGTAGTGTTCGAGGCGGTCTTGGCGGTAGAAGTTGGTGCGGAGCGTGGCCTGCATCAAGTTGAACAGCGTGGTGAACACGCGGTCCTGGTCGTGGTCGGTGACCTGCACAATCTCCGACTCACACGCATCGGCTGCCAAGCGCATTTGCTCGGCGCGGTCGCCTTCGAGCGCGGGGTCAAAGCGCGCTTGGAAGTACGTCCACAGCTTCTGCACGAGCGACGGCCGGCCCAGCAAAATCTCCTGGACGCGGACGAGGGTGTAGCGGAGGCCGAGCTGGCGGGCGTAGCCATTGTAGGCGCGGAGGAGGTCCACGGCCTGCCACGGGATTTTCGCGCGAAGCACAATACGGTTGAGCGGGTCGACGGGCATCTTCTTGTCGAAGACGGCACGAATGGCGTCTTCGAGCAAGGACGCCAACGACAGCAGCTCCGCATCTTCCACCGCAGTGACACCCTTCAAGCGGAAGGTGTCGATGGTGCGAGCGGCCTGGCCCAAGGGGCGCACTTCATCGGCGTACTGGTCGGTGACCACCAAGCCGAAGTCATCGAGAACCGGCAGGATGTCCGACAAGATGATGTCGTCGGCTTGGTAGAGCCGCAGGTTGATGCGGCCGCGGCTATCGCGGTACAGCGCCGCTTCGACAGGGTTCGTCGCGCCCAAGCGCTCGAGCATGTCGATGTCGGCGGCGGCCCGCTCCGGCTCGGTGACCTGCGTATATACGCCAGCAAACGCATTGCCGTAGCGCAAGAACAGCTCGTTGGCCCGCTCATCGGCAAAGCGAGACTGGAGGGCCACGAACACGAGGTCATGCCAGGGCGTCGCCATACGCCGAAGCTCGGCCAACAACGCCTCCCGCGATTCACCGGGGAGGGCTTGGGTGCCGGTCAAGAAAAAGTGGACCAGCATCGTTTGGTAGCGGCCCACAAACACGCCATGGTCGCTGTACGACGCGCCGGTCGAGGCGACCAAGGAGTTTTGCATCCGGGCACGAAGGTCGTCGGACCAGCGCTCCCGTGGGAGGGCAGCCAACACGAATGTAGTCTCGTCTTCGTTGTTTTGGACAACGTGAACGCGAACTTCGTGCTCTTGCTCCGCTTCGAGCACGCGGTCGACCAGCTCCACGATTTCTTCAGTCTCGGCACCGAACAAGAACTCGGTGGGGAGGCTGTCGAAGACGTTGGCGATGCCTTTGTAGCGATACGAGCCGGGCTGACTTTCCTGGCCGCGCAAAATGCCGGCGAGGGTGCGCCGCAACAGAGGCACATGGCGGCTCGGCTGCGTAATCGCACGGTAAGTAAACATACCCTGAATCAAGATCGGCTTGACGCCAGCACCATTGGCGGACGGAACCGCGACGCGGATTTCGTCCACCCGGCCAGCGCGGTGAACCGGTGACTCCAAAACGCCCTTGCGAACATCGACCAAGCGGTCGGACTCGGTCCAGCGGAGGAGCGCGCTCTGGTTCCAAACGTCGGACACGGACTCCGACGCAAAGCCGAGGCGCTGGTCGCCGCAGACAAGGCCCATGAACACGAAGTTGTCGGCGAGGAGCCACCGCAAGAACTCGGCGGTTTCGCGGAGGTCTTCGCCGCGGTCGGGGTTGCGGTCGGCCATGCGGCCAAACTGGAACGACGCGCCGTCGACCACGTCAATCATGGCCTGGAAGTCGGAGACGGCCGACTGGGACAAGCGAAGCGCGGCGTGAAGGTCGCGGCACAAGCTGTCCAGCGCCGCTTGATCGATGCCTTCCGCCTCCATCAGCACGATGCTTTCCAGGCGGTCGCCATCGCCGTCGACGCGGGTCAGATGGCCGCTTCCGTCACGGCCGATGCCCACAACCGCGTTGAAGCCGCCGGCGTAGGTGGCGCCGCAGCGAGCCAGAGCCAGCCGCACGGTGTCTACGATGAAGGGTTGGTCGGGCATGACAGTGGTGACTGTCGCTTGGCCATGCTCCAAGGAACCGTGGACGTGGATGTCGCGCCCTGCACGTTCGAGAACGCGCGGCCAGAGGTCGCCCAACATCTTCACGGCATGGGAAGCCCCATGACGCGCCATGAAGGGAGGACGAATCTGCCGACCCGCGGCGTTGACGAGAGACTGGAACGACCCGGCGCCAGACCCATCGACACCGGCCCCCGATTCGGCGGTGGCGACCATCTTCTGGACGTATGCGTTCGTTGGCATCAGCGGCTCTCCGAAGCGGGGCCGTCCGGTCGACCCCGCGGTTGTTCTGGAGCCCTTCCCCCGGCACGCCCGAGGTGAATGGCTCCGAGGCGAACCCCTGGCGTTCGGCTGCCGAGAGGACGCCCGATCGATGAACGGTGAAACACACGCTCCACCGTGACGCCAGACCTTAGCGTGACGCTAGCCCCCCGCGCCATGCGCGAACGTGCAACCTTTGTCTGCGCGCCGTCACGGTTGGGACGGATCGATCAAATCCGTGGTGCCATCAGCGTATACAGCGACGGCGTCTCCGTTGGAAATGCGGACGGCTGCCAAATGCGCGCCGTAGTGGGCCGAAATGCCCGTATCTATGCCCAACAACGCGCCATTGCAGCGCACCGCCACCCGCCCATCGCGCTGGGTGGTGTGTCCGACCACCATTCGGCGGGCCCCCAGTGGCGCGAGCGCTTCTGCAAGCTGGGGACACATGATGGACTCGGGCGCCTGTAGATAATCGCGGAGCCAGAGCGGGCCTTCGGGACCCAGCACGGACGCCCCCTGGGGCTGGTCGAGCGCGCTTCGGACAGCATTGTTGACCGCAGGGAGTCCCTTGACAGCCCACGCCGGCGAAAGTCCGCCGTGGACAAAAACGGTATCTCCCACGAGCGCGACCGCGTCGCGTTTGCGCAGCCATGCGCCAAGGTCGCCGGTCGCAGAAAAGGCCGCCGCACGGGCTTCTACGCCACCAAACTCCGTCACGTCGCCGGGATGCACATAGCGCCAATCGCCTTGTATGTTCATCGCTTCGTGGTTTCCCAACAACGCGACCACCTGGCCGCCCGCCGCCGCGGCCTCCTCGGACAAGCGGCGCAGAAGCTCGAGGACGGACTTGCTCTGGGGACCGCGGTCGGTGGTGTCTCCAGTTTGCACCAACACCTGCACTTGGCCCGACCAGTGGCCCTCTGTATCGGTGACGCCGGCGAGCTGGAGGACTTTCGTGGTGGCCGCGAGATCGCCGTGAAGGTCGCCGATTGCGACCACAACGCCGGCAATCGGAGCCGCCGTCACCGTTTGCGCGGGGGGAGAACCGCCCACCTCCACCGGAGCCACCGCGACCGCCGGGACCTCCGCAGCGTCGCACGCCGAGACGACCGCGAGGCCGAGCCAACACGCCAACACGCCCGCCCAAGGGATGGACCGCGAAGCAACGTGGCGCAAACTTCGCCTGCACCCCGCGACGGAAGGTGACGAAAAAGCATCGCGAGCGGACCCGTCCAGGGCTACGCTCCAGACCAGCGGTGTGTTTGGGAGGTTCATACCCAGACATGTATCCGTATGCGCGTGGAGTCGCCGTTCGTGCGTGCCGCAAGGTCTGCCCGCGCGACAAAACCATGGCTCCTCCATCGATCCGGTTCCCAGGGAGAGTACCCGTGAGCACCCACAAGTCCGCATCTTGGTTTGAACCAGACATCGGTTCCGCCCGTCTGGCAGCCATTCGCCTGCTCGACCTTGCGCACGAGTCGGGTGCCGCCGCAGCCGAGGTGTTTGCCCTCCGCACCGATGCCCGTCGCTTAGAAGGCGATGTGGAGACCACCCGCGAAGACGTTGGCTACCGCGCGCTTGTGCGGGTCTGGACCCCCAGCGGGGCTATGGGTCAGTCGATTATCGTGACCGACGCGCTCGACCGTTCGGTTCGAAAGGACTTGGTGGACACCGCCCTCGCCGACGCGCGTCCCACCAAAGGAACCGCCGGGCCCCCTCCCCGCCTCGATATTCCCGACCGCGGCCTCGACATCGCCGACCGCCGTTACCCTGCCCTCGACGACTTGCAGCGACGGGAGGTCTTGCGCGCAAACGTGGACGGTTGCCTGCAAGTGGACAGCCGCATCGGGGAAGTGCGCCTGCGCTATGAAGAGCTGCACGAGACCCGCGCGTTCGCGTCGTCGGCCGGTGTCGAAGCCGCCGAAACAGGCACCCGCTTCGCTCTGATTGGACACGCCGCCACCCATGACGGCAGCCACAAAGTGCGCGGACAGCTCGTCAGCCGAAACTTTGCCGAAGTGGCCAGCCGGCCCTTGGGACACGAGCTGGGCACCCGCTTGGTGGCCTGCCTTTCGCCCGCAGACCTTCCAAGCCAACCTACCGCCGTCGTATTTGACCAGCGCGCGGTCGCATCGCTGCTTCCCCGCTTGGTGTCCGCGTTTTCCGCCGAACGCATCACGGCAGGCCAGAGCTTTTTGCACGGCCGCGTCGGCAGCCGGATTGGCAGTGCTGTGTTGCATGTTGTCGACGACGCCCGTCGTGCCGGCGGAATGGCCACACGCGGCTTTGACGAACGCGGCGTAGCCCCGATTAGCGTGAACCTCATCAAAGAAGGCAGAGCGGCCGGCTTGTACCAAGGCCCCGATGCAGCCCGCTTGTCCGAGTCACGCCCGAGCGGCCACGAGCGTGCCGATGGCTCGTTGTGGCCGGGCAACCTCGTGGTTCGCCCCGGTAGCCGCAGCCGCAACATGCTGTTTCCCGAGATGGGCACCTTCGTCATCATCGAGGAGATTACTGACAGCAGCGGCATCGACCCCAACACCGGCACCATCGACATCGGCGTGTTGTGTATGGTCGCCACCGCCGCAGGTCCGATTGGCTGCGCGGGTGTACACCGCCTGCGCTGCACCGCTGAATCGCTATTCAGTAGCGTTATTCATGTGTGCAACGACCAGCAGCGGCACGGAATCGTCGACACCGCCACTTGGATTTGCGACGGCATCTGGCTGTCGTAATATCGGCGGCGGGGGCCAATGGATGCCGCGAGACGGCGCGGGCCGGCGCGCCCTGCTCCACTGAATCGCCATTCAGTCCCGTCAACGACGCTACAGTGGGCCGGTTGACCCGCGCGCTTCCCAATCGGCGCGGATGATATCGCCCATCTCGTCCCAGGAAGAATACCCGATTTGGCCCTGAATCACGGTCATATCGGGCGCAATGATAATCCAGGCGGGCCAAGCGATTTCTTCGCCTTCATAGTCCGCCAAATACGGACCCAAGGCCGCGTAGCCCCAGCCGCGGTCGGCCAACACCGGCTCGGTCGACGAGAAGCGCTCGACCCAGTTGTCTTGCTGCGCGACGCTTGGCGTGGAATACACTTCCGCCAAACCCGCGCCGACCAGCGGAATCAAGCGAACCGGAATGCCGGCCGCGGTCATCGTTTCCCGGAAGGCCTCGGCGTCGCCCGCCATCGCCAAGCACGGGCCGCAGTCCGGCTGGGCAGAATCGAGCACGAGGTACGAGCCATAAAAGTCGTGGATGTCAACCATTTCGCCGCATTGGTCCCGCATACGGAAGTTGGGCAGCACGGCGTCGGGAACGAGGGGATAGCTGCCCTCCAAGGTGCCGGGGTCGTTGCACTCCCAGCCGCACGCGTAGGGCTCTGTGCGGGGGGCGAAGTAGGGTGTCATCGCGAGCGCGGGGTCAGGCGACCAGCTCATGGTTCCGTCGGCAATCAGCGCAAAGCCGCCGGTGGAAGGGTCAGACAACGAGTACTCGCTCTCCCAGCCCACCGACACGCTCGAACCATCGCCGGAGCGCGCCGAGAGCGTGGCCAGAGGGTCGTCTCCCAAGTACAGCTGGGCACCCTGCCGACGATAAAACGACGTCCCCATAAAACCCCAGGTTTCGGTGCGGATAGCCTCGCCGCCAAACAACGGCTCGGCGCAATCCTCGAAACCATCGACCACTTCACCCGTCCCTTCAACAATCAAGTCGCAGCCGGGGCAGATGTGCTCGACATCGTTTCGTTCTATCCCCTCGAAGGTGCGGGTATAGGTGCAGTCAACGTAGCCAAGGGCTTCCGCCGTGGCGTCGAAGTCGATGGTCCAGGTAATCTCGCCTTGCAGCCGATTCCCGTCGTACGTCACGACCGCGCCCGACTCGCCCGTTGTGCAGCTGGCTTGCACCGAAGCAACGTAGTCCGCGCCGCCACTGCCGCCGTCTGCGCCGCCATCGGAGCCGCCGTCGCCGCCGCCATCGGACCCGCCGTCACCGCCGCCGTCACCGCCATCCGTGTCGGACGTTTCACCGGCACCGGTCGTGGTTGCGGACTCGGACTTTTCCGTCCCCCCACACGCCGCGAGCATTGCGAGCAAGGCAATAGACGCGCGTCCCGAAGACAGGGGCTTTGAAACAGCAGTGGACGACAATAGGGTGTACAACGACGACATCACGACTCCCAGATATTTGCTACCGGACAATACCCCAAACCGCAGCCACGCAACATAGGTCGTGAAAAAACGACCGCCTGGTTAGCGTTGTGCGTTCACCCAATCCCGCAGTTCCGCGGGTCGCCCTTCGAGCCAAGTCCGCACACATGCGATGTGGCTCTCGAAGTGGCTATTGGTCGTATACTTTCTGGGATCCGAATAGACGTCATCGCGGACCAAGTCCGTCAAGATATCCAAGCGCCCGACCACATCCGCGGACTCCAGAAGATCCGCCGCAAGCGCCATTTCATCAACAACGTCCTGTAGACAGGCATCATCGCCAAAACAGCGCGCGCTCACGAGCCCCATGGTGTACGTGCTGGGGTCGACGCCGTGGCGCCCACACTCCGGGTAGCTCCAAGGCCGATAGCCATAATCGAGGTCCATCGACGACGGGATGAGGCTCCAGGTGCCCACTGTCGGCTCATGATACCAACGATAGTTGCTTTGGTCAAATGAATAGGAGTCCCAATGGGCAATCGCGGCCTCCATGGCCAAAAAGCGCGGGAAGCGCACGGGGTCGACGTGGCTTCGCAGCGCATCGAAGCCATCGGCGGCCGCTGCGTCCATAAATGCCAGCAATGCTGTGTGGTCGCCTTCGTCGTACTCCTCGGCCTCAAAGCACGAGAGGCCGTCGTCTAAGTCACAATAGTTGGCGGCATTTTCGTACAGGTTGCCGTGAGGGTCGTCGTACCATTTGTCCAAGAAGGGGTCGCTCGGCACTTCTACCAACGAATACAAGCCATAGTCGTCCCCGTCCACATACAACCGCGCGTAGCCCGTCTCCGAGGCGGGCAGCCCCGCATCACGAAACAGTTGGTACGAAAGGGCCTCGGACACCTTCATCGGGTCATAGACCATATTGTGCATATTGAGCTTTTTTTGACCCGCGAGGCGCGCATTTCGGTCGGCAAACGTAAAGTCCACCTTGAGAGACGGCTTCCCATAAAAGTCATCCCGGCTACTCGAACCTTTGATGCGAACGCCCACCTCCCGCTCTATCGTTCCCCAGCGGAAGGTTCCGGCCACATAGGTGTCAGGTCGCCGATTGAGGGCGTCTTTTGCCGCGGAACCCAACGTGATGTCAAACCGATGAATCGTGAGAGGGTCGAACAAGCTATCTTCCATGCCCTCCACCGATTCTACGACGTTGTCCTCGATAGGAAAGACCCCTCCTTCACCAGAATCCACACTCGCTGTGGCGGCAGGACCGGCATCGAAGGTCGACGTTTCCCCGCCGCCACCCTTAGAAGGCGGGGCTGCACATGCCACGAGAAATAGACAATAAAACCGCATGCTGCCTCTTTACCACACCGGTTGCCGGTGTGGCTCTCTGCGGTCGCGCAGACCAACGATTGCGCGCCGCGCAACGAGATTCAGTCGCGGGGCGCCGTGTCTTTCGTCTCAACGGGCAGACGCACATCCCGGTAGAGGCCAAACGACCACAAATGCGCCCGAAGTTCCCGCGCAATCGCCGGCGGAAAGCCGGGATGGGCCTCCGCGCCATCGTCGGTCTGCCCCGCCCAGAAGGCCGTCCCCGGAGGCGCCTGTTCTTGGCACCGATTTGATATCGCGGGAGCCAAGGTGTAAGACTCCAACGCCATCAAAACGGCGACCCAGAGCACCAAACGACCTGCGCGGCGCCCCCATCGCGCGGTGTGGGCGATCAACATCCCCGCGACCACAATGCCGATGCCCAGCACATAGCGGTGGTGGACCTCGGGCAGCCACCAACGCCCAAGCGCGACCATAGTAGAAAAGCCTGCGCCATACATCGCAAGAAAGGAACCTGCGCCTCCCCGACGCCGCCTCCCGCGCCACGCGGCCACTACGACGGGCAGGAGCATCACGCCCGCAAAGCGAAAGGACCACGGAAAGCTGACAAGGTCGGAGACAAACCGGGCCGCGTGCCAAAGCTGGTCTCTTGTTTCCGGAAACCGAAGTCCGGTATTTCCCTGTCGCGTACACACCACGACCGCCGCCCCGCCCACGAGCAACCACACCAAGGCCCACCCGCGACGACGCTCCCAGGCCGCAAACGCAGCGATGATAGGCGCCACCCACAAGCCTTCCGCGCTCGAAAGCACGGCGATGGTGGTCCCCGCCAGCACGCGGAGCGGTCGCGTGGGCGTGGAGAACGCAATCGCCGCGCCGAGCAAGGCCAACGGGTACTGGAGGTTGGTAGGCCAGCTCAACGCCCACATCGTCGGTGGACGCAGCACCACCGCCAACGCGACGATTGTTGTGACCAGCGACCGTCGCCGACGCCCAGGTCGCGCGACGAGCACCATTGCCAGGACGACGGCGAAAATGCCCACAGCGACAGGGAGGCGGGTGTCGCCCCCTGTGAGCGCCGCTTCTGCCCAAAACACGAGGCGTGGCATCACAGGCCGATGCTCGTTGTGCGCGGCCCACCAATGGGGCGGCGCGTGCAGCATGTCCGCCATCAGCACGGCATGGTCAAACAGCGGCGCATTTGGCCGACACGCCTCGCCTACGCCGACGGCCCCCCAAAGCGCACCGATGGCCAGCAGCGCGGCCAGGGACCACGCGTCCACGGGCACCCGAAGCCAGCGCGGCACCTCAGACGTCTTTGAACTTCTGGCGGTACAATCGCACGGCCGCTTGGTTGACCACGCTGGGCACGTTGCGATTGCGGGTCAGCATGAGCAGGTCTTTTTTCTGGAGCGCCGCGACGGCCGCGACCGCTTGGCCGACGGGTGTTTTGGGGTTGTTCGCGAGGGCAACCTTGATGGGGTACTTTCGCATCCACTCGCGGTTGTTGCAAATCTCGCGAATTACGTCGCTGTCGAGGTTTTTGTTGCCTGCGAAGGCGGTCACCTCGGAGTCGGTCAGGCGTCCTGACTTGACAACGGCCGACGCGACAATCCGGTTGCGATCGCGAATCAAGTACGAGCGCACTTCTTTGTTGCCCAAGAACGCGAGCTTGATTTTTTGACCGACCGACATGTCTTTGATTTGTTGGTCGATGCGCTTGGACAGCTCGCCGCGTTCTTCGGCTTCGGTTTCCGAGTGGTCGCCGGTGAGGTCAAAGCTGAATGTGTCGGCCACATCGGCAAAGTCGTACTTGAAGCCTGACGGACGCCCTTCCGCGGGCACGTCGAGCTGACTGAGGTCAAACAAGCGCAGCGCCTCTTCTTGCCGTCGCACCAAGGTCGGCGAGACTTCACCGCGCAATGCTGCGTCGACCTCTGCCTCGATGTCGACGTCGGCGGGGTCGAATGGCGCTGGAGCCACCGCATCGTTGCCCGCATCGGACTCCGGCGAATCGGCGTCCTCATCCGATTCGACGGACGAGGCGTCGTCGGATTCAACCGGCCCGTCATCTGCGCTGACAAACTCCTCGCTGCCCGCCGCCTGGAGGAAGGGCCGGACCTCGGGCACCTCGGGCATGCCGTCCTGCATCCGCAAGAAGGCCTCGGCGCTCGCTAGGTGTGTGTCCGAGCACTGGGGGTTGGCGTGCAGGGCCACAAACACGCCTGGCGACATCAACAGGCGCTCGTGGTTGCGCGACAACATTTCGCACAATGACGAATTCGCGCGGGCGGCAATCAGCTCGACGGTGCGGTCGTTGGCCACACGGAGCATCGCGATGCGTTCGTCGGTCTCGGGGGTCGGACGCCGAAATTCGGTGATGAACTCCAGAATCTTCGGGTGCGTGCGCATCGAGATGTTGGTGAGGACCAACTTGTCGGGAAGCCCCCGCAAGGTCTTCCGGGCAGCGCTGGCCACTTTGGGGTCGGGATCTGTCGCCAGCACATACAAAACGCCCAACTGGGCCGTGGCCGGAACCGGCACGACCCCTTTGGCGATGGCCCGCTTCACGTTGGAAGGCGAATCCCGACCAATTCGCGCTTCCATGTCCAACGGGACGCCGAGTTTTGCGAACGGAATGGCCTCGCTTGTCGAACCACTCATTCTCTGTCTCCGGGCAAACCCACGGCCAGCCGTTTCGCCAGCCGGTATCATGCCAGACGTGAAACCTACGCTCTCACGTCCGGTATAAGGCGGGCACGAATCATAACGCCACCCGCGCCCACGGTCAGCACCCGGATGTTTTGCCACAAAACATCAGTCTTCGTCATCATGCTTGTGGAAGGGGCTCGCTTCGACAATCGCGTCGACAAGGTTGCGGGGCACTTCCTCATACGCATGGAGAGACATCGTAAAGGAGCCCTTGCCTCCCGTGATGCCCTTGAGCTCAGGCGCGTATCGCAACAACGAAGCAAGCGGCGCAGTCGCCTCGATGACGGTGTTTCGACCGCGGGTATCCATTCCCGTGACGCGACCACGGCGCCCGGTGATGTCGCCCATGACATCGCCCATGCACTCCGAAGGCACGACGACTTCGAGGTGCATGATGGGCTCCAGGAGCACGGTTCCACCCGCTTCAAACGCGGCGCGGAGGCCCTTTGAGCCGGCCATCTGGAAGGCAACATCCTTCGAGTCGACCGGATGGTACTTGCCGTCGGTCAGCTCCACCCGAATATCGACGATGGGATACCCACCCAAAAACCCGTTCTTCATCCGCTCGCGCACGCCCTTCTCGACGCTCGGAATGAACTGGTTGGGAATCGCGCCGCCTTTGATGAGGTCGACGAACTGGAAGTCTTCCCCGCGCGGCAAGGGTGAGACATTGAGCATCGCGACGCCAAACTGACCCGCGCCGCCGCTCTGCTTTTTGTGCTTGCCTTCAATGCCCACCACCGCAGCGCGGAGGGTCTCGCGGTAAGGAACAGGCGGCAGGCTCGTGGTGACGTTCACCTTGTATTTGCGCCGCATCCGTTCGACAGCCATGTCCAACTGCACGATGCCTACGCCATTCAGCACGAGCTGGTGGGTCAGTTCATCGTTGGAGACCGACAGGGTGGGGTCTTCGTCGAGGATACGCTCAAGCGCCGTGCGAATCTTGTCGCCGTCGCCCTTTGACGTCGGCTTGATAACATACGACATCATGGGCGCCGGATACACCACAGTAGACACGCGGGTGGTGGCGCCCGCTACCGTCAATGTGTCGCCGGTGTGGGTTCCTTTGAGCTTGGATACACCCAAAATGTCGCCCGTGACGACATCCGTGACCGGTGTGCGCTCTTTGCCGCGCAGCGTATAGACCGACCCCAAACGCTCCGAGATGTCGCGCGCGGTGTTGTGAACGGCGCTATCGGACGGTGGGCTGCCGCGGAGCACGCGGAACAAGCTGGTCTTGCCTGCGAACTCATCGACGAGGGTGTGCAACACCTGGGCCACAAACGCACCATCGGTCGTACACGGCACTTCGGTGGCTTCGCCGTTTTCTGTGGCCGCAACGGGCGAACGCTCAAGGGGGCTCGGGAACGCCCAAATCGCGAGGTCCAAAAGCGCGGCAGCGCCGATGCATTGGGTGGCCGCACCGAAGAACACGGGGAGGATCCGGCCGTCCTTCAATGCTGCGTGAAAGCCCTGCTTTACTTGCTCTTCGGAGAGCTGAAAGTTTTCGAGGTAGTGTTCGAGGAGGTGCTCGTCCGTCTCGGCGACCGTCTCCACCAAGTTTTCCCATGCAACATCCACATCGTGCTGCATCGACGCAGGAATCGGCTTCACCTCGCGGTCGCCGCTGCCATCCATCTTGTAGACCAGCGCCTTGCGTTGGAACAAGCTGATGACGCCCTGGAAGTCATGTTCGGCCCCCATCGGCACTTGCAACGGGACCGGACGAACGCCAAACATTTCCCGAATCTGCGCCAAACACGCCGCTGCGTCGGCGCGTTCACGGTCCATCTTGTTGATGAACACCGCACGCGGGAGGCCCGCTTTTTCGGCCGCGCGATACACACGCTCGGTCTGGACCTCGACGCCATCCGGCGCGCTCACCACCACGACAACCGCGTCTGCGGCACGCATCGCGGCCAACGAGTCGTAGATAAACGATTGGTCACCCGGCGTGTCCAAGATATTGATTTTGTGACCTTCATGCTCGACCCAAGCCAGGCTCGTCGCAATCGACCCTTGCCGCTTTTGCTCTTCCGGCTCAAAATCGAGGGTGCTGGTGCCGTTTTGCACACTTCCCAAGCGCGTCGTGGCCTTGCTGACGAACAGCGCAGCTTCGGCGAGGGAGGTCTTTCCACTTCCACCATGTCCAACCAAAGCGATATTGCGGATGTGGTCTGAAGGAAAAACAAACATCGGAACTCCTGGGCGAGCGCTCGTCTGAACCGCCTCTCAAGAGGCACCGAAGGAAGCTTACCGACGCTCCAATCTTCGGTCAACCATACGCTCTCGCTCCCTGAAGTCACCCCAAACTGGACCGCGCGCACCCTCAGATTGGGTCACAATCGACCGAAATGAAATGAACCTGACCCACGTCTGCGTCTCCCCCGAACCGCCCCGTTTTCCCGCCCGCGCTTTGATCTCCTGGCAGCACCGTCTCTCAACCCCAATGTTGGCGCAATGCAGTTTCTCCACTCCCCGTCCCCCGATGACCCCCTCGCCGTGCACGTCGTTGCGTTGGAAAACGGACTTCAAGTCTGGCTTTCCGTCAACAAAGACTTGCCGCGCGTGTTCGCGAGCATCGTCGCACGGGTCGGGGCCGCCGAAGACCCACCCGACGCCACCGGCGCCGCCCATGCCCTTGAGCACCTCTTGGCCAACAAGGGCACACAACGTCTCGGCACCCTCGACTTTGACCGCGAACGGCCGTATCTCGACCATATTACGCAGCTATTCGATGAACACGCATCCGCAACCGACGACGCCACGCGCGCCGCGCTTCGCACCGCCATCGACCAAGCAGAACGGGAAGCGTCCGTATTCGCGGTGCCCAACGAGCTAAAGCGCGTCTACGCCGCGATGGGCGGACGTGGATTCAACGCCACCACCAACAAAGAGCGGACCAACTTTTTCATCGACCTCCCCGCAAACCGAATGGCCCAATGGGCCGCCCTCGAAGGCGACCGCTTTTCGCAGCCGGTGTTTCGGGCCTTCCAGACCGAGCTCGAGACCATCTGCGAAGAAAAGTACCGCGCGCTCGACAACGCGGGCAAGCGTGTGTCCGCGGTCATGGACCGTATGTTGTGGGGCGAGCACCCGTATGGAAACGAGACGCTGGGCGAGCTGACGCACCTCTTGCGTCCACGTGTTTCTGCGCTGCGTCGCTTTTTTCACGACTGGTATGTACCGGGAAACATGGCTGTGCTGGTCGCCGGCGACATCGAGCCGAGCGAAGTCCTCGCTTGGGTGGACCAACACATGGGACACCTGCCCGCGCGGCCCACACCCCCACGCGCCGCGCCCCCCTTGGCCCCCCCGACCATCGGCGAACGGGTCGCGGACCTCTCCCACACCGACCCGCCAGCGGTGTTTCTCGCATGGCGCACAGTACCCATCGACCACCCCGACCGCCCTGCCCTTCGGATGGCCGACATGCTCCTCGCCAACGGCGAAACCGGCCTTCTCGACACCGCTCTCGTCGCACAAGGCCGCGTACGGTCGGCGGGCGGATACCCACGATTCTACCGGCAAGGCGGCGCCCAAGTGGTGTGGGCACGCCCCCTCGTCCAAGGCGACCTCGATAATTGCGCGGACCTCCTCCTGGAGCAAGTCGACCGCATCCGTCGCGGCGACTTCGACCCTCGCTTGCTCGATGCCGTGTTTACAAACTGGGAGGTCGGCGAACTTGGCGCACGCGAGTCGAACCAAGCACGGGTCGGCTGGATGACACACGCCTTCGTACAAGGGTGGTCCTGGGAACACCACATGGGCGAGCTCGCGCGCCATCGCGCGGTGACGGCCGCGGATATCGTTCGCGTCGCAAACGACTACCTTGGCGAAGACCGCATTCGACTTCGCCGCCACCGTGGCACCGCGGAAACGACCGCCTCGGCCCTCCCACCACCGGCCCCCCGCGCCACGCAAACGGACCAACGAAGCGCGTTTGCAGCCGAAGTCCTGGGACGTCCGGTGCCCGCGTTGGCGCCCCAAGTGACCGAAGAGCACCAACACTGTTCCAAAACAGACCTCGCCAACGCTCGACTGTTCCGAAATTCCAATCCTTTTTCCGACCTCGAGCAAGCCGTCGTGGTCTGGCCAACCGGCCTCTGCGAAAACCGGTGTCTCCCTTACGCGCTCACGCTGATGGAGCAAGCTGGAGCCGACGGCCTCGACCGCGTCGGATTCAACACTTGGCGATATGGTCTCGGCGTGCAGATGGGTCTCGAATGCCGCCGAAAGGAAACCCACTTGTGGGTCGCCGGGCCAAACATTGCCGACGCGCTGCCGCGCATCCTCCAGCGATTCGCGCGGCCCGTCGTCGATACCGCTGTGGCGCGTGCATGGGTGGAAGACAGCATCGCGCGACGAAAAGAGGACCGATGCACGCGAAAGACCATCGAAGCGGCCGCGCGGGCATTTGCACTTTACGGCAACGACTCTATTTCGCTTTCTTATACCGCCGCAGACGAGGAGCTGCGCGCACTCGTAGAATTCGAGGGTGATACGCCCGCATGGGTAAATCATACCACACATTTGCCAAACATGCAATATGATGCAATGTACACCGGAAACAACAATCCAGAGCGTATTCTACACCACCTAATACCATCCATTACCTCTGATTTGCCGTATACCCCACAAACCCGCGCGCGCACCTCCACCGACCGCGTCTTGTTTGTGCACCATCCGTCCGTTCAAACGGCGATGACCGCATACCGAACACTTGGGCCAGGAGGCATCCACCGTCTGCCCACCATCCGGCTGCTCAACGAGCTGTACCAGGGCGGAACCGGCGTCTTTTTCCAGGAGCTACGGGAAAAGCGGGCGATGGCCTACGCGACATCAGGGGGTGTGTCAGCCGGTGAAAACCCCGGTGACGACGATGTGCTCTGGGCACAGGTCACCACACGCGCGGACAAGGCGGTCGATGCCGCGGGGCTCTTGGTGTCCCTGCTGGTGCGTCCGCCGATAACGGACCGGTCGTTTGGATTCGCGCGGGACGCCGCCACCGAACGATTGGACCAAGAGAGAATCGGATTTCGGCAGATTCCCGCCACAGCGCGAATGTGGATGCGCCACGGCTATACCCGCGACCCCCGCGCACAGTTGCGTGAGGCATTACCACGCGTCTCGACGGCGGACGTAGGGGAGCTGTTGGGACAATCGGCCCCCTTTGGCACAACCCTCGTCGTGGTTGGAGACGCGGAGCGCGTATCTCCCCCAGAATTCGGTGCCATTGCACCGGTGACCGTGCTGACAGCCGACGATATCTTGTCCTATTGAGGACATCGTTAGCCTTCAGGCGGCGTTTGGTCTCCCAACACAAAGGAAGCCGTAGCGACAAGCGCCGGGGGAGTTGGCAACAATCCCCCTGTGATGGGCGAATATACCAACGTTGTGGTAACGGTGATTGCCTGAAATCCGAGCAAAGGGTCGGACTCCGCTTCGACCGTACACGCGCCCGTACGCTGGTCGTCTTCGGTACACGAAATCCCCAACAGCGCCAACGAATCGCGCACTTGCTCCACCGCAAAATCAGGAGCGGTGTCGACGGTAAAGGCAGGTGTTGCCCCCCAACGGGCACCATCGCGTGTCGCGCTGCGCACCGACAGCATCCGATTGAACATGGTGCCGTATTCGATTACGCCGAATAGCAAGGCCATCAAGATGGGCATCGAGAACGCAAACTCAATGGCGTTCGACCCCCGCCGCCAGCCCCCGATAGGACGTCGCATTATTGCACCTCGAACAAATAGAGGTAGCCCACCGACACCCGCTCGGGAATCGGAAGAGCATTGGTGAGCGGCCGATAGTCGATGTCTACGCTGCAACGCAATCGCCGCGTGGGATAGACACCCTCGTAGTCCACCGCAATCGCGCAGGTACGGACGTCACAGTCTACGCCCAATGAAGTGAGCGTCGCCAAGGTGTGCGCGACAACTTCGCCTTCTACGTCATGGTCTTGCTCATTGAGCGTCGCGCCATGGCGACACCCTTGGCGACCTGCCTCTTGCACCGCAGTGCGCTGGTAAAACACCCAAGAGTATTCCATAATCGCGTACAAAAACAGCAACAAAAACGGCATCAGCAAAGCCAACTCTATATGGGCCACGCCGCGTCGTGTATGGGTTCGTCGAGCACTTCTCATTGGACCACCCCCATGGGAAGGGGCTCTGCGCCGACAATCCCGTTGGGTCCACCTTCGATTATCGACACAGATGAAGTCGCGACGCGCGCGGGTTTCGGACTTCGCTGGGCACGATTGGACTCGATTTGTCGCACAAACCCTTCTACGGCATCCGGCTCCTGTGCGAGCTGCAACAGCAATGGCATATTGACCATTAGCTCTTCTTCGCCCAGTCGCTCCGCAAATTGCCGCCGTACATACGCCTCGGACTCGTCTGCGTTGAGCGCAGACCGCGCGACCGCCCGCCGCAAAATGGACGGCTGGGCCGCAAACATCGCCGTTTCCTCCAATCGAAGACCACGCTCCTCCGGCGCCTCTCCGATAGGTGCCGAAGGCGCCGTGCCTTGTGCGACCACGCGGAGGTCGTCGGGAGGTCGACCCGGCGCACGGTCGCACGCAAGCTGGAGACCTTCGAGGGCGCCAACCACGGGGAAAGCGCGGCCATAGACGTCCGACAGCGCAACACGACCCGACTTCGACGCAACGGCCGCAACAAACCGGCGGGGCCCAAGCGGCAGTGGAAGGGACCAGTGCGTGTCGTCATTGGCTGCTACGGCAATATCGGGGGTACCGACAGGAAGTCCCGCGTCGTCTGCGCGCCAATCGCCCGAAAGACGCCATGCGTAGACCATCCAAGGCCCTTCGTCCGCGCACGCGATGTGTCCCGACACGTCCACGCGGTCGCTGCGGTCCACATTGGCGAGCGTGAAGCGCGCCTGCAAGTCCCGCGCGGTGGTTTCCGCTGGCATCGCGTCCTGGTGTTCGCTGTCTTCCGTTTGGTCGCAGCCGACCAATAGCGCCAACACACCGAGAATCGTCCATTTCCAATCTTTCATCGCGGCACCAATACAACTTGCGAGCGCCAGACGATTTCCGCAAACGTCGCCTCCAGCGCGGCCGGTGAGTTGGGATTGAAGACAACGCCGTCCCCCGTCGCCAAACTTTGGTAATAGGACAACGCCGTGGCACTCGTACCGTAATAGACCGGGTAGATATGGACCCGCTCGTCTTCCCACAAGCTCTGGGCATACGCGGTGGTCGCTGCGAGCAGGTCTCCACCTGTGTTGCACGGAGCGGGCATCGCTGATGCATTGGCACCCGAGGGGCAGAAGTCCAAGCCGTCACCCAACACAATCAAGATCCGGTGAGAGCCGGACAAACCGTTGGTTTCGAGCTCCTCTCGCGCGACCTGCAAGCCCCACAACACCCCATTTCCGTGTTGATACGTCGTTAGCCACGACATAAATGTACTCTTGGAGGGGTCAGGGCGCTGGGCCTCTAAGGTTGTATTACAATGCGGCTCGCAGCATCGAAAGTTGACCTCCGCGTTCCCGTAGGTGCCGTAGTGGGCATCGCCACGAGAGAGCGGATGAAGGGCTCCTTCGTCTGTAGAAATGCTCGAGCGCGCAAGGTCGAAGGCTTCGGCGGTCGCTGGGTTTTTTCCCAGCTGCTTTGCGTAATACATCACATACGGGTCAAGACTGCAAAGACAAATGCCGTCCCCCCAAGTCGTCGTAAGCGCCGAGAAGTTGTCTCGAACATTGGTGAGCGGCGTATGCAAAACCGCGGTGTCGCCGAACCCCACGAGAGAGACATAATCCACGCCGTTGGGGTCCGTGTCGCGAACGGCCTCCAGCGCCAGCAGCGTGCCCTCCGTCATGCTCGCCACTTTTGCGCCGGTCGCCATCGAGCAGCTTTGGTCGAGCACAAACATGATTTCGCGGGGCTGAATGGCCGCCAACGCAGAAATATCGCCACCACGGTCGGACAATGGGAGGTTGAGGCGCGATGCCAGAAACAGCTCTCCCGCCAACAAGTCCTCACCCGCAATCGAGACTTCTATTGCGTTGGTTCGGCTGCCACCGGTCGAGAAGCCTCGGTCGTCGTACGAATAAGCGCCTACGCGGACTTCACCGGCTGGGAAACCGTGCCGACGAAGCATCTCGTGCGCAACAAGGTCCGCCTCTGCGATATCCCCCGTTCCCGTCGCAAACGCCACGAGAGCCGCATGCGCAGCCGCATCCACCGCATTTTGCGCCCGCTGGCGCTCCATCATCAGGTAGCCAAAATCAATTGCCAATGCCGCAAACATAAGCAGAACGGTAAGGCTCACTGCAACAACGACCAATATTGACCCACGCCGAGAGCGTGGCAATTTGCCACCACTCGGCACTCGGGATGAGTTCCGCATCGTGAACCTCCAAGGTTGGGAACGGATTTTTTCTCCATGACCTTGAGGAAACAGGCGCAGTCCCCCCCTATACAATTCGACAACGCCAAATCAACCGACCGCCAACGCGCGGAGGTCACAAACCCCGTTTCCCCATCACGGGAACCGCGCGGACTGGTTAGGCGCCTCGCGGAACACGGAGTCTCTTGTGCTGGTCCATCTTGTACTCGCCCTCGTCATCGGCTTGACGCTCGGGTTCATCATCAAGCGCCTGCGCGACCTCAACGCGCTGTCCATCTGGGTGTGGCCGCTGATGGTCGTATCGGCTATCGCGCCCTCCTATGTCGCGTTCAACGTCCTGAACCCCGGCCAGCCGGTGGCCACCGCCGAAGTTCGGGCCGAAAAAGACGCCGTTCAGCTCACGATCCCGCCCAACCATTCCATCATGGTCACGGCGGTTCTCACCGAAGAGTCTGAAGAGCCGGGAACCGACAAGACCGCGTACAACCTCCACATCCAAGGCAAAGGATGGGAGGAATCCGGCGCTGGCACGATGAAGCGGGAAAGCGCGAAAGGCGGCACCCAAATTGACGCAATGGGCGACCAGGGCATTCAAGAAACGGGAGGCACCCGCCGCGGCAAGATTGGCGAAGACCTCCAAGACCGCTTTGACCTCGACCGCGACGGCGACGTCACTGTCACCGTCACCAACTGGCAAGGGACCGCCGCCGAGCGCCTGATTCTCGAAGTCGTGCCGTCGCCCCCATCCGACGTGGTGATGTGGGCGTTTGCCACCGTCGTCATTTTGTTTTCGCTTGTACTCGAAGTGAAAAGCAACGCCGAACGTCTCGCGTCCGACCTCTCCTTCTTGGCCTTGTGGGCCGTGTTCTTGCGCGACGGCGTCACCCCCCTCGATGATGTGCAGGGCGTCGCCTTCGCGCTGATGCCCGCCGCACTCATTTCGTGGCTGGGCGTGGCTGGGCTCGAATACCTCGTGGTCAACTTTATGCAGAACCGCGGAAACCCCAAAGACGCCCCTGAACCCGAAGCGCCGGCCGAAGCCAGCGAACCCGAAAAGACCGTGCCGCGCCGAGGGGCCGCCGCGCGCCGCCGCGCTGCGCAACAGGGTGAAGACAGCCCATGAAGCCCACCTTGGTGGTTGCAGCAGTGGTGGAGGAGCTGGGCAGCCTCCCCGGCCTCGCGGTTGGCGTAGGCGTCGTGCGCGCCGCCGAGGCCACCGCCCGCTTGTGTGCGCGTTTTCAGCCCGAGCGCGTGATTTTGGTCGGAAGCTGTGGCAAATACGGCGCTTCGCCCGACATCGGTACCGCAATCCAAGCGCGAATGGTCGGCTTGGTCGACGGCGCCGCCGCGCTCGGCTTGGCGTATGCCCCCCTGGCGCCCGAACCTATCGCTACACCCGTGCTTTTGGGCCTCGACTTGCCAACCGCCAAGGTCGCCACCACCGGCGCCATTACCACCGACCCCACCCTCGCAGCCCGCTTGGCCGCAGACTGGGACATCGAGCACCTCGAAGCCTTCGGCGCCGCGCTCGCGTGCCAGATGGTCGGCGTGCCCTTCCACGCCATTCTCGGCGTAGCAAACACCGTCGGCCCCGAAGCCCATGCGGAGTGGCGCACCCATCGACACGACGCGGAAGCGGCCGCCCAACGCGCGGTGGAGGTTTGGCGAAATCAACAAGGCGGACGGTTTTTGGCCGTCGGCTGACAGACAGTCGGGATACCGGCACCGTACAGCGTACCCAACGTCCTGTATACAAACGAACTGCGGGAGACCCTATGGCGCGGCGATGGAGCCGACATCGTTTGGTGGCATTCGACACCGAGACCACCGGCCTACAGCCCTTTGATGGCGACCGCGTCATCGAATTCGGCGCCGTAGAGCTTTCGGTCACGAGCGAAGGGGAGGTCGAAGACGTCAAGGCCCACCAAATGTTCATCAATCCCGGTATGCCCATTCCGCGGGCCGCATCCAAAGTCAGCGGGATTACCGATGAGCATGTCGCGAACGCACCCCCATTCGAAGAAGTCGCCGACACCATTCGCTCCGTGTTGAGCGGCGCGGTCCTGATTGCCCACAACCTGAGCTTCGACCGCGCGTTCCTCCAAGTAGAGCTTCAACGAACCGGACGCTTCTGGCCCGCCACCGTCGCCGAAGTCGACACCCTGCCATTGTCCCAACGCTTGCTGCCGAAGCTGCGCTCCCACCGCCTGGAGTCCATTTGTGAGCACCTCGGCGTGCCGCTCGACAATGCCCACCGCGCCTCCCACGACGCCGAGGCCTGCGGTCGCGCCCTGATTGAGATTGCCCGCCGCCACAACGCACCCGACGAAATGCCCGCGTTCATCGAATGGGCCGACGCGGTGTCCCCTCCCCCGGACACCGGGCACCTCCTCCTTGGGCCACAAGGGGCGCCTATCTTCCTCGTCGGTCCCCATGAGGGCGAATCGGTCGAGCGCCACCCCGACCACCTCGAGTGGATGATTCTGGCCCTCGAACGCCGGGGCGACCGCTGGCATCCTCGGTTTCCCGAGGCCGTTCGCGTCTGGGCGCGGCGCTGGCTTCGTGCGCGCGCGGCGTCTCGCAGTCGCACGAACCCCCGCAGCCAGGGTGCCCATGACTGGACGCTCGACCCCCCCCTGTGGCAACGCGCGGAGCGGCGAACCTGATGGCTGTTTGGACCAAAAGTTTGCTCTTGATGGGGCTCGGCGGCCTATTCGGGCGCGACGACGACACCCGCAACGCAACCATCGACCAGCTTGACCGCGAAGTGCTCGCTTGCCGCGAACGGCTGTCCGCGGCCCAAGACATCGCACGCTCCTGCGAAGGCGGGGGTCCGCCCCCTGCGGTGTATACGGAGCTTCTCCAGGCCTTCGCCGACTCCGAAGTAGAGGTCCACCGCGACGGACCGCGCGTGGGCATCGTGGTTCCCGGCGCGCTCCTCTTCGCACCCGAGAGCGTCGAAATCCGGCGCGAAGCCCGCCTCGTCGTTGACCTCCTGGCTACGGCGCTTGGCTTGCATCCAGAGCTCGACGTCTGGATTACCGGCCACACCGACGACCGCCCGCTGTCTCGCACGGCGCAGCGGCTCTATCCCGACTTGGATACGTATTCCTTTGCGCAGGCCAACTCTCTGGCGCGTATCCTGAACCAAGAGTTTTCGGTCGATCGGGCGCGCTTGCACGCCGCAGGACAAGGCCCATCTCGTCCCCGTGTTGCCAACGAAACCGACGGCGCACGGCAAAAAAACCACCGAATCGTATTGGTTCTCGGGCCCCGAGAAGAGTGGCGCTGACAAATCTGGTGTAGACTCTGCCTCCCCTCCCTCCCTTTCGGAGCCAACATGCGTGGACCCACCCTGTTCGTCATAGCATTGGCCATCGGCTGCGGAAAAGACGAAGGTTCTTCGGAGAGCACCGCAGACGCGGTTGCGAACGAGGCCGCATGTGGCGACATTGATGGCGAGGGCGGCGACACGGGCGACGTACCCAACATTCTCGGAGCCTGGACCGCCACATTTGGCAGCTACTTGTACGATGGCGGCGCATGCACCGTCGATGGCCTCGAAGCCGCGGACATGAAGGCATGGATGGACGGCATCATGGTCATCGATGGGCGCGTCCCGGATATGCTGTATGCCAACTTCAACTCTGTCGAAAGCGACCGCTTCTTTGGTCTTGAAAACGGCAATGGCGGCGTCGTCTTCACGGGTACAAAAGAATTCGCGGGACATGTGCTCTACGTGAGCGTCGGTGGGTTGTTGTACACGCAGCCCCAAGTCGAGCGCGACGAAATTCGCGGCTTTGGCTACATTGGCGTCGACTTGAACGGCGAAGACACCGTCATCGATTGTTGGCTCCAGGGTGACTTCCGCGCCATCCGAAGTGGGGTCTGAACCCCTCCCGTTCGACCCTTCTCGCGACTGCCCCCCTCGCCGCCCCCCACGCGGCCCAGCAGTCCGACCCACCCAACCCACTCGAAGTAGACAGGACGGTGCGCGTGGAAGACCGGGGCGCGGTATTGGTCGTGCAAGCCTACGACCCGTCATTTTCGGGTAGCATGTGGCTCACCCCCGACCAGCTCGGCGACCCCGCCATCTTGGCGCAAAACATCGCGCGCCTCGAACCTGCGGCCCAACAGTTGCTCGACACCTTGCGCGTGTCCTGCGCCGCCACGGAACCTATCGCCGACCGCTTCCGCAAGCTCATTGAGACCGATGGCGACGACCTCTGGCGCGCCGGGCTGCTGATTCCCCGCATCACACCCTCGCGCGGGGCCACCATCGACCCCCGCTATTACGCGGGCGTATGCCGCCTCAATATGAGCCTCGCGCGGCTCCCGCTTTGGCCCGACCTCCTCGACCCCACCGACCACATCGCCCATCCGCCGCCGGCCAACGTCGCCGCTGATGCGGTCGTCGTGAGCGCAGCCGTCGAGCAGCAGCCGATTCGACTCACCCAGGCCGGTGTTATCCGAAAAGACGACCACCGGCGGCTCTTGCAGACATTGGGCGACGACCAGACCCGCTGGCAGCTTGCGCTCGACTGGGCCCGCGAGACGGGCCTCATCCGCGTCGCCAACGCTACGTTGTACGGCTACCCCGAGTCCAATCCGCGCCCGCTCACCGACCCCTTCCCCCTCATCGGAGATGCCGGAGTCGCCGCCGCTGCCGGCCTGCTGTTGCGCGTCACATCGGATGGCTGGACGTCGATGGCGCACCTCGAAGAGCGCCTCCAAGAGCGTTGCCCCGAGGCGCTCGCCCCGCGCACCCGCCCCCGGACCCGATGGTCGCGGCGGGAGGGCATCTGGATGGCTTCCGCCGCCGACCTCCTCCATCGTCTCGGCCTCTTGGATGCCATCCGCGGACCCGACGGCGTCGTCGCCATTCGCCGCGCACGACCCACCGCACCCCGCGGCGGAGGCTTCATCCTCACCCCCGACCGCGATATCTTGGTCGAGCCAGCCGACCTCCCCAGCACCGTCTATGGCCGCTTGTGTCGGGTTGCGCCGTATGTCGAAGGCGAGCGGATGCACCGACACCACCTCACCGTAGATGGTGTCGCAGCCGATATGGCCCAAGGCCAAGACGACCTCCTGGCCTGGCTTTCGCAATGGTCCCGCACCGGCGTCCCAACAAACGTAGACCAACAGGTCCGTGATTGGCTGCGGACCGTCGCGCGCATCAAGCTATTCAGCGGCGTTTCCGTCCTCGAGGACCCCCAGTGCGTCGACGACCGCTTTGGCGTCTGGGTGGGTCCGCCGCCCACCGACGCGCGCGTCCTCGACTACCGCGGCACGCCCCCTGGACGCATCGAAGTCGTCGATGGGCACATCCGGGTTCCCTTTGGGGAAGACAGCCTACTGGTGCGCAGCCTCGCCGACCGCACCGGAATGCAGGTCGAACCCGACCACATCGGCCTGCGCTGGGAAATTGCGCCCGAGCCCACCCAAGAGCCCGATGAGCTGCTCCAACGGCTTCAAGCTGTCCACAGCGGCGAGCTTCCCGGCGAGCTCGAAGCCGCGGTGCGGGGCGCCGCCGGCAACCTGGTTTGTGTCGAAGAGACGGTCACGCTGCTCCAACTGCCCGCTGAAGCCGCCGCAGCCATCGCCCGCGACCGCATCGCCGGGCCATTGCTCCGCTTGCAGGTAGACGCCACCCACTTCGTCGTGCGCACCGCCGACCTCGTGCCCCTGCGCCACCGCCTCGGCTGGCTTGGCTACCAAGTTCACCACGGCGACCCACCCGACGACCTCGAAGAGCCCGACACCGGGAAGATACCGACCTTAGCCCCGCGCCGATGACGCGAACGCGCGCGCCAAGGCCACCGCATCGCCGATGCGCTCATCGAGCTGGTCGACCAACATGCCCGGAAAGTGCAACCGCACGGTGCCGTCGCTGACTTCGGCGTCGGCGTGCTTCTGCAACAGCCCCGCGAGGTCGAGGGACATCGGCCCCGGCACCGCCGTCACCCGCAGGTTTCGCGGCACTCCCGCGACGATGACCGTGCGCATCGGTGGCTTGTTTACGCCATCGAGGTGAACCTGCACCGGTACACCTTGAATCGTGCCCTCAATGAGACATGGCTCGCCGTGGCGCGACCCACGAAAATCAAGACCGCGCTGCCCCGCGAACAAGGCCCAGGGTGCGGCTTGTTGCTCTTCCGCTGCGGCAGCGACGGACAGCGCACGGGCCAACAAGGCCGGCGTTTGCGCGACCTCCGCGACGGGCGCCCAAACTTGCACCCAGCGCGTGCCAAACTGATGGCCCTCCCGCTCCGAAGGAAGCCGCAGGGACGGCCGCTTTTTGCCATCGGTGTGTTCGAGGGGCAAATGCAGGCTCACAACCGCCACCACGCGCTTGTCGATGGACCGCGCGAGGACGACCGTGCGCCCCGCGACCGTGCCCCGCATTTGCCCATTGGACGTCGCGGCGAACGGATGCCCCAATGACGAAAGGGCTTCTGCCGTAGACTCGGCCCACTCTCGCTCGTCTTTCTTTCGGCGACGCAGCAACACATGCACCGCGACGCCCAAGAGCGTCGCGAGGCCCATCAGAGTCAAGGCCATCGTCACGAGCAATGAAGACAAATCGGACATCGTTCCTGCATTGGCAGCATCGCGACCAAACCAGTCTTGCTGCCTATCCACGCAATCCCGAAGCTGCGCACCCTTATCTTGCCCCATTTCGCGCCAATTCGCACGTCATCGTTTGTCGATTGGCGCAATCCCGTACCCCATCCCCGCCCCGGCCAACGCGCGACGGCGAGACCAACGCGGCGCCGTCCGCCCCCGACAACAGGAGGCCTGCCACCAACGTAAGGTCCACGCCGGGCAAGTGCGCGGCGTCGACCGCGTGGGCACAAGGGTCCAAGAGCCGCGCAACCGCCGCGTCGTCCAGCCCTTCGATGCCCACACACTCCCGCGCGTCCGGCGCGGTCTCCCAAAGCTCCTCCACCGCAGCAAACGGCAACGGCGTGCTGGCCGCGACATACAGCTCCGGCTTGCCGCCACGGTCGAGCTCGCGCCACACGCCCAGCGAACGCAAACGAAGGCCAGCGGCTTCGGGGTCGTGGGGGCCGCCAACGCCCAGCTCCTCCGCCAGCTCCCGCCGCGCGCCCGCGAGGAGCGCGTCGAGACCATCTATGCCGGCCTGGAGGTCGAGCTTCGGCTCTACGCTCCCTGACGCCGACGCCGAGCGCACGCCCGGACGCCAGTCGAGCGCGGGGCTTCGCTGCTGCACCACCACGCGGCCGTCCGACGTTCGAAGGACCACCACCACGCCAATATCACACGCCAACGCGCTCGAACGAAGCGGAGGGAGCTGCCCTGGCGTTGCTTGGTCGGCACGGCGCAAATCACGGGGGCCGTCGAGCAGCTGCTCCACCGCGCGCGCCAAAAAGTACGACACCGGCGCCCACTCCGCCGTCCAGCGGCCATCGGGGCCACAAGCGAGGTCCAACCACGCCGTGAGCACCCCATCAAACCGGTCGGGGTGCGCGCGCAGCACCTCCAGTGGCGCAGACAGGTCGCCGGACAGCCCCGCGTCTGCTTGCCAAGGGTCGTCCCGCAGGCACCAGCCGAGGGATACCGGCCCCGGCGGCAACAGCGGCGCCAGCGGGAGCCGAAGCCGAAGCCCCCGCCAAAGCACGGTCGCGAGCTTCTCTTGGTCATAGAGAGACCACCAACGGCCAAAGGAGACATCGGCGTGAACGTCAACCGGACCACGCGTGTCCACAGGGGCGCCTACTCGGGGCGACCGCACCGCTGGGTCGAAAACAAAAATCCGCCGGTCCTCTGGGACGAACGCACACGAACGCGGCGCGAAGTCCTCCCCCGCATCTTGCCCCAACCGCGAATATCCGCAAGTCCCCCGGCGCGTTCCCGATGGGCCCCCCGGCCACGATTGCGCGGGAACATCCTCCATCGACGCAGCACGCCGACGCCCCCCTCGCTGCACACGCGGCGGCAGGGGGGCATCCTCACGGGGCCCGCCGCGGCTACTGGTCGAAGCGCGCACAGGCGGCGGCGAAGTCGAACCCATCGGGCTCCCATTCGCCGAGCCACGCACCGAGCTCATCGGGCTCGCCCCAAACGTCCTCGCCGGTGGCGATGTATTGCACGCAGCGCTCGTAGCCGGGAGGCCCGCCGCAGTCCTCCGGCGGGCACGCACGCGCACCGTCCAGCAGGCGGCGCTTGAACGACGCCTTGTCCGCGTGAATGCCGATGAGCTTGACCTCGTGCACCCAAGAGTCGCCGAAGTCGTACTCGTACTCGCACCACTCCCGCGCCCAGGTCCCCACGAAGTAGGCGTTGAGCTTCGCCTTGCGGGCATCTGGGGTCGGGTGCCCGTCGTCGCCGCCGCCGTCCAGCGGGCTGCCCGCCAAGATTCGCGGGGTCGGTCCGGGCAGGCGGAACATGTAGAGGTGGCAGTCCTGCCAGCCGAACGCGCACTGGATGGCCTGGTGGAGCTGGGCGTACGTCGCGGTCGTGCGGAGCAGGAACCGTCGCAAGATGCGCGGCTCGATGTCCTGGAGCGTGACCTCGAACTCATAATAGCGGGGCATGGTGCACCTGTTGGGAGAGGCCCGGCCGCGTCTCCGACGAAAGCCTACGCCGCGGCGGTCGTGGTGTTCGGTTTGTGGACAGGGTGCGCGACAATTCGCGGGGGGTGACGCATCCTCTGTACAGGTCGGGCGGAGTCGGGTGTCACGCGCGGCAACCCCATTGGTCCCGTCGGGCGCCGCGCCCAACAAACGGTGCCCAGTGTTGCCCGTTACAAACGCGAAGGCCGCGACGCGCACTTCGTTTGCGGGTCCAATCGCCGGCGGGTTCAACGGCAGAAATCGTGTCGCCGGCGCTGGGTTGAACCGGTGCCAAGTGGTGCCGCTTGCAAACGCGAAGGCCGCGATGCGCCAAGAGTCCGCGCTGGTCGCACATCGTTGCCGCGCCGGCCTTTGGTTGTGTACCCGGAGGGGTCTACAACCCGTTGGCTTGGGTTTCGCGCGCAGGTGGGGGTCGAAAACACGTTACATTGGCCTCCCGACAGCCCAGGTGGGGGTCGAAGACACGTTACATTGGCCTCCTGACAGCCCAGGTGGGGGTCAAAAACACGTTATATAGGCTCCCCGACAGCCCAGGTGGGGGTCGAAAACACGTTATATAGGCTCCCTGACAGCCCAGGTGGGGGTCAAGAGCACATTAGCTTGCCAACCCGGCACCCCAGGCAGGGTTCAAAACCACGTTCATTTGGCCGCCCCATCGCGCAACAACCGCCCACCCGACACGTTCGTCGCTTCGTGCCTTTGTTTTTGGCTTCCGCGGATGCCATTTGGGGAACCCTATGGTGGTCGTTCTGCGCCAGAATGGCGGGAACAAGCGCTGGCGCGGGGGTCGCAGCGGCTTCCTCTCGTACACCTGCCGTTTCCCAAACACCCGATTGCCACCGCCCAACTTTGCGGAAGCCAAAAAAACAAACGTCCGAAACGAGGGGCTGCTACGGCGCGCGGGACCGCGCGGGACCGAGTTGCACCGCAATCGAAGGGTACCGCGGGCAAGCGCCGAGACCTCGCGCGCCGATGGCGCGTTGCGGCGCGCAGGAGGAGCGTCTGCGGATACACGGTTAGAGGCCCCAACACCATCGCAACCGACGCCCTCCCCCCTCCCTGGACCCTCCGATGACCATCCCCACGCGCGCCCAAGCCGAATGGGCCGCCCGCGTCCGCGCGGAGTACCACTCCGCCGCTTTGACCGCGCGGGTGCTGCATCTCGGCATCGCGGTCGGCCTGCCGCGCGAGGTGTTGCAGCAAGCGGGGCGCGTGGTGCAAGACGAGCTGGACCACGCCGAGCTGTCCCACGCGTGTATGTGCGCGGTGGGCGCCGCGGATCTCCCGATTGCCCTCGACCTGCCCACCTTGCTGCCCCCGCCTGGCGACGTTCCACCGCTTCAAGAGCTCCTTGAGCACGTCGTCCGCAGCTTCTGTTTGGGGGAGACCCTCGCCGTGCCGCTCTTTCGGGCGATGAGCCAAACCACGACCCAGCCGACGTGCCGCGCGGCGCTCGACCGCATTTTGCGAGACGAAGCCAACCACCGCGCGCTCGGCTGGACGCTCCTCGATTGCCTGCTCGACATCGACCCCGCCGGTGTACGCGCCCACGTCTCCGCGTTGTTACCCAAAACTCTGGCCGGATTTCGTCGGTCGTATGGCTGCGTGCCAGATGGTCCGCCACTCACCGAAGACGAGCGTTCTGTGGGCCTTCTGGCCCCGGCCGACTATCGACGCATCTTTCGGGAGGCATGGCAAAGCGACATTGAACCCCGTTTTGTTGCGCGAAACATCAGCACGCCGCCCGACGCGCTGGTAGGCTCCGAATGAAACGCCTCGTCCCCGCACGGGAGTCCTCACCCATGCCCTCCTCTATTGTCCGCGGCATCGCTCGTATCGCCCTGACGTTCGGTCTCTTCGTCGCCTCGGCCGCCGCATTTCAAGCCCACGGCGCAGACGACGACTTCCTCGACATCGATATGGATGGCGATGGCCGCGCCGACGCCAAAGGCTCCGACCCCTCCGCCTGGACGTGGCCTCGCAGCGCGCGTTTTGCGCCGACCACCAACGAAGTGGCGCTGCGTTGGCCGGGCAAAGCCGTCGATGAAATCTTGTCCTTCGACGATGTGATTCGGCTGGAGCGCACCCGCCCCTACGAGTCGCACCCAGACGAGCTCTTCGTGCTGCTGGCAGACGGCCGGCGGGTCCTGCTGTCCCGCGGCGCCGACGTCGGCACCCACGCCGTGCTGCTGTCCGCCGCGACGGGCCTCCCCGCGACCGAGCTGCCCCCCGGCGAAGGCCACTTTATGGCCGTCAACTCCGACCAACTGCCGCCACAGGTGCGCATCGGACCCGGCGACGGCGTGCGCTTCGTCGCCGCGCGCACCGCCGACATCGCCATGCGCAACCGGCGCGGCGCCGGCGAGATGGTCAAGCTCGTCGACGACGACCACCCCTCGCTCAAAAACGAAGGCGGCGGCGTGCTCGACAAGCACGACATCGAGCTTGTGCTCAAGCAGCAGATGAGCTTGTTCATGCGCTGCTACCAGAAGGAGCTCCAGCGCAACCCCGGCCTCAAGGGCACCGTGGTGGTGCGCTTTGTCATCGACCGCGATGGGAGCGTGCGCCACTCCCACGCCCGCGCGTCGAGCTTGGGCAACAACATCGTCGAAGAGTGCCTGGTAGACGAGATTGACCGCACCAAGTTCCCCCGCCCTGCGGGTGGCACGGTCATCATCAGCTATCCGTTCAACTTCCAGCCGCTCTAAGCGCCCGGCATCGTCCCGCGCATTCGGGGCGGCCGCGCTACACGCCAGGGTCGCGGGCCTTGCGGTCTGCCCACACGCGGGACCGTATGCGGTCGACGTATGCCACCAACGTCGGCTGGTGGCGTGCATGGAGTCCGAGGCGTGACGCGGGGGCGCGAATCACGGCCTCCAGCGTGGCGTAGAGCGTCGCGTCGATGGACCGTGGTGTGTCACCCAACAAAAACGGCTTGTCGCCAAGCAAGGTCACGAGCGCGTCGAGGTCCGCGCAACCCGAATCGAGCACTTCATCGAGCGACCGGCGGCCAGTGCCTTCTGCGGCGAGCTGCTGCAACGCCGTGCGCCGGGCGACCGGCGGAACCACCCAACGCAAGGGCACGGGGAGCTTTCCAAACAACGCCTGTTGGTACACCGACCAGCCCGATGGGTCCTGCCAACGCAGATATACGATGACCCAATACAAGTGGTCTTCGCACAAGCGTTGCACCAACAGCGCCTTCGCGTTGTCTTCCGCGGACATTCCCGCATCCAACGCGATGTTTTGTTCTTCGGCAATCACCTTCTGAATGTTGGCGGAGTCGCACACCACGCGGCCGTCTGCAAGTTGCACCCACGGGAACTTGCCGCGCGGTCCCCTCTTGTTGAGGTCGATTCGCCGCTCGTAGGGCACGCCGGCCAAGCGAAACCAAGTTTCGAGCTTGGTGCAAAACGGGCTCGCGCTGATGGTATCAAACGCAGAAGGCAGCGAATAGAAAATCATGGATGCACCCGACGTTCGTGGGGACGACCGCCGATGTAGTCAGTCGCACCCACGATGGCGAGGAACCGGGGGCATTTCGCGCCTATTCCACATTCCACCCCAGATTCTCTCTCGACACCCGCAGGGACACTCAAGATACCCAATCTGTGACCGAACCACGGGACATGCACCCATCTGCGCCCCAGCTTTCGTCCCACGGTGATGTGTCGACCCTCCAGCGCGACCCTTTTCGGTCTGCGCGGGATGCGCGGGAGCGCCTGCGAAGGTGCCCCACCGACACCGACGCCATGATGCAGCTGGCCGAAGCGCTCGCGCGGTTGGAGCACCACGCCGAAGCCCACGACACATGGCGCGCGTTGCTCCGGGCCGACGGCCGCTTCGCCGACCTCCAGGCACCCACCGAAGGCCCCGCTGCCACGGGCTTTATCGGCGGCTTCGACCCCGTTTCCTGCCCCATTTGTGGAGAGGATGACCACACACCCGTGTGGGTTGGCAATATTTCGCAACAGGTCCGCACCTGGGGACACCTCGACCCCGTGCGCACTTGGGTGCGCTGCGCCGCATGCGAGACCGTGCGGGTATTGGCCCCGCCTTCAGCCCCTGCCCTCGAACGTTGGGCCGAACAACACCAGGCCCAAGGTGCCGCGCCCGTGCCTCCCAACCTACAAGAAGTCGACCGCGCGCTCCGCCTGTTGCAGCCAGAGCTCGACGCGCTCGCCCAGTTTGGGTTTGGCGACGCTTGGCTCGACACCGAAGACCCACGGCCCCGGCTCCTCGAAGTCGGGAGCGACTGGGGCGTGTTTTTGGCCGCCGCCGCAGGCCGCGATTTTGCCGTCACCGGCGCTACCGACGCCCCGCGTGCCACCTGGGCCATGGGCCGCCTCGGCGTGCCGTGTGTGGTCACCCAGGCCCCCCTGCCGTTCACCGACGCCGACATCCCGGATGGCGTGTTCGACATGATTGTGGTGCGGCCCAGCCTCGACACCGCCCCAGATCCGGTGTCCATCCTCGCGACCATCGCCCGTCGCCTGTCCCCCCAGGGCATCGCTACCCTCCAGTTGGCGCTTCAAGACCATCCCGTGCACCGCCTTTCCGGCTACGACTCCCCGCAGTGGTCCCACCCGGCATCCCGCACCTTCTTCCACCGCGCAACCCTCGAAGTGGCCCTCGCGCGCGCCGGTTTGCGCAGCATCGCGTGGCGAACACCCGCGATGGGGCCGCCCGGCCAATCCCTCGTCTACGTTCGTCACGATGACCTGCACGAGGTGATGACTTCGGAATAAGCCCCCGCGCGATGCATGACACCAGCCCCCGCATGACCCCCGGAATGGCCTTCGGTGCGCTCGCGGGCCCCCTCGCGTGCGCGCTGGTCTACTTTGCGCCTACCCCGGTCGGTCTCGCGCCCGAGGGCCAAGCGGCGCTCGCTGTGTTGGTCTTGTGTATCTTCTGGTGGCTCTTTAGCCCCGTCGCGCTGCCCGTCACATCGCTCGTGGGCTTGGCCTTGCTGCCGACCTTGGGCGCGCTGCCGACGTCCGAAGCCCTCGCGCTGTTTGGGAACCCGTCTGTCTTTTTTGTGATTGGCGTATTTCTGATTGCCGCGGTCATGCACCGAACCGGCCTGTCTGCCCGCCTCACGTTGCAAGGTCTGCGGCGCGCCAGCACCTCCGAAGACGTGCTCTGCTTCGCCGTTCTCTTGCTTTCGTGGGCATCGAGCGCGGTCGTGGTGAGCCACGCGGTCGCGGCCATCATGCTCCCGATTGTGCTGCAAATCATTCGCGCGCTCGAGCTTGGGCCCCAGTCCAACACCGCACGCCGCTTGTTGCTCAGTATGGCGTGGGGCACCGTCGCGGGGTCCAACCTCACCCTCCTTTCGAGCGCGCGCGCTACCCTTGCGCTCGACCTCTACGCCAACTGGCGGGAAAACGCGCACCTCCCACCCCAGCCTATCGGCTTCCTCGATTATGCCGCCGGCGCCGCCCCCGTCTCGTTGTTCAGCATCGCCGCCGCCGCGGTCGTGCTTCGCGTGGCGTTTCCGCCCGAAGGCGTCGACCTCGCGCCCGCAGTGCGCCGTCTCAACGAGGAGGTCTCCGAGCTCGGCCCGATGGGCACCCGGGAGTGGCTCACGCTCCTCGTCGTGCTCGGCATGGTGGTCGCGATGGTCGTCGCCGGCGCGAAGTGGCTGGGCGTCGTCGCGCTGTTGTTCAGCGGCTTGTTGTTTTTGCTGCAAGTCCTCCGGTGGGAAGACGCCGAACGCTATGTCAATTGGGGCGTCGCGCTGATGTACGGCGGCGCAATCGCCGTGGGTGGCGCCCTCGACCGCACGGGAGCCACCCGCTATATCGCCGAGAACCTCCTCCCTGACGGCATTGGCGCATGGGCAACCCTCGCGATTGTCGCCCTTATGGCCGCAGGGCTCACCGAAGTCGTCAGCAATGCCGCGGTCATCGCCGTTATTTTGCCCATCGCATTGCCCCTCGCCGGGCGCGTCGGCCTCGACCCCCACGTCCTCGCGTGGGTCGTTCCCCTGAGCGCGGGCTTCGCGTTTGTGTTGCCTACGTCCACACCCGCGATGGCCATGGTGTTCGGAACCGGCTACCTCCGCGTGCGTCACACAACGATGGGCGGAGTCATCACGCTCGTTTCTTGGTTGGCGTTGCTGATGTTGGCAGCCACCTTCTGGCCCTTGGTTGGCCTCGACGTCACCGCGGGGGTTTCCCCATGACGCGCCGTATTCTTCTCGCCGTGTCCACCAGTCGATACAGCCATCATTTGGTGGAGACCGCGCTCGTCGAAGCGGAGCGCTTTCGCGCCGCCGGAGATGACGTCCTGCTCGACCTCCTCATCGTACGGGAGACCGAAGAGCTCGCCCGCGTCGGACAGCGGGTCGGCGACATCGGCTTCCTCGGCCTCAGCGCCCAGCAGGACGTCATCGAAGCGTTGGGCGCCGAGCACGACCGCATGGCAAACATCATCGCCGACCGCATCTTGGACAGCGCGCACACCGCCAACATACCGGTCGAACGAACCCAGGTTGAAGGAACCTTCGCGGAAGCCGTCCTAGAGACGGCCGAAAAACACCAAAGCGACCTCATCCTCCTCACCCGCTCCGACCGCCCCTTCATCAGCCGCATTTTGTTCGGCAGCGAAGCCGACACCGTCGCGAAAATGGCCCGTCGAGATGGCCTTGGGCGCGTCATCATCGAAGGCTAACCGCGATGCTTGTTCCCGTGTGGCAGTCCGCCCTTCGCCATATGGGCGACCAACGCTTCATTATCGCATTTCCCGTCGCACGGGCGGCGCGCCTTTGGGTGCGCGAGCTGGCCGGGATGAGCGCGCCGCGCCCCCTCGTGCTCGCGTTGACCACCGGCGACGGCGAGCCCTTGGCCACAAGCCCCGTCCTCACCATCCATGAAAACGGCGAATGGGAGGACATCTTCAGCGCCTATGAAGCCGCGATGGCCGACCTTCCGCGCCCCATTCTGGACGCCCTCGACTCCTGGGACCCCCACCGCACGGCGACGGTGATTGTGCCGTCGGCGGCCGCCTTACGAGAGGTCGGTGGACGCCCTGTTTTTGGCGGCACGCCCCCCTCCCGCGCCGAAGTGGAGGACAAGCTCCGCGTCGACGCTATTTTCCAGGCCATCGGCGTCCGCGTGCCCCCGCACCGCATCGTCTCGTTGCCCGAAGCCGCCGAAGCCGCCGCGTCCATCGACCAAGGCAGCGGCACCGTATGGGCCGGCGACAACGCCCACGGCATCCAGGCCGGCGCCACGGCCACGCGCCACGTCTTCGATGCAGCGTCGCAGCACGAGGCATTGGCGGTTCTCGGGCCTCTCTGCGAAAGGGTACGCATTCAACCGTACCTCTCAGGTATTCCTTGTAGCATTCAAGGCATCTGCACCGACGACGGCGTCGCCGTCACCCGTCCGACCGAGATGGTGGTCCTCCACCACCCCCACACCGGCGCATTCTTGCTTGCAGGCATGACCAACGTATGGGAACCCTGCCCCGCAACCCGCGACGCGCTCGTACACCTCGCGCGTACCGTCGGCGACTACCTGCGCAACACGCTCGATTGGCGCGGTGGCTTTAGCGTCGACGCCATCGAAACGGTCGATGGCTGCGTGTATCCCACCGAAATCAACGCGCGAATGTCCGCGGGCCTCGCCCTGCTCGACGGCACCCTCCCCGGCCCGTCCTTGGAGGTCGTCGAGCGCCTCCTGCGCTCCGGCGCTCCCTTGGGCGTAACCGCCGCGGCCTTCGAACAATGGATGTGGCGGTCGAGCGCGCGTCGCCGATTTGTTCACATTCGCCGAAACGGCGTGCCACAGCCGTCCAACGGCGAGCAAACCCTCCAAGTTCCCGGCTTGCCCGTGACCGCTCGCTGGGAAGACCTCGGCACAACGGGGGCCATCACCCTCGACATCGACCCCCTCGCGGTCCCCATCGGCACGCGCCTCGCCCCCTGGGCGGTGGCCAGCTTCGACGCCGCCGCCGCCGCATGGAACCTCGACATCGCCGGATGGCAGGCGGGCCGGCGCGAAGATTGAGCGGTGCTGGGGCGCGAACCCCCGAAGCGCCGCACGGATATCGCCAAGGTCGAAATTTCAGCGGACTTGGGCAATCCCCGCCACCAAGCACGCCCCCAAGCCAAACACGAGCATCTCGGGCACCCACTCGCCCGTCAACACCCAAGCGACAGCGGGTAATCCCAAGAAACCCAAGAACACGGCCAAAAGCGACAGTGCTCCCGCAATCCAAGGGCGCGGCGCGGGCGTGGGCGAAACGACCGGGGGAACGGCGGGGGGCGCGACCGACGACATCTGTGCTTCCTTGGAAGAGGACACCTTCATCGTCACCTGTGACCGGTCTACTGCCAATTGCCGGAAATTGCCCCCGGTCCCCGCCCTCGTTTCTACCGCCGCTGGCCGCGGACGCGATGTTATGCCGCCCGGCAGGACCTGCCTCACCTCCGCGCTCCCCAATGGGGCGCCCCTGCGGAAACATCGACGGACGGCCCATCTCGCCGACAGAGGAACACAATGCCGACACCCCAGGTCATTACGGACCCCGCCGTCATGGAAGGCTACCTCACCGACGCGTCGAATACCCGCGGCAACGCCGAAGCCCTGGTGCGGCCCCGAACCATCGACGAGGTCTCCGAAACCGTCGCCTGGTGCCAACAACAAGGCATTCCCCTCACCGTGACCGCACGGAGGACCGGCACCACTGGCGCCGCCGTTCCCGCCGGGGGTTGGCTGCTCGCGCTCGACCACTTTGAGAAGGTCCACGCCCTCGACCATGTCGATGCAGGCGTGCTATTGGGCGAACACCAAGACCGTGTCGCGGCGGCGGGCCTCTTTTTTCCGCCTGACCCCACCTCCCGCTATGATTGCAGCATTGGCGGCGCGATTTCGTGCAATGCCAGCGGTGCGCGGTCGTTTCGGTATGGCGCTACCCGGCCATGGATTGAAGAAGTCGAGGCCGTCCTCGCCACCGGCGAAGTCGTGCGCGCCAACCGGTCCACACCTGTCCCATCCCATTGGCCAGCCCCCGTTTGGTCTCCCCCTTCCGTCAAGACGGCCGCCGGCTACGAGCCCACACACAACCTCCTTGACCTCCTCATCGGCCAAGAGGGCACGCTTGCTGTCATCACTTCCGCCCGGCTGCGATTGATTCCCGCACCGCAAGCCGTGATGTCGATGTTTGCGTTTTTCCCCGACCCAGACAGCCTCCTCGCGTTTGTAAACAGCGCGCGGAGGCACGCCACACGCGCCCGCGGCCCACAAGGAGACGGCCCCCTGCAGCCCCGTGCCCTCGAGTACTTCGACCACAACAGCCTGCGCCTGGCCCGCGCCCACGCCCCCGACATTCCCGCCCACGCCCACGGCGCGATTCTCGTGGAGGTGGAGCATGACGGTTCCCCGCCCTACGAAGCCTGGTTTGCGGCACTCGAAGAACACGGAGCCCTCGTCGACGACACCATCATCGCCGAAGACGAAACGGGAATCCGCCGACTCCAGCAAATCCGCCATGCGATTCCCGCGGGCATCAACGAGCAGGTTGTGCGCAACCGAATGCCCAAGGTCGGCACCGACTTCGCCGTTCCTGACGCCGCCTTACCAACGATGATGGACGCCTACGCCGCGGTGACCCTCCCGAACGCCTGCTTCGGGCACATCGGCGACAACCACCTGCACCTGAACTTTCTGCCCACCTCCAAGCAAGAGCTCGAAGCGGCCCGCGCAGCCTACGTCACCCTCGCCCGCGAGGCGGTCTCGCTCGGCGGCACCGTGAGCGCCGAGCACGGCATCGGCAAGCTCAAGCGCGGTCTCTTGGCGGAGATGGTCGGTCCAGAGGTGCTCGCGTCGTTCCAGGCCCTCAAGGCCGCAGCCGACCCTGCGTGGGTGCTCGGCCGCGGAACCCTCGTCGCGCTTCCAGCGCACCGTTTCTCATGAAACTCTCCGGGTGCTCCCCGCGCAGAAGCAAAAACCTAACCCAAGCGCGACGAATCAATCACCGCCATTGTCCACCAGCAGTCGGCATTTTCGCACACCTCACGACAATGCTACACGCGGGCACCTCAACGATTTGCCGAAGACGTGTAAGACTGCACCCACCCCGTCCGTTGTGCGGTCGGGCGAACGAGGAGCCGCCCCGGTGCCTGCCACCGCCCCAGAGCCGGTGACGCTGGATGAGGAACGCGACGTTGTCGCGCGCCTCCAACGCGGAGACCGTTCCGCTGCCGCAGAGCTGTATCGCTGGTATGGCGACAGGCTCTATCGGCAGGTCATCTTGCCGCGTTTGCCGAATCGAGAGCTGGCCGAAGACGTCCTCAAGGACACATTTCGCCTCGCTCTGGAGCGGATTCACCAGTTCCAGATGGACGACCGCTCCATTTGGTTCTGGCTGCGCCGTATCGCAACCAACCGTGCCATCGACATTCACCGTGCCCGCCAACGCGCGCAGGCATTTCAGGAAAAACACGAAGATTCCGAAACCGCAGAACGCACGATGGGCGCGCCGCCTCCGGGCCCCGACCGTGCGCCCGAGGTGGCCGAAACCAAAGCCATGGTGGAGCTATCTCTCAGCCGAATGAATGAACGCTACGCTCTCGCGTTGAAGTTGCGTCTCATCGACGACCGAGACCGCGAAGAGTGCGCCGAAATCATGGGTATTTCTGTCGGAAACTTCGATGTCATCCTTCATCGTGCATGCAAAGCCTTCAAAAAAGTCTACCCTCCCTGAGCTTGATTTCTGATGTCCCAACCGTCGTTCACCGAAGCACGCCAAGCGGCCTTATTGGCCCAGTGCATTCGTGCGCGTCGGTCGGACCCATCGCCGGCACATACAGAAAACTGGGACAAGCTCGAAGCAGACGTACAAGAAACCCTGGCGGTCTTCCGCCCCGAGCTGGGACCGGGTCCACGCGCCGACCTTTTGGACGACATTTTCGCGGAAATTGAGACGGGCCCTTTCGCCATCGCGCCGACCGACGCGGAACACGCCGCCGCCCATCGCCTCGCCGACGCCTTGGACGAAGACAGCCTCGACGACGACCTCGACGACGATGTCCTCGAGGCCCTCCTGGCGCTTCGCCCAGACCTCGCCGCGCCGCCGTCCGTAGACATCGACGACATCCTCGCGGGAGTGCGTACAGGCCCCTTCGCGCCCGTCCTCCGCATCACAGGCGAGCTACCTTCGTCGGTTGCCCGCACGACGCAGCTTCCGACCCCACGTACTGGGCCGCCGGTCGCCGCCCCGCCTCCCGCGCGCCGCTTGCCGCGCTGGTGGGGCCCTGTAGGCTTGGCCGTGGCCGCTGCAGCCGCGCTTGTGGTCGTCGTACCCGGTTTGTCGCTGAACGAGCCGATGCCCACCTCCCTCTCGTCGCAGGTCGAACAAGCCGCACCCAAACAAGCCGCGAAGCCGGCCGCCGCTTCGTCCGAACGCCAAGCATATGACCGTGCCCCCGCAGCCGAGTCCGCGCCTCCGCGAGAAGCAGCCTCCGACGCGCCCTCGCCCGAAGAGCCGCCGAGCGACGCCGCTGGCGCGCGTGCGCCTTCGGCCCCCTCTGCGGAACCCAAAAGCGTCTCCCCAGAACGAAAAGAAGGACCCGCCCCCGAGACCGAGCCCCTCATTGACGGCGCGTCCTGGGCCGCCCCTCCGCCTCCACCGCCGATGGCGTCCAACACCGCCGCCCCATCCGGCCGCTCCGTCGATGACATCGCTTCTCTCGGCTACGTTCAAAACACCGGCGACGCGATGTTAGAGGCGCAGGCCGAAGAAGACGTCGACGATGCCGAGTCCTACGACGAGCGCGCCCAATTCGCCGACGAGTCCGTGCCCGCAAAGGCCAAAAAGGCCGAAGCAGTGCTCGAAGAGGCCGAGCGCGCCATCGCCGATATCTACCCCGCACCCGCACCTGCGTCCGCAGCGGGAGGTGCAAGCGTCGACGCGACGATTACCCGTGAGTCCCGTGCAGCAACCAGTTCTCGCGCGCGCCCCCGCCGTGACGCACCCGCGGCCGCCGCGCCTGCGATGGCGGAGGAGGCGCCTGCACCGCCCCGATTGGGCTTGCTCGCACCCGCCCTCCAAGAGCTCCACCCCGAGCTGGTGGGCCCATGGCTTCGTGCCGAGCAAGCCCGTCGTTCGGGCGACCGCGCAGGGGCCGCGCAGCAGCTCTCCGCCATCGCATCCCAATCCAACGACCCTGACGTCCGCGTCGATGCCGCCGTTCGCGCAGGACAGCTCTGGCTTGCAGAAGGTGCGATCGAACGCGCGCGAGAACAACTTCGATTTGCGGACAGCGTAGAACCAACGTTTTCGATATTACGCACTGCCCGAGATGACCTACGGCACCGTATTGAAAGCGATACTCAGTTAGAGCCGGAGTGACGAATAGGCCCGGATTGTGGCCACCCCGCAACTCCATCAGGTAAAAGGCATCCGTCGCATGGGTTACGCCCTCATCGACGTGTTGCAATGCTGAGGTCCGCATGCAAATTCGCCTTCGCTCCTCCGAGCAAAATCCTTCATCTGCGCTGGTGGGATTTTGTGAGGAACATCTGCCGACTGATTGGCCCCAACAAAGCCTCAACCTGCCGCGGGTCATGCTGGTTGGAAGTGGCTCCATGCGCATCACCACTGCGTCGGCCATTCATATCGTGCCCGCTGGTCAGGCAGCTTGGATACCGGCCGGCATGCCGTTCCAGCTCAGCGCCGTCAGCCGCGTCCGCGTGTGGACGGTCGACCTCTCCGAACCCGACGGGCACCCCCTCGCGGTGTTTCGCGCGCCGCCGCTGATGCGCGAAATGGCCATGACAACCTGCGCATGGCGCGTCGCCACCCCTCCTGGCGCGCCCGTCGCTGCGTTTTCAGCAGCCTTCAATGGCATGTTGCCCATCTGGCGCCAGGAAGTCCTGCCGGTCGATATTCCAATGGCCAACTCCGCCGCAATGGAGCGCGCGCTGGTCTACCTGCTCAAGCGCCTTGAGCGGCCCGTCGGCCTCGCCGATGCGGCGGCAGCGGCCGAAATGTCCCAGCGCACCTTGCAGCGCCGGTGCCGCGAAGAGCTGGGCACCAGCTTGTCATCGTGGCTCACACGGGCGCGGGTGCTGCGGAGCCTGGAGCTTTTGAGTTGCCCGGACGAAAATCGGTCGGTCGCCAATATTGCCCTCGCCTGCGGCTACAACTCGCCCGCCGCCTTCACGCGCGCCTTCTCCCAGCACATGAACACCACACCGTCGGCATGGCGCACCGCGTCATTGGTCGCCGCGCCCAGCACAAGCGAAGCGGCTGCGTCCGACTGAGCCAGCGGTTTGGTTGGCAAATTGCACTGAAACCCCCCTCGCTGTGCCCGTTCCCAGGATACAGCGGGACGTATGCCGTTTCCCCCCTCCTTCGCCCGAACGCTCGCATCTTTGGTGTTGACCGACCAAGATATCGAGCGCCTGTCCGAACTCCACTACCAAGATGCGGGGCATGGCTTCGACATGTTCGGGCTGCACCCGGACTTCGTCGCGCTCGGTCAAGCGATAACCGGCCCGCTCTACAACCGTTGGTTTCGGGTGTTGAGTCGGGGCCACGAAAACATCCCCGAAGTGGGCGCCGCGGTGCTCGCCAGCAACCACTCGGGCAATATTCCGCTCGACGGCGCGATGATTTGGGCCGATGTATTGCGGAACACCCAGCCCCCCCGCGTGCCGCGCGCTATCGCCGACCACTTCGTGCCTTCGTTGCCATGGGTGGGCACGTTGTTCTCCCGCAGCGGCATGATTGGCGGCTCACGGGGAAACACCCGCGTTCTATTGGAAAGCGGCGAACTCATCCTTATTTTCCCCGAAGGAACCCCCGGCATCATCAAGCCGTGGTCCGAGCGCTACCAGCTCCGCACCTTCCGGGTTGGCCACGCCGAGCTCGCCATTCGACACGGCGCGCCGATCGTTCCGGTGGGCGTCGTCGGTGCAGAGGAGCAGCTCCCTTTGCTGCACGTCAGCCGGCGCTTGGGCAAGCCCTTTGGCGTGCCGGAGGTGCCGATTCCGGCCGTACCGTTTCCGCTTCCGGTGCGCTACCGTATTCTTTACGGGCCTCCTATCAATGTTCACGAAGAATACGAGCCCTCCGCCGCCGACGACCCCGATGTCGTTCGCGCGGTCGCGGGTCGGGTGAAAAAAGCCGTGGACGAGCTCCTTCAGGCCGGTTTGGCCGAACGAAAGGGAGTCTTCGCATGACCTCCTGGATGCCCACCCGACGAAACGTGCTCATCACCGGCGCCGACACCCCCATTGGTGAACGGCTCGCGCGGACCCTCTTGTCCGACTCCCGCGTAGACCGCATCCTCGCGGTTTGCGGCGGCGACGCCGAGCTGCATCCGCTCGCCGGAAACGACCGCGTGCACACCATCCAGGTCGACCTCTGCAAAGCGCGGCGCGTACGGGAGCTGTTGTTCGGCCCCGCACGCGACTACCAAATGCACGTGGTGGTGCACCTCGCGATGCATCGAAGCCCCAAAGCGCGGGGGTCCAAGGCCCACGCCTTCAACGTCGAGGCTCTGCGCGGCATCCTAGACCTCGCCGAGCGCCATCCTACCATCGAGCGCTTGGTGCTCCGCTCCGACGCGACGGTCTACCGCTCCCGACGCGACCTCCCCGTGCTCATCGGCGAAGAGCATCCCCTCAACATCGGCGTCGACGTGCCCCAATGGGTCCGCGACCGCGTAGAGGCCGATGTGATCGCGTGCGCGCGGATGGGTCTCGGGCGACTGCAGATTGCCGTGCTGCGTATGGCCGAAGTTCTGGCGCCCGGCACCGGCAGCCAAATGTTCGACTGGCTGGAGAGCCCCGTGTGCTTTCGGCCCGCCGGCTTTGACCCCATGATCAACCTCCTCAGCATCGACGACGCCACGAACGCCCTCACCAAAGGCATTTTCAGCAACGAGCAGGGCGTATTCAACGTGCCCGGCGCCGACACCCTCCCCTTGTCCGCCTGCATTCGCGCGTGGGGCCGCCTCGGCTTGCCCGTCGCCGAAAGCGCGATGGCGCCGCTGTATCGGTTGCGCAGCCGCCTTTCGGGGCATGAGTTCCGGTATGGCATCAACAAAGGTCGATTCCATTTTTCGGGTGTGCTCGACGGCGAGCGGGCCGGGCAAGTCCTTCGCTACGTGCCGGCGCACCCGATTGATTGGCCTGTACAGTAGCGCGAACGCACCATCACCATTTCACTTTCATTGTCTACCATTCGGCGTGACGCCCGCTGTGCCCCGATGTCCTACGGTTGTTTGACCGTTGGTCGCCCAAACAAGGGTACACTGGCGCTCCCAAAGCCCCTTCGAAGGTCCACCGACCGCCCCTTGGAGTCTTGATGTTTTCCCCACGCATCCTGGTGCTGACCACCCTGCTGTTCTCTATCGCTTGTGGCGGCGACAAAGACGAGCCCAACACGGGCTCAACTGCGACCACAGGAACCGGCACCCCCGGCGAGGGCGAGGGCGAAGGCGAAGGCGAAGGTGAAGGCGAGACCGGCGGCTCGGCGTGTCCCGACGAGGTCCCCGAGCAATACCGCAACATCTGGGATTGTGCGGCAGCCTCGTGCCCCGGCGGCTCGATTATCTACCACTACGCTACCGGCGAAAGCACCGCGGGCTCCCCCAACCAGATGGTGGTGCAGGAGCAGTGGTTCATCTTCTCGTCCGCAGACTGGTGTACCGACACATGGGAAATCACCGGTCCCCAAACGCCCATCGACCCCGCCACCTTCGATTGCAGCTCCTGCGAAACCACCTGGGAAAACACCTGGACGCTGACGACAGGCAACCAATGCGGCTTGGCCTGGGGTGGCTTGTTCGTTCGCGACAATGAGCAGGTAGAGGGCCCTTTCAACGGCTACCTCATGCTTGAAACCCACAACTCCTTCGGCGACCGCAATCCCGATGGAAACATGCTGGTCATTGCCGCGATGGTCAATGGTCGCGAGCGCCTCAACAATCCCGACTACGGCCGCGGATACGCCCTTCCCACCACCGATGTCGATGCGCCCCCGGAAACGTACGAGTGGGTCGGGGAGATGCGCTCCGGCTGCGACCGCTCTACGGGCAAGGGACCGGACGGCGTCGACTTGCTGCTCTTGCAGGAATCGAAGGGCGCAACGCTGCCCTAACCACGCCGCCTGTTTCCCTTGCGCTCTGTCGTTCCCGCGTCGCTTGCCCTCCACACCCTCTATCTTTTTCGATGGGGGTTGTTGACATCGCAAGTGCTCGGATAGCCGTCTGCTGTGCTGTTCCACTCCATCGACTACCTCATCTTCCTTCCGCTGACCGCGCTCCTGTATTGGGGCGTGGGGCATCGGCATCGGTTGATGGTGTTGGGGATTACGTCCCTCGCGTTTTATGGTTCGTGGAATCCGCGCTACCTGCCTGTCATGATTCTCGTCATATTGACGGGATGGCTGGGAGGTCGCTGGATTACGGCATGGCGAACCTGGTCGGGAACGCCGGTTCGCCAGTACACCGTCATGGGGCTTTTGCTCCTTCCCTTGCTGTTTTTCAAGTACTGGGACTGGATCGCTGAAAGCCTAGAAATCGGCGGAACTTGGCTCGGGCTCACCGCCGACCTTCCGCGGGTCGCGCTTGCGCTACCGGTTGGGATTTCGTTCTTTACGTTTCAAGCGCTCGCATATGTCATCGACGTCGCGCGGGCAGCCCGAAAAGGCGAGGATGTCGCCGAGAACGACCTCTGGCGCTTCACCACGTTCCAAACCTTCTTCCCCCAGCTCGTCGCGGGCCCCATCGTGCGCCGGGCGGAGCTGCTCCCCCAACTTGTCAACTTGCCGCCGCTCGGCCGCGACCAAGTCGGCGCGGGTGTTTACCGAATTTGCCGTGGATTCGCCAAAAAGGTTCTCGTCGCAGACGTAATGAGCGTCTCCATGGTGAATCCCGTATTCGACGACCCCAGCCGGTTTACGGGAGTAGAGCTGCTGTTCGCGCTCTACGCATATTCCCTACAAATCTACTATGACTTTAGCGGCTATACCGATATCGCGATTGGTTCCGCTCGATTTTTTGGAATAGAACTACCCGAAAACTTCGACAGACCCTACAAAGCAACCACGGTTGCAGGTTTCTGGCGAAGGTGGCATATTACACTTTCCAACTGGGTCCGCGATTATATTTATTTCCCGCTTGGGGGTGCGCGGTCGGAGCAAGGCTGGCGCGTCTACCGAAACCTGATGATTACGATGATAACCATCGGCATCTGGCATGGCGCGAGCTGGAACTTTGTGGTGTACGGCACCCTCCATGGCGTCGCGTCCTGCATCAATCGCTACCAGCGAAAGCGCAGCGGACGCGGCCTCAATGACCCTCTGCCGAATGCTTGGGCGTGGTTCTGGCGCTGGTTTTTGACCTTCCATTTCGTCGTCCTCGCGCGCATCCTGTTTCGTGCGGAAGACCTCACGAAGGCGTGGTCGCTGTTTACCGGCCTCGCCGACGCCAACCTGCTGATGCCCCGCTACGCGCCATTGGCGTGGGCGGTCTTTGTTTTGGGCTACGCGGTTCACTTTTCGCCCACGCGCTGGTCGGACGACAGCGAAGCGTGGTTTGAGCGCCAGCACCCAGCCGTATGGGCCATCGTCGCCGCGATTGTCGGCGTGCTGGCCTTTACAATGGGAACCGGCGACAAGCTCGCGTTTGTGTACTACGAGTTCTGACAGACTACGCGCCCCGGTGGCCCTTGGTGTTGGCCCGCACGGTGACCTTCCGCGGTTGGGCTGCGCGCCGGGACAACGTGGATCGCTGCACGGCCACCTGGGGACAGATTGTCACACGCAGTCGGCACAAGTAAAAACGGCGTCTGCAACTATATTCTCGCGTCAAGGGAACGCCGGCGATTCGCCGAAATGGCCGCCATTGCCCCCATCGGCAGGACATCGGCGGTCGAAACCGCATACGATAACGCCTTGATGTTCAGCGACCTACGCATGCGGCACAGCGAGGTCGTCCCTATGCCTGCACGCACTTGCGCGGTGCGCCACTTCGGGTGGACACTGCAGCAACTGGAGCCATCATGCGCACGCGAACCCCGTCCCTCCTGTTGTTTTGCCTCTTGACGGCCTGCTCGACCGCATTCAACGGCGGCGACGAGAGCCCGAAGGGCGTTGGCGACGACACCGACGCAGACACGGACGTCGACGCCGATACGGACACCGATGCCGACAGCGACGCCGACACCGACACAGACACAGACACAGACGCCGATGCGGACACCGACGCCGACACGGACACCGACCCGGACCCCGACGACGTTGACAACGACGGCGACGGATACTCCGAGAACCAAGGCGACTGCAACGACGCCGACCGCGGCATCAACCCCGATGCCACCGAGACGCCCTACGATGGCGACGACAACGACTGCGACCCCCGCACCCCCGACGACGACATCGACGACGACGGCTATGTGCGGGCAGAAGACTGCGACGACAACAACAACGCGGTCAATCCCGGAGCAGCCGAAGTCCCTTATGACGGCCGCGACAACGACTGCTCCTCGTCTACACCCGACGACGACATCGACGGCGACGGCTTCGAAAATGCCGACGACTGCGACGACAACAACGACCTCGTGTATCCAGGCGCCGACGAGGACACCTCCAACGGCGACGACGACGATTGTGACGGCTTGGTCGACGAGCGCTTCGACTACTCCACGGTGGACGCCACCTGCAATTGCGGCGCGCCAAGCGCCATCGCGACCGATTCGGCAGGCCGCGTGTGGCTCGCCTGGCGCGACGCCGACCTCGGCGAAATCAAGTGGGACCTCCGCAGCACCGGGGGGGTCTGGGGCGGCGCATCTACGCTCGCGGTGACGCCCGGCTACGATGTCGGCGAGTATATGGACGGCGAAGTCGACGGCGCCGACCGCTTCCAGCTCGCATATACCGCAACCGACACCACCTACGGCATGATGGAGCTCGACTTCATGTATGCCGATTCGAGCGCCACTTGGTCGCCGGACTATATCGTCGACGGCTATACGGAAACGGGGACCACCTCGGTCGGCTGGTTCGTGGACATCGAGGTCGACAGCGGCAACCTGCCCTCGTTCGCCTATTACGACTACGACGCCAACTACCCCTACGTCGCCGACTTCACGAGCTTCGGCGTCGCGATTTATGCGGTGGGTGACTACCTCTTGTACGCCACCAGCTATTACATCGGCGTGTTCACCTCTTTGGCCATCGACTCGAGCGGCTACGACCACATGGCCTTCTACGACGAGTCCTCGCCCTATGGCTTGGGAACCTCGCCCGAAATCCAGTACAGCTCCTTCGATACGTCATTGGGCGATGCCTGCTTCTCGTCCAAGATAGGCAACAACGGCATCTACACGAGCCTCGCGGTCAAGAGCGATGACACCGTCTGCGTCGCCTACCAAGATGCCGCCAATGGCGACCTCAAATATGGCTGCAAGACCGGCGGCTGCTCGACCTGGTCCATCCAGACGGTCGCCGCGACAGGAAGCGTCGGCGAATACGCATCGCTCGCATTCAACAGCAAGAACGAGCCATACATCGCCTATTACGACGCCACCAACCAGCGTTTGATGATGGCCCACGACGCCGGTGGCGGCTTCACAACGTTTGTCGTCGACGAATCCGCCGCAGTGGGCACCTACGCCGACATTTCGATTGACCCCACCGACAACGTCCATGTCAGCTACTACGACGAGACCCATCAATCGTTGAAGTACGCCGTCGGCCGCTAAACTACGGCGTCGTCGAGGGCCGCAGGCGCCCGCGCAAACGTGCGCCCCACAACCGCAAGGTGTCGGGGTGTACACATGCCGGGTACACCGACATCATCGCGAACGGAAAGATGCCCAGGTGCAGCGTCAGGTGGGTGCCCAAATGGAACACGGCGCCCAGCAGCAAATACATCTCGGGAATCGGCCGCGCGTTCATCCAATGGCGCAAGCGGCCGCCGCGTGTGGGGGTCTCGCGATACCACCATGCCAACAATACCACAGGCGCGCACCATTCCCAAATCCAAGTAACGAGCGTGCCAATGCGCGTCAGTGGCCATATTGCGTACACCCACTCATCAGGCCAACGCTGAAAATGGGGATCGGACATCGCGACGTAAAGCGCTGACAAGCCGCCAAATGGTGTCCAAGAAGACGCGACTTTGGAGACACCGGCCGCAAAATAGACGACCACGACCTGAAAGGCGAGCAACAAGCGCGGCCAGGCCTGCACGCGGGCTTCGGACGGGGCCACAACGTGCCCCCAACGCCAGCGAGACGACAGCGAGAGCGTGGCGCCCGAGTCCGCGAACACCAGAACCGTTAGGACATTTCGTACCAGCTGGTCGATGCCCCGGTCGGCCGCCGGGACCGCCAGGGCAAACTGCGCCAGCCCCGCCATCAGCACGAACGCGGCCAAGCGCGGCACGACGCCCACCCACAGCAAGACCGCAGCCGCCACGAGGGTGCCGTACAAGCCCCAAGCGACGTCCACGCCATCGCCCAACCACGCATACAACCAAGGCGTCGGATGGTTGGTCAACGGCGCGCCAAGTCCGCCGCTCCCCTCCCCGGCAAAAAACGGCTCCACCAAGCCCAGGTTGCCAATCCGGCCCAAATCCCACAACAACACCGTCGCCAAAAAGATGCGCACGAGCGCGAGAGACGTGGGGTCCTCCCGGCGGTCCCACAACGAAACCCACCACGACCAGCGACTCATGGTGCGCTCCCCGCTGCATCGCGATGAAAGAGGCGCACATGGCGGCGCTCGTCCGGCGGCGACACCCCATCGGCGGGGAACACGATGAGGTGGCGGTCGAGACGAACTTCTACGGCCGTTGCGTCGGGGTGGGCGCGCATCACCTCGTCGGCGAGCCATGCTGCAAACCGTTCGTAGAGCACACGCGGCTTCGGACGGTCGCCGGCATCGTCGTAAATCCCCCGTACACGACGGTAATGGAGTAAGTCGTTCAAGCGCGGGTCCATGGCGTCTGGCGCACGAAAGAGAACCGTTCGTTCTTCACCCGCCAACTTTTCAATCACCAAGCGGCCCGCCGCTGTTTCGGGGAACGCAAACAACCCCCACGCTTGGCCGGTACCCGTAAAGGTACGGAACGGCCGCCAAGGCGCCAACACCGCCGACCGAAAGTGTCCCGATGCTTGGCCCACCGACAGGCCCACGGCTGTCAGCTCTTCTTCGGATACCGAGACACCCGCACGCGAAAGCAAGCCCGACCAGCGCTTGACTTCGGCTTTGGCAATCGGATGCTTGAGGTGTTGGGGCCGCAGCTCGGGCAACGGAATGGCGTCGAGCAATTGCAGAAACAGCACGACGGTGATGAGGGTGGCCCGAACGACCGGCCAACGAGAGGCGTTCACGAGGGAGCCGAGTCCAAAGATTCGATGGACACGCTATCTCGTAGCAACTTCACCGCGAAATCAAAATTCCGCTCGGCGTGGGCAACAATAAAGAGCGGCTGACCCACGTCAACCTTCGCTCCTGGCTTCACGAGCACTTCTACGCCAACGCCCGGATGCACAGGGTCACCGGCCCGCGCACGCCCGGCCCCCAACCGAAACGCGGCTTGCCCCACCAGCAGCGCATCAACACCCGTTACCCTCCCCGACCGCGACGCCAGCACCGGCGCCCGACGCACGGAATCCAGGCCCAACAACGGCGCGCCCGGCTTTCCGCCTTGGGCTTCGACCATGCGCTCAAAGCGCGCCAACACGCGGCCGGAGCGCAGCAAGCCGTCCGCATCGGGATGGTCGGTCAACTGCACCACAATCTGGTGGAGGTCTTCGGGGCCTTCGCCGCGCAAACACTGGATGGCCTCTTCGACCTCCAGCGCATTTCCAACCTTGTTGCCAAGCGGCACATTCATCGGATTCAAGAACGCCTTGGCAGGCGTACCCAGCCCCGCCGACACCCGCTCCATCATACGCGCAAGTTCGAGCGCCTGCTCGCGGGTCTTGAGGAAGGCCCCCGTGCCGTATTTGACGTCCAACACCAGCCGGTCGAGGCCCTCCGCCAACTTCTTCGACAAAATCGAGCTGGTGATGAGGGGCAACGACGCCACGGTGTTGGTCTCGTCACGCAAGCCGTACAAGATGCGGTCCGCCGGCGCCAACGCCGTCGTCTGGCCGCTAATGAAGCAGCCGACTTGTGCCAGAACACGGTTGAGTGCCTGATTGTCGAGGTCAACCCGAAAGCCGGGAATGCTCTCGAGCTTATCGAGCGTGCCCCCGGTATGCTCCAGGCCACGCCCGCTAATCATCGGCACACGCCAACCAAGCTCCGCCCACAACGGCGCGAGGATGAGGCTCACCTTGTCGCCGACGCCCCCGGTGGAGTGCTTGTCCACCACCGGCCGGCCATCGCGGGGCCACACCAAGCACTCGCCGGAGCGTGTCATGATGTCGGTGAGCGCAACGGTGGATGTTTCGTCGAGGCCATTCAAGTAGACAAACGCGAGCCACGCCGCCGCTTGGGCGCGTGAAACGGTACCATCTACGACGCTCGCGATAAACCACGCGATTTGCGTGGCGTCAAGAGGCAAGCGGTCTCGCGTCCTTGCAAGAATCGTGCCAACGGAGAGGTCCACAGAGGAACCGGCGGTGGTGGACATGGCCCCTCCTGTCAGTAGGCGCCCTTGCCCGTGCCACCCGTCACAATCGCGACGCTCGCGCTGGCGCCCAAACGATTGGCCCCCGCCGCCAACATCTTTCGCGCATCATCCGCCGTGCGCACGCCACCCGACGCCTTCACGCCAATGTCGGGGCCGACGACGGCGCGCATCAGGGCCACATCTTCGACCGTCGCACCACCTCCGCCGAATCCCGTGCTGGTCTTCACAAACGCCGCACCGGCCGCCCGAGACAACACACAGCCCGCAATCTTTTCATCGCGCTCGAGCATCGTTGTCTCCAAGATGACCTTGACCGGGCGCCCTTGGGCCGCTTCCACCACCGCACGAATATCGTCGAAGACAGCGTCATGGTCGTGGCCTTTGAGCCACCCAATGTTGATGACCATGTCGATTTCGTGCGCGCCATCGGCAATCGCTTGTCGCGTCTCAAATGCCTTCGATTCCGTAGACGCCGCGCCAAGCGGGAAACCCACCACGCAAATCGGCATCACGGGCGTGCCCCGCAACAACTGCGCCACCAGGCCAATCCAGGTGGAGTTGACGCACACACTCGCAAATGAGTGCTCAGCCGCCTCTTGGCACACCTTTACGATCTCCGCGCGGGTCGCGGTGGGCGACAACAAGGTGTGGTCAATCGAGCGCGCCAAGCCGCGTGTGTCAGACGGGACCGCGCCCGACGTTCCCAAGCGGTCGGCGCCGACCCCCAGCAAATACCGAAGCGGCGATTGGTCTTCCCACGTTCCGCGAATCTGCGGGTCTGCCGGAACGCTGCGGATTTGCATCTCCTGGCGTACGCGGGCGACGATTCGATCGACAAGCTGGTCATCGGCGTTGAAGCGGGACACGGCGGCTCCCTGAACCTGGGATGAAGCGGACAAACGACGCCACTTCGTGAACGAGCAGTGTAACGCCTGTGCGCCCCGTCTGGCCATCGACCGCCAGTTTGACACGGACCCAGTACCAGCCCGGCCTCCAAACAGAGTACCCTACGCCGGTCTTGTGGGAGCACCAATGACACCTCTCCGATTGGGAACCCTCGCCTTGGCCCTGGTCGCCACCACCGCCTGCGGCGCAAAGTCTACCGATTCCGCAGGAAGCCCGGACGACTGGCAGGTCCCGCTAGAAGACCTGGGTAGCCCCCGCGTCGGAGCCCCCACCACCACCATCGCCGAAACCGCCACGCTTTGGACCGCGAGCGAAAACGTCCTACCTGGAATCGTTTGGGACGAACCCGGCATCGACCTGCCCCTCTATTTGTTCGACACCATCGCCCTCGACCCCGGCGTCGCCAACGAAGGCTCCTGCCCCTACAGCGTCCTCGCGGGCAGCAGCGTCACCTGGGCGTCGAACTGCCGCAGCACCTTCGGCTACGAATGGACGGGTGGCGTCGACCAAGACACCTGGACCCGCGGCGACCTCACCTACACCCGCTGGGACTTCGACCTCGATATTCAAGGCGATGTAGAAGACCCCGAGTTCCAACGCCTCTCGCTCCAGGGGGCCATCGTCTATGTGCGCGGCGAGAACGAAGAGCTTGAGCGGGCTGTACAAGCCAACATTGAGGCAACACTGGTCGGCTATTGGTCCCGCGCCAATGCCACCGACCCCCGCGAGGCCGAATGGGCCGACTGGGCTTGGACAGGCCGCGACGAAAAAGACGCAATGGGCGTCCACAAGATAGATGGCAACGGACGACTGGCCACCACCGGCACTACACATTTCGTCGCCGATGCGCTCCAAGTCACCACCAACTGCACCCAGTCACCCACCGGAACCGTCGCGGTGACCGGCCAAGATGGCGCCGGCACCATGCGCTTTCACGGCGACACCGACTGCCGCCCCTGCGCGGATGTCACCGTCGATGGGGCAGACCTCGGCGAAACGTGCAATCGCTAAACAGACGCAAAAAAGCCTGGGCGGCAAGCGCGCGCCCAGGCTCTCCGTTCGAATATCGAACGTGTTCAATGAACGTGTTCACCGAACGATAGTAACGGAAACCATCTGCACGGGACGGCTGGGCGCGCCGGAGCGGGAGCCAAGGCCCTCGACCTTCTTCACGATGTCGTAGCCTTCGGTCACCTTGCCAAAGACAGGGTGCGCCGACGGGGTGCGGCGGTCCCACCAGTCGAGGTAGCTGTTGTCAGTGGTGTTGATGAAGAACTGGCTGCCGCCGGAGTTGGGCCGGCCGGTGTTGGCCATCGACAGAGTGCCCGGACCATTGGACACCTTGAAGTTGGCGTTGTGCTCGTCGGCGATGTTGCCGGTCGGCGGACCGCCAGTGCCCGCGCGGGAGCTCTTGGGGTCTTTGCTGTACGGGCAGCCGAACTGGCACATAAAGTTCGGAATGATGCGGTGGAAGTGCAAGCCGTTGTAGAAGCCGCTCTCGACCAACTGGATAAAGTTGGCGGCAGTGATGGGCATCTGCTCGAGATAAATTTCAGCCTTGAAGGTGCCTTCGCTGGTCTCGAAGACGGCGACGGGGTTGGCCATGTGAACTCCAGGGCGCCACAGCGCGCAGGGGGTATGGAGAGGGACGTCCCCGAGATTCGGGCAGGAACGTCCCCGAAATAGGGGGCAAAATGACCCCCACAACACACGGGCCAGACGCAGCAGGCGTCCCGCCCGAGCGGATAGACCCGCCCCACTATCCTGATTGGCAACGCGTAGCCTGGACCCCCCATGCAACATCGTCCGCATCGCCTTCTTTTTGTCTGCACTGCAAACATCTGCCGCTCACCGATGGCCGAAGGCCTCGCACGAGACGAAGCAGCCCGTCGCGGTCTTCCCGTCGAAGTGCGCTCCGGAGGCACGATGGGCCTCGTGGGACGCGCCGCCGACCCCAAGGCCGTGTCGGCGTGTAAATCCGTGGGCGTCGACATCGCCGACCACAAAAGCAGCGGCATCACCGAAGAAGATGCCAATTGGGCCGATGTTGTGCTGGTCATGGAGCTGCGACACCAGCGCGACCTCCACCAGCGCTTTCCACAACTCGACGGAAAAATAGTGCTGCTCGGCACATTCGGCGGTCGTCCGGAAATCGACGATCCCGTCGGCGGCTGGATTTGGCGCTTCCGCAAGAGCCGCGACGTCATCCACCAAAGCATACGCAGCTTCTTGGCGCTTCTTCCCCAGCAAGGCGTGCCTTGCGCGTAACCAAATCGCGGACGCTCAGTCGCTCACAAAGCGGTCCTCGTCGAAGGACCAGACCTTGCGCACATCTGCGCCATTGTCGACTTGCACGGAAAAAGTCTTGCGGCGGCCATCTGGGTCGATGAGCGTGATGACCCGGGTGCCCGACGGCACATCAAACCGGTACAGCGGGCTGTTCCGAATGAACTTGCCGTCCACGATGACCTGCGCACGGGGAATAGAGCTAATCGTCAGCTTGCCCCGACCCGCAGCCGCATCTTCGACCGCAGGCGGCGGTGATGGAGGCGCTGGCGGCTCTTCCCGCGGAGTTGGCTGCGGGGTTGGCACCGGCTCTGGCGGTTTTGGGCGCGTCGGCTCCGGCGCGCGGGGCGTCGGCTTGGGTGCCGGCGGCGGCGGCTCCGGAACGGGCGCTACCTCGACGGGAGGCGGCTCCGGCACCGGCTCATCGACTTCACGCAGCGACTCCGCACTCGATGACTGCTGCGGCACCTCAACGAGCGGCGGGTCCGGCATTGGCGGAATGATATCGGGAACCGGCTGCGGCTGCGCCATCAAGCGCCAGCCCGTAAATGCAATGATGCCCACGGCGACAAACACAAACGCAGCGGTGGTCGCCGCACGCAGCCAGCTTCCGGTCGTGCCGCCGCCATCTGCCACCAACAGCGAACGCGGCGGCGCATCCATCGACGACGCACTGCCAAGCGACAACGGGCCCAGCGCGACATCGCGCGGAATCTCACCGACTGCGACGGGAAGTGCGCGGGGGTCGATGTTTCCGATGACAGGCGAAGAGCCCACCGGCGCACGCACGGGCGCAGAGGCAGCGGCGCCATCGAGCTGGGCCATCTCCGCTTGAAACCGCTCGACGGCTTCCCGCGCAGTCACGGGGTCGGGCAGCAACGCGCCCAACGCGCGCCCCATTTCGGAGGCTGTTTGATAGCGGGCGGCGGGGTCGCGCTGGAGGGCGCGCACCAAAATAGAGCCGAGCTGTCCCGAGCCGCCGATGAGACGCGCGGCACGGCGCGCTCCTTCATCGTTTGCCAATAGCTCGCGAATGGTGCCTTCGTCTTTTTCAGGAAACAACGCTTGGCAAGCCACAAGCTCGTAGAGGACCGCAGCCAGGCCGAAAAGGTCGGCGGCAGGCCCCACATCGAGCCCCATGGCTTGTTCGGGCGCCATATAGCCCCAGGTGCCGCGAACCGCGCCGCGCCGTTCGTTGGTGAGCGCAGCTTTCGAGATGCCAAAGTCCAAAATCTTGACCACACCTTGCGGATTCAAGATGAGGTTGCTTGGCTTGATGTCCCGGTGGACCAGATGCAACGGCACTCCCGCCTCGGAGCGACTGGTGTGGGCATGGTGCAGCCCTTCACACACCTGCCGACCCAGCTCCGCGACAACATGAAGCGGGATGGACTTTTCCGCTCGGCGTGACAAGCTCATGCAGCGCCGAAGGGTCAGTCCTTCTACATACTCCATGACCAGGTAGTAGACGCCTTGCTCGCAGTCAAAGTCCTGGATTTGCACTAAGTTTTGGTGCTGAAGCATCGATCCAATGCGGGCTTCATTGATGAAGAGGTCGCGAAAGCGCCCCTCTCCCGCAAAGTCAGGCAGAATCACCTTGATAGCAACGCGCGGAGAAACACCCGCCAAGCTCTCGCGGCGCCCTTCAAACACACGGGCCATTCCTCCGGTGCTGATGGGGCGCATCAACCGGTAGCGCCCCAACCGAGTGGGCGTGCCGTCGGGATGCGTTTCCGGCTGCAGTTCGGACATCAGTACTCAAGGGACCAAGAGAAGACGAGAGACCGTAGCACGCTGGGAGGGAATGCAGGAGTCCACGAATGGAGGAGACGCAATGGAATACCGGCGGAGATCGAGACCCACGAAGCGTACCTCGTCGTTCCCAAAGAAACCCAAATTCCAATACGTGAAAGGGCGAGAAAGTGGTCACGGTTTGTCTACGCTTGCCCAGCTCGCCGAAAATCTGATACTATTCAGGGTGTGAGGCGGTCCCAGCGGCGACGGGGCTCCCTCAACCGTCGGAGACCAACATGAATCGTCCACAGCAAGCCCTGCAAGTACGCACCCTCGCATTTGCAATGGCGCTGGGGCTGGCTGCGTGCGCGGGTGGGAAAGAATCGGTAGACGCGAACGGCCCCGATGCCCTCGCGGATAGTACCGACAAAGACCAAGATGGCGTCCCGGTCAGCGAAGACTGCGACGACAACGACCCGAACGTTCTCCGACCCCTCCGTTGGTACCCCGACGGCGACGGCGACGGCTTTGGCCGTGCTGGGTCCGAAGGCGAGCAAGCCTGTACCCGCCCCACCGGTGCCGTCGACAACGACCTCGACTGCGACGACACGCTCGACACCACCAATCCGGCCTCGCAGGAGCGGTGCGGCGGTGGCGACGAAGACTGTGACGGCTTGGTCGACGACGAAGACCCCGATGCCGATGGGCGTCGGGCAGCATTCGTCGACCTCGACGGCGACGGGTTCGGCGACCCTTCGGCGCCAGTCGAAGTATGCGAAGTCGGCAATGGTGCGGTGCTCGACAACACCGACTGCGACGATTCTCTCCCCTTCGTCAATCCCGATGAGATTGAAGTCTGTCGCAACGGCCTTGACGACGACTGCGACGGCACCGCTGACCCCTGCGAATGGGAAGAAACCTTCAGCCTGCCGCACGATGGCGCGCTGTGGAACGGCAGCGGCGGAGACTTCGCGGGTGCCGCGTTGGCTGCAGCTCCCGATGCCACCGGCGACGGCAACAACGACCTCCTCGTCGGCCTTCCGTACGCCGACGACGCCTCATACAACGGTGGCGCGGTCGCTGTCATCGCCGGCGGAAGCGCTGAAGGCGGAGGCAACCTGCATCGCGGGGTCGCCGCGCTCCTGCTTGGCACCGACGAAGATGGATTCGCGGGCGCGGCGACCACCAGCGCAGACTTCGATGGCGACGGCTATGCCGACGTCGTGATGGGCGCGCCAGAGGCATACGCCAGCGTCGGCGCGGGCGGACGCGTCACCGTGTTCTCGGGACCCGTCGAAGGCATCATTCGCAGCAACAATGCGGACGCACAGTACAGCGGCATTGTCACCGGCGACAAAGTGGGGCGCAGCCTCTCCGCCAATGGCGACATCAACGGTGACGGCACCGTCGACCTCATCATCGGCTCCGGCACTTCGAACGCCAGCCGGTCGCCCGTTGCCGTGTGGATTGTCTACGACGCATTCGACGGCGAGAGCCTCGCGAATGTGCCACGCCTGACCGTGCCGGACATCGACCGCCCCCGAGTGCATGTCGTCGAAGTCGCGCCAGACATCAACGGCGATGGCATCGACGACGTATTGGTGGGCTCGCCGTCGTCCGGCGACCCCAGCGCACCCGAAGGCGCGGTGTTCGTACACTTCGGTCCTATTTCGGGCTCGAAGCTGTTGACCGATGCCGATGCCATCTGGGTCGGCGGTGCCGCACACAGCGCCGGCGCCGACATCCGTGCCCCCGGCGACATCGACGGCGACGGCCGTACCGATGTCCTTGTGGGCATTCCCGACTCCAACGGCGGTATGGGCGAGGTCGCGGTCCTGCGCAACACACCATCGGGCGGACGCCTGCGCGATGCCGACACCAGTTGGCGTGCATCGACGGTCGCTGGCGCCGGCTTCGCAGTGGATGCGATGCGCGACGATGAAGGCGAGTGGGTCGCGCTGATTGGCGGTCCCAACGCAGATGCCAGCCAGCTCGACGGCGGCGTCGTGTGGGCGATGAAGGATACCGGTCCTGGTACCCACCTCATCGACAACGTGGCCAGCACCCGTTTTGAAGGCGGCGGCACCTCGTTGGCCGGCGAAAACGCAGGCGCTACCGTATTGAACGCGGGCGACCTCGACGGCGACGGCTACGAAGACATCGCGGTCGGCGCCCCCAACAACTCGGTGGGCGGCGTAGCAGCAGGCGGTGTGTATATTGTGCCAGGGCTGGGTCTCTGAGACGGCAAGCGGTCACGCCCCCAAAACAGGGGTGACCCAATCCAAACGCAGTGCCCTCGACGGGTGCTGCGTTTTTTTTGGTCCGTCGTCCGACCCACAAAAAAAGGCCCCACACGGTGGGGGGGCCGGACCCACTGTCTACACGCTGCCGCTATACGTCCTCAATGTCCCAAGGGAGCAACGCCATCGGCTCTTCTGGGTGGGACCACGCGTAGCGCACCAACAAGCCGCCCGCGCCCATGCGCGCCAGCACGACGTCCTCGACCGTCGCCGAGACCCAACGAGCGACACCGCCCGACAATACGGTTGACAGCATCGCCAAGCGGGACGGGCGAAAGTGAATGTGCGCGAGCGAAACCGCGTCGGGCGAAAGCGAGGCCTTGAGCGCCACCCGCTCCACCGCGAGGTCGAGGCCACCGAGATGGTCGACCAAGCCGCGCTCGAGCGCTTGGCGCCCGGTCCACACGCGGCCCGCGGCATGGGGTTCTACCGCGCGGACAGGAAGGCGGCGCCCTGCCGACACGATGCCCAAGAAGCGTTCATAAGCGCGATTTAGCGAAGATTGGAAACGGACACGCTGGCTGGCATCGAAGGGTGCATCCGGGCCCAAGAAACCAGCGTCCGGTCCGACAGACACGGTCTCCGAATGGACGCCAAAGCGCGCCAACGCATTTCCCACAACGACTTTTCCGCCCACAACGCCGATGCTGCCCGTGACCGTGCCCGGTCGCGCGATGACCTCCGATGCAGGTGCGGACAAATAATAGCCACCACTCGCGGAGACATCGCCAAACGCCGCCACAACCGGCTTTTGCATGCCGAGCTGCTGCACCGCGCGCGCGATGAGGTCGCTTGCGAGCGCACTGCCACCGGGAGAGTTGACCGCAAGGACAACACCACGAACGCTTTCATCCGAGGCAAGCGACACCAAGACCGGCACGACGGCGTCGGAGTCAATATGCGGACCGCGGGCGCTCATGCCTTCTGAGCCTTGCACAATCGGACCGTCCAGGTGGACGACCGCGATGCTTGGCTGCTCGGCGAACCAGGACGAAAGCCAGCGCTGCATCGCATCGAGGCGCTGGTAGACACGGCCCGGAACGAGGCGCCAGCCGTCCCCGAGCAGGTCCACTGCGCGGTTGGAGGACTCGTCGGGATAGCACACGCCATCCACAAGGCCGGCAGCAAGGGCATCGTCGGCGGAAAGGGGCGCACGGCCGAGGAGCGCGCGCAGGTCCAGCGGGCGAATATTGCGGGCACGCGCCACGCGTTCAATCGTTTGGTCCTGGAGGTCGCCCAGGAGCTCTTGCAGCTGTTCGCGGTTCGCGCGACTTGGATGGCCACGCAGGTAAGGCTCGCCGAAGGTTTTGAAGCGACCGACCGCAACGAAGTCTGCTTTGACGCCGATGCGGTCCAGGGCGGGTCCAAAATAGGTGAGACGGGCGCCCATGCCGGTCAAAAACACTTCGCCGCTGGGCGTCATCCATACACGGTCAGCGGCGGAGGCCACGAGCAGCTCTTTCCAAGAAAAACCGTGCGTGTGGACCATCACCGTTCGCCCGGCATTTCGGAGGGCGAGCAGAGTGTCGTGAAGGTCTTGCAGGCTCGCTTGTCCTCCGCCGACATCCCGAACGTCCACAATGACACCGCGCACGCGTGGGTCATTCACCACTTGGCGCAGCAGTTCGACCGTTTCGTCGACATCACCGACGAAATCCGACGCGCGATGCGCGGATTGCGACAACGAGATGCGCAAAACAGACCGCGCACCCAGGCGAAACCGGGTCCAAAGGCGCAGCAGGAGAAGGGGTGGACCGAACAGCAGAAGAGTCGTCAGCCACCAAAGGAACTTGAACAAGATCGACTCCGGCACAGAATGGAGTAGAACCAAACCTGCGCAACGCGGTCCAGAGTGGGGAGGACCGACGAAATCCAGACGCGGGTCCGTCCCCGGCAGACTAAGACCCAGAGGCGCCTACGTCATGGAATCGCCCCATCTGGAAGGAGGCAACATGCAATCCTTGTTCACCCCCCAAGAGCGGGAAATGCTCGGAAACATGCCTGAGTCCGACATCATCGAACTCGCCGCGGAGCTGGGTGTTTCTGTGCCCGCGGTGGTGCGCCGAGAAGAGCTGATGGAGCGCGTCGTCCACGAGCTGGCATGCCACGTGCGCGCACACGGGCTACCCCTCAGTCAATATGATGCGGAGGATGTACAGGCGCTTTCTCCAATCGAATTGCGCGCGCTCGCGGACCTAGCAGGAGTCCCTGCAACCGTCGACGACCTGCTGAAAGCGGGCAAAAAGGTCTACAAGAGTTACACCAACAAAAAGGCAACGTCACCGATTCCCCTCATGGTCCCCACGCTCCTTGCGCCGCTCGCGAGATATGCTGCCTCGCAAGAACGTTCGTAACCTTCGCGGCCAGACAGCAACGTGACAGGGGCCTGACCCCAAAAGCCTTGACAGAACGGCCGCGTTCTCGTATTGACTCGTCCAGTCAGAGTCCCGGGAGGTCCAGTGGCGACCAAGAGCTGCCCGAGCTGCATGGCGGAGGTTCCGGTCGAGGCCTTCCGGTGCAAGCACTGTTTTCACGACTTCAACACCGTTCAACGCCGAAAGGCCGGTCCTATCGTATTGTTGGGATTCGTCGCCGTGATGTTGGCGCTGGGTGGCGGCGTGCTCGCGTATGTGTTTGAAGTACGCGCGCAAGAAACGAGCATTGTCGACAAAGAAACCCAGTCGATCGTGATCACGCGAAAAACCGCCACGGACATGCAGACCGAGCGCATCACCTTCGCAGAGGTGAAGCAAATCGAGTACATCACGGGCGGAAGCAACGCGATGTTCGAGATTGCCGCGGTGACCAATGACGGCCGTCGCTACACTATCAACTACAGCGACAAGCAACTCAAAGGCAACGCGGAACGAATTGCCAACCTCATGAAGAAGGAACTTGTCGAGGTACAACACCTCAAGACCTTCGCTGATTGAGCGGTAAATGCTGAAAGACCTCGCGATTAGCGACCTGGGCAGACGCCACGCCGACATCGCCATCGATCTCGGCTCCACCAACACGCGGATTGGCGTGCGGGGGCGTGGGCTCGTGGCCGAGCTGCCTTCGGTCGTCGCGGTCGAAGTGCGGGGCCAAACCCGCAACATCGTCGCCGTCGGTGATGATGCACGGCAAATGTTGGGACGCACTCCTGAGCACATCCGCGCGATGCGGCCCATTCGAGGCTCGCTCATCGAAGATTACGGATTGGTGCAGGAACTCCTCGAACATGCGGTCCGCACGGCCTTTCACGGCCGGGCTCCCAGCCGCTCGCGTGTCGCCATCACGCTCGGACATGGCACCGAAGAGGTCGCACGGCGCGCAGTGCAAGATGCAGCGCGGGCGGTCGGCGCGCGGGAAGTTGTGTTGATTCCGAAAGGCGTTGCAGCTGCGGTAGGCAGCGGACTTCCCGTGCATGAAGCCGAAGGTAGCTTGCTCCTCGATCTTGGCGGTGGCACCACCGAAATCGTGCTGATGAGCCTCGGCGGCCTCATCGACCACGAAGTCATCAGCGTCGGCGGAATGGACATTGACCGCGCCATCGCAGCCTGGATGCGAAGCGCACTCGGCGTGAGCGTAGGTGAACGCGCAGCCGAGGCACTGAAGCTCAAGGTCGCAGGCGGAAGCGCAAGCGCAAGTGCGTCCGTGGTGGTCACGGGCCGAGATGAACGCACCGGCATCCCAAAAGAAGTGCGGGTCGACACAAATGCGCTGGCGCAGGCCGTCCTGCCCGCCATGCAAACGGTCATCCACGGGCTCCGCACGGTGTTGGCACGCACGACTCCCGAACTCTCCGCGGACATCGCCGACAACGGCCTCGTTCTCGCAGGCGGCGGCGCGTTGATGCCCGGGCTGCTCGACCTCGTGCGGGACGCCTCCGGGTTGCCCGTCGTACTGTCCGAAGCCCCACAACGCGCAACGGTGATGGGTGCGCTGCAACTGCTCGAAGACCCCGACGCGCTCGCGCGCGTGGCTTGGCGGTAAGGCGCCGCAGACGCGCCCACGAAAAAACTTGCGCTGCGTCCAAGCCAAGACCAAACAAGGCCGCGCCGGAATTTGCACGTGCTGCACTGCAAACGCATGACACGCCGCGCCGACGACGGCAGCACAGCGCCAAACAGCACGAAGCACGTTCGATAGACGCGAATGGCCACGCATGCACAACGAGCGGCCACTGTGCGGCGACCCGAAACCCGGCGATGGGGCGAGCGCAAAGAACGCCTATAGAACGGGACAAACGAACTGCGGCAACGTCCCTCTCTGTTGCCCCCATACGCGCGCAATCGGACGCCAGCCCAACAGCGACAGCGCGACATACAACCGTGCTGCGCGCACTGGCCGAAAAGACGCGCAAGCGCGTGACGTTGACAACGGTGCAAGAACGCGCAGCGCAAGAAAGAAAACACCCCCCGGAGCAAATGCTCAACGGGGGGTGTCCCTTTGCAGGGGGATGGCCGGCGATAACCTACTCT
>CAZCUX010000009.1:0-1061 GCA_964502005.1 uncultured Enterobacterales bacterium
CCGACGCGGACACCGACGCGGACACCGACGCGGACACCGACGCGGACACCGACGCGGACACCGACATTCTGCCTGGTTTTCGCGCCAGCGGCACATGGGACGGCCGCGCCTTCGAGACGACCTGTGAAGCCGACAGCATGACCGCCACCACCTCGCCCTGGGGGAGCGACCTTTACGTTTTCCTCGGCTGCGCGGGGGAACCGAGCGACATCATCGTACACCTCTCCGCGACGGGCGCTTCGGTGGGCACCACCACGGCAAGCGATGCCCGCAGTTATGTCGAGCTTATCGACTATGAGACAGGAGACACCCTCAGCTCCCAATCGGTGGCCTTTGATGCGTATCGTTTGGAGGTGGTGTCTTATACCGAAAGCGACGACGGTACCGTAGACTGGTCGGGCCGCTTCTCGTGGTCTGGCGGGAGCAGCGCCCATGTGGCAGAGGTGATGGGCGACTTCGCGGTGCAGGCGGTGGCGCAGTAAGGGAGTGGTCGTTGATGCGCCGGCATAGCGCCACGCGGGGCTCCTGCCGTTTGCGAATCGCTACCTTTGTTATACGCCTCTTGGGCGACAACGAGGCGACGTAAGAACGCGGCCATTGTATACATTTCGCGTCGACAGCGAGATGCATAGCCTCTTTGGTGGGTAGGACGCCCTGGATGTAGAGCTTCTGCCCCTGGACAATCGCGCGCGTACAATCGGACCGTTTGGCATATCGCGAAAAACGGCGTCCACTCCACGAGGCCTGGCGACCCATCGGCCGCTGGTATAACGACCGAACAAACAATAAAAACGGGGGTTGATACGTGTGCTCAATAGTGGTTTATGGGTAGCGTAGGTGTTCCTGTTTTGATTCGCGTCGACACAAACCCATGAATGGCACCACCGAAGGCCGCTACACCACGCCAACTACCCCTTTATCTGACCAACGCCGCTCGCTCGCCCTCGTGCAGATATTTTGAAGCAGAGTAATATTGTAGTATATTACACTTTTCTGCCGCGGAGACCCGGCTCGCCGGGGCTCCGCGGCCCGCCGAAGACTCCGTTTGGAGGCTTCGGCGG
>CAZCUX010000009.1:1071-72995 GCA_964502005.1 uncultured Enterobacterales bacterium
CCCCTCGTTATTATTTTTTTACCATTTTTATTTTTTTTTTATTTAAAATTTTCGGCCGGCGCCCCCCGGGCGGGCGGGGCCCCCGCGGCCCGCCGAAGACTCCGTTTGGAGGCTTCGGCGGCGGCGGAGGCTGCTTTGCAGCCGTAGCCCCCCATTATGAACCTTTCGCATAAATTGGTTGCGAATTGAGGGGAAATCGTCGTATGTAGGGAGGTACGTTCGTTTTTGAGGTTGCCGATGTTGCTTGGTCCACTGCTCTTTCCTGTCGCACTTGCGAGTGTGCCGCATCCTTCGGTACCACCTATGCCCGCTTGGTGCGGCACTCCGGCCATGGCGGCGGAGAGGCCGTGGGACAGTGCGCGCCCAGCGATGCTGCAATCGCCGCCGCCACCTCCCGATGGGGAGGAAAAGCTGCTGCGGGATGCGTTTGGGGTCACCGCAAATGAGCTTTTGTCCACAAACTTTGTGGTGCGTTGGGGCGATGAAGGCGACATTGACCCAGCGGATGTGCAGGTGTTGCTCGATGCCTTGGAGTCGGCGTGGGTAGAGCTGATTGACGTGCAGGGCCACCCGATTCCGAGCGGGTCCGACACGTATCGCTATAACGTCTATATTAGTGGCACGGGCGACAATACGCCGGACGCTATGGGTAGCCATACCTCTGGCTATTTCACGTTGGATGACGCGGGCTGGCCAATGCTGGTCATTAGTACGTTTGCATTTGAGGATACGGACCAAGCGTCGGTTGTGGGTGCCCATGAGCTGTACCATGCGATTCAGCACGCAACGGAGCGTTTCTCTAGTGGCGGCGATGCGGTTTGGTTTATCGAAGCCAGCGCAGTATGGGCGAGCAGCACAGTCTTCCCGGAGTTTGCGCATTGGTACTCCGATGTTGCCTTTGGTTATATTTACCTCACGCGCTTTCCGTTAAATTTTTATCACGAGCCCGACCGGTTGGGCGCGGTGGAGGTGTATGCCTATGGCGCACACCTGTTTTTGGTACACGTTTCGGAGCTTTACGCTGACCGCACGGTGATTCGGGATGTTTGGACGGCGCCCGACCCCGAGCGTGACCCTATCGCAATGCTGCAGCGCTTGTTGGACGAACGGGGAATGTCGTTTGACGATGCGTTTCTCGACCATGCCGCGCATATGGCCACCTTGGACGTACCCAACCGCGACGCGTATGTCGCGTGGCTGGAGGAGTTGTCTGGCCGCTTTCCCCAAGAGGCGAGCCGGATTGCTGCGGAAGTGGGGCCCGAAGGCACGGGCGGCTGGGTGCCTGGGCCGGTTGATTTGGAGCCCTATCGTTATGGCTTTAACGCCATTCGTATTGACATCGGCGACGCCAACACGCTGGACGTTTCTATCGAAGGTGACGCGGATGGAAGCCACAGAAGCGAGGCTGTGTGGGGCGCGAAACTCGTCGTGGAAGACGGGGATACGCGCACGTACGTTGACGTGGACTTCTCCGGAAACACCGGCGGCGCGACCGTCGACGGCTTGTCTGGCGAGACGGTCTGGCTGGTGGTTGCGCCTTGGTCCGAACAGTACCGCCTCTATGATGTCGAGACGTTCACCTACCAGTATCAGGTGACCCTCTCTACAACAGCGCCGTCGCCGGATGACTCCGCTGCGCCAACGTCAGACACCGCCGCTGCGGACGCGCCGGGACCGGCGAAAGGAGGCTGTAGCTGCGACGCCACCGCCGGTACGGGCCTTTGGTGGCTGGCGCTTGCGGGGCTTTTTGTGGGCGGTCGCCGCCGTGCCTCTCTGGCGAGGGCACGGTAAGCCTCCGTCCGAATCGTTGCTTTATCGTACGGCGATGCGGCGCGACGCGCGCGAACGTTGGCGCTCGCTGTTGCGGCTCTCGGTACCCATCGTTTCGTTTGCTTGTAGCTGCGGGTCGTAGATGCGGTCGAACGCGGCGCTCGCATCCGCGCCGCCATCGCATGTGTACTGGTATAGCGCGGTTTCTCGATGGCCATCCCCGTAGGTGGCATCCATGAGCTCGTTCCAGGGCCACTCACCGACGTAGGTCCAGTCCTGCGTTATGGACGCATCGGGGTCGTCGTTGTTTTCTCTGGCGAGGCGGTTGATTCGGTCATAGGAAGAGTCCCAGTCAATCTCCTGGATATAGTCGGTGCTATTATCAGGGTCGTATTGCTGGGATACAATGATGCGGTCCCACATATCATATTCGTATAAAGCAAAGATTGCGCCTCCGTCGTAATAGTCGTCATAATGGGCTGTCAATCGGTCTTTTTCGTCATACTCGAAGGTTTCCCAGTTATAGAGCATACCGTCATTCTCGCCAAAGTAGGCGCCCAGGTAAAGTTCGGTCGCAACCGTGAGTTCGCCATCATAGGTGACGTATACCGAGTAGTAGGGCGTTCGTTCGATGTCGATGTAGGCGTCGGAGCGTATGATGAGGTCGCCGTCCCAGGTAAACTCGAAATAGATATAGTCTATCGAACCGTCCTCGTTTGTTGTGACGGTTTGGCGCGTGAGCATTCTTCCTTCGGCATCGTAGGTGTAGGTGCGTTCGATACGTTCTTCGAGGTAGGGCCCGTCGCCTGTGTCCTTGGTGATGTTGTTCAGCACCGAATTTCCGTGCTCGTCGCAGACTCCTTCTCCGATGCGTGTTTTTGTGGTGCCTTCGCTGTTGGTTACTTCGTGGAAGTACGCGATGCAGTCATGTTCATCATACTCGATGGAGTAGGTGCGGTCATAAGCGTCCGCCGGCCTTACGTAGGAGTAGCTGGCGACCAAAGCGGCGGTGGGGTCTGCGGTGCCCCCAATCCACGACTGCGTCCGCGTGTTGTCGGTAGTACCGTCGGCATCCTGGTCATATTCGCGGTATTCGGTGCAATCGATTCCGGATGGATAGGGTGCGGGCTCGCCTTCGCCTTCGCCTTCGCCTTCGCCCTCGCCTTCGCCCTCGCCTTCACCGGTATTGGTTGTATTGTTGTTCGTGGTGTTGTCGCTCTTTTCGTCGTTGCATGCAATGGTGACGGAGAGGAGGAGGAAAGGAAGTAGGCGATTCATGGGTACTCCGGGCGCGAAGGCCGTTTGGGCGGTGTGTTCGGCTGCGTTGTGCAGCGTGATGGCCGTTGGGTTGTCAAGTTTTACGCATTCTGGATTGTCGAGTTGTCAAGTTTCGTGGCGTGTGGGCGGAGGCGAGCATGCTCTGCAATCTTCAAGCAGATCGCATGAAGAGGTCGATAGGTTTCGTATTTGCCGCATATTGAGGTCGGTCCCCCTTCGGCGGTGTCGTTTCGGAAGTTGAGGGGTTTTGCGAGGGAGGAGGCCCGTTTTCTGCGCGTTTTTGGCGTCTGTCGCTGTTTGCGCTGGTTTTCGTTGGTTCCCCCCGCTTTTTTCACGCTATGTTTGGGGGGGCGTTTTGTACGGTTGGCGTTGCTGCGTGGAAGAGAAGCGGGGAGCGGTTGTGTTGCCAATCGCTCGTTGGGTGTGTGGCGCGTTGGATACCGTTGCGCGCGCGCCGCGCAGGGCAGCCGTTGTGTTTGGGTGCGGGGTTTGTGCCTTCGCGGGGGAGCATTACGCCCGCGAGACACGCGCTATTGTGTGTGTAGAAGTACGCTTGAACGTGACGTGTCCCGCTTTTGGTTTATGGGTTTGTCGACATGGAATAAGTGTGTTATATTACACTTTTATGCCGCGGAGACCCGGCTTGCCGGGGCTCCGCGGCCCGCCGAAGACTCCGTCAGGAGGCTTCGGCGGCGGCGGAGGCTGCTTGGCAGCCGTAGCCCCCCAAACGACGACCACCCTCTGCTGCGGCTTGGGTTCTCTCTGTATTGGGGGGGCTGCGATAGGTGTTAGCCGAAAGAGGGCATCAATAGGCGGCTTGCCGTGCCGCGTCGTCTTCTGTGAGCGTCACGGTTGCGTCGCCAGAAACCGAGAATGCGTAGCGGCCCTCAGTGGGGTCGCCGCAGTCGCCTTCTACGCTGCTGCCACCGACCATCACCGCGACTTCCCAGGTGCCGGGCCGCAGCCAGCCTTCGCCGCATCCGTAGGTGTCGAGGGGGTGGGTGCATTCGACTTCGTCGTCCATCAGCACGGTTTCGTCGACCCACGGCTTGCTTGCATCGCGGACCATCGAGATGACGTCGAAGCGGTTTTCGCTGTTGACGGTGTCGAGCGCCACTTTGACCGTCTCGCTGGGGACTTCGACGCGGTAGACGTCCCAGACGAGGGGCTCGCTGGGGGCAAAGCACGGCGTGATGGAGCCTTCGACCCGCTGCTCGACGCACGCGTCGGCGCAAGCGCTCTCCATGCAGTCCGCGCGCCCGTTCATGTCGTTGTCCCAGCCATCGCCACAGACCTCTTCGTTGTCGAGGTTGCCGTGGGCCATGAGGCGCATGCGGTCGTACATCTGGCTGCGCCAATCGTCGCCGTAATCGTGGGCGGCGCCAATCACCAAGCGCATTTTGGGGTCGATAATCGAGATTCGGGGGTAAGAGGTGATGTCGGGGAGGCGTGCGCGCTCCTCCGCCGACAAGTAAACGACCGGATGCGTGGGCGCGTAGCTGTCCATCCATTCGGCGACATCTTCGGGGCCGCCCGGCGCGAAGTCGTTGTCGGTTTCGAGGAGGCCCACCACGATGATGTCGTCGCCGAACTCTTGCCACAGCGCTTCTTGGTCCGGCACATTGTCGCGGCAGGGCCCGCACCACATGCCGAAGAAGTCGACCACCACGACCTTACCGGAGAACTGGTACAGCCAAACGGTGTCACCGTTTTGGTCTATCATCTCGAGGTTGGGGACGGGTTGACCCGTTTGCCAGCGGGAGCCATCTGTCTCGGAGACTTCTTCGATAGGCGCCTTGTACCAGCGATTGCTGAGGGCTTCGTAGGCAGCGGCCCACTCGGAGCTGGTTCCGCCATCGCCGGAGCCGCTATCGCCGGAGCCGCCGTCGCCGGAGCCGCCATCGCCGGAGCCGCCGTCGCCGGAGCCGCCGTCGCCGTCGCCGTCGTCGCTGGGAAGGGTGGTGGTGCCGGAGCTTTGCGCCTCTTTTTCCGAGTCTGCGTTGCACGCGGCGAGGGTCAGGAGGAGGGCGAGTCGGGTGGTTTGCATGGGAACTCTCGAATTGTGTGGGATTGCACCAAATCCCGCGCTTTGGAAGGAACTGGTCGCGGGAAACAATGGCTCACGGAAGTGCTTGGTGTGTCGCACGGACGGTGAGCTAACATTGGAACGCACACAATTCTGAGGAAATTGTTGTCTCCCGCGTTGTTGTCGCGGGGCCGCAATCGTGTGTGGCGCCGAAACGCCGTCGGAGCGGTCGTCGTTTGCGTTTGACGCGGCGCGCGGTCAACAAATCTCTATCCCCAACGCGACGGGCGCGCCGGCTGCCGGTGAACTTGGGACTTGTACGCGGTGGTGGGGGGCGACGTTGCGGGGCCCGGCGCACAACCGATTCGTGGCGATGTGTGCGATGGGTGCGTCGGAGACGGATACCCGGTTTTGGAATCGTGTGTGGGGGCAAAAAGAACGGCGGGATGCGTATTGGTTGCCGTTCGACGTAGATGTGCGGGGTTTGGGTTGTAGCGAGAACGGCCAAAAGATGGTGTTTTGGATGGTTTTGCAGTGGCGCGAATAGAAGTATTTGCATTGTTGCGTTTTTATGAATGTGTAGTATAGTTCTGTTGACAACCGAGCCAACGGTGGGCGCTGGCGGCGTTGTACGCTTCGTTTGGGTCCTAGGGAGGTTCCTGTCGCTTGCGGTGTACGCACTTGTACGGAAAGGTGCGGTTCTCGGCGCGGTGCGTTCGTTTGCCTTGCAAAACATAGCGGCCTGGGGTGCTGGTCGGTGCGTCGTCGGCTACCTTGCGCAACTCGGAGGTTCTGATGGTCCGTTCGCGTTTTGTTCTGGTCGCGCTGCTTGGCCTTGTTGTTGTCTCGGCCTGCAATGAAGAGGACGGCAAGCCAACAGAAACGACCGATAGCGGCGTTCCGTTTGCGGATACGGACAACCCGGATGATACTCACGACACCGACGTTCCGGCGCCTTCGTTTGTGCTGGGCGAAGGGGCGGTGCTGTCTGCATTGCCCGCAACGCTGCCGGACGCAGAAGGCGGCTTGGTTTCGTACCGAATTCGCGCATTCGTGACGAATCGTACCGGAGAGCCGGCGTCGATGGCCGAAGCACTAGACGGCGCGGTGATTGTCGTCACGCTGCCGGATGGTGGGGCGGTAGAAGCTGTGGCGGAAGCATTGGGTGACGACGAAATGCAAGTGTCCGTCGATATTCCGGCAGGACTTGCCCCGCAGGGTGGAGTGCTGTCCGGTGCGCTTTCGTACAACGACACATTCCTGGTCCACCTACCCATCCGCGTACATGAGGCCGCGGAGCCAACGTTGGCCGGGTTTCTCGCGGGCACCCTTCCTGGCATTGACCTCTCTGACTTCGCCGAAGTTTGCGACGCGGTGGCCGTCGAAACGGATGGGGACAAGCACGCAGAGGTACTGTTCACGGGCCGTCTCGCGGATGGGAGCAATGTTGCGCGTGCGTGTGTGTTTGCGGACGCGGCGGCGGACCCGCCTGCTTGGCGTTGTGACGATGAAGTGCTGACGGGCACAAAGGACCAAGTATGCGGGCAGACCAATCATTTCCGGTATGCGAGCGGCGAAGTCGGGATTTCGACGATGTTCGAAGACCCATCGACCTATTCCCGCGCAGTGGGCACTTGGACGTGGTCGGGCGGTTCTTGGTCGGGACCGGGCACTTCGTCGAATCTCTCGTCGACGGGGTTGTTTGGCGTGGTGCTGGGCATCAACAACACCAAATCGGAACCTGCCAGGCCCACCATCGCCGAGCTCGGCTTGCGTGGTGGCGGCGACGGCAAGTGGTTCGGTGTGTATCGCGTGAGTGATGTCGCGTATGAGTGGTCGGCGATGGGCGGGATTACGCCGCAATCCGTGGGCGAAGGCGAAGCCTACGCGGGGCTTTTCTCCGATGTCGACCTGGAGCCTGTTGCGGGCGGCGGCGCGGACGTTTGGGCATGGACCATTGACCCTTCCGCGTTGGCGACCGGTGGCAAGCTGAAGGTGGGCGTTTTGCAGTGGAGCGACCGTGCGCGGGCCTTTGTCGGCGTGCGGGATGTCGACATCGCGGCGCCGGCCTTCCGCGTCGACGCCGCAACCGCCGCAGGGCAGGACCTCGATGGCGACGGCATCCCGGAGCTTGTCGTCGAGGTGTGGGGCGAGGGCGCCTATTCTGCGTTGGTGGTGCGGGATGCAACGGACAAAACATCGACCAAGCCGGTGGTAACGCTGCGTTCACCGGAGTCGGGTATGGTGCTGAACCCGGCCGCGTTTTCTCTCGACGGTACGACGCCGACCGTGTCGTCATCGACCATGACCGCCGGTGGGCGCGACCTTTGCGCAATGGTCCAGACCATCGACGTCGTGCGGATGGACGGCGGCCCGCCATTGGGCTCGACCTCCGAGGCGTGCTGGGACATCTTCGCCGCCTTCGACGCCGACGCTGCCGAAGCAGACCGCGCGGCCGGCGCACCCATTGGTGAAATCGCCATCGACTCCGTGTGCGCGGACCGCTCGGGCGGCGGCGGTACGCGGGGCAGGGGCGTGTGTATTTTTGGCGATTGCGTCTGTGTTGCGGGCGGCGGTGGCAGCGTAGAGCGCGTCGCCGGGGAGGGCGATGGCGCGTCTGCGGAGTCCGACCCTCTGTCTGTCGGTGATGTGGCCGTGCTGATGGTGGATGACGTGTCCCAGCACCTCATTGTGGGGCGTGCGTTTCCGGTGGACGGCAGCGCGCCGCGGCGCCCGCGTCTGGCGTGGAGTGAAGACGGCGAAACGGTGGTAGCGTACGAGCATCACGACGATTCGGGTGCGTGGTTGGAAGGCAACGGCGACCGACTGCTGGACCTGCAGCCGGGGGCGTTTTTGGCATCGGTGGACGATGGCTTGGGTCGGCGCGCGCAATTCCAGTGGGTGTGGCGCTCCGAAGTCGCGACGAGCAGCGGCGCGCCGCTCCAGGCCACAAACGTTGGCTTGGAAATGATGGTGGTGTTTACGGACGGTGTCGCGAAGTCGTTTGGCATGCCTTTGGGTGACCTGGGTCTCACCAGCGTACCCGTGATTCTGGACCGCAGCGACGACGACAGCGGCGAGCTTCTCCTCGGTTGGCGCGACGGCGTAGGCCAAGCGTGGCTCGGCACCATTCACCTCGACAGCCTCCGTGAAAGCGCCGATGGCGACCTCCCGTTCGCCCAAGGCCCGGTCGCTATCGGCGGTCCCGTCACCGACGGCAGCAGTGTTTTTGGTCTCGGACCGAGCGAACCGGGCATGGTCTCGGTCTCCCGCGACGTTGGCGCCGACCCGTTCCTCGACGTCGAAGGGGTATCCATGCGCTTCGACGATTGGGACGCGCCGATGGAAGTGCCGTTTGCGGGCTACGATAAGCCGTTTGACCCCATTCTTTTTCTGGCCGCCAATCGGGAAGGCGACCCGGTCATCCTGTTGCTGTCGTCGTTTGCGCAATTGACAGACGCAATCGAGATTGATGCCCATGTCGCGGACGACCCCGCGGACCTGCCGGTGCCCCGCACCGTGGGCCGCCTGCTCCCGGATGCGCCGGCCGTAGCGGTGTCGACGAGCGGCAATGGCGCGGTGGTGCTGGACGCCATCGATGGCGAGGGCAACCGCGCGTCTACGGCCAGTTTCTTCGACCGCAGCCTCTCGTTTGCGGGTGGCGTTCACGTTGCGGCGGGTGACCTCAATGGCGATGGTCTCGACGACCTCGTATTTGGGTCTGGTGCGACGACGACCTTTGGCTGGAGCGATGGCCGCGTGCGCGATTTGGGTGAGGGAGACGTAGACGCGTCCCTGCTGACCAACTTCGGCGTTCTGCTCGGCGCTTCGGGCGGGCATAACGGGGGCGACCTGGGTGACCCTCTTCAGGCGGTGGTCGGGCGGCCGCGCTTCGGAAACGTGACGTTGATGCGGTAATCGTGGACCGCCTGCGCGGGCCGGCGACTGTAATATACTGCAATGCTTGAAGGTTTGCAAGTATTGGTTTTTGCGCGTGGGGCGGCTCTGCGGAGTGGGGTACGCCTTTGTTGCGTCGTGGAAGCGGCTGCGCTTGGGTTCTTTGGCGAAGCGCGCGAGGGGGACCGGAGGGCGGCTGCATCGCAGCCGGTCCGCGCGCAGCGAGGACGGAGCGCGACTGCGCGACCCCGGAGGGCACCCGACCCGGAGCGCAGCGGAGGGACGCGCCCAGAGAGAGGTGTTGGTGGGGGTTACCAGCTTCCGTACGCGCCGCCGTGGGGGTCATGGGGGTGGTGCGGCGGTCGCGGGCTCGGTTGACCTTCGCGTGACGAGCAACGGTTAGCGGACCGCGCATTGCCCACATCCCCCTCCGGAGCACGCCCCGCAATCCGGACACCGGAACTGCCCGACCACTCCGGTCGAGCAGGGCTGCGCCCACAAGTCGCGCCCGAACACCTTGTCGGGCCAGTCGCGGACGGGTGTCGCCTGTGCGGCTGCGCCCGTGTCGAGCCCGGTCTGAGGCACGAGCGCCCGGTAGCGCGACCCGCACCCGGTGCAGGGGCGGGTGCCCCACTGGCTCTCGCATGACATGCACGTTGCCCACCATGTCGCGTCCGAGCCGTCGGGGCGCTTGCCAGGTCGTGGCTCGAAGAGGCCCTGCGCGCCGCAGACGGGGCAGCTGTCCATGCCGATGAGGGTGTCGGCGGCACGGTCCACGAACTCCTCGAAGGCCCCGATGGCGTTGCGAGGAGCGAGATCGGACGCCTGCTTGGCCGCCTTCGCGCGTTGCGCCAGCGTGTCGAGCTCGCGGGCCTTGCCGGCTGCCCAGGAACGCGCCTCTGAAGCCTCACGCTCAGTCGGCGGGCGGAGGGCGACGAGGTGGTCGCCGTCGTGGCGCAACCACTCCCGCTTGCCTGGCCACTCGGGCAGCGCGCGGAGGGTCGTCGCTATCGGGTAGGCGGGCGCGGCGGCGCGGCAGAGCCAGCCGTGGAGCAGGCGGGTCATGCGCTCCTCGGAGTCGATGCCCCAGGGCGAGCACGGGAACAGGACCGCGCGGCCCCCAAAGCTCCAGCCGGACGCGCGGTCGACGTCGGCGAGGGCCACCCCGCTGCCGACGTGCGCGACCACGACCTCGCCGTCCGAGCCGTCGAGGTGCTCGACTTGGGCTTGAAGCGTGTCGGGATCGGCCCCCGCCAGGTCGGCGCAGATCGGAAGCAGGAGTAGCGGCCGCCCGCCTTCCACGCGGACAACGCCCATCGCGTTCGTCGCAACGCGCACCGGCGACCAGCCCGCCTTTGCCAGCGCCCAGCCATCTCCGCTGGGCGTCGCGGACCATCCGAGGGCGGCGAAGCCGCGCACGACGAGGTGGAGCACGAAGCGGTCCCACGCCGCAGCCTCGCGCTGCCGGCGAGCGGCACGCTGCTGGGCCGTTTCCTGCCGCTTGTGCCCGAACTTCACCCAGGAACGCCAGAGCGCCGCGACCTTGCGGTAGTGCGGGTCGTTCACGAGGATGTTGGTCGGCTTCAGGGAGAGCGCGACGGTCTGCCGACGCGGGACCTGCTGGTACAGCGGCGCATCGAGAAGGGTCTGGAGGTCGCGCTGGGCTAGCTCCAGACGCTTCATTGTTCGGGTCAGCTCCTCCTCGGTCTTGGACTCCAGCGTGTTGGACCACAGTTCGGCGATACGGTGGGCTCGACGGAACGAGGTGCGCCGGATCTCGTCGCTGTAGTCGCGGCTGGCGTCGAGGATCTCCTTGATCTTCCGAAGCTCCTCCAGCCGCTTCGCAAGATACGCGAGCAGGTGGTCCACGAGCCGCACCGCGACGCGGTTCTCATACAGGTTCCACTCGTCCTCGATTTGGCGCGCGAGCACCCGCGACGGCTGGATGCTCCTCAGGGTGCGGTGCTCCCAATCGCCGGGGTGCGACACGAGCTCGGCGACGGCGCGGACGGGTACGCGGCGCGCACGCGACACCGGCAGGCGCTCCTCCTCCACTCGAAGGTGGAGGCGCGGTCGATAGCAGACGTGCTGGAGGTGTTGGAGGTGCCGTCCGATCTCCAGATCAAGGGGCAGGGGTCGCGCCCGTTCGGCGAGCTTCTGGGCCACCGGTGGGGTCTGCGTGTGCGCGTCCCACGTCGGTTCGTCCCCGACGGCCAGCGCGAGCCGGACTACGGCATCCGTCTCCAGCTCCCCAGGCCAGAGACCGAGCACGCGGTCGGGTTCGAGGCCGCCGAGCTCGTCGCCGAGCCGCAGTCCGTCGGCGAGCCAGGCGTCGCAGAGTGCCGGGTTCGGGAGGGAGCGGCCCTTCCCGTCGATGCGGGCGGTGAACGTCGTCACACCAACTCCTCGCCCTTCTTCGCGGCGATCTCGTGGTCGATGAGAGCGACGCACCGCTCCGGTGGGTTGTCCTTGTCGAGCTTCTCCCACGCCGTCTGGAGCTTGGTGGACAGCTCCTCCAGCGCGGCGGCGCGCACGTCATGGCGGTCCTTGAGCTTCCGCAGGACCTTCGTGACGAGCAGGTGGTCCATCGCCTCACCGACCGATCCGCCGGACTCGATGACCACCGGGAGGTAGCGAGCGAGTTGGTTCTCCAGGCGGTTGCCCCAGCCCACGCGGAACCGGCCCTGGAGATCGTCGGCGAAGGGAGCTTTCCGAAGCCAGGAGGTCGCCTTCTTCGTGGCCTCGGCCTGCGCCACGGCCGCGCCGTTGAAGGCCGCCTCCAGCTTCTCGTAGGACAGCGGGTTGCGGGGTCCGCGCTCCTGAACGGCGAAGTGCGCCGCCTCGGTCTTGCGCGGCATCTCCATGACGTGCGCGCGGTCGTAGGTCTTGTCGGCGAACTCGGCGGTGCTCTCGTCGTGGTTGGCGGTGCCCACGAACCAGACGTTCGGGGGAATCGGCAGGTGCCGTCCGTCCAGCAACAGCCGGGGCGCCTGGGTCACGGGATCGTTGACCAGGGTGAGGCGTCGCGCTTCCATCGGCTGCTCCAGTGCCGACAGGAAGTCCGCGAAGAACTGCTCGGGCCGCGACAGGTTGATCTCGTCGAGGACCATCAGGAACAAGCGGTCGCGGTAGGCGGGCGTGCCGGCCTTGTAGAGCGCCTGGAGGAAGTTGGTCGCGTAGTAGTGACGGTGGAAGGCGTTGTAGTAGCCGATGAGGTCCTGGCGGTCGCGCCAGCCGGCCTGCACCTCGACGATCTCAATGCCGCCGCCGACGGCGCTGGCGAAGGCTAGTGGCAGGCTGGTCTTGCCCGTGCCGGAGATGCCCTGGAGGAGCATAAGCCGGGTCATGGCGAGGCCGCCGAGGAACGCGCGCACGTCGCGCTCGGCGTAGTAGAGCGTCCGCCCCTCCACGCCCGTCGCGATGCGGTGGCGAAGGTCGTCGGCGAACTCCTTGAGAGTCGGAGTAGAACGGCCGAAGGGCGTCGTCGTACTGGCGGGTGCCTGAAGGGCCTCGTTCGCGTCGATGCTGGTCAGGGCGGGCAGTTCGTTCTTGCGGTCGTCCTGCCGCATCAGTTCCTTGACCTTCGTGTCCAGATCCTTCAGAGCGATGCCCAGGAGGTTGTTGGTCGTCTCCAGGGCCTCCTTCTGCCTGCGGAGTCCTTCCAGTTCGATGCCGGACTCCCGCCGGAGCGACAACTCGCCGTTCGCATTCGCCAGATCGCCCAGGAGCACGGAACGCTCCTCCAGCCACGCCGACCGCTCGCGCTCCAGATCGCTGAGGCGCTCGGCGGCGCGGGCGTCGGGCCGCTCGCGAAGCTGCTGGGCCAGCGTGTCGCGCTCGCGCTCGGCGGCGGTGAGCGTGGAGAGGATCTCCTCGGGGGTGCGACCACCGAAGCGCCGGTCGAGCTCGCGCCGGGACTCGAGGTCGTTGAAGTAGGCGTTGCGCTGCTCGCGGGCATCGGCCAACTGCTTGCCGAGCGAGGCGACCTCGTGGCGCAGGTCCTCGGTGCGCTCGGCGACCAGGCGCTCCACCTTGCGGTCAAGGCCGGCGCGGTCCTCGGCAAGCATCTCCTGGGCGGCCTGCAGGTCGAGTTCAGCCGCGCGCTGCGCCTTCTGGCGCTCTTTCAAGTTGGCCTCGCGTCCATCGAGTTCGGCCGAACGCTCGTCGAGCGCAGCGGTGCGACGGTCGAGGTCCGCCTGCCAGCCGGCCTCGGCCTTCTCCCGCTCAGTGGCGAGTAGGGTACGCAGCGCGTCCAGCTTCTCCCGGCGCTCCCGCGCCATCGCCGCGTCGAACTTGCGTCGGGCCTCGGCCTCGGTATCGGTGCGCGCCGCGTCCTCGTCGGCCCACTTCTTGGCGCGGGTCTTGGCCTTGGCTCGGATCTCGTCCTCGGCCTTCGTGCGTGTCTCCCCGATCTCGGCGTCGAGACGGTCGCGCTCCTCGCGAAGCCGCTTCACCTCGTCCTCGACGGGCTTGAGGATACGCGCCTTCTCGACGAGGAACCCCTGCTCGGCGTTCAGCTCGCGCTCGGCGAGACGTGCCCCCTGCTCGACGAGTTCAGCGTCCTTGGCTCGACACGCCGCCTCACGCTCGGTCAGGGTCGTCTCGCGCTTGTCGACGCCCTCGATGCGCGCGAGCAGGTCGAGCTCGGCCTGGTCGACCTCGCGCTTCTTCTCCGCGACCTCGGCTTCGGCTGCCTTCTTGGCCGCCTCGATTTCGGCCTCGGCGTCCTTCTTCTTCTGCCGGAGCGCCGCCTCGTGATCGCGGGCTTGGGTCGCCAGGCGCTTCACTTCGCGCTCGGCTGTGTCCTCCAGTTGGCGCGCCTTGTCGAAGTGGCCGCGGGCGCTGTTCAACAGCCCCTCGACCCGCTTCAGGCTCTCTTCCAGCGTCGCGCCCACCTGCTCGGCCACGCCCTCGGTGGACGGCGGGCCGTGCTCGGCGCTCAGCGCCTCGACTTGGGACGACAGGGCGTCCAAGCGCTCGATCTGCTCACCCGTGGGTTCCGGGCGGACGGGGGCCGCCGTGGCGGCCGGCGTGCGGTTCGGCGTGGGCGTTCGGTTCTGGTTGCGGTTCTTGTTCTTCGCCATGAGCGGGGAGCCTCGGTCAGCGGTGGAGGAGGAGGGCTTCGACGGCCGCGTAGGCGGTGTCGACGTGTTCTTGGACCTTCTGCGGCCAGGTGGCCGCGCCGTCGTGAGCCGCGCGGTCGCGAGCCGTGGCGAGCTCGTCCAGGCGGTGGAGCAGGTCGGGCGCGGTGCGGCCCGCGCGCCGGAAGGGGTGGTCCTCGTCGCGGTCGGCGCATAGCAGCCCGAGCACGACCAGGGGGCGCAGACTGCCCCCGCCGCCCTGCTCGGCGTACTGGACCTTGCCCCGCCGCACCGAGGAGAGGGTCACCGGCAGCGGTGCGTGGAACCCGAGATCGGCGGCCATTGCGTCAAGCAGCGCACGGTTAAACTTCTTGTCAGAGTCGGCAAGCTTTCTGAACAGCGGCGGCCCCGCGTCTCGGTGCTTGCAGTAAACCGTGTGTAGTGCACGCTCCACGACACGTTGGGCCTTCACCAAGACGTCGTCCCACTTGTCGAGGGGCGCGTCCTGGCTCTCTGCTTCGAGCAAGGCGCGGTGCATCGCGACCAGGCGCTCCCGCATGGTGTCGTGCTGCCGAATGGCGAGGGTCAGGCGCTCCTCGACCTTCCACGTCGCCTCGGCCTGGAGGTGCCCGAGCGTCGGCGCGGTGGGGTCCGAGCCTACCAACGGGGCGAGAAAGTCGCGTAGGCCCTTCTGGCTGTCCAGCCGCTTCTCCAGGCGGGCGCGGAGGTCGATCGCCTCGCCGTGGCCGAACGGGTCGTCGACTATCCAGTCTCCCGAGTCGTGGCGGCGAACGCGAAGCGCGAGCAGGTAGGGCTGCGGCCGGTCATCGACGAAGGTGACCCGCTGGAGACGTGGCACGTCACGGTCGTCCTCCACCTCGTCGTAGTCGCGCTGGCGCCGGTGCCGGCGGGCGGCGCCGAGCACGTCCCGCGCGCTCGGACGGGCCATCACCACGCCGTCGCGACCGGACGGCAGCACGCTGAACGTCCGGTCCTTCCAGGGGGCACCCGCGCTGCCGCTCAACAGGACGGGCCAGCCGTCGTCGTTAAGCTCCACGTCGGCGATTGGGAGGTCACCCGTCACGAAGCGCGGCAAGACCTTCCCGGTGAACGGGTCGCTGAGGACGTGGCCGACCTGCGCTTCGTCCGGTGGGTCCTCCTCGATGTCGTCGAGCATCTTGCGGCCGCGCTCGGTCGGTTCGCCCGCGTGGTCGAGCAGCGCCATGTTCTGGAGCTCCAGCACGACGAGCCTAGCTAGGTCGGGGGCGATGAGGAGGCGGTCGGCTACGTCGATGATGGCCGTGACCTTGGCCCGCGCGAGGCCCAGGACCGCGCGTTGGAACAGGTTGAGCTTGCGCTCCTTGGGCACGGGCGCGACCACGCGCCACGCGAACACCGGCCAGAGCACCCAGCGGGCGCTCGGGTCCTTGCCGTAGTTGAGGCGCAGGACCGGCGTGTCTTTCTCGAACGCGGGGCCGAAGCTATCGAACGACGCCATGCTGGCCTCCGCACAGGTCAGTGAAGGCGCGCAGCGCGCGCAATGGCTTCCGGGCGTCCTCGGCCTGGACGAAGGCGAGGTCGCCGACCGCGACGAGCATCCGCTGCTGGCGGCTCATCGCGACGCAGAGTCGGTTCTCCAGCATCAAGTGACCGAACTTGCGGCGCTGGTCTTCGTCGGAGGCCCCCGGAAGCTCGTTGCTCCGGGTGACCGACAGGAACACCACGTCGAACTCCTTGCCCTGGAAGGCGTCGACAGTGCCGATGCGGAGGCGCTCGACCTTCTTGCCCTCGTGGTTGTAGGTGGTGGACCACTCCTCGGCGATCCGCCAGCCACGGGCGTTGTTCGCGGGCTCGGTCAGGCCTTTCTCGATCATCGCTTGCCCGATCTCGTCGACCTGGGCGCTGTAGAAGGCGATCACGCCGAAGGTGAGCCTCGGGTCGTGGTCGATGAGGCGGTGGACCTCCTTGGCGATGGCGCTGGCCTCGACGGGGCGGCTCTTGCTGACCCCGCGCACCTCGCGGCCCCGGTCACGGGGCACGTCGAGCCACGCCGCCACGCAGGGCACGTCCTTCCCTTCCAGCTGCTTGACGTAGTCGGGCAGGTCATGCGTGAACTGGTCCGCCGGGCAGGGGCTTTCGATGGTGCCGTCGTCGTGGACCTCGTAGAACTCCCGGCTGACGTAGCGCCCGAGCTCCGGGTGCATCCGGTACTGCGCGTTCAACGTGACCGTGCGGCGGATGCGGTCCTTCTGCTCCAGCGCACGCAAGCGCGTCCAGAGCAGCTCGAACAGGCTGGCCTGCACCGCGTCGAAGTTCTGCTTCTCCACCGTCCCCTGGTCGACGCCCTCGGCGAGTTGGCGCTCCACGTCGGGTTCGAGGAGGTGGGGCAACTGGCGATGGTCGCCGACGAGGACGACCCGGCGCTTCGCCATGCTCAGTGGGATGAACAGGTCGAGCGGGTTGGCGCGGGCGGCCTCGTCCACGATCACGGACTCGAACGTGGTCTGTCCCTCGTCGATGCCCCGGACGCGGCGCATCTCGTTGCCGGCGGCCTGCTGGAGCGTCGCGGCGAGCACCACCGTGTAGTGCTCCAGCGCCTTGCGAACCCCCTCGGGGTCGGACTCCAGATCGCCGAGGTACGCCGCAAGCACCGACTCGTCGCCGACGCGTGTGGTGGCCAAGCGGCGGTCCACCGCGTCGAGGATGTGCAGCAGGAGGCGCTGCGTGTCGTCGTCCAGGCGCGGCTCGGCGGCGGGGGCCGGCTGGGTGAGGCGGTCGATGAGCGCGTCCCGCAGGGGCCGCCCTTCCGCGAGCCAGGGCGGAACGCTCTCGGGCTCGACGGCGGCGCAGCGTTCGAGGAAGCCGCGCTCGTCGGGCGTGAGGACGGCGGCGAGGCGCTGGAGCGCGATCCGCGCCTTCACCGGGCCGTCGTCGGAGAAGGGGCCGTCGTCGACACGGATGCCGCGGGCGGCCTTGATGAGCTTCTCGGCCTCCTCGGGGTCGCCCAAGCCGACGGGGCGGTCCAGGCTGGCTGCTCGCTCGACCGCCTTGTCGCGTAGGTCGGGAGGCAGCAGGCCGTCCAGAACGCGCACGAGGTCGCGGATGCGGCTGGCCTGCTCGGTGGGCAGCGAGCGGGTGCGGACGCAGGCCAACACGATGTTTCGGGCCTGAGACAGCCGCTCGGCCTCGGGCGGGACGCGGACCCGCGCTCGAAGCTGTTCGGCGCGCTCGTCCACGAACACCTGCGCGGGATCGATGCCTGTGTCCGAGCCGCGACGGCGACGCCCGACCTTCACCGCCGGCAGGCCGAACACCTCCGTGCGCTGGGCGACGTTCTCCACCGCATCGTGCTGGGCGGCGCAGACGAGGATCCGGTGCGAGGGCTCCACGCCCTCGTCGGCAAGCACCGCGAGGCACCGCTCGATGGCGGTGATGACCTTGGTCTTGCCGGTCCCCGGCGGGCCTTGGATCAAGCACACGTCCGGGGTGTTCAGCGCGATCTCGATGGCTTCAAGCTGGCGGGGCGTGGGGTCGTCCGCACCGAACACCTCGCTGATCACCGGCTTGAGCTTCGGTCCCTCGACGCTGATCCGGCCCCGTCGTGCGGCGGGCGCGGGGCGGCCCTCAATGAGCAGCCCGAGCTGTGGCAGCGGGCAGTTCCCGGTCCGTAGCGCCTCCTCGGCGCGTTCCCGACGCTTCAACCGCGCCTCGTCGCCGCCGGTGGACAGGTAGAGCACGCCAGACTTGGGCGGCTTGGGCTGCTCGTCGTCCTCGTCGGGTCCGGCCAGGTCGATGAACCGCTTGTGGTCGTTCACGTTCACGATGGCAGCGCTGAGGCGCTGCACCTTCGGGCCGGACTTCTTCGTGGTCGGGGTGGCGTTCGACGAGTCCTCGTCGAGCATGGGGGCGTGCTCGCCGGCCTCCAACTCGAAGCGGGCCCACTCCCCGAGCAGGGCGAGGCGCGCGGTCAGGTCCTCGATGGGGCGCAGATGGAAGCGCCACCCGCCGTCCCGCCGCCGCTCGCAGCTTGCGTACTCGAGTGCGCCGAAGGTGCGTGCGCGGCGTAGGACGCCCTCGCGCTCCAGCTTGTGGTAGTCCTGCCAGGTCCGCAGGTAGCTGTCGCTGCCCGCCACGGCTTGGGAGAGCGTCGTCCGCACCGCGCCGTGGAGCTCGGCGGCAAACGTCGCGTCGACCACCGACACCGGCGCGTAGACCAGCATCAGGCGGGGCTTGTTGCCCTTGCCGCCCCGCACGACCCGCTCGATGCGAAGCTTGTCGTCCACGCGACGCACGTCGGCGGCGACCTTCAGCCCGTGGATGCGGAAGGCGTCGAGCCGGCCTCGCGCGTCGCCCGATATCACCATCCGACGAAGCTCGGCGGGCTCGCCGGGCGCAGGCGCCACGAACAGCCGATCCTCCAGCCATCCGGCCACGTCCGCTGCCGTGCCGCCGACCTTGTGGCCGCGCCGCATGTCGTCCATCACCTTGTCGTCGAGGCCGATCTGCATCGGCTCGGCGATGCGGAGCTCCTGCGTGAACCGGCGCGTCTCGACCACCAGCGCGTCCGACGCGCCCTGCGCGACGTAGGCGATCACCGGCAGCCCGCTCACCACCACGTCGGTGAGCTGGGTCGTGTCGGATGGCGTGACGCCCTCGACGGACCACACGTCCCCTTCGTGGCGGAGCAGGGTCTGGTCGCCGGAGCGTACCAGCGCGACCTCCTCCTCGCGGAGGGGGACGGGGTTGAATGGCCCACCCGTGGATTTCACCCGCAGCGTCGCGGCCACGCCGCCGCTGATCTCGGCGACCTTCATGCGGACCTCCCGATCACCGCGACGCGCTGCGGCTTGTCCGGCTCCTCGAAGAACACCATCCAGCCGGTGGGCGGGATGATCCGCGCCCGAGCGGACACGTCGTGCCGCTCCTGTTCGGCCTTGCCGACCGGCGCGACCCAGGCGGTGCGGCCCGCGTGGGCGCGAACGGACACGCCGCGGTCGACCGGCGTGATCTCGACGTGGGGCGTCCGACCGGCGAGCCCGGTGATGCCCTCGGTGACGCGCCGGGAAAGGCGCAGTCCCTCGCTCGTCAGGGGAAGCTGGCCGAGGCGCAAGGCCCCTTCCACGAGCCCCTTGTCCGGTTGCCAGCGCGCGAGGCGGACGGGAGCGACCGGGGGGCGCGGCTCGTCGCACCATGGACACACCGCCTCGGTAACGAAGTAGGTGCCCGAGCACTCCCGGCACGCCACGGTCTGGTCGGCCGCCGCGTGGAGCCGGTCCACCCATTCGGACACGCTCGTCCTGCGCTTCCGGTCAGTGAGCCCGTCCTCGAACGTCCTGCGCGCGAGCTCCATGAGCTTGCCGGCCAGCACGAGGTCGGCGGGCAGCCCGGTCGAGCAGCGGTTCCGGTCGTCGGTGCCGTGTCCGACCCACGGTAGCCGGCCTGCGAACGCCTCGTCCTCCTGCTCCGGCTCCCCGTCGTTCACGAGGTCGCCGATGAACGGATGGGTCAGCGTCAGCGTGTGCCAGACGAGCACGGCGAAGGCCCAGGCATCCGACAGCGATGTGCAGCCCGCCGCGCCGGCGACCACCTCGGGAGCGCCGTAGCCGGGCGTGTAGATCGCGCGTCGGGGGTCGGACTCGTGGCTCAGGTTGTCGAGGTCGATCAGCCATGCCTCGGTGGCGTGGACGGGCTCCGAGACGAACACGTTGTTGTGCGACACGTCGGCGTAGACGACGCCCCGCGCGTGCAGGCCGAGGAGCGCCTCGCCGGTGTGCGCCAACAGCCTGAGCCGCCGACGCAGCCCTCCGGTGTCGATGTGCCAGCGCAGCAGATCGGACCCCGGCGCCTCCATGAGCGCCTTGATCGACACCATGTCGCCCAGGAACTCGGCGACGTAGCCGACGTGGGGCGGCTTGAGGACCGCGATGGGCCTCGCGACGTGGAGTCCGGCCAAATCGAGCCGGCGCACGAACGCGAACTGGCGGCGCAAGGCCTCGGCGTCGCTGCGGGGATTGAGGAGCTTGACGATGCGTCGGCCGCCTTCGGCCAGCCACACCTCGCCCTGGCCGCCCACCCCGATCTTCTTCGAAAGGGTGTGGACCGCACCGGACTCGTCGATGACCTGCTGGATGGTGTTCATGGCTTCCACATGATGAGGAGGGTCTTGTCGTCCTGATGGTGGGGCACGGGCCAGTTGCGGAGCTGGCGCGTGAGGGCGCGGCCCGGTCGCTGGAGGGGGCCGAGGTCGTCCACGACCCAGGCTGCGAGGTCGCCCAGGCGGTCGGGTTCGAGGTCCTCCGACACCCCGTCCGTCGCGAGCAGGAGTACTTCGCCAGCGGCCAGGGGCTCGACCAGCCCGAAGGACCAGTCAGTCAGAGTGTGGGGCGTCCCCAGCGCGAGGGTGAGCCCGAAGCCCTCGCTGCGGGTGGGGTGGACCGCGACCGTTCCTGCGGGCGAGCGGCGCGCGATCAGCCCGTCGCCGAGTTGAGCCAACGCGGCCCGGCCATGCCCGTCTTCCGCATAGACGAGACAGGTGGTCGCAGCGTCAACGGCCGGGACGTTACCGAGCCGCAGCCGCCAAGAGGCCTCGACAATCCGGACCAAATCCTCGACGGACCCGACTTGCGAGCGCTTCCACAGCCGCCACGCGTCACGAACGGCTAAAGTCGCAGCGCGGGCCCCCTCCCGAGAACGCGGGCGGCTGCCCATGCCGTCGCAGACAACCGCCAGCGACGCGCGGGCATCGGCGACCGCCAGCCACGCATCCTGGCAGGGCAGACCGTCCCGCACGTGCAACGGGCCGCGCACGCTGCTGGCGACGACGCGGACCACTACAGGTCCCAGCCGTCGTTCGGCAGGCTCACCGGGGCGCTGTTCGGGTTGGCGCTCCGCGAGCGCGCCGACACGCTCATGGTGACGAGCTGGAAGAACTGGCGGATTTGGCGGGCCTCGTCGGCGCGGTACACGCGGGCCTCGGGGTCGGCCAGGAACGCCTGGAGGACCGTGTGGTCGGCGTCCGCGCCTATGGCGAGCGCCATGCGGAACGCCTTGCCGCCGCGTTCGCTGCCGAGGAGCGCTTGGAGCGGCTGCTGCCAGGTGTCGGTGGGCTGCCCGTCCGAGACAAGCACGATAGTCGGGCGATAGGCGCGTCCCGGTACAGTGGCCTTGTCCTCGACCATCTGACGGGCAAGGTCGAAGGCTGCGCCCATCGGCGTGCCACCGCTCGCCCCAAGGTCGGTCCACGAGGCGTTGCGGGCCGGGCCGGGGGGTAGATGGACGCGGGACTGTCCGCCGAAAGTGATGACGGAGACGTGGATCTCGGCGCGAAGGTCGGACTCGTCCTGAAATACCTCGATCATCTCGCGTACAGCGTGATTGAGGGCCTGGATTTTCCCGTCCACGCCCATGCTGCCTGACACGTCGGCGAGCAGGATGACGGGTAGCGGGCGGGCTGACTGGGTGGTAAAATCCTTGAGACGACTCATAGGGTGTACTTCCTTTGCGTCAGTGTGTGAAGAAGAATTGGGACGCCGGGCGCCATTACCAGACCTACGCAAGTCTTTGTTTTGTCGGCTGTGCGGTGTCTTCGCTAAGTGTTGGAGATCCAACGTGAGCCTACTCATGCAACACGGCGCGTAGCGGCGCCGCGCAACGCATGCGGATTCCTGTTGCGATAAGCCGTAAGCACATAACCGTCGTTTGCGCAAACCACTTCGATGCCCTCCCAGCGTGTGAGGTCGAGACCGTGCTGAGCCTGAAACTGCACTTCGCGCCAGCCGAGGGTGTAGACGTCCGCACCCCGGATGGCGCGATGTTTGCCATATGAGATGACGAGCTCGATGGCGTAGGTCGGTATGCAGCGGGTGCGTGAGCGATAGTTGGCATGGTGGGTCAGCTTGGTGTTCATTGTGTTCTCCTTTGCGTCTCGCCTTCGAGGCATGGCGCGTAAACTCCCACTTCAAGTTCCGTGCCAGAGCCAGAACACCAGCGAAAAACGACGTCTATTTCTACCTTTCAAACAAATGTCGCAATGCGTCCCGCACCCCATTCAACCCCTTTTCGGTACGTTCATTCCGATTCGCCGGCATGTTCGTTCCGGCGCCATTTACGCAGCGTCCTGTCACTAATTGAAACCAGTTTGCCCTCAGGTCGGCCGCTACGGCCAGCAAGTACCGCCACCTCGTGACCGAACCAGCTCTTGAACTCCGCGATAAGCGCCTCCGGATCGAGTGGGCCGTCGTCCAGCAAAGCGGCGTCAATCGGAAGCCGGTCGGCAAAGGCCCGCGCGAGGGTGCGGGTCACGGCCCCCTCGGCGTCCGGCGCACCTCCGTCGAGCGCCTGGAGCGCGTAGTCCACTGCGTCGCGCACGGTCAGGGGGGCGTCGTCGTCGGCGCGGGCTGCTAGGAAGCGCCAGGCGACGCGGAACAGGTCGCGGACGTTGCCGGGCAGCGGGTGGGCGCGCAGGGCGCGGAGGAAGTGCGCGTTCTGCGCCTGGTTGAGCCGGGCGTAGCGGCAATCCGCGCCGGCCCTCGCCGCCGCCTTCTCCAGCACTGTCGGCCAAAGCCAGTCGAGCTCCTCGGGCACCTCGCGCAGCGGCGGGACCGTAAGCGTGAACGCGCGGATACGGTCGAGGAAGTCGGCGTCGAGCTGCTCACGGAGCGCGTCGGGCGGGAGGTTGGTCGCGGTGAGCAGGCGCAGACCGGTGCGCCTCACGTCGGCGCTGCCGAGGGGTTGGTACACGCCCTCCTCCAGCACCTTGATGAGCAACCGTTGGAGGTCCTTCGACACGTCGCCGATTTCGTCGAGGAAAAGCGTGTCGCCATTCGCGCGTTCGAGGAGGCCGCTGCGGTCCTTCTTCGCGTCGGTGAACGCCCCGGCGACGTAGCCGAACAGCTCGGCCCGCATCGTCTCGGGCGTGTACTGGCCGCACGGCACCGCCGGCCACGCGGTGTCGAGTTCTGGCCGTCGGAACGGGCTGCGGAACCGAATCCACGATGCGAGCGTGGTCTTGCCCGTGCCGCGCTCGCCGAGGATGAGCACCGGCACCTTGAGTCGCGCGACGCGCCGCGCGTCGTCGTACAGGGCGCGGAGCCGCTGGGACTGGAACTGCCGCGGGTCCCATCGGACGCCCCGGTCGTGCTCCACCGATGACGCGGGGCGCGTCTCCTGCCAACGCTTGAAGAAGGTGTCTACGCCGAGGGACAGCGGCACCACGGCCGGGCGGCCCTTCCGCTCGTCTGCCCGGAAAGACTGCACGGCGGTGAACGGGGCCTCGATGAAACCCGTTTCGGCCATCAGCACCCACACGGTGTGCATGGCGGCGGTGCCGGGGGAAAGGTGGACGACAAGCTCGCGCCCCCGGAACTGGCGACGCAGACGAGGAAGCAGGGTCCGCAGCCAGTCGTAGATCGCCGCGTGGTCCGTCGGGTCGTCGTGAACCCAAGTGTGCGGGTGAAGCTGGACGGTGGGCAAGCGCTCGGCCAGCGCGGCGACCAGTTCGCCGTAGATGCGGTCGTGCATCGCGGCCTCGGACCCCGCCTGCCGGAGCACCACCACGTCGGTGATGCGGTTCGCGTAGGGCGAGGTCGGGTCCGTCAGCAGAGTGAGGGTCGGACCTGGAACCGGTCCGTCGGGTGTCTCGCGGCACGGTCCGCCGCTCTTGACCCGCTCGTAGGGGTCGTTGCGGGTCGCGAGCCAAGTCAGGAGGACGGGGCCAGTCATAGTGGCCCCCTATCTATTACCTCATCCTCCATTGGGATGAGCAGGGCCTCCTGCTCGAGTGCCAAGCCATGCCGGTCCATTGCGTCCAACACAGCGCCAACTTCGGCATTGCCCTGCCGTCGCACGCGCTCCAAAACACTAACCGACTTGGCTAGGAGATGTGGATTGCCGAAGCGAACCAGTCTCTGCTCGAAGTCATCGGGCACGAACAACCGCGCCCGCCCTGGCAGTGCAGCCGCGACGCGACTGTACTCATCGAGCCCGACAGGATCGTAATCGCCAGCATGAATGACCTCAACGGCAGGCATCTCCGCCAACCAGTCGAGCAGCTTCCCGTCGACCCTTCCCGCCGTCCAGAGGGCGGCATCGGCTCCCGGTGCCAGCGTCTCCGCGTGGAGGAAGACCTCGAAATTCTCCACGAGCACGAGAGTGCCTTCAAACTTCCAGGTGGGAGCGGACTCGACCAACACTCCGGCAAGACCGAATTGCCGCGTCAGGTCTGCCAATGGCAGGACCTCGTCGCCACGCGTGAGCTTCGCAGACCCGAATCCCCGCAGGAACACCGCACGCCCGGCCAGCGCCTTGCCACCTTTCGAGTCCCGGAACGTGGCCACTGCCGCCGCACGTTCGGGAAGAGCATTGCCCGCGCCTTCCAAGCCCGAGGGGTACTGCGACTTCACCCAGTCGACCAGCGCCGTGCGGTCCTCGACCACGACGCGCCTTCCCGCTCCGGCCCTCTCCTCGCGGAGCACCCCGAAGTCGAACAGGGCCTGGAGGGACCGCCGCATCGATCGGCTGAGGGCCGAGCTGGCGACCGCTCCATCCCGAAGCAGCGCGACCAGCCGACCCGCGAGCGCATCAACCGGCATCGGTGACCTTCCGACGCAGCACTACCCGAGAAGACTCGTCGAGCACGAGACCGCCCTCACTCCGGCGGAGGAAGTAGAGGGTGTCGACACAGTCCGAGGCGTGGGGGCTGGCGACCACCGGCACGAATCCCATCCCCGAGGCATGGGCGATGAGGGCGCGCAGGTTCGACTGATCGAGGGTAGCCACCTCGTCGAGGAAGAACGGCACCATGACCGAGTCGTCAGCGAACATGGTTCGAAGAAGCTCAAGGTGGACGAGCACCTTGATGGTGGTACTCGTGCCCTGGGACTCGATCTGGCTCAGGGAGTCGAAGGTCTTCTGCTGTCCTCGAACATCCACAATGCGAAACCGCAGGTCGAAGAGGTCGGACAGCTCGACCCGCGAACGCTGCTCCAGCCAGGACTGGACCTCCCGCGCCGCCCGCGCCGTCCCACCTGGGGCCGCGAACAGCGGCGCGTCCTCCGCATCAATGACCGCCTTGAGACGACCGAGCAGATCGCGCTGCTTCTTGAGAACCAGCTCGACCCGCTCCAAGTTGGAGACCTGTCTCCGATTCAGCGCGGTCGTCAGCCGGCCGACCTCCCGCTCCACCTCTTCCACCGCGTCCAGCAGGCCCTTGAACGCACTCCGCATCGCGTCAACGAGCGAGGTCCACAGAGCCTGAACGGAGTGTTGCTTCTGGTCCAAGGCCTTCAATTCGTCCTGCAGGCGCGCGATGGTCTCGTCCTCGTTGGCCCCCTGGTGCCTTCCGGCCGTCTTGTGCTCGACCGAGGCAAAGAGCTGGGTGACCTCCCCATCGAGGCTGCGTTGAGAGGCGTCGTCCAACCGATACGAGCGAATCAAGTCGTCAAGGGAGGCGGATTCGAGGTCCGCGGTCAGCTCAGCGTCGGACCAGTCCACAGGTGGACTGGTGAGCCGTTGGACATCTCCAGCCCGTCTGCGCAGTCCGGTCTGGAGCTCCTCCGTCTGCTGCTCGAAACTCCGCAGTTCGAGTGTCAGCTCTGTGTGCCGCGCCTGGAGGGACTTCTGGCGCTCCTGGAGGGCCTGTACGTCTTCGTCAATCGCAGCAAGTCTGGTAAGAATGGCGTCCAAGTCGTGACAGCGATGCTGCCAATCCTCCCACTTCCGTCGGCGGTCCCGGGCGTCCTGCAGCTCGCGCTCCACGCGCCTGCGCTCCCCCTCCAACCGCTCCGTCTCCGCGAGATCGGTCAAGAGCTGCTCCAGCTCCGCAGCCCGCGACCTGCCCCTCATCACCCGCTCCCGGACCACGTCGACGTCCTGGTAGTCCGCCAGCGGCAGGGTCGCGCCGTCTCCGGGCCGGCGGACTCGCAGACCGAAGGCCCTGAAGCCCTCGGCATCGAATGCCGCCGCCATCCGCTGCACGAGTTCCAGCACACCGCCTCGGTGCTCCACCTCGACTCGATCCCCTCCGACGAGCTCGCCGAGGAGGGCGGGGTTGGCCACCGAGAACAAGTCGTTGAGGGCGTCGTCGTCCAGGCCGCTGTTCTTCCGCAGCCAAGTCACCACCGCGCGCTCATAGGCGGTCACGAGCGCTTCATCCCGAGCGAGTTGGTGTCGGACCCGGCGAAGTTCCTCCTCGACCTGTCGACGATTGGCCCGTTTTGCGCCCGAAAGGCGTGTCACCAGGTCGTCCAGCTCGCGCTGCAGGCGCACCTCGGTGGCTTCGGCCAGCTTGGGGACATACGCGCGGGTGTCATCCCGGAGCTTCTCGAGGGACGAGCGTTCGCTCAGGAGCACGCCGCGTTGCTCTCCGAGTCGTCGGTTCTCCTCGTTCGCCTGCTTCTGAAGGGTCTCGACCTTTTCGAGCCGAAGTCGCACGGTCTGGCGCTGCGCGTCCAGCGCCGCCAGGCCTTCCTGGACGCGGTCCTGCTCGTCGGCCAAGGCCTCCTCGATGCGCCGCCAGGTAGCGACGAGCCGACCTCGGCGCGCCTGTCGTTTTGCGTGTCGGGCGACCAGCGTCTCGATGGCGGGCGCGACCGCCCGTAGGGCGTCGACGTCCTGGGCGTCCTTCTCCACTCGGGCGAACATCTCGGCGTAGTCGCGTCGAAGGTCCACCGCATCCAGCCGCAGACGCGGCCGGCAGATGTCGATGAACAGCTCCTTGAGCTGCTTCTGTTCGATGCGGGACAGCCGGAGCAGGTTCCGAAAGAGAAACCGGAAGCTGTCATAGCTGCCCGACCGCTTCAGCGGCACCAAGCCCAGCGGCGCGCCCTTGGCGTCCCCGCTTCCGGTCAGGCTCGCGCGCAGGTGCTTGGGTTCGAGTGCCCGAAGGTCCCTCTGCAGCAGCTGCCGCCGGACCTCCTCCCACGTGCGTGGGGTGCGCTCATCGAGGAAGTCGTCACGGTCGAAGGCGCCGGCGTAGGCGAAGCGGTCGTATTCGAAACCCTGCACCGGTCCCTGACCGCGGAGGCCGAAGACCTGAACCCCTGTCGGCGTCATGCACTCGAAGAGAACGAAGCTGCCGCTGTCCGGAAAGTAGTGACGCTTGGTCTTCTGCCAGTCGTGCGCGAAGTGCATCTGGCGAGCGTCATCGATGTAGAGGAACTGGAGGGCCGCGATGAGGGTGGTCTTGCCGACGTTGTTGTCGGCCACGAGGTGAATGGGCTGCTGGAGGTCGAGCTCGGCATAGTCGTAGCCGCCGGACCGCAGCAGCACGATGCGCATGGGACCGCGGGGGAGACTCATGGCGCCTCCTGCGTAGACATGGGTGCGTCGCCTTCCGATGTCTCGGGACCCAAGGAGGCAGCTTCCGTTTCCTCCCACATTTCACGGCAGAGGTCGAAGAACCGCCAGGCAGGCGTTCGGAAGCGGAAGCGGTCCTCTCCGACGCGCTCAGAGAACCCGTAGCGTTCCAACTTCTTTACAAGATTCTCCAGCTCGTCGGCGTCGGGTACCCCGGCCTCGGTCATACAAGCACGCCAGCTCTCTCGGGAGAAGTGCGGTAGGTCTTTCAGTGCGTGCCCACCCGGCTCAAAAGCAGTGGCCTCGAGGCCAAGCCCGGCATCGCCCCACGCTTCCACCAGCACGAAAAAGAAGACGACAAGCTGCGCGGCCTCCTTGCCCAAATCCTCTGCCGACTGGAAGTAGTAGAAACCTCGGTCGTGCTGGACTAGGTTGAAGCCGAGGGCCCCGAACAGCGTCCGATAGGCCTCGTAATCCGCACGGACAGCTAAGAATAGGGGACCATCGTCCGCAGAAAGATGCTTGCCCGTACGGAACAGGTTGAACGCGTCCTTCAAGTGGGGCTGGTCGGCCAGGAATTCGAGGTTCAAGACAACACCTTTCCAGACACACGGACATGGGGCAAAGACAAGGGAACGGCTTCGATTTCGACGTCTCCAGCGCTGTAGCACCGAGACACTGCGGGCCGGTGAGCCTGGAGCGGTCCCAGAGTTCCGCTTGTGAGCTCTCCGAACGCACGCAGCTGCGCGACTAGCAGGTGGTCCGGCCAACGGTCGAGTACAAAGGCCAAAACGTCGTCGACGGGAACAGCGGACCTCAGCGCGACAGCGAGCTCGTCACGCGTGATAATGGTGAGCTTGGGCGGTGGGAGCGCCGCGGCAAGGGGGACGGGAGAGGGTGGGGTGTAGCCCACGAGCGCGGCCATCCTGGCCCGAATCTTTTCGTCGGACATCAAGTTCCGATTCCGCCAGCGAACGAGGCCCATGCGCTCGTCAAAATTCATCGGCCGCACACCTTCGACGCGGATCCGTGCGAGAGCCCGAGACGCACCACGCAACCACCGGCTATCGCGCCGCATCCGCCGGTATAGGGGTTCGATCTCTTGAATGGCGGCGTGGTGGTCCTCGAAGGCAGAGCGACGCATACGGGCGAGGTGTGCGAGAGACCGCGCGAAGGCACGATGGACGGGACCATGTGCGAAAAACCGCTCTTCACCAGCATCAAGGGTTGCACGCAGCCGGTCAAGAATCTGTTCCATTTCTCCATCCACCCTGACAAGGTGCCGCAGGGGGGTGAGGTGGCGGTCCCAGAGCCGAACGACGAGCGCAAAGCGTTCAACAGACGAGACAGCTTCCGTGGCCGACCGGAGTCTCTGCGCCTCGCTGACCACCGCCTCACGGTTGCCAGCTGAGAGGAAACGCACCCGGTCCACGAAGCCCTGAAGCTCCTTTAGCGCCACAGCCGCAACGCTTGGGTCGCCAGTGCGCACAGCCTCCGACAGTTCGCGTTCCGACTGCACGATGTCGGTCAGGTACGCCTGCAGGACAACTGCGCTCGAGAGCCGCTGTCGTTTTGTCAGCCAAGCGAGAATGTCCGCAACAGGCGTGCTAACCGCAAACGACGCGTCAGCGTGCGCAGTCCGTTCGATAATGCCGAGCGCTTCGAGTTGCCCTCGGAGATGCTCGGTCGTTGGCGAGTTGCTACCGCGATGGCGTTCGATGAGCGCCATAAGCTCGGCCTCGTCGATCTCGGCACGGTCCGAGAGCACCATCACAAGGTCGGTGTTCTCGGCGAGAAAGCGAAAGAACTGTTGGGGGGAGGTGGCCACGGGTGCTCAATTTGGGTGTGTGTGGTGGGACGCACAGCGGGTTGAGCTGCGGACAGTCAATTGACTTTCATGAACCGCACTCATGGGAGCCGCATCCCAAGCCGACTCCCTCGTGCACCTCGCAACCGCATGGACCTCTGTGCATGGGTCGCGTGCTTGGACTCGACGGCGGACGCCCGCCGTCCTTGCGATTGGATGGCGGGTTGAGCAACAGGGAGACCTTGTGGCCTCCGCAGGCACCGAGGCCACACCATCTCACCGAGTCGCCCAGAACCCCAGACGGCCAGCGCGGCTCGCACACGTTGCCGCCGCTGCTCGATGACCGTGGAGGTCGCCCAAGCCGCCACGAGGGGCGGTCCATTCCACGGGTCCTGACTGTCTAGCCCGAACTCGTCGAGAATATTGTCGAAGCAGCGGAGCCAGGGGCCCGTACCGTCGAGGTCCTCCGGTACGGACCACACCGGGTCACGCGCTGCCAGAGCGAGTCCTCGAAGGGCTTCATCCAGAGCCAAAGGCCCGAGCGGATGGTCTGGAACGCGAGACACCGGAAGAATGAGACCGCGAACCAGCGCTCGGTTGAGCGCCGTGGACTCCACCAGCCACCTGACAATCTCGTCTCTCCGAGTCGCCGCCAGCGCGAGGGGCAGGAGGCCGAGTGCATTGGCGTGGAGCACGCGGAGGGCAGCGGGTGGTTCCAACCAAGAGATGTCGACGACGAAGTGCCCCTGTTCAGCAAGTCGAGCCGCATACAGGACACTGGCTGCGTCGCGCCACCGAAGGGTCGGAGGGAAGGGCACCGGGTCGCCCGCCGGAAGGGCTGCGAGGGTCATCTCTGCCAGACGGGTAGCTAGCACGAAGTCCGACAGGTGCCGTGTCGCGAGGGAGTACGCAGGCTGGGGTCCACGAAGCCCACGAGGCGGCGGAAGGTACCGATCGACGAGCCCATGTTCCTGGAGCATCGCGAGGGCTACCCGCACCCGACGAGCCGTGAACTCCGCGTCCACCGCCATGACCCGGGCGACGATGCCTGTATCGTCAACGCGTCCCCGTCCCTCCTCGGCCGTGAGGTCGGAGAGAACCTCCAAGGTTACTGGCAGCAGTCCCAGGTGCTCGGTCCAGGCACCTTCACCAGCGCGCTCCCGCGCTTCCTTTTCGAGTCTCGTGACCTTCCGACGAAAGAGGGTCAAGACGTTGGCGTTCGCGCCCTCGGCTGCGCTGACAGTGCGGCCTCCAAACTCATCTGCAAGGAGTCGGACCTCCAGCGCATTCCGTAGCGCCCAGCCAAGCCATGGGACCGCCTCGATGCCCACTTGGTACTCACGCGCGTAGTCGGCCAGCATTGCGGGGAGGTCGACCTCTGCATGTTCCTCGACGTGGGAATGACCGAACGAGCCTGGAAGATTGGAGTGGAGGACGAACTCCGGTCGCGTCGTTGCGACCAGATGAACCCTGGGACGGTGAGCGAGCGCGACCGCCAGGTCACTGAGGAGATCACCCCACCGGTCCGACTCGGGGGCCTCCTCCAGCCCATCGATCAGGATGAGCGCCCGGACGAAACCGACGTCCCCTTCGCCTGCAGGTACCAAGGAAGCCTGGCGCAGGACCGCCAGCGCCTCGAGGCTGTCCAGCATCCGTGCAAGCGACCACCCGGGCGTGTCCAGCGCGTCTGCCAGCATGCGCGCTGCGCCGTCACGGGGCGAACTGCCCTTGCCAAGGACGAGAACGCAGGGGTCGGTCCCCTCGACCCGTCGGTGAACGCCGGCAGCTGCAGCGTGGGTCTTCCCGCATCCCGCCGGTCCCACCACCAGCCTCGGACGAGCCGACGCGCGAAGTGCCTGCTCTATCCCGTCGACCTTCTCGTAGGCCTCCCACGCCAACTTGAGCGCGCGCTCTGCGTAGGCCGCAGTGTAGGTGCCCTCGTCCTTCTTTTTGAAGTCCTCCAGCAACTCGTCGAGCCAAGCCAGGGCGTCCACCTCTGGACCTTCCGGGAGCTCCAAGCGCGGACCACTCGCCACCACGTCGAGCAGCGCCGAGGCATGGGAACGCAACGCCTCGATTGATTCGGCAGCCTTGGTCGCGGAAGTGTCCAACTCCGTGGGCCGACGTCTATCGGTCAGGCGAATGAAGCCGGCGAGAGCCCTCGACGCCTCGGTCAGCGATTCGGACGCCTGTTGGAGTGCCCTCCGTTTTTGGCTGACCGCCTGTGGCGACCACAGGTCGTTGTCGAGCATCGCGTCAATAGCGCCAACCGCGTGGAGGTCCGGCAGATACCGAGCACCGAGGCGTGACCGGGCCTTCTCCCAGGCCACGGTGAGCATGTTCTCGGTGAGCTCACCCTCGAACCAAAGCGCCTTTATCTCCTGGTTGCCGGGCTGTGCGAGCTGGTCCAGAAGGCCTGCCTCATCCCACCGAACGACCTCGACCTGTGGGTGGTCCTTGCCGGCCGCATCAATGAACTTCTCCCAGCGCTCCACTCCACCAGTCTCGTTCTTGTTTCGCGCCTTCGTGAGATTCTGACGCTGCGCCACGACATACTTGCGAAGGGTAGGAAAGGTGACGACGGCGCGATCCAGGGACGCTCGAATCTTGCCGATTTCGGCCGACTTGATGTTGCCTGCAAACCACTTGGCCTGGAGCCCGATGACGTCGCCGCCGGGCAACCGTGCGAAGGCCTCCACGCCTCCGTCGCCGCCGGCACCATGGAGGGTGTAGGACGCGAGGTTGTCGCCATGCGTACGTCGAAGCCACCGCTCGAAGAGTTGAGCGGAGAAGGCCTCGAAGGCTGTTTCGGGACCCACAGCACCGGATTTGAATCGAGACCAGTCGAGCATTTCTGTTGCCTGTAGGTGGCCTATATTGGTGCGTAAAAGCAAAATGGCGAAATGGTTTTCGCTACAATCCGTTCCGTTCGGCGGCTGTCGGCATGGCGGGGACTAGAAAGACCGTAAGTGGTTGCATGATTACTGCTTGGCAATGATGAATGCCCGCTGGTAAAGCTATGGTGCTTTTCGGGCAGGCCACTCGCCCACAGTCCTCCGTCATTGGAAAAAATCAGGCTATTTTTCGTTAGAAACCGCCGTTCGTGGTTTGCGAAAAATCAAAGTATTCCAATTGAAATCTGGCGGTTTTCAGGTAGTGTTTTCGCGCATGGTAATTAGTTGGATAATACGGGTATGAACTGCGAGCCTGTGGTACTACAGTATTCTGTGTGGGAAGGCATATCAACCTCTTAGCTTGTCTTTCGTGCAGATTCGGCGGGTTGGTTTGGTGTATGAATTGAGTTATTCAAGGCGGATTCAGGACAGCTACTCTGCTCCTCGATGGAGCCCGAGCACCTCGACGAGTACCTTTGGCAGCTTGTCGTCGCGCGGTAGGATGCGTGCGCGCAGCCGCCGGATTCTTTGTAGCCGTGTTCCCGATTCTGCCGCATCGTTCTAGGTCCGGTCCCTTGCCGACCTTCAGACTGTCATCGGGATGTCCGTCGCGTAGTCTACGGGCACCACGTCAACTTCTCGGCTCCCGCTGCTTCCGCGGCCCACATGCCCATAAATCGGCGCAGGCTTCCGTGCTCACCAACTTTGGGGTGTTGCTGGGCGGCTCCGAAGGGCAAAATAGCAGCGAAATCGACGACGCTCTGTTGGGTGTCGTTGGTCGGTCGTGCTACAGAAATGCTGTGGTCATAGGGTAGTTTTTCGGCTTGCGGGCAAGTAACATACTACACTTTTTATGTAGACGCAAACGCACTACGGAAACCTTGGCTCGTCCGCGTTTCGTTCCGCGCGTGGTCGCTGGCGTGCCCGTTGCGCGTGGTTTTCAGCGAAGCGCGCGAGGGGGACCGGAGGGCGGCTGCATCGCAGCCGGTCCGCGCGCAGCGAGGACGGAGCGCGACTGCGCGACCCCGGAGGGCACCCGACCCGGAGCGCAGCGGAGGGACGCGCCCAGAGAGAGGTGTTGGTGGGGGTTACCAGCTTCCGTACGCGCCGCCGTATGCGCCCATATCGGAGCGCGTGCCATCGGGGTCGGTGACGCTTGGGTTTCCGGCGTTGACCATCGGGCTCGCGCTGCTGGCGGGCCGCCAGTCGTCGTTGGTGCCGTTGCCGTCGTTGGAAACGCGCGTGCCTTGGGGGTCTGCGCTGATGTTTCCGCTGGTGCCGAGGAGGCTGCCTTGGGAGCCGGCCCAATCGGTGGTGTTGCCGTACACCAAGTTGTATCGCGCGACGCCGTAGGTGTTGAGGTACATGCCGGGGCCATCATTCCAGACGATGACGTTGTTCTCGAACAAGGGCACGGTGTATTGCCAGGCGACGATGCCCGCGCCGTAGCTGGTGTCGGTGACGCTGTTGAACGCGACGATATTGTTGGTCACGACGGCATCGCCGTAGGTGCCGGACTCGAAGACCGCGATGCCGCCGCCGTGGGTGGAGGCGACGTTGTTGGTGACGAGGTTGTTGGTGACCAGCACGCCATCGGTGGGAATCTGGATGTCGATGCCGCCACCTTGACCGCCCTGCAGCGGGTCTTGGTCGTCCGCGATGTTTCCGTCCACCAAGTTCCAGTACATTAGCACATCGGAACGCACCATCCAAAGCCCGCCGCCGTCGCCCGCAGAGTTGTTGGAAATCTCGTTGCTGACGATGGTTGGTGCGCCTCCACGGATGTTGATTGCCCCACCATCGCAGCCATTTTCCGGCCCAAGATAACAGGCGTCGTTGTATTGAATCACGTTGCCTTGAATGAGGGGCGACGCATTGAGCATGCCGATGCCGCCACCACTTCCATCGCCGGAAACCTCGTTGTACTCGATGATATTACCAAGGATTTGGGGGGATGCACCATCGAGGTAAATGCCGGCGCCAAGGGCTGCGCTGCCGTTGGTGATGGTGAAGCCTTCGATAATTGCGGCATCGGTTTCGGCGCTTTGAAAGGTAAACACGGGGCCTGCGCCGGAGCCGTCGACGATGGTGGCCAAGGGACCATCGTGGGACACCACATGTACGTTGATGCCGCCGAAGTCGACGTTTTCGTAGTAGGTGCCATCGGCGACTTGCACAGTGGGACAGCCTTCGGCCCACGCGGCGTCGATGCCCTGCTGAATCTCGGGGTATGGCGCGTACCAGGTGCCGTCGGGGGTGCGTGTAGTGCGCACGTTGACCTGCACGGGGCAGTTGTCTTCGCAGTCTGCGATGAGGTCGCCGTCGTCGTCGAGGTCGAGGTCGGAGATGCCGTCGCAGTCGTCGTCGATGCCGTTGCACAGCTCTTCTGCGAACGGGTGAATGCTCGGGTCTGCGTCGTTGCAGTCGCCTTCGGAGGGCAAGTAGCCGTCGTTGTCGCCGTCGACCTCGGGCGTGCCGTCGTCGCCGGTGCCGTCGTCGCCGCCGCCGCCGTCTTCGCCGGTGGTGTCGTTGGTGTCGGTGGTGCCGGTGACGCCACTGCCGCCATCGCCGGTGTCTTCGTAGAATGAAGGCGCTTTCCCGTCAACATCAAAGGCCGTGGAACAGCCGCTTGCGACGCCCAAGCCGAGCAGTACGACGATCGGTCGGAGAGGGGAATCGAATGGGATTGTCTGCATTGGAGGCTCCGTCACAGGGCGCTGCTGGGGGAGAGTGTAACGGCGATTTTTGGCGTTGACCGCCCGATGTTTCGTGACCTTCGGTCAACACGCGCGCACCCGTGGTTGTGCGTCGAGGCTTGTGATTCTGTGCGTATGTGGATAGACGGCGCAGCCACGCAGAATCGGAGACCTCATCATGGGCGCAAGCGCACACACCGAGACCAACACCTTCGAAAAAATCGCCGGTCCGATGGGCTGGTTGGTCGGCATCGTCACGGCCGTCGTGTTCATTGGCCTGCTTTATAATGGCATGCAGCACGGCGACGCTGGCCATGGTGCCGATCACGGCGCGGCCCATGCTGCACCCGCAGAAGGCGCGGCCGCCGGGCACTGACACGCGGCCAATTGTGTGATTTCACACGGTTGTGCCCCCAAAGCAGCGTCTCTACTCTGTTGGGATGCTGCTTTTGTGCGTCTTGCGGTTGGCACGGATTTTGCATGAGGTGGACGCAGTTTCCCCGGCTAGCGGTTCGCCGGGGACCGCACCCGCCCTTCGGCGACCCACTTGGGTTTGGGGGAGGGCGCCTCCACCGGAGTAAAGATGTCGACCGTCCCGTCTGTCGCCGAAATTCGCCAGAACCTTGAACAACAGCTCTCGGAGCTGCTGCACCGGCACGCCAAGATTGATGCGCACCTGCACAACGCAGACCGCAGCTTGCCGGCAGACTGGTCGGAGTATGCGCAAGCTGTCGAAAACGATGAAGTGCTCGAAGCCTTGGATGACCACACCCGCCGTGAAGTGGGCCTGATTCGAGCCGCGCTCGAACGCATGGACAAAGGCTCGTGGGGCACTTGCTTTGCGTGCGGCCAGGAGATTGCGCCGCGCCGTATGGCTGCCGTTCCGTGGACCACCCGCTGTATTGAGTGCGCCAACAGCAGCTCTTAGGGCTGGCGAACCGCAAACCTGCCATTGCGGCTGCGATGGCGGGAACGCGGGGGGCGCGGGCACATTCAGCCTTCTGCCGGTCGCTGATTCGGCGCGTTTGGCCGCACTTCATGGTAATTCGAGTCGGTGTTGACCGCCCAAATGTCGTGGCGCGCGCCTTCGATGTTTTCCGCTGCGAGGAGGCCAGTAAGCACGGAATGGTCGGAATTATTGTACTTGAACATTCCGTACCGGCCGATGGGTTGGAGATTTTCGAAGTTTCGGAGCCAGGCTTGTAAGGTGGCGAGGTGTGCTTCGTATCCGCGCAAGTAGACGGGATATGCACGGGGCACGCGAATCGAATGTGCGTCGAGAATAGCTCCGTGTGGCGCCAGTCCGGTGCGTCGGAGTTCGTGTTGCGCACGCGCAATAATGGTGGTTTCGTCGTCGGTCCAGAGGGGGTCTTCGTCGCTACAAAAATACTCGAGGCCAAAGCTAGCGGTGCCGGGTTCTGCGACCATCCACGGGGACCACGCGGCGAAGTTCTGGATTCGCCCGACCTGCACGTCCGGGTCGTGTACATAGACCCATTGGTCGTTCCAACCGGCGGGCTGGTCAAGGATAAGATTGACGGTGCGCAAGTGGCGAAATCGCAGCGCGTGCGCGGCGGCGAGGACGGCCGACGGCGGCGCGGGGTCGAGCTGTTGCACCAAGTGGGTGAGGGGAATGGAGGACAGCACTTGCTCGACGGCTTGGGTGCTTTCGATTCCTTGTGCGTCGCGGAGACGGACGTGCGTGATGCGGGTGCCCGACCACCGCAAACCCACGACGGTGGTTTCCAGAGAAATCTGTGTACCGTACTTGCGTGCCCGCTCGGCGAGTGCTTCAAACAGCATGCCGGGGCCGAGGCGGGGATACCAAAACCAGTCGATGAGGGAGGTGACGGAAGCGTCGGAGCTTCGGCCGAGGCCGCGGCGGGCCGCATCGAGAATGGCGGCGGTGAGGTCCAAAGACTTGATTCGTTGCGCGGCCCAGTCCGCCTCGATGCTGGTGCACGGAATGCCCCATACCTTCTCGGTGTAGGTGCGGAAAAACGTTTGGAAAAGTCTTTCACCGAAGCGATTGGTTACCCACTCTTGTAGGTGCTCTTCGTTGCCGCGCTCTTTGAGTTGCGCTTTTGCATATGACGTGATACATTTGGCTGTTTCGATGGGGCCCAGGCCTGCCAAAACCGACCGTGCGGTAAGGGGATATGCAAACATTTCCCCTCGGTAAAAGATGCGCGAATGGCGGGGGCGGCGCAAGAGGTCGTCGCCCAAGAGTTCCTTCCACAGCGTCTCTACTTCCAAGAAGCGCGTGAAAAAGCGGTGGCCCCCAAGGTCAAAGCGATTTCCACTTCGCTCGACAGTGCGGCACATTCCGCCTACGACGGGCGCCCGCTCGACCACCTGCACTTCGAAACGCTTTCGGCTGAGTGCATCGGCCGCAGCCAGTCCTGCGGGTCCAGCGCCCAAGATGGTAACCGACATTTTCTGCTGGGGGAGGGAAGGGTGAGCGTGCCCGCATCGTAACGTTACTGATAACGTGGGCAGACACGAGGTAGTCTATCTTCTTCCGCGGTGTGCGAGCGTCTTCGATTTGTGAATCTGTTGGGCAACGCGGCTCAGTCGCCATTGGGCGACGAACGATTGGCGGCATCCACCATTTCATTCATGTTCAAAAAGTCCACGATCCAGCCGATGCCCAGCAAGCCGCCGGTCAGGAGGTATAGCAGCCCCGAACGCCAATAGCCGAGATAAAACCGGTGCAGACCCAATGGACCAAAGAAGGTGAGCAGCACCCACGCAATAGTATAATCGTAGCGGCCAAATGCGTATCGGTCTTCGGCGGAACGCTCGAGCGACGGCATCAAGAAGAGGTCGGCGAGCCAACCGACCAGGAACAAACCGCCGGTGCAAAGCCACAACAGGCCCGTGAGCGGTCGCCCAAAATAAAACCGATGTGCGCCGGTAAAGCCGAATAGCCACAGGATGTAGCCGCCAAACAAGGAGTGGGTTTCGCTGCGCTTCGTCATGCTTGCTCCGTCGGTGCGCGTGGCCGCTGGGTGCGACGCGCATGGATGCGCGGTGTCGTCCCGCGCACAACGAACTACGTCTGCCGTTGTGGTTTTGTTTCGATTCTTGGGCGTTGGCGCTCCCGCTCGTGGAGACGGCGCTTCAGGCGTGCTACGGCGCCCGTGCCCGCGGTTTGTCGTCGGGCGCCGTCGCAGATATCGGCGGCACGAAACGCTTAGGCACGAGGTATCGGCGATGTCCGAGTCAATTTGGTGGGCCACGCCGGTCGATAGGCCGTTTGCGGAGATTCGTGTGGTGTGTTTTCCTCATGCCGGCGGTGGTCCTGCGCCATTCGTGCGGTGGGCACGCCAAAGCCCGCCTTGGCTTCGTATTTGTCCGGTGTTGCTACCCGGGCGTGGTCCCCGCCGCGATGAGCCACCATTGGTTTCTGTGGGAGGCATCGTCGACGGTGTCGCTCGCGCGCTCCGTGTTGTCCCGGACCTTCCAACCGTCGTGCTCGGCCATAGCTTTGGCGCAACCTTGGCCGTAGCGCTGACGCAGCGTTTGGAAGCTGAAGGGCGTGGCCCCCTTTGGTGCGTGGTCTCGGGTCGGGGGCCGGTGGACCGGCCGAGCCGTCTGCCGCCATTGGCGCACCTCAACGGCGACGCGCTGCTCGCTGCGGTGCAACAAGAAACCGGCGGTATCCCGGATGTGGTCTGGCAGGACGCGAGCATTCGTGCGTTGGCGGCCGCACAGTTGCGAGCCGACCTCACGGCGTCTGAAGCGTGGTCACCTGCATCCTTTGTGCTGTCGACTCCCTTGCTCGCGTGTGCGGGGACGGAAGATGCCTTGGTCTCTGTCGACATTCTCTGTGATTGGAAACGGCTGACGCGCAGCGCGTTTTCGTGGTGCCAGTTCCCAGGTTCCCACTTTTCGGTGTTGGACGGGCCGCACTTCTTTCCGCATGTTCAACGCCAGTTGGAGGTGTTGCGCGACGCGCTGCCGTAGTTCGCGTGGATTGCGGGAGGTCTGTGACCCCCATCCTCGGGTCGTCTTGGTACGCGTCACGCGGTTGCTGTTTCCGCGTGGCCAGCGTTTCTCGTATACTGCTTGTTCCGCGTCGTAGAGGCGTGGCGCTGAATGGGCGAGGTGGTCCTCCCCGTTTGGCACGCGGGACGTCGCTGCAATCGGCCGTGTGCGTCCCATGGGATGCTGCGTGCCCTTGTGGACCCCGTTTCGAGGGCGCATCCCGTCGACTACCGAGGAGGAATGATGCCCCAAATCGTGCGCTGCGGACTGATTCAGTGCGGCAACCCCGTCAACGACGAGTCGGTTCCCGTCGCCGACATTCAACAGGCGATGCTGGACAAACACCTGCCCCTCATCGACGAAGCGGGAAAAAAGGGCGTTCAAATCCTGTGCTTGCAGGAAATCTTCAATGGCCCGTATTTTTGTCCCAGCCAAGACAAGCGCTGGTACGACGCTGCCGAGTCGGTGCCTGGCCCCACGACGGACCTCATGTCCGAATATGCCAAAAAATACAATATGGTCATCGTGGTTCCCATCTATGAAAAGGTGGGCCGCGGCGTCTATTACAACACTGCCGCCGTTATCGATGCCGACGGCTCCTACCTCGGGAAGTATCGGAAGCAGCATATTCCGCAGACTTCCGGGTTTTGGGAGAAATACTTTTTTACGCCGGGCAACGGTGGCTATCCGGTGTTCGACACCAAATATGCGCGGGTGGGCGTGTATATCTGCTACGACCGCCACTTCCCGGAAGGTTGGCGCGCGTTGGGTCTGAATGGTGCGGACATCGTGTTCAATCCGAGCGCCACGGTGGCGGGATTGTCCGAGTATCTGTGGAAGTTGGAGCAGCCCGCAGCGGCGGTCGCCAACACGTATTTTGTTGGCGCCATCAACCGCGTGGGCACCGAAGCGCCGTGGGGCATCGGCGAGTTCTACGGCCAGTCCTATTTTGTCAACCCGCGTGGCCAGTTTGAAGCGATGGGCTCGCGGGACCAAGATGAACTGGTGGTCGCTGACCTCGACCTCGAAATGATTGATGAAGTGCGGAAGGTGTGGCAGTTTTACCGCGACCGCCGCCCGGACGCCTACGACGACCTCACCAATCCCAAGCCCCACTGACGCGCCTTGCGCGGGCGCCGTCGCCCGTGCGGTGTAGGGGCTGGGCCAGCGTGTTGAACGTTTGGCCCGTGTCGGACTGGATTCCCATTGGTGCGTATGGTAGCGTTCGGGAATTCAGCAGAGAGGCCAAGGCGGCGCGCTGGGTGTCCCTTTGGCCTGTTCTATGGCTGGTATGGTCCGTGGCGCTCGCTTGGCTGCCGCTCGGTCATGAGTGAATGAATGTTCATTCAGCCGTTGGGCGTCGAGGGTGGCGCGTATTCTGTGACCCCGTGGCGTGCTTGGGATGTGTTCAGAATGCACCAATCATGCCCATTTTCATCGCATTCGAATCTCAATGGAGAGGGTATCATGGGTTCTCTACTCATTCGCGGCGGCACGGTCGTGACCGCTGATGGCGAGTACCGGGGTGATGTGTTGGTTCACGGCGAGACCATCGCTGCGGTGGGCCCAGACCTTGACGCACCGGCGGGCGCGCGGGTCATTGACGCGGGTGGCGCGTACGTCATGCCCGGCGGCATCGACCCCCATACGCACATGGAACTGCCATTCATGGGCACTGTGGCGTCGGAGGACTTTTTTACAGGCACCTCGGCGGCGGCCGCAGGCGGAACCACGACCTGCATCGACTTTGTGATTCCGAGTCCCCAACAATCGCTGCTGGAGGCCTACCACACCTGGCGTGGTTGGGCGGAGAAGGCGGCATGCGACTATTCGTTCCACGTCGCCGTGACGTGGTGGGACGACTCCGTGCGGCGCGACATGGGCGAGCTCGTGGAGACGTGGGGGGTCAACTCCTTCAAGCACTTCATGGCCTACAAAAACGCCATCATGTGCGATGACGAGACCTTGGTGAACAGCTTCAAGCGGTGTCGCGAGCTGGGTGCCTTGGCCACTCTGCATGCGGAAAATGGTGAACTGGTCTATGTTCTCCAGCAAGACATCTTCAATCGTGGCATTCACGGACCCGAAGGGCACCCGCTGTCCCGTCCGCCGGAAGTCGAAGGCGAAGCGGCCAACCGCGCCATCCGGATTGCCGAAGTGCTCGGTTGCCCGGTGTATTTGGTCCATACGTCCTGCATCGACGCATTAGAGGCGGTCACACGCGCGCGCTTGGAAGGACAGCAGGTATTTGCTGAGGTGCTTGCCCAGCACCTTGTCATCGACGACTCGGTGTACCGCAACCCCGATTGGAACGCCGCGGCACACTATGTCATGTCGCCTCCGTTCCGCTCGAAAGAGCATCAAGCGGCCCTTTGGCGCGGCCTTCAGGCGGGTATGCTCCAAACCACCGCCACGGACCATTGCTGCTTCTGTACGCCGCAGAAGCGGGCGGGCGTCGATGACTTCCGCAAGATTCCCAATGGCACGGGCGGCATTGAAGACCGCATGAGCGTGCTGTGGCACCATGGCGTTCGCACGGGTCGCCTCACGCCGTCGCAGTTCGTGGCCGTCACCTCGACCAATTGCGCGCGCATTTTCAACATTCACCCGCGCAAGGGGGCCTTGGTGGCCGGCGCCGACGCCGACATCGTGGTTTGGGACCCCAACAAGTCCCGCACAATCTCGGCCTCCACCCATCACCAGAACATCGACTTCAATATTTACGAAGGGATGGAAGTGATTGGCAACGCAGCCGTCACCTTGTCGCGCGGTCGTGTGGTGTGGGAAAACGACGAACTGAAAACGGAACGCGGCACTGGAAAGTACGTCAATCGCCCGGCATTCGCGTCGTTCTGGGAAGCGCAGAACCGGCGGAATGCGCTCTCCGTCCCCACGGGCGTGCAGCGTTGATATAGGCTTGGCGGGGCTCCTGAACGGTCGGCCCGTCGCCCGCCGTCAAATCAGGAGCACGGAGCACGCCCATGGCACCCGTTCAGGTCCCCGCCCAACCGCGCAACCCCGACGCGGACCTCATCAACGACGATATCCGGCCCGCTTCGGCTGCCGAACGGCATTGGTCGGTCGGCAATATGGCGAGTCTGTGGATTGGAATGGTGGTCTGTGTGCCCACCTACACCTTGGCGGGTGGCCTCGTCAGCCAAGGGATGAACTGGTGGCAGGCCGTCTTGACTATTTTGTTGGGCAATGTCATCGTACTCGTGCCGATGGTGCTCAATGGTCACGCGGGCACCAAATATGGTCTGCCATTTCCGGTATTGGCCCGGGCGAGCTTTGGCATTCAGGGCGCGCACATCCCCTCGTTGCTGCGTGCCTTGGTGGCTTGCGGTTGGTTTGGTATCCAGACCTGGTTTGGCGGGTTTGCGATTTACCAGTTGCTCAACGCGCTGACGGGAAACGCATTGGTGGGCGAAGACCTGCCCTTCTTTGGGATTGACCCCGCAGAACTGGTTTGTTTTGTGCTGTTCTGGGTTCTCCAAATCGGTGTCATCTACAAGGGGGTCGAGTCCATTCGTGTCCTAGAAACCCTCGCGGCGCCATTCTTGATTGGTATCGGGCTGGTGCTGTTGGGTTGGGCTTATGTTGCGGCGGGTGGTTTCGAGAGTATGCTCGAAATGCCGAGCGCGTTTGGACCGGGCGGGCCGAAAGAAGGCCAGTTCATGTCGGTCTTTATTCCCTCCTTGACCGCCATGGTGGGCTTTTGGGCGACGCTTTCGCTCAATATCCCCGACTTCACGCGCTATGCGCAGTCCCAGCGCGACCAGATTGTGGGCCAAGCCATTGGACTTCCGACGACGATGACCTTGTTTGCCTTCATCAGCGTCGCCGTCACTTCGGCCACCACCGTAATCTTCAAAGACCCCACCACAGGCGCCCTGCACGAGCCGGTGTGGGACCCGACGATTTTGGCGGGGATGATTGGCGGCGGTGGTACGGTGATGATTTCCTTGTTGGCACTCGCGATTGCGACCTTGAGCACAAACATCGCAGCCAACGTGGTCTCGCCGGCCAATGCGCTTATCAACTGCGCGCCGCAGAAGTTTACCTTCCAAATGGGTGGCTATATTACCGCGGGGATTGGCTTCGCTATTTTGCCGTGGAAACTCATCGCGAGCACGGAAGGGTATATTTTTACTTGGCTGGTGGGTTATTCCGCGCTCCTCGGACCCATCGTCGGCATTTTGCTGGCGGATTATTTCGTGTTGCGGAAGACCAACCTCGATGTCGACGCGCTGTTTCAGCGGAAGGGTGCCTACCAGTACCGGGGCGGCTACAATCCCGTGGCGCTCCTTGCCTTCGGAGTGGCGGTTCTTCCGAACGTGCCCGGATTCCTGCATGCCGCAGGAGCCTTCGGAGACGGCGTCGTGCCGCCAATTTTTGATACCATTTACACCTATGCCTGGTTCGTTGGCTTTCTCCTTGCCGGTGGCATCTACCTTGCCGCGATGCAAGGAAAAGCGACGAACTCTGGGCCTGCCTCGGAGTCTTGAATGAACGCCGCTGCGTTTTCCCCGTTCGCTGCTGATTCGTACGATTTTGTTCCGTGGACCAACGCCCGCAATCTGATTGGCGGCGTGTGGCAAGAGCCCATTGAGCCGGCGGGTGAACTCGCCGTGATGAACCCTCGCCACGGGAAAGTCATTGGCAAGGTGGGCTTGTCGGGCGCTGCCGATGTAGACGCCGCCGTGCGTGCCGCGAAGGCCGCGCAGCCGGCTTGGGCGGACCTTCCCATTCGGGAGCGCGCGCAGGTCTTTTACCGGCTGCGCGAGCTGATGGTTCGCGACATGAAGTCGTTGTCGTGGCTCGTGAGCCATGAAAACGGAAAGACGTATGCCGAAGCCGAAGCCGAGGTGCTGAAAGGCATCGAGTGCATCGAATTTGGCTGCTCGTTGCCCAATCTTGCGGCTGGCGAAGAGTTGGTGGTGTCGCGTGGCGTCACTTGCCGGTTGGAGTACGCGCCGGTGGGCGTCGTGGCGGGCGTTACCCCGTTCAACTTCCCGCTGATGGTGCCCTTGTGGATGCTTCCCCAGGCGATTGTCGGTGGCAATGCGTTTATTTTGAAGCCGAGCGAGCAGACCCCCTTGTCGACCCTCGCATTGGGGGAGCTGTTCCGCGAAGCGGGTCTCCCTGACGGCATCTTCAATGTGGTGCAAGGGGGCCGCGAAGCGGTGGAAGCCTTGTGTGACCACCCTGGAATCGGCGCGTTTGGTTTTGTCGGCTCCACCCGCGTCGCAAAGATGGTTTACGGTCGTTCGGCGATGGCGGGCAAGCGCGCCTTGTGTCTCGGCGGCGCAAAGAACCACCTCATCGTGGTTCCCGACGCCGACATCGACGTTGCCGCAGACAACATCGTCGCGAGCTTCACCGGCTGTGCGGGCCAGCGCTGTATGGCCGCCGCAAATCTTCTTGCGGTGGGCGACGTGGAGCACATTCTCGACGAAATCAAACGTCGCGCTGCCAACCTCACACTCGGCCAAGACCTCGGCGCTATCAATAGCGAAGAGTCTGTGGCGCGAATTCGCGGCTTCATCGAGCGCGCGGAGCAAGAGGGCGCGACGGTCGCTGTCGATGGCCGTAGCCAGAAGGTCAATGAATCGGGCTATTGGGTGGGCCCCACCGTGCTTGACCACGTTCGGCCCGACCAAATGGTGGCAAAAGAAGAGGTCTTTGGGCCGGTATTGTCTATCATTCGGGTCAACGACCTCTCTCAAGCATTGGGTATTGAGAACGGCAACCCTTATGGCAACGCGAGCGCGGTCTATACCACCTCGGGCGAAGTCGCGCGGAAGGTCATGGGTCGCGTCGAGGCAGGCATGTGCGGCGTCAACGTGGGTGTGCCGGTTCCCCGTGAGCCCTTCGGCTTTGGCGGCTGGAACGACTCGAAGTTTGGTCATGGCAACATCACCGGCTGGGACGGATTCCGTTTCTGGACCCGCGTCCGCAAGGTGACCACCAAGTGGGCCCTGCAGAAGGACCAGAACTGGATGAACTGAGCGCCCTCTGCGCGCTTTTGGGGTCATGGCGAATGCCTTGGCCCCTGCGCTGGTTTCCCCCGGTGTGGCGTTCACACAGGGGCAAGGTTTCTGGGGCGCACACCGATGTGATTGCGCCCGTCAACGCGTAGCTGCGGCTACGCTTGGAGTCGAGAATGTCGGAACTTCCGGCCAACGGCGGCCCCCGCTCCCCCGAAGCACAAGAGATGATTGACGATTGCTTGCGGCACACGCTCTATTCGTGGAGCGCCCGCGGGAAAGTCGATCCCATGCCCATTGTGCGCGCAGAAGGCATCTACCTCTACGGACCTGACGGCGAGCGCTGGATTGACTTCAACAGCCAGCTCATGTCCGTGAGCATCGGCCACAGCCACCCACGGGTGGTGCAGGCGATGAAAGACGCCGCCGATGGCCTGTTGTACGCATACCCAGGGAGCGCCACTCCTGCCCGCGCGAAATTGTCGAAGAAGCTCGCAGGCCTCATGCCGGCCGAAATCAATACGTTCTTCTACACGCTCGGCGGCGCAGAAGCGAATGAAAACGCCATTCGGATTGTGCGCGATTATACCGGTCGCTCGAAGATTCTGAGTCGTTATCGCAGCTATCACGGCGCCACCAACACCACGATGCAGTTGACCGGCGACCCGCGGCGTTGGGCCAATGAGCCCGGCGCACCTGGCTTCATCAAGGTGATGGACCCCCAGCCGTACACCTGGAGCTGGGGCGATACCGATGCGCAAATCGTAGAGCGCAATCTGACGTATTTGGAGGAGGTCATCCAATACGAAGGACCGAATCAGATTGCGGCTATGTTTATTGAAACGGTGACGGGAACCAACGGCATTCTTCCGCCTCCTGCTGGATACCTTGTCGGCTTGCGCCAGCTACTTGACAAGTACGGTATTCTTTTGGTATGTGACGAAGTGATGGCGGGCTTTGGACGTACCGGCAAGATGTTCGCGTTCGAACATGCGGGCATCGTTCCCGACGTTGTGACCATGGCGAAGGGCTTGACCAGCTCCTACGTTCCGCTGGGCGCCGTCGCCATGAAGGATGAAATTGCGCGTCACTTTGACGGCAATGTGTTTTATGGCGGCTTGACCTACAACGCGCATCCGTTTGCGTGCAGCGTCGCGATTGCAGCGATTGACGCCCTCATCGACGACGGGATGGTAGAAAATGCGGCGCGTCTCGATGCGGTGATGCGGGAGGAGATGGAAGGTCTCAAAGCCCGCCACGTGTCGGTGAAGGAGCACCGGAATATCGGTCTCTTTGGCATGGTGGACTTGCAGAAGGACGCGCAAGGCACGCCGATGGCGCCCTATAACGGTAGCCACCCCGCAATGAACGACCTCAACGCGTTTTTGCGCGCCCATGGCCTGTTTACGTTTATGCGCTGGGGCAGCTTTATGTGCAATCCGCCGCTGTGCATTACCGAGGCGCAGTTGCGTGCGTCCTTCGCGATTATCGACAAGGGTTTGGCCATCACCGACCGCGTCGTGACCGGCTGAGTCGACCGCAAAGCGGGGCGCGGATGCGTGTCCCGCAGCGCGGTTTTGCCGTTGTCGGCGGCGTGTTGGCCGTCGGTCCCCTGTGACGGGGGGCTATCTTCCGAACCTCCCGTTCCCGCGCGTCCCCTTGGAGTGCCCATGTCCCGTCCCCGTCTTGCGCTGCATTGGCAGATTCTTATCGGTATGGGGGTGGGCCTCGTGGTGGGTCTCGGCCTCAACTTCGCGCAAGAGCCGCTGACGGCGATGCGTGCGGCGGGAGGTTTTGTCGGTGGTGCGATGGACTTTGTGGTCCATCTCAACGATTTTGTGGGCGACCTGTTTTTGCGGGCATTGCGCTTTATTGCGGTCCCCATCGTATTGTTCAGTTTGGTGGTTGGGGCGAGCAGCCTCAATGACCTGAAAAAGTTGTCGCGTATTGGGGGTCGCACGATTGCGATTTACCTCGTGACCACGGCCGTTGCGATTAGCATCGGCTTGGTGCTCGCCAACATTACCCAGCCCGGTTCGTGGTTGCCGCCGGCCTTGCGCGACAGCATGGCTGCTGCGAGTGCGGATGTCGCGGCGACCAAGGTGTCGGCTGCGGTTCCGCCGGATGCGTGGGCGACGATGCTCGACATTGTGCCCAAGAATCCCTTTGAGGCGCTCTCCAGCGGAAACATGTTGCAGGTGGTGTTTGCTGCGATGGCGGTGGGCATCGCGTTGACGCTGATTCCGAAAGAAAAGGCGCGGGTCATCATCGCCGTTTGTGATGGCATGACGGACGTGATTATCAAGCTCGTGCAGGGCGTGATGATGGTCGCTCCAGTTGCCGTCTTTGCGCTCATTGTGCGGGTTATCGCCAGCATGGGCTTGGATGTTTTGGGTGCCTTGCTGGTATACAGCCTGACTGTCATTGGCGGTTTGGTGGTGATGACCTTTGGCGTGTATCCGGGCGTGCTGTGGGTGTTTTCGCGAATTTCGCCGCGCCGCTTCTTCGCAGCCATTGCACCCGCGCAGTTGTTGGCATTTAGCAGCTCGTCGTCGTCTGCGACGCTTCCGGTCACAATGGAGTGTGTAGAGGACCGCCTCGGGGCCAGCGAGGAGGTCACGAGCTTTGTCATTCCGTTGGGCGCCACCATCAATATGGACGGTACTGCGCTCTACCAGGGTGTCGCGGCGCTGTTTATCGCCCAGCTCTATGGTATCGACCTTACGTTTGGCGACCAGTTGACCATTGTGCTGACCGCGACCTTGGCCAGCATCGGCACCGCGGGCGTACCCGGTGTGGGGCTCATCATGCTGGTCATCGTCCTTCAGTCGGTCGGAATCGGTGACGATGTGATGAAGGGAGGCTTGGCCATCATCTTTGGCGTCGACCGCTTTTTGGACATGTGCCGCACCACCACGAACGTCACGGGCGATTGTATGGTAGCGGCGGTGGTGGCCCACGCCGAGGGCGAATTGGCCTCTGAAGCCGATGCTGCAGCGCGCTTGGCGGCGCGAGAATCGTCGAGCAGCGAATCTTCTGCGGCCGAGTGAAGGCGGGAACGTAGATTTCGTTCCACAAGTTGCGTGGCGTGTGGATTGGGGGGTGGGGCGGATTCTCGATTCGGGATATTGCGCCGTCCTTGCCACTGTGCGCGGAAGTGAATCGCTGTCTGCCCACCTCAAGTGGGTGCGCGCCCCATCCCGCCTCACATCGAGTCCACAATCATGCACATTCTCGAAGTTATCCTCATCCTCGCCGCGGGTGCCGCAGGGGCCTATTCCTTCGGAAAGGTCCTCTGGGAGCAGCGTCTCAAACATATCTGGCCGAAGCGCGATCAGATCAAGGTCGTCAATCCCGGCGGGTATTGGCCGGGTATTGCCGAGGTCGTCCTCCAGACCCGCGTGATCGCGAATCGTCCCGCAGCGGGCATTTTCCACCTGCTCATTTTCTACGGGTTCGTCGCGTTCGGTGCCAAGAGCGCCACGCACGCACTGAATGGCTTGCTGGGCTTGGAGCATCCGATTCCGCTCGGCCCGCTGGACACGTTGATCGACCTGTTCTCCGTGCTCGTTTTGTCCGGCGTCATCTTTATGGCCGTCCGGCGGTATACGGTCATGAAGGACCGGCTCACTCATATGGTGGAGTCGGGAATCGTATTGAGCCTGATTGCCACGCTGATGATTACCTACATCCTGGAGCGCCCTTGGGGGGGCGATTTGGGATTGGTCGGTGTCGGCGCCAAGGTCAACTGGTGGGTTCACTACCTCGTGTTGTGTACCTTCCCTACGCTCATCGCCCACGGCAAGCACCTGCACCTCATCATGGGGCCGGTCAACGTCGTGTTGCGCCACATGACGGAGCTTCCCTCCGACCGCTTCGTGACCGGTGGCGACCTCAACATGGGTGACGAGGATGCGGCCGAAGAAGACTTCGAGAAAGAGCTTGCGCGCGTCGGTATGCCCAATGGCGTGATGGACTTCTCGTTCCACACGTTGTTTGACACCACCGCTTGTATCGAATGTGGCCGCTGCAATGACGCTTGCCCCTCTGCCGGCGCTGGCTTGCGCCCCCGTGACCACTTCGTGTTGGCCTTCCGCGACCCCTCGGTCGACAAGGACAAGCTGTCCGAACTGGCTCCCCCGGACATCGTCGCGACCTGCACCCAGTGCCGCGCCTGCGACACCGTATGCCCGGTGGGCAACCGTCCCTCGCGCTCCGGCTTGGAGCTTCGTGGCCGGATGACCGCAGAAGGCGTCTACCCGCCCCGCGGCCTCAAAGATGGCGGCGTGAGCCCCGTCACCGCCACCGGCAACATCTTCGCGGCCGACCCCTCCGACCGCGCCACCTTCATCGAAGAGAACGAAATCCCGTACTTCGATGCTTCGGAACACGATGTCCTCTTCATCTTGGGTTGCCAAGGCAGCCACTCGCCCGAAGCCCGGCCCGTGGTGGTTGCCACCGCGCGCTTGCTCGAAGCGGCAGGTGTGAAGTACGGCGTGCTCGAAGAAGAGAGCTGCTGGGGAGAGGGCGTGCTCCATGGCGGCGGCATCATGGAAGATTGGCCCTTCTACAAGATGGAGCGGGTGGAAGAGCTGTCCGCGGCCCTCGATGAAAAGCACGAGCGCACGATTCTCACCATCTGTCCGCACTGCCGCGACAATATCGGCACCCAGCTCTCCGCTGCTGCAGAGTCTATGGGCAAGTCGCGGTTTGCGAACGTGGTCAGCCACATTCGCTTCCTGCACAATCTCACCGCCGAAGGAAAGCTCTCGGTGGTGCCGCGTCCCGATGAAGTGGCCGTCCACCATCCGTGCAAGACCATCCACAACGACGAGTCGGCCGACTTTGATGCCTTGTTGAAGGTCGCTGGCGTCACCGGCAAGACCGCAGGCGACAGCCCCGACATCCCCCGCTGCTGCGGTGGCGGCGGCGGCGGCTTCTTGTGGGACAGCCCCGCGAAGGTCAACAAGAACCGGTTTACGCAGTTGATGGCGGAAACCCAGAAGAAGACCGTCGTCACCGGCTGTCCGGGCTGTCACCGCATGCTCAATGTCGTGAAAGACGAAGACGCCAAGCTCGAAGACATCGCCACCATTCTGCACGACCGTCTCCAAGAGCAATAGGTGGAGAACAACCCCTATTCCCCGCCCAGCCGCGCCCCGGACGCAGAAGATACGGAGGCGCAGCGGGGGCCCACCGCCCTCATCACGGGGGCGGGCCTCGCGGGCGCTGCGGCGGGGATAGTGCAGGCGGTGGGGGCCGCCCAGGTCGTGTCGATGGTCTACTTCCAGCACGCTTGGCAGAGCGCCTGGGTGTGGACCGTCTGTGTGTGTGGCGTGGTCGCAATCGTCACAGGCTTTGGGTATAGCCAGGCTCGGGCATGGGCCTTGTGGTCTTCGCTTATTTGTGCTACAATTGCTGCGATTGCTGGCTGGTCCTGGGTTGTTTACGCATTTATGCATGGCTTTTTTACGATGGCCATGCTGGTCGGTGCAGGACTTGGCTCACTCGCCGTGATGTTGATGGTGCTGTCTTTCTCCGCCGCGAAGCGTGTGGCGCGGGCGCGGGCGGCATTGTACGGCGACGCGGACGCCCGCTGAACCTGCGTGGGTACGCCCGTCAAGAAAGGGGGGCGGCCTTGAGGTGCAAGCGCGCGCGCGCTTCTTCGGGCGAGGCGATTTCGCGTCCCGTCTCGCGGGCGATAGCGACGAGCGCGTCGATGAGGTCGCCGTTTCCACGACATTTTTCGCCATTCGGCAGGTAAAAGGTGTCTTCGACGCCGGTGCGCAAGTTGCCGCCCAACTCGGCGGCACGGCGATGAAGGGCCCAAATGTCGGCGCGTCCAATCGCGGTGACTTGCCACGGCGCGTCTGCCGGAGCCCATTCGCAGAGGAGGGGCAATAAGCGCGGGTCTGCGGGCATTCCCGAGTTGACCCCCATCACAAAGTTGATGTCGGGTGGTGTGGAGTCGCGAAGCATTCCGACTTCGCGGAACATCGCCACAGACCGCACAATGCCCGTGTCGAAGCACTCAAACTCCGGTCGGGTGTTCGTCTCGTGCATCGCGGCCAAGAACTGGTCCACTTTTTCGACTGGATTGTCAAAGACCATGGGGGGCCACGCCCAATTGCCGCCAGCACGGGTCTTTAGGTAGTTTAGAGACCCCGCGTTGCATGCGGCAATTTCCGGTTTCACCCGCGCCAAGCAAGCGAGCGGTCCCGAGATGTCGTCGCCCACAACGCCCGTGCTCATGTTGAGAATGACATCGGGACACGCGGCACGGATTGCATCACAAATTGCGGCGGCGACTTCGGGTTCCCAGCTTGGCAAAAAACCCAATCCCGGCTCTTGTCGGCGGAAGTGAACATGCAGAATCGCGGCGCCTGCGTTGGTGGCTTCGCGTGCGCTCGCTGCCATCTGTTCTACGGTGACGGGAACGGGATGGTGGTCAGGGTGGGTGAGCACGCCGGTAAGGGCGCAGGTGACGATGGCCTTCATGTCGACTCCAGGCTGGGAGTGGGCAAGTGTACCTGTACGATGCCGAGATGGGGAAGCGGGATACGAGGCCGTGACGTGGAGGTTCGATGGGACTCGTCAGCGACATTCGTTCGGGTTGGTCCTCGCAGTCACGGGTCCGCTTGGTTTGGGGGCGTTCCCGCTGGAGCTGGGCGCAACTGTTAGCGCGCGCGCGGAAGGCGGCCGGTTTATTGACGGCGCATGGTTTGTCCCCAGGAGATGTGGTCGCGCTGCAAGCGCACCGCGGTCCCGACTTTCTCGCGGTCTTTTTGGGGGCGCTCGGCACCGGCAGAACGGTGTTGTTGTTGAATGACAAATATACGTCGCGGGAACTTGGGTTTTTGTTGAACGATGCGCGTGCCCGCCTCGCGATTCTGGCGACGCCGGTCGACGGGGGGCCGCCTGCGTTGTCCGCCGATGCGCTCGGGAGAGCGCTTGACGAAGCGACGCCGGAGCCGATTGACGGCGATGCGTCATGGCGCATCTCCGCCGATGCCGTCGCGGCCTTGGCCTACACCTCGGGGACCACCGGTCGTCCCAAAGGCGCGGTCATTCGACACCAAAACATCCTCGGTACGGTACATGCGCTCCACGGCGCTTGGGGTTGGACAGACGCCGACGTGCTCATCCACACCTTGCCCCTGTTTCACATTCACGGCCTGTTTGTCGCGCTCCTGGGCGCGCTCCGCGCCGATGCGCGTGTTGTGCTGTTGCCGGGCTTTGATGCGGATGTGGTTCTCGCTACTATCCAAGACGAGCAAGGCACGGTGTTTATGGGGGTTCCTACGTTTTACCATCGGCTGTTGGCGGTTTCGTCGCCGCCTGCGCTGCCCTCGATGCGCCTGTGGACCTCCGGCTCGGCGCCGCTTCCGGCGGCAGTCTGGACCGCCTTTCGCGAAGCGTATGGTGGGGCGGCCATCTTGGAGCGATACGGCATGACCGAGACCGGCATCGTATTGAGCAATCCGCTCGATGGGGCGCGGGTTCCGGGGACGGTCGGCTTCCCGCTTCCCGGTGTGCGCGCGCAGGTGACCGACCCCGAGACGGGCGCGAATGTGCCAACGGACACCGTCGGGGAGCTTCGGATTTCGGGTCCTGGCCTCATTACGCACTATTTGGGGCTTCCCGAAAAGACGGCCGAGTCGATTGTGACCGATGAAGGCGGCACGCGATGGATGCGAACAGGAGACCTAGCCTTTCAGGACCCCCATGGACGCTTCACTTTGGTGGGACGCATCGGAGATATGGTCATCACCGGTGGTCTGAATGTCTACCCGGTCGAAGTAGAAACGGTGCTGTTGGAGCATCCATCTGTTGCAGATGTCGCGGTGGTGGGTGTTCCCGATGACGACTGGGGTGAGCGTGTCGTGGCGCTTGTGGTGCGTCGGCCCGGACATTCCGTGACTGCCGACGCTCTGCTCCAGTTTTCACGGACGGGTCTGGCGCCCTACAAAGCGCCCAAAGAGCTGCGGTTTGCGGATGCGCTGCCAACAAACGCGATGGGCAAGGTGGAAAAGAAGGCCATTCGGACCAAGTGGCCGATGGGGGACGCATGACCGCGGTAGAAGTCACCACCAATCCGGGCCTCGAAGACGTCGTGTCGGCCGAATGGATGAACCGCATGACCGGGCACGCGGGCGTGGCCACCCAGATTTGTCCGGGGGGCGCCGCGGGCCGTGTTCACCTTTTCGCGGATGTGACCGACATCGTGGAGCATGCGCTCTCGATGCGCGCGGTCCACCACGTCCTCCGCATCGTCGCGACCTTTCCGTTGCACACCGATGACCCATTGGGCGACATTCGCGCGCGCCTCCGCGACATCGACATTGTCGAGCTTCATCCGCCGGACGTTCGCTTTCGGGTCACCTCGGAACGAAATGGTCGGCACTCGTTTACCAGCACGGAAGTGCAGAATGCAGCCGGTGCCGGGATTCTCGACCGAGCGCGACGGCCTGTTCGCATGAAGGGCTACGATGTGTGCGTGCGCTGTGATGTACGGGTCGACGAAGTTCGGGTGACGGTCCAACACACGCGTCATTCACTCAATCGTCGTCACGACCGTCCTTTTCGACCGCGCACGGCGCTCGGCGCCAATGTCGCGTGGGGTCTGCTGTGGCTCACGCGGCCGCCATCGGCTCCAGCGCGGCGTTTTTTGGACCCGTGCTGCGGGTCAGGCACATTGCTTCTCGAAGCGGCCGAGCTGTGGCCCGCGGTAGAGGCGTGCGGAAGCGACTCGGCAGCGCTTTGCGTGGACGGTGCGCGGGAAAACCTCGTCGCTGCGCACACCCACGCACAAGTGGAGCTCGCCGACGCCCGTGAATTGTCCGCCACCTGGAACGGCGCGCCGTTTGATACTGTGGTGAGCAACCTACCATTTGGTAGGCGCTTGGGCGTCCAGTTCCAGCCGTATTGGTTCGTCCGCGACTTGCTCCAATCGTTGCTCCCCGTGACGACCCCTGACGCGCGGGTGGGCTTGCTCACCCTCCACGCCCGTGACATTTCACGGGTGCTCGCGGCGGGGGCACCTTGGCGTCAAGTTGCCTGTCGCACTGTGGACATGGGCGGCCTGCGCGCCCAGTTCGTTTTACTTGAGCGATTGCCGATTGACGCGTAGGCTCTCGCCCAATGGCGGCGTGCTCGCGCTGTCGTCGCGGGGGATTTTGAGAATGAACGTAGTGCCGCGTCCCGGCCACGTCTCGCATACGATGCTGCCGCCAAACGACTGAATGATGCTGCGGCAAATCTCGAGTCCCACTCCCATTCCGCCGTGTTCGCGCTTGGTCGTGAAGCCGGGGTCGAAGACCTGCACGGCAATGTCAAGGGGCATACCGGGGCCGTTGTCGGACACCTTGATGATGCCGAAGTCGTCGTCCTGGTCGATGTGCAGGGTGACGCGCCCACCGGGCTCCCGCATGGCCTGGGCGGCGTTTCGTACCAAATTGATGATGACCTGCCGCAGTCGGCGGCGATGGGCCACGATGGTAGGCGACGACGTAGTGTCAATGCTGATATTGACGCGCCGCTCGAAGACATCGGGGTCCCATCGCAGGTACCGAAGCACGCTGCGCATCGCGAGCACGACGTCGGTGGGCTCTAGGGCGTGCTCGACTTGGTGGTCGCTTGTGGCGTAGGTGTAGAGCTCGTCGGCAAGGTCGAGGGCGGATTGCGATGAGTCGAGAATGTCGTCGACAATGCCCTCTACAATCGCGTCATTCGGAAAGCGGGTTTTGAGGGTATGAATGCTATTGACGGGGCCAAGCGTGTTTCGCAGTTCATGAACCATCTTTCGTGCGAAGACCTGAAGCATTACCAGCTGCTCTTTGCGGATAAGTCCTTCGATTCCGTCCTCGCGTTGTCGCTGGTAGAGGAGCACTTGCTCTTTCGCAGCTTTGAGCTCTTCAATCACGCGTTCGCGATGCTCGGCGAGCCACCGGCTCCGCAGGGCGGCGCCGATTTGTGTTGCGGCGACCGTGAGGAGGTCGAGGTCGGCTTCTCCAAACTGGTGGGTTGGATTGACCGAAGACACTTCAACGACACCGAGAACATCGTCGTCAACGACCATTGGCACGCACATGAGCGCGCGGGCCGTCGAAAAGATGACCGAGTTCGCGCTTCCCAAGAACGACTCGGCCGCGGGGTCGTTGGTGACCAAGCCGATTCGTTTTTCGACGGCCGTGCGCGCAAAGGTACGGCTCGTGAGGTGACCGGTAGACGGCCCGTTGTAGGCCAAGCGGCTATGGGTGTGAATTACCTCAAACTCGGCACTGGTGTCGGAGCTACCAAAATAGCGGGCCAATACGAAATTTTGCGCACCCAAGTGGGTGAGGAGGGTGGTAGCAACTTGTGTTAGGACTTGGCCATCTTGCCAACGCTGTTGTAATGTTCGGCTTACGTCGAACAATACAGCAAGGCGCATAGCGCGTTTGCGGTATTCGGTGAGCGACGGATTTTGGTCGTCGCTCTCGAGGCCGAAAACGGTGAGATAGTGCTCTAGCCCTGCAGAGCCAGGCCGACCATACAGGGCGTCGGTGACGGGCTTGGTAAGGCTGGGCGCCGACAATGCGGGCGTAAGTGGCTGGTAGATAGGGTCGCTGGACGGGAGCAGGACCTGAATCGTCGATGCGCCGACCCGAATGGTGTCCTGGTCGTGCAGCAAGACCCGGTTGATGCGTGTACCGTTGACGAAGGTGCCGTTGGCGCTCGGAAAGTCGCGAATGTAGTAGCCGTCGGCTTCTTTGCCAATCACCGCATGGTTGCGGCTGATTCGTGGGTCATTGATGGAGATGTCACAGTCGGCTGCGCGCCCAACCACCATGGACTCGCGAATGGGAAAAGACTGCTGAGATGGACCATCCCGCAATACGAGTGTCGCCACTTTCTCGGGCGTCGAGACGGATGATTTCCAGTTTGCATTGGGCATCGCGCGGCTGCCTTGGAAGCGTTTTCTTCGCTCGACCTTCGATTCTCGTCCTCTGCCTTCGAAGTCAGTGCCGCGTCGGTGAAAACCAACCCAACCTTGAGACAACCTGGACCAGAGTTGCCGAGGATTATAGCCAGAATGGGCGATCGCTGCCGGGGCCGAATCCCGGATTGGGCGGTGGTGGGAGCGTATCCTTGGACAGTTCACGATTGGGACGACAATGCTTGGTCGTAGGCATGGGACGCGTAGGACGGCATGTCGTGCGCGTTTTGCCGAGCGATTGGTCGGTCACCGCCATCGACATTGACGAACAGCGCCTCCAGGCTGCCCAGGAGATCCGTCCGACGTTGACCACTGTGCTGGGGGACGCCTCTAGTCGCCTCGTGCTGCAACGGGCCGGTCTGCGCGATGATTGGGTGCTGGTGGTCTGTTCGGGCCAGATGGACGTCAATCGCGAGGTGTGTCGGATTGCGCGGCGGGAGCTGGGTGTCGAAGAAGTTTCCGTTCGTTTGGGCAACACGCACCAACTCGAAGACGTCGGTTTGCGGGCCGACGACGTGGTCCTGGCCCATCGCGCGGCAGCATCTATGCTCGTCAATCGCGTGGTCGGGAGGGAGCAGCGCGCGGTCGCGGTAGGTCTGGGTGCGGGCGAATTGCGCCAAGTGACCGTATTTCCGGGGAGCCAGGTTGTCGGAGCCCGCTTGATGGACCTTGACCCCCATCGCTGGCTTGTTGCCGCCGTCTACCGAAATGGCGGCCTCTTGGTCCCCCACGGCGAAACCAAGCTCGAAGTCGGGGACCGCGTGCTCTTGGTCGGCGAGCCCGAGGTCATGGACACCGTTTCGGCCTTTGTGCGTGGCGACCGGCCCATCTTTCCTTCGCAGTTTGGCAGCCATATCGCCGCCGCGACGGTCCCGGAAATATCGGGGGAGGCCGCGTGGTTGGTCGAGGCGACATGTGGCGCGGCGGGGCCTTCGTTCGACCCACAAGCCGTGCACCCGCGCACCCACGACGATGCCGCCATTCGGGCCTGGTTTGTCGAGCACGACGTTGGTGTGGCCGTTTTGGCTGCCCACCCTCTCCCCTTGACCACGCGCTTGGGGCTCACCCAGTCGTCCCGAAAACGGATGATGTGCGCGTCCAAGGTTCCCCTCTTGGTCGCTCGCGGCACCCATCCGTATAAGACCATTCTCGTCGCCATCGGCCCCGACCAGGACTGCGAAGCCATCGCTGGCGTCGCCATCGACCTCTCGCGGCAGCTTCAGGCCAAGCTGGTCGCCCTTACGGTGGTGCTGCCGTCATTGGCGGAGGGCACCGCCGAGCAGGTGGCGGCGCGCGCGTTGCCGCGGCGCGTTGCCACAATGGGACGTCTTCACGGGGTTTCGGTCGAAGAACGGGTGGACGTGGGCAATCCGATTCGGGTCATTCGAAAGCACGCGGCAGATGCCCATTTGCTGATTGTGGGACACTCGCCATCGGCGCGAAATAGCCTGCTCAACCCGGACATCAGCTTGTTCTTATTGCACGATTCTCCTTGCTCGACCTTGTTTGTGCCTTGGCACGTCGCGGGGCGCTAAAATGGACGGCGCGACCGCACTCACGTTGATTCTGATTACGGTCGGCGCAGTGGTCATGCCTGCGCTTGCGCGCGCGTTCCGTATTCCGGTGGCCGTCGTCGAGATTTTGTACGGCGTGCTGATTGGCACGAGCGGCCTCGGATGGGTGGAGGACGGGGGGCCTTTTGTCACGGGGCTATCGGAGCTCGGGTTCGCGTTCTTTTTGTTTCTTGCGGGCTTGGAAATCGACTTTCGGGGCGTCGAGAAGCGCGGGAAGCGCCAATGGACCCTCCCGTTCGTGGTGTGTGTACTGGCGGGCATCTTGGCCTATTCAGCATCGGCTTGGCTTGGCTGGGGCTTGTGGCTCGCGTTGGCGGTAGGCGCAACCGCCGTGCCGCTGTTGCTCTCGGTGGTGCGCGAGGCAGGCTTGGCTGGAACCCCCCTCGGCACCACGATGGTTTCCGTCGCGGCGATGGGAGAGGTGCTGACCATCGTGGCGCTGTCGGCCGTGGAGGTCTTCGACGGGGCCCACGGGGATGTCTCGCATATGGTCATCGGCGTCGGGAGGGTCGCAGGCTTCGCCTTCATCGTGCTTTTGGCAGCGGTCGTGCTTCGTGCGCTGCTGTGGTGGGTTCCCGAGGTGTTCCAGCGGTTGGTCCAACGCGACGACCCCGCGGAGGTGGGCGTTCGGGTCGGCTTTGCCCTCATGCTCGTGTTTGTGGGCTTGTCGTATCTTGCGGGCGTCGAGCCGTTTCTCGGCGCGTTTGTTGCGGGCGCTGTATTGGGGTTTGTCGTGCGTGAAGCCGGCGTGCTGGAGCACAAATTGGCCAGCATGGCCTATGGCTTTTTTGTCCCGATGTTCTTTGTCCATGTCGGGATTCGCCTGCATGTGTCGGTGGAGCTGTTTGTGGACAATGCAGCCTTCGTGGCAACGTTCTTGGTCGTAATGTTGGGCGTGAAGCTGCTTCCAGGGGTGCTGTTGTTTTCCCGCGGGCTGTCGGTGCGGGAGGTCATCGCGACCTCGGCGCTCTTGGCGGCGCCGCTCACGCTCGTCATCGCCATTATGGACCTTGGCGCGCGTGCGGGCGCGGTCGACCGTCAGACAGAAGCGGTTGTGATTGGCGCTGGAATCCTGGCCAGCTTGGTGTTTCCGACGCTTGCGCGCGCATTGGTCGTGCGCGGTGCAGACGGCAACGTTCAAAAGACGTCGCGTCCCCGTTCGTAAATAACGTAGCCAAAAACCAAGGTATTTATTGCGGAGACCATGCAGGGTATCGCACGCAAAAGGTCGGTGTTACGGCGCGATTGTCTTACTTCTACCGTCCGCTGGTCCCATCGCAGGCTGGAGTTTATCGGTTCGTGATTTACGAACCACCTCGTTACGCGGCGGACCGGGTTCGCAGCCGCATCTCCGCACGGGCGGCGCGCAGGTTGTCTTCGGTGACTTGGGTCATCTCGCGCAAGAGAGACTCCTCGCTCGGCATTGCACGGGTTTGGCTTCGCAGGAGCCAGTCGAGTTCTTCGGCGGTCAGCAGACCCATAGACACGGCGGCTTCGCCAAAGCGGACCTCTGTGTTGTGGTCGGCTTGAAGCTGGAGGACCGTCATGACTTCTTTGACCGTGAGCAGGCCTTGGTCGACCGCGAGGCGTCCGATGGGAGTGCGACGGCGCACGCGTGCGGAGAGGACTTGCATCCCCATTTCCGCTGTGATGACGCCGGTTTGGTAGAGGTGGATGGTGAGTTCCACGTCGCGTCTCCGAGTGCTGGGCCCGGATTGGGCCAATGTGCGCCACTCGGACGCTCCCTGTCGCTTCTTGACCTCATTGTTGCGATAGAACAGGAGAACCCGCGCGGAGATCTAAGGACGAAACGCATGGGTGATTCCGACGCCCAAACGAATGGCGCCATGGGTTTCGCCGTCGGTTGTGAGGACGGGACTGCCTTGGAGGTTGGCCGTCCAAGCCAGCGATTGGCTTGTGGGCGCCCATGCCACTTGAAGGCCGGGCGCGAAGACGCTCGCCCACGTCCACGCGGTTTCGTGTGTGCGCCAGGTGAGCGGCGCGCCGAGGTCGAGAAACGGAACCCGCAAGTCGAGGGTTGACCGGCCGGGATGCCAACGGGACTGCCACGCTAAGGCCGCTGTAGGCCACGCGGCGAGGGATGCTGGGGGGGAGGCCGTCGGTTGTAGCTCGATGCCTCCCAGCGCCCCTACAACGCCCACAAGGCCACGGTCGAACGTGGGCCGTGCAGACGCGCGGTCGGTCGTGGTGCCCAGTGCAGTGAGGGCGCCCATGAGCGATAGGTCGGTGGCCGTCGGTGCAGGCAAGTAGGTGGACAGCGCGGGGTCGTCGGAGAGCGCGAGGACGCGGTCGGCGGCACCGGCGAGGTCCGCGCGCGCGAGGCGGGTCAACACGTCGGGGAGCCGGGCCAACAGGCGGTCGAGGTCGGCGCGAATGCGGGTGCGCGCAACGAGGTTCGCGCCAGATTGGTCGGGGATACTAGCGGCCGCAGCGAGCATTCCCGTGAGGGTCTCTGCGTGAACGGCCGCGAGCGCAGCGACAACCTCGGCGCCTCCCCGTCGAATCGTCTCCCAGCGAACACCCACTGCGCTGCGTACCGTGTCGACGGCGGTCGCGACGCTCGCTACCCAACCAAGGTCGGCTTCGCCAATGCGGGGGTAGACGGTACCGCTCCAGGGGGCGCGAATCCCGCCGGGCAAGTTGTCCGTCCACGCGAGGTTGCTCGCCATGGCGATGGCGGTGATGCCTTCCAACCGTCCTTGGGGCGCTGGGTCGGGACTCGAGGCGGCAACGAGGCTGGTGAGGTAGAGAGTGCTTGACAATGGAGCCGCTATCGTGGTTTCCGTCGAAAAGAACCCAAAATGCTCACCCGTAGGCAAGGTTGGGGGACGCTGACGGGACCATGCGGCCAACGCGGTCATGGGGTCCGCACCGGCGACCATCGCTTCGAGGGTTCCGCCGAGCGCGCCGAGCACGAGCCCGGCGTCCGTCGCCGCCCACGACCGCTCCGTACGCATCGACTCCCCGTGCAACACGCGCTCGCCGAGGCTCCGCAATAGGCCGATAACATCGTCGCGTGCTGCTGCTCCGACCAAGGGGCCTGCGCCCGAAGTCGGCCACTGCACCCCACCTTCGCCATCGTTGAGTCGCCGGCAGGTGTGAGCTGCCAAGCCTTCAGCGTCGCGGAGGCATGCGGCGAGGACGATGTCGAGCGCGGCGGTGTCGCGACCGCCTCCAGCGGACGGCGTGCGGTCGGCGCCGGGCCGGCCGCGGCTCACGACGGCTTCGTCGTTGGTTTCGGGGGGAATGGGGAGGTCGGCAAGCCGGGTGGTGCCGCTGCCGCTCCCGACGGCAACTTCGAGGGATGGGCCGAGCACAACAGGACCGGCTGCGCCAACTTCTTCGATATCCACCGGCATCAGCACGCGCGTGGCAGCGCCGGCCTCATCGATGATTTCGACGGCGAGGTCAAAGCGCCACCAGCCGCGGTCGGGGCGCATGGCGCCAAGGTCGACGGTGCGGGACACCATGCCTTCGGCCGTGGGAATTTCCGATTGGTAGGCGGGGGCCAACCACACCACTTCGGGCGGAGGCGCACCGGCAATCGGACGGACAGGCTGGGCGCGCCAGCCGACACGCACTTCGACGGCGCCCGATGCGGCAGGTACGGAAATCTGAAGCTGCGCGCCGCTTCGCCGTGCATCGACGGTGTGGGTGCAGTCCGCCAATACGCGGCCAACGCTCGAAACCCGCGCCTGGGCGGCGGCGTGGATGGTTGCGGCGTGTGGGACGGGGGTAGCGGTCGTCGGAAGCTGGCCGCCACGTCCGACAGCGGCGCAGGCGGTCAACAGGCCCGGCAGGCCCCGCAGCGCGAGCTGGTGGTCCAGGGGACACGCAAGGGCGGTGTCGCGCAAGGCTCCCGCGCCCGCGCAGGCCAACGCGACGTCTGCGGCGCTGACGACAAGGCCACGACTTCGGGCATACGGGTCAAAGGAGAAGAAGCGCTCCCCTGCGCGGACCGCGACGCCATCGGGAACAGTCGCCGGGGCGGTCTCCATCGGCGTGACGTCGAGCGGCGTGTCAGACGGCTCTTGCGCGAGGCCTGTCGAAGCCCCGAGCAACCATACCAAGCAGAGGCCCAGCGGCACCCCCACGGCTTGTGCGAGAGAATCGACGCGCTGCTTATGGACCACAAGGCGCTCCTGCGGGTGCGTTGTTTTCACCGTCGTCGTTCTCTTCATCCCCTTGAATATAGCCAAGCGCTTCCAATAAGGCGTGGTCGCCATCGTCCATCGCGACGCCGCCGGCATTCGAATGTCCGAGGAAGCGCAATGGGCAATTGGTTCCCGGATGGTCTCCACCGACCGCCTTCCATGGTCCAAATTCGGTGCCCGCGGAGACGAATCGCACGCCAGCGTCATAGGGCAAAACCAAAAAACGGTCGCCGGGCTGAACGTCAAGACTGCGCTTCTTTTCACCGTTTTGAAGGATTACTCCACCGGTCTTGACAGTGCCGGCCGCGTGTGCTTCCCACGGCATTCCGAGGGTCTCCACGACGACCCGCTGTAGCCGCGAAACATCGTCGGGGCGGGCGGATGCGAGGTCCGTACGTTCGAGTGGGTCGGCGTGGGGGTCGAACAGCTCCGCTTGGTTGGCTTTGATGTCCCATTCTAAGCGCAAACCTTCGTGGTAAACGCTGAGACGGTTTGTCTTGAAGCGCGTTGTTTCGGCGGGCAGCGCGCGGCTTGGAACCGGCTCGCCTTTCATGAAGGCGTTCAGGTCGATGCCGTCGGCCTTTTCCATCGGTGCGGATGCCCATGCGGCGAGCGTTGGTGCGATGTCTTGGGTGCCCACGGCGCCTTCGACCACGCCTGTTGGCAAGCCACCGCCGCTCATAATGAGCGGAACATTGAGCTGCTCGGCATATAAGGTGTGGGCGTGGCCCCAGGAGCCCCGTTCGCCAAACTCTTCGCCGTGGTCGGCGGTAATGACGAAGCGCACGTTGCGACCAGCCTTCTTGGCGGCGTCTTCGATGCGCTTGAACTGGTCGTCGACATACCGGATGGCCTCGTCGTATTGCGCGCGCTGGTGTTCAAACTGCTCGTCGTTGAGGGGATGCTTGGAGAAGTGGTGATAGTTTTTGTACTTGGGGTCGGACTTTTGGGGGGCACGGTCAAACAGGGTGCCGTAGTCGCCGGGCGGGTCATATTCGTAGTGGACATCATAGCTATGTAGAAACAAAAAGACGGGTTCACCGGGGGGAAGGGTCGACCACCAGCGAAGGGCCTCGTCTACCACATGCTCGGCCAACACCTCGTTTTTGAGGTTGGCTTTTTCGGTGTGAATGTCGAAGTCGTTGAAATGCTCGAACCCGCGGTCAAAGCGAAAGAGGCGAGACACATAAAGGGTGGCGACGAATCCGCCGGTTCTGTATCCGAGCCCTTGTAATACTTCGGGCAAAACGGGCGTGCCGGGGTCGAGGGCCAGCTTGTCTTCTACAACCATATGGGTCATGGGCAGCTGGCCAGACAGCATCGTTGTATGGCTGGGCAACGTCCACGGCGACGCACTCCTCGCGAAGGAGAAGCGGGTGCCCGACGCGGCCAACGCGTCAAACCACGGGCTGGTCGTGCGCGTATGCCCATAGGACGCAAGGTGGTCGGCGCGAAGGGTGTCAATACTGATGAGCACGATGTCTGGACGCGTGGGGTCGCCTTCGGGCAGCGGTCCCACGGAACCCCGCCAACATCCCGTCAACACGGATGACAGCGTGGCAGACAACATCAACGCGCCGCGAAGGGGCGACACAAGGGCCATCAGAGTCTCCAATGTTCAACCTACCAGCTTCGCCACCACGGCCATCCCGCGGGCAGGTACCACAATACGAGGGGTGTGACGATGCTCATTACGCCAAGAGTTAGCCACAGTCGCCAACGAAGCGGGCCCTCCCCGAGCGCAGACCAAGCTGCGCGTGGGTCGGTCAGCACGCCTGCGGCGTACACCATCAACAACGGCTCCAGTGGCACACGATAGCGGGAAAGTCCCGCGAGAACGGCGATTGCCGCGCAGTGATAGGACAGGATGCCCGCAAACAAGATGGCTTGCGCGCCGCGCCCGCGGGTCGTCATGGCGAACGCGCCGACCAGGAGGGTCACGAGGGAGTGCGCGCAGCCAGCGAGAATGATGAACTCGTCTACCCACTGCGGCATCCCGGGGAATTTGCCCCAGCGAAGGTGGCGGGTCAGCAATGAATGGGGATTCAGGAGCTGTGCCACCCGCATCGGCATTCTGCGGACAAACGTATCTGGATGGTCTTTGATCCAAGCAACCCCGGCCTCGGTCTGGCATACATCCCGCTCGTAGGCGTCTTTTTTGGACCCACACTCTTTTTCCGGGCGCCCTTGTTTGCTTGTGCGCAAAAACGCGCGCCGGGACAGTTGTCCGTTTCCATAATCGAAGGTGATGGGGTCAAAGTCGTTGTTTCCGAGCCACATCATCTGGCCCATCGTGCGGTCGGAAATCATCGGACCGCCAAACTTTTCCGACGCATGAAGGCTATACGGCGCGACCGTAAGCACCGCCGCTGCGCTCAACAGCACAACTTGGGCCCACGCGCGGCGATTGCGCCATCGGTTCCACAGTACACTAAACAGCCAAATCGGCAGCATATACGTCGCGACGCCACGAAAAAGAACACAAATCCCGCCGATGAAGCCCACCAGGGCGGTGTGTTTGTAGCCCTTGCTTGCCTGTTCGGAGTCTGTTTCGTCGCGGCTATTGAGCAGCAACAACAAGCCGCCCAACAAAATCGTTCCATAGAGCACTTCTGACCATAAACGAATGGCAAAAAAGGCCATATGGGGCGACAAGGCATACATCCATGCCGAAAGTTGCGCCGCTTTTTGATTGCCGGGAAATGCTCTGCGTGTGAGCTCATAGACAAGCACGCAAGAAAGCAACGCCGCGGGCAATTGAATGATTTTGACCAAGCCCCCAATGCCCGTCAGCGTCTCAAACAGTCCGAGCAAGAAGGGGTATCCGGGAGCCCAAATCCAGCCCGAAGAGCTGGTCATGCCCTCGCCCTCTGCAAACCGTTTGCCGAGCTTGAGGTAGGTGCATTCGTCCCGCAAACAGGTGTCGTTGATCCACGCCAATAGCGGAACCACGCGCACAATGAGCGCGACGACCAAGGCGGTACGAAGGCTACGGTCCTTTTTCCACGACACAGGGTTCATCCGGGGCTCGGTCAGCTTGGGCGAACGGGGCACCTATTGGCTCCCATCGACGCAGACCAGCAAACGGCGTGCAACGGTGGTGCAACCGGCGGTACCCCCGCGGTCCGTCGGGGTCTGCTAACGTGGGTGGCAACCAAGCTGAGGTGTCCGATTTCTTCGTCTCCCCGATTTCTTGTCCCTGCGGGTGCTCGCTGGGACTGTCGCGGTTGTGGAAAATGCTGTCACAACCATGTCCTTGGTCCAGTCGAGCCCGAAGTGGTTGCGGGAATCGAGGCCCATGGCATCGCGCGATTGTGGCCTGACCACAACGGGCGCGCGTGGATTCGCCACCAGCCGGGACCGGGCCCCGAGGGTCTGTATCTCCAGAAAATCAACGGGCACTGTGTCTTTTTGCAGGAAGACGCAAGCTGTGCGGTTCATGCGCAGATGGGCGCCGCAGCCAAGCCGTCGTTTTGTCGGGAGTATCCCTTCGCGTTGGTGCGAGAACCGCGCGGCATTGCCGTAACCGTGCGCGAAAGCTGCGGTGGCTACGTGGAAAGCGCCCAGGACGGCGTGCCGTTGGAGGAGCAAGCGGCAGAGGTGTTTGCGCTCCCTCGGCCTTACCCGATGCAGGTGTTCGGCATGCAGCCGGTCGCACTGATGCCCGGCCTTGGCGTATCGGCGGAAGACTGGCTTGCCCTCGAAGAGCGTTTTGTCGCCGACGTCTTGGCCAATGACCGCACGCCGATGGCCCACATCGCCGCGATTCGGGGCGTGATGCTGCGGGCGGTGCGTCGGGATGTCCCCGCACCAGACCCACGGCGCTTGACCGAGGCGACGGGGGCGCTCTTACAAGTCTATCGAATGGTGCTCGACCACGCCGTTCAAGACCCTTCTGCCGACGCGGCCGAGGTCGCGTTCGCCGACCGCCTGCGGGTGCGGGTGCTCCGCGCAATGACCCGGTTGCCCGATGGATTGCCCGTTCTGGATGCCGAGGCTCGCAGCTATGTCGGGCTCCTCTTGCGTGGCGACTTGCTCGGAAAGCGCTTTGTCCACCATGGAAGCGTCGCGGTTGGCTTGGGGATTTTCCTGCACAACATCCTGACGGCGATGCTAGCGGCAGAACGGGACGAAGATGGGGTCGTGACCGCCTCCGCGCTCTCCGAAGTGCTGACCGACCATGTTCGATTGACCCTCAACCGCACCGTGCTCGAAATCCAGAAAAAGGCCCGCCCCGCCGTGCTGGACGTGTTCTTGTCGGCGGGCTGACCCCCCCCTCCCGCGGGCGTTTGTGTGTATCTTTCGCACGATTTGCACTGGGGGGTGAATAAACCGCTACGTTGGCCGTCGGCGCCGACAGCCAAGCGAGAACCCCGTTTCAGTCGTTGTTCTCGCTTTGGTCTGTTGCTCCTCCGTGACACGAAGCGCGGAGGGGACAGGTCTTGTCATACCGGAGGCCAAAATGTCCGTGTCTGTTGTTCGTTCCGCCTTTTTGGTCAGCTTGTTGTCCCTTCCGGCCTGTGACATGATGGCCGTGAAAGACTACACCTGCCTGTCGAAAGTTCTCGATGTCGCTGGTGTCGGCATAGACGAACTCAAGGGCGTGGACGCCGATGCGCGATTGGCCGAGGCTTTGCTCATCGCAGAGGACGTTCTCGGCGACATTCCCGTGATGGACTGCGATGCCGAAGAGAGCTTGGTGGGCTTGTTGGACACCTCTGTTACGCGCGGTGGCTCTTTGGTTCACGCCTACCAAGCGCAAGATGTGCCCGCGCAAGTGAGCACGCTCGTCCAGGACGGTGTCGGGCGCGGTGGCGAAGTGGCGCTGGTGATCGATACCACCGGTTCGATGCAAGACGACACCCGCGAGCTTCGCGCAGAGATTGACCGCGTGCTGGCGGAAGTCGAGCAGAAGGGCGCGACCGTCTCCGTCGCGTTCTTTGGCGACAACCAAGGCTGCGACGCCGATTGGTACCACCGCAATCCCGGTGGCCTCTTGCCTCCCGACGACCGACGGATTCAAACCGCGGCAAACAACTGGGAAGACGCCCTGACCGGCGGCTGCGACTGGCAAGAGTCCCTCTACGATGCCGTCTGGAAGACCGCGAGCGAGCTGGACTGGCAGTCCAACGACCGCACCATCATCGTCATCACCGATGCCGACCCCCATGATGAAAAGACCAACCATTCGGAAGACGAGGTAAAGGGCCTGCTCAAGCAGCAAGACATCGTCATCAACACGGTTTTGGTCGGGCTGGCGTTCTGAGCCTTCGTTGTAATGCGACCGATATGCAACGAGGCGTCACGGTTCGGACCCAGTTCGGCCGCGCCGTGATACCCCCGCAGGCGACCCGGCAACGGCACTCACCAACCAAGCCGCCGGGACCTACCGAGGGAGACCATGCCTGCCCCGTTCCGGCTGTACAACACACTGTCCCGTCGCGTGGAAGATTTCACGCCCCTCCAGCCCGGCCACATCGGGCTCTACGTTTGTGGGATGACGGTGTACGACCTGTGTCACGCCGGGCACGCCTGCGCGATGGTCATTTTTGACACCTTTGTACGGTATTTGCGTCATCGCGATTGGAAGGTGCGCTTCGTCCGTAACTTTACGGATGTCGACGACAAGATCATTCGGCGGGCCAACGAGCTCGGAATCGACCCTCTCGAATTGTCCGCCCAGCAAATTCGGTTTTTTCACGAAGACGCACACGCGCTCGGCCTGGCAGACCCGGATGAAGAGCCGCGCGTGAGCACTTCGATGGCCGATATTCTGGCGCTCATCGACCGCTTGGTGCAGTCGGGCCACGCCTACGTCGCCGACGGCAACGTTTGGTACGACGTCCGCTCGTTCCCCAAATATGGCGCGCTGTCTGGCCAAAAGGTCGACGAGCTGCGCAACCCTGACTCCGGCGACGGCAAGCGTTCCGGCGCGGATTTTGCGCTGTGGAAGGCGGCCAAGCCGGGAGAGCCCTCTTGGGAAAGTCCGTATGGTCCGGGGCGTCCCGGCTGGCACATTGAGTGCTCGGCGATGGCAAGCACTTGCTTGGGCGACACCTTCGACATCCACGGTGGCGGCCTCGACCTCGTTTTCCCCCATCACGAAAACGAAATTGCCCAGTCCGAAGGTGCGACCGGCTGCGCGTATGCCCGCTGGTGGATGCACAACGGCCTGCTGACGATGCCGGGCGGCCGGAAGATGGGCAAGAGCGAAGGAAACGCGTTCACCATCCGGGACTTGCTGAAGCTCTTCCCCGCAGAAGCCATTCGCTTGTATTATCTGCAAAACCACTATCGCTCGCCGCTTCCATGGGACGAAGAGGCGCTCCCCAGCGCCCTCGCGATGGTGTGCCGCTTGTACGAAGCCCGCGAAGTCGCGGAGAGCCTCGGTGGCTCCGAAGACGCCGCCCAGGTGGCCCGCGACTTGGGCGAAGATGCGCAGGCCGTGCTCGACATCACGGAATCCTTCGACGACCTCTTCTACGGCGCCCTCGACGACGACTTCAACACCTCGCGTGCGTTGTCCGTCGTGTTTGAGTTGGCGCGCGCCGTCAATCGCTTCGCCAACCACAAAAAAGCCCGCAAGCGTGGGGGCCCGGTGGTTGCCGACGCATTGGTCTGCTTCCGCAAGGTGCACGACGCATTGGGGCTACTCGGTCTCGATGTGGCGGCCTTTATGGAAGAGGTCAAGGAGAAGCGCCTGACCGCGATGGGTGTATCCCGCGCGGAAGTGGAGCAGCTCCTCGAAGACCGCTTGGCCGCCCGTACCGCAAAGGACTGGGCCCGCGCCGATGCCATCCGTGCCGAGCTGGATTCCCGGAACATCGTCGTCATGGACAAAGCCGAGGGTGTTGACTGGCGCGTGCGTATTACCGCCTGAGCTGGCGACCCTCGTCATGCGCGAGTGGTAGCTGGTTTTCCATTTCTGCATCCTGTCTCCAACGAAGGGTGCAAAAGGGGAGGCGTCCGGTGGACGTCGCCCTGTCCCCACCAGACTCCGGGTTTGTGCACCGGAGCTGCCCTGGCCGACCAGGGAAAGAGAGCAATAGATGAGCAGCGAAGAAAGCAGTTTTGAGTTCCAGCCCCGTGAGCTGGGTCCGGTAGAAACGCTCCGACACAGCACCGCGCACTTGCTCGCGAGCGCCGTGCAGAAGTTGTATCCCGGCACCCGCTTCGCGATTGGACCCCACATCGACTACGGCTTCTATTACGACATGGACATCCCCGAGAAAGTCTCGGACGATGACCTTGAGCGTATCGAAACCGAAATGCGGGAAATCGCCAAGGGCAACCATAAGTTCACGCAAACCAGCAAGACCCGCGCAGAAGCGTTGGCCTGGGCGGATGAACATGGCCAGTCCTTCAAGCGCGAGCTGATTGAAGGCTTTGAGGGCGACTCCTTCGGCTTTTATACCCACGGCGACTTCACCGATATGTGTGCCGGTCCCCATGTGCGGTACTCGAAGAAAATCAAGCACTTCAAGCTGACCAAAGTGGCCGGCGCGTATTGGCGTGGGGACGAGAAAAACCCCATGCTCACGCGCATCTACGGCGTCGCCTTCGAGACGAAAGAAGAGCTCGAAGCACACTTGGCCCAGCTCGAAGAAGCCCGGAAGCGCGACCATCGCCGGTTGGGCAAGGACCTCGAACTGTTCCGCATTACCAATGATTATGGTGGCGGCTTGGTCCTTTGGCTCCCGAACGGCGCGTTTATCCGCAAGAACATCGAAGACTTCTGGCGCGAAACCCACCTCGCGCGCGGCTACGAGCTGCTGTTCACGCCGCACATCGCGCCCCGGACCTTGTGGGACCGCTCCGGCCACACCGAGCACTATACGGAGTCCATGTACGGCCCCATGAAGGTCGACGAGGACCTCTACCAGCTCAAGCCGATGAACTGCCCGTTCCATATCGGCGTATATAGCTCTCGTCGTCGCTCGTACCGCGAACTGCCGGCCCGTTATGCAGAGCTTGGCACGGTCTACCGGTACGAGCGCTCGGGCGCGCTGCACGGCTTGATGCGGGTGCGTGGCTTCACGCAGGACGACGCCCACATCTTCTGCACCCGCGACCAGCTCGAAGAAGAGTTGGGCGCTTGCTTGGACATCGCCCAGTTGATGTACTCGACGTTCGGCTTCCCCGAATACAAAGTCGAGCTGTCGGTGCGCGATGCCGCCAACAAGGCGAAGTACCAGGGCGATGACGCTGTGTGGGACCTCTCCGAAGCAACGCTCGCGAAGGTGCTCGACGACCGCGGTATCGCCTATAAGCGCATTGAAGGCGAAGCTGCATTCTACGGTCCCAAGATTGACGTCAAGGTGGTCGATGCAATCGGCCGCACCTGGCAGCTCACGACCGTGCAGCTCGACTTCAACCAGCCCGAGCGCTTCGACCTCACGTACGTCGGCGCAGACAACACCACGCACCGCCCCATCATGATTCACCGGGCGCTGCTCGGCAGCATCGAGCGCTTCTTCGGCATCCTCATCGAGCATTATGCAGGCGCGTTCCCCGCCTGGATGTCGCCGGTGCAGGCAAAGGTGCTCCCGCTCTCCGAGAAGTTCATCGACTACGGCCGCTCGGTCACCGCGCAGCTCAAAGCTGCCGGCCTCCGCGCCGTGCTCGACGACGACAGCGAAAAGCTCGGCTATCGCATTCGTCGCGCTGAAATGGAGAAGGTGCCCTACATCATCGTGGTCGGTGCGCGGGAAGAAGAGGCCGGCACGGTCGGCGTGCGAAAGCGTCGCGAAGGCGACCTCGGCGCGATGGGCATCGGCGACTTCGTCACCATGCTCAAGTCCGAAATCGACGCACGCACGATTTGACCCAGCTCTCGCCCTTGCGTTGACCGAAACCTTCGGCGGCGCGAGGGCAAACGACACCGGCGCAGGGGCAAAACCTGCGCCGGTTGTGCGTTTGGGGGGTCAGTAAATCTCGATGTAGTCGAGCGTAAACCCGTTGAACGACCGAATGGCCACGTATCCGCCGCCGTGGGCCGTCGAGTAAGTCTGGCTCAAGCTGCGCAGCAGCGTGCCGGACGAATCGTAGAGGCGGCCGGTGGCGGTGGTGCTCGTGGTGAGTTCGACCTCCATTCGGAGCCATACGCCCGTGGGGATGGTCATCGCCGACGAACCCAGCTCGGAGTAGTTGTAGCCCGTGTTTTCCTGGAACCGGACGTCGCCGGTGTTGGGGGCCACGACAAACGAGCGGGTGCCGCCCGCGTCGCTGTCAAAGCCGAGGTACACGCGGCCGGTGCCGGGCCGTATCCACATGCTCACGGTGTCGCCGACGGCAACGGTATCGGTGGTGTTGTAGTACCAGTCGGGGTCGGTGAGGGCGTAGCTGCCTTCGTAGCGGGTGGTGGAAATCGAGCCGCTGCCGCCGACCGAAACCCAGCCCGGCGCCACCCAGGTTCCCCGCTCGAAGTCTTCGAGGACCGAGCCGCAGGAGCCGCCCATGCCGTCGTCTTCGTCGATGGTGCCGTCGCAGTCGTTGTCGATGCTGTCGCAGACTTCGAGTTCCGATGGGTTGATGGTGCCGTCAGTGTCGTCGCAGTCATCTCCGCCATAGGCGTCGGCGTCATGGCCGTCGTAGTCGGCGTCGTAGTCGGACATGCCGTCGCAGTCGGCGTCGATGCCGTCGTACCAGATGTCGGTTGCGGCGGGGTTGGTCGTCGCGCGCGTGTCATCGCAGTCGGCGCCGCCGTAGCTGCTGGAGTCGTAGCCGTCGCGGTCGGCGTCGTAGTCGGAGTTTCCGGCGCAGTCGGCGTCCACTCCGTCGTACCAAGTGTCGGCGGCGCCCGGATGAATGCTGGCGCTGGTGTCGACGCAGTCGGTGCCGCCATATGCGGAGGCGGTGTAGCCGTCGCGGTCGGCGTCGTAGTCGGAGTTGCCGGCACAGTCGGCGTCTACGCCATCGTACCAAGTATCGCTGGCACCCGGGTAGGTCGTGGCGCGGGTGTCGTCACAGTCGGCGCCGCCGTAGGCAGTCGCGTCGTAGCCGTCGCGGTCGGCGTCGTAGTCGGAGTTTCCGGCGCAGTCGGCGTCAATGCCGTCGTACCAAGTGTCGCTAGCGCCGGGATAGGTCGTGGACCGGGCGTCGTCGCAGTCGGTGCCGCCGTAGGTGAGGGCGTCGTAGCCATCGCGGTCGGCGTCGTAGTCGGAGTTTCCAGCGCAGTCGGCGTCGATGCCGTCGTACCACGCATCGGTGGCGCCGGGGTGAATGGTGCTGTCGAGGTCGGCGCAGTCGGCGCCGCCATAGCTGCTGGAGTCGAAGCCGTCGGAGTCGGCGTCGTAGTCGGAGTTACCGGCGCAGTCGGCGTCGATGCCGTCGTACCAAGCGTCGGCGGCGCCGGGGTAGATGGTCGCGCTCGTGTCAACACAGTCGGTGCCGCCGTAGCTGCTGGAATCGAATCCGTCGCGGTCGGCGTCGTAGTCGGAGTTTCCGGCGCAGTCGGCGTCTACGCCGTCGTACCA
>CAZCUX010000009.1:73095-102721 GCA_964502005.1 uncultured Enterobacterales bacterium
ACGCCGTCGTACCAAGCGTCGGTGGCGCCGGGATAGGTGCTCGCAACTGCGTCGTCGCAGTCGTTGCCGCCGTAGGATGACGAGGTGTAGCCATCGGCGTCCGCGTCGTAGTCGGAGTTTCCGGCGCAGTCGGCGTCGATGCCGTCGTACCAGATGTCGGTGGCGCCGGGGTTGTAGGCCGGTTCGCCATCATCGCAGTCGTCGCCACCATAGGCCGCGGAGTCGTAGCCGTCGCCATCTGCATCATAGTCGGAGTTGCCGAGGCAGTCGGTATCTTCACCGTCGTACCACGTATCGGTAGCACCGGGATAGATCGCCGCGTCGGTGTCGTCGCAGTCGTCGCCGCCGTAGGCCGCGGCATCGTCGCCGTCGCCATCGGCGTCGTAGTCGGAGTTTCCAGCGCAGTCGGTGTCTTCGCCGTCGTACCAAGTGTCGACTGAATCGGGATTCAGTGCGGGGTTGGTGTCGTCGCAGTCGTCGCCGCCGAAGTTGTCGCTGTCAAAGCCGTCTACATCGGCGTCGTAGTCCGAATCGCCCGCACAGTCGCCATCGATGCCGTCGTACCATGTCTCCGTGTTGCCGGGATACGCGCGTGGGTCGCTGTCGTCGCAGTCTTCGCAGGCCGGGGTGCCGTCGCCGTCGGCGTCGTCGAAGCCGACCGAACCATCGCAGTTGTAGTCGGTGGGGTCGGTGCAGTCGGTCTCGGCGGCGTTGGGGTTGAATGCAGGGTCGTTGTCGTTGCAATCGTTTGCATTGGGCACGAAACCCGAGGGGGGGGCACAGGCTGCAGTTGGCGCAGAGTTCATGTCCCCAAAGCCGTCTTCATCCACATCCGGCCAGTAGTCGTCGGATACGTCTTCGTCGATTTCGCCGTCGCAGTCGTTGTCGATGCCGTCGCAAATCTCGACCCCTGCATCGTTTACCGCAGGGTCGTTGTCGTTGCAGTCCTCATCGGAGGTAAACCCGTCGCCGTCATCGTCGACGATTGCGTTCAAACCGCCATTTTCACCCTCGACCTTGACGCCAGGGTTGGAACACGCGGCCAAAGCTGTCGCCATCAACAATATGGACCAACGGATGGACTGCATTTCAACCTCGCCGATTGGGGGTGCCAGGATTCTTATAGACCATTCTGCGCATTTACGGTACGAATACCGTGCACGGGGTCGTCGATCCCCGCACCATTTGGTCCCTCTGCCGCGGCGAAGGGGCTCCCGGAGTGTTCGATGTCGTCTCGTTGGTTGCTGTGGCTGGGTCTTTTGGCTTCGGCGTGCTCTGACTACAGCTTCAAGGACCAAAGCTCGTTGGAAGCAGGCTCTACTACGGATTCGGCGGCCCCCGCCCCCGAAGACGAACCAAGCCCAGCACCGCTGGCGGCGGTCACGCCGGGCGCCGTCGACCTCGGCATCCTCTGCACCACAGGCACCGACATCGTCACCGTCGAAAACCAAGGCGATGCCGACCTCACCGTGACCCGCATCGACACCAACAGCCCGAGCTGGTCCGCATCCCACGCGCCATTGCCCGCCGTGCTGGGGCCGGGCGACACCTTCGCGATTGACCTTGTCGGCAGCGCCGTCTCGACAACCATGGTCATCGAAACCGATGACCCCGCCAACGCTACGCTCTCCGTCCCCCTCACCGGCTCCCCGGACGAAGCGCCCACCGTCGAAATCATCGACCCCTTGTCCGGCGCAGTCATCCCGATTGGCGCCGAGACCTTGTTCCGCGCATCGGTCGCCGACGATGCCGGTCCCGCCGATGGCGTTTCGATTGCCTGGACCAGCGATGTGGACGGCCTCCTCGGAACGGGAAGCGCGGATGGCGCGGGAGTCTCGTCGCTCGATTGGCGCGCGGCCGACCGCTCCGGTGGCACCCACGAAGTCACCATCACCGCGACCGACACCTGCGGCAATCGCGCCACGTCTTCGATCACCGTTTGCCAAAACGAAGGCTATCTCGCCGAAAACCTCGACCTTTCGACGTGGAACTTTGAAGGCACCGCCTCGTGGGACGCCGCGAACGGTTGGGTGCAGTTGACCGTGCCCACCACCAACCAATCGGGCACCGCCTTCCAAACCTCCGCCACCGTCGATGCGGCCAACGTACAAATCGAGTTCTCGTTCTATGCGAGCGGCGGCTCGGGAGCCGATGGCCTGAGCGTCACCGCGCTCGACGCCTCCCGCATGACCGGCTTCGTGGGCAGCTCTGGCGGTGGCATCGGCTATGCGGGCCTTCCGGGATGGAGCATCGAAGTGGACACCTGGGACAACGGCCGCAGCGTCGACCCCACCGCGGACGACCACGTTGCGCTCCACATCGACGGAAGCGGCGGCTACCCCGTGCAGTGGGCCACCCTCCCCGAAATGGAAGATGGCAACTGGCACACGATGTCCGTGCGCGTGCTCGGCACCCACATTTGGGTTTCTATCGACGGCGTCGTGTATCTCGATGTCGATGAGCCGTCCCTCACGAGCTTTCCGGCGTATATTGGCTTCACGGGCGCCACAGGTGCCGTCACCAACTACCACCTCATCGACGCGCTCATGGTCGAGGAGTATGTCTGCGCGACGGAGGGCTAATGCCCATCGTCCCCGGAGTGCCGATGTTGCCCTCAATCATGTTGGGTCTGCACCTTACGTTGGCGCCGCCGCCGATTGTGGGGGGAGAAGAAACCAGCGAGTTCGCAGCCGTGGGCGCGATTGTTGCGCAAGACGGCGACCGCTGGGGCTCTTTTTGCTCCGGCACGCTGGTCGGCTCCCAAGAGGTGCTCACCGCCGCCCATTGCGTCGATGCAATGCTGGAATACAACGCGGCGGGTATGGGCATCTTTTTTGTGACCGGCGATGATGTTCGGCCCGGCGGCACCATCACCACCACCACCGCAATCCAGGCCGCCGTGCAGCACGGCAACTACACCATGACCCCCTTCATGCGGGCCGATGTGGCGGTTGCGTTGTTGACGGAAGCGCCCGCAGGGGTCACGCCGATGGCCCTCAACCTCCTCAATCCGCTTGAGTCCGGGTTTCCGGGCGACCACCCCGTCCATGTCGGCTGGGGGGCGCTCGACGAAAGCGGCGATGGCTCGGGGGTAAAGCGGAAAGTGACGCTCGACCTCATCGACTACGACACCGACTTTTACTACTCGGTGTCTTCCGATGGGTCGAATGTGTGTGTCGGCGACTCCGGCGGCGCGGCGCTCGGTCGTCAGGAAGACGGCGAGTGGGTTGTGGTCGGCATCAACTCGTTCGTCTACAATCCCGCAGGGGGAGCGCCCGTGTGTGAAGGGGGCGCGACAGGTGCCACGCGGGTCGACAAATACATTGACTTTATCGACAGCATCGTGGGAATCGGCAACGACGCCACGACCGACACCGGCGACCTCTCCCAAGGGAGTTGGTCGAACTTGACGGTGTCTGAGCCGGGGTCCACCGTCTTGCTCGAAAGCGGGTCCGACAAGGCGGGCTGCGCAGCGGCACCCGCGCCGTGGTGGTTGTGGGGACTCGCGCTGTGCGGCCTCCTTTGGCGCTCAAGGCGTGGGAACTTCGACCTCTACGCGCATTCCGCTGGCGGTGCTCTCAAACGTGGTGCTGGCGCCGAGTCGGACCAAGCCATCGGCCACGGTTAGCACCGCGCCGTTGCCGTCCCACGCGGAGGCCAGCACATCGGCCAGCACCGTTTGCCACGCTGCGGCGCTGATACCACAAGTGTTTTCGGTGTCAGCACCGTCGACCTGGGCAATAATGGACAAGTTGGTCCGGTTGTCTGTTGATTCCAGCGCGACCGGAACCGGCGCCGGGATGACGTGACCCGCTGCGCATTCGGAGCCATCGACCACCAAGGTAAAGCCGATAGGAACCGGCAAAGACGTGAGTGTGCCTGCGTCGTCGCGCACGAGGGTCGTGACGCCGAGGTGTCCTTCGGTGCGGGTCAGCTTGGCGGCTTGGCCATCGAGGGTGCCGTCCAACAGCACCGTTCGTGTTCGTGCGACGGAGCTGTGCAGCGCGGGACCGAGGACCGAGGCGGCGACGCTTCCGAGCACTTGGTCGGCAGACGGTAGGTCGAGCGTGCTGGGAATCAGGACTGGCGGCGGGTCGACGGGCGAGGCGGCAAACGAGAGCTGTAGGCCCGCGCGGTCGACCGTGGACGTTGGCGCAAAGTCTACGCCATCGAGGGTGGTCGCCAGAGCGTCGTCAAGCCAAAGTGACCATGCGCAGCTTGCGCGGTCGATTTCGGGGGGCACCACGGCCGCAAACGCGGGGGCCGCGAGTGCTTCGGCCTCGCTCGCGACAAAACAATTGGGCGGCCAATCAAAGGACGCGGTCAAGGTGGCGGTTTCCGGTGCGCGGGTGACCACGCGCCCTTCCGTGTCGCACAATGCGGTGGGAATGGCGTCGCCGGCGGTGAGGTCGACGGCAAACGATGCGCTGCGCACAAGGGTCGTGCCGGAGAACTCGCCCACCACTTCGGCATCCCAGATGATGCGGGTGCCGCCGGCATCGACCAGCATCGCTTCGTCATCGGTGTCGATGCCACCTTGGAATGACTCGAGGTGCGCGGTGCCCGTGAGGCGGAGTGTTTCCGTGATATTGCCCATCTCCACGCCACCTTCGCTTACCGCGCGGCAGGAGCGGCGGAGGAGGTCTTGGGCGGGCGGCGCGAGATTGTCGTCCCGCACGAAGCTGCCGACGTGGAGCACCAAGCGGTCGAGACCTGCCGGCCCGGCGTCGGTCTCGGCCCACGCGCCCTCTGCTGCGTCGGATGCTGTGGCCCGCGCGACTTGCACCTTCACTTCGCCCGTTCGCCCGGTGGCATCGCGTGCAAAAATAGGGACAATCCGCCATGGCTCACCGTCCGCGAGCACGACCGTGTGCCGGAAGGACATGCCGGTGCCGGTTCCCACGGAGACGCCGTCCACCGTGAGCTCTTCAATGTCGAGCACGCTGCCGTCGATATAGCCGCTGACTTCGACGACCCCTTCAGCATCGTAGAATGCAGGCGCGGCGGGCGTGATGTCGAGGGGCAAATGGAGATTGCCGTCGCCATCTCCATCACCGTCGTCGGTGGATACCAGCGCAGACTTGCCCAAATGGGTGCCGCTGTCGTTGCCACAGGCCGCCAACCAAGACAGGCCAAGCGGCAAAATTAGCAGTGGAAATGGATTTTTGTGCATCGGTGGTACAAATTCCCTGCATCAAGAGCGAAGAACGTCCCAATCATAGCGCGAATCGTATCCGTTACGGGAATTCCTGCATCGTCCCGTGTTTTTTTTGTAGGGTTAGGATCTCATGGCGGCTCTGCCGTTCGCAGTGCCATACTTTGCGACGAATGCGGCGGGGCACAGGCGTCTGCTTGGGCGCCCGCGATAGTAGGCCTTGCTTGGATTTGGAGTCGATATGTTGGGTGATGGGAACCTCCGCACACTGGGTTTGTTGGGATTGACCTTGGCCGTCGGCTGCGCGCCCGCTGTCAACAGCAAAGGCGAAGAAGGCTTTGCCACCACGGAAGCCGACGCCGACACCGACACCGACGCCGACACCGATAGCGACACCGACGCCGACACCGACGCCGACACCGACACGGACGCCGACACCGACGCCGACACCGACGCCGACACAGATGCCGACGCTGACACCGACTTCGCGCTCAACGGCGATATGGAGCTTTGGCTCAGCCTCGACTTCGGCGAAGACACCTGCATCGGCACCGTGAGCTTCACGGTCGACGAAACGGCCAGCCCCCCCGTCGTGGGCATGTCTTCGTGTACCTTCTCCGGCGCCCTCGCCTTCGCTGGCACCATCAACAGCGAAATGACCGCCGAGTTCGTCGATGGGTCGGGTGCCGTCGAAGGCACCGCGACCATCTCCGTGCCCGTTGTGGGCGAGCTTCCGCTCCCGTGGGGCGGCCAATACGACGGCACCACCCTCAGCAGCCACGCCGAAGACACCGTCGACATTCGCGGCTACTTGCTCACCTACCGCATCGACTTCGACGCCACCCCCTGAGCGGTGGCCCGGATTTCGAAGCTGCCGGGTGGAACCAATCCGGCAGTGTAGGGTCCAGCCGCCCATCGACCGTCCGAAGTGGAGGAATGGTCGGTGGGTTTTTTGATGGCCTCGCGATGGTTGCAGCACTTGGATGAAGACGACTGGCGCCTGCTGGTCCTGCTGGTGCTGTTTTCCACCATCGCGGGCGTGCTGCTCGAAAGCGACCTCGACCCAGGCTATGGCGAGGTCGATGTGCTGGACATGCCGGAGCGAATGCTGCGCGTCGTCCTGCGGCCGCCCGACGCCGAAGTCCCTGCGCCGCACGGTGTCGAGCCGGGGCGCGGTGGTGTGCCCGGTCGAACGTCGAACGGGCGAAGCGAAACAACCGTACCGTCCGACCCCTTGGCGCAGTGGCGTGACAACCCGTTCGCCCATCCGGTGTTCGGCATTCCCGACCCGACCGCCGACCTGCTCGCGGACGCACTCGATGGCCAGACCGCGCCCGAACGCGAGGGCACGTCGATGGATTGGGGCAGCGGCGACCTCGGCCGCACGGACGCCTTGCTCGGCCAAGAACCCGCGCGAATGCCCGAGGTTGTGGTCGCCTGGACCGACGTTCGCGAGGCTGCACCTGTCGCGCGCGCGGGGGTGACGGCGCTGGCCGCGGGTCCGCCGATTGTTTCGGCCGCCGACCAGCGCGCGGCCCTGAAAGCCTGGCAGCGTCACGCGCTCGCGTGCCACCGCCAAACCCTGCCGCTGTGGACAGGCCGCCTTGCGCTGCACCTCACGGTCGCGCAAGGGCGGGTCTCTGCGGTGGATGTCGAGGTGGACCGGACGGCGCCTGCGGTGTTGGTGGACTGCCTCGCCGTGCGCGCCCGTCATTTGCTGCGGTTTTCCGAGGGCGTGTCCGGGAAGGCCGATGTGCCGCTGACCTTCGGGGGATAAGGCGGCCTCGAAATGAATGGCCATTCAGTTTCGTGGTGCAGCCTCGAAGAGTGGCTCTCCATCGATGTCTACACCGATTTCGACCACCGCTGCTACAAAGGCGCCCAAGGGGTCTGTGAGCCACAACGGGCAGCCAGAGATGTGGCCGTGGGCGTCGCGGGTGGGCCAGCCGAGGGCGTCTTCTTCGGTGAACGCGGGGTGCCCGCACGACCGCTCGACCAAGCGTAGCCGCGCGGGTTCGCGCACGTGCCCCCGAAGCGCCAAGGCCACGCGCCCCATGGTCCACCGCGCGTTGACTTCGACCAAGGGCCACAAGCGCAAGCCTTCGGGCGTATCGTGAATCAGGGCATCGACGCCGATGGGGCCGGAATAGCCGTGGGCATGGAGGGCGGCGGCCACGGCGCGCAGGGTCTTTTGGGCCGTTCGGCGCATCCAGTCGGGGTCTTTGCCGTCTGCGAGGCAGAATCGCTGCAACGCGCGGTCGAGGCCACGGTGGGCGGCCCCCACCCATGCCCCCCGAAACCGGCCATGGGCGTCGGTCTCAAAGCGCACCACGCCGCGGTCTACCACCCGTCCGTCGGGCAGAAGGTCGGCGTGAAAGGAAAAGTCGGCGACCCGCGCCAACCGGGGGCCAACCACCGCGCGCGCTTGTCGCTGAAACAAGCCCTGGAGCGCCCGTTGCTCGCTGGGGCCCAACGGGAGTTGCCGCAGCTCCACCCGCTCCCGCCCGGACGCCGACCACTCGCCCTTGACCAGCACCGTCGCGTACTGTTGGGTGAGCCATGGCGTCGCGACCGCGAGGGCCTCGTCCGCCGAAGCAACGACCACAGGCACCACCGAAGGGTCCGACCAACCCGCTTCGCCCTGGGACAGCAGCGCCCGCGCCAAGTCCGCCGCCCACACCTTTCCGCCGACATCGCCGCTGGGCACGGCAGAATCGAGGGATACGAGGCGAGCTTGGGCGGCGGCGGCGGACTGGGGGTCGAGGCCCCACGGGCGCGCCCGGCCCAAGGTACGACCCACAAGCTGCGCTTCGTCGGCGACCAACTGCACCATTGGCAGACCCGCCGCCGCCCGGTGCGCGAGGAAGCCCACGCGCGGCTCGTCGGGCACGAGCACGATGTCGCCTGCTGTGGCCAAGGTCGCGGGGAGCGCGGCGAGGTCGCGGGCCAGCCGCGCGACGGTCGCGGGGGCGGTATACGGGCCTTTGCGTGTGGACCTGTGATTTCGGATGGCTTCTGTCTCGGGGTTGAACCACCAGACATCGGCCGGTCGTCCGCGCGAGCCGCCCCAAACCTGCACCCGCGCGATGAAGTCGTCGGGCAAGCCCGCGCGGCGGCGGGCGTTGGCGTCGAAGACCGGGCCGGTGGCTCGTGCGGGGGTCATCGGTTCGGCGGTGTGGCGCAAGAAGACGTCCCAGAGGGTGTCTTCGTCGTTTTTCCAGCGGGTCGCCCAGCGAACGCCGTGGCGCACATGGCCGATTTCGTCGGCATAGACGACGTCGAGGAGGTCGGCGGTGGTGGTGTCCCCCGCGGAGCGCAAGCGGGTGGACCAATGGGCGGCGAAGTCGAGGTTGGCTTGCTCGAGCACGAGGCCCATCTGCACGACGAAGGTGAGGGGATTGTCGATGTCGCGGAGGGCGCGCCAGAAGAAGTCGCTGTGGGGCAGGTCGTGGGGGGCGACGCCGAGGTCCATCATTCGACGGACATAGAGGCTCAGGTGCCGCTGCTCATCGGCCATGATGTGGGCGAGGCCCCGGCGAAAGCGCGGGTCGGCGTCGGGGAAGCGCAGCAGCGCCAGGGCCATCAGCTCCAGCGCCTGAAGCTCGTGATTCGCCATGGCGTGCAAAAGCTGACCGCGAACGCCCGCAGACGCGAGGCCGTGCGCCTTCGGGGGGGCGGTCGATGGGCCGTGCAGCGCGATGTCGGCGCTGCGACCGGGGGCAGGCGGAACCGCGATGGCTGGCCCGGGCGCGTCGTCGGCGAACGAATCCAAGGAGACGCACTTGTCGGTCCACAAGTCTTCGCCAAACAAGATTTGGTGGGCAAGGTCGCGGAGTTGGGGCGGGTGCGTCATGGCGCCGTTTGCCGGGGGCAGAGGTGCAGGGGTGCTCCTTATCGTGTGGGTTCGTGGGTGCCGGTCGGGAATCGCGCAAACCCAAGGATATTCGGTGCGGTGTGGGCGAGATCAAGACTGAATGAGGCTTCATTCAGTGGTTTGCGGCGAAACAGGGGGGTCGACGGGGGGTGGGCGGCACGGCGAAATCGAGTACACTCGGGGCTGGGTGGTTTCGCGTGCAGGCGGAGCGAGGAGCAAACACACGATGGCCGATGGATTCGACGAAGGCTCGAGTCTCGGAGCGTGGTCCGAAGGCGATTGGGGTGAAACCAGTCCGCCGTTGGAGCCACCGCGGCCGTCGACGGCCACCGCGTACCAGCTCGGGGCCATCCTCGGGCGCGGCGGAATGGGCGTGGTGTATGCGGCCCGTGACCCCGCCCTCGGGCGCGACCTGGCCCTCAAGACCCTGCCGGCGGGAACGGTCGGTAGCCGTGTCGCAGCGGCGCGGTTGGCGCGGGAAGCGGCCCTCACGTCGCGGCTCGACCATCCGAACATCATCGCGGTGTTAGACCACGGCGTCTTGCCCGATGGACGGCCCTTTTACGGTATGCCCTTGGTGCGTGGCTCGTCCCTTCGAAACGCCCTTGACCGGCCGAGCGACCTGCGGAGCGCCGGGGACCAGGCGCGGTTGTTGCGTGCCTTGCTCGCCGTCGCGGAGGGTGTTGCGGCGGCCCACGATGCAGGTGTTGTTCACCGCGACTTGAAGCCAGAGAACGTGCTCTTGGGGGAACGTGGCGAGGTCCGCATCATCGACTGGGGCCTCGCGACGCCGGTTCCGGCCGCGGAAGGCCGCTGGCCGGGGCTCCCCCCGTTGCACACGAGCGGAATGGTGGGCACGCGGCGGTATATGTCTCCGGAGCAAGCCGCAGGCGCCGCCCCGGACCCCACCCACGATGTCTGGAGCCTCGGCCGCATTCTCGAAGAGGTCGCGGGCATCGGCGCGCCGGCGGAGCTGTCGGCGGTCGTTGCCCGCGCGACGGCCAGCCAAGGGCGGTATCCCGACGCCGGTGCGCTGGCGGAGGACCTCCTCGCGTGGTTCGAGGGTCGTCGCGTGGCCGCCCATGCGTACTCGCCCACCGAGCTGCTGGCCCGCACCTTGCGCGCGTGGCGGGGTCCGCTGACCGTCGGGGCCGTCGCAACGGTGGTTCTCGTGGGCGTCGTCGTTTGGGGGTGGACCGAGACCCGTGCGTCGTTGGCGCGGGCCTTGGTCGCCGAGCAGCAAACGTCCGAGGCGCTCGCCGACGTGCAGCTCGACCAAGCCCAAGCTGCGGCGATTGACGGTGACCGACGGGCTGCGGAGCTGGCGGCGGCCGATGTGCTGCGTCGTCGTGAAGACCCGGTAGCACGGGGCGTTTTGGCTGCGTTCTCCCGTGCGGGTCGCCCGCGCTTGCAACGCGACGCCGTGGCACCCGGGTGCGCTTGGGCGGTGTTTGTGCCCCAAAGCACCGACCTCATCTGCGGTTCGGGCAGCCAAGTCTCGCGGATTTCGGAGTCGGGGCTTGGCTGGGTGGTCGACGGCGTGTGGGCCGGGGCGCGAATGCAGGGCCAGGCGATTGTGGTGTGGACCCAGGACGGCGAGGTCGGGCGACTTGACCTCGCTTCGGGCGCCGAGGTCCAGCGGCTTCCGCGCGAAATGGGCGACTGGGAGCCGCTGGTGCCGCCGCGGCGCTTGCGCTGGACGGGCGGCGAGCTGCCTGCGAGTGGTTGCCACGGGAGCCTGCAAGTCGCCATCGACGACGGCGGGGAAGCGGTCGGAATGTGTGAGGACGGCGTGTTGGTCGTGGCGCGGCCGGGCGACGAAGAAGCACGCCGGGTGCCGACCGAGGCCATTCAAGAACACGTCGCGACGGCACTTTCGCGCCTTCCTGATGGCACCGTAGTCGTGGGCACGGTGCGCGGGCGCTTGTTGCACATCGACCCCCACTCGGGCGCCACCTTGGCGCGGGTGGATACGCGCTTGGGCGCGGTTTGGCAGCTCACGGCCTCCCCGGATGGTCGGCACATTCTCGTGAGCGGCGCGGTGGGTGGCGTCGGCGTTTGGCGACGGGACCGCGAAGGGCTGGTCACCGAGCTTCCCGCTTCGCGAAACCGGGCGGTGGGCTTTGTCGATGACCACCTTGTTGCCGTTTATGACGACCGAATCCGCGTGTGGGAGATTCCCGCCGGACGGGTCGCGTTGCACAACGTAGGGGTCGGCCTGGGCGGGCTCGCGGCCTCTGCGGACGGAGGACGGCTCGCGGTGGTCGGCGGTGGCGGTACGGTGCGGGTGGTGGATGTCTGGACGGGCCTTGTGGAGCGGTACTCCTTCGGCACCCGCGTGGTCAAGGCTGCGGCATTTGGGGCGAGCGGCCTCTTGGTCGCGGGAATGGATGGGCCCAAAGCGGGCCACTGGAGCGGAGAAACGTGGTCGTCGTGGAGCGGAGCGCGTCCTTTGCGGCGTTTGACGGAGCGGCCCGACGGGCTTGTCGTTGGCATCGATATGGACCACGGCCTCGTATTGTGGAGCGACCCCGGCTCGCCGCCGGTGCGGGTGGGCGAAGAGCGCACGTTCGTCGACCTCGACCGCGATGGAAATGAAGTCGCGGCGCTCGCGCTCGACGGGCAAGCGATGGTGCTCGATGGGACGACCCTCCGACCGATTGCTGCACCCGAAGGCGCGCGCTCTTTGGCCCACCGGGGCGAATGGTGGGCATGGGGCACCGAGCATAGCGTCGTGGTGTTTGGTCCGGGCGGCCGTTGGTCGCTTCCGGTCCCCGAAACCATCGTGCTCGATGTCGCCCTCTCGCCCAATCGTCGGCGGGTGGCCGCCGCGGGCTTGGATGGTCGTGTGTTCGTGTGGTCCCTCGCACCCGATGCGCCCCGCGCAGGCGTGCTGGTCGGACACAAAGAGCGGGTCGCGTCTATCGGGTTCTTGGCCGACGGTGACCTCGCGAGTGTCGGCTGGGACGGGCAAGTCCGTGTGTGGGGCCTTGATGTGCTCGACCGCGACCGCCATGCGCTGGTCGACGAGATTGTGTCCAATTGGAGCCCCGAGGGGGCGGAGAGAAGGTAAGCATGCAGGCATCAGTGCGGGTTCGCGTGGGAGACCACGTCGAGACCTTGATGGTGGGCGACCTCGTCGGGCGCGCGTGGACCGCCGCCTTGCGTATTGACGACCCGCGGGTGTCGGAGGCCCACGCGCTGCTCAGTCTGCGCGGAGAGAGCCTTTGGCTGCTGGCGTTGCGCCGTCGAATGTTGGTGGGCAACCGCTCGGTGGAGGCCGTGGAGCTGGTGCCGGGCCTCGAAGTTCGCTTTACCCCCGACCACTCCGTCGTGGTCGAGTCCGTGCAGCTCCCCGAAACGGTGCTCGGGCTCGAAGGTCCCGGCCTTCCGCGCCAAGTGCTGCCCGGGACGTGTGCGCTGCAATTCGACCCCCACCCGCGCTTGGCCCCTGGCTCGTTGGCGGGTGCCGCGGCGTGGTTTTGGCGCACCGACGAATCGTGGCGCTTTCGGTTGGGGACAGGCGCCGCCCGGACCTTGTCGCCGGGAGACACCTTTGCGGTGGATGGATTTACGTACCGAGCGGTACGTATTCCCATCGCGACCGCTGGGCAGTCGCACACCCGCGCGGGCGATGGCCCCATCCGCCTTGTCGCGACGTGGGATACGGTCCACATTCATCGTGCCGATGGCGAAGTGGTGGTATTGGCGGGGCAAATGGCCCGCTTGGTCGCAGAGCTTGTGAGCGTCCGGCAGCCGTTGCCTTGGGAAGACCTCGCCCGCCCCCACTGGCCCGACGCCGAAGACCGCGATGCGCTTCGCCGACGCTGGGACCGGCTCCTGGCGCGTATTCGCGAGCGTTTGCGCGCGGGCGGCATTCGTCCCGACTTGGTCTCGTCCACCCGCATTGGATTGGTAGAGCTCGTGCTTCACCAGGGCGATGTCGTTGAGGACCGTAGTTAGGAAAAAGGTGCGGAAATACAGAACCGATTTGGGGTTGTATGTGGGTGCGGGTTGGTGCGCTTGTAGCTTTACAAAATAGCCATAATCACTTTGTTATGGTGCTGCGGCTGTCGCGTGTGGTGTCCGCCATCGATGGCTTGATAAGGGCTTGATAGTTTGGCGCATCGCTGGGTGGGTCGCGGTCCCATCCGAGGATGTCAGCGCGTGTCAGGTGAAGGTCGCGCGCAAATCGTTCACATTGGGAGAGTGCTCCCGTGTGGGTCGACCGACGAACGGCGTGGTCTTTCGATGGTCGTCCTGCGTTGTGGCCAATTGTCCAATACATCACTCTGTTGTGTTGGGTTGTGTGCTCGTTGTCTGCCGAAATGGGGGACCAACTCCGTATAGGGGGTTGGTGTTCCGCGTAGAAAAGGACTCATTGATGCGCGTTTTCGAGCAAGAATCCTCTCGAACGTCCCGGCCGGTGGTGTGGGTCTATGCCATGGGTGCGTTTGGCGTGTACGGGGGTTGGGCGGCGGCGGTCAATCAATTTGCCGGACCCCACGCCGCGATTACGGCAGGCGTCGTGCAAGGCTCCGTGTCGATGGTGTCCACCGTCGTCTTGTCCCTCCTCATTGCGGCGACAGCGCAGCGGCTACCCGCGGTTCCGGGCCGCGCCATTTTGGCGGGCGTGATCCCCCAATGCGGTATGTTGGCCATCGCGTGCGGGGCGCATTGGGTCAGCGGCACGCCGGACATCGTGTCGGCGGTTTTTCCGTCGATGGTCATCGGGATGTCGTTCTCGATTTTCTATTCTCTCCGACATGTTGCTTAGTTTGCCTTCCTGTTGTTGTGTTCCAATCGAAGCGGAGGGAACGAAGATGCTGTCCTTTTTGTTTGGACCGCCATTGGTGCAGCGCTTGCGAACCCACGGAAGACTCGGGGCGGCGCGCGAACGGGTAGAAGCGGCCCTCGCGCGGGAGCCGGGCGACCCGCACTTGTTGGCCCTGTACGCCGAGCTTTGCTTGCAAGCGGGGGACGCCCCCACCGCGCTGCGGGTGTGGCTCGACCTCGCCGCGATGTATGCCGAGCGCGGCTTTGGCGGACGGGCCTTGCAATTGCTCGACCAAGCCCGCCGGGTCGACCCCCGCGCCGATGTGCCGGGATGGTGCGATGACCGCTTGCGCGTGGTGGCGGCGCTTGACGGGCTCGCGGCCTTGCCTTGGGCCGAACCCCGCGGGCGCGCGATGTTGCTCTATTGCCTCTCCCATCGGCCGCTGTTGGTCGCCCAAGCGGGCGCGCAGGTTGGGGGGCTGCTGCACGCCCGGCAGACGGTGCTTGTGGTGTCGGGTCGGTTGTGTTGGAGCGGTCCGCCGGCAACGTTGGTGGTCGACACGGACGCCCAAGGGCCTGCGCGGGTTGGGCCGTGGTCAGGCCAGCAGAGGGTATACGCGGAAACACGGGTCTTGGGCGTCTGGCTCGACCCCATCGACGATGCCGTCTGGATGGGCGAAAACGAGGCCCCGGCGTCGTGTGCCCCCCTTGCACACCGGGAGAGCGCATGACGTTTCCGTTTTGGGCCCCGGGCGTGGTAGGTCGGCCCGTCGCTGTGCGCGACTTGACCGTATCCGAGCGCGAGGACCTGTTTGAGATTGCGGACCGGTACTCCGCGCGGCACGCCCACGCGTTTCAGGCTGCCCTCGACCGCAACAAAGACCTCGTGTTGCTGTATGCGGGCGACACGGGACATCTCGTCGGTTTTGTGGCGCTGTCGGTCGTGCCGGTGAATAGGTCGGGGGGCGTAGAAACCGTCATTTATACGCATTGGGCGATGTTTTCGCCCGCTTGGCGAGGACGAAATCTCGTGGCCTGGGTGGGTGCGTGGGCGTTCTTGCGCGAAAAGTGGCGAGCACCCCTTCGGCCTGTCTATTGGATGTTTACGGCGTCTACGATTGGCTCTTATTTGGTGATGGCACGCAACTTACCGCATAGTGGGCCGCGCTACGATGCGCCCCTCTCCGACGACGACCGCGCCCGCATCGACCAGGTATTCGCGGCCCTGGGCACCCGTTGGGATTGCCAAGCCGGTGTGGTGCGTCGGTTTGGTGTGTCGTCCTATCGAGAAGGGCGCGCCGTGGATACTTCTGCCGCAGACCCCCATGTTGCGTTCTTCGCCCGCGCCAATCCGGGGCAAAGCGAGGGCGATACGTTGGCGTGTATTGCGCCTCTGCACCGCGCAAACTGGTGGGCCATTGGGGTGCGCGCGGTGTCACGCGGTATCCGTCGGTGGGTCAAATCGGGGACGGCCCAAACGCGCGCAACAACGGGTATTGTCACGGATTGACCCTCTTCATTGAACACGTTCATTGAACGCATTCATTGAACGTGTTCATTTTCTGTCTCGTCCTCGGGGCTCGGCCTGTCGGGCGTCCAGTCGAAGACCGTCAAGCCGCCGCGCTGGTCGCCTACGAGGATGACCCATCCATGGGGTCCGCGTGTGGCCGCGAGGCCGTCGAGGGGCACGTCGAGAGCCCATTGGTCGGCGGGCGCGAGCGAAGCGCCAGCCCAAACGTGGACCGCGCCCGATTTTCCGACGGAAACCACGCCATCGTCGCCCAGAGCGGTGAGGCCCACGACGCCTGCGGGGTCGGCGGTGACGGTCGCGCGCGGTGTGCCATCGAGGGTCCAACTGCGCAGAGTGCCGTCCAGGCTGGCCGAAACGACATGGCCGTCGAGCATCACGACCGCGATGACCGCGCGCGCGTGTCCGACAAAGCGTGCCAGCACGGGGCCTTCGAGGGGATGCACGCGGAGCAGCGTGCCATCGTAGCTCCCGGTGATGAGCGCTTCGCCCGGACCCGACACGGCCAAGCACCGAATGCGGTCGGTGTGGTCCCGGCGGGCGGACAAGGGCGCGAGGCTGCGCGCATCCCAGGTGCGCAGAACGCCGTCTGCGCCACCGGAAACGAGCAGGTCGGGCGTCCATGGGGCGAGGCAAGTGACGGGGCCTTCGTGAATCCGCTGGCGATTGCGCACCGCTCCATTGGGGTCGAGGGTGCCGACGGTGCCGTCGGTCGCGCCAAACCAGAGGTCGCCGTGGGGAGCCGGGGCGAGCACTTGTACTGCGCCGGCGGACACCCGAAATGGGTTGCCGATGGGGTGTCCCGTTTCGATGCTCCATCGGCGAATGGTGCCATCGCGTGCGGCGGTGACCGCGATGTCGTCGGCGCAGCGAATCGCGCGAATGCCGTCGGTGTGGCCGCTCCAGGGCGGTATCGGCGCGGCATCGGAGACGTGGACGTGGACCCACCGCCGGTCGCGGCCAAAGGTCCAAAGCGCGCCGGGGCGATGGGGGTGGGCCAATACCCACGCGACGGGACGGGTATGGCCGGGCAAGCGTCCGAGGTGCGCGCCGTCGTGAAGTCGGAAGCAATGGACGCCGCGGTCGTTGCCCGCGACGGCGACGACGCCATCGGTCACCGCCAGCGACGCTTTGGGCGCGCCTTCGGGCACGCGCGCGGTCCACGCGGGGCTGCGTGTGGCGAGGGTCCACGCCGTGAGGGTGCCGTCGGTGGTCACGGTGAGCAGGGTGTGCGCGTCGGCGAAGGCCAGGGCCGTTGTGGGCGTGGTGGGGGGCGACAGCGGTTGGGCTTCTGCGCGGGAAATGTCAGCCACAAGCACCACGTTGTCAGAGCCGACGCTCACGAGGGCGTCCCCCCAACGGGCGACGTGGACCACGCGCCCTTTGTGGGCGCCGTACGACAACCAGCGTCCGTGGGCGTCGGTGGCCCAGACCTTGCCATTGCCGGTGCCGACGGCGCAAAGACCGTGTGGGTCGACGTGGAGGCACAAGGCGTGGGGGGGGCCGTCCCAGCGGACGGGTTGGGGCCGATTGCGAGACTGTCGGAGCACGCCTTGGAGCGTCCCGACGAGGATGTCGCCGTTTGGTAGGGTCGCCAGCGCGTTCACTTGGTCGCCCGGACTGCCGGGGAGCTGCGCGAGGAGCGTTCCGGCGAGGTCGAGCACGGTCGGGCCTTGCTCAGAGACGGCCCACACGAGGGTGTCGCTGTGGGGGTCGAGGGTGACGGCATCGAGCAAGGGCGTTGGGTGGGACACAACGGCGGGGCTGGGTGGATTTCTACACTGAATCGCCATTCAGTTTTCCGAAAGCGGCGAGCCCGCGAGGTCAAGGTCGGTCAACTGGGCGCGGACTGCGGCCATGAACGGGCGCCCAGGGTCGGCTTTGCCGGTTCGAAACCAGTCAAATCGTTCTTGAAAATACGGATGACCTTCAAAGTCCTCGTATTCGTAATGGCCGATGAGGTGCGTAATGCCGTGCTTCCAGGTGAGATACCGAACCAAGCGCGCGTTGGCATTGACTTGTGCGCGCGTGAGTGGCATATCACGCCCGTCGCCGACGTTTTCGATGCCGATAGCGAGGTGGTTGAGGCCAATCGTGTGGCGTCCCATGCGGGTTTCGGGCATCAGGCGAATAATCGTGCCGTCGCGGTCGACGATAAAGTGCGCGGCGAGGTTGACTTCGTTCCACGGGGCGCGAATCCGCTGTCCTGTCTGTCGAACTTGGCGGAACGTATAAAAGCACGAACGCGCCGAGCCGCCGGCCGACCAATGGACCACCACGACCTTGGGCTCCATGGTGGTGAGCTTGTCAACGTCGGTGTTTTCGTCGAGATGCCAGCCTTTGTGGGCCTGAAAATAGCGCGCGAGCAGGAGGCTGCGCTCTTCGGGCCAAAGAATCGGCCAGTCGAGGATGTCGGGCGTGAGAATCGCGCCCTCGAGGTCTGTTTGCAGGGTATGGGGGTCGGGGCTCGATGGGGGCGGAGACCAATCCGGGAGCGCGAGGGGCGCTTCTTGGGGCCAAGTGGCCGCACCCCAGCCACGACCACCAGAGTCCGTGCGGGCAGGCGCACAGGACAATCCCCCGAGGCAGAGGGCCCCGGTGGCGAGGGTGGTGAGTCGCGAAAAACGGGCGGGCATTGAGGGGCCAGTCAGAAGCGGCGCGGCGAGGAGGGCGGCGACGGAACGAGAGACGCGTCCACAGCGACGCCGACGGGGACTAACCGGCTTTTTTGTCAACCTCGACCTACCGTAGCAAGGGGACGCGGCGAAGGGCGAAGTCTACCAGACAAATGCGGGCAAGACAGCGTCAACGACGACATCGTGACGTTTTTCGAGCATCTCGATAGCGTGGGCTTCGGGGCGCTCGCCGGGGCGAATCCCCAGCTCGGGTGCGTGAATGCCCCGACTGATCAAAACACCCGCGACGCCATTTCGGCGCGCACCGCAAATGTCGTGGGCCATCGAGTCCCCGAACGCCACGACGCGGGTGCCCAAGGGGAGGTCGCGACAGGCCGCTTCGTAGACTTCGGGCCACGGCTTGCCGAAGCGCACGACCGTGCCGCCCAGATGGGCGAAGCGCTCCGCCAACGCGCCGCCGCACCAGACGAAGCTGCCGTCTGGTTGAATGCTTTGAACGTCCGGGTTGGCGCAGACCATCGGAATGCCAGAGGCGATTGCGGCGCGAAAGGTGGGGTCCCAGGTGGAGACGGGGAGCGTCGTGATGCTGGCGGCGACCAGCACGTCGGCGTCTTGCGCTTCGACGGTCACCGCGTCGAGGTCGTCGATAAGGCCGTCGGTGGACGATGGGCCGAGGACGCCGTGTACGCGTATCGTCCGGCCCAGTCGTCGTCCGAGGTCTGCGAGATACTCTGCGGCTAGTTCGCCCGCCGTGACCATCCGGTCGTAGCAATCGTCCGAAAAGCCCAGCGCGCGAAGAGTTTCTGTCGCAGGCCCAAGCCGCCGCGATGTGTTGGATAGCAAAATCACGGTGCCGTGGGCCTTTAGCTTCCGCAGGGCGTCGATGGCGCCGGGATGCGGTGCGTGGCCATCGTGCAAAACGCCCCATTGGTCTACCAAATAGGCGTCGAACACCGGCGCGAGGGCGCGGAGCCCGGCGAGAATCGGGGGCAAAGAGGAAGGGTCGGGGCGAAATTGCATCGGCGAAGTGTAAGCCGCGGCGCGGGCATGCGTTCTGGGGGCACAACCGGCGCAGTCAACGGTGGCTGCTCCAACGTCCCCCCGAATGGGTTGGCGCGTCCGCCAACAGGGAGCTCTTATGTCTACCGCATTTGCTGCGCTTGTCCTCGCTACTGTTTCGTCGGTCTTTGCAATGGACCGTGGCATCGATAGCACCATCGCGCAGGTGGAGCAGATGCCCTGGAACAGTGACGTGCAGGCCATTGCCGGGAAATATGGCCTGAATGTGGTCAACGTGACGTGGGAAGACACGGGGCGCAGCAAGGGCTCTTCGGTTGGGCCGAACATCACAGACCTCACCATCGGCGTGCGCGACAGCAGCGGCGCTCTGCATCCCATGCCCGTGTTTCGGTTTGACAACTTCTCCGATGTAACGGGCGACGTATCTCCCGAATCGTTTTGGCTCCCTGTGGGCAACGCTTGGGGCGCCAATACGCTGCGCTCGGTCTCTCTGTCCGAAATTCTCCACGACACGCGGCGATTTCTCCATGACCCCGAATCGTGGGCCGGCACCCAACGCTCGTTGTGGGACGCGCGGGACCGAGACGTGCTCGTGAGCGCGCAAGCCTGCTTTTTGCCTGTCCCCAAGGCCGGAGAGGCGACGTTTACGCCGGTGGTCTACAACTACCAGTCCTATCCGGGAAATCCTGCCGTGCTGACCATCATCGCAAGCCGCGAAGGCACGAGCATTCAGGTCGTCGAAAACCGCAATGGCTATATGTCGGAGCCGTTGTTCTTCAACGATGACGGCGAGCGCGCGCCGTTTACCGCGGCTCGTGCCTCCGACGTCGCGAGCGGGCGGGTGCATACTTCGTCGGGCGGCGCAATCTCGGCCGCAGGCGAAGATGACGCCAACGTCGTGCTGCTGATTCAGGTGCCGCTGGTGCAGGCCCCGCGGGCGCGCGCTTCGAGCGCGTATGACATGGGGGCCATGGCTGCCCCGATGATGGAAGAAGCCGAAAGCGACGTCGAAAACGCAGTGATTGGTCATGGTCCCGCAGAGGGTCCGTTTGACGAAATCAACGGTCTTCGGATTGCGCGCGACACCCGCTTCCCGGTTCGGGTGACCGTGCAGTTCTACAAAGCCACGTCAAATGGCGAAGTGACCGCGCGGGATGTGCAAGACATTCGGGCGCAAATCGACCGGGTGTACGCGGATGCGCGCTATGTCGGGTCTTTGGTGACGAGCGGCGCGACGGGACGTTCGACGGAGTGGCAGACGACGCCGTACGCGCCGACCTGGGCGATGCCGGCTGGCCGTGGCTTCAAATCTTGGTAATAATACCACAAGTTCTTAATTTGTCAAGTGTTGGTGACGGCACGCGGGGGATGCACTTGTCGCGTCGGCGGTGAAGGGGCGGGGACCTTGAGCGCGGCCTCTACGGCGTCGAGCAATACGGGCAACTCGAAAGGCTTTCCCAACACCGGCCCCGTCGCGAGGCGGGCGAGGAGCGGGTGCTTTTGCTCTTCTTCGGGGTGCCCGGTCATAAACACCACGCGCGTTTCGGGGCGGTCATCCAGAATGGTGGCGACCGCCTCGGGTCCGCTCATTCCGGGCAAGCACACATCGGAGACGATGAGGTCGATGCGATGGGGCGTGAGCGCCGCTTCGAGGATTGCGTCGTCGCCGCTGGCGGTGGTGATGAGGCGATACCCTGCCCGCGTCAAGCCAGTAGAGATGAGCTTTCTCACCGCGCGTTCGTCTTCAATCAGCAAAACGGTGGCGTCGCGGGTGCTGCGAAGGGGTTCGTGGGTGTCTGCGGGAACGGGCAGCGTGGCGTCGGGACAAGACGGAAGGCGGACGTGGAGCGCCGTTCCGACGCCCGGCGTAGAGTCGACATGAATGGTGCCGTTGAGCGACGACACGATGCCGTGGACCATCGCGAGGCCGAGGCCGGTGCCGCGATGGTTGGCCTTGGTGGTGAAGAACGGCTCAAACGCGCGCTCGAGGACATCGGAGGTCATGCCGACGCCGCTGTCTTGCACAACCAAATGGACAAACGGCGGTGTGTCGGGCGCGTCGACGGGCTCGCAGCCGACCCGAATCCACAAGCTACCGCCGGCGGGCATCGCGTCGCGGGCGTTGATAGCGAGGTTGAGGAGCACTTGTTCGAGCTGTGCGCGGTCGGCGACCACGGGGTAGCAATCGTCTTGGGTTTCGACCTTGAGGTGGATGGAGTCTCCCGCCAATCGCTGCAAGATGGGCACCATTCCACGCACCATCGCGCCCACTTGCAGCGGCTCGGGCTGCGTGACCTCTCGCCGGGCCAACGTGAGCAGTTTTCGTGTGAGGCGGGAGCCGCTGGCCGCGGTGTGGCGCATGGTATTGAGGATGTCGCGTGCGTGCTCGTCTCCGGCGAGCGCCGGGCCGAGTAGTTCGGTGCCGTGGAGAATCGCGGTCAGGATGTTGTTGAAGTCGTGGGCGACGCCGCCCGCCAAGCGCCCAATGCTCTCTAACTTTTGGGAGTGCAGGAGCGCGGCGGACGTTTGGGCGAGGCGCTCGGCCTGCTCGTCGAGCGCTTCGGCGAGGTCTGCGTTGAGGGCGGCGATATGCTGTTCGTGGGACTCCAGCGCGTGCCGCATCTTTTGCTCGCGGCGCCGGGACCGTTGCACATAGACCAACACCACGCCAAACAAGAGCCCCACCAGCGAAGGCAGGATGAGGGTGGGCGCCGTGACATTTGTGCCCAACACATATTGAAACTGGACGCTCGCAACGCTCGTGGTGAGGCCCATGGCCGTCAGCACAATCGCGAAGTCGGCGCCGCGGGGGGAGAGTTGGGAAAATAGGGGCATTTTGGTCATCAAGTGCAAATGCAATAACAAACCCACGCGGGGTCGAGCCTTCATCGAAGGAACAGTTTCTCACCAAGTTCCAATGTTTCTCTGCGGTCTCTCTTACCTCCGCGCGCCACATTGGGAAGGGAGGCGTCTCATGCGCGTATTGCTGATTGAAGATGACCGAAGAATCGCTACGTTTTTGTTGCGCGGCTTGGCCGAAGAAGGACATGTCGTGGCGCTCGCCGAAGACCTCGCGGCGGCGCGGGCACAACTCGGCACAGAAACATGGGACCTCTTGCTCGTCGACCGTATGTTGCCCGATGGCGATGGCCTGTCGCTCATTCAGACCCTGCGCCGTGCCGGCAACAATACGCCGAGCATTTGCCTGACGGCCCGCGACCGCACGGAAGAGAAGGTGGCGGGCTTGTATGGCGGCGCGGACGACTACATTGTCAAGCCGTTTGATTTTGAAGAATTGCTGGCCCGAATGGCGTCGGTTCTGCGGCGCAGTGGCCGTGCAGACCGCTTGGAGGTCGCGGACTTGGTGCTCGATGTCCCCGGTCGCCGGGCGTGGCGCAGCGACCAGCTCTTGCGCCTCACGGCCAAGGAGTTCGACTTATTGCGCTACCTGGCAGAGCACCGCGGGCGGGTGGTCAGCCGCACCCGCTTGCTGGACGCCGTATGGGATACCACGCACGACCCCGGAACCAATGTGGTGGACGTCTACATCAGCTATCTGCGCGCAAAGGTGGACAAAGGCTTCACTCCCGCCCTCATCCATACGGTTCGGGGCGTAGGCTATGTGTTGGACGAGTCGGAGCGCTGAATCGCCATTCATTTTGGGGTGACGGTCGATGAATCACCATTCATTTTGGGGTGACGGTCGATGAATCGCCATTCATTTTGGGGTGACGGTCGATGAAGCGCCATTCCTTGGTCCGAGATGTGACCGTCAGCGCAGCGGGTGTGGTGCTCGGTGCGCTTGTTCTGGTGGGCATGGGCACTGCCGGCGTGCTGCACCACGAAGCGCGGCACGCCCTCGACCGTACGCTGCTGGCCGCCGTTCACGCCCACGCACGGCCTGAAGGCGACGCGACTTGGGAGGTCGAGCACAGCGAAGCGCCGGTCGATGTTTGGGTCAGCGGAAAAGACGACCCGCGTGTATCGGCTCGGCTTCGCGCCAAGGCGCTCGATTTCGAGCGGCCCTTGTTTGTCGACCAAGGCAACCAGCGGTGGGTGTTGGTGGCCGCCGAAGCCGAGCATCGGCCCCGCGAGTCGGACGAAGACCACGTCTTGGTGGTAGCAACCGCGCGAAAGGTGACTTGGCGCCGAAGTGTAGGAGGCTTTTTGTTTGCATTCGGCGGGGTCGCGCCGCTCGTCGCGTTGCTGGCGGGTGGAGCCCTCGGCGGCGTCGTCCGGCGCGCGTTGTTGCCCTTGGAGGCGGCGCGGCGGGCCTCGGTGCGGGTGGTGCGCCATGGCGAAGGCGCGCGGCTGCCCGTAGAAGGCCCCGCCGAGGTGCAGGACCTCTTGGCGGACATCAACGCTCTCCTCGACCGGCTCGACCGCGCTTTTGGTGTGCAGGCGCGGTTTACCGGTGAAGCGGCCCATGAGCTGCGTACCCCCGTTACGGCGTTGCTGGGCGAAATTGACGTGGCCTTGCGCCGCCCGCGTTCGGCCGAGAGTTACCGGGAGACATTGGTGAATATTCGCCAAGATGTCGACAAGCTGCGGGCATTGGTCAATGGCCTGATTGGCTTGGCGCGCCTCGACGCAGGGCAGACCGAAGTAGAACGGGAGCCCGCGCGGGCGAGCGAGCTGCTCGACGCGGCATTGGCAGACGAGCAACCGGCGCTCCAGGAGGCGGGCTGCCACGTTCATGTATTCCGGGACGCCGATCCCGAGGTCGTCGTTCAACGGGTCCTGCTCGTGGCTGCGTTGTCCAACTTATTGCGCAATGCAGCCCGCTACGCGCCGGGCACAACCGTAAATGTCACCGTGCGCATCGAAGGACCGTATGTGGTCTTTTGGGTCGATGACAGCGGGCCGGGCGTCGCCCCCGAAGAGCGGGAGGCTATCTTTGAGCGCTTCACACGCTTGGGTTCCGCGCGAAGAGCCCACCCCGGTGGCCTGGGCCTTGGATTGTCCCTCACCCGCGAGGTCGCGCGTCGCCATGGCGGCGATTGCCAAGTAGCGGAATCGCCCACGGGCGGCTGCCGGGCGATTCTCACGGTCTTCCAATCTTCTCCACAGAGCGACTAAATCCCGCCGTGCGACATTGTGGTTGTACCCGGCCGGCAGCGGCCAAACGGAGCCTCACGATGGAACCGCGCGTGCGAGTATGGGACATCCCGAGTCGAGTGTTTCATTGGGCCCTCGTGGGCGGCATTGGGGGGGCGTGGGCCACGGCCGAGTCGTCCCAACTGCTGGACGTTCATTATGGTCTCGGTGTGTTGGTTTCGGTGTTGCTGGGCTTTCGACTGGTCTATGGCTTTGTCGGCACCACACACGTCCGCTGGTCCGCATTTCGGTATTCCCGCGCGGAAGTGGTGGCGTTTCTGTTGGCATTGCGAAATGGAAATGCACCGCGAATGTTGGGACACAACCCGGCTGCGGCGTGGGCGATGGTGGCCGGATTGGTCATTGTCGCAGGCGTCGCGCTCACCGGCTTCGTCGCCCTTGGTGCCGAGGAGCAAAAAGGGCCGCTGGCGGGCGTGTTGTCCATCGCCGAAGGTTTGGAGGTTCACGAGGCCCATGAGGTGATGGTGGCGCTGTTGTGGGCGTGGCTCGGGGTTCACCTTATCGGTGTCGTGAAAGAGGTGGTCCGCACAAAAGAAAACATCGTGATGTCGATGTTTTCGGGGTTCAAGCGTGGGGAGCCGGGAGAGACCGTCGCTTCGGTGCCGTCGCGCTTGGGCGTGGCCCTTGTATTGGTCCTTGGATTGCTCGCAGGTGGTGTGTGGTGGGCACGCGGCTACCTTGAAGCCACGGAGGATTCGCCGTATCTGCCGTTTGTCGGGCCGGAGCTGGCGGACAACGCAACTTGGCGCACCGAATGTGGTGATTGCCACCTCGCCTACCACCCGTCGTTGCTCCCGGCGCGCTCGTGGGCGCAGATGATGGACAACCCCGAGCACTTTGGCGAAGACCTGTACTTCGACGAAGCGACGGCCCAGGACATTCGCGCCTTTTTGACGGCCAACGCCGCGGAAACGCAGCCCCACGAAGCCGCCGTTCGGATGTTGCGCGCGCTTTCGCCCGACGACGCCCCCCAACGCATCACCGAGACCCGCTATTGGAAGCGCGTCCACCGCGAGATTTCCGACGAGGTCTTCTCTTCGGACGCCGTGCGCTCGCCGATTCGTTGCCAAGCCTGTCATCGGGATGCGGAGGCGGGCACCTTCCAAGACGGCGCCATGCACATTCCCGAACCGGCAGAACGCTCATGAACTGTATCTCTTTGCTGTTGTTTGCTCCCCGACCCCCCTCCCAAAGGAGAATGACAATGAACAAACCTTGGCTTTGGATGATGCTGTCCGTGATGCTCGCGCCGGTCGCGCTCGCAGCGGGAGGAGGCGCGGTCGATGGCTTGCTCGCAGGCTACACCGCCCAGGGTGCCACCTCTTTCAGCGCCGAGCGCGGCAAGACGCTGTGGTCAGCGACCCATCCGGCATCGGATGGAGGACCGGCGCGAAGCTGCACAAGCTGCCATCCGGCCGATGCAACCCAAGCCGGCAAGCATGTTCGCACCGGCGAAGTCATCGAGCCGCTGTCGCCGGCAGTGAACCCCGAGCGCTTGTCCGACCCGGCCAATGTTGAAAAGTGGTTCAAGCGCAACTGTACCTGGACCTTGGGGCGAGAATGTACGGCCCAAGAAAAAGGTGACGTGCTGGAATTTCTCCGCAAGCAAGGAGTGTGACCCATGGCCCGCATTGCATTTGTTCTGAGTCTTGTGTTGGGTGTTGTGTCTTGCTCGACCGTTCGGGCCGACGACGACGATGATGACGATGACGACGAGCACCACGAGCGGTATCGCGCGGAAGAGCGGGGGCGTGGGTCCGCAACGTCTCCCGCGACCACCGGGCCGACGGCGCGCGGCGTGTTCCCGAACACCAACGCACAAGTGGCCAAAGAGTGCGGCTCCTGCCACTTTGCGTACCCTGCGGGGCTGCTGCCCGCGCGCTCCTGGACGACCCTCATGGGTGGATTGCAAGACCACTTCGGCGATGTGGCAATCCTGGATGACGCGGACCGTGACGCGGTCCTCGCCTATCTGACCACCAACGCCGCCGATGCAGCGCCGGGCGCGCGGCTGTCTGCGCGGGTGGCATCGTCGGTGCCCGCCGGCCAGACCCCCTTGCGGATTACCGAGGTCCCGTTCATTCGCCACGAGCACAATGAGCTGCCGAAGGGCGTCGTCGGCAAAGACGGCAAGGTGGCGTCGTTTGCGATGTGCGACAGTTGCCACACCGGCGCGGCCAAAGGCTCGTTTTCCGAGTCGGAAATCAACATTCCGGGCCTCGGCCGGTGGGATGACTGACAGTCAGTCAGTGACCGGCGCGCGGGGAGGGGAGCCGATGGTCGGTGGCCCCGCGGTCGTTAGGCGCCGGTCGCGTCGGCCAAAATGCGCTGGGCGTCCTCTTGAATGGCCGCGAGGTGTTCGGCGCCGCGGAAGCTCTCGGCGTAGAGCTTGAGAATCGGCTCCGTGCCCGACGGACGCGCCGCGAACCAGCCGTGCTCCGTTTCGACCTTCACGCCGCCGATGTTGGCGTTGTTGCCTGGCGCGCGGGACATCACGCGGAGGATAGGGTCACCGGCGAGGGTGGTCGCGCGCACCGCGTCGGGGGCGAGTTGTTTGACTTGGCGCCGTAGGGCTTCGTTGGCGGGCGCGTCGATGCGTGCGTAGGCGGGTGCGCCGTGTCGCGCCACGAGCATGTTGTAGTGTTCACCAGGGTCTTTGCCGGTGGTCGCGGTGATTTCGGCGGCCAGCAAGCCGAGGAGGATTCCGTCTTTGTCAGTGGTCCAGGTGGTGCCGTCCTTGCACAAAAAGCTGGCGCCCGCGCTCTCTTCGCCGCCAAATGCGAGCGAGCCTGTGGCCAGCCCGTCCACAAACCATTTGAAGCCCACGGGCACTTCGACGAGACGCCGCCCGGTTTCGGCGACCACACGGTCGATGAGGGCGCTGCTTACGAGGGTCTTGCCGATGCCGACGTCTGCTTGCCATTGGGGCCGATTCGTCGCCAAATAGCCGATGGCGACGGACAAATAGTGGTTTGGATTGAGCAGTCCGAGGCTGCGGGTCACGATGCCGTGGCGGTCGAAGTCGGGGTCATTGCCGATAGCGACGTCGAAGCGGTCCTTCATGCCCACCAAGCGCGCCATCGCCCACGGGCTAGAGCAGTCCATCCGAATCAGGCCATCTTTGTCGACGCTCATGAAGCCGAAGGTGGGGTCCACCGTGCTGTCGACGATAGTGAGTTCAAGACCGTATTTTTCGGCGATAGGGTGCCAGTAGCCGACGCCGCTTCCGCCGAGGGGGTCTACGCCAATCCGCACGCGCGCGGCGCGGATCTGGTCCATATCGAGCGCGAGACGGAGGTCGTCGACGTAGGGGGTGATGTAGTCGTGTTGCACGCACAGCGGTGACCGCTGGGCCACAGCCAGCGTCACCCGGCGCACTTCGCGGGAGCCGCCCGCCAAAATGGCGTTGGCGCGGCGCTCAATCGCGTCGGTCACGTCGGTGTCGGCGGGGCCGCCGTTGGGTGGGTTGTACTTGAACCCGCCGTCACGGGGGGGATTGTGGCTGGGCGTGACGACAATGCCGTCCGCGCGGGCGCCTTGCCTGATATTGTGGCGGACGATAGCGCGGCTGATGACGGGAGTGGGCGTATAGCCGTCATTCTCCGCAATGATAGTGGTGACACCGTTTGCGACCAGCACCTCCAACGCGGTGGTGTGGGCTGGCTCGGACAACGCGTGGGTGTCTTTGCCCAGAAACAGCGGCCCGTCGATGCCATGGGCGGCGCGCCACTCGCAAATGGCCTGGGTCGTCGCGGCGATGTGGGCGTCGTTGAAGGTGCCGTCGAGGGACGAACCGCGATGTCCGCTCGTGCCGAAAGCAACGGGCCCCTGCGGTTCATGGGCGTATGCTGCCAACAATCGGGGGATGTCTTCGCGCATCGACGAGGGGGCGGGCTGTCCTGCGAGCGGGTGCATGGTGACCTCCGGGTGGGCACCGTTGTCGCACGTTTGGCCGTCGCTTGTCCTCTGTTGCGTCGAAAAAGCTGTCAGGGAGAGGACTGTGGCGCAGCATCGGGGTGCGCTTGGCCGGGAGGACGTAGAGAGCGGCCCTGCTGGGTGGTGTGCAAGCGTCCACGCATGGCATAATAGGCAATGGCAGCGACTTCTCGCATCGCACCGGGCGCTCGATACGCCCACGGAGAGTCGACCCCAACCGTCGCGACGCGCGGAAAATACCGGCCAAACACCCGCCCAACCCGGAACGTGTGCCACGCATCGCTGACCACCACGACGTTTTCGATGTGCGGTTGCTGCGACGCAAAGCGCGCGTTTTCTTCGGTGGACGTGGACTGGTCTTCGATGAGGAGGTGGTGCGCGGGCACCCCTGCGGCTTCTGCCCGCGCGGCCCCGACCGCCCCTTCGCTCGGCGGGTTCTCACCCACGCCGCCGGTAAAGACAATTCGTGGCGCGACGCCGTCTTGGTAGAGCGCAATCGCTCGGTCGACCCGGCCCGCCAAGCAATCCGATGGCACGCCGCCGGGGTCCACCCGGCAGCCGGCGACGATGATGGCGTCATATGGAGGCGCCAGGGTGCTGCGGTGACCGACGATGTCCAGCATCACGGCAGCGCCCAGCCATCCGAGCAGTGCGATGCCGACGACAGCAGACAACCGTCGCATGTGTGTACTCCGCGGTTCCCCCGATTGGGGTGCGTAGGGGGTAGGTAATCGAGCGCGCCTCCCTACGCCTCCCAACCCCGTGTGATGGCTCCCTTCGCAGCAATTTGGCGATTTCGAGACACGGCGATCCACCGCCGCCACGGTGGCCGTGCCGTCACGCGAAGAGGGGGGGGCGAAAACTTCAAAAATAGCCACCAATACGGGACAATCGTTTGCGGTGGGGTGCGCTTCGCGAACAGCCTCCAACGCGGAGGGTCGGACGTTGCGCACGGGCGCAGGCACGTTTTTGGTTGCCCCGGCGGGTTGTGCGCGCTCTGGGCCGTGTGCTCCTGGGAGTTTTCGCAGGTTGCGTGCCGAACTGCCGTGAAATCGAGTATGTTCCACGAGACGGCCCTTTGTCCTCCTGTTGCCTGGGATTGTGCGTGATGGTTCCCTTGAGTACGCCCCTCGTCTTCGCCGGCGCCGCTTCGGCAGCCGCACGGCCGGTTTCGGCATGGGTTCTCGCTGGGCTCTGCATCGCGCTGTCGGGATGCGGTGGCGTGGGGCTCGAAAACCTCGTAGAAAAAACGGCGACCGATGCCACCACGGATGGCACCACGGAAGACCCGTCGGATGGCGGCGGCGCAGGCGGCGCGGGTGGCGAAGATGGCGGAGGGCCCGCGGGTGCCGACAACGGCGCTGGCTCCGATTCGGGCGGCGGCACCAGCGATGGCGGCGCAGCCGACGGCGGTAGCACCGGCGGCACGACCGATGGCGGCGGCACGACCGATGGCGGCGGCACGACCGATGGCGGCGGCTCTACGGGCGGCTCTACGGGCGGCTCGACCGGCGGCTCTACGGGCGGTTCGACCGGCGGCTCTACGGGCGGTTCGACCGGCGGCTCTACGGGCGGTTCGACCG
>CAZCUX010000009.1:102821-186791 GCA_964502005.1 uncultured Enterobacterales bacterium
GCGGCTCTACGGGCGGTTCGACCGGCGGCTCTACGGGCGGTTCGACCGGCGGCTCGACGGGGGGCAGCACCGACGCCGATGGCGACGGCTATGACAGCTCCGCCGACTGCAACGACAGCAACTCCGCCGTGTATCCGGGCGCCTCCGAAGTCTGCGATGGCGTCGACAATGACTGCGACGGGTTGGTGGACACCAGCGACCCTGGCCTGGTCGGCGGTCTCACGGGCTATCGCGATGCCGACGGCGATGGATACGGCTCGTCGCTGGGAGTGGCGACGGTTTGCTCGTATTCGAGCGGGTATGTGGCCGCTTCGGGCGACTGCGACGACACGCGGTTTGCTGTGAATCCGGCGGCTACGGAGGTTTGCACCGACGGCATCGACAACGACTGCGACGGCCTCACCGACGACGGCGCGGCGTGCGGTCCCGATATGTTCGGCGCTTACGTCTTCTTGTACGGCTACGGTTCTACCACGCCCGGCAACACCAACTGCGAGCTCGTGTGGTGGCTCGAAGGCACCGACAACACCACTTGCGCAACGTGCGACTTCGCCTTCGACATCGCAGCCACGTACGATTCCAGCTATGAAATCAACGATGGAAGCTGCTCGGGGATGGCCAACTTCACGGCCTCTTGGGGCTTCGACTCCGCGTATTATGGTTCTACGCCGTACTTCTTGAGTTTGTACTCCGGCTCTTGGTACCCGGTCACTTCGAACACCTATTACGACCCCACAACGGGCTACTGGGCCTGGGGATACGGTATGGTCGACTACGCGTACACGTACTGGTTCTCGACGTACTATTATACCTATTACCAGTACATGGTTGCTTATGTATACTGAGTGCGGGGCGGTCCCTTTCTACCTCCTTGTGGAGACACCATGACACTTCGTTGGATGCCCGTTTTGTTCGTGATGACGGCCTGCTCGGGCGGCCTTCAGGCCTGGGACGAAAAGCTCCTCGACTCCGGAGACATCTGGGGCGATGACGGCGGAAACGGAAGCGGCTCCGACACCGAGACCGGCCTCCCCAACAGCACCGATGGTGGGGGATCGAGCGGTGGCTCCGGCTCGTCAGGCGGCGACAGCTCCAGCGGCGGCTCGACCGGCGGCGATAGCTCGACGGGCGGCGACAGCTCCTCGGGCGGCGACAGCTCCAGCGGCGGCTCGACGGGTGGCTCCACCGGCGGTTCGACGGGTGGCTCCACCGGCGGTTCGACGGGCGGCTCCACTGGCGGTTCGACGGGCGGCTCCACTGGTGGTTCGACGGGCGGCTCCACCGGCGGCTCCACAGGTGGCGGTGGCTCGGCGTCCTCGCTCACGGGTACCTACCGCGTCATTCAGGCGGCGGAGTTTTATCCCGGCTACTACCCCTGCAACTTGGTCTGGTCGGTCACGGGCTCCGCTTCGTCCACCTACTGCCCCGGCTGCGACTTCGTGATGTCCTCGGTGTTCAACTACAACAGCGGCGCAAGCTCTATCGGCGCGTCGTATTGTGGCACCGGAAGCACGTTTACGGCAACCCTTGCCCAAGACTCCGACTACTACGGTATGTCGGCCGCGCTCTATTACTACTACGGGATGTGGTACCTCCTCGACTACTCCTCGGTGTACTCGGGCGGCAACTGGAACTTCTCGTTTGGGTATAAGGACTACTACGATTGGTGGTACGGCTACTACTACACCAGCTATAGCTCCTTCTCCGGGTCCGTTCGATAACACCTGGAATTGAACGTCCCAAACAAACGGCCGGTGGTTTCACCGGCCGTTTTGCTTCAGGGACGCGGCCTTTCAGGCGGTTAGCGGACCTCGACCTTCGCGCCGGGAGCCAGCTTGAACGAGGTCGCTCGACCTTGCCGCGCCCGCGCGAGCACCGCCGACGGGTTGATGCCGGCGTTCATGAGGCTCTTGCGGGTGCGGTGGATGAGCACGTTGAGGTCGGTGCGGCCGCGACCGGTGTTGCCGGGCCAGATGCTCGTGAGCAGCACTTCGTCGGGAATGTACTCTCCGGGCTGGTAGTCGCCGGGAGGACCAAGAAGGGCGGCGAGCAAGCGCGCGCGCAGCTCGGGAAGGGAGACGGTCATACGGTCGCCGTCGGCGAAGCCCAACAATATCCGGCCACCGTTTGGCAAGAACTCGAACAGCACTTCGGTGGGGTGGGGCGAACGCGGGCGCATCTGTGTGGAGTCTTCGCCACCGCCGCTGGCGTCACGCAGCGTGATGGACTGACCCGAAATGGTGAACATATCGTCTGAGTCGACGACCTCGACGGAGCCTGGTTCGAGCTCGTCGTCGTTCATTTGGGCTTGGGCCGTGAGCTCAACCGCCATGCCCCCTTGTACGGGGTAAAAGCAGAGCGCGGCGGCCGGCCAGCCTTCGATGATGAGGTTGTCGGCATCGACGCCACCAATCGTGAACGGCAGTTGCCGAATGCCATACGTGTTGCCGTCTGGGTGAATGACGGTCCAGGCGGGTTCGGGGTGGCGCGGGCGCCGGTCGAAGGGCGCATGGACCATAAACACGCCGCCCGGCACTTCGATTGCTTGGCCGTGCTGCACGATGGCTTGGCGGTCAACCCGGCGACCATCGACCTTTGTGGGATTGCGCCCCAAGGCCACGAGCTCCAAACCGCGGGTGGTGGGGGTCAACAGCGCGTGATGATGGCTCGCGCGAGGGTCGTCGATGACGATGTCACAGTCTTCGCGTCGGCCGATCAGCACGCCGCGCGCAGTGATGCGCAGCCTTGCGCCAGTATCGCGGACCAGCCACACGCCGGGGCGGTCGGTAGACATACCAGGGTTTCGCATCACAAGGCCTCCCAGTGGGCACCGGGTTGTATCCTACCGCAGTTGGGGCAGTCGATGTCACGGGCATGTCGGATGGCTTCCCGCGACGGCAACCGTTTGGCGGGGTAGGTCCCGTCTTCCTTTGTCCCGGACCGATTGGCTGTGCTGTTCAACTCGAAGATATTCGTCGCGTTCGCGGCGCTCGTCTTTCTCGTGTACTACCGCCTTTCGGAGCGAGGAAAGGTCTATTTCCTACTGGTAATGTCCTATGCCTTCTACGGGTTTTGGGACCCCTCGCTGTTGTCGCTCATTATCCTGTCAACGTTTGTCGACTGGTTATGCGGACGCGGCATCGATCGGGCGGGGGACGGGGCTTCGGCGGTTCGCAAGCGTTGGTTGGCGCTTTCGCTGACCGTCAACTTAGGTCTGCTGGGCTTTTTCAAGTACCACGACTTCTTTGTGGGCGAGTTTATTGACCTGCTCAACCTGTTTGGTGCGAGCGTACCCCGTGACCAGTGGTTGCTGGGCTTGGTCTTGCCCGTAGGCATCAGCTTCTACACCTTTCAGACGATGGCCTACACCATCGACATCTACCGGCGCGACATCCGGCATGAACCGGATTTTACCCGTTTTGCCCTGTATGTGAGCTTTTTCCCGCAGCTGGTCGCGGGTCCGGTGGAGCGTGCGCCCCATTTGTTGCCGCAGTTTCGGCGGCCATTTCGGCTCTCTCGGTCTATGGTGCGGGAAGGTATTTTTCTTATCCTGTTGGGATTCGTCAAAAAGGTCGTCTTTGCCGACCGTCTCGCCAACTGGATTGAGCCTTATTACGCGCTCGAAACGCTGTCCCATCCCTTGACCAGCTTTGAAGCGGCCATGAGCCAGCTTTTGTTCACGACCCAGATTTATGTGGACTTCAGCAGTTATAGCGACATTGCAATTGGGTTGGGCCTGCTGCTCGGCTACCACATTCGCCCCAACTTCAACCTGCCCTTTGTGGTCCCGAGTATTCCCGAGCGGTGGCGCCGTTGGCATATTTCTATGAGCCACTGGTTTCGGGACTATATTTTTATTCCCTTGGGCGGCAGCCGTCTGGGCCAAGTGCGCACCCAGGTCAACATTCTGGTCATCATGTTTTTGTCCGGGTTGTGGCATGGCGCGAGCACGACATTCGTGGTGTGGGGCCTCCTCAATGGCCTGACGATGGTGCTTCACCGATTGTTGCGTCGTCCCTTGCGGGCGCTCGACCGCCTATTTGGCAGTACGCGCTTCTCGGAGCGGGGATATTTTTATGTTTGCTGCTGGAACACCTACTGCACCATTGCGAGCATCAATATCTTCTTCCGGTGCCCCGATTGGCCGACTGCGCGGGTGTTCGTGGACGCTATCTTCTTGCGTGGATTCACCGAGTATGTGCCGATGCTCTTGAATCCGTTGGCGTGGCCGGCGGGCTTTCAGTTTGGCGCGCTGGTGACCCTGCTGGTCTTTGCGGTCCACGAGGCCGAGCGGTATTTCCGTGCAAAAGAGTGGCTGTTGGCCCATCCGGTGCGGTGGGCGATGGTGTGCGTGAGCCTCTTTTGGTTGGTGGTGACCTTTGGCATCAAAGGTCCGCAGTTTATCTATTACCAGTTTTAGGGGGCGACACGCGCCCGCTGCGCGCCGAGGAACTAGAAGTTGAACCGGTTGCGGACGAACAGGTAGGTCATGGCGTCTTCGCCGGTCAGCTCCGCGCCGACGCCAATGGGCTGCACCCAACACAAGCCGCTGTCGATGCGCGCGGACGGTCCCAGGGTGAAGTCGAGGATTGCGTCTACTTCGATGGCGAGGTTGGGGTCGGTGTTTCCGGTCTTCCAGCCATCGCCTTGCAGCACGCCGCCGTTGCGTTTCCACTGGCCTTCGGGGTTGGCAAGCTGGAACAAGTGGCCTTCGACGGTGGCAAGCATCGCGTGACTGGGCTTCTTGCCGTCGCCGCCGCCTTTCGACCAGGGCGTCGAGTCAGCGGAGAGGCCGATGTCGCGCAGGTTGGTATTGTTCATTTGGTCGGCGGCGCCGCGCAGGTAGTGGTTTCGGCCAAAGGGCCCTTCGAAGTCGCGGATGGTGTCCGTGGTGCAGGCGCCCGATGAAGGGTCGCTCTCGCAGGCATGTCCCGAGTCTTGTTCGAACAGCAAGGACACGCCGGGCTTCCAGGCCGCGCCGAGGCCCTGGCGTACGCGAACGATGGTGCTCCAGGCGCGAATGGGGGTACCGGAGTCGTCGCCCCACTGGCCGAGGAGGTTGGCGTCGACCGATGTTTGGCCGACGTTTGCGGCGATGCGGGTTCCGGGCGTGACCGTCCACTTCTTGCGCTGGGGGTCGTCTTCGGTGGGGCCACCGGCGGTGCCGAGCACAAACAGCGATGGTTGCAGACCCTTGGATGCCGTGTGCGAGGCAAAGACGCCCATTTGGCTGTCGCCGAGGCTCGATTCCCTCCACGATTCGTCGGCGGGATGGGGCGCCCGCAGCACCATCGTGAAGGCATCCAGCTCCCAATCGCCAGGCTTTGCGTGGAGGCGAATGCCGTCAAAGGTGCGCCCGACCGTGTTCCAGGGGCCGCGAGACAAGTAGAAGCCGTTGAGCATATGCAGCTCTTGGCGACCAACGCGCACCCAATGGTCCTTGGTTCCCGCCTGCAGGAAGGCTTGGTACGCGAAGACGGTCGGCTCGACGCCCGTGGTGCTCGTGCGGTTGCCCCAGTTTTGGTAGGCCATCATGTCGATGGTCGCCGAAAAGGGCCCGCGCTCGGCGATGAGTCCGATGGTGGCGCTTTCTTGGACGGAGACGATAGTGTCGTCTTGATCGGCGACAAAGCTCGGATTGACGCGCACTTCCGGGCGAATGTGGAGCGCCGCGTGCGGCGTAAAGGTGGGGCCATCGGCGGCGTGCGCGGTTGTAGACAAAACACTCACGGCCAAGGTGAAGGAGCGGGAGAAATTCATCGCGGGTCCCGTGCGCCCCGCGTGGGTCGCGCGGGAGAGCTTTGTTTTCCAGGGTTCAAAACGCATAAATCATGCAGACTGCGCCACGCGGCGAGGACCGCATGCGATACGAAAGGGGTGGATGCCGGACTTGTCGCTTGGTTTCGCAAAAACATACCGTGCGCTTGGAGGCTATTCGCCGGGTGCGCGACGAAACAAGAGACGCAGGTCTTCAGGCTTCCAGATGAGGAAGGCCATGAGCGTGACCGCCAAGTTGAGTCCCCCAGCGACGGGCAACGTGATGCTCGGCCACATCGACGAAAACAAGAACGCCGCGGCATAGGCGGCGGCCACCAACAGCGCGGTGGCGCCGATGGTGCTCGCTGACATCGTGGCCGCAATCGCAATCAAGAGCTGATGGTGAATGTAGGTCTGCTCGGGGCTGATTCCCAGCGCGAATGCACCCGCATCGCCCGCCACGAAGCCCATGTTGAGCGAACCCAGCAACCACGCGATGCTGCGGTTGAGCGCCGAGCGGGACAATGAATCGCGGGCCCAAATGATGAGACCCGTCAACCCAACGACGGTGATGAGGTGTGCGGCCAGCAAGCGGGCGTGGGTAATGGCGACGTCGAAATACCAAGCCGCCAAAGGCAATATCGACCAGGCCACCATCAGAATGCTAAACACGAAGATGCGGGTGCGCATGCGGGTGGTGGGGTCTTCGTCGGCCTCACGGGCGATATGGGCGCGCTCCATCCTCGCCCGCAGCTCTTCGGCTTGTCCGAGGCGCGCCAGCAGCGCGGGGTCAGGCACCGAAAGCTCGGCGAGGGACACGGCCGCAGCACGGGAGTCGCCTTGGTCCAGCTCATAGGTCGCGAGCACCGCATGGGCGCGGTCTAGGCCCTTTCGCGCGGCGGGGTGCGCGGGACGACCCGCCAACGCGCGTTCATAGCCGAATCGTGCCGCGCCAAAGCGCCGATACACACGTTGGCGGTCGGCGGTGGGGCTGCGCGCCTCTGTCACCAGCTCGTGAAGCTGTCGGTCTGCTTGGGCCACGAGGTCGTCGGCCACCCGTTCTTCGGACCACGTTTGTAAGCCGCGGCGAACTTGGTCGGCGGTCTCCAAGCGGTCTTCGGGATGAAGGGCCATACAGCTTCGCACCAGCTCCGCGAGCCGGGGAGGTGTGCCGGGTGGAAAAATCGGCCGAAAGTGAGGTACTGCTTGAAGGGTAGTCTTGACATCGACGCCGGGGTGGGGGCCAGAGCCGGTCAGCACCGCGAACAACAGGCCGCCAAGCAAGTATACATCCGTACGCGGTGACAGGCGGGACCCATCGGCCGCTGCCATTTCCGGTGCCATGAACCGGGGTGTGCCCACCACCCGTCGTTCTGCGGACGCAGGAGGAAGCCTGCGGGGACCGTGAATTCCAAACCGAACGGCGAGGCCCCAGTCCACCACATACACTTCGCCGTGAAGACCGACCATCACATTATCTGGTTTGAGGTCACGATGCAGAACGCCCCGTTGATGGGCGTGATGGATGGCTTGACAAACTTGCTCAAGTATGTTTATATGCCAACCGAGGTGGTCGCGGGCGCCGAAGTCGTCGGTAATGCGGTCTGGGTCAATCATATAGTCAAGCCAGGTGGCGCCCTGTACTCGCTGCATGATGACGTGGGGTTCCCCCGTCTCGTCGACGGCGACGTCGTGTACGGAGACGACGTGAGGGTGCGCCACTGCTGCCGTCGCGGCGGCCTCCCGGAGCAAGTTTCGGCGCGACCGCTCCGAGCGCCGTTCGATTCGCACCGACTTGATGGCGACCTCGCGGTCGAGGATGCGGTGGCGACCGAGCACCACTTCGCCGATCCCGCCCGTCCCGAGCACCTCGCCGGGTGTATACGCGTGTTCGAGGCGCACAACGCCCGCCCACGCGATGGACGGAGAAGGCTCCGCGGCGCTGGGCGGTGGACCGGGTGTGTCAATGTCGATGGTGTGGGGCAAGGGAGGCGGGAGCACAACCTCGCCCACTTCTACGTCTTCGATGCGCAGCGATTGGTCGGAGGCGCTCGGAAACGACAAACTTTGGCGCCCGGCCTGGGAAACCGACTGCAAGCTCGTAGCGGAGTCGAGCACCTCCGGCGGCACGAGGGTCGACGATGCGAGACCGTGTATGTCCTCCATCGGGGGCACCCCCTCGTGCGTCGGTTTGGCCATCACCATCTCGCGTTTGAACGGTTTTCCGGGTATCCTGGGACGATGAATCGTGCCGTCGTCCTTCTTATCCTGTTGGTGGGTGCCCCCGCTTGTCATCCCGCGTCGACCGCCAAGCTGCCGGTCTCTGACGATTGGGAAGCGCAAACGTCCACGCTGCCGACGGACTCGGCGGATTCACCGCCCATCGACTCTGCGGATTCGGCGGACTCTGGGGACGCGGAACCGCTCTACGGCGAAGGTGCGCCGCCGCTGGTCATCTTGTTTGTGGGCGACGGCATGGGCTTCGAGCACGTTCGCGGTGCGGGCTTCTGGCGGGACGGGGTCTCGGGCGGCTTGTTTATGGAGCAAGCGCCGCACCAAGGGCGCATCCAAACCGCGTCGCTGTCGGGCTACACCGACTCGGCGGCGGCGGCCACCTCGATGGCCACGGGCGTCAAGACCACCAATGGTCGCTTGGGTATGGATGCACACGGCGACAGCATCGAAAATATCGTCGAAATGGCGCGGGGACGGGGCATGTCGGTGGGCGTGGTCACCACCGATACGCTCACCGGTGCAACGCCCGCAGGCTTCCTCACCCACGTCGACAGCCGCTACTCCACGAGCGACATCGCCGCGGCCTTGGTAGCGGCGCGGGCCGACGTCATGCTCGGCGGTGGGCGCTTTGACCTCTTGCCATTGTTAGAGGACTCTTCGCTCCAGCTGCTCACGACAGAGCTGGACCTCGCGTTGGCCGAGCCAAGCCTCGCGCGTCCGATGGTGGGCTTGTTCGCCGAGAGCACGCTTCCGTACCAAGTCGCCGACCTGGGTACGGCGCCGTCGTTGGCCAAAATGACCGAGCGGGCCTTGGACAAGCTCCTGCTCGACCCCGAGGGCGCGTTTTTGATGGTCGAGGGCGCGCGCATCGACCACGCGAGCCACAACAATCGCACCGACCGGGTCTTCGCCGAGGTGCTCGCATTCGACGCCGCCGTACAGGCCGCCGTTCGTCGCACCCAAGACCTCCGCGACCGCGAGGTCACGATTCTCGTCACCGCCGACCACGAATGCGGGGGCCTCACCGTCGAAGAGCGGCTGGATGGGCGCGGCCTGCCCGTTTCGCGTTGGCGTTGGCTCGACCATACCAACCGAGACGTGCCGGTCTTTGGCTGGGGCGACCGGGCCGCGGTTTTTTCGGACCAGCGCGTTCACAACGTTTGGGTCCATGCCGCACTCGACGCTGCCGTGCGCAGCCGCGACTTCGAGGAGCCCGTAGTGCCGCGGATTGTCGATGGTGACCTCGACGACTTGGGGAGTGCGGTGGTCCGACAGGTCCACGAGTCGGACTTCCAGCCGGGCTACAACCAGCTCGATGCCTTGCGGGTCGCCACCGACGCCGACGGTCTATGGGTAGGCATAGACGGCATTTTCGACGAGCAGGCCAATAGCGTCGTGGTGTGGCTGGACCTCGATTACGGCGCCGGGACAGGTATCGGCGTCGACACGACCTTGACCGATGTAACGGGCGTGCTGGACCGGTTGCTCACGACCTTGTCTCCGACGCCGACGCTCGACGGCCTCGGCTTCGACGCCGCAATGGGCCAGCTGGGCGCGAGTTTTGTGCGCTCGTATATCTACGACGACCTCGCGGGCGTCCGCCAGTTCCAGGCGCCCCGCGGCTTGCCCGAAGACCTCGCTTGGCGCCTGAGCACCATCAATTTTGACGACGGCAACGTGGCCGACCGCACACCCGCGCTCGACGGGCGCGCACCGGGCGAGACCGAAGGCGGAATGGAGGTCTTCGTGCCGTGGTCGGAGCTTTGGGACGGTGGGCTGCCCACCTCCGGCGCGTCCGTCGCCCTGTTTGTGAGCCTCTCGAATACGGACGGCTCCCAAATGTCCAATCAGGCGTTGCCTGCCTACGCCACCTCCGCCGCCCCATCTCCGGACGCTATCCCGGTTTCGGCGGTGGTCGGGTTGACCATCGATAGCAGCGGAAACACGGTCGAAGGACCGCTTCTCATTCGCTAGGCGGACGCGGTGCGCGCTCGGGCGGGGGCGCTTCGGCGCGGGCAGGCGCGAAGGTGACGCGCAGCGAAATGACGGTGTCCGCCTCGGGGTAGCGCAGCTTGTTGAGCTGGCTCATCAAGCAGTCATCAACTTCCGAGTCGCTGCCCTCTCGCACCGACTGAAGGCTCACAAGCTGCACGGTGCCGTCTTTTGCAATCTCTAGGTAGGCTTCGAAAGGCGGTGCTGCTTCAAGGGCCTCCCGGCTGCCGAAGCAGGTGGCCAGCATTGGCCCGCGCCGATTGGTCGCGGCGATGTACATGCCGACATCGCGAAGGCCCTTGGATTGCAGCTCTTGCACTTCTACGGCCGGCGTGCCTTCGGCGTGTGCGGCGGGAATGACCACGCCTGCGCCGAACAACGACACAAAGAGCGCAAGGAAGGGGTGGCGAAGCGATGGCATTACGGTCTCCGAAGTCTGCATGCAGAAGATAGTCGATATTTCGATAGAGTTCCATGGCGCGTAGGCCGTTGGTATTTCCAACAATTGTGCTGTACCCGCCAGTTGCCCGGAACCCGTGGGAGCCACCGTTGCTTCGCAGAATCGTTGTCCTATTGTGTCTCGCGGGCGCCACCGCATGCGGTGCCGCGCCAGTGTCGGATACGCCCGTGGTGGGTACCGCTGAAGGTGCACGCGCAGTCGAAGCTCTCGCGCCCTATGTGCGGCCAACCCCCCCTGGCTCGACGGGGACCGCCGGCTACTTGCGGTTGAAAAACCCGAGCGCGCAACCTGCGGCGCTGGCCGGAGCCCACGCCGAGGGTGTGGATGCTGTCGAACTTCACACGCACATTCAGGAGGGCGACACGTTGATGATGCGGCAGGTGGCGCGCATGGAATTGCCGCCAGGTGCCGAAGCGGTGTTTGAGCCCGGTGGCTTGCACCTGATGCTTATCGGCGTGCGGGAGCCGCTCGCCGAAGGGGGTGTGTTGCCGATTTCTTTGGAATTCGAAGGGGGTGTGGTGCGGGAGGTCAACTTCGCGGTGACCCAAAGCCCGCCACCCTCTGAATGACGGTTCATTTTCTCGACAATCGGTGCGCGTCCTACTGAATGACGATTCATTTTCTCGACAATGGGTGCGCGTCCTACTGAATGACGATTCAGTTTCTCGACAATCCGCTACAAGCCGCCGCCGATGCCGGGGAAGCCAAACCAGACGGTCGCCGCGCCCTCGGTGCTGGACCCCGCTTGGTACGCGCCTACGATGATGTCGCCCAATCCATCGCCGTTGACGTCGCCGCCCGCGATAGTGTAGCCAAAGCCCTCGGATGGCTGGGCGCCGGCGAGGGTGAGGTCGGCGGACGACCCGACGGGCAAAGCGCCGGACCATCGGTCGCCAAGCAAAACGAACACCGCGCCGCTGTCGGTGCGCCCGACGTCTTCGCCGTAGCAGCCGACCAATAGCTCGTCGTTTCCGTCTCCATCGGCGTCGGGCAGCACGGCGGCGTCCTTGCCGCAATAATCGAGGGTGCTGGCGCCAATCGCCCGTGCGTCGGCCATGTCGGCGTCGAGCGTGCGGGTGGTGAAGCTGGTCTGTCCGTAAAACACGAACACACCGCCGCCTTGGCTCGCGCCTTCGTCCCAGTAATAGGCCCCCACGACGAGGTCTTCGTAGCCATCGCCGTCGAGGTCGCCGGCCGCGTCTGCGATGGCGTAGCCGAAGTAGGAGTTTCCGGTGGTGTAGGAGGTGCCTTCGATGGTTTGGGCGAGGTCGGACGAGGGTACGGTGCCTGTCCAAGTGGTGCCCCCATCGGCGATGACCACCGCGCCTACGTCGGAGACGGTGGTGTCGTACTTGTGGGCGCCCATGAGCAGCTCGTCGAGGCCGTCGCCATTGAGGTCGCCGTGGCCGAGACCATAGCCGGTCCCGAGGGCGTCTCCCGCGCCGTCGCCTTCGACGGTTGGCAAGCCGGACACGGATGTCGCGCCCGAACTGCGGGTGCGATTGCCGTACACCAAGACCACGGCGCCCGCGTTGGAGCCACCGCCATCGGCGCCGGGCGCGGCCAAGAGCACGTCGGCGAGGCCGTCTCCATCATGGTCACCAGCCGGCGCGACGCCGTCGCCGAGGGTGTCGCTCGCTTTGCTACCCTCCCACACGGCATCCCAAGCGCCGGACGGTCCCGAAACGGCGCCATAGACGAGGTAGGCGCGTCCGGCATCGGTGGCGCTGGTGTCGGCTTCGTTGGTGCCGAGGAGAATGTCGTCGAGGCCGTCGCCGTCGACGTCGCCGGCCGCCGCGACCTTGATGCCGAGGCCGTCGCTCGCAGACTCGCCGACCCACGCGGTCGTCGCGCTGAGGTCGGCGCTCACCCAGCCTTGGCTTCCGCGCAACAGGTAGGCCTTTCCGGCAGCATTTCCGCCGTCGTCGTTGGTGTAGGCGCCCACCAAAACATCGCCAAGGCCGTCTCCATCGACGTCGCCCGCAAATGCGACGGATTGGCCCGCGCGGTCTCCCGCTTGTTCGCCGATGTGCGTAGAATCGGCGCTGGTGGACAGGACCGTCGAGCCGCCGCAAAGGGGCGCCGCGCGGCCATCGCAGTCGCTGTCGACGCCATCGCCACATTCGTCGACCGCGCCGGGATGCACGTCGGAAGTGGTGTCGTCGCAGTCGGTGTGGTCGGTGGTGCGGCCCGCGGGAAGCGCGCAGCGGTAAACGAAGTCGGACGGGTCGCCAAAGCCGTCGCTGTCGCTATCGGCGTAAAACGGGGCGCCCGTGGAGGTGTCGACGCCGGGGTCGTCGTCGTCGATGAGGCCGTCACAGTCGTTGTCGATGGTGTCGCAGACTTCAAAAACTCCGGGGCGAATGTCGGGATTGGCGTCGTCGCAATCGGCGTTGGACAAGCTGGCGTCGCCCGGATGCGCACACTGGGTCCACGACACGTCGGGATTGCCGTAGCCGTCGCCATCTACGTCGGCATACCACACCGTCTCGGGGTGTAGCCGTGGGTCGTCATCGGCACAATCGAGGTCATTTTCTACGGCGCCTTCGGTGCCGAGACAGCCGATGAACACTGTGTCGGGATTGCCGTATCCATCGCTGTCTTCGTCGAGGAACAAAGTGGCTGTGGTGCTGGGGTCGTTGGAGTCATCGTCGATGTCGATGAGGCCGTCACAATCGTCGTCTATTCCGTTGCATTGCTCGTTTCCATACGGATGGACTTCCGGGTTGTGGTCGTCGCAGTCGGTCGCGACGCTCTCGTAGCCAGCCGGCCGCAAACAATCGAAGCGGCTCTCTTCGTCTCCAGCGTATCCATCGCCATCTGCATCGAAGAACCACTCGGTTTGCGGGCCGACGTCCGGGTTGTTGTCATCGCAATCGTCGACGCGGTCGAGGCCGTCTCCATCGGCGTCATCGGTGGGTGTTTCGTCTTCGGTGTCGGTGGTGCCGACGGTCTCTGTCTTCACTTCGGGCGGCACGCCACCGCCGCTGTCGCGCTCGCAGGCCGCCAGCAAAACGGCCCCTACCAACGCGGGCACAGAACGGAGCAACATCCGACCTCCTCGGGCGCTGGCAGGCCGCGGGGTAGAAATGGGGGGACACATCACGAAATGGCGTAGCCAGGGTGCGTCTCCTACTCTATCGAATGTTGCTGCGGTTGGGGACGACTTTGGCCCATATAGCAGAAATGCACATCGCGATGCCGAACCAGCGGAGACGCAGATGTCGGTGGTTTTGGCAGTGCTTTGTGGGGCGAACCGAATAAATGAGTATTGATGGTTGTTTTCGACTTGGCACGGTCTGTGCATGGGACCATCGTGCAACCTTGGAGGTGCCATGTCGACCGAACGAAGCTCCTTTTTCCGTGCGTTTCCGCTCTTGCTCGTGGCTGTTGGCCTGAGCGCATGTCCGGCCGTCACACCGGAAACGACCCCCGCCGTGACGCCGAGAAGTGGCTTGTGGGGCCTGACGGTGGTGGACGTGGGCGGAGATCCAATGTGCGCCTCGGTGGCGGAGATGTTGGAAGGACGGGTGGTTCGCATGGACCTCTACGCCAACGCGCGCGGCGAGCTGGAGCTGCAAGTGGGCGGTTTGTCCCTCTTTGGCGCCCACGAAGACGGCGCCGTGTGGGCCGACGCGGCAGTGCGGGTTCCGTGGGGCGCGTGGCCGAGCGTCGCGGTGGCAGAGAGCGGCGAATGGACTGAAGGCGAGGACCTTCCGGCTGACGACGATGGGTGGACCGACGGCGACGAAGGCAGCTCCGAACCCGGCGCAGGTTGGGGTGGCGGGCGCGGCTTGGGCCGTTTGGGCGGCCTCGGCTGTGTCGATGTCCCCGATTCGGAGTGGGACGAGGGCGGCGATTGCGGCGTGTCGGACCCCTGGATGAGCGAAGTGGGCATCTCGGTGTCGTTGGACGGCGAGATTCGTCACCGGGAGGCCATTTCGGGCACTCTCGTGGTGACGCTCGAAGCAGGTGGCGCGTCGTGTACCGTCGACGCCGATGTCGCTGCGTCATTCTTGAGTGAGTTGCCCGAAGATGATGGCGACTACGATGTTCCGAGCGAGCCTCCCCGCGGTGAACCGGAGCCGGTGCCCTACGAAGCGGAGCCGGGTGGGGACGGGGATGAATGAAGGCGATGTTGTACCGTCCACGATTCAAGTGACTTCGACACCACCGGTTGACAGACCAATATTTCGCAAGGAGCGACCATGACCCACGAACGCCGTGCCCAGGATGCCGCCGCTGACCTCGCTACCGATGCTCTCATCGGCCTCGCAAGCGTCGTGATGCTCGCGGTCACCTGCTTTACGATGGTAGTGGGCTAAGGCGACCCATGCCGCGACGGTCCCCCCGGTTATTCGGCGGGGACCGTTTCTGTTGGGGGCACGGGAATCTGGGCCGCCTCTCGTGCGGACAGCTCGGCGCGGGCACGGTCACGCTCGGCGATGGCGATGTCCCGCTCGGTCTCGGCGGCAATCCGGCGCGCGACGGAGTCCGACAGCTTGTGTTCGAGGTCGGCACGCGCGGCTTCTGCAGCGGACAAGCGAGTTTCGGTGCGCATTCTCGCCGACTCGGACTCCGTGAGGCGGGTGGCCAGTGCATCGAGGCGCGCTTGGGTGTCGCGGCGTGCGCTGTCGGCGAGAGCGGTGGCCTGCTCGGCGTCGGTTCGCGCGCGGATTTCGGCGGCGGCGAGGGCTTCAGCGACGGATTGCCCTTCGAGCGCGGCAGCCTTCGCGATTTCGGCGGCGGTGCGGTCCAGCTCGGCTTGGCGCTGCACCTCCCGCGCTAGCTCCGCCTCCGCTTCGGCGTCGGCGCGGGCGGCCTCGGACTCGAGCTTGCGGGCTTCGGCCTGGCGGGAGGCGGCCAGGGCAGCTTGTTCGGCGGCTTCGGCGGCGACGCGGCGTGCCTCTACGTCTGCGACCGATTGTAGCAATGCTTCCCGGCGTTCGTCAAGTCTTTGAACTTGAAACGAAAACGCTGCCAGGGCAATAAATAACACCATAAGCGCGAGAGTTGTTTCCCGGTTTCTTCGGGCTGCCAATGCCAGGCGCAAGCCGGGTCGAATACCGTCGAGACCGGTGGGGCGGTCGGCCACCCAGCGGTCGAGGTCGGCGGCGAGCGCCCCCGCCGTTTCGTAGCGCGCGGCGGGGTCGCGGTTCATGGCCTTTTCGACAATGCGCACCAATCGCCGCGGTCCGACCAGACGCTCCGGTGGTCCGCCCCGCACTTGCAGCAGCACATCCATCGCGCCTCCGCGGCCCGAGGGGTCGCGGGGTCGATAGGGCGGTGCTTGGGACAGCAGCGTATACAGCGTCGCGCCGAGGCTATAAATATCGCACGCGCGGGTGGGGACTTCGCCGCGCGCTTGCTCCGGCGCCATCCACGACGGCGTGCCGACAATCACGCCCGCAGGCCCGTCGACTTGAATGGTGACCGTCTCGGTCGGCGCGGACAAGGGGCCGGCTTCGGGGGCGACGCGGGCCAATGCGAGGCCGAAGTCGGTCACGAGCACCCGGCGGGAGACGGGCTGCAGCAGCAGATTGGCGGGCTTGAGGTCGCGGTGCAGCACGCCGACGCGGTGTGCGGCGTCGACGCCCCGCGCGGCATCGGCCACGAGGCGCGCCGCTTCGACGGGCGTGAGGTGCCCAACCTCACGGGACAAAGGAGAGCCGACCACCAGCTCTTCTTGGCCATCCGCGCCCTTTCGGTATTCGGCGCAAAGCTGCATATCGACGAAGTAGGTGCCGTCGTCGAGGCGGCCTGCTTCGCGCACCCGCACGACGTGGTCGCTGATGATTTGCGAGGCTGCGCGGGCCTCGTGCAGCACGACGTCCATGGCGTCGCGGCGCGTAGAGGCGAGGTCGGCCTTGAGCAGCTTGAGGGCGGTCCACGTGCGAAGGTGGGTGTCCCAGGCTTGCCAAACGGAGGCCGATGCGCCGGAGCCCAGCTTCTGAAACAGGCGGTAGCGGTCGAGGGGAGCGCCGGATTGGGTGGGCGGAGGAGCGCTCGACGGGAGGGCGGACGGCGCCGACGAGGGCTCCGGGGGGGCGTCGGCGGCGAGGAGGGCGCGCAGCTCTGTTTCGAGCACGGCATCGCCTCGGCACAGCGCGGGAATTGCGGCAATACGCGCGCTTTCGTCCATCTCCAATAGCTCGGCGAACAGGTCGTCGAGGTAGGGGCCGCTGGCAGACGCAGCGGGCACGCTGTCCAAGGGCATCGTCGCGTTGGCCGCATCGGACGCAACCGGCGGCACCAAGCGAAGGTTGGGCGCGGCACCATCAGTCATCGACGGTATCCAAAGGCGTTTGTTGCAGTCGCGCGCCGAGCCACGCGCGGACAAAGCGAAGGTCGGCGGTGACGGTGGACTTCGGGAGGTCGAGGAGGCTCGCGATTTCCCCACCGGTCAAGCCGGCATAAAACGCATACCGGCAAACGGCTGCTTTTCGCTCGCCCGCGCGCACATTGGCCTCGCCGCTCTCGAGACTGTCGATGAGACGGTCGATTTCGATGAGGGTCCCTGGGTCCTGTTCGAGCATCAAGCTAGCGTCTTCGAGCTGCACGCGCCCGGTGGGGTCGGGGCGCTTTCCCGCGCGCCGCTTGCGGGCGTGGTCGACCAGCTCCCGGCGCATATTCAGCACGGCAAGCGCCAAAACGTCGCGGGGGGTGTCGGTGGCGAGGCGGGCGAGGTCGCCATTGAGCAGCCGCGCCCAGGCTTGGTGGACCAGTTCGCAGCTCTCGAGGGTGTGGAGATAGGGTTCCTGTCGCAACATTCGGCGCGCGGTGGTGCGCAGCTCGGCGTAGACCGATGCGAGGTCGGGGGCAGACGCGCGGAGGGGATGGACATTGGACATCGGCGTTCCAAAAAGCGTGAAGCGGCCAAGGGGAGGGGTTGTGCGCTTCAGCGTAAAACCCGCGGCGGGCGGCCATAGGTGCAGCGAAGTTTGTGGTTGTGCTCCTGCGGCGCTCGTCTGGTAGTTTGGGCAGGATAACCTCTCCCCACGCGAATTTCTGGAGGCCCGAGTGTTCTTCGGCAACGACCCCTTCAAGACCCAAATGCCCACGCCTGCACGCGCATTGCAGGGGCGCGCAGACTACGAGTTTGATGTCCCCACGCACCACTTCGTCAATGGGCAGCGCATCCGACCTCCCTTTCCAGTGGGCGCCGAAACCGCCGTGTTTGGACTCGGTTGCTTTTGGGGCGCCGAGCGCATCTTCTGGAAGATTCCGGGCGTCATCAGCACCGCGGTGGGCTACGCCGCCGGTCTCACCCCCCACCCCACCTACCGGGAGGTGTGTACCGGCCTGACGGGGCACAACGAGGTGGTCTTGGTGGTCTTTGACCCCAATCGTGTGTCGTATGTCGAGCTGCTCAAGGTGTTTTGGGAGAACCACGACCCCACCCAAGGCATGCGCCAGGGCAACGATGTGGGCACCCAATACCGCTCCGGTATCTACGTGAATTCCGATGCCCAGCGGGCAGAAGCAGAGGCTTCCCGCGACCGCTACGCGGTGGCCTTGCGCGCGGCAGGATTTGGGGCCATCACGACGGAAATTTTGCCGGAGCCTCCGTTTTATTACGCGGAGGAGTACCACCAGCAGTACCTCGCGAAGAATCCCAACGGCTATTGCGCCCACGGCTTCAATGGGGTGTCGTGTCCGATTGGGCTGGGGGTCGACGGCGAGCAACCGTGATGTTGCCGTAGGGGTGAGGGTGTTCGTGTGCCTGGGCCGCGAATGAATGGCGGTTCAGTGGTGGGAGTGGGCGGGCGCCTGCGGCGAGAGGGGGGACTTTTCCCTCCGCGCACGGTCGCGAATACGCTCTTGTGTGTGGGGTCAAGCGAAGTCGTTGACCCCGGACAGGAGCACGAAATGAATGGCGGTGCAGTGGGCTGTTTGTCGCGTTTCTAGGTGTGCGCGGTTGGGGTGATGGTGGGTGGATGCGCGGGAAGGCATCCGAGGTGGACCCTTGCGCCGAGCCGGACAACGACGGCGATGGTTTCCTTGTCCTCGAATGCGGCGGCGATGACAGCGACGACGCCGACCCCTTCGTGTTTGTGGGGGCGGAGGACGGATATGGCGACGACCTCGACCAAAACTGCGATGGCGTCGATGGCCTGGATGCCGACGCCGACGGCTGGGCGTCCAATGCGGACGGAGGGCCGGACTGTGATGATACAAACCCTGAGCTTCACCCCGATGCGCGCGACCTTTTGGGCGATATGGTCGACAACAACTGCGATGGCATCGACGGCGTAGACGCCGACGCCGATGGCTGGCCGAGTGAAGACAGCAGCGGGCTGGACCGTGATGATACCAATGCGGATATCAATCCCGAAGCGGGCGATGGTGGGGACTTCGCGAATCAGAGTGTAGTCGATGGATACCGGATTGCGAGCACCGCAATCGGCTTCGACGATGCCGGGTTTGTTCACCTTATTTCGGGTGAGACCTACAACAAAGGGGGGCCTGGAGCGTTGTCGAATGTGTTGTTCGACGGATGCTTCGGGGGAGTGGGGGACGGAGTTTGTGGCCAACGTCGCGGCCTCGTGGTGTCCCATCGATGCCGCGTTTGCGTCGGATGGCGCCGTTCATGCTGTCTTCAGCGAAGATGGCGGCGCGCTGCGGTATGTCACCAATACGAGCGGCGATTTTGTGGTGGAGAGCATCGAGGCCTCCGCGTCTCTTTGGCCTGGGATTTCGGTCGCGTTGGTAGACGACGAGCCCATTTTGGCGTGGTGGGATGCGGACACGGCCTTGGTGGTCGCTGAACCGGCCGCAGACGGCTGGTCGATGGAGACGTTCTCCGCGTTCGCCAATGGCGCGTACTTGGAGCTCGAGGCCGACCCGCGTGGGGGGCTTCACGTTGGCTATTTGGTGCACGAACAGCTTTATTGCGCGTCTTCTGCGGGTGGCTGGGCGCCTGCTTTGGCGAGTGGGGTCGATTTTTCGACGGGCTTCTTTCCGATAGATGGCTTCGACTTGGAGATTGACCCCACCGGCCAAGTGGTGTGGGCGACGATTTGTGGGGAGGGGACCGCGATTTGCTTCTCCGAATCGTCGGGAAGCACCGTGATTCGCGATGGCATGGACGAGGTGCTCTCTGAAGACGGTGGTTGGCACCCGAGCGTGGCGCGTTCGGGCGACGGCCGGATTGCATTTGCCCACGTCGCCTACGGTGACGGCATGGTGGCCACCATGCGCGCGCCCGATGGGCGGGACAACGACTGCGACGGCGTGGCCTGGTAGCGCGCCGCGCGTTGGACCGACGCAGCACCGCGGCGGTCGGTTCCCCCGCTCCGGTTTCCCACGGTGGGCTCCGCCGGTGAGACTTCAGGCTCACCGGCTGCCGGGGAGACTTCAGGCTCCCCGGCCGACGCCCCGTGCGGGGCGGCGCCCAAATTCTGAAATCTGGGAAGAATATTTCATGTGAAAGAGGAGAAATTGCGGTAGGGTTTTGGGATGTGAGACGCCTTGCGTTTTTTCGTGCATCCCTCGAAATCGCCGGAATCCCCATGTCATCGTCGCTTTCCTTTATCGACCTGCGTGTGCTGTCCGTGGAAGAACGGGTGACGGCCTTGCGCGAAGTGGTGGACCGGTTGTCGCTGCGAGACGATGCGACCGACCTTTTGCCGTACGCAGAGGCCACTTTCGTCGATGAGCAGACCTTGTTGGCCCAAGAGGAGCGCCTGCGCCACCGCCAGTCGCCCGCCGAGGTCTCCCAGGTATTGGCAGAGGCCGAAAGCCGCACCAATGCGCTGTTGTCGCTGCTGGCGAAGGGAGTTTCGGGGGCGATCGACGAAGGCCTCGATGTAGAGCCGGTCACCAGCGCGTTGTTCGCGTTGCAGCGCGCGTTGTGGGGGGAAAGCGACGCCCGTTCCTGGGGGCGCTTGCGGGTTCATTCGTCCGACCTTGTCCCCCACATGACGGCGGTGCTGCGGCATCCCGACCATGCTGCGGCGGTGAGCATTGCGGGGCTGTCTGCGTTTGCCGACGCCCTCGAAGCGGAGCACAAGCGGCGGGTCGCCGCGATGTTGGCCTTCTCGTCGGCGGGCGAGGCGGAGTCCTTGCGCCAACTGCGCGCCCAAGCCCATGGGCGCTTTTGCCGCCTCTTGGTGCGCGTCAAAGGCCATTACGCCGACGACGACGACGCATTGCACTTTGTCTTGGAGCCATTTGTGCGGGCCAATGAACGCGCGCTCCAGCGCCGAAAGCAGACGCGGCGCCAGCACTCTGGCGTTTCCCTGGCCTATTGAGGGTCGTGTCGCGGGTGCGCCGGAGCCACTGAATCGCCATTCATTTTGTCAGCAGCCCCCAAGTGTGGGGCGGCTGAGGCCGAACGACCTCACGCGGAGGTCTCGACGACGAGGCCCCATTGCCCGAGGGTGAGCGAGAGCCCGTTGGGCGATAGGGTGTAGCCGGTAGGCGTCGCGGTGACGGTCAACAGTCCGGGAAGTGCCTCTCCGGGGTTGACGAGCACCACCAGCGCGCCGGTTTCGGGCGTGATGCTGGTATAGAGACGCGCGAGCGTGCCGTCCGTGAGTTCTTCGAGAATGTAGAGGAGCACGACGGAGCGACCTCGTTGTTCGCGCAAGGTGGTGACCATCGAAACGAGGCGGCTGGGGCGCCGCTCGTGGGTGCGAAACAAGGTGCCGACGCGGATTGCGGGGAACGCGCGCTCTGCGCTCGCCGCGATGACCACGATGTTTCCGATAGCGAGGGTCTGTGCTATTGCCGCGACGAAGGGCGTGAGGTCTTCTTCGGATATGCCCCACAGCGACACGCTCCCCGGGACCGCAGGCGTGCCGGGTCCAAACAAGGGTGCCGGGGGCTCGCGCACGAGGGACGGGTCCTGTGCCGCGGTTCCCGATGGCGAAAGGCGCCACCACCACAGCAGCGTGCCGAGGGTTGTCATGGCGAGAAGTGCGCCCAGGGCTTGCAGAATGGGGTGCGGGGGCGCCGTGCTTGTCACGCTTGCTGCGATGGGGCCCGTAGCCGTGATGACCTGCGCCTGGGGAGCCTGCGGTGCGAGCGGAGCGGGCAGCAGTGTGGGCGCTTCCGTGCTTGCCAAGGAGAAGTGACCGTTGTTTACTTCGACGTTGATGTCGCGGGATGCGCTGTTCCCATCGAAGTTGACCGTGCCGATGGATGTGAGCTCCGCGCCGACTTCTACGGCGAGCGCAAACTGGTGACCGCGCGGAAAGGCCGCGCCAGACCAGATGTGGTCACCGGCTTTGACGTCCGGCGCTTGGCCATCGTCGCGCAGGAGCACGGGGGTGGACGCGCCGGTCGGCTCCAACAAGCGCAAGCGAAACGGGCCATCGCGTGTCCCATCATTGTGAATGCGCACCACGACGCCATTTGCCTGTGCGATTGCCGGGCGAATGGTCGTAGAGAGTGCGGCGCACAACAACAAGAGCGGAAACAAACGGTCCCTCAGCACAATTGCCAAATCTGGCTTGACGCTCCGATTTTACAATTGGTCTTCACCGCGCGCATCATGTGCCGCGCTTGGGGGAGCACAGGTCGTTGGGTGTCCAACGGGGCGTTTGTTCGCAAGGTGCCGCGCAACGTTGAAAATTAGCCGTTTTGGATACGGCTGCGCCCGAAAAAATGAATCGAATGCGGTGGACACCGTTCGGGACTTCGCGCGCGCTCGGGGGCGCATCGGCTTATAACAGGGCGTCGCGGACCGCCCGGACCCGGCCAACGTCAACCGGGGCTTGCCAGTTGCCGCCCTCTTTGATGTAGCTCCCGACGATGACCGCGCTGGCGACATCGCGAAACGCGTGCGCCGACGCCGCGGTGACGCCCGAGCCAACGACAACCGGCAAGCCAGCGGTCTTTGCGGCGACAACATGGGCTGGCTGCGTTGGTTGTCCTGTGGAGACCCCCGTGACCACGAGGACATCTGCGCCGCAAAAGGCGTGGCCGTGGGCCAAGGTCTCGAGGTCGAGGTCGGCGGTGACCGCGTGGGCGGCGTGCTTTTTTTGGACGTCGGCCCAGATTGCGGGCCCGCTGGCGCCAGACAACGTCGCGCGGCTTCGAAGCAAAGGTCCGGCGCATGCGTCCATCCAGCCCTCGTCCGCGACGTGGGCGTAGGCGAAGGCTTCGATGCGCAGAAAGGACGCACCGGTGGCGACACACAACCCGAGCGCCTCTCGCCATGCGCCGGACAGCACTTGTACGCCCACCGGCGCGCCGAACTGGACGACATCGTCGGTGGCGAGGGTCATCGCGGCGAGGGTGGATGGGTCGACGGAGCCGCGCAGATAGGGCAGGTCGCCCATGTTTTCGACGATGATGGCGTCGCATCCGCCGGCCAGCAAGCGCTCGGCGTCGCGCTTGGCCGCGGAACGTACTGCGGCCATCGAGCCGCCCCACCGCGGGCTTCCGGGAAGGGGAAGCAGGTGAACCATTCCCACGAGGGCGCAGCGTTCGAGCTGAAAGACGGACATGCGGACTCCACAATAGACGGACGGTGCGGCCCGGTAGCGTGGCAGACGGGCGACAACAAAGGCAGTGGCTACGCGGCGGCGACAAGGCGGGTTAGAGCGCGGTCATTTGGAGACCGCCCATGCCCCCCCGCGCCCTTACGCCGAAGTTGTCAGTGGCGCCCATGATGGAGCGCACGGACCGTTATTTCCGTCGTTTGGTGCGCGCGATATCGCGGAACACGCTGTTGGTGACGGAAATGGTCACGACGGGCGCGTTGCTGCATGGACCGCGGGACCGCCTGCTGGCCTACGACCCGAGCGAACACCCCATTTCGATGCAGCTGGGCGGCGACGACCCGCGCGACCTTGTGGCGTGTGCGAAAATCGCTGTGGACTGCGGGTACGACGAGGTCAACCTGAATGTCGGCTGCCCTTCGTCGCGGGTGCAAGCGGGGAGCTTTGGTGTTGCCTTGATGGCGCGACCGGAGCGGGTCGCCGAGGCCGTCGCGGACATGCGGGCAGCGGTGTCCGTTCCCGTGACGGTAAAGCACCGGATTGGCTTCGACAATATCGACCGCTACGAAGATATGCTCCGGTTTGTAGACATCGTGGCCGCGGCGGGTTGTGACCGTTTTACGGTCCATGCGCGAAAAGCGTGGCTGCATGGTCTCTCTCCGAAAGAGAACCGCACCGTCCCGCCCCTGTTGTACCCATTTGTCTATCGCCTCAAACGTGAACGTCCGCAGTTGGAGATTGAGCTCAACGGCGGCGTCATGAATTTGGACGAAGTGGAAGCCCATTTGGCCCATGTGGATGGGGTCATGGTGGGGCGCGCGGCCTATGACAACCCGATGCTGATGCGCACGGCCGATGCGCGTTTGTGGGGCAGGGCGAATCCGCTGGCAGACACGTTAGACGAGCGGGCTGCGCGATTTGTGGTGGCGGAGGAAATGCTCTCGTTTTACGCCAAAATTCGCGCCCAGGGAGACTTTTCGGATTCCCACGCTCTGCGACACCTGTTGACCCTTTGGACAGGCCTCCCGGGTGCGCGGGCGTGGCGTCGTATGTTGAGCGAAGGCATCACCCAAGGACAAGCGGCGGAGGGCGTTCTGGAGGCGGCCATTCGGCGAATGCAAGAGGGGGGCAGATGAGCCCTTCGTCGGAGGATGTGCGCGCAGCCTTAGAGAGCCACGGCCACCACCACCACGACCATCGTGTGCGGGCGCGCACCGACCGTGCATTGCTGATTGCAGCGGGGCTCAACGGCTTTTTCTTTTTGGTAGAGGCCGGCACAAGCTATTGGACGGAGTCGTTGGCGCTTGCAAGCGACGCCGTCCATATGGTGGGAGATGTTGGCGCGTTGCTGATGGCCCTCGGAGCGGCCCGCATCGCGCGTTTGCCGCGCTCGGATGAGCGGACCTTCGGCTTGGTTCGTGCGGAAACATTGGGTGCATTTGCCAACGGCATGCTGTTAGCGCTTGGTTCGCTGCTGATTGTAGGCGAGGGAGTTGACCGGCTGGTGTCGGGAATCCCCGAAGTGCCGGGGTTTCCGGTGCTCGTGGTGTCCCTGGTTGGCTTATTTGTCAATGTGTTGTCGGCGTGGATTCTTTGGCGTGCGGCCTCGGGCGGGTCCGGTGAGGTGGGGGGTGAAAACCTCAACCTGCGCGGCGCAATGGGCCATATGTTGGCCGACGCGATGGGCTCCGTAGGTGCGATTGTCGCGGCCGGCTTTTTGTTGGCCGGTTTCAGCCAAGCGGATGCCTTCGTGAGCCTCCTCATCGCGGTCATGGTCGCCGTCGCGGGCGCTTCGTTGATGCGCGATGCGGGGCGGGTGCTGCTTCAGCTACCACCCGTCGGAATGGCGGTGCCGGCCGTCCGCGCGGACCTCGCGTCGGTGCCGAAGGTCAAAGGGGTCCATGAGCTGCATATTTGGAGCTTGGACGGCACGTTTGCGATATTGACGGTCCATTTGGTGATTGAACGCGGCGCAGATCCGATTGCTGTCCGGGGACAGGCTTGCCGAATGCTCTCTGTCAATCACGGCATTCGGCATGTCACGCTGCAAGTCGAAGTGGAGGACGAAGGTGGTGACGAAGCCTTGATTCCTCACCCCTGAACCGAACGCGCTTATCCGCGACGCACCTTTTTTTGCTTTTGCAGGTAGCGGTTTCGTTTGAAGCGCGAGGAGTGCTCCAGCAAGGTCACGCCCGAGAGGTGGTCCATTTCGTGCTGGATGACGACCGCAGAAAAGCCCTCGTAGCGCCGCACTTGGCGATTGCCGTCGGCATCTTGAAACTCTACGTCGATTTGGTCGTGGCGGTCAATGTTCTGGGAGTACTCGGGCACCGAGAGACAGCTCTCGGACCAAGTGATGGTCCCCTCGCCATGGGCCACGATGGTGGGGTTGACCATAAACACCAACTCGATGCCTTTTTTCTGTTCGCCGTCTTCTCCCTCGAATCCGGGGTCGGCCACCAAAATGCGCCGTGAGTCGCCTATCTGGGGTGCGGCCAAGCCAACGCCGGGTGCGGCATACATGGTTTCCGCCATATTGTCAAGCAAGGTCTTTAGCGCGGGGCCGAACTCGTCGGGCCGCACGTCGCGTGCTTTTTTGGCGAGAATCGGGTGAGGAGCCTCGAGGATGTCGAGGAGGGGCATGTTGGCTCCGAAAACGGTTGGGGTGTGGAGAGAGTTATCTGGCTTCGGGCCCTGCGTCAGCGCCTGTGGCGGCCTCGCGGAAAGGTCGGCGTGCGTTTCGGCTGGGCGCGGCATCCGAAAACGCGGGCATATTCGGCGCAATCAGCTGGAATTTGGGTGTCGCGGGGGACGGAATTCGATGCGTACATCGGCTTGCCCCCAGGGTACACTCGGCAGGCGTGTCGGTTTGGGCTAACCGTTCTCGCGAGCTGTTCCGGGTCACGCGAGGAGGTTCCGGTGGCATTTGGTCGCATTCCGCGCTTCAGTCCTAGTTTTTCGCCGTCCGAGGCGGCGCTGTCCGCGCGCTGGTTGGTGGCCTCGGGCGATGACAACGCGCGTGTGGCGGATTGGGAAGCCGAGTTTGCGTCGTATATCGGTGCCCGTCATGCGGTGATGGTGCCCTCGGCGCGGTTTGGCTTCTATTTGTTGCTGAAGGCGCTTGGCATCGGTGCGGGCGACGAAGTCATCATTCCTGCGCTCACGTATTTTGCGATACCTGCGATGGTGCCGTTGACCGGCGCACGGCCGGTCTTTGCGGATGTCGGCTTGCGCAGCCATGTGCTCGACCCCGAGGCCTTCCGGCGCGCCATCACACCGCGGACACGGGCGGTGGTTCCGACGCACCTCTTTGGCACGCCTTGCGACATGGATGCCATTCGAGAGATTGCGGATGAGCACGGCATCCAGGTGATTGAAGACTGTGCGCAAAGCACGGGGGCACGGCACGCGGGTCGGCGGGTTGGGCATCTTGGACACCATGCATACTACACGTTTGGCCTAACCAAAAATATCACCACGCTCTCTGGTGCGATGGTAACCACGGACAACGACGACGTTGCTGCTTCTGCTCGTGCTGCAATTTCGGCGGGTGGGTTTACCAGTCGTCGCAAGCTGGCCAAAGAAGCGGCCGTGGGCCTCGCGATGTGGGCGGCCACGCATCCGTCGTTGTACTGGGCGACGGTGCATCCGGCGGTGGTCTTGGGCAATCGCCTGGGGCAAGACCCCATTCACGAGCGATTCGGCGAAGCAGAGCGGCGCTACGACCACGTTCCTGCCTCGTATACGGATGCGGGGCGGGCACGCTCGGTACAAGCGGCCGTGGGACGCCACCAGTTGTCGCGGATTGATGCGCTCAATGGTGCGCGCATTCGTAATGGTCGGCATTTGGATGCGGCGCTGGCCCATGTGCCGGGCCTCACGACGCCCGAGTATCCGCCGGGCTCCGAGCCCATTTACATGAGCTTTGTGGTGCATCACCCGCGTCGCGACGACCTCGCGGCGGAGCTGCGGCGGCGGGGTGTAGACACCACTGTCGGCTACATGGGGGCTTACGGAGATCATCCGTTGTTCCCGGAGTATACGGCCGATTGTCCCAATGCCGCAAAAGCAGCCCAAGAGCTGCTCCATTTGCCGGTTCATCCCAACTTGACGCGGGCCGACCTCGACCACTTGGTGGAGTCCGTTCGGGCTGCCACCCTTGTCCTGCGTTGATGCGACGGGCATTGTGGGAGAAAGGGGCTATGACAGTCGGGAATGCCCTCGATGGGGCGGTTCGTGGAGGTGAGCAGTGATTCGATTTACGGCGCGCAATTATCTGCGAATCGCAAAAGCTGCGGCTACACGAGATGTGCCGGTGTATGCCCACTTTGGCATTACCCACCGCTGCAACCTCACCTGCCAGATGTGCGGGATTTGGCGCTATGGCGATGAAGACGAGGAGCTCAATCTCGACCAAATCGAAGAGATGGCTGCCCGAATGTCGCGCATCGGCGTTGTGCAGGTGTCGATTGGGGGTGGCGAGCCGTTTGCGGTGCGCCACCTCGAAGATGCCGCGTCGATTTTTTTGCGACATGGCCTCAACCTGCGCATCCTGACCAACGGTATCGGCGTTGGAAATGGCCGAAATGTCGTGCAGGGCGTCGACTACCTCTCCCGCGTCGACCGCTGCATCGACCTGGGCGTGAAAAACTTCAGCATCTCGCTCGACAGCTTGTATCCCGCGCGGTTCGACTGGATTTGCGAGTCCGAAGGTGCTTGGAACGACGCAGTGCGTACGATTACGCATATTGGAAAGCGCTTGCATGGCGTTCCTGGCGCGATGCCCACGCTGAATTGTGTAGTCAGCAACCTCAATTTGGAAGAGCTGCCGGACATGGTTCGGTTTGCGCGCGAGGTTGGATTTGCCATCAGCTTTTTGCCGGTGGAGCTCTTGGCGGAGCGAAAAGACGGCGTGCGGAACTGGGAAGCGCGCTTCATCCGGTATCGTCCCGAGATGGGCGTGTACCATGCCGACTCACCCGACGAAGTGCGTGCCCGCATCGACCGCGCCTACGACCAGCTTGTCCGCATGAAGGCCGAGGGCTGGCCCATCCTCAACTCCACGCCCTACCTCGAATCGAGCCGCCAATACCTCAAGACCGGTCGCTTCCCCTCCGACGGCTGCGATGCGGGGCGGCTGTACTTCAGTGTCGCGCCCAACGGCCAGTTTACGATTTGTCACCGCACCGTGCACCAACACCTGAGCTTTCTTGACCCCGACTTCGAGACGTACTTCCACTCGGAAGTCTACGAGCGAAAGCGCCTGATGGAAGCCGGGGCGTGTGAAGGCTGTATGCGCGCATGCTGGATTGACACGAGCAGCATGTTCCGCACCATGCGCGGCTTCTTCGAAACCACGCGCCTCACGCTGACGCCGCGCACCCATGTACCGGTCGATTTTGCGGGCGCGCAGCAGTGGGCCCGCCACGATGATGTGCCCATCGTGCCGGAAATGGCCGCAGCGCGGGCGTAGGACGTGCGGCCAACCGACGCCGTGGGTGTGGGTGCTACATCCGGTTGAGGGTGAGCACTCCGCGCGACCCATATGAATACTGGCATTCCCCTACAAGGCCGGCACCATCCAGCTCTGCCGTCAAGAAGATGTTCATGGGGTAGCCGTAGTAGTCGACGGCGAACAGCAGCTCGACGGCCCCTGGCGTGCTGGTGCCTTCGACATCGGCTTCCCAGGTGCCCCAGCCGGTAATCCACAAGCCATCTCCGGTGACGACACCCGCGTCATCGAAGAGATTGAGCTCGAGCTGGTAGGGGTAGCCATAGATTTCGCAGGTGCCGGCCCAAGAACCGCTCATGGTGCCGCCTTCCGTGATGTCGCCATCGGGTTCACCAAAGTTGCCGACTTTGTAGAGGGCATCGGTGTTGACATCGGCGGACATGTCGGGGGGGGCATTGAGCATTGCGCACGACGCTGCAGTGACCACGATTCCCGCCAAAACGGGCCATCCTTCGCGAAAGGACTGTCGGGGGGATGGGCGGCTCATGGAATCCTCCGGGTCGTATCGATACGACCGCTTTGGTAGTGTAGCGAGGTCTGCACCGACTCGACAGGGGAAACGAGGGCAAGGCTGTTGCGTCGCTTCGGCTCGGGCGTTCAACGTGTGCGGAAGGACAGAATTCGCGACCGCGGGAAAACCCTGGGCGAATTGGCCTTGTCATGCAGACGGTGGGAGAATACACTGTATATAAGAGCAGTTATTCAACGCATTGCCGGCAACGCGTGTGTTCCCGTCTACGGATAGGTCACAAGAAGAGAGATCTCTTCGTTGATTTGTGCGGCATGCTCGAACCCTCCCCAATGCGGATGGGTCCGTCCCTTCCAATCCCTTCTCCTATCAACCCGGAAAGAGTCTGGTTGTCCTGGCTCGCGCGAAATGCTAGGTCCATGGTTCGTGTGTAGGGGCTTGGCGGGCGCTGTCCGCCAGGATGGATTCCCCGCTCATTTCTGGTTTGTTCTCTCGAAGCGCGGGTTCGGGCCGCCGCCGTTTCTGGCCGGCTTCCCGGCGCGTGAGTTGCGCTACTCCCTCGTCGGTCGAGGACCGTTCATGCAGAATGTCGCCGCTATCTTTCAGCGAGAGTTCGCAAGCTATTTTGATAGCCCTCTTGCATACATCGTCGTGCCGGCGTTTCTTGGCCTGGTGGGCGGTTTTTCGCTTTTCTTTCAAGATGTGTTTGATTCGGGTGTCGCGAGCTTGCGCACGGTGTTTTTCTGGAGCGCCGTTTCGTTTTTGCTGTTGATTCCTGCCGTGACGATGCGGCTGTTCGCTGAAGAGAAGCGCACGGGTTCGCTCGAATTGCTGGTCACGTTGCCGATTACCGAAGCGGAGATGGTGCTGGGAAAGTACCTCGCCGCGCTCGCTCTCATGACCCTCGCCTTGGCCCTTACCGTCACTTGGCCGATTTCGCTGATGTGGGTGGCGGAGCCCGATATCGGCCCGATTGTGGGTGGCTACCTTGGCTTGTTTTTGCTTGGGGCAGCATTCTGTGCAGTGGGTACTGCGGCAAGCGCGATTACCAACAACCAGGTCGTGAGCTTCTTGGTCGCGCTGATGGGCTGTTTGGTTCCATTCGTGTCGGGCTATGCCTTGGCGCGGGTTCCGGCGGCCTTGCTGCCCGTCGTGCAGTACTTGTCGACCGAGTACCACTTTGAAAACCTTGCCCGAGGGGTCGTCGACTCCCGGAACGTCTTTTTCTATGTGTCGGTGGTGGCGCTGTTTTTGCATATTGCCGTCTTCGCGCTCGAGCGGCGGAGGCTCACCTGATGGATACCCGTCGAATGCTGCTCACAAATGTGTGGGCGCAGCTCCTCTTGGTGGTAGGCATCGTCGTTGCCGCGAATATGTGGTCTTCGGGGACCTTCTTGCGGTTGGACCTCACCGCAGAGCGCGTCTATTCGCTCGACCTCGCAACCCGCGCGCTGATGTATCGCTTGGAAAAGCCGCTGCTCGCCAAGGTATACTTCACGCGTGGGCTGCAAGCGCCCTACAACAACCACGAGCAGATTCTCGTCGATAAGCTCGAAGACTTTCGCGCGTATTCGAAGGGCTGGATGGACATTGAGGTCCAAGACCCTACCGGCGTCAAGGAGCTCACTGAAGAAGCCGAACGGTTTGGCATTGAGCCGATTCAATATCGGTACCGCTCTTCGTCGGTCACCGAGCTGAAGAAGGTCTACATGGGCGTCGCGCTCGTGTATGGCGACCGTCAGGAGGTGCTGTCGGCGGTCACGGTGACGGAGACCTTGGAGTACGAGCTGGCACGCGCTGTGAAGCGGTTGGTGAGCGAAGAAGGGCCCCGCACGATTGGCTGGACGGTCGCGAATGGGGAGCCGGACCTCCTCACGGGCGGCGGGCCGTTGGAGCGCATTCGCAATAGCCTGACTGAAGAGTACAATCTTCGAGGGGTCGACCCTGGCGCGGAAGAAGGCATCCCGGAAGACGTCGATGCGCTGTTTGTTGTTGGTCCCCAACGACCGATGTCTCCGCGCGCCCAGTACCAAATCGACCAGTTCCTGATGCGCGGTGGCTCTCTCGCCGTGTTTCTCACCAACACCAAGCCCGACCTCCGCACGATGCGCCCGCAATCCGTGGTGCATGGCATGGAGTCGATGCTCGGTCGGTATGGTGTGCAGCTCAATCGCGATGTGGTGGTAGACCGCACCCGCAATGGCGTGATGAACTTTCCGGTTCGCCAAGGGCGCTATATGGTGCAGATGCCCGTCAACTACCCGCTGATTCCGCGGGTGGATGTGTCGGCGCCGGAGCACCCCACGGTGCGCGGTCTGGAGACGATGCTGTTCCCGTTCGCGTCGTCGATTGCCTTGGCTGACCCCCTCCCGGGCGACCTCGAGGCCACGATTTTGGCGCGCACGAGCGATGCAGGCGGGCGAATTCGTGGCATTCGCACGATTGACCCACAGGCGTACAAAATGGTCGCGCCTGGCGAAGAGCGGGGCCAATGGCCGGTATTGGCGGCGGTGTCGGGGAGCTTTGAGTCTGCCTTCGCCAACCGCCCGATTCCGCCGCGCGCCGATGGTTCGGAAGACGACGGCGCAGGGCGTATTCGCGAGAGTCCCCCAACACGCTTGATTGCCGCGGGTTCTGCCGACTTTGTGGCCAACAATGTCGCGTTTATGCTGAACCTCGTGGACTGGCTCGTGCAGGACGAAACGCTCGTGAGCATTCGCGCCAAGCAGGTGCGGGTGCCCCAAATCGACGCCCTTGAGGCTTCCGATGTGTGGCTGCTCAAGGCCTTCAACTTGGTGACGGGGCCATTGTTGTTGTTGGTCGTGGGGCTGGTTCGCTGGCTCCTCCGACGACGGGATGGTGGCTACGCAGATGCGCCGTCCAACACGGCGGAGGTGGCACCATGATGCGCCCCACTCCAAAGACCCTCTTGTTGTTGGCGGTGTTCCTCGGGTTTGTGGGACTCAACCTGCTCGACAAAGGCACCGGGCAGCGAATTTCCGAGCAGCTACCGACTGTCTCGGCGGTGGACCGCAAAGCCATCCGCCGCATCGAGCTTTCCAATGCGATGGAAAAGGTCGTGCTGGAGGCCATCGCGGAAGAGTCGTCGGAAGGGGAGACCGAGAAGGTCTGGCACCTCCGGGCGCCGATTGAAGGCGATGCCGACCAAATTGCGGTGCGCACCCTCGTGAGTCAGTTCCGCAAGGAAATCCCGCTCGATGCACGGGTCGATGCCGGCAATCCCGAAGATTACGGCCTCGACGCCGGAAAAGGCTTGGTGGTCGAGATATTTGAGGACGGCACCGAGCCCGTGGTGTCGTTTACGATGGGCAACGAAGGACCCGGCGGCTCGTCGTTTGTACGCCTCTCCGGCGACGACGCGATTTACCGCGCGCGCTTGGGCGGTCGGCACCGCTACGAGCGACCGGCGGTTGAGTGGCGAAACAAAGTGCTGATGGGCTTTTTGGAGACCGACGCCGAGCGTGTGTCGGTGCTGCCAGGGGAATCCACCGAGCCCTCGCTCGTCTTTGTGCGCGCGCCAGGCGGCGTGGGCGAAGAGAGCAAGCTCGGGCCGTGGGAGCTGTCTCCCGATGCTGGCTTTGGCGTCGACCAAGAGCTGGTGACGAGCATTGTGAAGGGCTTGGGCACGCTTCGCGCCGGCGAGCTGATGGGCAAAGACTTTGACGGCGGGTTTTCGCCGCCGGCGTTTTCGCTCGTTGTGCGGCTGGTGGACGGGACGGAGCGCGCCATCGAAGTAGGCAGGAGGGGCGCAGAGAGGGCGGCCTTTGTGCGTCGTGCGGGAGAGGCGGATGTGTTTCGCATCGCCTCGATTCCCGTGCAGCGCTTCTTGGGGCGTCCCGACGACTACCGTGACCGCTCGATGTTGCGCTTCGACCGTGCCGACGTCGATATCCTGAGCTGGGAGTCAGGCGGCGAGCGGGTGTTGCTCCAACAAGACCTCGCGACGAGTCTTTGGAACGTTCTGGAGCCCCAAAACATCGACATTGACGTCAAGTTCGTGTTTTTTGCCGTCAACACTCTCGGCGGACTTCGCGGCGATGGTATTGCCGATATTTCGGTCGCCGACGCAGGATTGGTCAATCCGCGGTTTCGCGTGACCGCCCGCTTGCTGTCCGGCGAAGAGCGAACGCTGGTGATTGGAGGCAACTTCCGTCGCGAAGGAGAGGGTGCTGGTCTGATGCACTACGCGATGGTGGCCGGCCGCTCCGAAGTCTTCATTTTGTCGGATGACACCGTCACGAAGATTCTTCGCGGATTTGGCCGGGCCTGAGCCGCGCGTTTCTCGGTTGCGCCGCGCGGTCAGCCGCCGGCGCCGCGCACGAGGTAGCCGCCGCCTGCTTCGGGGGCGCCGCTGGGGGACAGCAGGCTCGCGCCGATGAGCACTTCGCCGAGGAGGTCGCCGTTGGTATCTCCGGGGCCGGCCAACGACGCGCCCATTTGCGTGGACGGGGCGTCAGAGACGAGGAGCAGGTCGGCGTCTTCGATGTCGGTGGTGCCGACGGGTGGGCCGTACATGACGGCGACCACACCCAGGCCGGCGCTGTCTACGCCAACGGGGTCGCCGACGGCGATGTCGGCGTTGCCGTCACCGTCCATATCTCCTACGCTCGAAACGGCGATGCCGGTCTCGCCGCCTGCGCGCGCGCCGAGCAGCGTGAAAGAGGCGTCGCCGGCGTCCAAGAGGCCGGTAAACGATGGTCCACCCAAGAAGAGGTGCGCGGAGCCCGCATCACTCGCGCCGAGGTCGGAGTCGGTGGCGCCAATGAGCACATCGGCGTAGCCATCGCCGTTGACGTCGCCCGCGCTCGTCGCGCTTGCGCCGAAGCGGTCGCCGGCTGAGAGGCCGACCAAGCGAACATCGGCATAACGGAGGTCAATCTGGCCGTTCGCGGAGCTGGTGATGACATAGGCAGCGCCTTTGGCTGTCATTCCGCCAACAGGCACTTCGGCGCTCGAAATGAGGATGTCGGCGCGGCCGTCGCCATCTACGTCACCCGCGGAAGTGGCGGCCCCGGAGCCTGCTTGGCTACCGGGCATTTCGCCGGTGAACACCGCCGGAGCGGCCGACAAGCTCTCTTCCCGACGCCACGGGCCTTCGACCAGCCACACTTTGCCGGTCAGGTCGCCCGCAGCGAGGCTCGCCGATGGCGATGCAATGAGCAGGTCGACTTGACCGTCGCCGGTGACATCACCGGGCGAGCCCAAGCGCCAGCCGGTTCGGTCGCCGATGGTTTCCGCCGGAAACATAGCATCGGCCGTGATGACCGACGCATCGCCGGACATTGGGCCGGTGAAGATATAGACCGCCCACGCGGGCTGCTCTTGCAAGGCGCGCTCGGGTGCGTAGGGCGCGCCAATCGCAAAGTCGCCGTAGCCGTCGCCGTCCATGTCGCCGAGTGCGGCCATGCCGATGCCCAGGCCGTCTTCATCGACTTCGGAGTGAAGCGTCGCGTCGGATGCCGCGGCGTTGACCAAGCCGGATGTGGGCGACAAGAAAATGTGCACGCTTGCGCGCGGCGTAGTCGGGGTGCTTCCGCTCGCGAGCAGCAAGTCTGGCAAGCCATCGGCGTTGACGTCTCCCGCCGCCCCGACCATTTGACCGAAATGCTCGCCTGCGGTGGAGCCTTGGAAGATGGTGTCGGCCACATCCAGGATGTCGACCTCTCCTTCGAGGCGGCACCCGAGGCTGATGCCATCGCAGTTGTTGTCAATGCCGTCGCCGCAGACTTCTTCGGCATCGGGATTGATCCCCGCGTTGGTGTCGTCACAATCGAGACCGACCTCGAAGCCATCGCCGTCGGCATCGAGCACGCTCGCACCCGAATCGTCGGTGTCGTCGGTGTCTTCGGTGGTGACGGTGTCATCGGTATCGGTGGTGCCGGGGCCCGTGCCGCCGCCCGTGTAGGTGGTGTCGGAGCCCGTGTCGCCTTTTCCATCCGCGTACAAAATACACGCCTGCATGGTGAGCACGGGCAACAACAGGACAAGTGTGCGGGAAGAGCGCATGGGGGGCTCCAAGAAGGGCGCGGGGGCTGGACGGTCCGGTGCTGACACCAAAATCGTTGCTTTTGTATGGTAGCGCCGACAGGAGGGAGTGTCTGCCTTTGCACCATTTCGCGGCAATCAGTTCACGGTTCTTCAACACCGTAGCGTCCCAAAAGGGACCGCCAAAAAAGACCTATCTTTGTTTTGGTGGGACGGAAGCGGCGCGTCGCCGCCGAAGTGTACCCAAGCCGAACAACAACAATACGGGGAAGCCGCCTGCGCAGCCTGTGCCTTTGGAAGACAAGCGGCGACCGAGCGGCTCGAAGACCTCCTCGAATACGGAAGGCTCTGCTGCGTCCCCGGTGTCTTCGGGCGCAGGGGTTGTGTCGTCGGTGGGTTCGTCGGGCTCCCCCGAGTCGACAACGACCGCGCCGCCGGTGTCTTCGATGACCTCTTCAGGGGTGAGGCCGGTGGTCTCTCGGGTGACCATGTCCCAAAAGTCGGGGTCGCCGCCTTCGTAGTTGAGGGCCCAAAACCCGATGCCGCCCAGCCCAGAGGTGATGGCGAAGTGGATTTTCGCTTCGAGGGAGCCGGCGTCGTCGACCCAGGTTTGGTTGGTGGACGACTGAAATGTATACGGCGTGTCGGTGGTGACGTCGTAAAGGCGGCCATACCGGGCAAAGAGGTCTTGACCGGTGGTGTAGACGACCGACGAGCCGGATGCGGTCGCGGTTCCGGGCACGGTGTTCGACGTGGTGGGCCAGCTTCGTCCGTAGAGGGGGAGGCCGAGAATAATCCGCTCGGGATCGGCACCTTCGGCGAGGTAGGTGGACACGGTGTCGGCGAGGGACCACCGCGACCATACGCCGCCGCCATGCAAGGGCGCGGTGGGGCCGGGGTCGCTCCCCGACCAGTGGTAGTCGTAGCCCATGATGAACACGCCGTCGGAAACGCGTGTCAGTGCAGCTTTATCAAACGCGTCGCTCCAATCGACGGCAGGCGTGGCCACGGTGACTTCGTCGACGCGGGCCTTGAGCTCGACCACGAGGTCCGTGAGGTAATCGCGCAAATCGGAGGGAACGCCCTCACAGTCGACGCTGACGCCATGTGCGCCCGCGGAGTCGACGGCTGCGCCGAGCGTGGAGACAAGCGTGGCCCGGCGGCTGGCGCTCGAAAGTACCGAGCGCATGACCGTTGCGTCGAAGCAAGTGAGCGCCAGGTGGACCTTTACGCCGTAGGGCGCCCCCAACGCTACGGCGCGTGGTCCCAAGGAGTTCCAGGTGGAGGTTCCCGAGACCGTGCCGTCGGAGCGGAGGTCGACATTGAAGACGGCGACGTGGGTAAGCCGCTCCCATTGGAGGTCTTCGAGGTCTCCGGCCCAGCTCGCGTAATAGCCGTAGACAATTCGCTCCGGCGCGGGGACGTCGGGCGGAGGGGGCAGGCGGTGGACGGGTGGCACAACAGGCGGACGTGCGATGTGGTCCGCGTGGACCGACATGGGGCTCGCCGCGGCGACCGTCATGACAAACCAAGTCATCAGCATTCGATTGAAACCGCCCTGCGATAGTCGACGTCAGTACATCACGTTTCCGTCAGATATAGTGGAAAAGGAGTCGATGAAAAGTCGATTTTCCCAGGAATCGTGATGAATTGGCGTTTGATGTCCGTGGTATTGCTGTGGGCCGAGATCGGCTGCCGGTCGGCGCCCGACAAGTCGATTGCGGCGCTGGGCGACCTTCCCGCGGAAGCAGGCGTAGACGGGGATGGAGACGGCGTGGTCGGCGACGACGACTGCGACGACACGAACGCGACGGTTGGCGCAGGTTTGCCCGAGGTTTGCGATGGCCTCGACAACGACTGCGATGGCATGGTCGATGAAGAGGTCACCCAGCTTTGGTATGTCGACGCCGACGCCGATGGATTCGGCGACCCCACGACGCCGGAGTCCCGGTGCGAGCCGGGGCCGGGTATGTCGTCGACGGGTGGCGATTGCGACGACGCAGATGCCAGCGTGTTTCCAGGTGCACCCGAATTGTGCGATGGCTACGACCAAGACTGCGACGGCGTGCCGGACAACGGTGTGCAGACGACCTATTGGACGGACGCAGACCGCGATGGCTACGGTGATGTGGAGCAACCCATCGAAGCCTGCGAGATAGGGGACGGCTGGGTCGACAACGCCGAAGACTGCGATGATGACGACGATTCGGTCCACCCGCTCGGCGTAGAGGTCTGCAATGAGCAGGACGACGACTGCGACGGTGTTGTGGATGAGGATGTGACATCGCTGTGGTTCTTGGACCTCGATGGCGATGGCTACGGCCAAGTGGGCGGCACCACCGAAGCATGCGCGCGTCCGACCGGCTACGCCGCGAGCGCTGGTGATTGCGATGACGCACTGTCTACCGTATTTCCGGGTGCCGTTGAGGTCTGCAACGACGTGGATGACAACTGTGATGGGGTGGTAGACGAGGCCGATGCGGTGGACGCTCCGACGTGGTTTGGCGACCGCGACAGCGATGGCTTTGGCGACCCAGCGGTTTCGGTGGCGGCATGCGCGCAGCCCCCTGGCTTTGTGGCCCAAAACACGGATTGCGACGATGGAGATGCCGCCGTCTCGCCGATTGCCGCTGAGCTTTGTAATAGCAAGGACGACGACTGCGACAGTGTTGTCGACGAGTCCGATGCCGTTGATGCGCCCACTTGGTACGCCGACCTAGACGGGGATGGATTTGGCTGGGCTGCCGCTCCGACGCGAAGCTGCACCCAGCCGTCTTCGTCGGTCTCGAACGCTTCGGATTGCGACGACACGGCATCGGCGGTGTTTCCGGGTGCCTCGGAGCGTTGCAACGGTGTCGATGACGATTGCGATTCCACCGTCGATGAAGCCGACGCGGTGGACGCCACCCGTTGGTATACGGACAGCGACCGTGATGGATATGGAGACCCACTTACCGGTGCGGCTGCGTGCTCGGCCCCAGCAGGTACGGTCGCCGACAATACGGACTGCGACGACACGCAAAGCAGCGTCAATCCGGGCGAGTCGGAGGTCTGCAACGGAGTGGATGACGACTGCGACGGACGCACCGACGACGACGACCCCGGCGTCGACGCCACCACAGGCTCCGTTTTCTACGCCGACATTGATGGAGACGGCTTTGGCGACGCCTCCCATCCGGTGTGGGCATGTGCGCGCCCGTCCGGGCACGTCTCCGGGGATACCGACTGCGACGACGGCGACGGCAGCGCATTTCCCGGCGCCCCCGAACCGTGCAACTCCATCGACGACCTCAATTGCGATGGGTTCGCCGCCGACACCTGCTTGTCGTGTCTGGATGCATTGGAAGACGGCGCCAGCACGGGCGATGGCATCTACACCATCGACCCCGATGGCGCGGGCGGCCATTCGCCGTTGGATGTCTGGTGCGACATGCGCACCGACGGGGGCGGCTGGACCCTCGTGCAGCGGACGGTATGGAGCTGGTCAGAGTCTTCACAGCTCGACACCAGCTTGTCCCAATGGCGCGGCACGACCTATGGCGATCCCGCGCCCGGTTATGCATTCCGTTTGGCGGGTGAGCTGTGGCCGACCTTGCAGGTGGAGCAAGAACACCTATTGGTGCATGTTGCGCGCGACCTCTCGGGGAGCGATTGTGCGCCATTGTATTACATTGGCACAGGGGGCGCCTATACGGTTTCCTCGACCAGCACCACCATTACGTCGATTTCTTCCACAGCCACCTTTATCAACAGCGCGACGCTTTCTACCAACAACAGCGGCCCGTCGAGCTATTGCGTCAACTCCTACGATGGCGTCCCGTGGTTTTATTCGTCATGCTGCACCACCTGTCCCACGTTCAAGGGTGGTTATTGGAGCGACACCGCGCACCCGATGGCGAGCTATCTCGATGTAACTGCTGATGAATACGGGAACATCGCAGCCAATGTGTGCAGTACGGGGGCCGCCGTTTCGAGTTATGGCTACGAAGGCGTAAATGATATGGCCTATTTCTTGCGGTGAGATGGTCGTGGAACGTCGCTTGGAGCCAGATTCTTGGTCCTGCCCCGAGGTGCGGGATTCGGAAGACACGTCTCGCTTGCGCGGTACGCGGGGCGGTTCGCTGTTGTATGAACAGCCGGCCCACCGCGCATTTGCCGAGCGCGTGCGTGCGTTCTGCGATGGCGCGACAGTGCTCAATGTCGAAGTCGGTGTGGACCGCGGCTATCGCCTGCTGGCCCATGCGCGGCGCTGGCCGGACCAGCGCTGGCTTGGCATCGAGCTGCGGCGTACGGTGGACGCCGCCGCACAAGCTGCGCCCGAGAACGCGCTCCTGGTGCGGGGAGATGGGCGCGCGGTGTTGGGTGCCTTGGTTCCCGATGGGCGGCTTCAGCGGGTCGACATCTTGTTCCCGTCGCCCTCCAACGACCCTCGCCACATCCTGCTGACGGCCGATATCGAGCGGCTCCTGCGCAAGAAGCTCGCGCCCGATGGTGTGTTGCTGCTGGCTACGGACGTTCCTGACTATATGCGCGTGGCAGAGCACCTCTTTGCCGCATGGACAAGGGTGCCGGAGCCCCCATCGGGCCCTGTGCGCAGCCGCCGCGAAAAGGTGTGTGCGCGAGATGGGCGGCCAGTGTGGCGCTATGGATTGGTGCCGCCGGGCCGGGATTCCACTACAATCGGCGCCCCTTCCCACACTTCGCCAGATTGCAGCACCTCCCAGTAAACGCCCCGTCGATTCAAGTGGCGTTCGTCCTTTCGCGCCATCCAATGCAGGGCCGCGTTTCCAAGGCGCGCCGCGAGCTTATTGCACGGATTGTGTGGCTCGGGCGTGACGACCACACGGGCCGTCCCCACGGTGAGAAGGGTCCCGGGGGGGAGGTTCTCGCTCGATGTGTCGAGGTCGATGAATAGGTTGTCTCCGAGTATCTCGATGGGTTGCCCATTTGCGGCGACTTGGGCGATGGTGGCGTTCATTACGGCGACTTGCTCGTCGCGGGCGGTGGGGTGCTTGCGAAACCAAGCGTCGCCTACCAAGCCTTCTGTGGTGCACAGCGTCGCGCGTGGAGGACAAAAGCGAGCCCCGCCGTGGATGCGCTGCACGATTCGGACCACTTGTCCTGTGTTTTTGGGTAGAGCTGGTGCGCTTGCCATTCGCGCGTTGAGTGTGTCTTCAGACAGGTGGAGCGATGAAATTCCGGCGGGGAATACGTCGGGGCGTAGCAGGTTTGTACGCTGGTATGTGCGCACGGGGAGGCCGGTTTGGGGGTCGGGCTGGGCTTGGGTTTCCAAGAGGCCGGCGTCGACGAGCTCTGCCAGCAATCGCTCCTCGATGGCCATGCCGGTGAACAGCGGCCAGCTTCGGAGGGCTGCGGCATCCAGGGGTCCTTCGCTGCGCAGAACGGACAAAAGGGGGGCAGCGCGGACCGCGAGCGTGCCGCGAAAGTCTCCCCACATGCGCGTAAGCGTGGGCGAAACGGGGGCGCCTGCGAGGAGTGCGTCGACGGTGTCGCGGGGTTCGCTCGGGAGGGTCCAGGGGTCGCGTGGGGGCAGCGCGCCGCGTTCGAGGGCCAGCAACGCAACTTGGGCCGCCAGCGCATTGACAAGGGCGAACCGGGCCTCCCTGTCGCGTTCAAACGCGAGGTGGCGCTCTGCTTGGTGCAAGGCGGCGACACAGCGGGCGGTTTCGCGAAGGAGCGAAAGGTCGCGGGTGTTGGCGTCCCCCGCGCGTGCGTTGGCAATCGCGCGGCGAAGCTCTCCGCCGTGGTCAAACCAGAGCGTCGCGCCGGCCAAGGCGGACGTGAGGGCCGAACCGCGTACGATGTCTGTCAGGCGATGCAGCGTGCGACGAGAGAACCGTTGGGCGTGAACGGTTTGCCCATCGACCTCGTAGGTGATGGCGTCCCAAAGGTCGTCGTCCTGCTCCATCAACAAAAAGAGGTCGATGTCGGAGTGCTGCCAGCGGGCGCCAGAGACTGTGCTACCAAAAAGAGCGGCTGCGCGCACATTTGACTGCGTGGCACATTGTTGTTGGAGGGTCAGCAAGGTGTGCACGCGGTCTCCAGGGAGGGGCTCGCTCGTTCGACCCCGAGGCAGGGGGCATAAGCACCAAGATGGCGACGTCAAGCGTCAGGAAGGCGCAATCGACGCTTCAACGTCGCGCGGGTTTCTTCGTCGAGGTCGGCCGTATCGAGGGCCGCGGCGAGACCGTCCCCATCGCGGTCGACAATCCGGTGGCTGCAAGGCGGCAGCAGCTCCGGCCACGCCTGCCCCAGCAGTACGGTCGGGTAATCGCGGCACATCCATGGACGGGAGTCGTAGCTGTCGCACATCTGCGTTTGCGGGTCGAGGTGGGTGCATCGAAACACAAACGCCCGCAGGGCGCGATGCCGTTCTACGAGTTCGAAGCCGTTGATATGTCGTTGGTATGCCAAAAAAAGCGCCCGTGGTGTGGGCCAGAGCCAAAGGATGCGGCCGACCGTGATGGTGGGGCGTTCGCAGCAGGCGCCGCAAGGCACGCAAGTCCCTTCGAGACGCCACCGTGGGGAGGGACCAAGGCGTCGGCGGGTGGTGTGTTCTAAGCGCCAGACGGTGCGGACGACCCACTTGATGGCGCGGCGCCAACGGTCGTCTCGCATGTGTCCCTCCTATTGTGGCGACGTTTTCGTCAACGAGTACTCCGATGGTACTCTCGTGTCGTCGTATCAGGGTAGATCAGCGACGTATTCGTTTTCGACCGATTGCCCCCGAGGTCCTATGGAGATTGTGTCTATTGGCACAGCCGCGCCCCCGAACTACTACGACCAAGAGGCCCTCCTGGCGGCCTTTCGCGTTGCATGGGCGGCCCAGCATCACAATCCGCGCCGCGTCGAGCAGCTTCACCGCGCCGTGCAGGTCGGCGGGAGGCACCTCGCCCTTCCGATGGAAGATTACCTCGGCCTCGACTTCGGCCGTGCCAACGACGCTTTCATTCGTGTGGGCACAGATGTTGGCGCAGCGGCGATTTTGTCGGCGCTCGCGCAGGCGGGCCTGGGGGTAGAAGCGGTGGACGCTATCTTCACCACGACGGTGACGGGTGTTGCGACCCCCTCCTTGGATGCGCGCTTGGTGAACCGCCTTGGCTTTCGGACGGACATTCGCCGTACACCGATGTTTGGTCTCGGATGCGTCGCAGGTGCCGCAGGGCTCGCGCGCGTTGCGGACTACTTGGCGGGCCATCCCGAACACGCCGTCATTTTGTTGAGTGTGGAGCTTTGTTCGCTCACCTTACAAAGTGGCGATTTGAGCATCCCCAACTTGATTGCAACGGGTCTTTTTGGCGATGGCGCGGCCGCTGTGCTCGCGGTCGGACCCGCGCACCCGGCGGCGAAAGGGCCAAGGGTCACAGCGAGTCGTAGCCGCTTCTATCCCGACACGGAGCGCGTGATGGGCTGGGACATCGGCAATAGCGGCTTCAAGATTGTGTTGTCGGCTGCGGTTCCCGAGATGGTCACGCAACATATGGGGGCCGATGTAGATTCATTCTTGGCGGACCACGGCCTGACGCGGGCCGACATTCGGTGGTGGATTTGCCATCCGGGCGGGCCAAAGGTGCTCGAAGCCTTTGAGCAAACCCTCGGCCTCCGCCGCGAGGACACGGAGCTCACGTGGCGCTCGCTGCGGGAGGTGGGGAACTTGTCCAGCGCGTCGGTGCTCCATGTTTTGCGCGACACTCTGGCGGAGCGCCCCTGCAATTCGGGCGACCGTGGCTTGGTTCTCGCGATGGGGCCGGGATTTTGCTCTGAGCTTGTGCTGTTGGAATGGTAACGATGGACAGTTCTGCAGCAACGACGCCGCTCGGGGACACGCTCGGCGATTCTCTCGCGCGTGCGGCCTCTTTGAATCGACCGGGTGCGGGTGTTCGGTTTTTGGACCGCAAAGAGAATGCCACCCTGTTTTCGTGGGCCGACATCCAGCAGCGTGCGCTGCGCGCAGCCGAGGGCCTGCGACGTTGTGGGGTGCGGCCGGGAGACCGGGTGGTGTTGGTGCTTCCCACCGACCCCCTGTTTATGGACTTGTTCTTTGGGTGCGGGCTCGCGGGCGCCGTTCCGGTGCCGATGTATCCCCCCGTTCGGCTGGGCCGTCTCGACGAATACTTTTCGCGCACCGCCGCAATGGTCCGTGCGTGTGCGGGCGCTGTTGTCGTGGCCGACAAGCGCGTCATGCGGGTGCTCGGCACGCTGCTGGAGCACGTTCGCCCACCCCTCGGTCTGGTGGCCGCAGAGACGCTGGTGCAAGCGGAGCCCGGCGAGGCGTGGCAGGCCGACCCGGACGACCTCGCGATGGTGCAGTTTAGCTCCGGCACGACCGTCGCGCCGAAAGCCGTCGGGCTGACCCATCGGCAGGTGCTCGCCAACGCGCGGGCCATTCACAACGAGATTTTCACGGCCTTTCCCGAGGAAGACGGGCACCGCCATTGTGGGGTCAGTTGGCTGCCGCTTTACCACGACATGGGCCTGATTGGCTGCATCTTCCCGGCTCTCGACCACCCCTCCGACATCACTCTGATTCCGCCGGAGCTGTTTTTGGCGCGGCCTGCAGTTTGGCTGCGTGCCTTGTCGCGTTTCAAAGGTACGATTTCTCCCGCCCCTGATTTTGCGTATGCCCTATGCGTCGAGCGCGTGCGCGACGATGAAATCGAAGGACTCGATTTGTCCGCATGGGTGGCGGCGCTCGATGGCGCGGAGCCGATTGCACCGGCAAACCTGCGTCGATTCGCGGCTCGTTTTGCGCCCTATGGACTGCGCGCCGACGCGCTCAAGCCGGTCTACGGCCTCTCGGAAGCATCGCTGGCGGTGACGTTTTCGCCGTTTGACAAGCCGTGGTCGTCGGTGCGGGTGGATTCCGAGGCGCTGTCGATGGGACACGCCGTCGATGTTGCCGAAGGCGGCGTAGAGCTGGTCCGCTTGGGTCCACCGCTGCGTGGCTTTGGGGTCGAGATTCGCGGACCCGATGGCGCGTCGCTGCCGGAACGGTCGGTGGGACGCCTCTTTGTGCGCGGTCCATCGGTCATGAAGGGCTATCTCGACCGGGAGGAACAGCCGATTGTCGATGGATGGCTCGACACGGGCGATGTCGGTTTCTTGGTCGATGGCGAGCTGGTGGTGACCGGGCGGGCAAAAGACCTCATCGTGCTACGCGGCAAGAATCACGCGCCCCAGGACATCGAGCGCGCTGTCGATGGTGTCGCGGGGGTCCGTACCGGCTGCGTCATTGCGGTGGGTGACCTTGGCGAAGATGGCGAACGGCTGCTGGTTTTCGCGGAAGTTCGGGAATCGGTCGCGGGCTTGGCCGATGCTTGCTTGGCTGCCGTGCGCGCGGCCTGCGGCGTAGAGCCAGACCTCGTGGTGCTGCTCCAGCCAGGCACGTTGGCCCGTACATCGTCCGGCAAGCTCCGGCGCGGGGAGAGCCTACGGCGCTGGAAAGACGGCACCTTGACGCCGCCCGACGCGGTGACGCCCCTCCGGTTGGCGGGTGCGGTCGCCCGTTCATGGTTGACCCGAATGCGGAACCGCTGACGGCGTGGCCACCCGCGCGACGCCGACGGACCAAGCGTCGTCTGCGATGCGGGCCTGGAGGGTGTCTAGGCTGTCGAGGTCGATGCGTCGCCGCACCAGTGGTCGAAAGACGGGTACCTCCGCGCCGGAGCGGGCGCCTTCGAGGTCGCCATGTTGGTGCTGGATTTCCGCGAGGACGTGCATCGATGGGTGCACCACCAAGTCAACATCGCTGCGCTGGGCCACGCGTCGTAGGAAGGTAAGGGGATATACGGTATCCAATGCGGACCAGGGGTCGCCTGCGGCAGCGAGCGCTTGGCGCACCAGCGCGGTGCAGTTGTGGGCCATCGCGCGATAGTGGGGTGTGTCCAGGGGTGTTTCGTGGCGCAAACGCTCCATTTGGTCGGCGTAGGCGGCGTCGAGGCCTTGCAAAATCTCCGCTTGTACATCGGCGGGCCACGGCATCCAAACTTCTGTGAGCTCTCGGTTTTTGCGCAGCTCGGCGTGCCAGTTGCCGGAGTCGACGGGGGCGTCGTTTTGGAACAGCAGGAGCCGGTCGTGGTTTCGGCGGAGGAGCGCCGGATTCCAAGGCCAGTCCTCTTGCTGGTGGATGTCTTGGAGCCACTCGACGGCCGTGCGGTCAAAGCGGGTCACCTCGTATTCGACGTCGCGCAGTTGTCCTCCTTCACAGGAGAGGAACCGGAGCGAGATGTGTCCCCACGCAGAGCGCCCCCCGAGACGGCCATACACGACCACAGCGGTGCCCAGGACCGCGTCTGGGGAGCGGGGAGGGGTACAGAGGCCTTCGGCTGTGCGCGCAACAGGAGACGCCCAGGGGACGAGCGCAGAGACATCAAGCGTGGCGGCAGAGGCGGGTAGGGGCAGGAGAAATAGTGCCAGCACGGCCTACCACTCGTCGTCCATCAGCGAGAGCAGGCCCTCGGGATTGTCGGCGTGGACCCAATGGCCGGAGTCGGGCAAGACGTGGAGGCGGCCAGGGCTTCCGTCGGGGAGCGCTTCGAACCACGCCAGAATCTCGGCGGGCCAGCGGTCGGAGCGTTCCGCGCGGACCACATGAATCGTGAGGTCGGGAATGGGTGCGGTGAGTACAGGACGCAGGTCGGCGTAGAAGTAGTCAGAAATCATCTGCTCGACGGCATCGAGATGAAAGCGCCAAGTCCAACGGCGGTCGTCGCCGCGTTCGAGGTTGGTGGTCATCCAGCTCGCGAGAGAGGGGGAGAAGCCCATCTCTTGCAGCAACGGGACCACGTCGGTGCGCGATGCGAAGGAGCCGGGCAGGCGGCGCAGGGCGGTGATAACGCGACTGACCTCGTTGTTGGCCCGCTCATCCTCGGTCGCGGGGTCGGGACGGCTGTCGAGCACCCAAACGGTGCGCAGCGAAGGGGGAAAACTGCTCGCGTGCTGCAAGACTACTTTGCCACCGAAGGAGTGACCAATGGTGAACGTCGGTTGGAGCTGGAGGTGCTGGCAAAGGTGGTCGAGGTCGGCGGCGCAATCGGCGAGGGTATGCGGACCAACGAACGGTGGGTTGTCGCCGTGATTTCGAAGGTCGACCAGCACCAGGCCGATGTTCGGGTGTTGGTCGACCAATCGACGGGCAAAGGACCGCCAGTTTCGTCGCGAACCCAAAATGCCGTGGCACACCAAACCCCATTCCTGCGGTGGCTGGGTGCGATGAACGACGGTCTCATGGGCCAAAATCTGCGGCGAGGAGGTCATGGCTCAAGCTCGATGCGGGGCAATATGCGGCGTTGTACGCCGTGGTGGTCCAAAAACTGGTCGACGTCTTCGCGGTCGAGGCCGACGGATAAGGACCGCGCGAGGGCGCTCGCGACGCGGACGTGGCGCGCCCGTGCTGCTTCTTCGGGTTGTACGCGGGCGAGCACTTGGCGGGCCCGCAAGGAGTAATAGCGGTAGTTGCAGGCGTCGGCGAGGCGGAGCGAGGCCTCCGCGGCCTCGAGCGCGCGGCGCTGGTCGCCGACTGCTTCATAGGCCCGTGCGAAGTTGAGTTGTAGACGGGCTTTTTGGTGCGACCATTGCCGCCCCGGTGCTTGGTGGGCGTGGACCAATGCTTCCTTTGCGGCGCGGCTGTCTCCGGCATGTGCGTATACCCGCGCGCGCCAGACGTGAAGAATGGGCTGAAACCCCTCTGTATCGGCAATCTCGACCAGTTCGAGCGCCTCGTCGAGCATATCATTCATCTCGGGGCCGTCGCCGCGCAGGAGTCGGGTCCGCAGGAGGATGATGATGGAGCCGAGGATGTCTTCGGCGCTACCCAGGTCGCGGCAAATCCGCAGGGATTCTTCGGCATTGTGGATGGCTTCGGCGACGCGGCCGATGTCGGTCAACACCAAGGCGCGGTGCTTGAGGCCGAGTGCGATGCCGAAAGTGTGGTCGACTTCGCGGGCGTGGGCCAGCGAGCGGTCGGCGAGGTCGAGGCCCTTTTTGAGATTGCCGGTGAGATGGTAGACTTCGATGAGGTTTCCACGGGTGGCTGTGAGACGGTCCATCATGCCGAACTTCTCACACACCTCCATGGACTGCTGAAAGTAGCGGCGGGCTTCGGCGGACTGGCCACGGCAGAGAGCGATGATGCCGAGACCATTGGTGCCAAGGGCGAGGCTGCGCTCGTCCTGGTAGGCTTCCGAAGAGGCGAGGGCTTGGGTGAAATAATCGTGTGCGGCGTCGAGGTCGGCCCGACTCCATTGTACGGCGCCGTATTCGTAGAGTGGCACCACCTGCAGCCGCTTGTCGCCGAGTGTGTCCGCGAGCTGAAGAGCGCGCCGCAGGTGGTCTTGGGCCTCTTCGAGTTGAAGTTGGCGGCGTGCCTGGACGGCAAGCTCGGTAGCCGTTCGCGCTTGAAGGCGGAGGTCGCCGAGGTCGCGGGCCAGCTCGTCGGACGCGAGGGCGGCCACTTTCGCTTCGTCCCATTGGCCGAGGTGGGAGAGGGCCTGGGCGCGTTCGAGCTGCAGCTCCGCGCGCCGGCGGTCGGCGTCGTCGATGGTGTAGAAGCGACGGGCGGCTTCTTCCATTGCGAGCGCGCGGTCGAGCAAGACCAAGCCTTCGGACACGAAGGTGCGGCTGATGAGCTTGTGGGCAGCTTGAATCAAGTACGGCATCGCCTTGGCTTCGATGCCGCCCAGCGCAAAATGGCGTGCCAGCGACTCGACGATAGGCTCGCTGTTGCGGCGGTAGCGTAGCTCAAGCACATCACCGAGGCGGTGGTGCATGCGACGAATGGTATCGGCGGACTGCTGTTCGAGGACGACGTCTCGAACGCGGTTGCGCACGAGGTTCACGCGCTCTTCGCCATCGACATTTCGTTCGCGGGCGAGGCGCGCACGCACCAGCGCATCGACTGCGACAAGCACGCGCTCTTCGTTCATCTCGCAAACCGAAGCGAGCATCTCGGTGTCGAGGTCGCTGCGGGCGACGGCCAATGCAGCGGCGACATGGAGTGCATCGGGCGGAAGTGGCGCCAAGCGCTCGCGGAGCACTTCCCGCAGCGAGCCGGGGACGGGGAGGGCGCTGTGGGCGACTTCGTCGGCGGTCCACAGGAGGCGGCCGCGGGCGCCCCGTGCGGAGGAGCGGGAAATGGCGCCGGCTTCTACGAGACCACGAATCATCTCGGCGATGATGAATGGGTTGCCAGCGCCTTCTTGGTGGATGCGGAAAGCAAGTTGCCGGACCAAGGGGCCGTCGGCTACAACCGCCAGGAGAAGCTCTTCGACGCCGGATGGACCGAGGGGCGTCAGGACGATTCGCTCGGCCGCCTTGCCCGTACGCTCGCCCGACACGATGCCGTGGATGGGGTCATTGGTATCGTCGGAGGCCGTGCGCGTGACGATGACCGCGAAGGGCCGACCTGCGGCCACCACGAGGTTTCGGATGAGATACTCCGCGAGTTCGATAGAGCCGCGTTCGGCCCGTTGGAGCTCGTGGAGGATGAGCAAGCGGGGGCCACTTGCGGCGAGAATGTCGGCAAATGCCTTCATGACCGCATATCGCTCGACCCGGCGCCCGGCGTGTGCGCGGTCGTCGCCGAAGGTGGCTGCGAGGGCGGGCTGGGCGGCGGAACCTTCGCTGAGGAGGTCCTCGTAGAGCGGGCGGAAGGTTTCGAACGCGCGCTGGTCTCCGCCAATGCTGCGCGAGCGGGTGACGGCAAGGCCGTGCTGACGGGCCATTAGGTCGACTTCGGTGGCCAAGCGGTTTCGGCCGAGGCCATCGGCGCCTTCGATGATGAGGATGCTTCCGCGTTGGCGGTCGTCGCCCCCTTGTACGGAGAACATCGGATGCAGGACGGCTTGAATGCGGGCCATCTCCGCCGCGCGACCGACGAGGCTCGGCGACCACCCGACTTGGTCGGGGCCGGGGCCGGGTTGGGCGGACGCATGGAGAATGTGCAGGAGGTGCGTGGCGCTGGCGAAGCGGTCGGATGGCTTTTTTGCGAGCAGGCGAACGCACACTTGGTCGGCCAGCTCGGGAATGGTAGGAACGAGCTCCCGCGGCGGCCGCACATCTCGATGGAGATGTTTGTCCATATATCCAGCGAGGGTGCGGGCGTTGAACGGGCGGCGTCCCGTCAACATCAGGTAAAATACAGCACCCATCGAATAGAGGTCGGCGCGTGCGTCGACGGCCCCGCCTTGAATCTGCTCGGGTGCGATATACGCGATCGTCCCAATTACCTCGCCGACCGTAGTGAGGTCGTCGCCGGGCTCCTTGACGACGCCGAAGTCCATCAACTTGACGCGGCCATCGGGCAACAGCATCACGTTGCCGGGCGTGACGTCCCGGTGCACCAATCCGCGGGAGTGGATGTGCTCCAAGGCGCGCGCCATCGCGATGAGCACTTTTCGTGCACGACGAAAACGCTCGGGTGGAGGCAATTGTTGCCAATCGGGTGCGACTTCGGAGAGGTCCTTGCCTTCCAGGTATTCCATCACGAAGTACGGGCGACCTTCGTGGCTTCCGACTTCATAGACCTTGACGACGTTTTCATGGTCAAGACGTGCGAGCGCCCGATGTTCGCGAATCAAGCGGCGTCCGAGGTCTTCGTCCGCATGGGTGGGAAGCAGAAGCTTGATGGCGCGCCGCTCGCCGGTTTCGGTGTGCACGACCTCCAGCACGACGGCCATACCCCCGCGTCCCCGCTCTCGAATGATGCGGTAAACGCCGACAATGTCGCCGGGACTGGGGATTTTGCTCATAGAAACCTCGGGCGGATGCGCGGGCGGCATTGAACTCGCGAGAATCCGGGATTGCACAGTTGTGGGTGGAATCCGCTAGACATCTCGACCAGTGAAGCCGTCCGGCTTAGAGGCAATCATTCTATCTCGTCGGGCGAGCAGGCTTGCGATCCAGCGTTAGGTCTTGAGCTTGCGTCCATCGATCCTATCGGTCGAGATCAACCCTCTCTGCTTTTCCCCGGTGCACAACATGAGATTGGAAGCCGCTGCGCGTACCGATCCGGGTCCTGTTCGCGAGAACAACGAAGACAACTTTCTCGTGGACTTGGAAGCTGGTTTATTTGTTGTGGCCGACGGCATGGGGGGCCATGCCGCCGGTGAAGTTGCAAGCGCCATCGCCGTAGAAACGGTGGGTGTCGTGTTGCTGCAAGAAGTCGACCCCGACGAAACACGGGTTGCTGTCGACGCGACCTCCGACGATGCGCGAATTCGCGAACGCATCCGATACACCATGAACCAAGCCAGCCTGCACATTCGCAAAGAAGCGATGGCAGACCCATCCCATATGGGAATGGGGACAACGCTCGTGGTGTTGCTGCTCGAAGACGGCAAGGCGCACCTCGGGCATGTCGGCGACAGTCGAGCGTATCGGCTGCGCAACGGCGAGCTCACGCTGCTCACGAAGGACCACACCGTAGTGCAGCAAGAGGTCGATGCTGGACGGCTCACCCGCGAGCTGGCGCGCATCGTGCCCCACAAGAATATTCTCACCCAATCGGTCGGCTACCACGGCCCCGTTGAGCCCGACACGATGTCCGAGCCGGTGCAACCGGGCGACATTTATATGTTGTGCAGCGATGGCCTCACCGACCCCCTCGACGACGACCAGCTTGCCGACATCATGCGCGGCGTGCCGGTGGACGAGCTTGCCGAGCTGTTGGTGCAAAAGGCGCTCGAGCATGGCACCGAAGACAACGTCACTGTCGTGGTTGTCGGCGTATCGTAGGCACTTGTGTCGGCCTGCGCGTTTGTCGCGCGCGGGCTCTCGCGAGTTCCGTTCGTAAAAAGAAAACCGGCGGGAGAGCCTCCCAGCCGGTTTTTTCGTAGCACGGGAGGCGCTTACTGAAGCAGCGCTTTGAGCGACCACGTGTCGGTGCGGACATCATCGACCCAGATGCCGCGCTCCGTGATGCGAAGCTCCCAGGTGATGGTGGTGGCCTTGTCGAAGTTGGAAAACGACGCCGTCCATGTGTCGTTGTCGACGGGCTTGATGCGGAAGTCTTTGAGGTCGAAGTCCTGGGCGTCGACGATGGGGTCGAAGTCGACGACCGGGGTGCCGTCAGCTTCTTCACGCGCAGCCGCACGTTCAAACAACGCGAGTGTCTCGGGCGTCCAGCAGGTGGCGGCGCGAAGCGCGGGAATCGGCTGTTTGGCGAGGTAGGGCTGGTACACCGCGCCCAGCACGGTGAAGGGCGGCCCGGCACACGCGCCTGGCTCGGGGTTCGCGATGGGCTGGGGCGAGGTCTTTTTGGGTCGTGCGGCTTGGGCGGGGGCTGGGGGCTGTTCCGCGGCGGCGCCAGCAGGCGGCGCGGCCGGCTCGGGTGCGCTGCTGAAGAGCCCACAGCCGGAAACCAACAAAATGGCCACGGTTCTACTCACCAAGGACGGCCCCTACATCTTCGACGAGTTGGTTGGTTTGGCCGCGGAGCAGCTTCACAAGCCCACGGGTATGCTCGGAGCGCGCCCAGTAGTCGGCCTTTTCGTCGTTGGGCTTGCGGAGCACTTCGAGCGTTTCGGTGCGACCTTTTTCGTCTTCGACAATCAGACTGAACTGAAGGACGATTCCGTCAACATCATCTTCCGCTTCGGCGTACGCGGTCGACTTCAGGCGGATGGCCTTGTCGAGCCACGTTTGTAGCTGCTCGTCGGGAGTCTCGGGTGCGCTCGCACGGACCCACGCCGCCTTTTCTTCGTCGAGGGCGTTTTTGTGGAGCACTTCGACGCTACCTGTAGCCGTTCCGATGGTGACCTTGGCGACCCGCTTCTCTTCCATCGAAAAGACGGTGCGGTCGGGAAGGCGCGTGCGGGCATAGCGCAGTGAACGCAGGACTTCGTCGTCTACGAGGTAGACATCGCCACTTGCGACATCACGAACGTAGCGGTCTTTGGTTCCGTAGACTTCGCCGCCGACCTCAAGCGCAATGGACTTCCCGCGACGTTCGAGAACCAGCTTGTCCTGAGGGTCTTTCAGACCCGTAGTCTCGAGCTTGTCGGGCGTGAGGTCGGTCAACTTGCGCAGTGCAAGCAATGGCGCCATGCTCTTGAAGAGCTCGTCGCCACTGTCTCCCGCCTTGAAGTGGGTGGTGGTCGACGTAAAGGTAGGTTCGGTAGCCGGTGCCTCGACGGGAGCTTCTCCTTCGGGCGTGACTTCGGGCGCGGGGGACTTGTCCTCCGTCCAGCGTGTGTAGGTCACGTCGTAGTAGACGCCCATCGCATCGTCTTTTCGCTCGACCACCACGTCGTCTTTGTTTTTCGACGACCACGTGATGCGGGTGAGCTCCTCGACCTCTCCGGGAACCAGCACGACCTTGCCATCCAACTCGATGGCCGGAACAGCGGTCCAGTCGAGCCACGCGCCAGCCAACAGCGCACAAAGGAGGGTGCCGTAAATGGCTGAACTACGCATCATCGTGTTCATGCTTCACCTCCCTTCTTCCGCATCCGCAGGCGGCCGATGCCAAGGGACAACAGGCCCAAAGGAACGATGAACGACGTGCCGTAGAACATCCAGCCCTGGCCTTCTTTGGAGTGTTCGATCTTGATGTCTTCTTCGTTTTCGACCGTGCCGCCGATGGCTTCGTCTTCAGCCAGCCAAGCGACGCTGTCGACAATCAACTGCACATTGGCAGGCGTGCGGCGGGGGTCGAGGACCGCATCGGTCGCCCAAGTGGCGTCGCCCATGACCAATACGCGGTACTCCTCGTCGAGCGGGGCGTCGGCGCCAGCGGCCTCGGATGCACCGCTCAATGCAATCAACAGCGGTGAGGACTCGCGCTTTTCGCCTTCGGATTCCTCCAGCACATAGTCCCCGTCATCTGCCCATGCATCGGGCAAAGTCCGAATCGCGACGGTGCTCTTGGCATCCTTGTCGGCGGGCGGCTGGAGGGCCACTGCACCAAGGGCCAAAAAGATGAGCTCGTCGTTGTTTCGCGTGAGCGACGTGACCGAGGGGTGGGTGGAATACTTGTTGGTGACGATGTTGGTCTTGTCTTGGGGCGCGCGAAAGATGGGTACGAAGTTTTGGTCCGAGGTCAGGACCCGCTTTTGGTCGACCGACACGCCCAAGCTCGACAGCAAGGGGGTCATGGGGTCGCTGTCCGGCTCCACCAGAATCCACAGCGAGCCGCCCCGCTTGCGCCAAGTGTCGAGCGCAGCCATTTCTTCATCCAACATCGCGGTGGAGGGTGCAGCAACCACCACGACGTCGGCGTCTTCGGGAACTTCATTGGCCAAGCCGTGGGTGAGGCCGAGCTCCTTTACGCGGAAGTTCATCGCGGTGAGGACCTTCTTGAGCGAGTTGAGCTTCCGAAGTGGCTCGGTGTCGCTGTCCCAGTAGAGTTCGCCGTGGCCGACCGTGAAGTAGACGGTGCGTTTGTCGCGCGCGAGCTTGATGAGCGATTCCCGCACATCTTCGTCGAGGGTCTTGAGCTTGCGGCGGGCTTTGTCAAAGTCGGTCCCGACTTTGACTTCTTGGGTTTGTAGTTCGTCACCTTCGCCGCGAGCAAAGACGATGACGCCGTTGTCGCGAACCTTGAGCTCTTTTGCAAGTTCGGGTTCGAGCGCGTGGTCGACGTACTCTACTTGCAACTTGGAGCTGTCCAGCTGGTCAAAGTAGGTTCGAACCTCTTCCCGCACTTCGGAGTTGGCCGGAAAGAAGAGATATGCGCGGACGGGCGCATCGAGGCCCGCGACCAAGCCTTGGCTCGAGGTGCCGGGGCTTGCGGTTTTGAAGTAGCCGAAGTCCCAGCGCTGGTTGTGCCGCGTGGCGAGGTAGTTCAAGGGAAACAGCATGGCGATGGCCAACGCCAACGACAAGCCGCCGCCCGCCGCTTCGCGAACACGGCTGGGCATCACCAATCGAGGAGAAATCGAGAGTGCCCGCTCTACGGAGAGAAAGGGCAAGGTGCCGGCAAGCCACACGATAGGCCAGGCTGCGGAGACGACGGCGCGGTAGCGCGCTTCGGTGATGTCGTCGGCAAATTGGAGCGCTACGACGACACTGTCGAGAGACAGGGCGTAGAGGCCAAGAGATGCTGCGCCGACTGCACCATAGAGCAGCGACTGGTTGTGTGCACCGTGCTGTGCAGGACCAGCCTTGCTCCGGGCCGAATACGCCCATCCCAAGGCACCGACGACAGCGAGCACGCCGACTCCGGAAACACCGTAGCGTGTGGGGCTATCGCCACCGAAAATACGCTCGCCAAGCAGCAATAGAAACATACCGGCGAGGTAGAGGAAGCTGGCGGGTCTCATTGCCATCTCCTCGCCTGCAGTGCGCGGGTGGCGCCAAGCAGGAACGCGAAGCTCATAGAGAGGAAGTAGATGACGTTTTCGGTGTTCAGGCGACCGCGCATGAACGGCTGGAAGTGCTTGTCCCAAAGGGCCATGTACGCCAAAACGTCAGAAAGCGGGGCTTCGGTGAAGCGGGATAGCAACCAGCAAATCACCAGCAAGAGGGTGAAGGCTCCACCGAGAACGGCGGCCAAGAGTTGGTTGCGCGCGATTGCGCTTGCAAAGGTGCCGATGCTGATGGCGGTGGCGCCGCTGAGTGCGAGGCCGAGGTAGCCCACCGCGACTTGCGCGTAGCTCAACTTGCCGTTGACGAAGATGAGGGCAGGCATGTAGGCCGTCGCGGCTACGATGCACATGAGGAAGCCCCATGCGCCGAGAAACTTGCCGGCAACCACCTGTGCCGCGCTCACGGGGGCGCTTTCGAGAATCACGAGGGTCCCCGTTTGGCGCTCTTCGGCGATGAGCCTCATGGTGAGCAACAAACCCGCGATGATGAGGGTACCGGAGGTGTAGAAGAAGAAGTCTTCGAGCACCTCGGCGGAGTAGCGGGGGCGCTCCGTGAGCCCGAAGACATTGAAGAGCAGGCCGTCGATGAGCAGCACGCCTGCAAGGACGACCCAGCCCCAAACGGTGTTGAGGTACGTTGCAAGCTCGCGCCGGGCGAGCAGGGCGATGGCGTTCATTGCGCGCTCCGGGCGGCATCGGCGACGACACCCTTCGTGAGTTGAACAAACACGTTTTCAAGCTCGTCTTTCGATTCAACGAGGGACCGAAGGCCAACGCCGCCTTGCACGAGCGCTGCGACGAGGGCTTCACGATTGTCTGTAGACAGGTCGACCGTGACGTCAACGACGCCGCTCTCGAGTATCGTGAGCGTACTGAGCGACGCGCCGGGATGGTTGGCGACGATTGCGCGTGTCGCGGCTTCGGTGCCCGCTACGGTGAGGTGAAGGCGTGTAGAGCCCGCAGCGTGGCCGCCCAGCTCCGAGGCCGTGCCTTGGAAGACGAGCTTGCCCTTTTGCAGCACGAGGATGCGGTCGCAGGTTTGGCCGATTTCGCTGAGGATGTGGCTCGAAACGAGGACGGTGCACTCGGTGCCAAGGCTGCGGATGACCTTTCGCATCTCCACAATCTGCACGGGGTCGAGGCCGCTGATGGGTTCGTCCAAAATGACCAGTTTGGGCCGATGGATGATGGCCATCGCGATGCCCACGCGCTTTCGGTAGCCGTGGGAGAGCTGGTCGATGACCCAATCCTCGCGCCCCGAGAGCTGACACCGCGCGATGACGTCAGGTAGGCGGTTCTCGACCTCCTGGGAAGACATGCCACGCAGTCGTCCAACAAACCGCAAAAACTCGCGGACGGTCTGTTCGACGTACAGCGGCGGTGTTTCGGGCAAGAAACCGATGCTCTTTCGGAACGACTCCGGTGCGGTGGCGAGGTCTTCGCCGTCAATCCGCACAGTTCCGGCCGATGGCGGCAGCAATCCAGCAATCACACGAAGTGTTGTGGTCTTTCCGGCGCCATTCAGCCCCAGAAATCCCACAATCGTGTTCGATGCAATCGTGAAGCTGACGTCGTCAACGGCGCGGTGGTCTCCGTAATAGCGACTGAGGTGCGAGACCTCGATCATCCGAAACCTCCGGGGCATGCCACCAGCAGCGGCGCGGCGGCGTAGTACCAGGTTGCAAGAGGAAGGGGTGCAGTAGCCAAATTCTGATTACTCGTACAGTCGGTGAAAGCCGTATTTTCACGACTCCGTAGACCGCACAGAGCATCCACGCGCCCAGCGGGGGCGAAGGTGCCAGCGGGTATGCACCGGCCAGCGGGGGGTCAACCCCTCAACGCGGGGGAAGTACCTTTGTGGGGGGCTTTGGCGGACCCCCTGGCCAGTGATCGGGGGCGGCAAGGTAGTGCAACAGTGCTTGAATGCCACCGACACCGCGTTCTCGGTCAGCTGTGGGGTCCACGGGATTGTACATGCGGAAGTGGTTTTTCCAGTCCGCCGGGTGGGCGATGGAGTAGCCAGAGCGGGTCAACTCGATGAGAAATGCCTTGGTTCCGTATTCTTGGTACAAATGGTCGATCGCCATACCGTGACCGCGAAAAAAGAACGCCCAATGCGAGAGCTGCGCAGTTCGGTATGCGCGGGCCCCTTGCCCGTGCTCCATAACGTGCCCCAGCGCGACAAACTGGTCCCGGTCGGGAGGCCGTTCCCAGAGACCTGCCCATGGGTAATAGATGTAGCCGCCAAACGCGTGAAGGTCGATGGATACGTCGTACTGAACACGTTTTGCGAGTGCGTCGACGGCCTGGGTTTCGGGCTGCGAGAGCGGGGCGGGCGAGGTGGTGTAGCGGGCGGGCAGGATGTGGCGCCAAATGGCGGTAGCGTCGCGGTTTACGGCGAAGTCGCGGTTGAGGTCGACGCCATTTGCATTTGTGCGGCGGTATGCGTTGAGGCCCTCGTTGAGGTCAGTCTCGACCTTTTCGCGTCCATCGACGTTCCAGACAGGAATCACCGTTACCTCGACGCCGTCGACCGGTGCCATCACGAGGTCTTCGAGGAGGTCCACCGCGACCTCTGTTCCAATCCACTCCATCGCGTGAATATTCGCGGTCACGAGAACCCGAGTTGTGACGGTGCTGGCCGGATTGGATACCGTGAATGCCCATATCGGTCGACCGCGTACTGTCTGACCGATGGCTTCTGCATGAACGACGCCAGGTCGTTCTTGGGTCAAATTCGCCATTGTGTCGAGAATGTCTGCATATCGGCGGTATGCAGCTTCGACGCGTCCTGGACCGGCTGGTGCCTGGGGAGCCTTCTTGGCGTCCTTCGCTACCGTTGGGGCGTCGACGGCCGCGTCGGCAGCGGCGACCGGTATCGTGGCGGTGGCCCCGAGGGCTGCGAACACGACGCCGATGATGTGTGCGATGGTCAGATGTTTCACGTCAATCTCGTCGGAGGAAGAATCCAGACGCGTCGTCCGAACGTTGCGGTAGACACGGACCTTTGTCTGTATTTCGGCGTGGGGGGGAGGAATCGTCGATCGCTGGACGTCCGCTTGTGGGTCGGACAGATTGTACTTGAGCCGGACCGGTGACCGTCCGAAAAGAATGGTTGGCTGTTTCCGCCCCGCAGAGTCTCCCGCATCTGCACTGCTTTGGTTGTCCTCCTTGCTGTCCGTCCACCTCCCACTCGCCAACGCTACGGCAGGCGACTCGCTTCGGCGGGCCGGTGGCTCGCTTTCGCGTGTTTTGGAGCGGATTTCGTCGGGGGTCCGCGTCGTTTCCGCCCGCGATGATGCCGCCGGGCTGGGGGTCGCCACCGACCTTCGCACGGAGCAAAAGTCGGAGCGCATGGCACTTCGCAACATTCACGATGCGATGGAGCTCGTGAATACGGCCGAAGGCGGGCTGGTCGAAACGGTCGATATTCTACAACGAATGCGCGAGCTGGCGGTCGCTTCTGCGTCAGAAACGCTGGCCAACGAAGAGCGGCAATACCTGCAAGACGAGTATGGGCAACTGCTCGGCGAAATCGACCGCTTGGTCAACAGCACCGAATTCGGCGGGCGTCGCTTGTTGGGGCCAGACCCGGTCGACATGGTGTTTATGATTGACCTTTCGGACAGCATGGGTTTCGAGATTCCCTCTTTCCGAAACGAGATTCCTGCATTTCGGCAAACCTTGCAGGATGCCGGTATCGATGTGCGAATGGGGTTGGTTGGGGTCAGTAATTCATCGGACACCGTCGACGGCAGCACGGTCTATATTTCGCTGACGAGCGACGAACAGGCCTTTGATTCGGTGTTGTCGACCTTTACCAACACCGGCCTGGGGCTCATGGACCCGTACACCACCATGCTCGACCAAGCTGGCATTGCGCCCATCGACGGCGACAATCCCGACGAGCACAACTTTCGGCCCAATGCGCGAAAGATGCTCATGTATGCCTCGGACCAAGGCCAAGAAACCTCGCTCAGCGCTGCTACCGAAGCGAGCGCTGCGGCCGACCTGGCCGCGGCCGGTTTTGAAGTTCATGCGATGATTCGCACGTTTTCAGACCTTGCCGACTTTGACGACATCGTCGCCGCCACGGGCGGTTCCGCGGTGAATATGCCGGCGAGCGGCGCAAATTTCGACATCATGCTGGATACGATTGCGCAGTCCATCATTGGCTCTTCGCGGCCATTGTCGACGCTCGAAGTGCAGGCGGACACGGGCTCTGGCGCAGAAGACCGCATCCCGCTGAACTTCCCGGTTGATGTGACAGCTTATGGCTTGGGCATCACGAGCACTGGCGTGGCAACAGTCGCGGACGCGCGTGCTTCTATCGCGGCGCTGGACGATGCTCTGGCCATCGTCGGAGAGGCATCGTCAACACTCGGTGCAACGTGGAACCGCCTGAACTCCGCGGCCGACCACCATGAAGTGCGGTTGAATGCGCTGGCCCAAGGCGAGTCTACGATTCGCGATGCTGATTTTGCATTGGAGACGTCTGAGTTGGCCGTCGCGCAAATCCTCCAGCAGGCCAGTATTGCCGCAATGGCGCAAGCGCGGGGCATTCAGGCCGCCGCAATTCCCGCATTGCTGAGCTGAAGCCCATTGTTTTGGGAACTGAATGGCGATTCAGTTGCGACCACCGCTTGTGCCCACCGAATGTGACGTGGGGGCGCGTTTGACGAAAAAACCCGATGGGCCTATATCGACAGGCGCAATCCGAAGAGCCAAGAAGGCCACGCGCCCACACGGGCGTGAATGGGCCACTGCACCATCGCATCTGGCAAGGTTGTATCCTTCTCGACGGCAATTCCGAGGTTGAGGTTACCCGACGCAAAGGGCGTGACGTGACCATCGAGAAGGGGGATTCCCAACGCAAGCTGGGCCCGTGGAACCAATATTGTCAGGGAGCGGGCGTCGTCGGCGGGCGCGGAAAACAAATGGGACGACATCCAGTTGACACCCACGTCTACGTCGGTCACGAGGATTCCATCACCCTTGCTTCGACCGCCCATTGCCGCTCCCAGCTGCCAGTCGCCCAAAGGGCCGGGACGCGCCGCGGTGTAGCTGCCGGAATAAGACGTATACACGTGGCTCCCGCCGAGCTTGACCGTACCGTAGAGCGTTCCGCCGTTGGAGGAAACCTCCAAATCATGAATGCCATCGATGACGAGATTGACGAGGCCAACGGGCGCGTCGGTGCTATGGGCAATGTTGACCACGCCGACCATCGCGCCGTCAAAGTCGCCAGCGATGTTCACGACGCCGGTTTGGGTTCCGCGCCCATTTCCCGCAATGTTGACCACTGCACCCTGATAGCCGGTGAGACCGTGCGCGACGTTCATTCCGGCGGCAAGCTGCACGCCATGTGCGGCACCGCCTGCAATGTTCGCACCGGCCGCTAGCTGCGCGCCTGCGATGTCGTGTCCCACAATGTTGACGCCCGCAGCGAGCTGTGCGCCGTGTAGGTCTCCACCGACGATATTGACCCCTGTTGTACCTTGTGTTCCAAGCGCGTCTTGCAACACAATATTGGCGCCATTGGAAAGCTGCACGCCAGCGTCGATCGTGCCGGCGGAATTGAGTCCGATTGCTGCCTGCAGTCCCGACGCTCGATGTTGGGTAAGGTTGGCTCCGAGCGCAATTTCGATTCCGTCCAGTTGGTCTGCAGCATTGAGTGCAAACGCAAGTTGCGCACCCTGGACGGGGCCGTGGATGTGGGTCCAAGCGAGCGCCAGGGCAGATCCCTGAAGCTCCGGTGCTTCGATATTCAGCCCGAACATCGACTCTTCTACGGAAAATGCAAGCCCTTCGACAAGCCGCTCGGCTCGCTGCGCGGCTGTCGAAGTGTCGCCGCGGGCAGTGGTCGCGACTCTTGCGGCTGGCGCCAAGTGTTCAGCCGCAACCCATGCAGGTGCGGTGCCATCGACCACCGCGAGTCCTACCCACGTTTGTTCGTCTTGCAGTACCGCAACTTTGTAGCGTCCAGGCTCTACCAGCAATGTAACTTCGCGACCCGCTTCTTTGCCCAACTCTGCGACCAGGCGTCCTTCGGAGTCGCGGATGAACACCCGTCCCGAAATCGGCGCCGCGAGGTGAAGGGTGGCGGTGCGAGACCGGAGGTCGGTCATGACAAGGTCGCCCGAGCCCGAGAGTTGAATGTCAAAGTTTGCGTGTTGTGCGCCGAATCGGGACGACTCCGTGCGTGTGAGTGTTTCCTCGAAGGCAAACCGATAGGCTTCGTTGAGGGTAACGAGGCCATCGGTGTTGGTATCAGCGGCGCCCCGGAGTCCGGTAACGAGCGCGTGGGTAAAGTACGAGCCGCCGAGGCTGGCTGCTTCTTGGCTTACTTCGTTGGCAGCGGAAGACGTGAGATAGGCGTGACCGGCGACTTGATTGGCTTCGTTTTCCAAAAAGCCGGCGACATGACGGCCGCCTTTGCCGGTGACCAATGCCCCCGAGGCGCATGAGTCGAGAATCGCAATGCGCACATCGCTATCGAAGTTTTGCACCGCATCGCGAAGCTCTTTGTAGCTAAATCGCTGTGTGCGTAGCAAGAGCCCGCGTTCGTCGGAGTGACCGGAATAATAGACGACAACTTCAGTCCGAACATCCTCGGCCGCTTCGATACGTTGGCGAAGCTCGCCGATTGCGACGACCAATTCAGCCTTGTCGGGATGAAGGACGAGTATTTGGTCCTGTGGGGCGACCCCACCCAAGTCACGGATGACGGTGGCAAACGTACGTGCATCGGCCTCGGCGAACCGAAGGGGACTTCGGTCGGGCCCACCATCGTTTGCGCCGATAATGAGCGCAAAACGGCGTACACCGCCGTCGGAGGCGGCGGCGGTAATGGGGCTGGCCATGAGCAGCGCAGCCGACAATCCTGCGCGCAAACGCCCCCACTTCATCGAGGCTTCTCCTTGTTCAAGCCAAACTCGACCACCAAGTCGACGCCTGAAACTTCAAGTTTCCCCGTTCTTCCGTCGCCGGCAGCGAGACGCTGCGCCGCTTCGAGAACCGCGGGCAGGTCAAACGGCCGGTCAGCGACGAGGAAGAAGAAGCGCTCGAAGTCAGGTGCGTCGTCAAGTTGGTATCCGAGGTCCAAGGTAACGAGTCCTGGCGCCAAGTGGAGGTCGGCTTCTGCGGTAGGAGGCAAGTGAAGGGTGACAACGCCCGCGCCATCGAGACTGAGCAGAGCGCCAAACGGATGGTTTCCCCGGTCGACCCGGAAGCCAAGGATGTCGCCCGCGCGAACCGTAGCACCCGGCGTCAACTCCCCGCCATCGTCCAGAAATACATGAAGCGCGGCGTTTGGGGCTTGGTCCGGGCCAACGCTTCCTTTCGTCAAAACATCGGGCTCGACGGGACGATTTGTATTGGAAAATACGAGGGGAACCACCGTCAATAATGCCACCGCAAAAGCCAAAACAGGCACCAACGCACGTCTTTGCGACTTTTGGGGGGCCGCATTGCGTATCCGGTGGGTGACGGCGGCCTTCGGGTAACGTTCCAATGTGGCGCGATTGTCGGCGTGGAGGGCCGAAATACGCGCGGCGACCTCGGGATAGGAGGCGATGGCAGAAACGACCTCTTGGTGCCGCTCCGGGGAAAGTTCGCCCAAAACAAAGCGCTCGAGCGTCCAATCGGACAATAGAGGAGGGGTGTCGGCAGACGGGCGTGTCATCGTTAGACTCCTTCCAGCTCGGCTACATGGGCCTTCAGCGCGCGAAGCCGTTTTCGTACGCCCGAAACGCTCAACCCGACCTCATCTGCAACCTCTTGGAGCGTCAGTCCATCCAATAGATGAAGCACAGCCATTGTGCGTGTCGACTCAGACTCTTGTGCGAAAATGCGCTCCAACAGCAGACGTGCAATGGGTTGCCCGGCAGAGTCGGGCAAGACGGCGATTTTCGTGATGAGGTCTGAGTCGGCGTCCTCGGGACGGCGGCGTGTTGCCCGAATTCGATTGAGGCATGTGTTGGTCGCCATTCGGTACAACAACGAGGAGGGCGCTTCGGCGTCGAGGCGGTGTTGGAATCGAATGACTTGCACGAATGTGTCCTGCATCGCCTCTACCGCTTGTTCTTCGTCCCGAAGCAATCGCCGACAGCGTCGCAGCACCATTGGTCCATAGCGAACGTAAAGTGCCTCGACGTCGATACCCACGATGGCTCCAGCCGCAGCTCGGCGCGGTGCATCGCATCCGACCTGTTGGCATGCGCGGTACAACACCGGCCAAGGGAAACCGTGTCACCGCAGAAGAGAGAATTTGTGGTTGTGAGGTACGCTCATGGGAACGGAAGCGCAAGCTGGCGCCCCACTTCGGATGCTTCAAAGATTCGTACGCCCAATCCCAAGAGGCGAACGGGGCGCGCGCCTACCTCTGTGCGTTCCACGAGAAGTTGGTGAGCCAGCAGGTATACGAGCTCAGCGTCGTTTGTGGGTTCGGACAGGGTTTCGCTGCGTGTAACGGTCGTGAAGTCGTTATAACGTATCTTGACCACGACAGTACGCGCCTTTTCACGCGCAGACACCAAGCCATGGACCACGCGGTCGACGAGGCGCGCCAAGTGTTCCTCGAGGACACTTCGGGAAAGAATATCTGTCTCGAAGGTGCGCTCTGCGCTTCGTCCCCTGCGGTCGCGTTGCGTATGAACGGGGCGAGAATCCTGTCCCTGCGATAGCCTCCACACATGGTCGCCCGTTCTACCGAGGGCGGCAACCATGGCATACCGGTCTTGCTTTGCAACATCGCCGATGGTGTGTAGACCCATTTGGGCAAGTTTTTCGTTGGTATGGGGGCCGACGCCCCAGATTTTTCCGACGGGAAGGGGGTCCAAAAAGCGGCGAAGGTGCTGGGGCGCTACGACCGTCAGCCCATCGGGCTTTCGGTATCCACTTGCGATTTTCGCAACAAATTTGAGGGGCGCGACCCCGGCGGACGCGGTGAGGCCGATTTCCTCGCGAATGCGTGCCCGAATATGTCGCGCAACGTTGGTGGCGCTGTCGAAGGTACCAAGATGTTCAGAAACATCCAAGAATGCTTCGTCGATGCTTAGTCCTTCTACTAATGGCGTTATTTCACGAAAAATCTGAAATACTCTTGCAGAAATTTCCTTGTAGCGTGCAAAGCGGGGGCGCACAAACAGCAGGTCAGGACAGCGGCGTAGTGCCTGCGATGCCGGCATGGCCGAGCGAATGCCGAAGGCGCGAGCCTCGTAGCTCGCGGCTGCCACCACGCCGCGACCGGTGGGTGCACCCCCGACCACCACCGCACGTCCGCGGAGGAAAGGGTCGTCCATCTGCTCGACTGAGGCGAAGAAGGCGTCCATGTCGACGTGCAGAATGCGGCGAATACTGCCATGGGGTGCAATGGGCTCTTGTCGGGTGCCTTGGTCGTGTTGCGCAGCCACCATCGGTATCACCTTCGATGTCTGCGGTTATGAGTAGCGGGTTGGAGCGTACTTGTGTAGGGCGTGGTCAAAAAATGACCGCATTTTAGGCGATGTCCCGAAAGCCCTTCGATGGAAGCAGGGAAAAGTCGAGATTTCCGCCGCTCAACACCACGCCAACCCGCTTTGCTTCGGGCAACACACCGTGCGCGGGCAGTAGTGCCGCGAGAGCGATTGCGGCACTAGGCTCAACGACCAACTTTGCGCGCGAGAGGAGGAGCTGTAGGGCTGCGAGCGTGTGTGCGTCGGGCACAACGACGACGGAATGCACCACATCGCGCACGATGGGCCACGTCCACTGGCCGAGGATGGTCTTGAGGCCATCACAAATGGTTTGGGGCGCTCCCTCTTCGTGGGGAAGCAGAATGCCAGCGTTTCGGGACCGGTATGCGTCGTTTGCGCCTTCTGGCTCGGCACCGACCACTGGAATCGGGGATGCAGCAATTGCGACGCCCGACAGCAATCCGCCTCCTCCCAACGGAGCCACAATGCAGTCAAGGTCGGGAACCTCGGCCAGTAGCTCGAGCGCGCACGTCCCTTGGCCCGCGATGACGTCGGGGTGGTCGGAGGGCGGAATTTCGGTCGCGCCAGTTTGGGCGACAATTGCGGCCACCGCCTCGGTTCGGTCGGCGAGCGTTGGGCCGCACAGGACGATGTTTGCGCCATAGCTTGCCGTGGCCTGCATTTTCACTGCTGGTGCGTTGCTCGGCATGACCACGGTCGCGGGAACTCCGAGTTGGCGCGCGGCGATAGCGAGGCCTTGGGCGAAGTTGCCGCTGCTGTGCGCGACGACGCCATGCGCGCGCGTCTCTGGGGAGAGACGAAGGAGTGCGTTGAGGGCACCGCGAACCTTGAATGAACCGCCCTTCTGAAAGTTTTCGCACTTGAGAAAGACGGTTCGACCCGTCCATTCGTTGAGCGTGGCGCAGGTGAGGACAGGTGTGGTGTGGACGTATCCACGCAGGCGTGCGGCGGCGGCGCGCACATCGCTTTGGGTTGGCGCGTCAATGACCACGGAACACCGGCGCGCGACGTTCGAGTTGTGCGAGCACGCCTTCATCGTGGTCCGCGGAGTTTTGCACTATCCCTTGATAGGTTGCCGCGAGGTCCAACGCATTTTCGAGCGATAGGTGTTGGCTTCGATAGCAGGCGCTCTTTGCGAGCTGAACCGCCAAGGGAGCATTTTGGGCGATTTCCGCAGCGAGCAGTCGCGCGGCATCCGCGAGCCCGCTTGCCGGTACGACTTGCGTAACCAGGCCTATCTGGAGGGCTTCTTGGGCGGTCAGCACACGCCCTGTCAACACCAACTCAAGAGCTTTTGGAAAGCCAACGACGCGCGCCAACAAGGTGGCGCCGCCGTCGCCGGGAACCAAGCCGACCTTTACAAACGTAGAGCCCAAGCGGGCCTCGTCGACACAAATGCGAAAGTCGCACATACAAGCGAGGTCCAGACCAGCGCCGATAGCGTGGCCATTCATTGCGGCAATCACCGGCTTGTCGAAGCGTGCGAGGCGGCGCGGGATGGCCTGAATGCCCCGTGTATACCGGGACCGTAGCGTGACGGGATCGCCGGCGAACATCCCGCTGTGGTCGCGCATGGCTTTGAGGTCTCCGCCTGCGGAAAAGGTGTTTCCTGCCCCAGTGACAATGACGACTCGCACGCTGTTGTCTTCCTCGAATGCATCCAACGCTTGCTGGAAGCCCTGGAGCATTTCGTCGCTCCAGGCATTGCGGTAGTCGGGCCGTTGCAGCGTGACCCAGACCACCGTGTCGTGCAGCGGGTCTCGTTCGACAATCAGGTGCGGACCGTAGTTTTTCATGGAAATCTCGATATCTGGGGATTCGCGGACTGGAGGTCGCAAGGAACGAACGGCCTACAGCACGGACCTCTTCTTGCGCCAATACCGGTCTCTGATGGAGAGCGTTTGGTCAAATTTGTGGTAAATACGACTTGGCGGCAAGGCGCGACAGGACTGCGCATTGCCAAGGTGACAAAACCTGACGACTTTGCACTTGTATCGGGCCGCGCTTGCTGTTCCACTGGCAGGGAGGAAAGTTGCTCCATTCGTTTTTTCGTGTGGAACACCTCCTGTCTGCGGCGCCCCCCAACCGATCCAAGCCCATGGAGCGAACATGTCCCGAATCCAGCTTGCGGCCTCATCGAGATTTTCCGGAGTGCTTCCGCGCATTTGCGTGGGCACATCTGCCTGGATTGGTTTTGGCTTGGCTTCGCCCGCCTGGGCCCTCCCGGCAACCTATACCTTGTCAGGCACCATTCGTGACTTTACGCCGTCCACAAACGCTGACTTTGAATACCGGACGGGAAGCGACCCCGACATCGTCAAGACGACCTTGGGAAGCGACGAAAAGCCCGAGTATAACACTTCGGCGTCCAACCCAACGGTACACAGCGCTGCTACCTTTGACCAATGGTACAATGATGTCACCGGTGTCAACCAGTCGACGAGCTACCCCATCACGCTGACGCTCAACAGTGCTGGCGTCTATGAATACAGCAACGCGTCGTTCTTCCCCATCGATGGCATGTTGTTTGGAAACTACGGCTCCACGGGTCACAACTACCACTTTACCTACGAAATCTCGACGTTCTTCACCTACAATGGAGGAGAGGTCTTTACATTCACAGGCGACGACGACCTCTGGGTGTTCATCAATGGTCAGCTCGTCATCGACTTGGGGGGTGTACACGCCGCCCTCTCCGACTCCGTCGACCTCGACAGTGTCGCGTCGTCGATTGGTTTGGTTCCAGGTGGCACGTACTCGTTCCATTTGTTTTTTGCGGAACGACACACTACCCAATCCAACTTCACCATCTCTACCACCATCGAGTTCCAGCCCGAAGATTGTCGCGATGGACGGGACAATGACGCTGATGGGCTCATTGACAGCGCCGACTCCGATTGTTGGGAGTGCGGCAATGGCATCACTGATCCTGGCGAAGAATGCGACGATGGCAACACAACCACGGGTGATGGTTGCACTGCTTCCTGCGTCGCTGAAGACCAAGACGGCGATGGCTTCACCGATGTGACCTACGGTGGTACCGATTGCGATGACGCAGACGCCGCCATTCATGTCGGCGCCGCCGACACTTGGTACGACGGCGTGGATACGGACTGTTCAGGCGGTAGTGACTATGACGCCGATGGTGACGGCGAAGACAGTGCGTCGTATGGCGGCACCGACTGCAACGACACCGACGACAGTATTGGCTCCGGCATGACCGAAACTTGGTATGACGGGGTCGACTCCGATTGCTCGGGCGGCAGCGACTACGACGCCGATGGCGACGGCTTTGCGGCTCCCTCGGGTGGGGGGACCGATTGTGATGACACCTCGGCCTCCGTTTATGTGGGCGCCACCGATGTTTGGTACGACGGGGTCGACTCCGATTGTTCGGGCGGTAGCGACTACGATGCCGATGGCGACGGCGATGACGCGTCTGCCTATGGCGGAGGAGATTGCAACGACCGCGACGCGAGCATTGCGTCGACGGCCTCGGAGACTTGGTACGACGGGGTCGACTCCGATTGTTCGGGTGGAAGCGACTATGACGCCGACGGCGATGGCGACGACAGCGATGCTTACGGGGGCGGAGACTGCGACGACACCGTTGGCTCGATTTATTCCGGCGCGGTGGACACTTGGTACGACGGAATTGACGCCGACTGTGCGGGCAACTCCGACTATGACCGCGATGGCGACGGCTACGACAGCGACCGCTACGGCGGCACCGACTGCGGTGACAACAACGCGCGCAAAAACCCCGGTGCAACCGAAGTTTGGTACGATGGCGTCGACCTCGATTGCTCGGGGGGCAGCGACTACGATGCCGATGGCGACGGTTTTGACAGCGATGCCTACGGTGGCGATGACTGCGACGACGCCGACGCCAGTGTCAGCCCCTCGGGCACCGAAGTAGCCGCTGACGGAATCGACCAAGACTGTTCGGGCGTCGATGGTGGCGTCGACACCGACGGTGACGGCCTCGATGACGAAGCCGAGGTGTCGATTGGCTCCGACCCCGAAGTCGTCGATACCGATGGTGACGGCCTCTCCGATGGCGACGAAGTGAGCGCCGGCACGGATGTGCTGGTGGGCGACACCGACAGCGATGGCTTGTTGGACGGCGAGGAAGTCAGCGGGGGCACTGACCCCACCCTCGAAGATACCGATGGTGATGGTCTTTCGGATGGTGAAGAGGTTGGTGTAGACGGTGGATTGGGCACGGGCACCGACCCCCTTTCGAGCGACACCGACGGTGACGGCCTCTTGGATGGAGAAGAGCTCTCGACCTACGGCACGGACCCCTTGTTGTCGGACACCGATGGCGGCGGCCGTCGCGATGGCGATGAGGTGCTGCGCGATGGCACGGACCCCACCGACCCCGCAGATGACCTGCTCGACTCCGATAGCGATGGTTTGACAGACGCAGAGGAGTACTTCGTCTTCGGCACGGACCCATTCGATGCGGATACAGACGGTGACGGTCTTCTCGATGGCGATGAAGTCTATTCCGTGCTGACGGACCCCTTGGACGCCGACTCCGATGACGACGGCCTGGATGACGGGCGCGAAGTCGCGCTGGGCTCCGACCCCTGGGATTCCGACACCGACGACGACGGCCTCTCCGACGGCGAAGAGGCGGCTGATGGCGGGTTGGGAACGGACCCCACATTGGCGGATACGGATGGTGACGGGCTGCTGGATGGTGAAGAGGCAGGCGCCGACGGTACGGGAACCGACCCCACGGATTGGGACACTGACGGTGACGGCCTCTCCGATGGCGAGGAAGTGGGCGTTGGCGACGACGAAGGAACCGGCACCGACCCCTTGAATGCCGATACCGATGGCGACGGCCTTTCCGACGGCGCCGAGGCTGGCGACGGCGGCATTGGAACCGACCCGCTGGATTCGGACTCCGACGATGACGGCCTCTCCGATGGTTCGGAGGTGCTTCCGGGTGGCACCGGTACTGACCCACTTGTCGATGATACCGATGGCGACGGTCTATCCGATGGCGAAGAGGCTGGCGACGACGGCATTGGCACCGACCCCACACTTGCGGATACCGATGGCGACGGCCTTTCCGACGGTGATGAAGCGGGTGAGGAGGGTACGGGCACCGACCCCCTCGACCGTGACACGGATGGCGACGGCCTCACCGATGGCGAAGAGGTCGGCGTGGACGGCGAAGAAGGCACCGGCACCGACCCATTGAACCCCGACACGGATGGGGGTGGTGTGTCCGATGGGGCGGAAGTCTTCGCTGGCACGGACCCCAACGATCCAAACGACGACAACCCCGAGCTTTCCGTCGACCCCCTCGCGAACCTCGACGCCTCCAAGGACCCTGCGTGCGGTTGTGCGGCCTCGTCCAAGGGGTCGGCGGCGCCGGGTGTCTTGGGGCTGTTGGTCGGCCTATTGGGGATCTTCCGGCGTCGGTCATCCGCTGGCGCCCGCGCAGACCGCTGACCAAACAAAAGGGTTGGTGCGGCGTTTTGTCCGCGCCAACCCTTATTTCGTTGGTGCGTTAGATAGGCTGTTGGAAGAACTGCACGAGTTCGTCTTCCATATTGCGTGCGTCCTCGAAACCTTGTGCCTCGATGCGACCCGTAAACTCACGGTCGAAGTAGAGGTACGAGAGGAGGTCGCTCTCGCCGCCGGCATCGTTTGCTTTGTCTGCCATGAGATTGAGCAGAAACTTCGACCTCGCGGCGTCTTGGGGTGGGTGGGCGCGAAAGGTAGCATTGGCAACAGCGCCAAGGTCCATCTTGGGCCGAATGGTCAAAATGCGCACCTTGCGGAGTCCGAGGTCGTTTCGGATTTGCGTCGCAAACCCGTGCCCAAAGCGGGAGACTCCCCAGTCGATGTATGCGTTCGTGCGCTCGGCCATCGCCAAGTCGCGGTCGACGGGGTCGGCCATGATTGCGTTGAGGCTCTTACCGGCCAAAAAGGCGAGAGTAGGAACGATGTCGTGGTCGCCATCCGACCCGTGGCGAACTTGGTGCTGGCGCTCTGCGTGGGTTCCAATGAGGAGAATGCGGTCTACTCCGGCGTGGAGCACCGGCCGCAAGGGAGTGTTTTGGCGAAGGCCACCGTCAACATAGGTTCGATTTCCAATACGAACCGGCGGAAACAAAAATGGGATGGCGGAACTTGCCAGCAGCGTATCGGGGGCGGTTTCGCGCCGCACTACCCGGGTCCCAGGTAGGGGATTGAGGTCGAGATGGGGGTCCGCCGAGTCCACAAAAAGCGTATTGGTGCCATTTGCGAGGTCTGTCGCACACGCAATGAAGGCGCGGACCTTTCCGGAATCGATAGCTTCGCGTGTCTCGGTACGGGGAAACAGCTCGGCGATTAGCTGCTCAAGAGGCGTGGGGTCGAGGAGTGCTGCGCCGGGTCGTCCGCGGTAGCGTCCCCAAAGCGCTCCCAATACATCATCTGGGCGAATCTGAAAAACATCCGAAAGGCGCATCCGGCGCCAGATTCGGGATAGGTAGACCAAATATTTTTCACTTCGGGTGACCGTGAACATGCCATTGAGCGCGCCCACGCTCGTGCCGCTTACGACTGTGGGCCATGGAACGTAGCCAAGGCGTTTGGGAAGCTGGCGAAAAAGGAAACGAAGAACGCCTGCTTGGTAGGCTCCACGAGAAGCGCCGCCACTGAGTACCAGTCCAAGCTCGGGGGTTTCGTCCATGGAGCCTCCTCGGTGTTGTTCGGTCATCGGTCACCGCGGGCAGGTTCTTTCGGCCGACTTTGACGCATATTGGAGGCCTGGGTTCGACGTAGAAGCGACCATTGGACGCGGTCAAGCGGGGCACGATGGCGACGGTTGCTATCGTCGGGTGTCAAACGGTCGAGGCGGCCACCATTGCGGTTTTTTTCCGCTTGGTCAACGGTGCCCGGAAAAGTGGCGTCTTCATCGGCAGCGTCGGGGAAGCGGCGAATCCAGGCGCTTTGTGCGCAGGGCATGGGCGGGATCGAGGGAGGGAGCGCTGCGAGGCTGACCTGTGTTCGGATTGCCGAAGCGCGCGCGTCTCCTGATCCGGGACATATCCTTATGGATACCTTCGCGCATTCGTCGCGCAATAGCCGGCGCATGGTCCCCAATCGGCTACGCAATCGCGGGGGCGCCTCCCTGCGCGTCACTTCCGTCGCACCGGCCTTTCCCCTATTGCGGAGAGCTGCATGTCCAAGAAAGAAAGCCCACGAATCCTGACCAAATCCGGACGTATTTCGGGTGCCTATTATGACGCCGAGCTCGCACGACTACAGGCTGAGTTGGTTCGTCTGCAATATTGGATTCGACACCAAGGCGAACGAGTCGTCATTGTTTTTGAAGGACGGGATGCGGCAGGAAAAGGTGGGACAATCAAGCGAATCGCGGAGTGCCTCAATCCGCGCTTTGCGACGATTGTAGCGTTGGGAACACCGACAGAGCGCGAAAAAACGCAGTGGTATTTTCAGCGATACGTTTCCCGGATGCCTGCTGCGGGCGAGATTGTACTTTTTGATAGAAGTTGGTATAATCGGGCCGGTGTCGAGCGTGTGATGGGGTTTTGTTCGGATGAAGAATACGAGTACTTCCTCCATGCATGTCCGCGTTTTGAGCGCTTGTTGGTTCGCTCCGGTATTCGCCTGATCAAGTACTGGTTTTCTGTGAGTCCCGAAGAACAAGAGCGCAGACTCCGCGAACGAATCATCAATCCGGTCAAGCGCTGGAAAATCAGTGAAATGGACGTCAAGTCTCGGCAGCACTGGATGGATTACTCGCGTGCCAAAGACACCATGTTCGAGTACACCGATACGAAGCAGTCCCCATGGTTTGTGGTACCATCGGATGACAAGAAGCGTGCGAGGCTCAACTGTATTCAGCATTTGTTGAGCTGTTTTGCATACCAGGATGTCGTGCCGGGGCCCATCGACCTGCCACCGCTGCAGGAAGAGTCCGGCTATGTGCGACCGCCGGTTGCCGAGCAAGCGTTTGTGCCGGAGTGTTATCCCACGGAGTCCGACGACCGGAGTTGACCCCGTGAGTTGCCGTCCGCATTGTGGCGTTTCCCCCCTTTTCGTCTTTTGGAACGGCGCTGTGTTGGCGATGGCAACCGCGTGTGAGCCAGCGGTTCCGCCGCCGAAAGGAGCGGACTCCGTAGCCACTTCCTCGGCGACGGATAGCGGGTACGAATCGCCGTCGAGCCTCCCTGCCGGCACGACGGTTCTCGTGGAGGCCGAGCTTGCGGATGCCGTTTCTGCGTCTTTGCGGGCCGCGACGACGGAAGTTCGGGTTGCGCAATATACAATATGGGATTCGGCGCGTGTCCAAAGCCTATTGGTGGACCTCGCGGACGCTGCTGCCCGCGGTGTGCGTGTTCGTGTCTTGGCCGATGAAGAGGCAGACGACACACCCGCTATGTTGGAGCAACTTAGCGCAGCGGGTGTAGAAACGCGCCTCGATTCTCCCGACGTCACGCTGCATGCGAAGATGTGGGTAATTGACGACAGCGCCTATGCAGGGTCGCACAATCTTTCTTCGAGCGCGTTGTCCACCAACCGAGAAGTCAGTGCGCGCGTCACGGTTCCTACCGCCGTCGATGCGATGGCCGGTTGGTTTGATGCGCTCTGGGACGACTCTTCGGTCGATCCAGGCACCATTGCAGAGCGCGGGGGCGTGACGCCGCGATTTGATGACGATGCATTGGGTGCGTATGTAGATTGTATGAATGCCGCGCAAACGCGACTTCGTATTTCCATGTATGCATTCTCGTGGAGTGCTGATTATCGTGGTGGAGAGGTGGACCAACTCCTGTTGTCGGTATTGGCGGCACACGGGCGCGGCGTGGACGTGGGTGTGTTGCTCGATGGTTCGGATTGGATCGTCGACAACTCCATCAACGAGGCGGCAATCGCAGAGCTTCGCGCTGCGGGAGTACCGGTGTTTGTCGCCAATGCACGCGAGGTTGTCCACGCGAAGGCCATTGTATGCGACGATGTCGCCGTGGTGAGCGATGCCAACTGGTCCTACAGTGGGTTGGTACTATATCATGGTGTTACATTGGTATTGGAGGACCAAAGCGAAGCCGACCGTTTGGCGAGTTGGATAGAAGCACTGATCGCCGATGGCACGCAAGTAGAGTGACGCCGTGCGCTGACCCTTGTTGAGTTGGTTGGGTGCGCGCTCTTTCGTGCACGGTGTACCCATTCATGGAATGGACAGTCCCACGCGAAAAAGCAAGCGTTGGGTGCCGAATACACGTCCGTTCTCCAGATGGGAAAACGCAAACTTGCCGAGGCTGTCCTCGTTCGGGCGCTCGCGCAAGCGCGCCCGGGAGGTGGTCGCATTGGGCACAGTGCGAAGGCGCGCCCGGCCGACAGCGCGCGGGTCAACTTGCCCGCGTATTGCGCACACTGGCGCTACGAGCGTGGGAAGTCGGCGCGCTCTGCGGCTGCGGAAAACAACCGCCGGGTTTCTTGGCCCATGGTTACGGAAAGCACCACCAGTCCAGGACGCGCAGCGGTGACGGTAGCGCTAAACAATGCGCGTGCGCCATTCGGAAGGGCTGCCAGCAGGGTGAGCCTCCGACCTTCTTTGGGGCCCTCGCACCGCAAATACAACGTGCCGTTGGACATGCCGGTGTGCCAGTCGGCATCAAAATCCGATTGGCGGGTCCAGGTGAGCCAAATTCGGCCTGGCGGCTCAAAACGGGCCTCCGCATCGCTGGTGCGGATTCGGCGGGTCGCGACCCGCGGTGTCGCCGGCAGGGTGGGACGGCGGCGGGGCACGGCGGCTTCGGTGTGGATTCGCGGCTTGACCATCGATTGTTCGGTGGGCAGCTCGTCCTTTTCGGGCGGCTCTACAGGCCGGCTGCCAATGAGCAATACGTCCGTCGGTTGCTCTGGGTCGGTATTGCTCTCCTGTTGCCGTTTTTCGGCCCATTGTGCAAACTTCAGGCCATCCTCGTAGTCCATTTCCCGAATTTCAACGGAATAACGATTGGGTCCGCCTTGAAAGGAACCGCTGTTCGCATTTCGCACAATGACTTGGCCGCGCACGGTGGTGGCGGCGAAGGGGTCGTGCTCGTCGTTGATGGGCAACTCAAGCTGCATTCGGGCGTGGGACGACGGCGGAATGTTCGCGCGTGTGGTGACCAGCAAGTACGGCGTTTCGACGGCCCAAACAGTTCCGAAAACCTGCTTGTCTGCAATTCGAAACATAACGGCGCACTGTACGGGGAGAGGCACGCGGGCTCCAGGGTGGGCGGGGTGCTCTCTTAGTTTCGTGCGATTCCAGACAAATCTCAAGCCATCTACGACCGTTTCGCGCGGGTTTGACACGCTGTGACTTCGTGTGACGGTTGGTGACCGAATCTTTTGTTGTGCTGCCCCCCCCATTGGGAGATGTCGCGGGCGGTTGGATTTTGGGGGACCTTGCGCACAAGACGCCACAGGAAGGGTCGATCGATATGTCCCCAGCGGCGAATCGCCATGGGCAGGGAGGCGGACGGGTGGGTTTTGAAGCCCTGGTATTTTTGAAGCGGACATATTATGTCCGCAATTGGGGGTGACAGGTGTTTGTCGCTCCGCTAGAGGGGCGAATGATGTCAGAATCTCCCTCATCAAGTTCAGGCCTTCGTGTCCATCGAAGCAACCATGTGGAAGTATTGGCCAAAGTTTTGGCGGAAATGCTTCGGGTTGACTTTGCACAGCTCCTCGATCCGATTGTCCCTGCACAAGTGGTTGTGGGCAACCGGGGTACGGAGCGTTGGTTGGCCCACCAACTGGCAGACATGCACCGCATTTCCGCCAACTTCAAGTTTCCCTTTCCCGCGAGTGTCATTGAGCGCATTCAGGTTTGGGCGTTGGGAGACGTAGAGCGCCCTGCGGCATGGCGGAGTGGCAGCCTGCTTTGGGTGGTCCTCGATACGCTCCGCGGGCTTGGGGATGACGCCACCTGGGCTCCCCTTCAGCGCTGGATGGTCGCCGAGCCCAACGACACGCCCCACATCGTCGACCGCCGCTTGTTTGGCCTCGGCGTGCAAGTGGTATCGGTTCTCGACCGCTTGTGTACCTTTCGGCCCGAATGGATGGCGGCATGGGCTACCGGCGTTGTTGGACCCTTGCCCGCGAGCGTCGACCCTTGGATTCCGGCCTTGTGGCATCGGGTTTGTGTGCGGTTGGGGCCTGGAAACCCCGCCGAGCGCTGGATGCAAGCAATGACCTGCTTGCAAAGTAGCCGCGCGACCCCCCCGCCTTTTTCGAGCCTTCATTTGTTTGGTCTGAGCACCCTGCCGCCGCCGTATGTGCAACTCTTGGGGGCTGCGAGCCGCCACTTTGCCATCGACCTTTATTTGTTGTCGCCGTCGAACCAGTTTTGGTCGGATGTGCGTCGTGGCTGTGCTGATTTGCCATCGCCGCTCACGATGGCGCGCGACCAACTGGCAGCCAAGCTCGAGCAAACGCTGCCACCGGATGAAGCACCTGCGCCGGGCCGCACGCGTCCCAATCCGATGCTGGCAACCTTCGGGCGCGTCGCCCGCGACTTCCAGGCCGTCTTAGAGCGGCTTCCCGAGGGCTACCGTGACGCCACCCTCGAAGCCGAGCTTTTTATCGATCCCGTCGCGGACTCCGCCGCAGCTGAAGGGCCGTCCTCTACGGCGCTAAAGTGGCTTCAGTCCGACATCTTGGCGATGCGGCACCCCGCCGACCACAAGCAGCAGGTCGCGGACTTCGAGCGACGACGCTTGCGCGCGGACGACCGCTCTGTGCAGCTTCACTCTTGCTACGGGTTGGCCCGGCAGATTGAGGCCCTGCGCGATGCCTTGCTTCACTTGTTTGCCGCAGACGAAACGCTCCTCCCACGAGATGTTGTGGTGATGTGCCCGCGGATTGCGGAGGTGGCGCCCTTGGTGTCGGCGGTGTTTGGCGCCAAGCGGGGCCGTGGGGCGCCGCCGTCGATTCCGTACCGGATGACAGACCAGTCCATTCAGGCGGTAAATCCCGTCGCTACCGTTGTTCTTCGAATACTGTCGATGGCTACGTCGCGCTTTGACGCGCCCTCTGTCGTCGACTTGTTCGCCTACGAGCCGGTTCGGGCGCGCTTTGGACTCTCGGCGGAGGACGTGCCTGGCATCGGTCGTTTGGTACGCGCTTCCGGGGCGCGGTGGGGCCGCGACCGCGACCAGCGAACCGAGTTCGACCAGCCGAGTGACAATTTCTGCACTTGGCGGTTTGGTCTGGAGCGACTGTCGATGGGGCTCTTGGCGGGGGACCTTGGGCCGTCGCCGTTGCCGCTCGGCATTCGCCCCGAGGCAGCCGTGCTCGGCAACGACCGCGGCTTGGTGGCTCCGTTGGTGGAGTTTGTCGTCGCATTGGCGGCCGAGCTTGCGCGCTTCCAAGTCCCAGCATCGCCCGGTGCGTGGGCCGACCGGCTCGACCGAATGCTCGACCGGCTCGTTGCACCCACGACCCCCGCTGGGTTTCGCATTCGGCAGGTGCGTCTCCACCTCGATGTATTGCGTTCCTCGACGCTCGCAGCGGAGCAAGACGGTTCCACCCTCATGATGGATGCTGGCGCAATTCGTGCGTGGCTAGAGGCGCGATTCACCGAGGATGCAGAAGGCCACGGTCAACAGACGGGCTCCGTTACGTTTTGCTCATTGCTGCCGGAGCGCGGCGTACCCAATCGGGTGGTGTGTTTGCTTGGCATGGACGATGGCAGCTTTCCGAGAGTGGGCAGCAGCACGGGATTTGACCCTCTGATGCGGGAGCCGCGGGTGGGTGACCGTGACCCCCGAGATGAAGACCGCTATCTCCTCCTCGAAGCGCTTCTTGCGGCTCGGGATGCGTTTCTGGTGTTCTGGTCGGGGCGCGACATTCGGTCCAACGAAGAACTGCCGCCAGCAGTGCCGATTGGCGAGTTCGTAGATGTCCTCGAAGCCAGCTTTTTGCCACCGGATGGGTGGCGCACGGTGCGTGATGTACTGCTGATCCACCACGCGCTGCAGCCGTTTGGGCCACGCAATTTTGCAGCGGGCGCATTGGCTCCCCGCGGCGAATCTGGCGCGGCGGGGGCCCATTGGCTCGCGGGCCAGCCGTGGTCCTATGATGGTCGTTTGGTTGCGGGTGCGCGTGCATTGCGAGCGCTGCCGATGGAGCCTCGCCCGTTCTGGCCCCGTTCGTATGCTGGGCTGGTGGAGGACGACGATAAGGTCATCGATGTAGACGATTTCTTAGGGTTTTGGAAGGAGCCGGTCGCGGGACTTGTGCAGCGGGAGTTGGGTGTCTGGTTGGCAGACTGGACGGATGTGCTTCCCGACCGCGAACCCGTTGAACTCGATGCTCTGCGCGATTTCGCTGTGAAGAGTGAGATGGTGGAGGGTGCATTGGGCCACGTTGATGCGTCCTTTGTCGAAGAAAAGCTCCGCGGAAGTGGCGTATTGCCGATTGGCACGCTCGGGACGCTTGCATACCAGGACGCCAAAGTACCAGTGGATACGGCCCTTCAGAAGCTCGGTGTATTGGATTTGCCGCTTCGTTCGATTCGTGTCGACGTGCAATGTCCGGGCGAAGTTCACCTCGAAGGCGCGGTCGCCGGAGTCGGTCAACGCACCCTGCAACGGGTGGTCGTCGGCAGCTGGGAGGGTCGAAAGATTTTACGAAGCTGGCTTGAGGCCGTGCTGCTTACCGCCAGTGGCCACCCCATTCCCTGGATTTGCGCGTGGACGGGCAGCGGACGAAAGGAGGCGGGAGTCCGAAGTTGCCTGCCATTTGGTGGAGATTCCGGTGCCGCTTCGCGGTATCTCGCGCGTTTGGTCGAAGGATACCAACGCGGACGGCGGGAGCCTCTCCTCTTCTTCTCTCGGTCCTCGTGGGCCTTTTTGGCAGCGTCAACCGGAAAGGGAAAGCCAAGCGTTGGAGAAGTGCTTTGGGATGAACCGGGCAATCTTGCCGCGATTCAGGTCGGAACCAAAGCCGCGGCCCAGCATTGGTGGGGCAGCGAGGCCTTGCGGGGCGACCTCCAGGACCCATCTATCGAAAAATTATTTGGACAGAGCTGCCCATTTTTGGACGACGATGGCAACGCGTCGGAAGCGTTTCGGAATTGGGCTCTTACCGTTTTTGGGCCGTTGTTTGCGGGGGACAGTGCATGACCGTCGAAGCATCATCGAATGAGCGGCGCTACCAAGCGTTTGATGTCGATACTCCCGTCATTCCGGGCATCACGCTGCTGGAGGCGAGCGCAGGCACCGGAAAAACGTACCAAATCACCAATCTCGTGGTGCGCCTCATCGTCGATGTGGGGCTCGATATCTCCGAAATCCTCGTGGTGACCTTTACCAAGGCCGCCACTGCCGAGCTACGAGACCGTATCCGCCTGCGCCTTGGGGAGGCGCTTCGCGCCGTCGAGGTGGGCCAATGCGAGCCCAAGGATGGCTTGCTGGTGCGTCTTCTCCGAGAGGCCACCGATGACCCTGCCCGTGCTACCGCGCTTCGTCGCCGATTGCGCCGCGCACGGGAGCAGTTCGACCAAGCACTCATTTCGACGATTCATGGGTTTTGCCAGCGTATGCTCCAGTTGCATGCCTTCGAGACGGGCACGGCATTCTCACGCTCGCTCGCCGAAGACAGCTCGGATGCGGTCATGGAGGCGGTGTACGACTGGATGGTGCGCCAGATGGCCGAACAGCCCGACCATCTCTCTCGACTGCTCCGCGACGGCTGCAAGCTCAAGTTTTCGTTTTTGTCGTCCCTTGCGCAGCAAGCATTGCGCGACCCTGACATGGAGGTGCTTCCCAACACCCCCGCGCCGTCCGTGCAAGAGTGGCTCGATGCGGTGTCTGCCCTTCGACCGATATTGCTCGCGGAAGGCGGGCCAGCGAAGCAGCTGACGGCCGCGGTCCATGCAAAAGGCGCTTTTTGTGGAAGAACTTACGGCGCGCGTTTTGCGGACGGCCGCTTAGAAGAGCTCAGGAGCTGGTTAGAACAACCTTTTTCTTTTCCGACCCTCGCCGACACTTGGGTTCGCTGGTTTTCTGCCGCGCAGCTTCGCGAGAAAGCTCGTTCACCGGTGGGGAAAGCGCTCGCGGAGCACGAGGCGTTTGCGCAGTTTTCGGACTTGGTCAGCCAAGGCGCGAGAGTACGCGCGGGTTTGTGGCGCGTGTTTTGTATCGATGTGCGAAAGGCGGTCGCACGTCGTCATAAGCGTGAAGATGCGCAATCTTTCCAGGATCTCCTGCGGGACCTGGACCACGTTCTGCTCGACCCTGCGCGGGGTCCGGTGCTTGCGGAGGCGATTCGTAGCCAATTTCGCGCGGCGTTGATCGATGAGTTTCAAGACACCGACGCCCTTCAGTGGCGAATTTTTGGACGGGTGTTCGGTGGACAGCAAGAACCGACGCCCCAGCACTTTCTCTACCTCATTGGAGACCCAAAGCAGGCCATCTATGGATTTCGTGGCGCCAATGTAAACGTCTATTTGGCTGCGCGAAGTCAGGTCGCGCTGGAACGCCAGTTTACGATGAACGTGAACTTCCGTTCCGATGTGCCGCTCGTGTCGGCCATGAATCACTTGCTCGACCGCCCCGGAATGTTCGGCTCGGCAGACATCGCATACATTCCGGTCGATGCTCCCGTGCGCCCGGAGCGCCTTGTTTGGCCGGTTGCCGATGAAACGGCAGCGCCGCTGCAACTGGTCTGGGTGGACGGCGCGGCGAATGGAGGAAGCGAAGACGAGTTTCTCAGTGCGGGTGCGCTTGGTGAGCTCATTCCCGAGCTTGTGGCATCTGACATTGTGCGCCTCCTTTCGGGTCCGGCGCAAATCGAAGCACGGTCCGTGGGGCCGGGAGACATCGCTGTGTTGGTGCGCGGACATGCCCAAGCCAACTTCGTCTACGAAGCGCTTCGTCTACGCGGTGTGCCGGCGGTCATTTCTAGCCAGGGCCACGTCTTCGATTCTATAGAGGCGCTCTCATTGCAACGTTGGTTGACGGCCATGGAGTCGCCAACCGATAGCCATGCGCGTGCGCTTGCCGTAGACCCTTTGGTGAATGCGTCGGTGGAGGACCTGCCGGTAGGTTCGGAGCCAAGCGCGGATGCCCTCGAAGCTTGGGACAACTGGCTCGATGTGTTGGCTCGCTGGCGGAACACGTTTGTTCGAGATGGCGTGATGGCGGCGTTTCAGGCATTGTTGGACTATGAACCCGTCTGGGCCAACGAAGGCGAGTCCGTGGCTTGGCGCGTGCTCGCGACCCGAAGTGGCGAGCGACGCATGACCAACCTGCACCACCTCATTGAGCTCATGCATGCCTGGAGTGTCGAGAGCGGCGGCGGCTTGGTGGGATTGGTGGGTTGGCTCGGTGCCCAACGCGTCGACGGGCCAGCAGATGCGAGCACATCGGAGATTCGCCTCGAAAAAGACGACGAAGCGGTCCAAATTGTCACGATTCATAAGAGCAAGGGCCTACAATACGGCATTGTTTTTGCCCCTTATCTTTGGCGCGATGAAGGAGACCGGGTCACCGTGCCGGCGGTGGTTTCGAGTCCCTTCGACCTCACGAAGCAAGAACTGGTCCTGCTCGACGAAGATGGCTCCATCGTCGAGCGAGCGGCCGCAGACGCGCGGGATGAAGGCCTGCGTCTGCTCTATGTCGCGCTGACCCGTGCACGGCATCGGTGTGTCGTGTATTGGCCGGGAAGCGATGGAAGGCGCAAGGAGAACCCATTGTCGGCGGTTTTGGTGGGGGCTCCACCCCATCAACCTGTCGGTACGTCCAACCGGGTTCAAGGACTTCAAGAGAGATTGAAAAGTGGAGAGATAGAGAGCGCATCGGCCCAATTTGAGGAACTCGCGCGACTTGCCCACACAAGCAGCGATGGGAGACCGCTTCTGGTGGTGTCCCGCGCCGGTATGCCCCTACGTGGTGTTTGGTTTCCTCCTTCGACAAATCAAGCACGCTTGGCGGCGGCGCGCCTCTCTCGTACGATTGACGACGGTTGGCGCCGACATTCGTATTCGGCGCTCACGCGTGCCGATGTCGCGGCCCAAGCGGAGGCCAACGCAGACCCCGCGCGAGCCCTCGGCTTCGACGACGACCGCCATGCCGACCACATCTCCGTTGCGCCGCCCGCACTTCGGCCGCCCCCATTGCCCCCGGGGCTCGCGGCCCTCGCCGAGGTCCCTTTGGCGCGCTTGCCCTCGGGTGCGGATGCGGGCACCTGCTTTCATGCGCTGTTTGAGCACGCCGACTTTGCGGACTTTGCGCCAGGGCGTTGGTCGACGGGTGGGCGGGAGGCGTTCTCGCAGCTCGCGCGCGAAATTCTGGCACAGCATGGATTTGGCGACCCTGCTGTGCACGATGTTGTGATGGAGGGGTTTCCTGGCGTATTCACAACACCGTTGGGCACTCTGCTTCCCGACCATCGGTTGTGCGATATTTCGCGCGCGGACCGCCTGGATGAGCTCCGGTTCGACTTTCCGATTCCATTGTCGCCCGCAGGAAGCGCGGTGACGCCGGCGGCCGTGCAAGAAGTACTCTCTCTGCGCGACGATTGCCCCGAAGTACCGGCCGCTTGGGTCGAGCGCGTGGGGGAGCTGGGGTTTTCGCCCATGGCCGGCATGATGACAGGCAGCATCGACCTTGTCTTCCGTGTTCGCGACGGAAGTTCCCCAGTAGGTCGTTGGTACATCGTGGACTACAAGTCAAACCGCCTCGATCCCCATCAAACCGGACGCACGCCGTTGCATCACTTTCTACAAGATGGGCTGCGGTACGAAATGGCCCATCATCACTACTTTTTGCAGTACCATATCTACACACTGGCCTTGCACCGGTATCTCTCGCTGCGTTTGCGCAAGAACTACGAATACGACACGCACTTCGGCGGTGTGCTGTACCTGTTTTTCCGCGGCATGGTGGGAGCCGATGCCGAAGACAAAACAACCCCCGGGAGCCGGCCGGGCGTGTTCTGTGACCGTCCCCCGCTCGAAGTCATCGAGGGCTTGGATTCCTTGTTTGGCAATCAATGGGAGGAGGCATGCGCGAAATGACCGCCACATTGCAGGTCGACGTCCCGCTGTTTCCTCTGTCCTCGGAAGACGTAGCCCTTGGGTATTCGGAGCAAGTCCAAGATGCCCTTCGACAGCGCATCCTGCCGTTTGTGCAGGCGGGTGTGCTGTCGCGCGCCGACGTACAAATGGTGGACCTCCTGGCGCGAAAAGCGTCGACGATAGCGCCCGATGTTTTCTTGGCGCTCGCCCTCGCGGCGGGAGCACCGGAGCGCGGGCGGGTATGTGCGGTGCTTCCCGACATTGTGCCCGCGCGCGTGTCCGACGCATTGCCCGAAGGCCAAGGTGAGGGGGAAAACGCCGCGCTCGTGTGGCCCGAAAACCGGGCGGAGTGGCGTGCTTCGGTAGCGGCTTGTTCACTGGTCGCACAGCCCTCCGACGACGACGGCCAAGCGCCGTTTGTACTCGCAGGACATCGCCTTTACCTGCGCCGTCTGTGGACCGACGAGCAGCGCCTCAGCGAGCACTTGCGGCGCAGCGCGATGGTCGCGATGCCTTCTGCATCTGCCGATTTGCTGCGCTTGGGCCTCACGGTGCTGTTTCCCCAAGCGAAAGACAAGGAGCGCGTCGACCGACAGCAGCTCGCCGCCGCCTTGGCGTGTTTGCGTGGCTTCGTGGTCATCACGGGAGGACCCGGCACGGGCAAGACGTGGACAGTTCGCAACATTCTCACCCTCTTGTTTGCCCAGCACGTCGCCTCTGGAAACAAGGCTCCCCTCCGGGTCATGCTGGCGGCTCCCACAGGCAAGGCCGCCGCGCGTATGCAGGAGGCCCTCACTGTCGGTCTCGATGCTTTCGTCGAAACCACAGGAAAATGCGCGCTTCCCGCGGAAACACCTCCCCAGGCGCTTCGTGCCTTTTTGGGGAGTCTCCAGGCGCGAACCGTACACCGCTTGCTACGAATCGATGCCCGGCGACCCGGGCACTTTGTCCACGATGCACAACGGCCCCTCGCCACAGACCTCTTGGTGGTGGACGAAGCATCGATGCTGGACCTCTCCCTCATGGCGCGCCTCGTCGATGCTATTCCCCATGGTGCGCGGTTTTTGCTCCTGGGGGACCACCACCAGCTTGCAAGCGTCGATGCGGGCACCGTGCTGGCGGACTTGTGCAACGCCGCGTCCTTTGATGCGCCCCGCGTCAGCACGGAGGTGCGCGAAGACCTCGCGGCCATCGCGGGAATCCAGCTGGACGCTTCCTTTGCCTCGGCGGAAACACAGGGTCTTCACGACAATGTCGTGCAACTTACCGAAAGTCGCCGCTTTGACGAAAAGTCCGGTGTCGGCGCTGTCGCTCGCGCGACGCTCTCGGGCGACTTGGCTGCCCTGTCGCGCGCGCTCCGCGGCAACACGTTTGCCGACGTTGCTTGGATGGAGCTGTCGGGTGCTGGCGGTTTGGACCGCCCCGTAATGGAGGTGATTCTCGGTGCCTACGGTCCCATCGTCAACGCGGTGCTGCGCGAGTACCACGGCGCGGACGAAGTTGCGCACTATCGAAAGCTCCTCGCAAACTTCGACACCTTCCGTGTGCTATGCGCCCACCGACAGGGCCGCTTGGGGGTGCGCGGTATCGTTTCGCTCATCGAGTCGTTGCTGCCGCGGGTCGCTCCGGGATTCAAGGCGCGCGTGGGACCCTACGTCGGCCAGCCCGTGCTGGTCACCGAGAACGACTACGCCGTGGGCCGCTTCAACGGCGATATCGGTTTGGTCGTGCGGCGCCACGGCAAAGAGAGCGTCGTGTTCCCTGACCCCGACCGCGGTGTCGTATTTCTCTCGCCAGGTCGCTTGCCGGCCCACGAGACCGTCTTCGCGATGACCATCCACAAGAGCCAAGGCTCCGAGTTCGACCATGCGCTCGTGGTGCTTCCGGCAGAGCCGGGCCCCATCTTGACCCGCGAGCTCATCTATACCGGCGCCACCCGAGCCAAAACACGACTGACGTTGGTGGGACGGCCCGAAGTATTGTCTGCCGGGCTCGACCTCACCACCCAGCGCGCACGCGGCGAGGGCAACACACGCGCGTACGCATGGGGCGCGGGAGCCGCCCCCACCTGAACCGTCATTCCGTGAACCGTCATTCCGTGAACCGTCATTCCGTGAACCGTCATTCCGTGAACCGTCATTCAGTGAACCGTCATTCAGTGAACCGTCATTCAGTGAACCGTCATTCAGTGAACAGACCCGTTCACGCGAGCCGTTGGGACGGGCCGATACGGCGTTCCCAAC
>CAZCUX010000009.1:186891-246908 GCA_964502005.1 uncultured Enterobacterales bacterium
GTGAACAGACCCGTTCACGCGAGCCGTTGGGACGGGCCGATACGGCGTTCCCAACGCTTCGGGGGCGAGCGTGGGGTGTCGGGGGCACCTCCTCGGGCGAGACCGAAAATAGGGCCCCATCGGTCGCGAAACACCCCCACCCAGACAACGGCTGGATGGGGGTCGCGAGGATGTGCGCGGTGGCAGGACGACCGGCCTCGTTCCGCGACGGGACGAGCCGCAGGGATTTAGGGTGCGGCCCACTCCAAGCGAAGCTCATAGTCAACGCTTCCGGCGGGTCCGTCCCACGCCAACACGACGAGGGTGTGTTCTTCGCCCGGCTCCAAGTATGTGGCGAAGTCGGTCACCGTATCGAAGCGCTCGGGATTGGTGTCCAAGATGGCCCACCCCGCGCCCCACCACTCTCCGCCGGGGCCGTTCCAGTTGAGGTCGAGGGTGCGCTCGGGGTCAGACCAGCTCAACGTCGCAATCATGCCCATCGTCGACGGAACCGTGATGGTGTAAGCGTCGTTGTCGCCGCCCCAGCCTGGGTCGTCGGTTTCGAGCACAATTGTGCCGCGAATGATGTCGGTGTAGCCGGGGCCAGATGCTTCGGGTGCAGGCTGTGCCGCACCGCCCACGATGGCGTAGTTCCCGTCGATTTCCACATCGTTCGGTTCGGCTTCACTGGTTTCCCAGCCGATAATGACCGGAACCACAGAGTCCACCACAATGTTGACGCCTACAATCTTTTCGGACTGGAGGGGCACCTGGATGGGTGTGCCGGAGTAAAGCATTCCCGAGCTGATACCGCCGTTCAGACCCCCAAACGTACCCGCCCAGAAATAGGCTTGGTCGACGAGTGTGACGGTGGTTTCGGTCTCGTTGGTCTCGACCTTGCTGACGCCGTAGAGCGTCCACTCGGCGGACTTGTTGCCGGTGGACGCGTCGACCAAGAACTCGCCGGTGGTGGTGCCACCGAGAAGTGCGCCGCGGGTTTCCCAGTTGCCGCCTTCGTAGGCGCCGACTTGGATTCCGGCGCCGTTGGGGTCGAGGCCGGAGAGCTGGATGCTGTATTCGGGCATCTCCAGGCCACCCGCGCCCGCCGTGACGGCAATCGCGAGCACCGTTCCTTTTGCCACCTCAGCGCTCAGCACCGCCGCTTGGGTGGAGTCGCTCGCCGTGTCCGCTTCTGCGAGCAGGGTAGGGTTGCCGTCTGCATCGAGGGTCGATGCGTCGAATAGCTGGACAAGATGCCGTGCTGGTGCATCTTCTCCTGTGTCACCGGTGCCGTAAGGGAAGGCGAATACCGCCTCCAGCGTGCCCGAAGCCGCCACCTCCAGGGTGTACCAGTCAGGGTCTTCGCGGGGCTCCCCGTCACGGGTGTTGCCGACGCGCAACGATTGCCCTTGAATGGTGACCTGCGCGTACCGCAACTCGCCCATGGCCTCCGCCACGTCGAGTGTGTCGTTCTGACCGACTTCGGTCTCCCGCTCCGTCGATGCCCGAGCAGGAATCACGACGGTACCGGTTACAACGGTGCGGTCGATGTCTTGCTCGTCTTTGATGCAGGCGGAGCCGAGAAGGCTGATGGCCGCGATGGATGCGCGTGTGCGTAGATTCATGGTGCACCTCAGAAAGTCGCGCGAAGGCCGATTTGGAAGTTGCGTGGCTGCTGCCGGGCGACCGGCTGGCCAAACCAAGGATTGCCGTTCGGGTCGAGGTACGGGCCCCCTCCGGGGTCGTCATACGCAGTTTCGACGGCGGTAATCGTGCGGTCGTTCAGCACATTGAAGCACTCGACGGTGAGTGCCCAATCGCTGCGCCCTGCACCCAAGCTCATGCCCGCTTTCAGGTCGAGGGAGCTCACGGCGGGAAGGCGGTAATCACCGGTGATGCCTTCCTGGTAGTTATTCCAGGAGCCATAAGCATCGTTCCAGTAAACTGCGCGGTAGGGATAGCCCGAGGCCATGCTGAAATTCCAGCCCATCAACAAACCGGCCCGTGCTTTGCCGATTTCCCATAGGCCCTCGTCACGCCACGAACCCGCGAGCTTGATGTTGTGCGGTACGTCGTAGGGCATCAGGCCGACTTCGAGGGGATTTTGCTGCGTGATGTCCATACCGGCGGATGCGAGGCCCTGGTTTTGGTCGTCACGGGCGCGCCCATACGACCGGCTCCAGGTGTACGAGCCAAACATGCCCCAGTGTTCGTCGAACTGTCGGCTGCCCGAGAATTCGAGCGAAGTGTAGTTCATGAATGCTTCGTCTGGTGTTCGGAGGCGGTACGTGGCCTCGCCGCCACCATCGCGACTACCGACAATTTGCGTGCCGTCGTCATTCCAGATGAGATTGACCTCGTCGTCTTCGAAGAGGTTGCGTGTCATCTCATACGAGAAGTTGACGTCCACCAACCAGCCGCCGCCGAGGTCGCGCGAGACGCCCAGGTCGAACTCGTCCGAGACAGGGGTCTTGAGGTCGGGGTGCTTGAGGAAGTTGTCAGCGAAGGCGTACGAAGGCTCGTCGGACCATTCATCGCCGGTCCAGGGATAATAGCCGCCGCCGTTGAGGTCCTTGGCCAAGATACTGGCCACGCTGAGGAACGCAGGGTCGTAGAAGCGGCCGTAGTAGGCGTGTAGGGCCGTCTTGCCTTGTCCATCGAGGTCGGCCGCGAAGCCGATGCGGGGCATAAGGTTGACGGACGAGTACACCTTTTTGTTGGCGTTGTTGTAAAACGCGCTGTGTTCGAGGCGCAGACCGGGACGGATGGTGATGCGGGGGACGGGGTTCCAGACGTCCTGCACATACCAACCGACAATATTGCCTTTGAAGTTGGCTTCGCTGTTGCTATCGTATTTTACGAGCAGTTCCGGCGTGTAGCCTTCGAGGTTGCTGGGGTCGCCGTTGTGGGTCCAGTACTCGAAGCCGCGGGCGTAGCCGGGGTAGACCGTGTAGGTGCTCAGCAGGTCGGCTTGTACACCGGCCTTGATGCGGTGGTCACCGAGAAAGCTCGCCAAGTGGGTGACGCTGCTCGTCAACGAGCCGCGGTAGCGTTGGTCGATAGACGAGTCTACGGTGGTTCCGTATTGGAATCCATCGGCATCGTAGGGGAACCAGGAGCCGAGCGGCTCGCTGAAGTCGTCCTCGCAAACGCCAACTTTATCGTAGTTTTTGCAGTCCTTCCACTGCATTGGCCCGGTGACAATATAGGACTTGTTGAAGGCCACCTGGGTGTCGGCGACCGTGCGCTTTCCACCAATCCACTGGTGCCGCAAGGAGGTCAGCCAGCCGCCTTGGCGCCACCATGTCTCGGCATTTTGCAGGACGTAGGGGCTCGCGGATGCGTTGTCGATATTCGTCGGGTCGGCCTGGGCGTGGAGCCAGAACCGGTGCTTGGGAACCGGCTGCCAGGTGAGCTTTCCGAACAAGTACGCGCTCTTCCAATCGCGGGTGGGCACGGGGCCTTGGTCGGTGGGGCGAATGTCCCGGATTTCTTTCGTCATCGCGGGGGTATACAGGTTGCGGCTGAGCTGGGTACCGACGAAGTACCACAGCTTGTCTTTGACGATAGGACCGCCCAAGTTGACGGCCAACATTTGGTTGGCGTTCTCGGGGACCGGTACGCCCTTTTCTTCGGGAAGCGGCTTGTAGACCTGCATATCGGAGTTTGAGTACAGCAACATCGCGTCGCCTTCAAACTCGTTGCCGCCCGAGCGGGTGACAATGTTGACCGCGCCGCCCATTGCGCGGCCATACTCGGCGTCCATGCCGCCGGTGATGACTTGGAACTCCTCGATGGCATCATAGTTCATGTTCATCGAGAAGGTGTTGGTGACGGGGTCGGTGGTGTTGACGCCGTCGACGAAGTACTGGTTGCCGTAGGACAAGCCGCCGCGCATGTTCGGATTGCCGGAGCCGACGACACCGGGCGAGAACGACATGACGGACTGGTAGTCGCGGCCGGAGTTCGGGATGTCCTTGAGCTGCGCTTTGGACAACACGATGCCGGTGCGTGCGTTGGTGGCATCGAGGGGGGGGCGGACATCTTCGACAATCATCTCGGCCGCGACGGTCTCTAGCACCATCGTGACGTCGAGGCGGCTCGAAAGCCCGCTATTGACACGCGCGCGACCGCGGGTGGGGTGAAATCCCGATGATTCTACTTGAATCTGGTATTCGCCGACTGGCAATGCCATGAAGAAGTAGTTGCCGTCTTGGTCGGTGGTTGCGGTGCGCGCGCCTTGTAGGGCAGGCGACTGAATGACGACCTTGACACCGGGCACGGGGAGACCGGCTTCATCGTGCACCTGCCCTTGCAGAGTGCCCGCGAGATCAACAGCCCATGCAGGACCGGACGACAACAACGCGACAACAGCGGCCAACACCGCGCCGCGTGTCGATGGACGAAATGCACCTGGGTACAACAATGCCCCTCCTCAAAACCCAACCGGGGGAAGTGGCGGGTACGCTACCACAGATGGAAGCACGAAAACGGGAATACCGCTACGGGGTTGCGGTTTGCCCAGCTTGCTCGGCGAGCACGCGTGCAAGGACGGGATGGACGACGGCTGCCAAGCGTTCATGTCCTTGGGCGGTCGGGTGCAAACCATCGCTTTGCAGCAACTCCGGGTGTTGCAGGACGGGGTCCAAGAATCCCGGCACCAAGGTGACCCCGAGCTTGGATGCAATCGCAGGGTAGATTGCGTCAAAGGCGGATTTTGCTTCCGGACCTTGCGTTTCGGGTGCGGTCATGCCCACTAGTACTACTTTTGAGCCTGCATTGAGCGCAGCTTGACATATTTGTTCAAGGTTGTTTTGTATTCCTTCTGGGGACTGGCCGCGAAGCATATCGTTGCCACCAAGCTCAATGACCACGACATCGGGTTTTTGGCGAAGCTGCCATTCCAAGCGCGACAGCCCGCCGGCGGTGGTATCGCCGCTTACGCCGGCGTTTGTGACGCGAACCGATATTCCCGCACCCAACAAGCTGCGTTCCAAGACAGCGGGCCATGCTTGGTCCGCGGGCAATCCCAAACCTGCCGCGAGGCTGTCGCCGATCACGACCACCTTTGCCCCTTCGGCTTGGGGCGCAGCGGTCGCGGGCGGGGCAGGTGTTGGCGCGGGTGCGGGGGTCGAGCAGGCGAGGGTCGCGAGGAGCCCGAGAATCCAAGCAGATTTCATGGTTTTGGTTCCGATGCGGGCGAGGCGGCGAGCCTGCGGATTGCGCCGCGTAGAGGCTTGAGAACGCGGTATTTGAGGCCATCGTTGGAGGAATGTGATGCGACCAGCATCGAGCGGTCGACCAGGGATTCGATGGTCTCGAGTAGGTCTGTTTCCGGAGGCAAACAGGCCTCGGCGTCTTCGAGGGTAAAGGGCTGCGGAAGTGCCGCCAATCGAGCCATACACACGCGCGCTTCGGGTGCCAAGCGTTCCCAGCTGAATTGGACGATGTCGTCGAGGTCGGCATGCAAGGTGGCGCCACCGGAATCGCTGCCCAGGCGTTCGGCGAGGCGCTCCGGCGGCAGGCTGCGCAAACGGGGCGCGACCAAGCACAAGGCGAGGGGGTGGTCGTCGAGGGCCTCGCAGATGGGCGCGAGGCGTTCGGGGGGCAGCTCTGGACCTCCGAGCCTTCGAAGTTGTGCGGTCAGCAGTGCAACCGCGGCGGCGCGCTCCAGGGGGGACACGTCAACGACCACCTCATCGCGCACGGATAGCCGCTCCCGAGAGGTACAAAGGATGGGGCGCAAGGGCTGGGATTGGCGCAGGTGCTTGAGCGCGGCGCGGACGGCGACCAGATTCACTTCGCAGCCGTCCAACACCACGAGGCGATTGCCGTCGGGCAGGTCCAGCGGTGCTTGGGGATGGACTTCCCGCCAATGCGCATCGCTCGTCTGTGCGACGACGGCGCGTGCAACTTGCGTCTTTCCGATGCCGCCCGACCCCACAAGCGTCACGATGGCCGACTCCGCCAACAACGACTGAATCCGGGCGATGATTTCTTCGCGGCCAAACAGCGAGGGCGCGACGGGCGACGCAACTTCGGGGCGTTTCTGTTCGGACCACGTGAGACGGTAGCCCGATCCGCGCAAGGTCTCGAGCGCGCGGCCTCCTGCGGTTTCGTCGCCCAACTTGCTGCGCAGACGGCGAATCGCGTAGTCCAAGGCCCTTCCCCGCGGCGCTCGCGAATAGCCCCACGCCTCACGATACAGCTGCTCTCGGCTGAGCGTGGCAGTCCGCGTGCCGAGCCCCGTCGGGCCTACAGCCGCTCGAAATGCCTGGATGATGGCGACTTCTTGGGGGGACAGGCGCACGGTTCCACCGTCGACGCTCGATTCGAGACGCGCAAGGTCAACCAGTGCAGATCCGATTTGGAGGGGGGGCGACAAGGAGGTCCTATAAGGCGTTTTCGGCGTTCTTTGCCGTGGTCTTTGGGCGAAGTCGGAATCGGTGACGCCAGAACCGATGGCATCGCGACACGGATACGGGCGGAAGCGAACGCGGAGAGGTAAAACACGATGTCCGCGTGTCATTCAACGACAGCGGACATTCCGGTGCTGGATGGGGGCCACATCGGACGCGTCCGCCGGGGGTTGTATCGCACAGCCGCGAAGCTGTCTGCGTAGCGTCGTGGAACATTGGACAATGTTGCACGTAGCTGCACCCGAACTGCACCCATCCGCACCCGATGGCGGACGTAGGAATTCGTGGTTCCCCGCGCACTCTCCGCGCATTTTTGGAGCAAAGACATGCACACTGCCTCTCTGTCCTCTTTGCGCGGCCTGCTCGTTGTTGCCGCTATGACCGCCGCTTTCGCTTCTGGTTGCGACACCGTTCAGAAGTCGGGCGACACCGCTTCCGCCAAGTCGGGCGACACCGCTGCCGTCGCAATGACCGGCGACACCGGCGCTGACAAGGCTGGCGATACGGGCGCCCAGCGCTGAAAGATTTGTGTCCGGGGTGTGGGCGTCCTTCGGGACGCCTTTTTTTTGGGGCGAGACCATCGGTTCGCGCGGCCTGTTCTACGCGCGTTCGTCTCGAATTTTCTCGGTTTTGTCCGCAGGTCTGGCCGAGGCTTCATTTCGTGTGAACGGGGTCTCGGTGTTTGGAGGCCTCTGTGCACGAAACTTCGGTTCCCCGCTTGTCGGTCCAAAATCTTACACGCACGCTTGTGTCGGGCGACCGCCCGCTCACGGTTCTGGATTCCGTCAGCTTGCGGGTAGAGGCCGGTGAGTTTGTGGCGATTCTCGGCCCGTCGGGTTCGGGAAAGTCAACGCTGCTCGCGCTTTTGGCTGGCTTGGACCGCCCGACATCGGGTGAAGTTCTCTACGATGGGGCGCCCATTCAGTCGTTGGATGAAGATGCCCTCGCGCTGTGGCGTCGGCGAGAAGTGGGCTTTGTGTTTCAGAACTTCCAGCTCCTCGACACGTTCACGGCCGAAGAGAATGTGCGCTTCCCATTGGAACTGCTGGGGCGGCCCGAACCGGGTGTGCGTGCCAAGATGTTGCTGGAGGCCGTCGGTTTGGCCAATCGTGCACATCACCACCCCCGGCAACTCTCGGGCGGCGAGCAGCAGCGTGTGGCGGTCGCGCGCGCATTTGCGGCTTCGCCGCGTGTGCTGTTGGCCGACGAACCGACCGGAAACTTGGATGGCCCCACAGGCAGGGTCGTGCTCGACCTTTTGGACAAGCTCCGGCAAGAAAATGGCACCACCGTCATTTTGGTGACCCACGACCCCGCGGTGGGACAAATGGCAGATCGTCGAATCTTTTTGCGCGATGGCACGATTGAACGCATCGAAGGAGCGCGCCTGTGAGGTTCGACCTCCTTTGGACCATTGTGCGGCGCGAACTTCGGGGCGCAGCCAGTCGCGCGGCGTTTTTCGTCGCCTGCTTGGCGGTCGGCGTGGCCGCGGTGGTTGCGGTTGCGGGTCTCGGTGACAGCCTCGACCGCACCATTCGTATTCAAGCGCGGCCGATGCTCGCTGCGGACGTTGCGGTGACCGCGCGACGACCGCTGCCCGACGTGCTCGACGACCTCCCGGCCGACATCACGGTGCGCCGCGCAGATGTGCGGATGTTTAGCACCATGGTGGCCAGTCCCCCCCGAAATGGGCAAGTCGACAGCCTCTTGGTCGATTTGAAGGTGCCCGAACCGGGCTATCCGTTTTATGGCGAGCTTCGAATTGAGCCGGCGGTGCCGCTGCATACCTTGCTGGGCGACGACGGTGTCGTGGTCGAGGCGTCGCTGCTGCGCCGCCTTCGTCTGGAGGTGGGCGATACGCTGATGTTGGGCGGTTTGCCGTTCTTCATCCGCGGTGTCGTGCAGACGGAGCCCGACCGCGTCGAAGCATCGTTGTCGCCGGGCCCGCGGGTGTTCGTGTCCTTTGAAGGCCTTTCGAAGACACCTCTCGACACCACAAGTGGTCGAATCACGTACAAGGCTCTGTACGAAGTCCCCGATGAAGCCGACCTCGCCCGCCTGGTCACTTGGCTCGAGAGCCAGGAAGAAGTGAGCGCCTGGGCCAATATTGAAACCTGGAGCGATGCGCAGCCCGCGTTGCGCCGCGGACTCGACCAAACAGAAGGGTTCTTGGGCTTGGTGGCCTTGCTCTCTTTGTTGGTCGGTGGGGCGGGTGTCGCCCAGGTCATTCGCGCGTGGCTAGACGCGCGCACCGACACCATTGCCGCATTCCGGTGCCTCGGCCTCACGCCGGGGGAGGTCATGCGGGTGTATCTCGTGCAGACCGTCGTATTGGCTTCTGTGGGGGGGCTCGTGGGGGCCGCGCTTGGCGTGGCCATGTTGTCCGTGGTTCCTTTGCTCTTGGGGAACATGCTCCCGCCAGGTGCCGTGCAGGTCTGGCAACCGGTCGCGATGCTGCAAGGCATCGGCCTTGGAGTTGGCGTGGCGGTGCTGTTTGCGGCGCTACCGTTGCGGGCCACCCAACGGGTATCGCCGCTGCGTGTGCTGCGAAAAGATGTAGAGCCTGTGCAGGAGCCTATCTGGAAGCGCATTCTGCTCGGTCTTGGACTCGCCGGCGGCGTTTGGGGGCTGGCCGTATTGCAGAGCGGCAACTGGCTCATCGGCTCCGCATTTGCGGGTGTGGTGGCGGGGGTGGTTCTGGTGCTCATGGTGGCCTCGGGGGCCATCGCAACCGCCTTGGGCACCCTTGGACGGCGGGTGCCTGTGTGGTGGCTGCGGCATGGCTTTAGCGCCCTCGCGCGACCGGGTACCGACACCTTGGGCGCCATGGCTTCTTTGGGCCTTGGCGTCGTTGTGGTGCTGGGGACTTCGCTTGTGCAGGAGCGGGTCACGCATACGTTGACCGCAGGATTTCCGCCGGATGCGCCGACCGCTTTCTTGATTGACGTACAACCAAGCCAATGGGATGACATTCAGCGCATTCTCGTAGATGGCGGTGCGGGGGCGGTGAACTCCGCGCCGATGGTCGTAGGACGCGTCGCCGCTGTCGAAGGGGTCCGCGCGGAGGACGTTGTGGCCGGAATGCCCGACGAGGACCGCTGGGCGTACACGCGTGAGCAGCGCCTCTCTTATATGGACGCCATCCCCGACCACAACACCTTGGTGAAGGGGGCCTTCGCGTCGGACCCCCATGTGGACGAGGTGAGCCTTGAGGTGCGCTACGCCGAACGACTCGGCGTCGACATCGGAAGCATCGTAGAGTTCGACATTCAGGGCGTCACGGTGCCCCTCACCGTGACCAGCCTGCGAGAAGTGCGGTGGGAGAGCTTCCAGATGAACTTCTTCCTCATCGTCGAGCCGGGCGTTTTGGATGCGGCACCCCAGGTACGCCTCGTCACTTTCCAAGTGGATGGCGACCGCGAAGATGCGCTGCGGGACGAAATCGCGGCGGTGCATCCCAATGTCACGCTCGTGTCCGTTCGCGACTTGCGAGACAAAGCAACGGAAATCCTGACGCGCCTCGGCCTCGCGATTCGCGCGCTGGGCGGCTTTACCGCGATTTCCGGGGTCATCATCCTGTTCGCGAGCGCCAGTGCCGCAGCAACACGGCGGGCCGGTCAGGTCGCGGTGCTCAAGGCGCTGGGCACAACCCGGGCTGGCGTTGCTGCGATGTTGGCCGTGGAGCATGCGCTCGTTGGGGTGGTCGCGGGCTTGGTCGGCGCGCTGGGGGCCCACGCGCTCGCGGCTGTCTTGCTCATTCGGCTGATGCGACTCGGCTGGGAGCTTTCGCCCGTGATGACCCTCGGGGCGATTGTTGGCAGCGCCGTTCTTTCGGCCGTCGCGGGCATCGCGGGCAGCCTACGGGCGCTCCAGGCCTCGCCGCGTGCGGTGATGCAGGGCAGCGCGTAGTTCGACTGGGCGCAAGACGCGCGGCGTTATGGGCCTCGCGTCTTGCCAAGTTGGCCTCGCCGCAGCGTGGTCTCGGTCCTGGACCGCACGTCGCAACAGCATCACGATGCGCTGCGTCTGGCGGCTCCCCAGAGCGCGACACCCCCGTCGGGGTGGACGAGGGTGAAGAAAGACAGGTCGGAGCCGTCTTTATTCGACGTGCTGGCGAAGGCGTTGGCCCACTTGGATGCTGCGGTCGGCGTCGGAAACAATCGCCGTGGCGGAGTATTCGTCCACCCGCACGACCACTACGCGACCGATGACGGAGAACGGCAGCTCCTCGTCTTCTTGCACCAAGTCGGAGTAGGGGTCGCGCTGCTCGACCACGAAGAACGAATCGCCGACCCGCACGCCATCCGCGCGACCGCGGTCGATGAAGATGGTCTCGCCAGGCCCCATGAGCACGGCGGCATCCTCGACACGTTCGACGATGGTGCCGTCCAACTCGCCATCGGGCGCTTGCACTTCAATTTCCACCGTGACCGGCATCTGCGGGCCGACGAGGTCGCCACGGGTGATTTCGGACCACGACTGGCGCACGACGGCGGTGAGATAGTTGTCGTACCGGTGCACAACGCGCGCTTCTGCGACCACACGGTACAACGAGCCATACTTTTGCCCGCGGCTGGTGGGATGCTTCACGCGCTTGCGCACTTTCCGGTAGACGCTCACCACGTCACCGCACGCAAATGCATCGGGGTCGTCGACCTTGAGGTATAGGAGGTCGTGCTCCGACAGATAGGTCTGCATGCCCCGTGCTTTGGTGACCTCGCCGTAGATTTCTACATCGCCGCGTTGCGCGAGGAAACCTGTGGCCAAGTAGCTCCGAAGGGGACGGGTGGCCTCAAACTGCACGTTCGGGCCGCACTCGCTCTCGACGGGGACAATCTTGGGCAACGAGCCGGGGCTGCCCGGAATCGGATTCCACTCAACGCTCGGCGGCGAAGTGAGGGTTCCCATCCGGAAGACAATGTTGTTGCCTGGATAAATCCAGTGTGGGTTGGTGACCTGCTCATTGATTGACCAAAGGCGGGTCCAATAATACGGATTTCCAAGAAAACGCTCCGAGATTTCCCAGAGAGTGTCTCCCGGTTGCACGACGTAGTACTCCGGCGCGCCCATTTGGGCGCCGAAGGAGAATCCGTCTCCGTCACCGAATTCGAACCCCTCCTGTGCAAGGGCTGGGCTCGTCAGGAGGGTGGCAGCCAAGAAGGCCGCTACCGATCTCATCCTCATCGTGCTCTCCGCGCAGCGTGACGACCATCGCAAGGTTGAACGGTCCTGTCAAGTGGGGGGGCGTACCCCAGGTGCCCGTCCATAGTCGTCCAGGTGACGTACAACGTCTTCCAGGTGGGGTGTCGACACTTCCAAAAGGACCGTGTCCTCCGTCGCCGCGAACCGGTGAATGGTGCGCGCGGGCAAGTGAAGCCGATCGCCTGGACCCAACGTTCGTTGTTCGAGCGACTGCGGGTCGGTGCCAAGCTCCACTTGAATCGAGCCCGACAAGACGCGCAACGTCTCGACCTTGGTTTCGTGATGCTGGAGCGACAAGCGATGGCCAGCGCGCACAAACAGCAACTTTCCGGCGTATTCGTCGGTCAGTGCCCAAAGTTCCTCGTGCCCCCACGGCTTTTCAACCCGCACGGGCAAAGTTTCGCCGGTCACGGGGCGCTCGTGAGGGCAAGTTCGTCGAAGCCAAGGGCGATGGACAGCTTGCCCCGTGCCTTCTCCGCGTCGTCCGCGTTCTCAAAGCCGCCTACCCGAACCCGATACCAAGACTGGCCGTCGACAAACGACGCGACGACGTACGCCGGCCAACCTGCTTCAATCAGCTCGTCTCGCCGTGTTTGCGCAGACGTAAGCTCGCGGGTGGTGGCGACTTGAATCGACCAACCTTGCTCCGGCACCTCGGCGGTCCCCATCGGGGGCGGCGGCGGACGGGTCTCGGGAAGGGGAGCCGATTCGGTGTCGATGGTCGGCTCTTCGGCGTTGTCGACCGCGATGCCGTCGCCAGCGGACGCTGCGCCGGTGAGTGCCCGCGGGAAGGACAGCACGCTGTCCACGCCCGGTGCAGTCGGCGTGCGTGCCAGCTCTACCTCGCGCAGCATGTGCTCCAGCTCGTCTTGCGCGAGAGGGTCGGGCGTGAAGTGAGCAACGTCTCCCGCCTCAGAGGAAACGCCGCCCAAACGGCCAACCTGCATGCCGAGAAGGAATGACAACGCCGCACTGGCGGCCATCGCGACGCCCAAAGCCGCAAGGTGACTTTGGGTGATGCGGATTTCAGCGTCCGTAGGGGGACGGCGCGGTGACGCCATCGGGCCTCCCGCGGGCGCAATTACGCCCGGGTCAAGATTCAGATTCCGTCGTTGTATCGGACCAGCTCTTGCCTTGTCAACATTTCTACGAACCAACGGAAGAGGTGTGTTCAGCTTTCGTTGTCGGGAATCGCCCACGGAGCGTCGGGAATGTCGGATTCATCGAAGTCTTCGTCGAGCTCTTCTTGCCCGCTGTCGTCTTCATGACCATCAAAGGGACGGAACATTCGAATGTCACGGGCCAGAACCCGCGCACGGCCCCAGGTTTCGACTTCTCCGGCGATTCGGTCCAGCGCGCGGCGCACTTCTCGGGAACTGTGGGAAACGAAGACCACGGCGACCACTGCACGGTCGTGGTCGTGAAGATGACCCACTTCTGCGACGGAAACTTCGCCGCGTGCCCGCAGCCGCTCCCGGATTTGTGCAACCGCGCGTCGTCGGTCTTTGAGTGACCGAGCACCGGGAATTTCCAACAAGAGGCGCAGCGCGCCGACCCAAGTATTTTCGTCAGGTGCAAGAAACAGCATGTTCGCCGGTTTGGCCCGGCAGCCATCGCTCGAGGACATTGCGGGACGAAAACAATACGTAGCTCGCCCCGACACCTTGTATCGCGATTCCGAACGGGAATGAAGAGTGGGACAAGCGGTGCGTGCCGGTATTGCTGCAGGGCGCGGGGGACCGGCCGGCGGAAAACCGCGTGCGCTGGCTCGCCTTGTCCACAATCGTGCAGGCGACCCACAACGCGGGAGCCGCACTGTATTGCAGGCGCGGTGTTTGCGGGGGAGGCAAGACAGCCCCAACAATGCGCCGGTGTGGACTCGCGTAAATGCGCGTACGGGCAGGCTAACCAGCAACCGGGATTGTTTGCCCCAACTCGCCTCGCGCGGCGGCTTCCGACGATGGACATCATCACCATTTGGGACAACAGCGCGAGCCATCGGCTCTGGTGGAGGGTGTGCAGGAACGACGGGGGCACCTCTTGGCGTGGCTCTCGCATTCGTGGACGGTGTCGGCGTTGTTCATCAAACGCTGCCGCGCCATTTCGCCCACGTCGCAGGGCCAGGTGATGCTTCCGAGTGCGGCGCAGCGGCGAGTAGACAGGCCCCACCTTCGACGTTAGCGCTCGCGGTGGGCATCGGCGATGTGCGAACAGTGTTTCGCTATCGAAGCAGACACCGACGACAACGCGCATTGGGAGGCCATGCAGGACGCACTGGCGGACAATGTTCGCACCTACGCGCCGCCCGCGCTCCGCGAAGGACGAACTGCACGCGTCGGTCTTCTTGCGCCCTGAGCCCCAGCAGCATTCGGCCGCCACGCACCCGCTGGACCCGCGGTGTCATTGCGAAGGGTGAAGTGGCCGACTGTATCGTTGAAAGAGTGTTTGGGGCCAAAGTCGGTTGGTGGCGCGGACATCGGCCCGAACCACGCGGCAGCTCGGCGGGTAGGAGGAGCCGTTCGATGGGCCTGCGCTGGGTGGTTTGGACCGCGTCCTCCGCTGTGGCGGCGACCCCTGTGTTTCACAGGTTCGCGATGGACGAATCGCAAAACGACGGGAGCGAGCACACGCAGCCACGGCACTCGCAAGGGGGGTAGACGCGCAGTCGACCGGCACGGGGGACGGGCTGTTGTTCGGCACGGGCGGCAATAGCATCGAAGCCGTCTCGACCGCGCGACGCGGCAAAGCCTCGCGCCGACCTTGGGTCAACACGTACGCCTGTCAAACGCCGTCCGCGAGCCGCTCGTCGGGTGGTCCGAACGCACATCGTCTACCCCGTTCACTTGGACCCGCGAATCGCGTGAATCGGCGGGCGGAGTCGCGTCGATGATGACCATTCCACCTGCGTCACTCCACAAGCCGAGCGGCGTCCCTTGGGGGGCAACGCACACCATCCGCAGTGTGTGCCCCTACCGGAACGGTCGGCGGCGCGACGAGATTGCCCGACGATTCTCCCATCGGGGTCGGGGGCTTGTGCGGTGGAAGACGGTGAATCCTTGTTTGTTGCCCGCGTCCGGTGCCCGGCCTCGGTGGCGGACATTCTACGTTTTGGGTTTGTAAGGTACACGCACCCAACGTCATCCGTGGACGCGGGACGCGCTGTATGCAGGCCAGACGCCCCTTGTCGGCAGGTCGTCGAAGGGAAACGCGATGGACGAGCACGTTGGCTCTCAAACAAGAATCAAGAAAAGAAAATCAAGAAAAGAAAATCAAGAAAAGAAAACGGGCATCTGTGACGTGCACAGATGCCCGATTGGTTGCCGACGAAGATTAGTTGCTGGACGCTACTTCTTCGTTCGAGAACGCTTCGATGACGTCACCGACCTTGATGTCGTTGAATCCGTCGAGGTTCATACCGCATTCGTAGCCGCCCGAAACTTCGCGGACATCGTCCTTGAAGCGGCGCAGCGAGCCAAGGCGGCCTTCCCACACGATCTTGCCGTCGCGGAGAAGACGAATCTGGTGCGAGCGCGCGATGGTGCCATCGTTGACCATACAGCCTGCAATGGTGCCCACCTTCGGTACGCTGAAGGTCTGCCGAATCTCGGCCGTTCCGTGCACCACTTCGCGGATGTCCGGTCCCAGGAGGCCCTTGAGTGCCTTCTCGATGTCTTCGAGGGCCTCATAGATGACCTTGTAGGTACGAACTTCTACGCCCAAGCCGTCGATGATACGACGCGCATTTGCGTCGGGTCGAACGTTGAAGGCGATGACCGCCGCTTGGTTGGTGTGTGCGAGGGTGACGTCGCTTTCGCTGACGGCGCCCACTGCACTGTGCAGGATGCGGATGTTGGTTCCGTCGACCTTGACCTGCTCGATAGAGCCCCTGAGCGCTTCGAGGCTGCCGCCCACGTCTGCCTTGAGGATGAGGTTGAGCGTGAGGATTTCGTCGGTTCCTCCGCGCTTCAAGAGCTCTTCCAAGGTCATGCGTCGGTTGGCGCTCAGAGCTTGCTTGCGGGCTTCTTCGATGCGGTGCTCGGCGAGGGCCTTGGCGTCCTTGTCGCTGTTGACAACGATGAAGTTGTCACCGGCTTCCGGAATGCCTTGGATACCCATGATTTCGACGGGCGTGGAGGGCCCGGCGACCTTGAGAGCACGTCCCCGGTGGTCGGTCATGGCGCGAACGCGGCCCCAAGTCGTGCCCACAACGAAGTGGTCACCGCGCTTGAGCGTACCGTGCTGGACCAGTACAACCGCGACCGGACCCTTTCCGCGTTCGAGGCGCGCTTCGATAACGCTGCCTTCGCCGTGACGGTTGGGGTTGGCCTTGTACTCTTCCACTTCGGCAACCAGGAGCACCGCTTCCAAAAGGTCGGTGATACCGGTACCCTTGGCCGCAGAGACGTTGACGAAGATGGTCTCGCCGCCGAACTCTTCGGATACGAGGCTGTACTCAAGGAGCTGCTGGCGGACCCGTGCAGGCTGTGCATCGGGCTTGTCGCACTTGTTGACCGCAACGATGATTTGCACACCCGCCGCTTTGGCGTGGTTGATGACTTCCACCGTTTGGGGCATCACGCCGTCGTCAGCAGCAACCACGAGGACGACAATGTCGGTCACCTGTGCACCGCGGGCACGCATCGCCGTGAAGGCGGCGTGGCCAGGGGTGTCGATGAACGTAATGTCTGTGCCGTTGTGGTTGACCTGGTAGCTCGAGATGTGCTGGGTAATACCACCCGCTTCGCCCGCGGCGACGTTGGCGCTGCGGATGCGGTCGAGCAGGGTGGTCTTGCCGTGGTCGACGTGGCCCATGATGGTGACGACCGGTGGCCGGCCTTCCATCGTAGAGTCGTCTTGGTCGACCTGAATCATCAACTTCTCTTCCTGGAAAGAGGCGTTGACGACTTCAAACTCGAACTCGTTGGCGACCAGCGTTGCGGTTTCCATATCGAGCACGTCGTTGGCGGTTGCCATCTGACCCATGCCCAGAAGAGCACGGATGATTTGGCCCGACTTGACGCTCATCGCGTGGGCAAGTTGGGTGACGGTAATCGACCCAGCGACTTCCACACGACGCTTGATGGCCTTCGCCTGGGGCGAAGACTTCTTGGGACCGCCGCGCTTCTGACGACGCGGGCGTGGCGCAGCTGCCACAGCAGCGTCGTCCAATCCGCGGCGCATCGCCATGCGGGACTTGCGGCCGCCACCGCGGCTGGGCTTGGCGCCCGCCTTCATGCGGTCAGCTTCAGTTGCCGGCGCGGCACCGCGGCCGCCACGGCGGTCTGCGGAGTCCGACCACTGGTTTGGCGCTGCACCTGCCTCGGCGGCCGGCGCTTGCGGAGCAGCCGCAGGACGCGGGGGTGGTGCGGCTGCAGGCGCAGGCGCGGGACGACCGCGGGTACGGCTTGCTTGCGCTTCACGTGCCGCAGCAATGGCGCGCTTGCGGTTGCCACTGGGGTCATCGGGGTCGTAGCCAGGCGGCGGCCGAACGACGGCCGAGCCGAGCCCCGGATAGTGCTTGCCCTTCTTGGCTGCTGCACCTGCCGCAGCGGTGCCGGCCGCATTGGGCTGGCTCCCATCTGCACGCGGAAGCGAGCGGGCCAAGCGGCTGTTTCCAACCGTAGGCGTGGGCGAAGCGGCAGGCTCTTCCGCAGCGGGAGTCGGAGCCGGTGCAGGCTCCGCAGCCACCACCGGCGCGGGGGGGGCAGCTTCCGCCACAACGACCGCGACGGGTTCCGGGGCTGCAACTGCTTCCGCAACCGGCGCGGGCTCGACGACGTCAACCGTTGGCGCGGGAGCAGGAGGCGCTGCCTCTTCTGCTACCGGCGCAGCGACGACGACGGGTTCGACCACCGGCGGAGCTTCCACCACGGGCTCGGGAGCGGGCACGACGACGGGCGCCGAAACCTCCACCACCGGCTCGGGGGCGGGAGTCGGCGCGGGTGCGGCCTCCTCCTCGTTCCGCCGAAGACCCTTGCGGGTAACGGTGCGGTTGGCTTCGGGCGCGGCAGGCGGTGCCGGAGTGCGACGCGGATTGCGCGACGAGTCCGCACTTGTGCGACCCGGCGACGGCAAACCGATTGGCGGCCCCGAGGGTTCCGGCGACGAGGAGCGGCGCCGGATGACTCGTTGGCCTACCCGTGTCTCAACCTCGCTCCGACCGGCAGGGGCCTGTGGCGTCGTGGGTGCCGGTGCATTCGAGGCCGTGCGCGCAGGAGGGCGACGAGTCGCTCCTGTGCCTTTGATGACACGGTCAAAGAGATCCTTTTTCGACATACAGACTTCTTCCGCTCGGGGATGGACCGCCGGGGAGGGGGATGTTGCTGAACCAGCAAGCAGGACGGCGATGGCGCCGCGCAGACGCTCAGCAATTGGGCTGCTCAGCGTGACGGCGGGTGGGCCGATGGCGCCGGCGAGTAACCCAGCTCCCGCCAACGCTGCAAATCGTAGAGCAATTTGCGTGTTGGTCGGCTTGGAAACGCGACAAATGCGGGTATCGCGGGCCGTCGGAGCAGACAACCCAAGGTGGCACTACTCCACGGCATCGTCACCGCATTGCCCTCAAATTTCGGTGCGTCACTCGAAACGAGGATGATTCCCGTGTCTGTTGCAGATGCGTCTACGACACGGAGCACCCCCGATCTCCAGGCCAAAACGAGCGACCTCTTCAGCTGGTCCAAAAACTGCGCGTGGACTTGCTCTACGAGGCCTTCGGTGTGGCGTGGAACTGCCCGGAGACCGCGCCGAAGAAGCTCAGGTTTTTTTTGCACCCGCTCCAAAGCACCTTGCTCGGGTGTCACCCACGCACCGCGGCCCGCGGTGGATGGAGCTGCGATCAAGTTGCCATCTTTGTCGATGGTTAGCCGAATCAGCTCGTCACGGGGAAATCGCTCCCGACGCACGACACAGGTTCGTCCACGTTTCGTCATTTCTTTGCATTGCCCCAGATGGCGAAACCCCCAAGGGCCAAAAAAAATTTGGCTGCTTGGGGGTGTTGACCTGTGTACCAGCCGAAACTGCCTATGCGTCCGGGGGAAGGTCGTCGTCGTAGTCGTTGTTTTCGTCGCCGTACATGTCGTCCGGCTCAGCGTCAGCGTACTCCGGCTCTTCGTCTTCTTCGTCCGCTGTTGCCGGGATGTCTGCGCGTGCAGAACGTGCCTGCTTGCGGGCGGCATCTTCGGCGATGAGCTCGTTCAAGAGGTCCTCGGCCGCGTCGATGACTTCCTCGGCTTCTTCTTCGCTCAACTCCAAAATGCCGGCGATTTCGAAGGCCTCGGCATCGAACAGCTCTTGGGCGCTGCGGAAGCCGTGGCGAATCAACTCGTCGACTTGGTCGTCATGGAGGATTTCGATGCGACCAAGCTCTGCCTGGGCCTTGCGCACCATCTCTGCATGACGGCTTTCGGAGAAGATGTCGATGCGCCAGCCGGTCAACTGTGCGGCGAGACGCACGTTCTGACCACGGCGACCGATGGCCTTGGAGAGCTGGTCATCGGGGACGATGAGCTCCATGCTGTGGGTGAGCTCGTCAATATAGACGCGGCTCACTTGGGCAGGCGCGATCGCATAAACGATGAACCGGGCGGGGTCCGGGTGGAACGGAATGATGTCGATGGCTTCGCCACGAAGCTCCTGCACCACCGCTTGCACGCGGGAGCCCTTGAGGCCCACGCAAGCGCCGACGGGGTCGACATCACGGTCCACGGAGGACACGGCGATCTTGGCGCGATGACCAGGCTCACGGGCACAGGCTTCGATGCGAACGATGCCTTCGTCGATTTCCGGCACTTCCAGCTCGAACAGCTTCATGAGCAAGCCGGGATGGGTACGGGAAAGCTCGACCTGGGGCGCCCGAGAGGCGCGCGTAATGTCGAGCACGTATGCTTGGATACGGTCGCCTTGCCGATAGGTTTCGGTGGCGACCTGCTCGCGCTTCTTCAAAATTGCTTCGGCGCGGCCCAAGTCGACGATGATGTTGCCCTTCTCGAAGCGTCGCACGATGCCAGCGATAAGCTCGCCCTTGCGCTCGCGGAACTCGTTGAAGGTCATTTCGCGTTCGGCATCCCGGATGCGCTGAATGATGACCTGCTTCGCCGTTTGCGCGGCAATACGGCCAAGGTCTTCAATCCGGTGGATGAAGCCGAGCTCGTCGCCGACTTGGCAGCCGGGGTCTTCTTTCCGGGCTTGCTCAAGAGCGATTTCATGGTTCCCGTCTTCAACGTCTTCGACGACGGTCTTGAACTCGATGAGCTCGACCTCGCCCAAGTCCTCGTTGTAGTGGGCCTCGAAGGAACGGTCCTGACTGTGCCGCTTGCGAGCGGCGGCGACCATCGCGTCCTCGATGACCTCGATGAGGGTGTCGCGGGGGATGGACTTGTCGCGATGGACGATATCGATCAAGCGGGCAAGGTCGCTGATCATTGGGAACCTCCTTCAACGGGCGGCAAGCCTGCTTCACCAAGCTTTAGGTACTCTTCGGTGGTGAGCGACAGCTGTGCGCGTTCGATCTGGTCGAGGTGGACCCGGTGAGCGGGACGGTCTGCGGACTCTTCAACCAGCACATAGTCTTCGTCTATGCCTTGAAGGGTGCCGACATACCGCTTGCGACCGGAATCCGGGAACATACGGAGCTTTATCTGGTAGCCCTTGAACCGCTGGAAGTCGATGCGGCGCTCGACGGGCCGGTCGATTCCGGGGGACGACACTTCCAGGCGATACTGACCGGGAAGGGGGTCTTCGACGTCGAACTCCGGGCTCAACGCGCGGCTGACCTTGGTGCAGTCGTCGAGGGTGATGCCGCCCGCCTTGTCGATAAATAGACGAAGGACGGGACCGGTGCGGTCCCCCGTGACGTGGACCGCGACCAATTCGCATTCGAGGCGCTCAATAGTGGGCTCGGCAAGCGCGCGAACCTTTGCACGAAGGGCGCGGCGTTCCTCAGCGGGATCCTGTTCGGTCACGGCTTTTCCGCAGAACGGGGTGGCGATGGAAAGGGGGTTGGTTTCTGCGTGCGCGACGTTGTTTGTTTGGGGCACCTCGCGGTTTGGGCGAGGGTAGTCCGAGACAAAAAAAGAGGAGCGGCGTAGCCGCTCCTGCGCAGGGGACAGGAAACCGGACCATCTTTGTATGTCAACCGGTTCCCGGCGTCAAGGTCCGCCCGGCGGGGTCTGTACGGGAGGGGAGGGAGATCCCTCGGGAACCGGCAACAAATCAGCGTCCTCGCAGGTCTGCGATGCATTTGCTTGTCGAATCTCTTCGGCAGTTGCCGGAAACGGAGATGCCTGCACCTCGTATTCCAGGAACAAAGCGGCTACTTCGCGGGCGGCTGCGCCTTCAGGAGTGCAGGCGCGTCCGGTCCAAAACGTCAAAATAGCGGCACGGCGTTCTTCGGGCGACGCAAGCGGTTCGCCGCGTGCGTGGTCCATACGAATTCCTTGGGTCCACAGAGCGTCGAGCTCAGCGGGAATCTCGCGATGGAGTCGGGTATCGGTTGCGTTGTTTGCAATCGCCTGCTGCCAGTCATCGAGTGGCGCATCGAGTGCATTGAAGGTTCGCTCTTTTTGCGCACTCAGTCGGGCAGGGCTCACGATTTGTCCACCGAGCTTGATGCACATCAGGGTAAACGGCGGAATACAAGACAACCAGACTGCCTTGCTTCGCCCCTTGGCCCACGGCTCGAAGCGAATACGGCTTCGCTTCATGACGACGAAGCCATCATCGTAGACGACGACTGTGGGCTTCCAGACGGTCTCCGGCCGGTAGATTGTCCGGTTTTCCTTCCGCACTCCCGCTTTGTAGCCAACCGCGCGAATGCGCTGCTCGAGCGCACGCCGTTTTCGGGCGACCTCCAGCTCGCTGAACACGACAATCTCATCGCCTACCGCCTTCGACCCGTCGGATGCGGTGGTCTCCGAATCCGCGGGTTCGTCTGCGAAAGCGGTGGCCTGCCAAATTGCGAAAAGGATGATTGCGCGGAGCATCTCATCGACCTTGCTTGGGTTAGCTGCCGGAGAATTGGACGCCGTCGAACAACAAGGTGGGAGAGCGCCAAGAACCGTACAACCACGGATCATTGGCTGCGACCACAAATCGTTGCATGAGGTCCAGAATATTCCCGGAAACGTTCATTTCGCTGACAGCAGAAACGCGCTCGCCATGCGCGAGCAGGGCACCGCGAATACCAAAGCTGAAGTCGCCGGTTGTGGGGTTGGCATTTCCACCGAGAAACCCATCCACCAACAATGCGGACGGCAACGCGCGTGCGAGCGATTCGACCGATTCGGTGCCGATGGGAACCACCACGTTGCTCGCGGACCCGGTGCTCGGAGGGGTGCCGAGGCGGCGCCCATTGTATACATCGATGAAGAATGTGCTTAGGACGCCATTTTCCACGATGCTCCGGCGGCGGGTAGGCCGGCCATCTCCATCGGAACGCCGACTACCGGATGCACGCGGAATGTGCGGGTCGTCGAACATCGAAAACCCTGTGGCAGCGACCGCCTTTCCCAAGTGATGGGCGAGACATGAGCGCTGCTCGTAGATGGCGTCCCCCGAAAGAGGGGAAAGCAAAACCCCGAGAACGCGCGATACTACGCGGGAGTCGAGCAGCATCGGATAGGTTCCCGATGGTGCCGGGTGGCTGTTGCAGCGCGACAAAGCGCGCTTGCGGAGGTCGTTGGCGAGACGCTCGATGGTCCAGAGGTCGCTTTCGTGGTGGGTACTGCTCGAACTCCACCCTTCGGGAAGGCGTCCGTCGGGTTCCTCCAAGCTGACTGTGCCAGCGATTCCGAAGCTTGTGCTGACCGACTGCGCCAAGAAGCCGTTGGAGTATGCGACCGCTTTTTCGCTGCGCCCGTCCCAAGCGTATGCAGTAATACTGCGTACGGGGTCGGCTGCCAATGTGTCGCGAAGGCAGGCTTCGAGGGCTTCGGCCCGGCGTCGCCGTGGCTCGGGATCCCCATCAGTCCATGTGGGGTCGATGACATCCAGCTCTACATCGGCTTGTCCCAGTTCCTCGCGCGCGGGCAAGCGTCGGTCGGGGTCGGGCTCCAAGTGCCGGGTAGCTGCAATTGCCCGCGAAAGGAAGTCGCGCAGGGCTTCGGGCCGGAGGTCGCTTGTGCTGTGCGCGGAGTAGCGGTCGCCGACCAATAGCTCGACCGAAGCGGCCAAAGAGCGGGACTCTTGGGCTTGCTCGATGCGTCCGTCGCGGCGGGTAATCTCGGAGTAGGAGCTTGAACCGACGCCTGCCGTCACTTCGTCCGCGCCCAAACCTTGTGCGAGGCGGACAATGTCGGTGGCAATCAAGTCGAGATGGAGGTCTTGTGCGTTCGGATTCATCCGACACCTCCGACCGTGAGGCTAGAAACCCGCACGGTGGGCATTCCTTGGCTGACGGCTACCGATTGTCCGTCTTTGCCGCAGGTCCAGCCACCGTCGTCGAGCGTCATGTCGTTGCCCACGAGGTCGATGCGGGAGAGGGCTTCGGGGCCATTCCCGATGATGTTGACGTCTTTGACGGGACGAGTGAGGCGCCCATCTTCGATAAGGTAGCCGTGGCGCATGTAGAACGAAAAGTCGCCTGCGCCAATGTTGACTTGGCCATTTTGAAAGCTCACGCAGTACAGGCCCTTCTTTACGCTGCGAATGATGTCTTCGGGTGTGTCGGGTCCGTCGAGCATCATCGTGGCGCGCATACGGGGAAGGGGGGGGCTGCGAAAACCTTGGCGACGACCGGACCCCGTGGGTGCGACGCCGTAATGTTTGGCGCTGATTTCATCGTGCATAAAGCTTCGGAGAACGCCGCCTTCTACCAAGGTGGTTCGCTGTCCGTCGTTGCCTTCGTCGTCGACATTGACTGCGCCGCGGGAGTTGGGAATGGTTCCGTCGTCAACGATGTGGATGTTTTCGTTGGCGATGCGCGTACCCATGCGGTCGGCGTAGATGCTGGTCCGCTTGCGGTTGAAGTCGGCTTCCATGCCATGCCCGATTGCTTCATGGAGGAGAATCGCGGATGGGCCGGCGGCGAGGACGACGGGCATATCGCCGGCTGGGGGCTTTCCTGCGTCCAATAGAAATAGGGTGCGGTCGACGGCTTCGGAAATCAGTCGCTCTTGCCGCTCCGCCGAATAAAATTCGACGCCAGCGCGCGCTGCGATGTTGTGACCGCTCGAGTCGCGAACATCGCCGTCTGCCGCGGTACACCGGACCATGCCGAGTGTCATGGGGCGGTAGTCTTCGGTCAAGCGTCCGTCGGGACGGACAATCATGACGACTGAAGCCGCATCTTGCAGCCATGCTTCGACGCGCTTGATGCGTGGGTCGCGGGCGAAGGCCCCTTGTTCCCAGGCGCGCACCAAACGGACCCGCTCATCGACTCCGACATCCGACCAAGGCCGCGTGACGGGCGTACGATTGGCGATTCGCTGCGCCGATGGATTGGCGGCGGTGCGTCCAGGAGTGCCTTGGGCAATCTCGGCCGCTGCTCGGGCCGCTGCGATGAGGGAAGCGGGGCGAAGGTCTTCGCTATACGCGTAGCCAATCTGGTCGTCCACCACCACGCGAACGCCCATTCCGAGGTCGACGTGGGTATTGACTTGATTCACCTTGCGGTCAGACAGGGCGACCGAGGTGCTTTGCGTGTGCTGGAAAAAGAGGTCGCAGTCGTGGCCTCCCCGCGAAAGCGCGGCGGCCATGACCTCACGAAGAACGGCGGAGCTGACGCCCAGATTTTCAAAGTGGGCTCCAGGGGGTCCTTCGGGTTTCGCTAGACTCATTGGCTCCTCGGACGTGGGCGCGGTGTCCCATTGGGTGTGAAAACATCGCTTTGGCCACTGTTGCCGAAGCGTCGAGGGATGCGGTGGGGTTTGGCCGCAAATCGTAGAGCACCGCCAGACGGTGGTGCGGTCTCACGCATTTAGAATATCCGCGCAGATGGACTCGTGAGCAGCAGCGGAACGTGCAAGATGTAATTGTGTCGTTGCGCGGTGAAGGTTGTGCGTGCCCACGTCTGGAAACCGCACGCGGTCCTCGCGGAAATAGTTGTTGTTGAGCGCATCCGCGGCGAAGCGGGAGGCCAACTCCAGGCAAATGCGCGTGGTCGCCGTAGGAAGGGCGGCGCGCTCGCTGGCTTCTAATTCGGGCGCTTCATCCAAGAATCCACGCGCGCTGGCACGGAACAAAGCGACATCGAAAGCTGCGCGGCTTGGGTCGTCTTCGCCAGCGGGATTGCACCAAGAACGCCACATGTCTCCGAGTTCACATGCGAGCTCCATAGGGCCGATGGTGTCGAGGTCGACGAGACAAATCGGTTGGGGGCCTTCGGATGCAAAGCGAAGGTTGCTGATTTTGAGGTCGCCGTGACAAATTCTCTGGGGGACGGGGACGGTGGACCGGCGTTTTTGCCACTCTGTCAAGATGTGTTCGGCGAGCGGTGCAACGGCAGAATACAGTGGATGGCTCGTATGGGTCATGAGTGCCGTCTGTAGGTCATTCATGCGTGTATCCGTGTCATGAATGTTCCGAACCGGCGCATGTCGCTTGGGGGTCCAGTTGGCGGTGGCTGCGTGGAAACGGCCCACCAAGCGGCCTCCTTCTCGGGCATGTTCAACGTCGGGAACGGTCTGGAGCGTACGTCCAGGGATGTAGTTCCAGACGCGCCAAGTTCCCAACGCATTCGTATGCCACAGGGTTCCCGTGCGGGTTTGTTGCAGGTGTGGGGTAGGAATGCCGCGTTCTGTCAATCTTTCCGTGAGAAGGAAAATGTCATGGTGTATTTCGGGTGCAAAAAGGGGGTTCAACCATTGGAGGATGCGCACCGGCGGATTGCCGAGAACCCACGTACCGTTGATGAGTCCTGGCGTGTCGATGGGCATTACCGAAAATGCTTCGTCCCAAGCGGTAGCTGCGAGGGTCGCATCGTGCAATTTAGGCGGTGTCAAGGGGTCTCCAGTTTGGCGCTTCTAGGTAGCCTGCAAATGCCAACCATGTGACGTTGGTTAGGCAATGGATGGAATTCGCGGCTGTGTACCCTGGACGGGACTCGCGCGAATGCCACAGATCGGGTATTAGGGCAACGTTCGCCCCAGGAGGTGAGATCATGAATCGCAATGTGCGTCGGCTTGCTACCACCGCAGCCGTGCTTGTCCTGGTTGTGGGTTGCAAGAAGAAGCCTGAGCCCCCGCCGCCGCCGCCCCCACCCGTTCGGGTCGAGGCTCCCCCCCCACCGCCGCCGCCACCGCCGGTCGTTCGGAAGACGGTCGATGCGCTTCAGCGTGTCAACTTCGAATATGACTCGTCGTCTTTGACCTCGAGCACCAAGTCGGCGTTGGACGATGTCGCGCGTATCATGTCGTCCCATGCGGATGTGCGCATCGAAATCCAGGGCCACTGCGACGAGCGGGGCACCACTGGATACAACATGGGCCTCGGTACCCGTCGCGCGACTGCCGTTCGCAACTACCTCACCTCGAAGGGTGTAGAAGCGAGCCGCCTGAAGACTGTGTCTTTCGGCGAAGAGCGGCCCCTTGCCTCGGGTGACTACGAGTCCGCTTGGAGCCAGAACCGTCGCGCGGAGTTCCGCGTTACCGCTGGTTCCGACGTCAACGGCTCGACCGACCGATAGTTTCCGGGACTGGTTCACCGAAACGTTTCGGTGGACTGCCGATAGCCTGGGGCGAGCTTCGCTCCGGGCTTTTTTGCGTCTGCGTGCTGCCTGCCGGAACCGCGTGGGCGTGGGCGCGTCGGGGCGCCCAACGGGTCGGTGGTTGTGCTATCCGGGAAGACAGCGCTGGTAGCGGTCTTGCAGCGGGTCGGTGTCGTTGTGGTGAACGATGGCCCGCCCTGTGGCTGCGAGGTGTTCGAGCAAGCGCGCGGCGTTGGACAAGCGACAGCCAGGAGGGCACAGCTCAGAAACGGACTGGGGGACGTCCGTGAGACGGATGTGTAGCTGCTGAAGGGTTGTGAGCGCGTCTTTTGCTGCGCGCTTCCCCGCCTCGACGCCAGGCTGGTGGTATGCGTTGATGTTGACGAGTTCTGCGTAGTAGCCAACAGCGCGCTCGAAGAGGGCGACCAACATTCCCAGGCTCTCTGCGGAAGCGTCTCGAACGCGAAGCGTGACGGTCGGCCGTTCTCGTTCGCGCAGGGCAGCGCGGGTGCCGAGGAGGAAGCCGAGGAGGTGGTCGTCGGCAAACAAGCCGTCGTCGACGGGAATGCGCGGGCCGCCGGTTGTCGTCTCTACAAAATGGACGAAGGTGTCGTCCCGGCCGTCGCGAACTTGTTGGACAAATGCGTGTTGGTCGGTCGAGCCCTTGTTGCCGTAGACGGTCAGCCCTTGTTGCACCTTGACTTGGTTGCGGTCCGCCCACTTTCCGATGCTTTCCATGATGAGCTGCTGAAGGTACCGCCCCAACAACGAGAAGCGGTCGCGATAAGGGAGAATGACCAAAGAGCGGTCGCCGCGGCCATTTCCGGCGGCGTACCACGCACCTGCCAAGAGAGCAGCCGGATTTTCGGCGGGGATGGGGTTTCGCGTGAGCACGTCCATTTGCGCGGCCCCGCGCACAAATTGCTCCCAGTCCCAACCACACAGGGCCATCGGCAGCAGGCCGACGGGGCCGGTGACGCTGGTACGGCCGCCTACCCAGTCGGGAATGGGAAAAACAGCAAGCCATGGCGCTTCAGGGTTTTTTGCTTCTTTGTCGAGTACGGAGCCTTCCCCGGTCACGGCGATGGCGTGCTGGTGAAAGGGAAGGCCAATGTTGGCAAACGCAGCTTGGGTGGCCAACATACCGTTGCGTGTTTCGGGTGTCCCCCCCGACTTTGAAACCACGAGCACGAGCGTATGGGCGAGGTCGAGGTCGCGCAGCAATCGCGCGATACCTTCGGGGTCGGTATTGTCCATACAGTGCAGGCGTCGGGGGTCTGTCGAAGTGGCAAGCGCAGCATCGAGAAACATCGGCCCAAGGGCGGAACCGCCAATCCCGACCAGCAGCACCTCCGTAAACGAAGATGCAACGAGCCGGGGGTCGCGGAGCTTGGCCCAAGTGTCGGTGATGCGTTGCTGCACCGCGGGGTCAGGAGCCAGCGCAGGCGCACGAAGCCAATAATGACCGACTTGGCGCTGCTCGTCGATATTGGCGACCGCGCCCGCTTCTACTTCTGTCATCGCTTGATGGGCGGCCGAGAATTGGCCAATGGAGGGCCATCCGGCCGACGGTCCATCTTGGAGGTCGAGCACGAAGCCCGACGATAGGTCGCGAAACAACGGATTCATGGCTTGACCTCGGCAATGCCGGACGTGACGACTGCAACACCGTTGGTGTCGACCACGTCGAAGAGAACTGTCTGAAGACCGGCTTCATCGGCGGGCTGTACCCACATGCGTGTGGTCAACGTGGACCCGTTGGTGACGGGCCGTGCCCAGCGGAGCCCGAGACGCTGAAGCCGCAGTGGGTCGCTATTTCCGACGGATTCGAGGATGGTGCGGCCGGTCATTGCCATGGTACACAAGCCGTGCAGAATCACGTCGGGTAGGCCGCCGGCGCGGGCGACTTCGGGGTCGAGGTGAATCGGATTGCGGTCCAAGGATGCTTCTGCGTAGCGGTACGATTGGTCGGGACGAACGCGCCACGTGCGGGTCCCTGTTGGCGCACCCGATGGCGTGTTTGGGGCGGGTTGGGCGCGATGTCCCGTGCCCACCGGGGCGAGCATCTGCCCGCGGACGAAGAAAGACGTGGTGGCCGAAATCGCGAGCCGGCCGTCGACAAAGCCCGCCATTTCGCCTTCGACGAATACGCCTTTGGCCTTCTGCTCGATATGCGTGAGCTTCCCGCGAATGTGGATGAGGTCGCCGGCGCGGAGCGGCTGGTGAAAGCGGGCGTCGTGGCCGGCGTGCACCAGTCGCAGCATATCGAGTTGGAGCGCGGGGTCCTCCATGATGAGAAAGAGGAGGTCGCGCATGGGGCGAACGTGAAACATCGGTGGCGCAATCGCGCCTTCGCCGTAGTATCGAATGTGTTCATCGCCGGTTGCGTCGGCGTATGCGATGATGTCGTCGGGCAAAATCAGTGCGTGGCCACCGTCGTACACACGTCCGACGTGGGCGAGCAGAGCGGCGGCGGAAGGGTCGAGGGACACGGCGTATTCCAAGGTTGGAGGCGAATTGACACGCGGCACCAGACCACGGCCTCCCCTGGGGGGTATCGCACATCCGGTGGCCGTGGGAAATGTCCGCCGGAAATGCCGCAAAACGCAACGTCGATAGGTACGACATGATGGACCGTTGGAAAAAGAAGTGCGGCGATAGGGCAAGGGGCGCACGGCGCGGCTTCGACAGGCGCGCCCAAACGGCATCGTGTCTCGCCGAAGCCGGTGGGAAGCGTCCGCGCGCTCTGGGTCCATTCGCCTCGCGTGGAGTGCGCAGACGCAGCGAGGCCGCGCGCGGGAGTGCCTTGGGCCGGCTGGGCTTGGGTTGCTTGCCGTGGAAATAAACTGGCTCTTGCTGCTCGGGCTTGTGGTGTGGGTGCCTTTGGTGTCGGTGGTGCACGAAGCGGGGCATGCCGCGTTCGCGGGCTTCGGAGGGTATCGGGTGACGAGCTTTGGCGTGGGGCGGGGCCGTCCGTTGGTTCGTGTGCTGTTGCCGCGTGGCGTGGTGTTTCACATTGGGCGTTGGTTCCTCGCGGGGGGAACGTGTGTGGCGATTCCACGTCATCCGACGGCCGGTCCGATGGCGGCATGGTTTCATGGGGGCGGCATCGTTTTTCAGTGCGTGCTGGCGGTGTTTCTGTGGTTGATTCCCGAAGGCGCGTGGACGCCTTGGGTCCTCACAGGTGCAAAGCTCAACGGGTGGGTGGTCGTTTGGAACCTGTTTCCGTGGCGGGTGGGTACGTTCGCAAGTGACGGGTGGTGGTTGATTTCGCGCCTTTTTCGCCGAGCCGCCGTGCAGAGACCGCTGTTCACGCTGCGTGGTTCGCTCGAACGAATCCAGACCTTTGAAGACCGCGTCCAAAGCCCGGTGGGAAGCTGGTATGCCGGCTTGATGTTGGCGTGGGCCGATAGTCTTCTTGGATTGCCAAAGCGCGGGCTCGCGTCGATGAATGGGCGGCTCCCCGATCAATGGTCCGACCCGCATCTTCGCGCGCTGGCGTGCTTGGTCCATGCAGATGCATTGCGTCGGTCCGGTGCGCCCATGGCTGCGATTCAGCGCTTGGCGGAGAGTGGCGCCGAAGAGGTAACCGACGAAACAGCGGACCTTTTGCGGGTCGTCGAGGGTGCTGCATGGCTGGACTTGGGGGAGGGAGACCGAGTGCGTCGTATTTTGGGACTACTGGCTGGAACCACCGGCATTGTCGCAGGTGAGGTGGCGACGTTGGCTCTGGACCTCGCCGTACGAGAAGGCGACGCGGAGTCCATGGGCGTGCTTGGCTTGCGCTTGTGCCGGCTGTCGGCGGGCGGGCTGTTGGACCCCATTCGCGCTGCGGACGTGTTGATGCGCGCGTCCTCCCAGGTCGAGGGCGCGGAACTACAAGCGCGGCTTCGGGGCCGTGCAGTGGGGCTCGTACGCGGTGCCGCGAGTGGCGCGTCGCGGGCCGACCGGCAATTGCTCGCGCAAATGCTCGTAGGCTTTGGCGCGGGTGGCGGAACCTGAGGGCGACGCAGGTAGAATCGGCGTTTACGCGGTGACTACGGGCACTTCGCGCAAGCGCATTTCGAGAATCAAGGCGCCCAATAGCCATCGGTCGGTGCCGGTGCGGCGTTGCCAGCGCGCCTGAAGCAAAAACTGCGCGTTGGCTTCCGCGTCGACAGCGAGGTCCATCACGAGCTTTTGGCGAGGGCTGGCGGCGAAGTTGACATCGAGTGTCAGGCCATCGGTGCCTGCACCGACGATGCGCGCTTCCGCAACTTCAATTCCGGTGCGCCCGCGTGCGGGGCCCCGGCGAATCAAGCATGGCCACGTAACCGGAAGGGTTTGGGTGCCGTGGACTTCACCGAGCGTATCGGGAAGGGCGTCGTCGTCGGAGCGCGGAGCAATCAGGGCGCGTCGGTGCAAAAGCTCGAGGTATCGCTCCAAGACCCCATTGTTCCATCCACCGAGCAAGCTCTCGCGAAGCTCCAGATAGGGCCGGACTTGCTCAATCCACGCCCGCACTTCACCCGGCACACCTTCGGGGGGACGCGGCACCAGCAAGGCCGGGAAATCGTCGCGGGAGCGGCGGTCGCGGGCGAGGTCTGGCGGGCGGGCCGTGACGGCGCTTTCTGCGGCAGGCGCACCGAATGGGGGAGCTGGGGGAGTGGCGCGCAGCTGGTCGCGCTCTCGCTGGAGGCGCTTGAGGCGCGCCGCGACGGCTGCGGGAAGGGCATCCAGGGAGACGAGGTCTTCGGCGCCTGCAAGGAGCCACGCACGCCGCTCTTCTGGGGACGGTGGGTGCTCAGAGGCTGCAATGACGGGCACACCTGCCGCTTCAGGAGGCAATGCACGGACGGCTCCCGGTCCCTCGGCCACCCAAATGGTGATGAGGGACGCTTCGGGATGCCAGCCGTGGGTAAGGACGGAAAACGCGCTGACCTCCTCGCGGCTGCTGCGAGGTGGGGGAGCGCCGATCCAGGCAATTACCGGGCGGTCACCAGACTTTCGGGACATGGCGCTCATCGCCTTTAGTGGCCTCGGGCTCATTGAAACAGCGTCGTCAAAAAAATGGCGAGCGCTTGGAGGTTTCATCCTACACGGCAGCGCGGCCTGGGGAAACCCGTCGCAACCGACGAGCGTGATTCGGAAATGACAGAATCTTGCGTTAGTGCGGTGGTCCGGCTTGTCGCCAGTCGAACGAAGGGTATCGGCAACTACCGTTGTCGCCGGATTTCGGAAGACCCATGCGGCGCGCGTCCGAATTAGTCGAATGGATTCTCCGAGGAGGTTCGGGTGCGAGTTTGCATCCTCACGCGCGGCGACCTTTTCCCAGCGCACCATGGCGCGGCGGTGAAGATCGTTCGAACGGCAGAAGGGCTGTCGCGGGTGACGGGCGAGCCCGTGGCGGTTGTCACCGACAATCGGGATGGATGGTACCGCTTCGATGACGGCGCGGTCTCCTGGGTGCCTTACGCGCCACGCTGGCGGGCGGCCCAAGAGTGGCCAATGGTCGCCCATGGAGGGCGCTGGTCGGAGTCTGCGGTGCGTCGGTTGGGGTATCCTCCCGAAGAGACGTTTTTGTATCGGCCGATGTTCGACCCCGCGTGGTGGATGCGCGCCGTTTCCGTCGGTCGCTCGCTTGGTGCGGACGTCTTTCAGGCGGAGTTTCCCGGCTATGGTGTCCCGGCTGCGGTCGGTGCGACCTTGGGCCACGTTGTGCGGCGGCTTCGTCGCGAAGGTGGACGGCCCCGCGCAGTGGTGGTGCAGCACAATGTTGAGTGGGACCGCCTTTCGGCGTTTGGTCACACCAACCCCAACATTCGACGCTCCGAGTTAGGGGCGCTTCGCCTGGTCGACGACATCATCGCCGTCAGCGAGGACGACCGTCAGCGGATGACCCTTGCAGGCGTCGATGCTGAAAAAATAACGGTCATACCGCACGGCGTTGATGTTGCTACCTTTCGGGAAGCGCGTGGCTATGGGATTCGGGAGAGGTACGGCATCTCCCCAGATGCGCCCTTGCTTTTTTTTCATGGTACGTTGCATTACTGGCCCAACACCGAAGCGGTGCGCGCCTTGGTGGAGGGCATCCTTCCGCGCTTGTTGCCGCACTTTCCGGACCTTCGGGTGCTCGTCTGCGGCTTGAATCCGCCCACGTATTATTCGCACCCTGCGGTGGTGTTTGCTGGGCCAGTCGATGACTTGGCCGAACACATCGCCGCGGCGGACGTTTGTGTCTGTCCGATTGAAGCGGGTGGCGGAACGCGCATGAAGCTGCTCGAGTACATGGCGGCGGGAAAAGCCATCGTGTCGACCACCAAAGGTGCGGAGGGCATTCAATACGTCGATGGTCGAGACATTCGGATTGCAGATGGCAACGACGGTTTTGCAGATGCTGTGCGCAGTTTGGTGCGCGACCCAGAACAGCGCCGGCGCTTGGGTGCGGCGGCGGCGGCGTTTGCCTTGCGGTACGACTGGCTATCGATAGCGCAGGCATATGTGGCGGTGTTGAGCGGCACAGGGCGCGGTGAAGACTGGAACCAACGATTGCCCGCGCGTGAACTGGGCCTCCATCGGTCGTCCACGCGCGCGTTGCCAGCGGATGAACGCCAGATTGCCGGACACCTCCCGCCTTCGCGTACACGGAGCAAGCCGCGAACGTTGCTGCTGTTGGTGAACCGGGGCTGCAACTTGCGCTGTGTGTTCTGCGACCTTTGGGACCGTCCCGCTTCGATGTCCCGCAGCGACATTCAGGCGGTGCTCCAGGATGCACGGGAAATCGGCACCGAGGTCTTGGTGTTGACCGGTGGAGAGCCGCTTCTGCACAAAGAGCTACCCGGCATTGTCTCGGATGCAAAGGCGCTCGGCTTGTCGGTCAACATTACGACCAATGGGTTGCTGGTACCGCGCTATCTCGATGCATTGATTGCTGCGGGGGTCGATTCGCTCAGCTTTTCTCTCGATGGTTTGGGTGCGACGCACGACCGTCTTCGTGGACAGAACGGTGCATTCGACAAGACCCTTCGCGCCCTGGAGATGACGCTTGCGCGGGGCATTTCGGCCAGCGTGTACTTCACGGCGACGCGTGAAAACGTAGGCGAGCTCGTCGATGTGTATCATTTGGTGCGCGCGCGGGGTGCGCGGTTCGATTTTTGGCCCGTCAATGATGCCCCCGACCATGCCATGACGACCGACGAAGCGCGCTCGGCGTGGCTTTCGGCCTTGGACACCCTCGCGGCCTTGGACGGCGATGTCGCGGCCAAGGCGGATTACCTGCGCTCGGGCTTGCGGTACCACGACGGAGATTCGGCCGCCGTTCGATGTCTTGGTCTCATCGACCAATACGGCATCAAGTACACCGGCGAGCTATTGCCGTGTTGTGTTTGGGAAGGGGAGGGCTTGTCGGTCGGAAACGTCCTCGAAACGCCGCTCAAAACCTTGTGGAATGCACCCGCCACACAGAAGGCGCGGGAGAAGATGTTTTCCGAAGGGTGCGCGGTGGGCTGCTTCAACCACTCCTTGTGGGAGTTCCAGGCGGCGACGGGCCTACCGTTTCACGTTGGGCCGGGGCGCCGCGCCGAACGCGGCAGCGACCCAGCGTCCAACGGCTCCTCGAAGGATAGCGTGTAGAATTCGTCGGTATTTTTTGAGTGAAATTCGCGAATTTTGGTTCAGTTTGAAATGGTGTGTCCGAAGGGGAAAAAGCTGAGCGCGCGGCCGGACGGGGACGCAGGGGCCTCCGTCCGGCCAGCGCCCGGGCTTTCTACCATTCAGAATGTCCGCAGCGTGGTTGCTCTCCCCCGTCGCGGATGTTGCCATGACTGACCAGATTCGCAGTCGGCTCAACGGCGCCCGCGTAGTGGTGGTCGAAGACAACGCCCATGTCGCGAAGGCGATTCAGCGAACCTTGGTCTCCTTCGACGTCAAGGTCGACGTATGCGGTACGGGGCTCGACGGTCTCGACCGCGTGCGCGCCGTACGTCCGGATGCGATGTTGCTCGACCTCGGCCTTCCTGACATGGACGGCATTGCGGTCTTGCAAGCGTTGCGGAGCACCCAGGCGTCCGCTGCGTTGCCGGTCTTGGTACTCACAGGGAGCGACCTCCCCGATATTCACGCCGTCGCCTTAGAGGCCGGCGCCGACGATTTTGTCGCCAAACCGGCCGACGACCGCGTCCTTTTGGCGCGCCTTGCAAACTTGGTGAGCCGACAGCGTGCCGAGACAGCGAACAAGCGGCTCCTCCACGAGCTAAGTCGCTACGTTTCGGGGCCAGCCCGACGGGCCGCGATTTCTCCGCGGGTAATGGAACGCCTCGACGCCACCATCCTCGTCAGTGACCTCCGGGGCTTTACCGCGACTTCTTTCGTCACCGACCCCGACGCGATGTTCCAGGCGGTCAGCACCGTCTTGGCGGGGCAAGCAGAAATCGTGCGCCATTATGGTGGCTACGTCGACAAGTTTTCCGGCGACGGAATGTTGGCTGTGTTTGGGGACATCGACGGCCCACGCCAAGCGGTGTCGGCGAGTCGGGCCATCTTGCGGTGGGCGCGCGATGCGGACGTCGTTCCTCTTTGGCGGCCCGTTCCCATCGGCCTCGGTGTGCATGCGGGAGCTGTATTGCGAGGCGACGTGGGCAGCGCGGATCGAAAGGACCACACCGTTTTGGGGCCTGCCGTCAACGTTGCGGCGCGGTTGTGCGCGGTCGCGGGCCCGGTCGAGGCCGTCATCAGCGAAGTCGTGGTGCGAAACGTGCTCTCATCTGGAAACGCCGACCGCATCGACTTCGCGGAGCTTGGAGAGTTTCGGCTCAAGGGGCTCCCGGCTCCTCTCGAAGCGCGTCGGTTGGTGGTGTAGCGGAGCGTTTCTCGACGGCTGCGGTTCAAATTTCGAGGGTGCCCTCGATTCGTACGGCCAAGCTGACCGTTGACCGGTTCGCAGTGATGGTCACGGCGGAGTTGTCTACAAACGCGAGCGTCGCGTCGAGCCAAGTGTCCCACCCTGCGGACGATTGCAGCTCGCCGGTCCCGCTCCAGTGGTCTTGGGAGGCCGCATTTGTCGAAATCGCGAGTGTGAGCGTCTCGCCAAGCAATCGTTGTGCCATTGCGTCGTCGGGGTCGGGCGTGCAGCTTGCCCACACTTCTATCGTAGAACCCGCGCGGTCGAGGAGGGCGGGGCACACGAGGTGAAAGGCATAAGGCTCCGCTTCGTAGATTGCGGTGGCGTCTACAGTGACTTCGCCGGCGTAAGCGCCATCGGCGTCCGCCCGTCCATCGCAGTCGTCGTCGATGCCGTTCCATGTTTCGTCTGCGTCGGGATGGGTGAGGGGGTCGCGGTCGTCGCAGTCCACATCCGAGAAGTATCCGTCACCATCCTCGTCGACGGGGAGCGCATCGGGCGAAGCAGAGTCTGTGCCCGTGGCGTCGTTGGTTGTGGATTCTTCGACGCTTTCGCTGTCTGAACCCGCGTTGGGTGCAGATGCTTTGGGCGTGGAGGAATCGGCTGGCGACCCACAGGCGCCGATAAACAAAGCGAAGGAAGCAAATCGCATGACGACAGGGTACCTCGTCGACAACACCCCTGCCGGCAATCGCCGGCCTTGGAGAAAGTATGCCTGGGATTGACCTGAACCGCCCGTTTGTTCCGGTTCACATCGCTGTGCTGACAGTTTCAGACACACGAACCGAAGCCAACGACACCTCGGGCGCCACACTCGTGCAGCGCGCAGAAGCCGCCGGACATGTGATTGCCGCACGAAAAATTGTCGAGGACAACGTAGACAGTATTGTTGCTGTACTTCGTGCATGGATTGCCGAGCCGGGAATCGATGTTGTGCTCGCTACGGGCGGAACGGGCGTCACGGGGCGCGATGTCACTCCCGAGGCATTTCAATTGGTTGTCGAAAAAGAAATTCCCGGCTTTGGTGAGCTCTTTCGCTGGCTCAGCTTCGCGAAAATCGGCACGTCGACGATTCAATCGCGTGCGACGGCGGGTGTCGCGGGGGGGACCTACTTGTTCGCGCTACCCGGCAGCACCGGCGCCTGCAAAGACGCCTGGGACGATATCTTGGTCCATCAACTCGATTCGCGGTTTCGACCCTGCAACTTTGTCGAAATTATGCCGCGGCTGATGGAAGCGGCCGGTCCCCGAAAACCGTTGGGGCCGACCGCTTCATCTGCAAACGAAGGTTGACGCCGCAAACCGCACGCTCAGTCGGCAGCTTCGACGGTGGCTCCGGGGCGTCTTCCGTAGGCATCGGTCAACGTCGCCAAGCGATGTGCGGCGCCGAAATCGAGGCCAGGGGCACGCCAAAGCCAGTTGCCCGTGGATGTTCCTGGGGTGTTCATGCGGTGGTGTCCATCGAGATTGTAGACGTCCTGCAGGGGGGCGATTGCCCACTCCGCGGTGCTGGACCACGCGAGGCGAATGAGGTCCCAGCCGGGTTCGCTGCCATCTCGGCCGACGTACAGCCGATAGCGGTGCTGCGCGCGGGCGCCGGCGGTTTGGTACCAACCAAGGGCGGTGTCGGTGTCGTGGGTGCCGGTGCAGGCCATCCAACGGGCGTGGGGGTAGGTGTGGGGCAAAAACGGGTGGAGGTCGCCGCCACCGAATGCGAACTGGAGGACCTTCATGCCGGGAAGACCGAAGTGGTCGCGGAGGGCCTCTACGTCCGGCGTGATGATGCCGAGGTCTTCGGCGACGAAAGGCAAGCGCCCGCCCAGGTGGTCGCGCAAAGACGAAAAGAGCGCGTGGCCCGGCGCGGGGCCCCAATGTCCTTGGGTCGCGTCTTCGGTGTCCGCGGGGATTTCCCATGCGGCGGCAAATCCGCGGAAGTGGTCAATACGAATGTGGTCGGCCAGCTCCAAGGCGTTGTCGATGCGGGCGCGCCACCATTCGAAACCGCTGTCCTGGTGGGCCTTCCATTCGTAGTGGGGGTTGCCCCAGCGTTGACCGGTGGGGCTGAAATAGTCGGGGGGCACACCTGTGACGGGGTCTGCGCGCCAGCCGCCGTTTCGGGGGTCTTCTCCACCGCGGAATAGCCCGCGCTTGGCCCACACATCGCTCCCGCCGCCGGACACGAAAATCGGAACGTCGCCGATAATAGAAATGCCGCGGTTGTTGGCCTCTCGGCGAACATCGAGCCATTGGTTGCGCACGAGGATTTGTGCGGCGAGGCGCGCGCGGATGGCGTCGTTGTGCTGCTCCCAGGCGCGGGTGATCGCCTCGGGCGCGCGCGCGGCGAGGTCAGCCGGAAACTGCTGCCAGCGGTCAACGCCGTGGACCTCCCGCAACACTTCGTACAGCGCATGGTCCGGAGCCCAGGTATGCCGGGCCGCGAAGGCTTCGAGCGCCTGGGGGTGGTTGCGCGCATACCGATCGGCAGCGCGGGAAACCAACGGCGCATGCCAGCGGTCGAGCGCCGCTTGATCCACGCCATAAGGACGATGCGGAATGTCGCCAATTTCGTTGGGATGCAGCAAGCCGTCGTGAATCAGACGCTCAATGCTGATGAGGTGCGTACCCATCGCGAACGCGCTGGGGCTGTCATACGGTGACAATCCCGCACCAGGTGGCTGAAGGGGCAGCACCTGCCATAAGGTACAGCCACTCGCGGCCAAGAAGTCGAGAAAGCGCGTGACGTCGGGGCCAAGCTGACCGCTGGGGCCGCCGCCGGGTAGACTGGTTGGATGAAGCAGAATGCCTGCGCGTCGCATGAGGTCTCCCTCGATTTGGTTGTTTTGCGGGTATCCTTGTGAAGACGTGTCGGCGATTCCTTGAGCATCTGCAAGTTTCGAGATAGCCGACAAGGGTCTGTCCCCGTATCGGAGGTGTTCAATGTCGGTCCGTTCCGGCAAGTCCGCGCGCTATCGCGCAAAGCTGAAGGCAAAGAAGCGCAAGGAGCGCCAGCGCAAGTGCGGCCTGCTCAAGGTTCGCAAGGCGGGCGCTCGTATGCGTCGGGTCAAGCCCCACGCCATCGTGAAGATGAACTGACGGCTGTGGTGCCGATTTCGGCCTGCTGATTTCGGCGCTGCCCAAACGGGTCCCTTCGGGGATCCGTTTTTTTTTGTCGATGCGCGCGCGGCCCTGGCCGGGAAACGGATTCCTTGCGGGAAGCGCCGCGCGTTGGACCTGTATCGATCGTGGAACAATTGGGAATTGAGGACGAGAACTATCGTCGAATTCGCGCTCTGTTGCAGGTTTTCTTCCCGAATTGAAGACGGAATCGATGGTTCCCCTTGACGCGACAAGGGATTTCGGGTTCTTTTGCGACGGTCGAATTTTCCTGTCCTGGGGGTATCGGATGCGCCGATTGATCCGGCTCACCGTCCTTTCCTTCCTGTGCACCGTCCTTGTCGTCATGGCGGGGGCGTTGCGCGAGAACTTGAACGCGCGAGCGGCGGTGCCGCCTCGGGTCATTGCGGCTGGCACGGGTGCGGGAATCGCGCCGTTGCTGGCGGCCCAGGTGCCTGCGTTGACCTCCTCCCCTGCGGTGCTGGTGACGCCAGCGTCCGCGGTCGTTTCGCTGCCAAAGGCATCCCCTGCCGGCGCAGAGAACGCTGTATTGGCCGATGAACGGGTCGATGACGGTTCGCCGTGGTCGCCGCCGCTTTGGTTCCCGGACGACCAAGCCGAAGCGTTGTTGGCGTTGGAGCAAATCAGCCGCGCGCCCGACCGCGTTGGCCCCAAGCTGGGCCTCAAGAGCAAGTCGGTCTTCGTATTCGACCTCGAGTCTGGCGAAGTCTTGCTTTCCAAAAACGCGGACGACCGGAGGCCCGTTGCCTCGCTCACCAAGGTCGTTTCGTCATTGACCGTCGCGTCTGAAGGGCCGGACCTTGATGAAGAGGTCTGCATCGACGTTTCGGCTAAGCCAGGCTGGCCGGGTGCCGTGACGCGCCTGCGCTCGGGAACGTGTACAACCGGCTGGGACCTCCTCGCCGCGGCAATGGTCAAGAGCGACAACGGTGCCGCTTACGCGCTTTCGTCGGTTGCGGGGCTTCCCCATTACCCCTTCGTGGCCCGCATGAATGTCGTGGCTTCCGAACTCGGAATGGACCAGTCTACCTTTTCCGACCCCTCGGGCGCCGAGGATGACAACCTCTCGACCGCGCGGGACATGACCCGGGCGATTGTGGCCGCTTCGCTTCACCCCGCCTTGGTTCCCGTTGCTGGTGCTTCGTATTGGGACATGTACGATGCCACCAACGACCGGGTTCGCCGCCTGTACACCACAAACAAGCTCCACGACCGCTCCAACACCGAGGTCTTGGCCGCGAAGACCGGCTATACGGACACCGCGCGATATTGCTTCACAGCGGTCTTCCGCACGCGCAATGGCCGCAAAGTAGCGATGACGGTCCTTGGCGGCTATCGGAGCCGTCACCGCTGGTCGGACGTGCGGGCGATTTTGGACTGGGTGGAGTCCGGTGCGCCGGGAGCGGGCGTGCCGTCCTAAGGGGCGTCGCGCGCTTAGGGTGCAATGCCGCGCGCGATGCGCAACATCCGGCGGAGCGGCTCGGCGGCCCCCCAGAGAAGCTGGTCGCCAATCGTGAACGCAGCGATGTGGCGGGGGTGCGTGCTCAAGCGCCGCACCCGACCTACGGGCACCTGGAGGGAGCCCGAGACGGCCGCGGGCGTGAGTGCGCGCAAGCTGTCTTCGCGGTGGTTCGGGACCCACTGGGTCCACGGGCTCGTGGCGCGGATGGCCGCTTCGATTTCGTCCATGTCGGCGTCTCGGGAGAGGCCGATGGTGACGGCCTGGGCATGACACCGGAGGCTGCCTGTACGCACCGCAATGCCGTCAATATAGATAGGGTGCTCGTTTCCGAGAATGCGTCGCGCCTCCGCTTGTGCCTTCCATTCTTCGCGTGACTGGCCGTTTGGTTGCTCTTTGTCGATATACGGCAACAAGCTCGCGGCGAGCGGGTATCCGAAGGCTTTCGTCGGGTGTTCCGGCGCGTGCATCCGTGTATGTACTGCCGCTTCGAGTTGGAGCGCGGACGCCGATGGTCCGAGAGCGGCGGCAGCGTTGCCGAGGTCTCCCATTTGGTGGACCAATTCGGACATCGCTTGTGCCCCCGCACCGCTCGCGGCTTGGTAGGTCATGGTGGTCATCCAGTCGACCAAGCCTGCCCGAAACAAGCCGGCGACACCAAGCAACAACAAGCTGACGGTGCAGTTTCCGCCAATGAAGTCGACGGCGCCGCGAGCCAGCGCACCATCGATAGCGGCGCGGTTCAGGGGGTCAAGGACGATGACGGCGTCTTCGGCCATTCGCAGGGCGCTCGCGGCATCGATCCAAAGTCCGCGCCAACCGGCGCTGCGGAGGACGGGATGGCAAGCTTGGGTCCAGTCACTTCCTTGGCAGGTCACCAGGATATCGCAACTCGCGAGAGCATCGATGTCATAAGCGTCTTGGAGGGCTTGGTCAGCGCGGACTTCCCCCCCACACACGGGGCTTTGTCCTCCGATGTCCGACGTACTGAAGAAAACGGGCGTAAAGCCGTCCCAATCCTGTTCTTCGTCCATTCGTTGCCGCAGGACACTGCCGACCATTCCACGCCATCCGACAAATCCGACCCGCATGACGGCCTCCATGTCGCTCCTCGTGGCCCGCTCGGCGCCATTCGGCAAGCGGCGGATTGTGGCGGATTTCACCAAAGGTCGTGAGGTGGGCCTGTCGGCCTCCCGTTTCCTTCGGTTAGTCTGCGGGAGTCCTCGGGTTCCGGTGGGAGCCACGGATGGGAGGTCGAATGTTGGTTGTACGCTCGCGCAAGTTCCGCCCAGGGGCGTGGTTTCTCGGGTGTGGCTTGGCGGTCGGGTGCAAGCACATCGAGACGAAAATTATCTGGCCGGACACGGGAACCACCGACAGCGAGCCTATCGATGCCGATGGCGACGGCTTTTATTCCGATGAAGATTGTGTCGATTCGGATGCGAGCATCTATCCGGGCGCCGATGAGCTGTGTGATGGGAAGGACAACGACTGCGACGGTGTCTTCGATGAGGAGGCGCTGGATGCCCGGACATTCTACCTCGACGGCGACCTCGATGGTTTCGGCGACCCCACCATCGAAGTGCAGGCCTGCGAGCGGGCGCCTGGCTTCGTGACGGACAACACCGATTGTAACGACACCGATGACGAGATGTTTCCCGGCAACACCGAGGTCTGCAACGATGGCCGGGACAACGACTGTGACGGGGATGGGACCGAGTGCCTGCTGACGGGCCAATACGGGCTCGCGAGCGCCGAGGTGGTGCTTGTCGGCAGCGAAAACGGCGAACAATCCGGGTATGCATCCGCTATCGTCGGCGACATGAACGGCGACGGCTACGCAGAGGTCGCAATCGGTGCATGGCGAAACGACGCGCGGGGCGTCGATGGTGGTCGAGTGTCCATTGTTTCGGGAAGCGAGCTCAACGATGCCGCTGGGGGAGGCATCCTGGACCTTTCGACGGTCAGCCGGCGTGTCGAAGGGATTGGGTCGGGCCACAACGCGGGAAATGCGCTGGCTCCAGCCGGTGACGTAGATGCCGATGGATACGCAGACTTTGTCGTGGGTGCATTCCATGGCAAAGGCGGGGGCAACGACTCCGGCGAGGCATATGTCATTTTGGGACCAGTGGATGGCACGATTCTTGCAAACGAAAGTGGGCTACGCCTTGTTGGCGAATACGCCTACGATGTTGCCGGCACGAGCGTTGGGGGTGGGCTGGATGTCACGGGCAATTCGCGGGCGGATGTGCTCGTTGGCGCCACGGGCTACGGCGATTCGTCGTTCCAGTCTATTGGCGCTGTATATGCCGTCGATGGCGCGGGGTCGGGAACCGTCAGCTTGGCGGGCGCTTCGGGCGTTGTAGAAGGCGCCGAGCGCTATGACCGTATTGGCACCAGTGTCGCTGCCTGCGACATCAACGGCGACGGCACCGGCGATGTCGTGTCTGGTGGTGAGACGGCACCGGGCGGCGCCGGCAACGGGGTCGTCGTGGTGGCATTTGGGCCATTGTCAGGGCGGTCTGTGGCCACAGATGTCGAGGCCCGCCTATCGGGCGAAGCCGCGTCGAACTATGCGGGGCGCTCGGTTTCGTGCGGTGATGTCGATGGCGACGGGCTGGCCGATGTCGTCGTGGGCGCGCCTGGCTGGGCCACCGGCTCGAACCCCGAGGGTGCGGCGTATGTGGTCCTCGCACCGGCCATTTCCGGCGATGTCTCGCTCGCTTCGGCGGACGCCGTGATTCGTGGAAGCGCCGCGGGCGACCGCGCAGGGAGCTTTGTGTCTGCTTCGAGCGACATGTCCGGAGATGGTCGCGCGGATGTTTGGGTGACCGCCCCGGGCAGTGACCAAGCGACCACCAATGCAGGCGCGGTGTCATTGTTTTACGGTCCTGTTTCCGGGTCGTATGTGTTTTCCGATGGGGACCTCCGGTTTGCCGGGGAGTCCGTCGAAGATGGCCTTGGCTCCTCGGCTTCGTCTCTCGGCGACATCAATGGCGATGGTGTCGGCGATGTGGTATTGTCTTCGGCGGGCTCGGACCGCGCTGCCACAGATGGTGGCGCCACCTACATTTTCTTCGGCATTGGATTGTAGGCGCTCATGAAATTGTTGTTGTGCAGTCCGCGGGTTCCACCGGACGCGTGGTCCGGCGCGGGCAGAGCGTTTCTCGACCTCGTTCGCCATGCCCGTCCCCATATGGAAGTACGCTTGGTCGCGGGATTTCGACGCGACCGCCAACGTGTGCCGGCGGAGGCGGTGGCTGTCGACCTCAAGGGCCTCGGAACTTCCGACGCGGCGCTGCGCTTTGGCCGCGCCGTGGGGCAGGAGGTTCGTGCATTCCGACCCGATGTGGTGGTGACCAGCACCCTGTTGCTGCCGCCGTTTCGGGCGCCGTTGGTCGCCGTCGTACAGCAAGTGGAGCGTGTGGTGCCGCGTACCGGCGAAGCGGTGCGCCGTCGGGCATTTGCTACGCTCGCGCGACGTGCTGCGGCAGTCGTGGTGCCGGACACCGCAACGGCCCTGCATCTTCGGCACGATGGGCTCGGCGAAGGGCGGATTCGCGTCATTCCCGTAGGTGTCGATACACAGGAGTTTTTTCCCCTCGCTTCGTCGCGGGGCCCGGACCACCGCATCCACATTGTCACCAGCGGTCGGATTTTGCCCGAGAAAGGGCAGCATCTTGCATTGGACGCGGTCGCCCGTCTGCCGGCGCATATCAAGCGTATGGTTCGGCTTACGATTGCCGGTTCCGTGGGCGACCCCGTCTACCTCGACCAGTTGCGTGTTCAGGCTTATTCGCAGCCAGTCTCTTTCGTCCTAGAGCCGGCGCGCATCGCTCCAATTCTTCAGGATGCCGATATAGCCGTTGTTCCCAGTGTAGTGGATGCTGGATTCAGCACGTCCGCGGTCGAAGCAATGGCATGTGGTTTGCCTGTGGTGTGGTTTGACCGACCTGCTACCCGTGAAGCGATGGGCGGGCACGGCATTCATGTGCCGGCCGGGGATGTCGCGGCCATGCGCGACGCTCTGCGGAGCTTGGTGGAGGACGCGGCGCAGCGGCAGCGCTTGGGTGCCGACAGCGTCCGCTATGTGTTGGGTGCTTTGGATTGGCGCCGGGTTTGGGACCAATGGCACTTGCTGTTTCGTTCGTTGGTTTGAGACCATGGAACTTCCGCGGCTTGCGGGTGTCTCGGTGTCGCAACCGTTCGGACGATGGCGCGGAGGTCGTATGGTGGGCGTGCTGTGGGCGGGACTCTGGATGACTGCCGCACAGGCAGAAGACCCATGGGGACGACCTTCGCACCTTCGCGTCGTCCCCGCGCCACCGACCCGGTGGGCAGAACGCGCCGCTCCGCCGACCATTCGCGTGTGGTGGGACGGCGAGACACGGGGAGATATTGCCGTGGCCCGTGGTGGACGGTGGCGGGTCGTCGCAACGTCCGTGTCATCGGGCGTTTCGCTCGCGGACATACCGTGGGACGCACAGGTGCGGGTCCGACTCCAAGGGTCGACGCGGTGGAGTCCCGTCATGACCGTTGACCCTATCTCCGACCCCCTCTCGACCGGACGGTTGGGCGAGTGGGGGCGGGGCGCGGATGTCGTCGGCGAAGTTTCGTTCGACCCGCGGACGGGCGATGTGGTGGCGAGTACGGTCGGCGGTGGCTTGTTGTGGCGGTCTGCGGTCGCACAGCCGGGTGCGGAGGGTGGCCTCGGCGCTGGGGAGTGGCGTGTGCTTGGGCGTTTTGAAGGAATGCCCGATGCCAAGGTGCTCTCTGTTGCGGTGCAAGACGGAACGGTCTGGGCGGGGACGGCGAAGGGGCTTGTGGCGCTGCGCGACGCGCAGGTGATTGCGGTTCATGACACCGACTTGGTCGACCCATACGTGCAGGCGGTCGCGGGAACTGCAGACGGTTCATTGTGGGTGGGCACCTACCGCGGCCTTTCGGTGCGACGCCCAGGCGCTGCTACGTTTGAGACCATTCTCTCGCCTTGGTCGGTGTTTTCGTTGAATGAAGCGCGCGGGGGTGGCGTCTGGGCGGGGTATGAAGGCGTCCAGAAAATTACAGCCGACGGAGAAGTCGAGACTTGGGCAACCAACGTCCATGCCTACGACATTCTGGATACACCAACGGGGCCTTTGGTTGCGACCACCGAGCATGGTGTGCTGCGACTTCACGCGCCGGATGCAGGAGAGTCCCTGTCGCCGTTGGTCGACCGTGAGGCCTTTGGTGTCGCGTGGGCTGCGGGTGGTTTGTGGACCGCGGCTGGGGGACTCGGCTTGGTTGACCCCCAAAACGCGGCGTGGGGGCACAACGTCGGTCTTCCATCTGACGAAGTGCGCAGTGTTCTCGGGCTCCCGGATGGTAGCCTTTGGGTCGGTACAGATGCAGGACTGGCGCGCGTTTTGCCCCGTCCCCAAGGGCCGCCCGTGGTGGATGTAGCAGAGCGTTCGCGATGGCCTGCAATGATGTCGGTTCGCGACCTCGCGGCCACCGACGCTGGCATTTGGGTGGTCGGCAATGGGGGCTTGACGGTTGCCGGAGCGCCCCATCGGTTTTCGCGAAACCTCCAAGTGGCGGCGGGGGCCAACGTGACTGCCGTTGCGGTGGGCGACGCGGGTGATGTTTGGGCGGTGGGCGACCGGGTGCTCCATTTGGACCGTGCGGGCGTCTTATCGGCTTGGTGGGCGCCTGCTCCGTTGACGGTGGGGGCGTTTCAGCCAGGGGTCGGACTGTTCGTCGGTGGCCCCGACGGCTTGTGGCGTCTCGATTCCCACCGTGGCCGCTTTGTGCTTGTGCCGGGAATTCGCGAGGTTTCGTCGATGGCAGCATCGGCCGTCGGTTTGTGGGTTTCTTCAGGTGCGAACCTGTTTCGCGTCATGGGCGGCACGGTGCGTCCATTCTTCGAGACGCCCCAACCATTGTCAGTTTCCGCGGTTGGCTCCGACGTTTGGGTCGGTTCTGTCTCCGGCTTGTTGCGCCTCCAGGTGACCGAAGGAGACATTGAAGTGGTCGATGTGCTGGGAGACGCCGACCTGGGTGTCGCGGTCCCGGCGGTCGCGGGTGTGCACGATGGCGTCTGGTTTGCGGCGGAGGACGGCACCATTGGTCGGGTCGCAGGCCAGCGTTGGGGAGGCGTCGCCCTGGATGTCGCTGACGCGCCGACGCCCACGAAAATTGTTCCCGATGGTGACTTTGCGTGGGTTGGAACGGAGCAAGGGGTCTATCGAGTGTTTTTGCCGGTCTCCCAGTTGTCGGAACAACTGCCGGACGGGAGGCGCGGCTTGGCGACGGGCTCGCCGTAGTGCGCCGTACGCGGACAATCACCGGTTGCTGCCGCGACAAGACAACGCTGTGGACACAGTGAACGCCAGGCGCAAGGGCGCGCAGGAGGTCGCCAATACGCAGCAAATACGGTTCCCAGTTGGACGTTTCTCTATTCGCGCGTATGATGGAGCGACCGGCTGGGAGGCCCAAGTGACATCCAAAGTGCGAACCTGGGTTTTTTGTGTGCCCTTTCTGGCGTGCGGGATCGCGACCCTGCCCGGCTGTGGCCTCGAAAACTTTGATAAATACGGCCTTCCAGATACCGGCGCTCCAGAGGGCAACGACGGTGCAGGCGACGGCGGCGGAAGCGGCGGGCCCGACGATTCGGACACCGGCCTGCCTCCGGGAGATGATGCCGGCGGCGACGTAGGGGGTGGGGGATCCGGCGGTGCCGGGAGCGGAGGAAGCGGAGGAAGCGGCGGCGCGGGAAGCGGTGGCGATGACTCCGTCGACCCCATCACGCTCGCCATCGACGCGGTCTCTCCCGATTACGGCATCACCGCGGGCGGCGACACCGTCACGATTTCGGGCGGACCCTTCGATAGCTCGGCGGTGGTCACCTTTGGGGGTGCCGAGGCAACGGTCGTGTCGGCCTCGGAAACATCATTGGTCGTACGCACCCCATCCGTCGCGAGCGAAGGCCTGGCCGCGGTTTCGGTGGACACCGACGCGGGCTCGGGCCGGCGCAGCAGCGCATTCCGGTATTGGGCCGATGGCCGCGGACAGTTTGGCGCGCTGGGGGCCGTTGAGCTGATTCGCTATACGGGCGGATATTGGTCGGGTGGAACTCCGGCGGATGAACGTGGCGCTATCGTCTATTTCACGGACCCATCGACTTATCGTTGGTATGAACTTTACGCGCCCACCCTCGACACCTGCCGCAACGAATCGTGGACCAGCGCAGTGTCCGTCAGCATCATCAATCCCGGCGTCACGTCGATGACCTTTCGCCCATCGTCTGGCAGCAATCTCGTGCTGACCTACGATGCGGGTGCCTACACCACCACGCCGTCGAGCCTCACGGCGGGCGCGTACTATGACCTCGTCGCGCCGGGCGGCTCGCTGCCCGCGCAAGACGTCAACACGGTGTTTCGGCTTCCGTCCGCAGGTCCGACGGTTTCGTCCCCGCTGCTCGCTAGCTCGACCCTGACTGGCATCAACACGTACCCCACGTTTCGCTGGACACCCGGCGGAGCCGACTGGGTGCTGCTTACGATGGCGCTCAACAACGGCCTGACCGCAGACGGATATGAGCTAGTGACCTGCCCGGTCGTCGATGACGGCTCGTTTGTCTTCGATACATCGCAGTTTTCGTTTTGGGCATCCGGGGTCGTCGCGGTTGTGTCGGCTTCATTTGTCTACGACCAGCCTGGCACCGTGCTTCCGTGGAATCAGTCCACCTCCGCGATTGCCGGCATGGTCACCACCGTGGGCGGCGTTTACACCAACTGACCGCAGCACTGGCCCTTCTGTCATTGGTCGGTGGGCGATGGCCCAAGCGCGCGCCCCGAAGACCATCGGGCGCCGACCGCCAGCAGCAACAAGCAGGGGACGGCCCAGGCCCAAAGGCCCAGGTCGAACACCGACGACGGTGGCCCCGTGGTGATTTCCGCCAGTAACGCTGTCAGCACGGAGCCGGACGCCAGCAGTACCACCGGAAGCAAGGCGCGCGGACTGTCGGTCGTCGCGTAGCGGAGCTTCCAGAGGTAAATTGCGGGAATACAAAACAGATTGAGGGTTGTCGACATCGCAAGACCTGCGAGTCCGAAAGTACCCATCAACAGGACATTGAAGACGGCGTTTCCAATGACGCTCAAGGCACCGAGCTGAAACACGAGCGTGAGGTTGCGTTCGAGAACGTGGGCCCGCACAGCGAGAATTCCTAACAGCGCGGGTACAACGCCTGGAAGATACCAGCCAAGAAGCTCTGCTGTGTTGGCGGTATCAACAGGTGTGAATGCGCCGCGCTCGTAGAGCAGCCGGATTAGCGCGGTACGTCCAATATACATGCCTGCGATGCACGGCGCAGCCAACACAAGCGTCCATTGAAGGGCGGCGACCACCGCTCGCCGGGCTTCGCCCAATAGACCTTGGGCCCGAAGATTGGACCAGTTGGCGTAGGCGACCATGAGCAGGGTGCTCTCCAACAACGTTTGGGGAATGACCCGCGCCCGGTCGGCGTACTCGAGGGTCGCGACGGAGCCAGGGTCCAGGTGGGCCGCGAAGGCCTTGTCGACGATGAGGTTCAGCGCGACCAGCACCTCTCCGGCGAGAATCGGCGCAAGGTCCCGCCCAACTTGACGTACTTCTGGATGAAGTTGTACGGTAAGACAAATCGGACTTCCGGTGCGGCGCAGGACGGCCGCCCAGAAGGCAGCCTGCATCGCCTCCCCGGCGAGCATTCCTGCCGGCAGGCTCATGGGCCCCCAAAGCGGGCGTGACGCGGCCGTCACACCAATGACCACAGCGGCGCGAAGCAGCGGCGTTGCCGTGACGGTCCAAAAGTGGCCGTTGACCTCGCAAGTGACGCGCAACACCGCCCCCGCGCTGGTCAACACCATGAACGGCAGCATTGTCCACAAAAAAGTGGTCGTCAGCTGTTGGGTATCCGGCGAAAACCGAGTCAGATACGGCAATAACGACGGTGCAGCGAGGCAAATCAACAGCCCAACGCCGCCTGCGCCCAATGCGGTCCAGACCAGCAAGCCCCCGACCATCGGGCCAAGCCGCGCGGGGGCGAGGCTCCGTGTGCGTGCGATGATGGGTGTTGCCGCAGTTCCGAGCGCGGTGCTTGCAAGAACGAGCGCAAAGGTCGGAAACGCGAGGGTCCAGTACCACGCATCCGTAACATCACTAACGCCAAACCACATCGCAACCACGAGGGGGACGACAAACGCTGCACCTCGGCTCGCGAGCGCCAGCGGCACCAAACGGGCCGACATTCGGCCTACCGCGGACGGTTCGGAAACTTGGGTCATGCGGTGAGCGTATCGTGGGAGGGGAGGAGGGTCAGTATTGCGCAACCCGGACGGTGGGCGCAGGCCCGGCGCCGGTGCGTTCGGCGGGCGTCGTGGCCATCGGGGTCCACGGTCCAGGACCATTTTGGGGCAACATCGGCAACGTGGGACCCGGAGCGCCTGGACGCTGACCTAAGGGCCAGTGGCGCACATCTTGGGGGAGGCGCCAAGCGAGGGTGGTGCGCAAGGTGAGGTCCAAGCGTTGTTCATATACGTCTGGTCCAAGGTCGTCACGCAATGATTCCGTGCGCGCGGCACGAATCGCCCATTCCGGGTGATTGAGCCATGCGAGGCGATGTTCGATTGCACCGCCGGTCGACAGCGGCCGCGGAACGTCGGGTCGTCCTTGAATGTCGACAATGAGTGCCCATTGGGGTGTGAGCGACTTTCGCGCGAGCGCTGCGTAACGAATATCGGGACGCATCCGTTGGAGCGTTCGCGGCGCGCCGACTCTCGCTTGCACCCGCGCTGCATCGACGCCTGCATTGCGAATGTCAATCCAGGTCGCAATCGCCGGAGAAAAAGGGGAGTCGGTATTTTCCGAGGCGGAAAGGCTCGCGCTGCCGGGTAGATTTACGAGTGTCAGGGCACCGCCCGATGAGATCGTTGGGAAACGAATGCCAGACGGAATGTCGCGGGTGGTGGGGCCTTGTTGAATATCGGCGAACGCGGCGCGCTGATTCCGGGTACCCGGGTCTTCCGCTGCGAGATGGCGGTTCCCCGACGAGCCTTTCGACACTTTGACCCCTGGATTCACCGTCGACTTCAAAAACAAGTGGGCTGCCGCCATTTCCGGCGTGCGCTGAAATACCTGCCGAATGGCGCTATTCCAGCCCATTGTCGCTCCTGCAATACACTGGTCCAAGGCGAGGTCGCGGGTTTCCGTGGGGAGCTGCACAGGCTGTGGCGAAAGCTCTGCCAGTCGCCACGTCACGTCGAGGCGCGTGGAAAGCTCCCGAAAATACGGACTTGCGGACGGACCCGCCATGTCCACTGCGGTCGCCCGCTGCCAAATCGATAAGAAGGGGTCGCGGATGGGTGCCAGCGTGCGGTACTGGTCGGGTAGGCCAGGGGAGAACGCAGGCGGGGGAGACACAGGTGGCGTTGGCGTGACGAGCGCTGCACCCATCGGTGGCATCGGAAACGGGGCGGCCACAGCCTTCGACGCCAGGCAGCACGCTGCCGTCCACACCATCGATAGGACGGCGAGGACCGTGCGACAATTGCGTGCAAAAGTAGAGGCGGGCATAGCGCTCGGTGTCAGACGGGAAGCGCGGAGTACCGCTCCGCGAAAGGAACATGCCACGCTGAACGGGGCATCGGCAGGTCCAATCCGGCGAGAATGAAGAGCGACGAAACCCAAAAAGCGCGGATGTTGGTGGCCCGGTATCGTCAAGGAAGCGGTGTGGCGCGTGTATGGGAGGAGTGGTTAGTCGCCGGGATGTTTTGGTCCGTCAGGGGCCGTCTTCAGGAGGTCAAACGTGGTGCGTCGAGTCTGGTTGGGAGTCTCCGGGGGCCTCATCGGAGGCGCGCTGGTGGGCATCTGTGAAGCATTGGTGGTCCTTTCGGGCGCCAACACGGGTGAATACCAAGCCCTGATTTATGCCACCGTCCTTTATGGTGCGATTGGCGTCGCGATGGGGACGGGCGTTGGGATTGGCCTCGCAGTGCTGGGAAAGGTCTTCAAGAAGCTGACCGACCCCTTGGCCTGGTCGCTGGCCTTCCTGGGGGTCTTTGGGCCGCTTGGTCTCGTGATTGCCCGCTATGTCGTGAACAAAGTGGTGTACGCCGAGCAGGGCGTGCCGATGACCGGTATGTTGGCCATATTGGGCGCGTTGGGTGGCTTTGGGCTGTTGATGCTTTGGCTGGGCCCGATTTTTCTCACGCGAACCCCGCTCCGGGTGCTCGTGGAGCCGCGCGGCACTGCTGCGGCCTACGGTGGCATTGCCGTGCTTTCGGCCATTTTCAGCTTTGCACCGTCGGGCGCTGACCCCGATGGCGAGCTTGCGCCGGCCAATCCCGCTGACGGGGCTCCCGCTGGTGCTCCTGACGTTGTCCTCGTTGTCATTGACACCCTTCGTTCCGACGTTTTGGGTGCGTACGGCGACAAGGGGGGGCTCACCCCCAACATCGACAAGTTGGCATCCGATGGCGTGTTGTTCGAGCAATACATCACCCAAGCCAGCTGGACCCGCGCATCGTTCGCGTCGCTGTATTCGTCGATGCTTCCGAGCGGTCACAACTGCATTCTGAAGGCCGAAGCCCTTCCCGATGATGTGTTCACGTTGGCCGAAGCGATGGACGCCCACGGCTACGCCACAGGCGGTCTCCCCAACAACATCAATGTCACGCGCTCTTTCAACTTCCAGCAGGGCTTCGATTATTTTAGCTACCAAGCACCCAGCTATATTGCAGGTGCTGCGGAAAGCAGCGCCCAGTTGAGCATGTACAACGTGCTCCGCAAGGTGCGCGACAAGCTTACTGCCGGCAAGTACAACGTAACCGACTATTACCAGCCCGCTGAGGTCGTCCTCGGAAACGCCCAGAAGTTCGTCTCTGCAAATCGAGCAAAGGGCAACCGCTACTTCTTGGTTGTTCACTTGATGGAGCCCCACGACCCCTACTTCAACCATCCGTACGATGGAAATGCGGTAGGCCGCGCGTGGCGCCCCAATCCCGATCCCAGCGAAGCGTCTGCATTGCGCGAAATGTACCGCGGAGAGGTCCGGTGGGTGGACCAAGAACTCGGCCGATTCTTCGACTGGATGCGGTCTGAAGGAACCTGGGACGACACGCTCGTGATTCTTACTGCTGACCACGGCGAAGAGTTCCAAGAGCACGGTGGTTGGTGGCACGGAATCACGCTTTACGACGAGCAGATTCATGTGCCGCTCATCATCAAGCCGCCCGGCAAAGAAATGGCGGGTGCGCGGGTCCCGTGGCAGGTCCGCGAAATTGACGTCACGCCAACCATCGCCACTTTTGCGAAGGCCGCGTTGCATCCCGGATGGCAAGGGTCCGACATCTTCGACGACGATGCCGTGTCGGCCATTCAACACATTCTCCATCCGCCGGTCGTCGAGCCTGTCGTGGGGGAGGATGGCGAGGAAGTACCTGCCGCTCCCGCCGCGCCCGTCGTGACTCCCGAGACGCTCGCCCGCATCGCCGTCGCCGAACAAAACTTCGAAGGCAATGAAATCCAGGCGATTCGCCGCGAAGCATGTAAGTACATCGAAGCCAACGAAGGCAACCCGCGAGGGCTCCCGACGGCCGCGTTGTTCGACGTTCGCGCGGACATCTCGGAGCAAACCAACCTGATGGGCCAAGCCGTCGACCGATGTGACCCCGCGTCTCTCCAGACCGAGATGTTGGACATCATCAAGTCGTCCAGTGAAGGCGGTGTTGAGAAGAAAGACACCGAGATTACCTGCGAGGACTGTCAGCGCCTGATGGACCTCGGCTACATGAGCGATTGTTCGGGCCCCTGCGGGGGCTGATGTCTGCCTTTGCGCCAAAGTCCAGGCGTGGCTCTTTGGGGCCCGCCTTGGACGCCGCGGGACGCCTGATTCGGCCGCTGCATATTGTTCAAGCAGCGGCGTTTCCGTTTCCGTCTCCCCAAGGCAGCCAAGTTTACGTGCGCGGGATGGCAAAGGCCCTCGCGCGCCGTGGACATACGGTGACCGTCGGTTGCTACGCCCATGGCGCGGGCGATGTCGACCCGGAGTACGCCGTCGTGCGAACGCCGGCAGTGCCGGGCTACTCCAACCTGCGCGCTGGTCCAGACCTCGTAAAGCCAGCTCTCGACGTTGCTCTCGCATGGCGCCTATCGCAGATTCCTACCGATGTCGTCCATGCGCACAACTACGAGGCACCCGTCGCCGCCGCCTTGGCCCGCCTGCGAACCCATGCTCCCATCGTGTATTGCGCGCACAATACAATGGGCGAGGAGCTGCACACTTACTTCACCAGCCGCCGTACACGCGCTGTGGCCCGCCGTTTGGGACGACTCCTCGACGTGACGGTTCCGCGAATGGCCGACCATGCTATCGCGATTCACGAAGGCGCCGTGCCAACCTTGCGCGCATTGGGATGCCCCCACGTCTCTTGCGTTCCTCCGGGCGTAGACCCCGAAGACATCGCGCCATGCGCGCCATTTCCGCTCGAACCCGGTCCATGGGTCGTCTACGCCGGAAATCCAGATGCCTACCAAGACCTAGACGATCTTGTTTCCGCCATGAAGCGCCTTCCAGACGTCGGGCTGCTGATGGTGAGCGCGAGCCCCCTTGACCGCTGGGAACGCGCAGGCCTTCCCCGTGCGCGTTTTGTGCAGACATCCGACTATTCGGTCGTTCGGTCCTGCATGGCGGCAGCCACGCTCGCAGCCTTGCCCCGAACGGTGTGCTCCGGCTACCCCATCAAGCTTCTGAATTACCTGGGCATGGGGATTCCCACTGTTGCCGCGGAAGGCTCCGCTCGCCCACTGCCGGGTGTGATGGCTGTTCCCAATCACGACCCAGAATCCATGGCGCGCGCCATTCGGTCCCTCCTCCAGGATGAGCCCCGCCGACGAATCCTTGCCGCCGAAGCGCGCGCTGGGGTTTTGGAAACGTGCACATGGGACCGTCGAGCCGCGCAACTGGAGTCGGTTTATCTTGAAGTCCTGGATGGAACTTCACGTTCAGGTGTCCGGACGGCTTCGGACCTTGTATGATGCGCCGGGTGGTCTGGGCTTTGCTGCCCGGCTGGGTGAAGGACGATGAGGAGACCGGTCATGCGCATCGGAATGAAGAATTTGAGCGGCGAGTCCATCGGAGACGCGATGGTGATCGGCACTCCTGGCGCTTCCCGTGCGCCAAGCCGCTTGGCAGCTCTGTTGATGATGGGTGCATTGGCCGGTTGTTCGGGCGGCGAGGACAAATGCATCTTTGGTTGTAGCTCGGGTGGAGGCGAAACCAGCACCACCTCCGATCCCACTACGGGCGCTACCACGGGCAACACGACCGATACCGAGGACTCTGGTGGCGGTGGCGAAGACGAACAATTCGAAAATCCCGGCGACGTCCTAAACTATGAAGACGACGAGGGAAAGGTCTTCTTCGACCTCGCGGATGCGACGGGCGACGAATCCAACCAAGACCAAGAATTTTTGTTCGTCATCGTCAACAAATCCGAAAGCGACCTTGGTTTCCAGCTTTCTTACCTGCGTAGTGAATCCAGTGAAGCCGCCGGACCACCGCCGCCCGGAGCCTCCCGCGCAGCGGTTCCGCAGCTTTCCCCGTCCCGGCAAAACTTGCGGGACGCCATTCACGCGGGCCGACTTGGTCCCGCGAGTCCTCCTCCTCCGCCAGGCTTCTCCGCGACCGATGTCGGCAAGGTTCGTGAGGAGTTCCGTGTACGCAGTTCCCAAGAGGACGACTCCCAGTTCGAACTGGTAGACGCGACCCTTTGGGCAGTCGGGGATACCGTCACAATCTGGGTAGACAACGATTGGCCGATTGACTGGGACTTTGACTGTGACGGCATTGCCGACCAGCCTGACTCCCGCGATGCGAATGGCTTCGACAATTGCGACCTCCAGGTCATTGCCAACGCCATCGACGCCAACATTTATCCGACGCTCACCAGCGCGTTCGGCGACGTTCCCGACGTCAACGGCGATGAGAAGGTCACGGTCGTGATTACGCCCGTTCTCAACGCGATGACGGCATTCGTCACCGATGAAGCGGACATTGGCTCGATGGTCCGTTCTTACGTCGACCCCGAGACCGACCTCAACGACTACGACATTAGCGAAAACCCCTTGTCTGACGAACAAGAGGTAATCTACGTCTTCGCGCCGGACGCAAACGGCTTCGCCAATGCCGCCGCCCGCACCACAGTAGAAGCCTACACGCAAATGGAGCTTCTCGCAGAGGTCGCCCGCGGCTATATCTGGTTGATTTCGTACAAATACAAGGTCATCGATTCGGGCGGCGACCCTGAAGATGCATGGGTGCTTGAGGGCCTGAGTTCCGTGGGCGCCGACCTCACCGGCTTCGGCGCTGTCTACTACGACGATGTGTGGGACTACTTGGATGCACCACACTTGGTGCCCCTCGTCAACGCACAAGACAATGAAGTCATCAGCACGACCCAGTGGGGTGCGCAGTACCTCTTTTTCCGTTGGCTGTATGAAAACGCCGATTCGCTGGTTGGCGGGGACTCCGACACCGGAAGCAGCGGCTCCGATGCCGGCGCTGTATTGCTCGCGCAGTTCATTCAGTCGACCGCCGCTGGCACCGATGTCATCGAAACCGTAACCGGCCGCAAGATGGAAGAGCTCGTCGTCATGTGGCAAGTCGCCTTGGCTACGGGCGCGCTCACAAACAGCTCCGGCGATGCCCTCGTCGATGCTTCGTTGTGGCCCGGATACAGCGCTGCGTCGTTCATTACGGCGCCAACATCATCGCCGCAGTCCGGCGACCTTTACGGTGCCAATGGTTACCAAACGGGCATCAACATCAATGGTGTGAACATGTTCATGGAAGGCGGCACCACCAACGCCCCTTCGGAGAACACAGAACGTAGGGTCACGACCTCGGGGTCGGATTTCCAGACGTTGGTAACGGGCATCGACTTCTACGGGAGCATCGCAGGAAACTACGGCGCTCAAGTGGTCCGCCTCGCCGACATTCCTTACGAGTTGGCAACGTTGCGCGTCGAAGCGTCTGGCACCAGCTACCTGGGCGCGATTGTACGCCTCGAAGACCCCACCGAAACCAACTACACCGTCGAAAACATTTTCTCGTCGACCGACCCCACCAGTCTGTATCTTCCGTCGCTTCCGGCCGATGGTGAGCCCGTCTACGGATATGGGGAGATTCAGGCCCCGGGTGTCACCTACATTGTGACCGACTCGAGCGAATCGGCTACCGAGGTCGTCGATACCGACCGTTGGATTCTCGACCTCTCTGACCGTACGGTTGGGCAGCAGGTAGAAGTCGCCATTCACCTCACGCGTCGTTACTCCGACGCCAACGGCACAGGCGGTCCCGACGACCCCTGGATTGCAGTGGTGCCCCAGGACGCCATCCCCAACCCGTCTACGTCCGCGTTGCAACAGACCTGCGGCGACAGCGGCGCACTCGACTTCCGCTTCCCTTCGTCCTTGCTCGAATACCTTTATTATCAGGTGTTCTTGTCGGGAACGGCCATTGGCTCTACCTCCGACGGCGGAACCGATACGGGCGGAACGGATGGCGGAGGCGGCTCGACGGGCGGCGCCGGCGGCACAGGCGGTGATACCGGCGGAGACACCGGAGGAGGCGCAGGGGAGTCCTTTTCGCCGTGTGGCGTGAAGGCAGAAAGCTCTATGTCTTGCGCACTCGACTACGACCGCGACCAAGTCGCAGACGCCGATGAACCCATGCCATCGAGCTTCCTGCAGCAGCTCGACACCCTGGCATGCTCGCTCGTAGACAACGATGCCTCGGCCTACACCCCCTACAATGCTGAAGACGTCTTCGACATCGACGAAACGGATACCGACGAAGAATCGTATTTCGACCGCGCACGCGACTTGGGCGGGCGCGCGATAGAGGGTGGCGAAGAGGCCTTCTATACCGGCATTCTCACCGGCGGTGAGCAATACGTCATCGTCGTGGGCGCAGGCTCCGACCAAGGTGCCTACGAGCTTGAGGTTCGCCAGATTCCTTGAGCAATCCGTCTATGTAGACTTGCCGCCGGCGTGTGAACCCGGCGGCTGTTTTTTTGCCGCAGCGCAGGCGAGAGACGATGGTTCCTTCCCGTCCACCTCCTCCCCCGACCATTCGAGAGTGGGTCCGTTGCTTCGCGCTATTCGCCGCGACCACCGTTTCCGTGTTTTTTAGCTATTCGTGGTGGTGGTCCTCGGGCGACGTGTGGACCGATTCGAGCATTGCATGGAACAGCGCCCAGTTCGCGCTGGGCTTGATGGGAATCCTCGGTGCCCATGAAGCGGGGCATTACATCGTGGCCCGTCGACATGGCATGGACCAAACGCTTCCATTTTTCATTCCGTTCCCGATGGCCTTCGGAACACTCGGTGCCATCATCCGACTGCGCACACCACCCCCGTCCCGCACCGCATTGTTAGAGGTCGGCGCGGCAGGCCCACTCGCCGGTTTCGCGGTCGCGCTGGTGGTTCTCGCGGTGGGTTTGCTCGATACCACAAGCCACGTCGTACCCGAGCTGGTCATGGAGTGGCCGCCACCACCGCCCGAGGCGCCTGGTCCGTTCGCGCTTTTTGTGGGACAATTGTTCGAAGGATTGGCGACGTGGTTGCCGGATGCCGAAGAGAGCGCGCCGGGAATCCCATTGATGATCATGGCCAATCCTCCCATCATGGACTGGCTTGGTTGGCTGCTTTTGGGCGCTCCTCCCGGACGATACGATTCGCTTTCGCCCCTCGGCCTCGCAGGGTGGGCAGGTTGCTTCTTGACCGCAATGAATCTCCTGCCCATTGGACAGCTCGACGGCGGGCACGTTTTGCGTTCCGTAGCGCCCCGAATTGCGCACCGTGTTTCCGCGGTGGGGGTGGTGTTGGTCGCTGCGGCGGGATTCTTCACCTGGAGCGGCTGGACGGTGTGGGCAGGCCTGCTTTGGGCAATGGGGGCTTGGCGCGGCGTGCCGGCGGCCCACCTCGCGCCGCCGCGTCAACGTGCGCGCGGAGTCGCGGTCGCTACGCTGCTGACGTTTGTTGCGTGCTTTATGCCCACGCCGCTCGCGAGCGAAGTGTTTCCGATTGCAGATGTTCGCGTTCGCACCCCCGATGGCGAAGAAGTACCACCCGAGGTCTTCCTGGCGTGGTACGAGGAGCAGCGTCTCAAGCCTTGACATGCCCATATGGTGGCGAGAATTCACCTGAGAAAGTACATCAAGGCGACGATGAATCCAGCGGGTTGCGCCCGTGAGGAGAGGTGACCGTGGCCAGGAACCTGGGTGTACGTTTGTGTGGAATTCTCATTGCAACGGCATTGGGGGCGACCACTGCGGAGGCCGCGCCGTTTTCCGTCGAGTCACCCGGCTACGCAAGCCGCGAAACGGCGGAAAAAGAACGCAAAGAAGCGGTTGCGGCCGGTGCCCCAGAAGAGCGGACCCGCATTGTTCGCCGATACGAGCGTGGCGCAGGCTGGCGGTATTTGGTGACGGTCGAGGAAATCGACGACGAAAAACTTGTCGCAACGCTCTCTATGGTGTTGGGGAAGTCAGATGCTGGCGTACGGGTCATCGACCTCGCGACGGGTGAAGCCGCCGAGAAGCCCCCACCGCCCAGCGCGCCAGCAACGACCGCTACGTCACCCACCGAGGCCGACAAGGACGGGCATACAGGCACAACGCGCAGAGGCAAGCGAGAAGCTGAAGGTCTTCTCCGGCTCGCAATCGACGCACATGGCGGCGCGGCCGGTGGATTGGCTCTGTTGGACAAAGCCCAAAACGTTACCTTTCAGTTTGACCGAGAGGTCGAAGTCGAAGGCGCTCCTGTGGTCGCGCGCCATGTGTACCGCAAGTCCGGTGATGCGCTTCGTCTCGATGTCCGCATTCAAAAGGGCGAGGGGACCGATAGCACCACCGTTGTTGCTGCGGACGGCGGCGCCTGGGTCAAGACCGATGGACGCTCGGTCCCACGCGACACCGAACGCTCGCGCGACATCGTGGGCCGATTTGCGCCAGACCAACTGTTGCGGATTGCGCTCGGTGTTGCGGCCGACATTGAGACGGCGGCAGCATGGCGGGAACTCGTGGTCATGGGACCCGAAGGAGACGACCTTGTTGTCCTCCATCCCGTTGGTGGCCCCGCGGGAGGATTGGTGGAGGTTGCATTTTCACGGACGGACCACCGGCTTCGCCGCGTGACCATGGAAGACGCCGGGAAGACTGTCGTATACTCCTTTTCCGACTATCGGGAAATCGCACCCGGCCTCGTCGTTCCCCAAAAAAGCGCAACGCGCCGCGATGGCACGGTCGTCGAGACCATTCAGGTCATCGGACTCGACGCCAGCACGGCGATTCCCGCGAGTCTCTTCTCACCTGAAAGCAACTAAGCTCGCGACTTGTGGATCCGGGGTGTTCTGAGGATCCCACAATTCTCTGCTTCCGTCTCACTCTGGTGTTGACACCCGCAGACGGACCCCATAAAAGACGGGTGCTTCGGGGGGCGAAAGAAACCTTCGGCTACCAGAAGCACCACACAGTGCGCTGGCGTAGCTCAACTGGCAGAGCATCGGTTTTGTAAACCGAGGGTTGCGGGTTCGAGTCCCACCGCCAGCACTCGGTGTCTGGTTCTTTCAAATGGTGTGTACTGAAAGGTCTTCTGGGGAGTTGCCCGAGTGGCCAAAGGGAGCGGGCTGTAAACCCGCCGGCGTACGCCTACGGTGGTTCGAATCCACCACTCCCCATTTTCCTTTCTGCACACATCAAGCGGGAATAGCTCAGTTGGTAGAGTACCAGCCTTCCAAGCTGAGGGTCGCGGGTTCGAATCCCGTTTCCCGCTCCACGCCCATGTAGCTCAGTAGGTAGAGCACACCCTTGGTAAGGGTGAGGTCACCGGTTCGAGTCCGGTCATGGGCTCCACTCCTTCAATCTGTCGCCCCACCCCTTTTGGTGGGGCGTGTGTTTACACGCTCGCTGCGGCGTGCGCCGCGAAGGTGGCTGACATGGCCAAGGAAAAGTTCTCCCGCGACAAGCCCCACGTGAACATCGGGACCATCGGTCACGTGGACCACGGCAAGACCACTCTTACGGCTGCCATCACCATGACGCTTGCTGAGGTCGGCGGCGCCAAGGAGATGAAGTACGAAGATATCGACAAGGCTCCGGAAGAGAAGGCCCGCGGTATCACCATCAACACCGCCCATGTCGAGTACCAGACGGCCAACCGGCACTATGCCCACGTCGACTGCCCCGGCCACGCCGACTACATCAAGAACATGATCACCGGCGC
>CAZCUX010000010.1:0-232471 GCA_964502005.1 uncultured Enterobacterales bacterium
GCCCGTCCACGAAAACGTGCGCCTATGGTGTATTTTGAACGATGTCTCCCCCGAACGGAGCGCTTCATGCGTCTTCCGAGGACGCAGCCATAAGAACGCGCGCGTCTTTGGGCGACGCAGGGAAACCGGTCACCAGAACGTGACGGACACCCGGCGCGGAGTTGGATTTAGACGGTGTTCCCACACATACAATGCCTGCCAGGTGCCAAGGTCGAGCCGACCGTCCTCTACGGGCAACACGATGCTGGTCGCCGTCAACGCGGACTTGACGTGTGCGGACATATCGTCAGGGCCTTCTTCAATATGCCGAAACAATGAGTCCCCGTCAGGAACCAGACGCGACAAAAACGCCTCCAAGTCGCGTTGAACGTCCGCATCTGCATTCTCTTGCACAATCAGACTCGCCGATGTATGATGAATAAACACCAAACACAAACCAGAGGCCCCCGCGGGCAGCAATTGCGCGACTTGGTCGGTAATGTCGTTGAGACCCCGGCGGGTGTGTAGGTGGATTGTGCTGCGATTCATCTCGGGACTCCGCGGAATGGATACACGGCGCACCTAACGCGACTTCCCCGGCGGAAGGCGAGCAGCGAGGGTGTGTCGCGCTTTGGCTCGGCGCGGGCGCAGATGGGGGGCGGGTGCATGGCCGCCTAGCGTTGCGTGGTCTCCAAGAAGCCGTACAGGAGCGCGTCCACCATCGCATTTACATCGGCGCTGCGCGGGTCTTCGTCGGATCTCGGCGCTTCGAGGCCCGGCAGCTCGATGGTCAACAATAAGATGTCGGGGCGGTCACCCGGAATCGGCACGGGCGCCCACGCACCCAAGCTGACGCCACCATCTACTCGGCCACTCCAGGTGCTATTGGGGGACGCCGGGGAGCCGTTGCCGGCGACGAGATGCGGCCAAGCCGCGAGGTGCTCGGCCAAAGAGAGCGCCAACGCGCTGGCTTGCGCTGTGCGAGCGGGGTTATCCGGGTGCGGGTCGGAAAAGACGCCCGCCGCTTCCGGTCGACGTGTCGCATGAATCGACGCCATACGCGCTGGCTGCAACACCGACATTTGGCGCATCAGCCAAAGGTTTTCCGGCAATATTGGCCGCCCGAGGGCATCCTGGGCCAGCTCACCGACGTTGTGGCCGGGGGGCGGGAAGTTTCGGTTGGACGGCGCGATAGCGCCATCGCGAAGGCCCGCCGCGAAGGTGTCGGGAAACAACACAGGCACGAGCACCGTTGTGTAGCGCGGTACCTCGCCCGCAGACAAGCGCGCGACCAAACGGCGTGCCACCGCGACGCCCATCGCCTCATCACCGTGTACGCCGGCAATCACCAATGCAAGCTCGTCGGAGGCACCGGCGAACCGACACCATTCCACTGGGCGACCTTCTGCTGACAAGAGCGCAACGGAGCAGGGTTCCGCCGCCGGGGGCTCAGTGGGTTGCGAGACTGTTTGTGGACGACAAGCCGAGGTCAAGCAGGAACACAGCAAGAGCACAAAGCGCCCACGCAATCGACGTGCTACGCCGCGCGACCGTTCTTTGGCAGTGCTATTGCGCATTGGACTCCATATATCGCAAAACATACGCGCAGCATAACGCAGCTGCAGGCGCACAGATACCGTGCCACAAACTGCGCTACCTGCAACTGCGCAAAAATCAGGATTTGCCCGATAGAAATCGGAAGGCCGTAAACGTATGAATAGCGTCGCGTGCGGCGGAAACCAAACCTCGGCTGTCTTTCTCAGAGAGGTCGTCTCCGCATTGACCGAAAACACGAATCAATGTGTGTTCTCGTCCAATATGACTCAAAGTCGCGCGCGACATCGCAGACGATTGCAAGGTGAACCAATGAAGACAAGCCACACATTCCCCGTTATTGCGCTTCTGTTGGGATTCTTATTCCTGTCACCCGACGCGTCTGCCGCAGCAGCAGGCACATATGTGATAGACGGCGGCGGTTATCGAATCGAAGTCGAAGAAGAGGGCAACAATGTGGTCGTAGTCGAGCCCAACAAACGCTCCGTTTACGTGTTGCAATCCGACGGAACCTTTCATTATCGCGACGATACGAGTGGCGTTGTGTACGGGCTGCGTTGGCTCAACCAAGACTCCATAGAGGCATTCAAACCCGGAAGCACCAACCCAGCAACGCTCCTACGACGACAAGGAAGCGCGGGCGCGCCGACTGGCGCAGATGTTGCAGATGCACAAAAATACGCGACCATTGCCATGAAATACGTCACCAAGATTTCTACTGACCCAAGAGAAATCCAAATCAACACGACCTGCGCAGCCGTGGCGCACCAACGAAGCATCACGAGCCGGCAAGAGGCAGATGTATACGCAATGCAAGCCAAGCTGGCCATCACACCCATTCTCGTCAATCCCACGCAGAACCCCTGTCCCGACGTATTTTTACAGTGGTAGGGCGCGAAGGTTCCGATGCTGCGGCCGGGCAAGGGGCGGCCAAAGCAACGCGCAAGCCGAAACTTAGTTGACCCAACCCTTGATATGGGTCGTGTCATCGCCGCCGGTGATGGTCACGGAACCTGACAACACTCGAATCGCCCAGCCGGCGTCGCCACCATTGCCCGGCGAGCGGCTCGAACCGCAACCATAACCACCGCCGCCGCCGCCGCCCCAGCCACCGCCAGCGCCGCCTTGGCCCGCGCTACAGCCACCGTCACCGCCTGCGCCGCCGCTTCCCCCGCTTCCGCTGTTGCCCGGCGTGCCCCACGCGCCACCTGTTCCCAATGCGCCATTGAAGTTGACGCCATTTCCACCGGCCACAGACGAATAACGTTGGCCACCATGCCCCCCGATGCCGCCAGAGGCGTTGCCGCCGCCGTCACACCCCAAACCGCCGCCTGCACCGCCGCCACCGCCGGTTGGGTCATCGCCCGCACCTCCCCCGCCACCGCCACCATAGATTGCGCCCGACGAGGTATCCAACTCAACGTCGACTGTAACTTCGATTGCGTCACCACCATCCTGGCCGTCCCCGCCATAACTGCACGCGCCATTTCCACCGCGCCCATGGACCGTTCCCAGATTTTCGATATACAAGGTGCTGCCTGCGGCGAACCCATCGGTGGTCAATGCAGGAATGGAAACGGAAGAGGCGGAAACCGTGACACCCGAGTGGATGGTGACATACAGCGACACCGCAGCGGTCGGATAGCCGGCGAGTTCGTGCAGCACGACATCCTGCGCGTCCGCTGTGATGTCGATGACCGAACAGGTTGGGTCGTCGTCTTCGGCGCCGGAACAATCGTTGTCGATGCCGTCAAAACATAGCTCCGCAGCACCCGGAAATACGTCGCGGTCGGTGTCGTCGCAATCGGTGTGGCCTGACGAAGACGCCGCGGGGACAATACACGTCTGCGCGGGCGCAACGTCGGCGCCGAATCCGTCGCCGTCGGCATCGGGATACCAAGTGGTCGCCGTGGAAGTGTCCAGGCCAAGGTCGGCATCGTCGGTCCAACCGTCGCAGTCGTCGTCCTTCCCGTTGCACACCTCCGATGCACCCGGAAACACGGAGCCATCCGCATCATCGCAGTCGGAACGGCTGGAGACTGTGCCGGAGGGCGCGGTACAGGCAAAAACAGGCGTAGTGTCGGCACCAAAGCCGTCACGATCGACGTCCGCATAAAACGAGGACGCCGAAGAAAGGTCCAGACTGGGGTCGGTGTCGTCCGAAAGACCGTCACAATCGTCATCAATTGCATTGCATACTTCTATTGCGGACGGATTCACCAATGAGGCGCTATCGTCGCAATCTGTACTATCCGCGACATAGCCAGCAGGAGACGCACAACGTAGCAACGACGAAGAGAGGCTGCCGTAGCCGTCACTGTCGGCATCCAAAAACCAGGCCGCCGCGGTCGAAACGTCTAACCCAGTGTCCGCATCGTCGATATCACCATCACAGTCGTCGTCAATTGTGTTGCAAATCTCAACTGCAGTTGGAAACACGAAAGCGTTTCCGTCATCACAATCTCCCGACAACATTACATAGCTTGCAGGCGCAACACACGCACGAAGGGCAGTGGACGCAACGCCATAAGAATCGGAATCCGCATCGAGATACCAAGTGGCCGCGGTTGTGAGGTCGACGTCGGTGTCGAGGTCGTCCACGTCGCCATCGCAGTCGTCATCCACGCCGTTGCACACCTCCGCCGCATCGGGACGCACGGCCGAAGAGGAGTCATCACAATCCCCAGGGTTCACCGCGTAGCCCGCTGGTACCGAGCAAGCGGAGGTCGTGGCGGAAGGGTCGCCCCAGTTGTCATTGTCCAAATCAATATAAAACGTGGTGGTCACGCCTTCGTCTACGTTCTCATCACAGTTGTCATCCTTCTCATTGCAGACTTCACGCATCTCGGGGTGTACGGAGGCGTCGTCGTCATCGCAATCGGAGGCGTTAGAAACATAGCCAGAGACCGCCGAACACACCTCCCGCGGCGAGACCGCATCGCCGAAGCCGTCGCCATCCGAATCACGCCAAACCGTGGAGGTAAGACCTTCGTCGATACGATTGTCACAGTTGTTGTCGCGTTCGTCGCAGGTCTCGGTAGCGCCAGGAAACGAGGTGGGGTCCGCGTCGTCGCAATCGGTGGCGGACACGACAAAACCAGGAGGCGGTGTACACGCCGTTACCGAAGTAGCGCCATCGCCAAACCCGTCGCCATCGGCATCTGCGTAGAACGTGCTGGTGACGTTCTCATCGACCTGTCCGTCGCAGTTGTCGTCGATACCATTACAAACCTCGGTCTGGCCAGGGCCGACGTCAACCGCGAGGTCATTGCAGTCCGACGACGCGGGAACACCATCTCCATCAGCATCCTCCTCGGGAAGCGTAGATCCCGGCGCAATTCCCGCGCTATTTTCTTTCGGCGACGCGGGAGCACATGCGGACAGCAGCCATAGCGGCAACAAGAGACGGCGCATCACGACCTCAAGACGAAAGTGCGTGGCAAGAATACCACGGAATCGTACGACACCAAGTCGCAGCAACCCAACGATGCCGGCAAGCGGAACACTGACCGACGGTTGGCCAGTTGGACATCCCCCCCCTGCTGGAACCATGAGCATTTAGCGTGGCATACAACGTGCATGGAAGCGGGCGTGCCTCTACTTCGCGCCGGCTTTCGATGGGCCAAAAGAAGGATACGACGCGAAGCGAGGCAATACCGAAACCTGCAGCGCGCGGGGGTGGCGAGCTCTACCCACGCGCGGCGCCACCGGCTACGGTGGGGAGTGTGCGGTGGAGGTGGGGGAGGGCCCAAGGCAACGCCAACAACTCCCACCAAAGCCGCCTCCAAAGCCTCCAAACGTCGGGAAGCGAATGCGCCGAAGACTCATCTTGATGCGCCATGCAACCGCAAGCAGCAGCGCGGGCCACCTGCACGACGCAGACCGCCCCCTCACCCCCGTCGGAACCGAAGAGGCACGCAGCATGGTGCAGCGGCTGGCGCAAGCTGGCTGGGCACCCGCCGTTGTCCATCACTCCCACGCACGGCGCACCTTCGAAACTGCCGCGCAGTTTTCCGCCACGGGAATACCCTTACACGAACAGGCGACCTTCTACCTGCGCGGCCTATCGGCCATTTTCGAGGCGGCACGCTCTTGGCTCCCCGAACAGGCAGGTCCCGTACTCGTCTTGGGTCACAACCCAGGTTGGGCAGAAGCCGCAACAGAGCTCTCCGGTCAAGCGGTTTGGCTTGCGCCTGGCGATGCCGCGCTCCTCACTACACAAGCACCCAATTGGTCCGTCGCATTTCAGCAACGCTGGCAGCTCAACACCGTGCTACACGCATCACACGACCACACGATATATCACTTGTAGTTTTCCCCAAGTGAGCCTAACTTATTGGCCAGACATACCTCGACACACAATCAACAGCCCGCCGCACAACGCGCCAGGTCGACCGTAGCGCGCCACGAAGTGGCGGTGCGCCTGCGCACCGAGGCCGTAGGCCGAGCGCGGAGGGGGACCGCCGGCCGCAGGCCGGGGCGCCCACTTCAAACCCCGACCCGCAAACCAGAAGCAAGCCCCGCGACCGCTTGCTTATTCCGCCTTTTCGGCCAACGATGCGCCCGTATCCTCTACGCCGTCCACCATACCGCGGATGGCTTCCACCAGGTCCGCACTCCCCGGAAGCTCGGCAAACACTGCATCGTACACCGGCTGGCTTGCCATGCGTACACTTGCGCGATGGGCCGCCGACACTTCGTTCCAAGGGAATCCCGCCTCGCGCAGGCGCAACTCCGCCGCCTCGCCGCGTGCGATGGTCAACTGCCGTTCGAATCGGCCTGTCTCGATAGCAGCCGCCTTGACAACTGCCTGGTCTTCGGGTGTCATCTGCTGGTAAACGTCTTCCCGAATCAACAGAATGGTAGACAGCAGTGTATGTTGGGTTTCCGTAACGGCAAGCCCACGCGAGCGCCGCGGATTGTCGATTTCGTTGGCCAGCCAATGTTCCACATCGGGAAGATTCACCTCAATGGCATCTACATCCCCTCGTTTGACTTGCAACGTGGGCCGCCATGCGGAGGTGCGAGACATCAAGCCAAGCTGCGAGCCGAGATTCCGCAACGTGCGCTTCCGCGTATCGCTTGACACCAAGCCAAAGGTGCGACCTGCCCACGTTTCCGCGCCCGCAAAGGGAGGCGCATCCGCACGATGCACGACATTGAGCAGCCCGCCACTGAATGTGTACGAAAGGCCTCGGTACGGGCGCGTTTCGGCTACGGAGTCGAGCAAGTTCTCCCCAACATCGCTATCAATCATCGACTCGACGTGCGCATAATTGTCGAACAAATAAGGCAGGTCGAGCACACCAAACAAGGGGTTGGACACAGTAGCGAGGTGGAACGCATAATCCTGCGAAATCTCCAACTCGCCCGCTTCGAGCAATGCCAAGTTTTCCGCACGCCGCAAAGCTACAGCATTCACGCCAAAATAGGCATGCTCATCCTCTTCGCCCTCCGCGTCCGCGACGCGTTCCCGAATGCCGTCCGCATATTCGCTTTTCGATTCGTGAAACGCAGTACCGGAAAGGTCGGGACGTCGCTCCGAATAGCAGCCGGAGTCGTCGATAACCTCCACCAATACCCGTCCGTCAGTGTCACGTTCAACGATAGTCTTGAACTGTTCGGCCATCTGGATGAAATAATCGTTCGGCGCGTGTTCCACCCGCCAACGCAAGCGCGTCACCCCATCTTGCACGGGAATATCTCGTGCTTCGGTCTGTTCTGGCACTTCACATCCCGCCAACAAGCCAAAGCCCGCAAGCAATACAAAACGAGAAACGTTCATTGCACACCTCCAACAATTGCCCGAACAGTTGCACGAACTTCCCAACGATGCCCTACAGACATTCATAATTTGCACCCGCAATTGTCGACAGACGCGAGGTAACCAACGTTTGACAAATGCATGCAACACAAAAATATTACATCAGGCGTACAAGGAACTGTCTCCAGAGGTTGAGCAATTCAATGTGCTGCTCTCTCTGGTGCGATCCCAGCCGCACAACGCGGCAATTTTATCGCAGAAACACCGATACCCTCGCGTATTGAAAACCAATATCAACGGTGTCCACAACTATCCAACACGCCGCCAAAAGTAACCTCGCCTTCGCCGGGGACCCGGAACCGAAGACCACGAAGCGCCGCAAGAGTCTCCGGGGCGAGCACCTGCTTCCAGCGCCCAATGTTGTCCGTGCGGATTGCTTGGTCGGGGGTCGCACCCCATGTTGGCTTGGCCCCCCAATCCATATGCGCCGCACGCTCCCGCTGCCGATTCGCAGCAAAAACCGCACCCGACACAGGCGGCCGACCCAAGTGTTGCAGCACGCGGTTGCAGTGCAATACGGGGTCACGCACAAAATCTTCGTAACGTACTTCCAAATAGCCCGGCATGCTGCGGGCACGTCGCGCTTGGGTGACGTCCCAGGCCCAATTCATCGCAGCTCCCAGGACATAGCTACGCATCGGATGCCCAGGAGCTTCACGCTGCCAGCGGCGAATCAACGAGCATACCACATCACGACCATCTCGCAACATATGTACAAAACGGGCATCTTTATCTGCCTGTAGATATTCGCGTGCAGCATATGCATTCTTCGGCGTCTGGTCTATCCACAAAAACGAGGATGGACCGCCCCACTTGTCAACCATCGCTTGCTTTACATATGCAACAAAGGTCGAGAGGCCTCCACTCGCAGCGTCGTCGACGGCGGTAATACCAAACCGCTCCCGCTGCGCGAAACAGCCGCCAGGAACCAACGGTACCAGCAGTCGGTCGATCGGTCGTGAGATTTCTTCGCCCCCCTCGCGTAGCAAACGAGGTAAACTCGCCGGGTTTGTATAAAGTTCACGCTGGTGAAACAGCCACGTTTCGGGACTTGTACGGATGTCATGCAGTCCGTCCAGACACGCTGCCAATAACGTAGTGCCGGAGCTTCCCGACCCACCCAATAGTACGAAACCAGCGGAACCAATCTGGCTTGTGCGGTCGACCATGGCTGCTTTCCTCGCGACATGTGGCCCACCAAGTTGTAGGCGCGCCGAAAATGGCTAAGGGAACATCTTCTCGTTGTCCACTGCATTTTGCGGTTGCGTACCGCCACCGCAGCACGCGATTTCATTCGCAAACACAGCAAGCTCGGGTAGAATCTCTGCCACACCCCACCTACATCGAGGCCGGACCTTGAAACTCCGCACCCCCGTCAACCGACGCACGTTTTTGTATCTCGTGTCGCACACCGGTGCAGCAAGCCTTGTGGCATGCACCGGCGGCACAAAGGGGCTGCCTACTGCAGACAGCTATTCCGGTACGGCGGGCACCACGACGCGCCCACGCGGTGACTCAGGCATGCCGCCGGGCACGGATTCTGGGGACAGCGGCCACCTACGAGACTCCGCCGAAGGTTTGACGGAATGGACCGACGAGTGCGCGGGCGGTCCAGGGGAACTGGCCTTGTGTCGGCGCACCGAACACGCGGGGGAAGGCCCGTATTACCTTGCTGATGTCCCCGAGCGGGCCGACACAGACCTCCGCGGCGTTGACCAGCAAAAGATGGTGATTGACCTTTGCATCTTTGAGTTGACGGATGGCACATGCCGTCCATTCGAAGGCGCGGTGGTTGACCTATGGCACTGCGACGAAGCCGGCGTCTACGACATGAGCGGCACACACCATTGCAGAGGACGGCAAATCAGCGCAATCGACGGCACGGTCTGTTTCACCGCTATCCGGCCGCCCAGTTACGGCGAAGGAGCCGACCGATTGCCCGCGCACTTCCACATCAATGTATTGATTGAAGGCGAAAAAGTCCTCACGACCCAGATTTGGTTTGAGGACGACCCTGTGATAATATCCAATCCACCCCCCGTGCCCGAGCTCATTCTACCCGTCGAGACGCTGGCAAGTGGTCGACAACGCGTCAGCGCAAACTTCGTATTCGACCGTGCGTTCCCACCTCCCGACGACCCGATGCCCGTATCACGCGCGCGTTTCTGATAGGGCGCCTCGCACCGCCTACCTCAACGGCGGTCTGCAGCGTCCGCCACCCATGCCGACACCCGCTCTGCAACGGTCGCACGGTTGGACGCAATATACACAAGCTCTACATTTCGAAGGTGGCTTACTTTGCCTACCTTTTGGCCCTTCGGATTGTGGATTCCGATTTGCGCGCCAACATAACGTTTGAAATCCTGTTCAATGACCGTCACAAACGAGCGAGACGCTAACATTTCCTCGATATCAGAGCGGCTAAGAAACCCCTCATTGTTGAATGATACCACAAGACTGTCGGCACGCACAGACTCGAGCAAGGTTTGCAAGGCGTCGCGCGCGCGAACGCGTGAATTGAAGTGACTTCCACGGTCCTTGCAGTCTATACGTTTACACGCAACGCCATAGACCGCGGGTTTGTCCCAGCGCACCAAAGATTCCCAAATATGATAGTTACCCAAGTACTTATGTTGGTTATACGGAGGGTCGATATAGCAGACATCCGCATCCAGCTCGGCCGCAGCTTGGGTTGCATCCATACAATACGCGCGCCCCTTGCCTGCGACTGCGCGCGGGACCAAGTCTGGCACACGGAGTTCCAAGTCATTCGACGCGCGCGGCGCCCATGCCTTTAGATAGGCCATCTGTACACCGGTCGTTGAATCGACGCGGTCCGCCGCCTCCATCAGCGAAACGAGCAGAATGGCCTCCAACTCAGGCTCCAACCCCTTCGCCACAATCGCTTCCCGAATCGCATCGACGCGTGCGCCGTTCTTGGGCTGGAAAAAGCGGCTTCGCTCGCAAAAGGTCTCGGTGAAGTAGCCTGGAGAACCTGGCAACTGGTTGAACTCTTGTACCAACTGCCGCACAGCTCTCTCGTGGTCATCTTTATCAGCCTGCACATAACAAGTTCCCAATGTATGTGCATACGCGTTGTGGTCGTTTGAAAGCACCCGATAACCAGCTTTTTTCAAGGCATGCCCGACGCGCGACGAGCCAGAGAACAAGTCGATGACCGTTCCCGAAGGACAGATTGCCGAAACCGAATCCAAAAGCAATGGCAGCAGCAAGCGCTTGGAGCCCAGATACTTGATCAACAGCACGACCTTTTCGGACGGAGGGGATAACGTCGACTTCGCACACGGCGGCAAACCAACTGCCGCCCTGCAAGTCTATCGGATTTGCGCCTGCACGTTCACCCATTCCAGTGCATGCTGCGCTCATCTGCGCCGAGACGGTGCCGCAAAATGCAGTTGTCGAGCACCTGTCAGCCCCGCTTCGGGCACATCGAACACTTCCCGCAGTTCACCTACCGTCATGCGCAAGAGCTCCTCATACCGCGCCATCGTTGGTGCTTGTAGACCTACACCGCGCGTAGAACGCGCCGCACGCCACGCAGCGAGCGTTCGACGAGGGCTGTGGCAAGCACCAAACATCGTGCCGGAGACGATGATGGCACGCACAAACGCCGAAAACACGCCAATACCACGGCGCAGTTCGAATGCGGAAATCTCTCCTTCGCCGGTGGGGTCAGTGCCGTATCCCGTTACGATGTGGTGCAGGTCGTGCATCCGAATGGCCATATGACGGGATGTTGGATTGGGGAATGGAAATGTAATAAACCAAAACGTAATCAACACATACGGCTTTTCGTATTCATCCTTAGTGAAGCCGTTCTCCGCCAAATATGATTCTAAGGCTTTTTCCACCGGCCAGTGTGCCGGGTATGGTGCGGAAAGTTGTGCGGTGAAGTCCATCATGCACCCCACGTAGCACCGCTTCTCAACGCAGGAAAGGTGCCGGGTGGCAAGTGTACACGAGCCAATCAAACGCGCACGAAGGGCGTCGAGTTGCCGTGGTCAGCGATGAGCAATGCGTACATTCACACACCACCGCGTGCAAATGCATACAGCGCGCCCGCACCAGCCGTGGGAACACAAAAGAGGAAATTCGACGAAAGTGTGTGGCGCGGAGCCTCCCAATCCACTGTCGCGCAGCATACGACGATTTCGGTTGACGCCTTCTCCTTCTATTCACAACGGAATCGAACATGTGTCCTTGGCGTTCCGCCCTCGTTGCTTTCGCCCTTTCGATTCCGGCGTGCAGCCCGTCCCAATCGAAGCTGAGTGCGCTGGTCCCGATGGATGAGTCTGGCACGACCAACCCAGAGCCGACCGATTCCTGCGACGGCGCGGCGCGACGCAGGTTTGATTGCTCGGGAATGGACCCGGCCGACCCACCACCGCTCGGAAAGCGCGTCGCGTTGACCTTCGACGATGGCCCCAACCCTACGACGACCCCCGTCATTATGGAAATTCTTCGACAATACAATATTCCCGCCACATTTTTTGTGTTGGGTATGAATGTGGAGGATAGCCGAAATTGGGAAATTATAGAAGAAATGGTGGCAGACCCACTCTTTGATATCGGCAATCACTCATGGGACCATGCGGACCAAACAAGCATTTCGTTTTCCGCGCATAAGGAGCAAGTGGATACGACAAATGACCTCCTGGCTACATTCGGAGTAACCCCTACCTACTTTCGGTTTCCCTATGGTGTGTCATCTTGCGCAACTGCAGATAATATCCGCAGCCGTGGGATGCATGTTACGGGCTGGCATATAGATACGGGAGACTGGTGCTATGCGGCCTATGGGAACATTGGCGAATGCACAAGAGAGGACTATTGGCGTATTCCCGAGGAATACGCGACCGATATGCTCGGATATACGATGGAACAACTATCCCGTTATGACGGCGGTATCGTCCTCTATCACGACATCCACGAATATACCGCGAACGAATTGGGAACGACATTGGATGCAATGATAGATGCGGGCTATACTTTTGTATCTCTGAATGACGTAGCCTCCTGGCCAAATCTGAATGGCGATTCACCCGCGGATTTGCCGTTCGTTGGGGAAGCCTGTCGTACCGACAACGACCAGTGTTGGGTTGTAGAGTTCGATGCATGGTGTGAGCCGACCGATGCAGGCTCCACAAACGGCATTTGCACCTTGGCCTGCGAGGGATTCTGTTTGGACCGCGACGGTGCCGCAACCACCTTTTGCGTAACCCCCGCTACGGGCAATATGGGCCAATGTACAAGCCGCTCTAGCGCACTCAACAACTGCTGCGCTTCGTTGCCGGGGACTACGTCCGCCACCATGAATCGCTTTGTAGGCGAGAGCGGCGTAAGCGAGGCGAGCTACGAGGCATGTGTTGTGGAGTCATGGCTGTAGGTGCACTTCGGCAATGTTGAAGGAGCTTGGGTAGGTGCCTGTCCATTGGACGACGACTGTCGGCGACCTGTCATCCCCCCCCTCGTGGAATCATGCGCACTTACGTTGGCACTGGTCTTGCATGCAAGGACAGTGGTTGTGACATGGAAGCGCCGGGTAGAACGAAGGCCTGCTCTACCGGCGTAACTTGCGCACAACACAAGCCTGCACCGACGCGGGGGCGCACCGCTCTGTCCCCGCGATACGAAGACCACGAAAGTGGAGTTTGTGTGGTGGAGGAGGGGGAGGGCCCTGCCCCCAACACTACTCCCCCCTCCGCCGCCACCCCACAAACCGTTCGCGCAACCCCCGCTGCTGCCCCGGCAACAGCCCGCGTCCATGCCGCTCCACTGCCGCCTCCCACTCCGCTTCCGTCATCCTCTTTGCGCGCGCCAAGCCAACTTCAACGGGCATATATAGCGGAATCGCCTCCAACTCTCCCGCAAACGCAGCGCGAACGTGCTGCAACCATCGAGGCGCGGGGTTCGTCGCTTGCCACGCAGCTTCTCTTCGCATGCTGTCCGGCGCAAGCAGCAACAGTTCGGCCGCTGCCAGCCGCGCCGAGTCCGCACGCGGAATTGCATCTTTCCGCTTCCACAGGCGGTCAAACGCAGTGGCCGATAGCCACAAGCGACCATTCATTTCCAAGGCCAGCGCCGCATTCCACGCCGCATGTTGCGCAGCAGCGGCATCGCCCGCCTGTACCCAACACTCCTCTGCACGCTGCGCCCATGCGCGCGCTTCTTCCCAACGCCCACACGCGGCTTCGATGTCCCCTCGGATTTGCCACGCCATCGCACGCGTACGCGGCCGCTCCTTGGCATCCAGCCCCTCCAACACGAGCATCAATGTCGCACGCGATTCCCCCAAGGCGCCCATGCGCCGGCTCTGTTCGGCGCGATTGAGGCGCGTGGTACGCAGCAAGTCGCCATCACCGACCAACAGCGCCAATCGTTCCGCCTCAGCAAACAACTCCAGCGCATCGGCCGGTCGCTCCGCACGGTCCGCGCTGGCCCCCAAGTTGTTGAGCAAGCGCGCGGCGGCGTCTCGGTCCCCTATTCGTCGCACCGTCAACAGTGCCTCGGCATGGTATCGCTCGGCTTCCTCCGCGCTCCCTTGCCGCCCTGCCATCGCCCCCATCGCCGACAGCGCCGCAGCGCGGGTCCACGCATCGCCATCGCGCGCCGCTCGTGCCAACGCCTGCGCCGCTCCCGCGAAGTGCCCTTGCATCCAGTCCACCTGTCCCCGCCACAACGCCGCCCGCGCGGCCACAGACGTGCTCTCCCAAAGTCCGGCCGCTTCGTCCGCCGCCCGCCGCGCGTCGTCCCACGCCCCCCGCATCAGCGCGCCCCGGCACACCAATAACGACGCCTCCGCCAGCAAATCCGCGCGCTGTGTATCGGCCGCGAGCCGCGCCAACGCCTGCTGGTGCCTCTGAAAGCCTGCCGCGTCCCCGCGTCGACTGGCTTGCTCTGCCGCCAAACGCAGCACCTCTGCTTTGCACTCCGTCTCTTGCACCACCGTCGCTGCGTAGTCAGCGGCGCCGACGACGCCTTCCCGCGCCAACACCAAGCAAACGCTGTCGGCCTCTACCACACATCCCGCCTTGCGCAGCTCTTCTGCCACTTCCATGCTCTGCCCTTCGACCGCGCGCCGCGCCAATGCCAACCGCTGTCGCAGCCAACGCGCCACATCGGCCGACGGCTCTCTCGCAGCTTGTTTCGCGCGTTCGTCCGCCAATGCGTCCACCACCACCCACGCGGGCACATCGAGCGCGTGCACCAACTCCGCTGCCGTCACGCTTCGCCCCGCGACCCGCAACGCCGCATACACGGACTCTTTCGCTCCCCCCGTCCCACTCGTCGGCGTCGTCGATACGCCCGCCTGCCGCAGTGCGTCCACACTGTCCCCAAGCTGCGTCAACCAGTCATCAAACGCGACCGTACCAATCTCCAAGCCTTCTAACAGTGCCCCTTCAGGCACTCCGACATCGCCTGTTCCATCCCGTCGCAAGCGCGCAATGCGTGCCAGGTCCGTCTCCCCCTGCACCTCTATCCAAGCCCCATCCTCCCGCAGCCACGCGTCCGCGCCCTCCAGCTTTCGGAGCGCCGCCAGTTCTTGCCGCAGATTGACCAGCTTTCCTGGCCCCCACAACAATGCCGCGACCTCATTGCGATGCACAGGCCGCCCTGCCCAGGCCAAATACGCGACCATCGCCACGCTTTTTCGACGTAAGCCAACGAGGGGAACATCGCGCCACCGTACGACGGGCCGTCCCACAAGTTGAACAGAGAGTTGCGACGCAGAGTCGGGATTGTGCTTCACCTCCTCCCTCTAACCCTACACGAGAACGCCGTCAGCCACTCGGTTTCACGTTCCCTTTACGCCCTTCGCATAAATGTGCATCGAACCTGGAGGTTTCCGATGCGTCACTTTTCTTCCTGCTTCCTCGTCGCCTTCTCTATCTCATGTGTGGAATCGAAGTCGACCGACTCGGGCGACACCTTGCTCGCCCCCTCCATCGACGCCTGCACGCCCCCCACCCCGCGCACGGACTCCGGTGTGCTGGCTGGCACCATCACGTCCGATGCACGCGTGGTTTCGTTCGCTTGGACCGCGCCCGCCGACGCGCTCGCAGGCGTCGCCACCTTTGAAGTGCTGACACCCGTATTGTCGGAATCCGTCGTTCCCGCGCTCTCGTTCTCCCACGACGCTACCCTCTACGGCAATGGCGACCTCGCCCTTCCCGACGACCCACACGTCACTTTCGCCGTCGCCGTCGCACCGGGCGAGACTATCTCCGTCACCTACGAAGATTATGTCTGGACCACCGAAGATGCGTATCCATATGCGTTCTCGATTGGCTGGTCATGGGAGCAACGCGACGATTGCTACGAACCCGACAGCGTTCTCGCCGACGCCCAGTCCATTTCTCTCAACGAAAACCACGAGGCGTGGATGTTTTTTTCTGTTGGTGATGCGTTTCCGGGCACCGAGGTCGATAACTTTTCATTCGTTCTCGAAGAAGAACGTACCGTCACCGTCAACCTATCCGCCACACCCGCCCTCGCGCAGGCTGCATCGCTGCGCGTCGAAGGCAGCGACGAAGTCCTTCACTCCGCAATTTCCGAGAACGGCACCTTGGCATTCACGCCGGAAGCCCCTCTCGCAGCGGGCACCTGGGTGTTGACCATCGAACCCTTCACCTCCCGCCCGAAAGACGACAACCCCGACCAACCGGGCGTTGGCGAGATGTGGAGCCCATATACATTCTCCGTTACGACCCCCTAAAACGCAGTTCTTATCGCGATAGCCGCCGTAAAGCATAGGTGTAGCCTACCGACTGGATTCGGTCCTACGCACCGTTATACATCACCGGCGACACCGCGCGCCTGCACCCCCACCCGGTCCACGAATTGATTTGGCCAAAGAGTATCGCGTTCACCTGTGTTTGCGCCGAAGGATGGCCTGCCGCACACTTCGGCCATAGGAAAAACGGTACGCGCCCTCTCTCGTCGCGCAAGCTCCGCCGCCATCTTCTATCGTTTCGGTTTTTGGGGACGCACTTTTTTGGGGCGCGCGCCCTTTATAACATAAAGCTGTCGATAAAGAGGGGGGCGCCAAAGCCCGTTGGTCTTTGGCGCGCCGCGGAGCCGGAGTCTCCGCGGCAGCGGCGAGCCCAAGGTCTCGCCTTTGGAAACCCCCGAGGGGAGCGCGGGATGGAGCTTTCGCTTCGCCCGAACGAGTAGACATACAGGCTCCTACCTGCCCGTAGTTCCCGGTTGCCCCCGAACGTCAGCTCCCGACCACGACCGGGTGTGGGCGAGCCGTTTCGGGAAGACCCCGCGGCATTTCTTCCGCGCATCGCGCGCGCCGTCCCCCTGCGCCGGCGTGTCCGGCTATGCGCTCTTACATTGCAATGCGTACAAAATGGACAAATATATAGTCCTGCTTTCGCCCTCCCGGTGTCGTATGCTCGACGTTTCGCGCATCCACGAGGGACCAATTTGCGCCCATAAACGCCACGAGCCCCTCCACCGTCGCTCGCCGCACTGGCAGCCCGCTGCACCGCTCTGGCCCGGTCGCCGCGAAGCATCCCATCACGACGCGCCCACCTATGTTCACCGCTGCGTTCATTCGCCCTCGATACGCCATTCGCTCGGCTTCCGTTTCTAAGAAATGAAACACTGCGCGGTCATGCCATACGCCATACGTACGGCTGGGTTCCCACGTCGTCACATCGGCGACGATGCGCGCAACTTCGCCAAGGCCCTCCCTCGCGCCCACAGCTTGCACCGCCGCTGCCGACCAATCCAATATTGTCAAATCCTGCACCCCACACGACACCAATCGGTCCACCAACCGCGACACCCCCGCACCAATATCCAACACACCTTCTCCCGTCGGCCCCTCCATGACCCAATCGAAGGAAGGCTGTGGCTCCGCCTGCGTCCAACCGAGCTGCGCAGCGTCCTTCTCTTGATACAACTGATTCCAGTGACTTTGTCGCTTCTGCATTTCGCGAAAACCCTTATGTATACCTTCCTTGTATCGGTCATTTGGGGCGCACACTTGACGCCTTTTTTCAGAGTCCTTACCCAACGACACCGCGTTTGCCCGTAGCGCTGCCCTCGTCCCAGGCGGTGATGGCGGTTGCCATCCACCGGTCACGCAACTGCGCCAGCGCTCGCATTTCCCGCACGTTGACCCACATTCTCTCAAACATTGGCGCGACACGCTTGTGGTACTGCTCCAAATCGCGCGCGTTTGGCAATAACGTCGATTGCTGCGCCAATACACTCCACTCCACCCGTGGCATCCGTGTTCCTTCCGCGGCGGCGGTCGCGACCTGCTGGATTGCATCCGAAGAAAGCCAGCCGTAAAGCCACCATCGCATATCCGCTTGCTTGGGGCGCAAAATCCAAACCTCCGGTGATGCGACGCCGCTCATCATCGCCGGCACTACTTTATGAAAGTTGGGTCGAAGGCGACCGTACAATATATCCCCGCTTCGAAACGCGTGCGTGGCCGAGACGACATCCGCACCCCGTCCCCACTGCTCTATTGCTGCGCGACGCCGGGGGATGTGCTCCAACCCTACATAGACCGGCTCCTGCGCAGCTCGCAAGCCAACGACGCGGTCACGTTTCCGTTCCACCACATCAGCCACCAAAACGCGCTCTTTACGACCGCCGCGCGCCACGTCTTGCAAAAACGCCGCGCGTGTAAGGTCGTCCAACACTTCATTCATGCGCCCCAACACATGCAACTTATCGTCGAGCAGCCCGAGCTTCTCCCCCACTCTCTGCTGCTCCTCCAAGGGTGGCAGCGAAATGCGCTGCGAGGCGACAAACTCCCACTTCACACGCGGCATCCGCGTACCGTCCGATGCCTGCACGCACCGCGCGGTCAATGTTGGATGCGCCATCAGATACAGCAAATAGCGAGAATCCACCGCTGGACCCGCGCGCAATACAAACGCTTCGCTGCTGACCGCGACCGCTTCCCGTAGCTGCACGACCTTCCGAAAGTTCGGTCGAAGCCTCGCGAATACAACATCACCCACTTGCGCTTGCAACGCGACACTGCGCAGTGTGCTGGTACACCCAAGCCCACACAAGCGAAGTGTACCCGCGCCAATGTGCTCCAACCCCACAAAGCCCTGCTTGTCGGAGTTCTGTGGCTGCACCCGGTCCAAAACGTGCGTAACAATGTCTCCGACCGTACAGACCTGCCGCTGCCGCGTCATTCCGACCACCCATCCAACATGTCCGCTATTTGGACATCCAAGCGCGCCGCCTCCACTTGCAACCCACGAAGCGTATCTATCAACGCGTCCACGGACGCCTCCGATGCTTCGACCGCGTGCGGTGCTACGCCCACATAGCGTCCGGGACTCAGACGAAACCCTTGTGCCGAGACTTCTTCTGTTGAAACGACCCGACTGAATCCCGATTCAGCGGGCAGTGGCCCCTCGCCCCATCGAAATGCGCCGTACGCCTTGGATATCCGCTCTATGTCGCCGTCTTCGAGCACTCGCTGCACACGAGAGACCATCGTCCCCAACTTCCGCGCATCCAGCAGCAGCACGGTTCCATTCCGTGCGCGGCCGTTGCGACTCGTCTTGTTGTGCGTCAGTATCCAAATACATGCGGGGATTTGCGTGGTATAAAACAACTGCGAGGGCAAGGCGACCACACAGTCCACCACGTCGGCCTCTACAAGCCGCCGCCGGAGCTCCCCTTCCCCTCCCTGCGTCGACACCAACGAACCGTTCGCCAACACCACCGCAGCCGTTCCATCTGCCTTCAGATGATGCAGAATGTGTTGCAACCATGCAAAGTTTGCATTGGAATCGGGCGGGAGCCCCCAAGCCCACCGTGGGTCGTCCTGGCACTCCTGCGCACCCCACCGAGACCCGTTGAAGGGTGGATTGGCCAATACAAAGTCGGCCTTGAAGTCGCGATGCTGTTCGTCGTGAAACGTATCCGCCGGACGCGCACCAAGCCGATGGGGTATCCCTCGAAGTGCGAGGTTGGTGCGCGCCATGCGCCACGTGCTAGGGTTGCTTTCTTGTCCCACCATTACCAGCGCTTTGTCGCCCTCTCCGCTTCGCTCGACATGGTCCATGGCCTGCACAAACATTCCACCCGAGCCGCAACAGGGGTCATAAACGGCACCGGAGGTGGGTCGCACAAGCTGTACCATCAAGCGTACAACACAACTTGGCGTATAAAACTCGCCTCCTCCGCGGCCTTCGGTCGCAGCAAAGCGCGACAAAAAGAACTCATAGACCCGACCCAAGGTGTCTCGTCCCGTAGCGCCACTTCCGCCGATAGAAATGCCGGAAAACACGCCCAGCACACGCCTGAGCCGCCCTGCATCGCCCCCCAGTCGCACAAAAACGGGCTCGACCGCACCCACAAGCACGGGGTTGTGTTCCACCCAAGCCTGCAAGGCTTTGTCGAGCACCGTAGCCGGCTCTTCGTGAATACACCGTTGGCAAATGTCGTCCCAGGTGCAATCTGTGGGCGCACGCAGAGCCGCACTTGCGCCCATCCTGCCAGACAGCGCGGCGGCGCCCTTGAGAAACAACAACGCAAACACAACGTGTCGCGTGTCGGCGGGTGCCAACCATCCACGCAGCACATCTGCCGCTGCCCATAGCCGCCCTTCGAAGGCTACCCCTTCCGCACATTCTCCATACGTACTTTCCACGAACTTCTCTCCCGCGCCACGACGAGCATAATCCGTTCATCGCCGCTTCCCATTCTACGGCCTCACTTGCGGCATCAACGATTCGGAATTGTATCCACCACCCTGGATGCGCGAACCCCATCCTGTCTGTGTTTTCACCAAATGTACTTCTTCGTGAGTACACAATCACACCGATTCTTATGGTTTCGGTGCATCCAATCGGACCAATCGCGTCTTCTTCGGGTAGCGTTTCCCGGCGGCACCTGCCTTGGGAGACCCGTATGAATCGCTTATCGTTGCTGTTGACCGTCATCCTGTCCGCCGCGTGTTTCCCCGTCGTTCCGATGCAAAACGGGAAACTTGGCGAAGTCGATGGCGACACAGGCGGCCTCTCCAACGAGGTTGACGCCGATGGTGACGGCGTTCCCGCGTCGTCTGACTGTGACGATGAAGACGCATCGGTGTTTCCGGGGGCCCCGGAGTCCTGCGACGGCGTCGACAACGACTGCGATGGGATGGTCGACCCCGACACGTCGTCGGACGCCACGCTTTGGTACGCAGACGTCGATGCCGACGGCTATGGCGACGTGTCTACCGCCGCCCCCTCGTGCACCGCTCCCGCAGGTCGGGTCGCCGATTCGAGCGATTGCGACGACAATGATGCGTCCATCCACCCGGACGCCCCCGAAGTCTGCGACAACCGCGATAACGACTGCGACCTCCTGGTGGACGACGACGACCCCAGCATCGACCCATCGTCTCAATTCACGTTCTTCGCCGACACCGATGGCGATGGATTTGGCGACGCCGACGCCGCCCTCCTGTCATGCGCAGCGCCTTCCGGCTTCGTAGACGTACCCGGCGACTGCGCCGACGCGGATGCTGCCATTCACCCAGACGCCCAGGAGGTGTGCGATGACTTCGACAACGACTGCGACGGCCAGATTGACGCCGCGGACGACTCCCTCGACGCCTCCACGTTCCGCGACTTCTACCTAGACGCCGATGCAGACGGTCATGGCGCCGGTGCCGTCGCCACTTCCGCATGCAGCACCCCCGCGGGATTGTCCGCCATCGCGGACGACTGCAACGATGCCGACGCCACCGTGCATCCCGAGGCCCAAGAAGTCTGCGACGCAGCCGACATCGACGAGGACTGCGACGGCCTGACAGACGACGCCGACGCGAGTGTCGACGTGTCCACCCAAACCGCCTGGACCATCGACCAAGATGGCGATGGCTACGGCGATGTCTCCGCAGCTGCCTTATCTACCTGCGACAATCCATCGACCGGCTCCGATGTTTATGTGCAGGACGGGACCGATTGCGACGACTCCCTCGCTTCCGTCAATCCAGGCGCTACCGAAGTCTGCGATGAAGCAGACATCGATGAAGACTGCGACGGCTTGTCCGACGACGCCGACGGCAGCGTCGACACCGACTCGTTTCTGGCGTGGGCGCCCGACCAAGATGGCGACGGCTACGGTGATGCCACCGCAACGCTCGTACGCCAGTGCGCAGACCCCTCGACCGTTGCTACGCCTTATGTCGCCGATGCGACCGACTGCGACGACAACGAGGTGACCGTCCATCCCGGCGCGCAAGAGGTGTGCGATGACGCAGACGTTGACGAAGACTGCGATGGGCTCTCGGACGACCTCGACCCCTCCGTCGATGCGTCCGGCGGCACCCTCTGGTTTGCCGACGCAGATCGCGATGGCTACGGCGACAGCGCGGACCCCGGCACGCTCCTTTGCGATGTCCCCTTGTCTGGCTACACCAGCACCGCGGACGATTGCGATGACACCGACGCGGCCGTGCATCCGGGCGCGACAGAAGTGTGCAGCGCCGCCGATGACGACTGCGACCCCTCAACCTCCGATGCCGGCCTCGCGCGCTTTGTCGACACTTCGGGCGTCGAGACCGACCTTTCTGCAGACCTCTTTTCGGGCACCGCAGGAAGTCCCGCGACTTGGACGTCCTCCGCAGATGGCGACATGTACGTCTGCGAGGGCACTTGGTATGTTGCCCTCGAAATTGACGGTCATTCGGTCAGCATCCAGGGCCCTCACGGCTCCGCGTTGACCGTACTCGACGGCGCCGACGCCGACTCCGTCTTGTTTGTCGCCGCCAACAGCGACGTCACCCTACAAGGCCTGACGCTCACCCACGGCTTCGCCGACAACGGCGGCGCAATCTGGATGGACTCTGCGGGCCTCACCGCCGATGATGTCGTGCTGCAGGACAATATCGCGAACAACCGCGGTGGCGCGCTCTACGCACTCGATTCCAATGTGTCCTTCACCAATTCCTTGTGGTCCGGCAATGTCGCAAACGATGGCGCCGCCGCTTACATCGATGGGCAGCGTTTTCCCGCAGGCCACTCCTTGCACACCTGCACCTTCGACGCCAACGAAACCGACAACAACGGCGGCGCGTTGTACGTGACGGGCGATGCTTCAGTCGGTGCGACGGACAGCTCGTTCCAAAACAATATCTCGGGCAGCAACGGCGGCGCAGCCTACGTTTCGAGCGGCTCCCTCGACCTTTTGACATGTACGGTTGACGGAAACCTCGCCGATGGCGATGGCGGCGGCGTCTATTCCCGCGACGTCATGGACATCGAGGACACCGTATTTACGTCGAACATCGCTGCGGAGCGCGGCGGCGGCTTGTATCTCGACCTCAACCGCAACGAAGACGTCACCATCACGGGCACCCTCGACCCCGTCACCGGCGCTTCGTCAAGCGCGGTGTCTGGCAATGCCGTCGGCGAGCGTGGAACGGGCATCTACATCGTCATTGACGACAACCGACCGAGCGGCACGCTCACCGTGTCCGACGTTGACTTTTCCACCGACGACGTGCGCTATGTCACCGACCGCACGGGCACCTTGTCGCCGGGTGACGCCGCGTCCTTTGCTTGCGACCACGCGAACGGCTGCCGTTAGGTTCACCGTTCCCGCAGGCGGACCTCGGCCACACACGCCGTGGGCACTGTGGTCTCTGTCTGTGCCTCGCGTCGAAACGTATGGGTTCTGGGGCACGCGGCCTCCGCGCCCCGTCCTCCCTCGCTCTTCGGTTTCACACGCCTGCAGCCGCGACAACGTGACTGAGCTCTACACAGTTCCGCCCGCGTTCTTTCGCACCGCGAATTGCAACACAAGCGGCGTCCACCAAGCGTTGGGCGCCGCCTTGTACATCGGGATAAACCGCGATTCCGATGGACAAAGTTGTGTTGACAGTGTTCCCCCCATGTCGTACACACTGCCCCGCCCACGCCGCACGAAGCGCATCCGCCCGTATCACCGCATTTGTCGCGGACGTTTCCCCGAGGATGACGGCGAAGTCTTCGCCCCCCAACCGACCCACAACATCCGACGCGCGCATGTACTGCCGCAAAAACTCGCCCAATGCCTGCAGCACACGGTCGCCAGTCTCGTAGCCGTACCGTTCGTTCACGGCACGGAAATGGTCGAGGTTGACCACATACAACGCGAGGCCTGTCTTCTCGCGTGCCGCGCGTGAAAGGTCCCGCTCCAACACCTCCATCAAAGCCGGACGACTCAACAGATTGGTGAGGGGGTCCCGCAACGACTGCTGCTGCAGCCGATTCTGCAGGTCGCGAATCTCATGGAGCTGCCGCGCGAGGCCCCGCTCGCTATCCCGTAGCTTCTCGCGCGCCTTATGCAGCGATGTGCTTCGGTTGTGAAAACCGATTGCCACCGACAGCAAAAAGTACATCAGCGTGCCCATACACAGGCCCGTCAACAACGGTGAACTGTCGGGCATCCACGGCAACCCCACGATGCCGATGCCAATCAAGCTTCCGGCGAAGGTGGTGATTGCCCCGAGCATCAGCCCCTCCCAACCCCGAAACGCCGCCGGATTGAACAAGCCGCCCACCCAAAAGCAAAACGCCAGCCAGGGAGGCATCCCGAGCAAGCCGCTCCACAATCCGAAGCCAAAGGAATCGGAGAAGAGGTGCTGTACCTCTACTTCCATCGGCTCGGCTGCGCGGCGCGCACGCAAGTATACAACGTGCGGATACACAAAGAACTGGAGCGCCCATCCTACCCAAAATATCCATTCCGCCGATGTTTCTCGCAGGTGCAGAAAAACTGTGACGCCACACATCGCAAACGCGACGGACCGATTGCGCCAGTTCATCACCACCGCCCAATGTGACGGCCGCGTCGCGGTTGCAGGCTGGGTTGGCGTTGCAGGCAAGTCGGAAGCCAATCGGGAGACACCTTTGGGGGCAAGTGGCAGGCAGCCCGTTCACACCCTGGGAATTACGGTCACGCCTGCGCGGACCTGAGGACAAACCACAAAGCACCCGCCAAATACCACCACCGAAACCGACTGCCGATTCAAAACGACGCCGATTCACCACCTCAGGGGAGGCAGACTTCCTCGATGCGTCCGTCTACCACGAGCACGGCATGTCCATCGCCGCTCGTCTCGACATCCAAAAGGGAGTCATAAGTAGCGAGAGTGGTCCAGTCACCCTCCGTTCCCACGACCAAACTCATTCCGATGTCGGCGCGCACCATGAGAAGGAGCCTGTCGCCATCGGCAATCAGCCGCCGGATCGTTGCGTTCGGCCCATCCGCCGGTTGCCACGCTCCCTCTCGAAGCACGTACAAGCCCGCCTCCGTAGCGGCCCAAATCTGGCCGTCGGCGGTCTCCGCAAAGTCCATGACCCACGCGGGCACGTCCATGGCCGTCCAGTCCACACCGTCCCAGTGCCAAACCTTCGCGGTGTCCCACGCATACAGGTCGTTGGAAGTACGCGCCAGCAGTGCATTGATATGACCAGCCCCACTGGGAAGCGACATCTCGTCCCAAGCGTCGCCTTGGCCCATCCACAAACGCCCCACCGGCATTTCTTCCTCTATACCACCGTCCTCAAACGCAAAGCCGCCCACAAATACGGTGCCATCGGCGACGGCAGCGATGCACTGTAGACTGACCTCGCCTTCGATGGTCGGCCAGGCCGTGAGCTGCCCCTCCTCCCAATGCGCCACCGTCCCGGTCTCCGCCGCGAGCACAACGCCGGTGCTTGTTTTCCCCGCAAGCACGGACACGCCGCGCGCGAGGCCGAGCGCGCCAGCGTCTGCCCATTCGCTGTTTCGTCCCACTGTCAGCACGCCATCCCGGTCGACCAGCAACACGCCGCCCCCCGGCAGCCGCGCCACTTCCCCGTTGGCAGACCAGTGCCGTCCAATCCACGAGGTACCGAGCGCCGCCAAGCTCGCTTGCGCGACTTTGGGGCCCCGCAAGGCGACGCGCGCAGCTTGGGGCCCGGTGGCCTGCACTGCGTACGCAGCCTCTACACCCGCATACTTTTCGACCCACGCCTCCCCGTCGGAGTGCCACACAACGCCCTCTTCATCCACGCCATTCCACCGCTGCCCCACCATCCACACGTCGCTTAGGCTCGTGCCATCGAGACCGAGGGGCACCGCGCCGGCACCGCCAAGGTCGACGGCCGACCAGCCCGCGTCGCTTCCCGTCAACACCCGTCCTTCCGCAGAGGCGAGCACCCACGTGCCCCCTTTCCCCCACACGGCCGTCCAGCTCTCGGTTTCCGGCAATGACCACTCCGTCCACTCTCCGCGCGACCACTCCCATGCGCGCTCCGACGCGACCGCCAACACCCGCCCTTCATCGTCGATGCCGAGTGTCATCGGAAGCCACGACAGGTAGCCCAACGCCGTTTCGGTAAAACCATCGGCGCCCCCCACATACAAATAGGTAGGCACGGCCTCACAATCATCGCAAGACTCGATGCCAACGGCCACAACCTCACCCAACGTAGACGCCGCCACGGCCAAGATGACAACGCCCCTTCGGTCGAGCTCGATGCGCCGCCAGGTGTGGCCATCGCCGACTTCAAATCCACCCGATGCCGCCACCCACAGCCGATCTTCGACCATCGCCGAGGGCCCTGCCCGTCGGTCTACCTCCGACAAGGCGCGCCAGTCCGTGCCGTCCTGCATCCACCAGCCGCCAAGGTCCCCAATCGCCCGGTTGGTTCCGTCCGATGCAGTGAAAAACTGCACCATCGTGGTGTCCACCGGCGCATGGGTAGTGCGGTCTTCGCACTCGGGAGTCCCCGTTTCGTAGAGATGCGAGCCGCCAGGAGACTTGGAGCCGCCGCACGCCAGGGCCCAGAGGGCACACCACGCAATCTTTCGCACTTCGACCTCCCCCCGAAGTATAGCAGGCCCTCGCAGCCTTGTCTGGACGAAAAAGTCCGTCAGGTCTGGCTACACCACTCTCGAACGGAGTGCTGGGAGCGCCCATACGACACAACCGCGATATCGAGACCACTTTGTGCGTGCCGCGCCGTCGCTTTGTTCATCGCGTCCAAAATCCACGCCGTCGGATTTCCGAACGCTCCTCCGCCCAACAGTGTGAGAAAGACGGTGTGACAGCCCGTTTGGGCTGCACGAAGGCGCGCGACGTGCAACGTAGCGTCGTAAGACGCGGTGAGGACCGCGCGCGCCAGCGGCTCCCAATCGGCCTCAGGTGCAGCATTATAAGCAACGGGCAACGCCGAGCCATAGACTTGCGTTACCCTTTGTGTGCTACCCAACACTTCTGTATCTTCTTGTACACCGATACGAAGCGCATCCTCCACCGTTTCGGCGCCGATTTGCGCCACCCGCCCCCCAATCGAACGCAAGGTAGCAGCGCTCGCCAACACATACCCGTTTTTCATTTGCCACATGGGGCCGTTCCCCAAAAGACTGGCAATGTCTGTCAACATATCAAGTTGCCGCGCGCGCGTCTGCCCAAGTTGGCCACCCACAGGAACCCAATGGCACCGATACAACGTACCCGGCGCCGCGGCCATTGCACACGCCGGCCCTTGGGTGCGGTCATTTACATAGCCTGTGATGCCACGCTCCGGCTCTACATCGGGCGACACCATCTCCAGCAGGTTGAACTGCGACGCAACTTGGAACACCGCGTTCGCCGCTTCGGGCGCTTGGTGCAGCGCCCGCGCATCTGCCACGACCTCTCGCCGGGTACACGGTCCCCGTGGCGGCAACGATGCCGTGGCCACGCGAAGCTCGGCCAGTGAGGGCGTAGTGAGGGTTCCGATATGAAACCGCCGACCGTTGCCTTCGCTGACCAACCACGGGCCGTCTACCCGGGTCATCTGCCGCACGGTCGCTGGGCTCGTTTCGTTGAAGCCAAAAGCCTCCGAGAACCACGTCATCGCCAAGCTCCTCTCATGGTCGGTCGACCCTCGGAGCTTACCGTAGCCTCCCGGCACCCGATGCGCATCCGAAGATTCTCGGCCCATGAACGAACAGGCGCGGTAGGATCTCTTCGAATAACAGTCCAATTTTCGGGCGATTTATCACTTGCATACTTGAACTAAGTGTGGTTTTATTTCACTTCCCACACGCATCGCCCCCGTTCCTTGCCTCGCCGACCACCGGCCCGCCCACGCTCCGCCGATTCATACGAATCGTCCGGCGGAACGAGACGGTGGCCGCGCGTACTCGACCAGCAGGTTGTCAGACCGCGGCTTCCGACCGACGGCGCCGCACCATCAACGCCCCAAGCAGCCACACAAGGCCACCCGCGACACCACCGGTGCCGTCGCAGCTACACCCGGAGAGCTTGCCGCCCTCGTCGTAGCTGATGGAAGACAGGCCGGTGTCGTTTTCGGAGTCGTCCGTGGTTCCGCTGCCATCGCCGCCGCCGTCGCCGCTGCCATCGCCGCTGCCGTCGCCCGTACCGTCGCCCGTGCCGTCGCCCGTACCGTCGCCGCTGCCGTCGCCCGTGCCATCGCCGCTGCCGCCTTCGTCATCGTCGCAAGCGGCCCCGATACCATCGTTGTCGGCGTCGGTTTGGTCGGCATTGGCGACGAACTCACAGTTGTCGTCGTCGTCCATTACGCCGTCTTCATCGTCATCCCAACCCAACACGTCGAAGGGGCCAAAGGCTGCCAGCTCGTTGGTGCCAAATCCACCCGCATTGTAGGCATACAGGCCCATTGGACCGGGAGGCAGCGGGGAGGCCTCGTCGGCGACGAGCACGAGGTCTGGGTTATCGAGGCCGGTGGTCGCGTCTGCGTAGTACAAGGCCATTACCTGGCCATCGTTGAACGACACCGCAAATCGTCCGTAGGAGTAAGGATCCCAAGTGGCGGAGTCGCTTGCCAACACCTCGACGGCACCATCGGAAATCCGCGCCAACACCGCCACATCCGAGCGGGTACCCAATGGATTGTCCGCCCCGCTTCCCCCCGCCGTCATGATGAACAAGTAGTAGTTCAGCGCGTCTTGCTGCCGAAATACCATGCCAATCGCGTCGTCGTCTTCCGAATAGAAAATGGTGGTAATGACGCTGTCATCTACGTCAACGCCGGTTTGCACCAACCAGTTGTCTTTGGGACCGCCATCGCCAAAGTCCCCGCCAAAGTCATCGGTCGAGCTGAATACCCAGGTGACATCGGGGTTGTCGTCGTATCCCCACCAGCGGTCGGAGCGGTAGCCCGCTTCCCAGCCATCGGTGCCAGCATACGATACATCGCTCTGCCAGTCGTTCCATGACCAAACAGGTTCAAGCCCCTGTGCGGCAACAGGGCGACCCAGCAGACCAAGTGCAAGGAGAATGGGCGTCAATTCGGTCTCCACATGTCAGGAATACTTCTTCCTTCGCCTTATGCTGCAATCTCCCAAAATCGATCACGACTGCGCCGCGGAAGGCCCAAAATCTCCCTTCGACACGTTAGCCGCCCACCATGTCCTCCCCCGAAACGCTGCTGCATGCCGGTCGCACGCCTCCCCGCGGCGAACGCTCCCCTGGATTGGTCGTGTTGGCCCGTGGCGACGGCTATATCGTCGTCGCCAAGCCGCCCCGCGTCATCACACACCGGAACTGGGCACACCCCCACGAGTACGCCATGCTGCAAAGGGTGCGGGACCTCGTCGGGGGGCGCGTCTGGCCCGTGCACCGCTTGGACCGCGCCACGTCCGGCTGCCAGCTCTTTGCCACCGAGCGCACCCTCGCCGGTCCCCTGAGTGTGTCGCTGGCCGCCGGTCAAAAAAGCTACCTCGCGTTTGTTCGCGGCACCTTTGCCCGCACCGGCACCGTGCGGGTGGAGACCCCCATCAAAGATGAGCACGGCCTCAAAGACGCCGCCTCCGACGTGACCTGCCTCGGCCGGAGCATCGAACCCCGCTGCTCTCTGCTCCATGTGTTTCCGTATACCGGCCGAAACCACCAAGTACGCCGCCACGTCCGCGACCTGCACCATCCCGTGCTTCGCGACACCTACCACGGCGACTCGAAGGTCAACCGCTGGTGGCGCGACACCTGGGGCCTCGCGCGATTGGGCCTTCACGCATGGTCGATGGACCTCACGCTCCCCGACGGCGCGCCCCTGTCGGTCGTGTGCCCGTTGTTCGTGGACCAAGCGGTGCTCTACCGCCGCCTTCCGTGGTGGCAAGATGCGGCCGCCGCCTTGCCCGGCCTCGACCAAAACCCCATCCCTCTCGTCGACAACGACGACATGGTGGACACCTTCGGCGCCGCTTATGGCTGGTCGTCCTTGCAGACCCCCGCCGTGCCCGTACCGTCTGCGCCCGAGAGTCAAATCGACCTCCCCGACGACGCCGACGACCTTCACGCTTTGCAGCACCCCTTGGAGGCCTGATGGCTCCCCGCTACCACGTCGCCTTGGACGTTGGCACCAAGACCATCGGCGTCGCGCGCGCACCGGCGAATGGTCCCGCGATTGCGTCACCCCAGTTCACGTTGCGACGGGAAGGTCTCAAAAAGGACATTCCACGCATTTTGCAGGCCATCGCCGCATGGGGCGAAACCGGTACGTTGGTGGTGGGCATGCCCTTCGAACTCGACGGCAGCGAAGGCCGAAGCGCCCGCCTTGCCCGCCAAGTTGGCGAAGCCTTGGCGGCAACGGGCGCTACGGTCGTCTACCAGGACGAACGCTTTTCGACGGTAGAAGCCGGCCGCCGCCTCTCTTTTGGCGGAAAGGACACACGGCAACAAAAGGACATCATCGATAGCGCCGCTGCTGCCGTCATTCTGGAGGACTGGCTTGCGAAGGACCGCAACCAGAAAACCCCGCCGGCTCCATCCGAATAGTAACGTAGCCCACTCTTATCGTTCCGGAGGTTCCTCGTGAAACGGTCCCTCGCTTCCGCACGCCCCGTGGTCACGGCGCTTCCGACCGACAAAGCCGACGCGCGCCGCCTCGCCGCATTCCTCGGCGTGCTCTCCGACGACCTCCCCCGCCTCTTCGCTACCTCCCCCGCGGGCGTGCCCCTTGGCGGAGAACGCGCCGGCCCCGTTGCCGAGGCCGAGGCCGCGGACCTCGCCGCAGACCGGCTCCCCGTCACCGTGTCCGCCACACGAACGCGCTTGGCCGCGACCGCATTGCTGGCCGCAAAAGTCGCTGCCATCGCCACCGCTGGCTGCTTGACGGGCACCGCGATTGTCGAAGGCATGGGGGCCATGATTACAGAGATTCCCGAGAGTCTGCTGCTCGGCGCGCTCGTGATTCCGACGGCCACCGCATTTGCCGTCGCGACGCTCTCGCTTCCGGTCGCCCTCATCACGGGCTCCCTCGCGCTTCGCCGCAATCAAGCCACGCGTGCGGAGTACGACCGAACCGAGGCCACACGACAAGAACTGTCCGCGCGAAATGTAGCCGGCCCATCCGCGGCGCTCGACGCGTACGCCCGAAAGCTCGCGCGGCAAACGGTCCGCGCACGCCTGCCCCTCAACACCGAAAGCGACATTCTGACAGCCATCGAAGACCTTCGTCTCGCGCTCCGACGCTGGGACACCCCGTCCGACACGCTGCTCGCGCACACCGAAGACGAGCTGCGGGCACTCGACGACGCTTTGCAGCTTCAAATCAACCAAGACGCCGATACGCGCGACCCCTCCGCGCCATTGACCAACCTCCGCGCTGCAACGGAGGCCTTGCGCCAGACGAGCGCGTCCCCTGCTTCGCGCCCATCCGCGGCCCGCGCAAACCAAGCCACACGCACCTGAACGGCACTTCGGGCACACCCCACCGGGGTCTTCCGCTGCGGAGACCGAAGGGCTCCGCAGCCCATCGGAGACCGAAGGGCTCCGATGGCCTCCCCCTCTTCAAAACCGCCTCAAAGCCGAAACAGACGCGAGACCTTGGCGAAGACATATTGTTCCTGAAGACCTGTCTCGTCGGCGTTCACGTTCCACGATGCGCCCAAATACGCCTCGGTCCCCGGCGACTGCAACCATGTGAGCAGCATACTATAAAAACGTGATGGAACTTCGATTTCCGAGCCGGTGCTGGTGGTTCCCACGACTCTCACCCCCCATTCGCGGGTGATTTGGTAGTTCATTCGTGAGTATATTCGCGCGGCCTTCTGAGGGGATAGTGCCTCAGGATGGTACCATTGGCGCACATAGTACGTGTCGAGACGCAATCGCGTGGTGGGCCGGAGCGTCGCCTCCGCTACGGCACTGACCGTAGACGCAGGAACGAGCAGACCAAAATCGATAACCGACCCCCCATCTACACCACTGGTGAGCGTGAACCAGTGGGTGACACGACCGGTATAACCTACACTTGCGAGCCAACCCCGCACCTCTGCACCACCCTCTGTATAGTCACGCAAGTCGAGTTTGACAGATGGGTAATGATTGCCTTTGAGTGTGGCCGCCTGCTTGAGCGTTACCCCACGCTGGGCATCACCATTGCGCTCCTGCAGTACATCTACGGCAACGGAGGGCGTGAGGGTGTCCTTGCCATCCCCCAAACGCACGGTATGGTAAAGGTTGGCGGTGCCCACCGTAATGCCCGCTTGGGGCAAGTACCCGACTTCATTGCGGAAATCGGGGGATAAGTCGCTCACCGAGACGCCACCGCCTGTGCCCACAGGCGGGCTTCGCCGCACACTCAGCCCCTCCCAGGTGCCCATGAGGCTCTGCGCGTCGTCGCCGGTGATGCTGCCCCCGACATGCCCGGAGATGGTCCACGTTTCCGCCAATGGCACCAGAGTGTCGACAACCAGGAGGTCGTTGGTGCCTCCGGTGCTCTCGGGCGCCGGGCTTCCATCGACCGGTCCCAAGCCGCCGACCGCCGTGAGCATCCGCTTGTCGGCCATACTTACGCCGATATAGCCCTTGTCGACCACATCAAAGCGCGTTCGCAAAAACGTAGTGGAGGCGAGCCGGTCGACCACCTCATCCGCCCCAAACCCTGGCGTGCCCGCTTCGTTTACCGACGCGCCGGGCGAACGGTCGATGGCATTCATAAGCCCGATGCCCAGCACGCCTTGCTTGCCTGCGAGCTTGAGCCCGTAGACCGGCTCCGCCATCGAGCGCGTCGTCAACGAGCCGGTGTTGTCCGCGAACGCTTCGAGCCCTGTCAAAAAAAATGGACGTTGTTCAGGATAATTGACATCAAAGCGCTGGTTGAGGTTGACGACCTTGATGTCGCCTTCCACTTGGGAAAAGTCGGGGTTGATGGTCGCAGCGACGCCCATGTCTGGGGTGAGCGCGACCCGCACGTCGAGGCCGGGCCGCACCTGCTGCATCACCGGCAGCTCCCGCCCCGCCCAAACCAGGGGCGCTTCGGGCGTTTCGCGGGTGAGCGCATGGCCCACCGCCAACACCGGCATCAGCTCGACGCCGGAGCCTTGCTTCGGAGGCTGAATGCCCCGCGCTTCCGCCGCTTGCACAAACATTCGCGGATGGTTGGGCTGCAGCTCCGGCCACGCGAGCTTGATGCCCTCGTTGGGAATCTTCCGGGTGACCATCACCCCCCACGTTTGGATTTCTTGCCCGTGCTCCCCGTTGGTCGGCGGATAACGTAACGACCGGTACGGAATTCCGACTTCGAGCACATAGCCATCCTCATGGAGCGTGGCCTCGGAATAAACGACGGTGTTCCACGCAGAGTACCAGTTCCCATACGCGTAGCGTGCGTCCTGCTGAATGCCCCGCGCGTTGAAATAAAAGATATAACCACCGCGACCATCGTGGAGAGGGTCAATATAAATCCCAATTTGGTCGTCGTTATTAATGTCTTCGCGCGGTGCAATGCGTGCTACTGGAGCATCTGCACCCGATACACGGATACCGATATAGAGCGTCTTTTCGTCTTGCGCAATGCGGACTTCTGTGTGACTATCATGGGGACCGCCGCGCGTCGGAATATACCGTGTGAAGTCCGTGAGGGGCTGGACTTCGGTCCACGCGGCTTCATCGAGCACACCGTCGACCACAATCGGGGACGTTACGCGCGGAATGTCGATGCCGTGCGAGTCTGCGCCCGCCTGCGCGAGAGAAGTCCAGCCAATCATCCAGCAGAAAAACCAACCCAACGCGCTACCTCTTCCTGACCCAGCACCGCACCCATTGCCTATCGTGTTGTGGTCGACGCTGTGTCAACCATCAACACACGTTCCGTACGCGCGACGGAAAACCGCGCACGAAGCTGCCGAAGCGCCCGCGACAACGCGGCGTCTTCTTCGAGTTCGCCTTCGACAATCCAAGCGATGGGAAGCTCTTTGTCGATGAGCATTTCGAGAAACGTGATGCTGTCGGCGTCGGCAAGGTGTATGTCCTCGATGATGACCACCGCTGGCTCTTGGTTGCTCCACCGCGCGACGAGGCCCCGCAAGGCATCTTTGGCGGCAGCCGAGGGCGTTCCAATTGTACGGCCCCGTGTGCCCGTCGGCGCAAACGACGCGAGCTCTGGCACCAACGCAAAGTCGGGAAAGGCCTCGACGAGGGCAGCCGACTCCCGCGCGACCAACGAAGCGCGCGCATCCAAGGGCCATCGCTGCAAGCGCTCCGCCAGCGCGCCCACCAACGCCCCTACGAGCGGCAAGGGCACCTCCGCGCGCGGGCTTGCGCGCACGGCCAAAAACCGGGACGAGCCGCCAAACGCACCTGCGATGGCGGCTCTGCGTGCCGTAGCCGTGCCTCCGACGACCGAATGCCACCAGGGGCCGGGCTGCTGCGCCATCGACCGCAAGCTCGAGAGGGAGCCCTCTCCTCCGGGCGCAAGGAAGTGCTCCTGGCCGCATAACGCGCGGTCCACTTCGTCCAGGGTTGGCCGCCGGTCGGGCTCGGGGTCCATCAGCGCTTGCACGCACTGCGCGAGGGCTTCGGGCAGCTCCGGGCGCAGCGCGCGTGGGTCGGGAATACGCCGTCCCCGCAATGCGCGCATCGACGCACGGGCTCCGCGGCCGATGGGGGCGTGGCCGGTCAACACCTCGTACAGCACGATGCCCAGGGCGTATCGGTCGGCGGCATAGCCGATGGGCAAGCCCAAGCCTTGCTCCGGCGGCTGGTATCCCGGCGTGCCGAGGATTCGCCCGCCGCTGTCGTCGGGTGGCGCGGACAAGTCGAGGTCCAGCAAAACGGCGTGGTCACCTGGCCCTACGAGAATGTTCTCCGGCTTTAGGTCGCGGTGGACCCGTCCCGCGGCATGAACGGCGGAGAGCGCAGAAACGATGCCCCGCGCCACCTGCACAAACCGCGCGAAGGCCTCTGGGCTCCACGGCGTCGCGAGAGATGCGGCCCAGCGCGTGATAGAGGGACCATCTACCCGCCCCATCGTAAACCAAAGCTCCGGCCACTGCTCGACCAGTTGCTTGGCCTCCACCACGTTGGGATGCGCGCAGCGAAGAAGGCATTGGTATTCCCGCTTCAAGCGCGCGGCGTCCGCACGGCTCGCGCCCCGCAGCGCCTTCACCGCCACGTCTTCACCGGATGCGCGACAGCGTGCGTGCCACACCATACTCCGCGCCCCACTTCCGAGCGGGCGAATCAGCTCAAACCGACTTTCGAGCGACTGCCGCGGCCGCAGTTCGAAGGGGGGGACGAAGGACACGGGTGATGTTTCTCCACGGATACTGGTAGCGCGATTTCCCGGACTTGGCGCAAGGGTTCACGCGAACAAAGGGTCAACTCCCGTCACCGGTTGGTCAAACGGAGAATGCCCGAATAGGTCTACCCACGCCCCGCCGCAAAGAGATCTCATGCCTCCCCCGCCAGCACCCCGCGTGTCCGTTGCGATGCGCATTTTGCGTGTCGTTCCTTGGCTTTTGGTAGGAGGCGGCGCGGCGGTATCTCTCTGGTCCGCGCAACAACGTATCATCGCGGAAGATGCGCTCGCCGCCGAACGGTTGCGTTGCGACGCCATCGAGTCCGACATGATGGCCGAGCGCCTCGCCGACCGGCGCCAATGTTCTGTAGACAAGGATGTCCTTGAGGCCGACCATCGCAACGCTCTGACTACGCTGCAGGCGGCCTATGCGGAACGAGAACGCATCCTCGTCGAAAAGACCCGCCTGGATGTTGAAAAGGCACGAATCGCTGGTGCAGAGCAGGTTCTCCAAGCCTCGTCGAGCACGGACCCCAACGTCAACCCCATGCTGGTCGAAATGCGCCGCCTACGCGAGGAAATCGAGGCACGACAGTCCGAACTCGCCCAAGCGGACGCCCAGCTTCGTGCGGCAACCGAAGAAATTGAGCGGCTCGGTCAGGAAAAACGAAAGCTGGCGCGCGCACTCGACTCTGCCAACCTCGCCGTCGCAGAAGCGGAGCAAGCGCGCGCCGATGCCACCCGCGAGGTCCAAGGGGCGAAAGAGCGCGCCGTCGAGCTAGAGTGGAACCGTTTCGAGCTCACGACCATTCAAGAGCTCTGCTGGGACGGCCTCAAACGACGCCGCGACACCTGCAAAGAGGACGTCAGTCGCGCACTCTTGCAAGCGAAGGTCGAGTGGCTGGTGTGTCGCCTCGAAGAAGGCGCCCGCCCCACCGTCACGGTTGCATCGGCGACGAGGCCGCCCACCGCAGGCGCGCGTCTCCTCCTAGAGCAAGGCGAGCGGTCCGCCTGGCTCGTGCTGTGCGACCACTCCCTTCGGGATGCACTCGGGACGCCGTAGCTTACTAACCCATGCCGGTGCGTTCGCGCGTCGCTGAAACCAAGGGCGGTTTCCCCGCGGCCGTCGCTCAGCTGCGCCGACGCCGAAATCCGACGAGCGCACCCAGCCACGCCAACACAGCCATAGACATCGGCTGGGCGACCGTGCTGCACCCGCCCTTGCCCGGAACCACCGCTTCCGACTCCGTTTCGCCCCAAGCACGGGGCTCATCGGTCGTGCCGTCCTCTTCTCCGCCATCGGTTGTGGTGGTGCCAGACCCACCATCGGAGGAGCCGCCCGAAGAGCCGCCATCCGAAGACCCGCCGGTTGAGCCACTTCCCGAGCTACCCCCGGTCGACCCACCCCCCGACGAGCTGCCGCCGGAGCTTCCCCCGGTCGAGCCACCGCCGCTGCTGCCGCTGGACGAGCCAAAGGGCACATAGCCGGCCAACCACGAATAATAAGCGTCGACGCGGGTGCCCCCCGTTGCGCCGCCGACACAACTCGGCGTGACGTAGGAGTTCACCGCCGCGAGCTCCCAGCCGCCGCCACTCTGGGGCTCAAGGCCCGCGCCGCCGGAGTCGCCGGAGCACACGTTGACGCGACCCGAGGGATCGTAGGCGATGATGAAGTCGGAGTTGTAGGAATCGAGGGGAATATCGACGTAGCGCTTGGTGCCGGAGTCGCTGCCGCCATCGCGGGTGACGCCGTAGCCAACGTAGCGGAATGCGCTGGCCGTGAAGGTGCTCGGCGAATCCGTGTTGACCTCTACGGGCGTCACAGAGGTAATCGGATTGGATAGTTCCAGGAGGCCGATATCCGCGCGGAGCGTAGACGAGTTGTAGGACGGATGCGCAATCCAGTCCGTAATGTCCATATAGTCGGTCAGCGTAGAAACGCTTCCGCCGAAGCCAACGTAGAAGTCCGTCATGCCGTAATAGCGAGCGTATTCGTCAATCGCTTCGACACAATGCGCCGCCGTGACGACCCACTCTTCCTGAATGAGCGAGCCCGAGCAAAACTCGAAGCAGTTGCGCCCATCGCAGGCGATAATCACGCCCACGAACTCATAATCGGTGGTTGCGGTGCCATTGACCACAGGCGGTGGCGCCAAATCGGCGGCAGAGGCGGCGCCGCCGAGCATCAATCCCAGAAGAGCGGGGGATACGGTGACCAGCAACATACGTCCTCCAGGAACGACGACCCGACGAGTGACCTACAAACCACATTTCGTCCTATGCTATTAGCCTGCCAAACCGATCGGCGGACAGGGCCCCGAAGCCCACCGTTGTGTCAGGACGGTGTGTGGAGCGGCCCACATCCACGGGCCAGCCTGTCCTCGTATACATGCTGCGCAATCGTTCTACTTATTATTCCGTACCCTTGGCCCACGGCGCCCCCCGACCTTGCACGTCCGAGGAATGTTGATGTCCACCCCCCAGCCCCATCCCGGTTCGTTCCTCAATCCGTGGGCTCACGGCGCCCTTATCCGTTATCTCGCGTATTTGCGCCAGACCCACGGGCACCTCCCGCTGCCCCTTCCGGGGTCGGACCCCACCACCGGCGCGCCTTTGGGCGACTTGTTCGTGCCGCCACGCCTGGGCCCATCTCCTGGTGGTGGACACGGACCTGGCCTCGACCGCACCATCGACATCCTCGACTTGCTCGATGCGACGCGCCATGTGGTGTTGCTGGGTGAGCCAGGTACGGGTCGCACGACCTTGCTCTCCTGGCTGGTTCACAGCTTGACGGACCCTGGTCGCAATCTCGTGCTCGGTCGTTTGGGACGCATGGTTCCCATTGTTGTACCCGTGCGGGTTCTTGAGCTCTCGAATACCCTGTCTACACTCGACGAACTGCTGCACCAACTGCGGGGCCTGCCGTTTTGGTTCGAAGGTCTCGACGAGCTTTTGCCCGACCTTTTGGTGCGCGGTCAAATCCTGTTCGTATTGGATGACATCGACGCTATCGAAGACCTCACCGTGCAAGAAGCGCTGCGTGAGGCCATTTTGGACGGCATCGAGCGATATCCGGCAAACTCTTGGTTGGTCACCGCGGAGCCCGCGGGCTTTGGCGCACTTCCGCTCCGCGATGACGCACACCGCAGCGGTCCCGACGAGCCCTTCGTTTCTGTTTGGTACTTACAACCTTGGTCACCCGACCAAGTCAAGGCCTATGGCGAGCGTTGGTACGACCTCGCGGGAACCGGCTCTGCAGATGCCTTGCGCGCCGCGCTTGGTCGCTCCCACTTGGCGCGCCTCTTGGCCCCCTCGCCTGCGATGTTGGCCGTATTGGCCATCGTCTTCGGCGCGAGAGGCGATCTGCCGAGCGCGCGGGCGACACTGCTCGACTGGCTGGTCGCAGGCTGGCTAAGCGTTCTCGACAATGTTCCCGGCGCTTCTGCCGTGCCAATGCCCGTGCGCCGCGCGTGGATTGAAGCGATGGCCCGCGCCGCCGAGGCCGAGCGAATTGCCGCATGGGACCCCTGGCTCGAAGCAGGCGCGCCCAGCAGCCTCGAAAGTCGGGTGCGAACGCCGCCCCTCTCCTTCGGCCAAGCCACCGCGCTATTGAAGGACGCGGCGCGGTCTTTGGGGCATCGGCCCCTCTCGGAAGACGACGCCACCCGCTTTGTCATCGGCGCGTCGCACCGTCCCGGTGTATTGGTCGCCCGTGGTGGCGGAATTGGCTTCGTACGGGGCGACCAGCAGCGCTTTCTGGCCGCGGTCCACGTTGCGGTTGACCTCCAGGCGACCGCCCCGGACCCCCACACTTCGGGCGCCGCAATCGCGACGGTTCGCGGTTGGAGCCGCATGTCGTCCGATGACGGCGAGCTCTCCGACCTCATGCAGCTCTTGGGAGAGCGACCTGAAGTCGCGAGCCGTGTCTACCGGCGCATTTTGGACCGCAACCGCGAGCGTCCGCTCGGAGAGCTCGACGACCTTGGGCCGCTCGCCGTCGCCCTACAAGACGATGCACGGGTCGAGGTTCCCCGCGAGGTTCGCGTCGCCGCGGCGGCGTTGGTTGACGAAGCGGTGCGCCGCTGGGCCCGCGAGCGGGGTCGGGTGCCCAAGTGGGCCCCCACGCTCCAGCCGATTCAAGGCATCCGCGACCTTCCGAGCCTCGACCTTTCTGGAAACACCCAGATTGACGACTTATACCCTTTGGTCGGCCAACGAATCCTGCATCGCCTCGACCTCAATGGCTGCACCGCCGTCGACGACATCGCACCATTGGCAACGATGCCTGCGTTGCAATGGGCGGACCTCTACGGTTTGGAGCGCGTGGTCGATATTTCCCCCCTGCACGATGCCCAGCACCTACGCTGGCTTGACTTGGGCGGCTGCCAAAAGTTGGACGACCTGTCCCCCCTTGCAGGTTTGCAAGGCTTGCAGGCCCTCGCGCTTCATAATTGCACCCGCATCACCGACATCTCCCCCCTCACCAGCATCCGTACGCTTCGCGCCATCGTGCTCACCGGTTGCACCAACGTGTATGACCTCACTCCTCTGCGCCTGCTCGCGCCCGGCGGAACCGTGTGGGTGAAGGGCTCGGGCGTGCGCGTCGTGCCGCCGGATTTGGGTTGGACGGTTCGCGGTCTATAAACTTCGTTTCCAACGGAAGACTTCGTGGCAACCCTATACTCCGTTCTGCAAGCACTCGAAACCATCGCCCCCCTGAAAGGCGCCGCCTCCTGGGACAACGTTGGGCTGTTGGTCAAAGGAACCCGCCCCATTCAGCGCATCGGCGTCTGCATCGACCTGACCCCCGCGGTCCTCGACGAGCTGATTGGCGAAGACGTCGACTTCATCATCGCATACCACCCTACGTTGTTTCGGGGTCTAAAGCGCATCACGGGCTCCACCGCCATCGAAAACACCCTGCTGCGCCTCATTCGAGCGGGCATCCACTTGTATGCGCCCCACACAGCCCTCGACGCGGCTGTTGACGGAATGGCCGACTGGCTCACCGAAGCCATCGTTCACCCAAGCCAAGCCATCCAACATCGGCCCATCGAAGCGGTCGCGTGGGACCCAAACGTTGGCGTCGGCCGCCAGGGCCTTCTCGCTGCACCCGTGCCGGTGCGCCATCTCATCCCCCGCATCAAGGCATGGCTCGGTATCGACCACCTCCGCGTGGCCGGCGACCTCGACGCACCCCGCGGCACCTATGCCGTGTGTCCCGGTGCTGGCGGCACGGTGTTCGCACCACTCTCCAACATCGACCTCCTCCTTACGGGCGAGATGGGCCACCATGAGGTGCTGGCGTCCGTAGCGAGAGGAGCGACCGTGGTGCTGACAGACCACACCCACTGCGAGCGCGGCTACTTGATGCGCTATGCCGCTCGAATTCACGCAAGCACCGGACTGGACGTGCGTGTCTCCGCCGTCGACACAGACCCATTGTCGGTCGTGTAGCGGGTCTCGGCTATTCGCTACTGCGCAAAATGGCCTTGAACATTGCGTTCTCCACCAATCAACGGGCTCCGATGCCTCGGTCCCGCTATCGCGCAAAATGGGCCTTGCACGTTTCATAGCACCCGTTACATATCGCGTGTTGCTTGAGGTGTACCCATTCCCCCTCGCCAGAAATTCACGCCCAGCCTCGTCCTCGATGCTGCCGAATCCGTCGTGCGCGCCGAAGGCATAGATGCGTTGAGCGCCCGCGCCGTCGCGCGCACATTGGGCTGCTCTACAGCGCCTGTCTTCCATTGCTTCGAAAGCATGGAGGCACTGCATTCCGCCGTAATGGACCGCATTCTCGCCCGTTTCGTTATGGCAACGGAAGCCGACCTCGACGATGACCCTCTGTTCGCCGCAGGATTGGGCATGGTCGGGTTCGCGGCCCAAGAGCCCCGTCTCTACGAAGCCCTGTTCTTGCGTCCCCATGCCTTTACCGTCCAGTGGGGCTTGGTTCGGCGTCAACTTGCGGCACGCCTGGCCCTGCACCCTCGCTACGCCCTCCTCGACGACCACGCGCGCTTTGGTTTGGTCGGTAGGGCCAGCATTTTGGTGCATGGCTTGGGTGTAGAAGTGTGGTTTGGCCGCTTGCCAGATGCGTCGCCCGCGTTCCTGCGACCCTTGCTCCATCAGCTTGCAGATCCTTTGGTCGACGCAGCCATTCTCAACGGCTGGACCTCCGACATCCACACTTCCCGTTGCACCACCCAGCCGCTCGCGGCGCAGGAGTCCCCGTGACCACCCCCTCGGATGCCCCCGTCCAGCCACCATCCGCACCCCGCCACGGCGGCGACATTATCGGCGCACTCCTGGCGCGCAAAGGCGTGCGCTGCGTCTATACCCTGTGCGGCGGCCACATTTCACCCATTCTCATCGGTGCAAAAGCCCATGGCCTGTCGGTGGTCGACGTTCGCCACGAAGCCAGCGCCGCATTTGCAGCCGATGCCGCATCTCGCCTCACCGGAATTCCTGGCGTGTGCGCTGTCACGGCGGGTCCAGGCGTCACAAACACGGTCACCGCCGTCAAAAACGCACAGATGGCCCAACAGCCCCTCTTGATTTTCGGCGGCGCTACGGCCACCGTGCTGCGCGGGCGTGGGTCGCTCCAAGACATCGACCAAATGTCGCTCATGAAGCCCGTCACCAAATGGTGTACCCGCATCACAAAGGTACACGACATCGAGCCCGTGCTCGAAAAAGCGTTCCGCGTGGCGGCCGAAGGCATCCCCGGTCCTGTCTTCATCGAAGTGCCTGTCGATGTGCTTTATCCCGAGTCCATCGTCGGCGAGTGGTATATGAAAGAGTCCGGCGTGGAGTCCATGAAAGGGGCTGTGGGCGCAGGCGCACAAGCGGCGATGAAAGGCTACCTCTGGCACCAGTTCCACATGCCCCATGTGCCGGTTCCAGATGTCCCGAGCGTCAAAAACCCACTCCAGCCCGAACTATCGGTCGACCTCGAAAAAGTCGCCGAGGCCGTTCGCGGCGCCCTCAAGCCGGTCCTTGTCATCGGCAATCAAGCGATGGTCAACCTCACCCCCGGCGAGGCCGACCAGCTCGCAGCGGCCGTCGAGCGCCTGGGAATGCCAACCTTCCTCGGCGGCTCGTCCCGCGGTCTGCTCGGCGCGACCAGCGCCATTCAATACCGCCATACCCGTGGAAAGGCGCTCAAAGAGGCAGACGTCGTGATTGTCGCGGGCTTCCCCTTCGACTTTCGCATGGGCTACGGCCAAAAAATCAACCGCAGCGCACACTTGGTCTCCATCAACCTCGACCCCGTCGCGCTCCGCAAAAACAGGAAGCCCACCCACGCCGTCCAGCAGCACCCCGGCCACTTCCTGATGAAGCTGTCCGAGCGGGTGCAAGCACGCAAAGACTGGGACAACTGGCACCACACCATCACCGAACGCGAAGCCGCACGCGACGCCGAAATCGCCGCCAAAGCGCGAACAGACTGCACCGGCGTCGACCCCGTCCACCTCTTTTTGCGCATGGAAGAAAAGCTGGCGGAAGACTCCATTCTCGTGGTCGACGGCGGCGATTTCGTCGCCACCGGCGCATATATTTTGCGTCCGCGCAAGCCCCTCTCGTGGCTCGACCCTGGCGTGTTCGGAACCCTCGGCGTCGGCGGCGGCTTCGCGGTAGGGGCGGCCAGCGTGCGCCCCAGCGCCGAAGTCTGGTTGCTCTATGGAGACGGCTCCAGCGCGTACTCGTTGGCCGAATTCGATACCTGCGTCCGCCGCGGCTATGCCCCTATCGCCGTCATTGGCACCGATGCGTCGTGGCACCAGATTGCGCGGGACCAAATCAAGATTCTGGGCGACCTCGTCGGCACCGACCTCCTGCCGACCGCGTACCACACCGTCGCCGAAGGCTACGGCGCTCACGGCATTCTCCTCGACAATCCCGCAAATGTGGACGCGGTGCTCGACGAAGCCAAGCGCGTCGCAGCAAGCGGCAAGCCGGTTTGTATCAACGTGATGTTGGCAGCCAGCGACTTCCGCGAAGGCTCCATCTCGATTTGAGGGCACACGGACGCTCGGCGGCCGCACCTTTCACCGTCGACGTCTGCGGAACGACAGCGCACGCATGGTGCCGGCCATGACGTGCTCCTGTCCGTCCCCTCGGCGCTCCCCCATCCACACGCGCGCATTTTTCGCAAGAATTCGTTACGAAAGGGGAATAGAATCCACCCTCGCTCCCCTACCACCCTCGGACGAACCCATGCGAAATCTCTCGATTGCCCTCCTTTTGGCGGGCACCGCGGCCTGCCGTGCGCAGCCGCAGGACAAAGACACGAGTGCAAGCGTCACCCAGGGTGGCCTTGAAACCACCGATGAAACACCAGAAGAACCCGAGGAAGAGGAGCCAGAGCCCGCCGAAGACAACGATGGGGACGGCTTTTCGGTCCTGAGCGACTGCGACGACACCAACCCCGATATTCATCCGGGCGCCACCGAGGTCTGCAATGGCCTCGACGACGACTGCGACTTCCGGGTGGATGAGCTGCTCGACACAGAAACGTGGTACCGCGACAACGACGGAGACGGCTGGGGCGACGAACACAATCCGGTGGTCACTTGCGACGGCACCGGCCTCGTCGCGCGCGCCGGTGACTGCAACGACGCCGACCCGGACCAGCATCCCGAACGCGCCGAAGACTGCAACCACCGCGACGACAACTGCAACGGAGAAGTAGACGAAGGCGTAGGCTCTACCGCCTTCCTCGACGCGGATGCCGACGGTTTTGGTGACTTCTCCCGCCCCACAAAGATTTGCACCATCGACGAGCTGACCGACCACCTGTCCATCACGCCCACCGATTGCGACGATTCGGATGCCGCAGTGCACCCCGACGCCACGGAGGTCTGCAACGGCATCGATGACGACTGCGATAATGACATTGACGATGACGACGCCAACATCGACGACCCCAGCCGCGGCACTTGGTACACGGACGGCGACCGCGATGGCTACGGCGACCCATCCACCCCCCAGGTCGCCTGCGACCAACCCCGCGCGACCGTCGCCGACCGCAGCGACTGCGACGACACCAATAGCGCCATTCATCCGGGCGCGTCCGAGGTGTGCAACACCATCGACGACGACTGCGACGGCGCAACCGACGACCGCGACCGCAACCTCGACCTCTCTACCGCGGGCACCTACTACGACGACATCGACGGTGATGGTTATGGAAATGCACGAACGGTCGTGCAGTTTTGTGTGCAACCCTCCGACACCGTGACCAACGGCCGCGACTGCGACGACAACGACGCGGACGTCAACCCGGGCGAGTCCGAGGTCTGCAATGGCGTCGACGACGACTGCGACGGCCTCACCGACGACGACGACACCTCGCTGGACACCCGCACACGCACCACCTTTTTCGCCGACAACGACGGTGACGGCCACGGTGACGCGACAAGCACCCTCGCTGTTTGCGCCGCACCCGCCGGCTACACCCTCACCAGCGATGATTGCGACGATACCTCCTCGCGCGTCTATCCCGGCGCGCGCGAGGTCTGGTACGACGGTATCGACGAAGACTGCGATGGCGACGACGATTACGACGCCGACCACGATGGCGACAAAGCAATCGGCTATGGCGGCGGCGACTGCGACGACCACAACACGCTGGTCTACGAAGGCAACGGCTGCCGTCCCCTCGTTTCCTGCGTACACCCAAGCACCGCCACTCTCGCCGCGTACGACCCTGCGGGCGTCTCCGACCTCGCATTTGACGCGGCGTGTAATGCGTGGGTACCCACCATCGTCAGCAGCACCGACTACGTCTACCGAATCGACAATCGGGGCACCACCACGGTCTACACGGGCACGAGCAATCACAACATCGGCAGCATCGCCCTCGACCCTTCGTCCTCCCGCTTCGCCGTTGGCTACAATAACGTCAACTACGTCGGTTATAGCACTGGCACGTCGATTCCTGTCATTGCCGAAGATGTATTGGTCACCGGAACCGCCTGGGACAACCTCTACCTCAACCAGTCGCCCAGCTCGATTGCGATGGACTCTGCTGGCTGCATCTGGGTTCCCAACCTCTCCGGCGAAGGAACCCTCGAATGCGTCGAGACCGACGGAATTCGCACGACCGTGCTATTTGGTTTGCCCTACATTGAGAGCGTCGCCCTCACACCCGACGAGAGCGTCTATATCGCCGTTGAGACGGCCATTTACGAAGTTGACGTCTCCGCAGGCACCACGAGCCTTGTCTATTATACGACAGACACCATCCTGGACTTCGTCGTAGACTACAACGACGACCTCTACGTAGAGACCGACGCCGGTACCATCATCTGGGTGCCGAGCGACGGTTCGGCAGCATCGGTGTTTGATGTGGTCTCTGGCCAAGGAAAGCTGGCCATCAGCCCCGATGGCTACCTTGTGCGCGTGATTCCCAATCCTGTTTCCGCCGCTATCTACGAAGAGTGGCCGCTCTGACCCTCGCCACGGATTGGCTCAGTCGTCGTCCTCGCAGGACTCGTCGTCCTCGCGGTCGTCGTCCCTGTCTTCGCGGTCGTCGTCTTCGCGGTCGTCGTCTCCACACACGGAGCCGGCGATGCGGAAATCATCGACCAAGTGCCGGTTGGTGGACGTCCCCGTCGCAGCCGTCAAGCCGATGTAGACCGGGTGCCCGCGCCCGCGAACCTCTTTTTCGAGTCGGTCTTCGCCATCGAGGGTCACCTTGAAGGTGCGTTCCTCTACGCGAATCCGAAGGTCGTGCCAGCGCCCGTCTTCAAGGTCTGCAACGCCGCGATAGGACGAGGCGCTGTCAATGTCGCCGTTGAAGTGCAATGCAACGTGGTCTTGGCTCGTCGGGTCGATACCGCGGTTGTATTCGGTGTCCAACTCAATGGTCCAACCGGACATTCCCTCGTAGCCCAAACCTTGCCCGCTGCTTCCCACGAATGTTTCGGCACCTTCAGCCGTCAAGGCCGTAATGGCCAAGCCCGACCCGCCCGTTCCACCCGACAAGTACACCTTCATCGACACGTCGATGTCGCGCGCGTCGAAGGTTTGGGCCAGGAAGAACGCGCCGCCCGCTTCATTTGCATTCGTCGACGTGAGTTCGAGCCAGCCATTGACCGTGTCCCACTGCGCGGAACCCGCAAACACCCAGTCCGCCGCATCGAAGGTGCTCGCAGCGTAGCCGTTGTCCTGGCAAACCGAGAACTGCACGGAGTCCGTCTGTCCACATGCGTCCGTGGCCGTCACCGTGACGCGATGAGAACCCGGTGTAGCGTCGGACGCCGACCAAACCGTGCGCGCGCGCCCATCCCCGTCGGTCGTCGTCGTATCGAGCAAGCCATCGACACTTGAGGTCCACGTCACGGTGAGGGGGTCCGTCTCGTCATCCAGCGCTTCGACAATCCACGCGCGGACTTCGCCACCGCCAATATCGGCGTCGTCTTCAATGTCTCCCAAGGAAATCATCGGCGGGAGGTCAGCTTGCGCGGCGAGCGGAATCGGCAATACCGTTCCCCCTTCGGCGTCGTGGGTCAGCACCAAAGTGGCGGTGCCGGGCGTAGCTTGCAGCTGAATCGTGCGTTGTTCCCCCGGCGCGAGCACCCACGGGAACGTAGCGAGGTCCGCGCTGGTCCACGCTGCGGCGCCATCGTTGAGAATCTCGCCGCGTTGTAAGGTCAACGGAGCGTCCCCGTCGTTGGAGACGTCGATAGAAGCGGCAGCGGTCGCACAAATAGCGCCGAGGTCGACCGCCGCTGCGGACAAGTGCAGCACGGGCGCACCGCAATCGACGAGCGTTACCTCGGTCATAGCGGCGACTTCAGATTCTTCGCCGTCGGCGTCCCGGACCCGCGCGAACAACGTCTTTTGGCCCGGTTCCGGCGACAACTCCAGCGAAGCATGTTCCGAATACGGAATCCACTGCGCGCACGCACCATCTTCATCGATGCACATCCGCGTGATGGTCGCGGGGCCCTGGGCTTCGAGGGTCAGATGAATCGACGGTTCGCAAACCTCGCTTGCGTGGCCATCTACAAAAAAATCGTCGACAACCGGCGGAACCACAGGCGGAACGACGGTGACCCGCACTGTCGACCCATCCGAGAGGTTCCCCGCCTGGTCCCAAGCGCAGACCCGGAATCCGTGTCGTTGTTCGGCGAGACCGGTCAACGTCAGGCTGGTCTCGCTCCCCCGATACACCTCTTCGCCTTCGGTACACCGTCGCGGCGCGACGTCATCGCCCCGCACGACGATGTATTCGTCCACACCGCTGACCGCGTCGACATACCCGCTCCAAGTCAAGGCGACAGCATCGCCGTCCACGGTGGCAGAAACGGTGCCATTCGCGGGCATCACATGGTCGAAAACTATCGTGTCCACAGCGGCTTCGCTTCGATTGCCGTGGGGGTCTTCAACCCAAACGCGCACCGTCTTTTCCTCGGGACCGCCCGATAGCTCGTAGTCCACAGCAGCCGCGAACGGTCGCCAAACAGGGCAGTCGGCGGCGTTGTCCACGCGCTCGCTGGCGCAATACCGTCGAACGCCGGACGCATCGGTTGCGTCGATATTGAGGACGACGTCGCGGAAACGAGAGGTCGCGTCGTCGCCATTGATGACGAATGACACAATCTCCGGCGCCACCGACTCCCCCTCGGGCGTACCCGAAAGAGCGCGGGAAAAGCCGATGTTGCCTGCTTTGTCGTAGGCGCACAAACGGACGGCGGTAGGTTGGGCCGCCAAGCCTGTGAGCACGGCGGTTGTCGCGGTCGCATCGCCTTCCCACCACGGCTCGCCTTGGGAGCACCGCGGCGCCGGCCCATCGACAGCACCCACCACGGCGTAGCCAAAGAGGCCGGCACCCGCGTCTTCAAACGGCGCCCATGTCAACGAAAGGCTGCCGGGGCCTACTTCTAGGTGGGGTGTCTCGCCCACCGGACCACTTCGGTCCAACTGCACAACCAACGTCGCCGCATCCGAGACGGCGCCCGACGCGTCCCGAAACCAAGCCGAGATGGTCTGTGGCGCGGATGTTGCTCGCAAGACCATCTGGTGTTGGGTCGCAAACGGCACCCACCGTTGACAGGTAGGCATCGTTGAAATGCACATCTCGTCGACCGTTTCCGATGCATCGAGCGCCAAGGTGACCACCGGTGAAGTGATCCAGTGGTCCGCACCGTCGATGGTCACCGTTCCCGCCACGCTTCCCGTGCGGAACATCGCCAAAGAAGACGTAAGGTCACGCTCGGCACTTGGGGCATCTACGTCCGACGGCTCGGTCGAGGCACAGCCGACCAAACTACCCACCAACAGGCAACTCTGGATCGCTTTCATTCCAACTCCCACACATGGGGGGGGGATCGGAACGGTAGGTCGGGAGGTTGAGGTGAGATGGCGAATTTTTCAATCCGACATTCGGTTACGCCGACCCCGTACCCCTCCCAATGCGGACGAAATTCGTCCACTTGTCTCCCAACTCCCCTCGCAAGTGGGTTCAGAGGTGCCTCGCTACCCCCAATCGCGCTATACAGGAGCGCGATGAACACTACCCGACTCTCCCCTTCCGTATTGTCGACTCCTTCGCTGGCATTGCTGGTCGTTGCTGCTGCGGCAACCGGCTGCGCCAAGAAGCTCGACAAACTATCCGTCAATCGCGTTGTGGCCCGTGCGCTCACGGTTCCCGATGTCAACCAGTCGTGCGAGATTGGCGTATCGCTGCGCAGCCCCTTGGCCGCCGCAACGAGCCCCAAGCACCCCGCGCGCCAAGCGTTGCTCATCACAGAGTCCACAGCCGCAATGTGCGACGAGGTCACGGCCTGGGACTACGAGCTAGAGAAGGCCCGCGCTCTGTCGGAGCCCGTCGGCCTCGACCCCCTCCAGCGCGCGCTCGCCGCAAAGGACGCCGGCATCATCGCCGAGCGTTACCACCAGCGGGCCGCCGCACGGTACATCCGGGCGTGGGAACATGGGCTGGTCGAGTTTGGCGACATCGGCAATTCCGATGAATGTCCCAAGCTCAAAGAATATGAAGAGTTCGCCTACTTCATTACGCTTGTTGCCGGCATTCAGTCCGTCTTGCACGACAGCCAGTCAGGCCGTACCCACAATGTGCCCCAGGAAACGGTCCTCCGGGTTTCCCGCGCCGCGCACTGTTTGCAAATGGACGAAGATCGGGATGGCGTCAAAGATGGCATCGTCGATGGCAAGAAATTCTTCTATGTTCCCGAGGCACTTGAGGCCGCGGCGTGGGCGATCGTTCCGGGGAGTGGCCCCGCGGGCGTCGACCCGTGGGCCATTCTCGAAGAAGTGGCGGAGAAGGGCGAAAAAACCGGCGTTCGCGTAGCGCGCGGCCTGCAGGTCACGCTCGCGATGAACGCTGGCATGGACGACCTCGCCCGCACGATTATCGCCGAACATGCAAGTTCATTGAGTGAAGTGCCCACACGCTCGTCTCATGCTCTGCTCGACCGCTACGCGTTCCTGATGAGCCAGTTTCAGTCTGACCTCATCTGGATTGCGGAAGAAGGTTACCGCACCCCGGTGTTCGGCGAGTTGCCTGGGTCTGCCCCCGCAGGTGCGGAGGAGGACCCCTTCGGCAGCGGCGGCGACCCCTTCGGCGATGACCCCTTTGGCGGCGATGCCGCGCCTCCCGCCGCACCGGACAGCACCGGCACGGACACCCTCTCTCAGGAGCCCAAATGACCCGCAGCCTTTCCCGCGCGCTCGTCGCTGTGACCGCCCTCTTGGGCCTTGCGTCCGCCGCACCCGCCCAAGCCGCCGAGACCCGCACTATCTGTGCCTACGACCCCGCCGGCAAGTCGGGCGACTTCTTCCGTATGTTGGGCGAGTATGCGCTCGAAGCCGGGAAGTGGGGCGTCACGATTGAGATGAAGGCCTACACCGACGAAGAAACGGCAGCCAAAGACTACGAAGCCGGCCAGTGCGACGGCGTCGTGGCCACTGGCGTGCGCCTTCAGCGCTTCAACAACTACCCAAGCTCTATGGAAGCGATTGGCGCGCTCCCCAGCTACAACGCCATTCGCAGTATGGTCAGCTCGATGGCGAAGTACGAAGGCATCGCCAAGGGCCTCAAAAAAGGCGAGCACGAGACCGTCGGCGTGATTCCGGCGGGGGCTGTCTACTTGTTTGTGCGCGACCGCAACATCGACACCGTGAGCGAGCTGGCCGGAAAGCGCATCGCCACGATGGACTACGACAAGGCGGCGCCGTATATGGTCAAGAAAGTGGGCGCCATCGTGGTTCCCGCTGACCTCGGCAGCATCGGGCCCAAGTTCAACAATGGCGACGTCGACATCGCGTATATGAGCGCCGTCGGCTACGGCCCCTTCGAATTGCACCGCGGCCTCGGCGCAAACGGTGGTGTCATCAAGGCCCCGTTGGCGCAGGCGACCTTCCAAGTCCTCATCCACCACGAGCGCTTCCCGGCCGACTTTGGCGCCAAGTCGCGCGAGTTCTGGTCGGTCAACTTCGACAAGGGACTCAAGGCCGTGCAGGCCGCCGATGCCCAGATTCCGAAGGACAAGTGGATTGACATTCCGGCCGACCGTCTTGCCGAATGGGATGCCTTGTTCCAAGATGTGCGCGTGGAGCTGAAGGGCAATGGCGCCTACAACTCCACAATGTTGAACCTGATGAAAAAGACCCGCTGTTACCAGGACAAAGCACGCGCCGAGTGTGCCGACAGCCGGGAATAACGCGGTAGAACAACAAGACGGGCCGTCGATTCCTTTCGCGGCCCGCACCCATTTGCAGGTGTAGGAGTGCGACCATGAGTCACGGGGGGCCGAGCGGTCCACTGGACCGGCTTCTCGGGCCGGCCGCTGTATTTATCCTCGGGATGCTGTTGGTCGCGTTGTTGGTGGGCGTCGCGCCCAACTTCGACACCCGTCTCGTACAGCTCGGTGAGTCCAAGTGGCCGGGCTACGCCGCCGACTTGCGCACCGACCCCGTCGCGCCCGACTGTGACCTCGACGAGCTCAAGCAGCGCTTGTCGACGTGTCCGGCAGAAGACGCTCCGACCGCCGTTGGCGGTGGCGATGGCGACCCCTTCGGCGGCAGCGACCCTATGGGTGACGCTCCGCCTGCGGGCGGCGACGACCCCTTCGGCGGAAGCGACCCCATGGCCGCGACGCCTCCTGCGGGCGGCGACGACCCCTTCGGCGGCCAGGACCCCACCGCAGGCGGCGACGACCCCTTCGGCGGCCAGGACCCCACCGCAGGCGGCGACGACCCCTTCGGCGGGAGCGACCCCATGGCCGCCGGAGCTGCGGGTGGCTCCAGCGAAAACTGCCCGGCGCTCCGCGCGCTGCAAACACGCTGCGAAGCCAAGCACAGCGACTACCAAACCAAAGTCGGCGCCATCACCGACAGCGTGCGCACCTTCCGCGCGTTCGAGATGGCCGTTTCAAACTTCGCGCAGTTTGCCTACTGGAAGCACCTGCTCAGCTTGTTGCTGTTGGTTGGCGGTTTTGCCACTACGGTTCGTCGGCAGCACATCGCGCTGCGGGAGCCCGAAAGCGTCCTTGAGCATCGAATCGCCCAAGGACTGCAGCTTCTGGTGCACATCGGTCTCGTCTATTCCTCCATCGCAGACTGGAATGTCGGACGCGAAGGCAGCGCGGAAGTAGAGCACGCGGGCCTTCCTATATTGTGGGCCGCAGGCTTCGGCGTGCTCGGCTTGGTCAACGTCTTCCACCTCGTGAAGCCTCCCGCTGGCCTCGACAAGCCCTTCTCGGCTGTGCGCCTGGGCATGTCGATTCCGCTGTATGCCTTCATGGGCTTGATGGGCGTCGTCTACTTCCTCATTTTGGAAGGACACACGAGCGGACAAGCCATCTACATGCACAAGTTCGTGCAGCATCCCGCCGTTTATATTGGCATTGGCTTGTATATTTGGGCCGGGATGATGTTGAGCGAAACCCGCCTCGCACGGCGCGCGTTCGGTCTCATTACGCCGTGGAGCTTGCCTCCTGCGATTCTGGCATGGTTGGTGGTCGTTTTGGCGGCACTCCCCACCGCTTATTCCGGCGCGTCCGGCATCTTCGTCATCGCAGCGGGCGCCGTGGTCTTCGAGCAACTTCGAAACGCTGGCGCCTCGCACCGGCTCGCGTTGTCGGCGACGGCCATGGCCGGGAGCCTTGGCGTTGTCTTGCGCCCGTGCTTGGTTGTCGTGCTGGTCGCAATTCTCAACAAGCAGGTCACCACCGACGAGCTGTTCTCCCGCGGCTTCCAGGTTTTCGTCCTCACCGCCACGCTGTACCTCGCCGCGATGCTGATTCGAAACCGCGATGGTTGGTCGATTGCCCCCGTCGGTACAGCACTTCCCCAAGTTGGCCGCGCCGCACTGCGCTTGCTCCCTTACGTCGCGATTGCCGTTGGCGTTCTGGTCTTTGACGCGGTCGTCATGGCGCTAGAAGTGTCCGAACACACGGCGGCCTTCATGCTGCCGGCCATCCTCATCGCGTTCGTCATTTACGACAACAGCGGCGCGAAGGGCGACCCCGACGAAGCCGCAAACCTGCAAGAACGCAAAATCTTCCCGGCGCTCAAGCGCGCCACGGCCGAGTCAGCCGGCCATATCGGCGCTTTGCTCACGCTCATGGCCTTTTCCGTAGGTCTCGGTGGCGTGGTCGAACGGGCCGAGCTGATGAGCTTGGTCCCCGCCGACCTTGGCTCGCCTTGGATGGCCATGACCATCCTCGTCATCGCGATGGTCCTCGTCGGCATGACCATGGACGCCTTGGGCGCCGTCGTGCTCGTGAGCGTCACTATCGCGCCCCTCGCCTACAACAACGGCATCGACCCGGTCCACTTCTGGATGATGGTCCTCGTCGCCTTCGAACTCGGCTACCTCACGCCGCCCGTCGCAATCAACCACCTGCTCGCACGGCAGGTCATTGGCGCCGAAGCCCGCGTGGAGGAGATTCCCGTCGAAGGCGGCTGGTGGGTCAGCAACGAACACCTGTGGCTGCCTATGGCCGTGATGGGCCTGGCGCTCCTCCTCGTTGCCTATGTACCGCTGCTCTTGGGAGCCGGTGGCTGAGCCTATGGCCCCTCCTGTGCAGCTCGTCGTCCCCTCGTCCAAGAGCGAAACCCATCGTGCGTTGCTCTTGGGCGCGCTGTCCACCGTGCCGTGCTTGGTCCAAAACCCCCTGCGCGGCGACGACTGCCTCCACACCCTCGCGGTGCTGGAGGCCTTGGGCGCACGCGCAACCTGGATAGGACGCGACATCCAGTTTCAGCCAATCGACGACTTTCACGCTGCCAAGCAGGTCCTCGACTGCGGCAACTCAGGGACCACCCTTCGCTTGCTGCTCGGCCAAGTCGCGCGGTTCGCCACCCGCACCCAGCTCACCGGCGATGCGTCCCTCCAACGGCGCCCCAATGGCCCCCTGGTCGACGCATTGCGTTCGCTGGGCGCCACAGTCCACCCAGAGCAAGCGCCCATCACAATTTGTGGACCCATTCAAGCAGGCGCGGTCACCCTCGGCCCCCGCGTGAGCAGCCAATACGCTTCGTCACTGCTGCTCGCGATGTCCCTGCTGCCGGGAACCAGCACGCTGCGCCTGCAAGCGCCCATCGCCTCCCGCCCGTACCTCTCGTTGACGGAAACAATGGCGGCATCCGCAGGTCTCTGTTGGACCCACACCGAAGACCCCGAGGGCCTCACCTTCACCGTCACGGGCCCGATGCGTCCCACCGTCTCCTCCCTCACCGTTGCAGGCGACTGGTCGGGCGCAGCCTTTCCCCTGGCCGCAGGCGTGCTGCACCAGCGCACCATCCACCTGCGCGGCTTGCTGTCCACCTCCGTACAAGGCGACAAGGCCATCGTCGCGTTCCTCCAAAACGCCGGTCAGCACATCCAAACCACTGGGGATTCGGTCCAACTCGAAGCACAACCGCTCCGCCCCTTCGGCACCCTCGACCTCGGCGCCACCCCCGACCTCTTCCCCATCTTGGCCGTGCTCGCCGCCTTTGCACCCGGCACCACCACCCTCAAAGGCGCCCCGAGCCTCCGCCACAAAGAATGTGACCGCATCGCAGTCATGGCACGCGGCTTGCATGCCATGGGCGCCAAAGTCTCCGAACTTCCCGACGGCATGCACATCACCGGCGGTACCCCCCTCCATGCCGCCTCCATCCAAACCGCATCCGACCACCGCGTTCGTATGGCATTCCTGGTCGCCGCCAGCCGCGTCCCCGGCACCACCGTCGACGCGCCAGGCTGTGAGGCCGTGAGCTACCCCGACTTCCTCTCGGATCTTGGCCAAATCACCGCCTGACACCCACAGCACACCCCGTCCGCACCCCCATTCGAAACTGTGGTGGCGCATTCCATCTGGAAAACCCACTCCCCTCCCGCCAGCTCCACTGGTACGAACGCACCGCAAGCGGTACCATCGAGGTTGGAGGACGCACATTATGGGCCTGCCATCGTTCGAGCACCAGCACGAACGCCCCCGCTTCTGGCACAACGCCCTGCCGGCAACCCTCGGCACGATTCTTGCATGCGCAGTCGGGACAAGCGCAAACGCCACCGCCCCGCAAGACCTCCAAGTAGACCGCTGGGCCGACGAATCCGGCCTCTTTCAAGCGACCGTCACCGCCCTCGCCCGCGACACCGATGGCTACCTCTGGGCCGGCACCTTCGGCGGTCTCTACCGGTTTTCCGGCTCCCGCTTCGAAGAGACCGTCGCCGACGCCAATCTCTACTCCCGCATGACCCGTATCACCGCCCTCTTCTCCCAAGGCAACGACCTCTGGGTCGGCGTCGAGTCCGGCGGCGTCTGGCAGGTGCGGGACGGCAAGTTTTTTGAAGTCGCCCAGCCCGAAGCCTTGTCCCAAGCCACCGTCTGGACCTTCGGCGACGGCGCCACCAACGATGTCCTGCTCATTGGCACATCCGCCGGTGTCTGGCAGCACGACGCCACCAACGGCTGGCTTCGCCTCACCGACGAGCCCGCGCTCGCATTTGCGATACACGGCGAAAACACGCTGGTAATGGGTAACGACCAGTCTCTGATGTCGGTCGACCTGCAAAACCACACCGTCACCCACCTCGCCTACGGCAGCACGTACGGCTTTTTGGAAGACCCCCAAGGCGATTTGTGGGTCGCCCAACAAGACGGGCTCTTGCTCATCGACAACCAAGGTGCTGTGCACGCAGCCGCCGATTGGACCGCCACCACGCCCCTCGGCTCTCGCCCGATGCTCGACCGCTCCGGCGACCTTTGGGTGCCCACCATGAAGGGCATTCAGACCTTGGGGCATTGGACCACCGCCAAGCAGGCCCTCCTCGCGGGCACCCCCTTGACCACCCAGCGGCTTGGCCTCCAAGACACCCCTCGCAGCGTGCTTTCGGACCAAGAAGGCACCCTTTGGGTTGGCACCCTCGCGAGCGGCCTCGTCCGCTTGAGCGAGCGTCCCTTCCGCCAAGTCCCGTTTCCCGCTGACGTCGGCGGTTTCAGCTCCGGCCCCCTCGTCGCCGCGGACGACACCATCTGGCTTTCCGTCGACTGCGACCACATCCTCGCGTATCGTGACGGCGCGTGGGGCGACCGCATCGACGTCGCAGCGGGTCCGGGGCCCATGACCGGCTCGCGCTGCATTCACGCCATGACCGCACGCCCCGATGGCGCAATCGTCTTTGGCTATCCGGGCTTCGTTTGGCAGGTCAAAGACGGCACTTGGACCGCCCTCGCCGACGCCAACAACGTCCTGACGCCCGACGAAATTCCCACCCTCCTCCACGCCGTCGATACGGACCTCTGGCTCGGAACCAGCCAAGGTCGCTTGCTCGTCTCGCGCGCGGGCGGCCCGTTCTCGTTGGTCCCCAATCCGCCGTCCACCGCGCGCATTCTGGCACTGCGCGTGCAAGGCGACGACCTCATCCTCGGCACCAACAGCGGTCTTCGCATCCGCCGCGGAGGCCAATGGTCGGCCGTCGGCGACAAAGACACAACCCCGTGGGGCCCCGTTCGCGACATTCATGTAGGTGACGACGGCACCATATGGGCTGCCACGTATGGCTCCGGCCTTGGCTGGGTCAACGCGCACGGAAGCGGCCTGCTGTCTCCCTCCGAGCATGGCCTCCCCGACGGCTTTTTGTCGTCCGTTACCCAAACCGACGACGTGATGTGGCTCCACGGCAACCGGGGGCTCTTCCAAGTCGAGAGCGCCGCCTTAGAAGCCGTGCGAAAAGGCGACATTGACCGCATTCCCAGCCATCGCATTCGCGTCGGCGAGGCCAACGGCTGGGCCCGCCCTTCCGCCTGGAAGACCGCCGACGGCATGTTGTTCCTCGCGACCGTGCGCGGCCTCGTCTCTTTCGACACCAACGCGGTATTGGAGCGCGAGGCCCTCGGCGCCGTGCGTATCGAGTCTTTCGTCGCCGGGGACGCGGAGCTGAGCGGGGTCGATGGACGGGTCACCGTGCCCTTCGAATTTGGACGCGACATCGAGGTGACCTATTCATCGCCCGTGTTGCGGCCCGACCAAGTGGCCCGCTTTCAGCACCGCCTCCTCCATGCAGCGTCCACAGGCACAGAGCCGGAGTTTTCGGTTCCCACCACTCGCCCGTTCGTGCGATTTAGCGAGCTTTCGCCCGGCGACTATACCTTCGAGGTGCGCGCGGTCGGCAGCAACAACGAACCCGGCACGTCCGCAGCGCTCCAGTTCGCGATTCCTGCACTTTGGCACGAGCAGCGCGCCGTCCAGTTTGGCTTGACACTTAGCGGAAGCCTTGTTGTAGTACTGCTCGCATGGCTTCGCGTACGAAGTGCAGAACAACGTAACACACGTCTTCGTGAAGACTTAGAGAACCGCCTCAAGATGGAGGAAACGCTCAGCGAGCAGCAGCAATATTACCGGCAAATGTTTGACTCTGCGGGCAATGCGTTCCTCCTCTTTGACGCCAACGCACGTTGTATCGACAGCAATCGCGAGGCCTGCCGCTTGTTTGCGTCCGAGCGAGAAGGTCTACTCGGACAGACGCCCGCCGACCTCGGCCTCGACGCCCACAGCCACAGCGGCGGCCACGTCCAATGCAAGCGCCCCGATGGCTCCCGGTTTCCCGCGCGCGTCGTCTCCGCGACCTTCACCGTCGGCCGTCGCCCTAATTTTCTCGTGTCGGTCATCGACCTTTCGGAGCTCATGCGCGAGCGCGAGCAGCGAGAACATCTCCGCGGACAGCTTCAGGTCGCCCGCCGCGTCGATGCCGTCGGTCGCTTGGCAAGCGGCGTCGCGCACGACATGAACAACGTCATTACCGCTATTTTGGGACACGCTGGATTGATTGATTCGGTCAATGACGGACAAGACCCCGACATCGCCGAGAGCGCCGCCGAAATTCTCGAATCTGCACGCCGCGGCAGCCGCTTGGTTCGGCGCTTGCTCGCGTTCGGTCGCAAAAAGGAAGACACCCCGGAGCGCTGCGATGTAGACATCGTGGTGCGCGAAATGGCCGGCATGATGGCCCAAGTATTGCCCGCGGACGTCGAGCTGGTGCTCGACCTCAACGACCCCGGACCGGTCCTTCTCCCCCAAACCGAGTTCGAGCAGATTTTGCTGAACCTCGTGGTCAACGCCAGCGACGCGATGCCCAAAGGTGGGAACATCCTCGTACGAACGCTCGGACACAACCGCTCGGTGGTCCTCCAGGTTCGCGACCACGGTGACGGCATCCCCGATGCCATTCGGGCCCGCTTGTTCGAGCCGTTTTTCACCACCAAACCAGCCGAACGAGGCACGGGTCTCGGCCTCGCCACCGTCAAAGACATCGTCGAGAGCGCAAACGGCACCATCTCCTTGTTGCCTGCCCCCGACCGCGGCACCGTCGCCGAGGTCGTACTTCCCCACGCGGATGCCCTCGACCAAACCGAACCGGATACCGGCGCATTGCTCGAGTCCCTCAAGTGCGGGCATGGACGTACGATTGTTGTTGTGGACGACAACAACCACGTTCTGAGTGCGATGCGCCTTCCTTTGGTGCGCTCCGGGTTTGAGGTGCAGGGCTTCAATCAGCCGAGCACCGCAATCGATTGGATTCGGTCGACCGCGATTCCGGTTTCTGCCGTGGTCACGGATGTTGTCATGCCGGGCATGAGCGGTCGCGAGTTCGTCGATTCCTTGCGGCATACCCATCCGCGTATCCCTGTATTGTTTGTATCGGGCTATACGAGCGAGGCCGTACTCCGCCGCGGTGTTGACGAGTCCGTCGAAAACCTCCTCGTCAAGCCATTCACAGGGCCCGAGCTCGTGGTCCGCGTCGCGACCCTCCTCGACGGCGAGTCCCCATTGGCCCGACATCCAAACAAAGCGAAGCCATCATAACGACCGACATTCCGGGTAGGCCCCAGACCGGTTACCGACCCTGTATGGGTTGCCAATGTCGCTAACGCCTGCCTCTTCTCCGCTCGTTGTGTGGGGTCTTTTGCCAATAGACCTCGCACAATCGCTTGTGGATGCCCTTGGATTGGGCGAAACCGATGCCTTGTCTATTGCACGTCGTGTGCTTTCCCACGCATTTGCCCACGGCGACACACCTCTGTTGGCCATGAAGCGTCCCCCGAACCGCGCGATTCGGGATTGGCTCGAAGCCCACCTCCAATATCTGCGGCCTATCGTCGAAGAGCGGGTCACCGATTCCGTCGATGGCAGCGTACGATATTTGTTCCGCCACCACGACGGCGTCTTCACCGAGGCCGTTCGCATTCCCCTCGAAAAACCCGGTCACTTTTCGGTTTGCTTGAGCTCCCAAGCCGGCTGCGCCATGAAGTGCGCGTTTTGCGCGACGGGCCGCCTGGGGCTCACCCGCAACCTCGCGGCGTGGGAAATCGTCGGCGCATGGCTGGCGGTGCGCGACGAAGCGCCCGGCACGGTCACGGGTGCAGTGTTCATGGGACAAGGCGAGCCCCTCCACAACTATGACGCCGTCATCCAAGCCGCGCGTGTGCTGAGCGACCCCAATGGCGGCCGGATTTCGGGCAAGGCGATTTCGATTTCGACCGTTGGCTTGGTGCCCCGCATTTACCAATTTGCCGCCGAGGGACACCCCTTTCGCCTCGTCGTGTCGCTGACATCCGCCGACGCCCAAACCCGCGCATCGTTGTTGCCGGTCGCCGGCCGCTGGACGTTGGCGGAGTTGGCCGACGCATTGCGGGCGTACCAACGCGCCTGCGGAACCCGCGTCACCGTGGCATGGGTGCTCATGGGAGGCATCAACACCCACAAGGACGACGCCGAGCGCCTTCATGCACTCTTGGGCGACATCCCCCTGCGGGTCAACCTCATCGACATCAATGGGTCCGCTGACCCCTCGGGCCGCTTTCAACGTGCCACCGACGCCGAGCGCGACGCATTTTTTGACGCCCTGCAGATATTGCACGCCCCCGTTGTGCGGCGGTATTCCGTCGGTCGCTCCGAGCAGTCCGCGTGCGGAATGTTGGCGGCCACCCGCGTCGCTGCGCCGGCCGGGAGTGCGCCATGACGCCCCCGTTGGTCTACCGCGGTCCTTTTGGGGACGCATCTGCGCGGCGCCAGCTCCAGGACCTCCTCGCAGCCGACGACGGAATCGTATTTCTGGACGAAGCGGCGCTGGCGATTGCGTGCGATGAGCGGGAGGGCGTGTCGCCGGAACACACACGCCAAGTGCTCGACCAACTGGCCGCCGGCGTGCACTTTCCGGCGGGCGAGTCCTACTTCTCCCGCGTCGCGCGCCTGAGCGTACACCTCTTTGGCTCCGGCGCGTTGAAGGGCGACGAGGTCGACTACGATGCGCCCGTCAACTCCGACCTGCCCCTGGTGCTCGCGCGACGCCGCGGCCTGCCGATTCTCCTCAGCATCATCATGCTCGCTGTCGGTCGACGCCTCGGCCTTTCCCTGGTTGGCGTCGGCTTTCCCGGTCACTTTCTCGTCGCACCGTCGCCCCTCGCCCTCGAAGCAGAAGGCGTGCCGAGCGAGCGCTCGTTTTGGATTGACCCGTTCCACGGCGGGCGAATGCTTGGGTCCCTCGACCTTCGCGAGCTCCTGCATCGGCGCTTTCCGAACCAAGGCGTACCGTCGCCCGATGAATGGAACCGGCTCATTGGTCCCATCTCTCCAAAGGCCGCGCTGGTGCGGATGAACCAAAACCTCGCGCAGTCGTGGTCGCGTCGAGAAGACCACGCGGGCTTGCTGCGGGCCATCGACCGAAACTTGCTGCTCTTGCCCGACACATGGACGCTGCACCGCGACCGGGGTCTGCTATTGGCCCGCTTGGGCCTTCCGGGCCCCGCAGCCACATCCCTCACCACCTACCTGGCGAACAATCCGAGCGCGCCCGATGTGACGCGCATCTCGTTCATTTTGTCGTCACTGGCCGCAATATCCCGAAAATAGGCGCCCGCACTTCATTGTCCAAACGGCGCGACCGCGACCCCATTGCCCCCTTCTACGCCCTTATGCCCGACACCATAATGGCTTGCAATTCCGGTGCGGGCTCGCTTTTCAATGTCGCGAAGCGTGGTGTCCAGGGTGGCCTTGACGTATTGCAGCATCAGGTTTTCGGGGATGGCGCCGCCGACATGGGTGGCGGCATGGTAGCCAAACAACGTGCGGCCGTCCGGCAACGCGACCGCCAACCAAGCGCCATCATTGATGGGTGTCTCGATGGCGTCTTCCCACATATCTACCGTCGTCTTCTTGACTTTTCCGGCAGCGACGGCGTCCTTTGCGTTTGCGACGCCCCCCGGAACCAATCTCCACGCATGTTCCCACGCGCGATTTTCTGTCGCACCCGCGAGCGCTTCATTGTTCCACACCTCCACGACCCAGTGACGGTCGGAGAACGGGCGAGGAAGGTCCAGAAAGCCATACCACAGCGTATGTCCCGACACGGAACCCAACCGCGCTTCTTGAATGGCCGCAGATTGTACGAAGTGTGTGTCCTGGCAGCTCACCCACATTTGGTCGCGGCCGGCAGGCGTGAGCAGCAACCCCACCGCACGACGGGCACCGTGGGCATCCTCGCCGGTCTGAATGACCTTGAGGATTTCGCCCGATACCAACGCAGCCCGCTGCTCGGAGCTGGGCATCGGGATGCGATACACGGCGTGTCGGTTGAACTCCGTGAGTGCCGCGACAAGGTCAGCGTCCGTGTCGGCATAGGCCGGGGAAGCGGCGACCAATACCGCTCCGGCAACAGAGATCCCAAAGCGCCGCAAATCCGAAGTTTGACTCAAAAACGTCATAAGGAGACGATACCATACGTCCGTCCCAACCAAGCAATCTTTTTTGGCAATGTTGCGAACACCCGCGCTACGTCAGGTGCGGTCGAACCAACGCCTCCAACTGCGGCCCCATACGCGCGCCCGCCTCTAACGTTTGCAAACGGCCCCCAACGTAGACAGCAAGACTGGGAATGGCCCGCACCTGCAATGCGCCCGCCGTTCGTGTGTGTTGGTCGGTGTTGACCTTGGCGACCAACAGCTTGCCGGCATGTCGCTTGGCCAGCTCCGCAAGATGCGGCGCCACCGCACGACATGGGCCACACCACGGCGCCCAAAAGTCCACCAACACCGGCACAGGAGACCGCGCAACCAAGCGCTCGAGTTGGTCGTCGTCCACATCAAAAGGCGGATTGGCTGCGTTGATGGGCGTCTGGCAGCGACCACAGCGCGGATGTTCCGCCAAACGCTCGGCAGACGCACGATTCAGGCCACCACAGCTCTCACATCGAAACAAAAGTGCCGCCGACATCGTTCGCCTCCGCGTCAGAGTTGCTGCCCGATGTCGTGACGAAGCGACGCGGGCCTTGCCTTTGCTTGCTCCCTACACACAAAACCCCGACGAACAAGCCCTCCCGTCCCCGCGCACACCCAAACACCCTTGCCCCCGTCCGCGAAAAAGAGCAATTCAGTCCGCATGGACCCCGTACTGCCGTTTTCCCTGGTGATGATTGCCCTGATGGCGGTCAAGTTCCGTTCCTTCAAGCTCTTTGACGAGCTTCTGGAGCACATTCACAGCGCGCACCCAGACCAATGGGAGGCGCTCGGCCGCCCCCTCGGCTACTTCTGGCGCCCCGACCTTCCCGACGTGTCCACCTTGCATGGCATGGCCGCGCGCCGGCGCCTGACCCACGCATGGCTGTCCGCCACGCCCGACTGGATGCCAGAAGGAGGCACCGAGCAGGTCAAGCTCGCGGCTTGGCGGTTTACGTTTTGGGCAAGCTGGGTCGGCATCGCTGTGGTCGGAGCCGCGCTGGCGGTGCTCGGTCTGCTGTCGACCTAAGACCGACGCTGGGCCATTCGGGACATCCGTGTTCAGCCTGCACGGACCATAGCCGCAAGTGTCCGTAGCGGGCGCTGTAAGGCATCCAGATGCGCGCGACGGAAGCGAGAGGGGTCTATCCTATCCAACACAACGAGGCGCCCACGCGACCGGCTGTTGACCTCTAAGACCCACGGCTGGCCATCCCGGTCCAACGCAATATCCACCCCCAGCTCCAGCGCAAGTTCGCCTCCTACCGCCTCGGACAAGCGCGCGCAGACGTGGGAAACCGCGCCCCGCACAGCGAAAAGCGTGTCCGGCGAGAGCACGCCGTCGGCGGCCCCCACCCGCGCGCCCCGCGCCGCATTGACCACCGGGTCGGCGTCACTTTCCCGCATCACGGCCGGATGCTGCCACCAACCGCCTTCCGGGCTGCGCTGCGCCAGCACCCGGAGCACCCGTCCCGCGACGCCGTCTGGCGGCGGCACCGCCCATTGCAGCAAGGCCGGGTCGGGCCGACCTTCGACCACGCCCTCGGCCGTCGCGGGGAGGTCGTCCCCTGGACGCACTTGTCGAACACCCGCACCCAACGCACCAAAGCGAGGCTTGTGAAACGCGGTGCCCCAGTCCGATAGCCGTGCAGCGAACTGCGCGGGGTCCACCTCGATGGGGGGCAGCCGCAAGGAGGGGTCCGCCGCCAGCACCTCTTGGCAGCGCACTTTGTCGCGGCACAACAAGGTCAACGACCGGCAATTCCCCACCGGAATCCCCGCAGCCGCGGCATCATCGTGGAGCGCAAGCCAGCCCTGGGGGCGCGACTGGCTGGGATAGCGGTCTTGCACGGCGTCCACCGCCCACTCTCCGGCAATCCAGCGGTCTGTTGTGGCACGCACACCCACCAAGCGCCCGCCCGACATCTGGTCTCCAAACACCACGTCGATTCCTTCGGCAGCCAGCGCGTGTACGGCTCGCCCCATCGGGCGGGATGCAGGCGGTAGCATCGAAGATGCCGCATCCACCGGCACCCAGACTCCCAAAACGACGGACTTCATGATTCGCTCCCGACTCCCCGGAAGGAGCTCCCCCCAAAAGTGGTGATTGGACTCTTTCTGTCCGCCATCCAGCGCGTCAACAGAGCATGGTAACCAGATGGCTGGAAATGACCCTCTCTTGACGGACTGGCTCGCACACCTCCCTGCGGTGTCTGCGGGAGCATTTGCCGTCTTGCTCCTATTTACGGTCCTGCTCGCGCTTTGGTCTCTCTGGTTGCTGCGTCGCGGGAGCCGCCGGAGCCGGCGCCGCACCCAACGCGCCCAGCGCGGAGAGCAAGCAGCCGAGCGTTTGCTGACGCGCGCGGGGTACCGTATCGAAGACCGACAGGTCAGCGTGCGGTCGTCGTTTGTGGTCAACGGCGAGGATGTCGCGTTTCTCGTGCGCATCGACCTATTGGTTCGCCGGAAGGGCCGCGCGTATGTCGCCGAAGTAAAGACCGGATCTTCGGCCCCCGACCCCGCCCATCCGCCCACACGGCGCCAACTCCGCGAATACGCGGCCCTGTTTCCCGACCACGGAATTCTGCTCGTTGATGTGGAGGCCCAGCAGATTCACCGTATCGACTTTCCCGTGCTGCACGGGCCCAATCCTTGACCTACTCCTGGCTCAAGTGTCCACGCGCGGGACCGAAGCCACTAGCGTTGGGAGGAAATTATGTCGCAACAGGTGGACAAGGGTGTGCTACCAGCAGTGGACTCGCAGGTCTACGTTGAGCTAGAAGCGTGGCGAGACCGTGCGTTGGCACTAGAGCACCAGCTCTTTGAGCTACGGGCGCTGCTCCAATCCGGAAAAGGGTTCTCGCAGATTTTCAAGGTGGAAGACCTCCTCCACGCGTTTATGGCCGTGTGCCGCGAACGATGTGACGCCACCAACTCGGCAGTCCTCCTCGAAGACGACCTCGACCCCGACACACGGCAGTTTCGGGTGCGTGCCTACCACGGCATCGCCGACCGCTACGTCGCCCAAGATGGCGTAGAGGAGGAGCTTTACGTCTTCCGTGTCCCCGAAGACGAGGGCCTCTTTTGGCAAGTGCTCAAGCAAGGCGACGTCACAGGCGTGCGCCAAATGGACGGCACGCCGCGCTTTCCGACCGCATGGCGAAACTGGAACCTGGCGGTCATGGAGGCCGATGTCTGGATTCCCCTCATGCGCGCAGGAAAGGTCATCGGAATTCTGACCCTCGGCCCGCGCACCGACAACACCCGCATTCCCGAGACCGACTACCACTTCCTCAAGGAAATCGCCGACGTCGCCGCTGCATCCGTTAGCTTCACCATCGAGTTCGAGCGCTCGAATCAAATCCTCGACAACATTCGCACGCTCTACGACATCAACCAGCAGCTCGCCAACGTCAACGACTTCAAGACCCTCACCATTCAGACCTTGAGCACGGCCGTGGAGGCGATGCGCGCGCAGCGGGCGAACCTCATGTTGCTCGACGAAGCCACGGGCAAGCTCGAAATCAAGGTCGTCTGGGGCGACATCCCAAAAGCAGTGCGCGACGGCATCAACGAAGGCCGCATTCGCACCCGCTCGATGGCGCTTGGCGAAGGCGTCGCCGGACAAGCCGGGCAGCTGGGGCGCCCCTTGCGCCTCAATCACCGGTCCAAAATTGAGCAGTTCAGCACACGGCCGGTCCACTGCATCATGGCCGTCCCGCTCATCCATGGCGGTCGCCTGCTCGGCGTTATCAATCTCACCAACAAAGTCGACGAGCACGGCAACGAAGACCCCGTTGGCCGCTACACCGAGCAAGACGAGCAACTGGCGATTGGTCTCGCTGACCAAGCCGCCCAAAACCTTCACAAAGCGCGCCTCTACGACGCATCCATCACCGACCGCCTCACGGGCCTCAAAAACAACCGGCACTACCAAGAGCAGCTGGAGCGCGCCATCAGCCAAGTCGGCCATGGTTCGAGCGGCTTCTGCCTCGCTGTCATCGACATCGACAAGTTCAAGAAGTTCAACGACACCTGGGGCCACAAGGCCGGCGACTACGTGCTCACCCGCACCGCCCGCATCCTCGAAGAAGCGTGTCGCCAAACCGGCCAAGACCAAGCCTTTCGGTATGGCGGCGAAGAGTTTTGCCTCATCCTCAACGACACCACCCTTGAGCAAGGGCTTCGGCAAATGGAGCTCTTTCGCAGTTCGATGGAGCAAGCCGACCACAGCTGGCACGGCAACCGCCTCAAGGTCACGGCATCCGTGGGGGTGTGCCACTACCCGAGCCTCGCCGCAAATGGCCGCGAGCTGTTCGAACGCGCAGACAGCGCGCTCTACGTCGCCAAGCAAAACGGGCGGAACCAAGTGCAGGCCGCAACCGCGACCGACCCCCACCCGACCGTCAGCGACGCCGACGCGCCCGTGCCCTCCCCCGACGAAGCCAGCTCCACAGCACCCGCGCTCAATGGCAACACCAACGGCGACGCGCCCGCGAAGCCCGTTCTCGCCCATCGTTCCGACGACATTCACCTGCTGGAAGAAGAGTTTGGGTCTGCCAACCTTCTACCGGTCGATGACGACGACCCCCTCGCCGCAATGATGAGCTAAGTTCGCCGCTCCGCACCCAAGAGGGCACTTCGGTGCCCGTTCTCGTTTAGGGCGCGCGGAGCTGCGCGCGGACTTCCGCCGGCAGTACGTCGACCATCGAAGGGTCGAGCGCGGCCACAGCACCCGGAGTCGCGCGGATGCTCTCGGCCGCCGCTATCCCCACGCGAATGTCAGAATCCGCGAGAACGCTCGTCAGCACGGGCGTTGCCAGCGTCCGGCCCGAGAGACAGCGCGCAGCACCCGCGCGAACCTTGGCGTGGGTGGTCGACTGGAGCAACGCGATACACGACGCCGTGGTGCCGTCATCCGTATACAAACCGAGCAACATCGCGGCACGCTCCGCCTCGACCAAAGAGTCGCTCCAGTTGGCCAGCCACACCAACGCTTCTTGGGCGCCCGTGGTGTGGTCCAGCGTTTCGCGCTTTGGCAAATCTGCGGTATGGTGCGCCGCCAACAATCCACGCACGGTATCCACCGCAGCCGGCGGAGGGGGCGCAGGCTCCGCGGGCGCGGCCGGCTCGGTCGTCGGCCGGGAGGGCAACGACATCAACCGCGTGGCCGAAGAATCCGCCGCATTCAGTGCAGCAACCACCATGAGCATAGTCAACATTGGGTCTCCAGAGGCGGGAAGTCGGACGCCAATCGCCGACGAGACGCATCCACCATCCCCCCATTCACACGAGGATAGCAGCACACGAATCAGTGCGCGATGACCGAGCGAGACAAGACTTGGGCTTGCGAAGGAGAGACGTCATCCTGGGTGAAGCCACCCGACACCCAAAACATGAAGTTGGTGCCATCATAGTCACGGCACTCCGCAGCCGAAAAGTAGCGGTCGCCGTTTTGGTCCTGGCTGCGCGGGCAATCGGGCGTGTCGGAGAGCGACTCCGTACGGGAGCCATCGGACTCGGTGGTATGAAACAATCCGACCTGGTGGCCTGCTTCGTGGGCCATCGTCTCGCCCATAATGGTGATGTCAAGCGCACCGGAGCGGTCGCGATGGCCGTCGAGCGCCACAATCACACCCGCACCATCGACACCGGGCAAGCCAAGAGGACCGGGGATACCGCCCGCCTCACCCAATGTCCCCGACTCATCGGCGTAATCGTCAATGAAGAACAGGTTGAGGGCCTGGGGGTTGGCGTCGGGCAAGTTGGACTTGCGAATGTCGTTGGAGTCGGCGTATCGAAGGTAACGGTCGCCCGAAATAGAGAACAGCGCGACGTTTCCGAGAGCCGGGCCCCCGCCGTCCGACCACACTTCGTCCATGCGGGCGAGCGCGGCGTCGAGGTCTTCCTGGTACAAACGCGTGCTCCCGACGACCACGACGTTGACGTCGATGGTGCCACGGCCTGCGTCGGCTCTGCGCGTGACCATCTTGAGGACGCCGTCTTCGCCTTCAAGGTCTTGCAACGAGGCAGGCTGCACAAACAAACAACCGCCGCCATCGGGCAAGGTGCCCGGCGTAATCGGCATCGCGACGGTGCCGCCCAACACACCCCAGTGGTAATACGGCTCCGACCACCAACCGCCGGGTGCTTCGTCGGAAATCGTTGCATCGATGAAGACGTCGTCGTTGAGGCCCCAAAACGCAAAGCCAGTGCGCTTGCCCGACTTCACGACAGTCGCGGAAACGCCCGTGACATCGGGCTGAAGGTCGAAGGTATACACCGGCCCCACAGACAGCCCCGCTTCGTTGGACCACTCGAAGGTGAAGTCAAACGAGTCGACGGCGAAGCCGCCATCTTCGCCCAGCATCGCGCTCGCAGAGTCGCAGTTCGGCACCTCGCGCCCTTCGGTGTCGACCGTGCCGCTGCTCATTCCGCCGCGACCGCCACGCTTTCCCGAACCGAGTGTACAACCGGCGACCAACACCAAACACAACAATCCCACACCGGGGCGAAACGCGGAATCAAGGTTCATTCGACACTCCACACGGTCCGGGCAAGTTGGCGGTCCAATACCCCATGACTTCCCCATCGTACAGCGCCATTTTGTACCCACGGGCGAGAACAGTCCGCGCAATTTCCTGGACAACCCGTGACCATGGGCAAGGCCACCGCGCGGGGCCCGAGACGCGCGCCGAACAATCTGCGGTGCGCCCTTCATGCCCCGTTCCGTCAACGCGGAAGCGGTCAAGTCTTCCCCCCGTCGATGCAAAAATCGTCGCATCGGTGTAGTCTTCGCGGGTTGTCGGTTGACGTCCGCAGTCCTGTTTATTGGATGGTTGTATGGCCCTGTTCCAGCCCGCTCCCCAAAACCAAGCCGATGTCGACGCTTGCCGTCCGCTCGACATTGGTCCCGAACAAGTCCTCGAAATGGACGAAGCCACTTGGTACGCAAAGGTGTACCGCGGGGACAGCGTGCCCCAGCTCACCGTGCGCGCCGTCCTCATGGGCTCGGGCCTCGGGTTTTTGTTGGCGTTCACCAACCTCTATATCGGCCTCAAGACCGGTTGGGGATTGGGCGTTGCTATCACCGCCTGTATTTTGTCCTACGCGATTTGGACGACCCTCGAAAAGGCCGGCGTCGCCAAAACGCCGATGACCATCCTCGAAAACAACTGCATGCAATCCACGGCTTCGTCCGCCGGCTACGCGACCGGTGGCACGATGGTCTCGGCTATCGCAGCCTTGTTGATGCTGTCCGCCACGCCGGAAAATCCCCAAGGAGCACACCTTCCCTGGCCGATTCTCACGCTCTGGACGCTCTTCCTGGCGATTCTCGGCACCGTCATCGCGATTCCGATGAAGCGCAACCTCATCAATCGCGAGCGGCTGCGCTTTCCGTCGGGTGTCGCGGCCGCCACCACCCTCCAGTCGTTGTACTCGGAGGGCACCGCCGCGATTGCCAAGGCGAAGATGCTGTTCGGGAGCGCGATGTTTGGCGCGATTTTCCCGCCGTTGATGGAGATTCCTCTTCGGACCAACGCCGACGGCGAAAAAGTGCCCCTCTTGGCGGCAGACTCGCCCATTTTCGACTGGTTGCCGGGCCGCGGGACCCACATCGCAGAGGACGGCACCACCCACGCCTGGAAGCCCTCCGAGTGGACGCTCGTGTTCGACCACAACCCGGTCATGATTGCGGCGGGCGCAATCGTCGGGATGCGCGTGAGCACCTGGATGCTCATCGGCGGCCTCACCCTCGCTTACGTTGTGGGCCCCCTCGGCTGGGACGCCGAATGGACGAATGCCGCCGGCGAAGTCGTGCGGGCCACGAGCAAGCCCTGGAAGGCCTGGAAAGAAATCGGCCTATGGCTGGGCGTGCCGATTTTGGTGTCGAGCGGATTGTTGTCGTTTGCCGCACAATGGCGGACGATTGTTCGGGCTTTGCAGGGATTGACCGGAAAGTCCGCCGACGCCGGTCTTCCCCATGAAGCACAAGCCGCGAAGGTCGAAGTTCCGGGTTCGTGGTTTGCGATTGGCGGCCTCGTCGCTGGTTCTGGCGTTATCACCGTTGCCGCGTTGTACTTCGATGTGCCTGTGGTCTACGGCATTCTCGCGGTTGCGATGACCTTCTTCTTGTCGCTCGTGGCCTGCCGCGCCACCGGCGAGTCCGACATCACACCGGTGGGCGCGATGGGCAAGCTGATGCAGCTTACCTACGGCGTCCTCATCCCCCAGTCCACCACCGCAAACCTCATGACGGCGAGCATCACCGCCTCCGCAGCAGGCTCCGCCGCGGACTTGTTGAACGACCTCAAGAGCGGCTACCTCCTCGGCGCGGACCCCCGCCGGCAGTTTTTGGCGCAGTTTATGGGCATCTTCGCCGGCACATTGGCCACCGTGTCCGGGTTTTACCTCTTGGTTCCCGATGCGACGGTGTTGACGGGCGTAGGTGAAAAAGCGCCCGAATTCCCGGCTCCCGCCGCGCAAGCCTGGGCCGCGGTCGCCGAGCTGTTCCGCATGGGCATCGAGAACATGCACCCCATGCACCAACAGGCCATTGTGTTTGGCATCATCATCGGCGTCGCGATTACGCTCCTCGAAATGTTTGCGCCCAAGAACATCAAGCCGTGGCTGCCCAGCGGCACTTCGTTTGGCATGGGCCTGATTCTGCCGTTCCAGTACCCACTGTCGATGTTTATTGGCTCGGTCATGGCGACGGTGCTCGAAAAGACCAAGCCCCAGCTCGCCAAAGATGCGATTGTTCCGGTTAGCTCCGGCATTATCGCTGGCGTGAGCATCATGGGCGTGGTGGTGGCCTTCCTCAACAATCTTGTGTTGAGTGGCGGCCACTAGTTCCGCGACGCGCGCGCCGACAAACCAGGGCCTTTGGGGCGGCGCCGACCCTCCCATCGCGCCCACCAAACCGCGGGGCATTTGCCCCGCGCTTTGCTTCAGAACATCGGCTTACACGCGCAGTTGGCAAAATGAATCGCGATTCAGTGCAGCGGGGCTACCATAGGAACCGCGATGCAGCGCAAGAACGGACCCGCTAAGGACAGCCCTCAAGGACGAACGTGTCCTCTTGGTCGCCTTCATCACACTCCAACACGAGGTCCGCGGGGTCAACGACCGCGCGCAGGTGGGTGCCGACGGCTTCGTGAGTTGTGGAGACCACCCACTCCAAGCTGCCTTCTGCGGGCACGGCGTCGGTAAGGGTGACGACCTCGATGAGCGTTTCGGTCGTGCCGTCGCCGCCGTAAATCTCGACCACAAGTCCAGGCGCCACTTCTTCTGGGCCCGCATTCCAGATTTGCATCGAGATGTCGGCGTAGCCACCTGGTTCGCAGCTCGCGATGCAGACATCGTGAATGTCGATTGCGAGGTCGGGCTTGGCGGTGACGAAGATGCTCGACGGCTGGCCGCGGAAGAGGTTGGCCGGAGACAACCAAGGGGGGTCGGGGTGCGTGGGTATCGTGAGGTCGTCTTCGATATTTACGCTTGAGTAGCTGTATTGGTTATAGACGGGGCGCGCATAAGGCCAGTCGCCCAATGTACCACCGAATACTGTAAGACCGCTGTACCCGGAGTTGCTGCCGAAGACCAGCTCTCCGTGCCCATCGCCGTCAACATCGGCCACAGCGGGCGTCTCGGCAAGGGTGATGCTGCCATGGTTGGGGTCGCGCAGCACCACCGCACCTGTGGCGCCATTGAGCACCAAAATGTCCACTTCGTCGCCGTACACCACCTCGGGAACGCCATCCAGGTCGATGTCCCAACTCGTGGTGCCCGCCAAACCGGAGCCGTCCGAAACCGAAGTGGACCAACGAACGGAGCCATCGGGTTCATAGAGGACGACCGCGTTGCGTGCTGCAATCGCATATTCCTGAATGCCGTCGTTATCAAAGTCCGCGATGGCCATCGCCGAGCCATAAGGACCAGAGTGCGTGCGGGTCCAAAGTTCGACGCCCGTGTTGTCACACAACGTAAGCGAACCGCTCCGGGACACCAAGACTTCGCCTTCATTGTCGCTGTCCGCGTTGACAGGGTGCGGGAAGCTGCCGACCCCACCTGCGCCGCATTGGAACCAGAAGGTGCCGTCGGCGCGATAGACGCGGTTTTCGAGCATAATCTCCTGCACGCCATCCAAGTCAAGGTCCGCCGTGGCCGGGGCGCCCCAGTTGGAGGAAACACCCTGGAGCGTTGCGACGAGGGCTCCTGTGGGTCCGTCCAACACATACTGATTCGCGATAACCTCTACATCGCCGTCGCCTTCGAGGTCTGTAATGACCGCGTAGTTTTCGAGGTTCGTCGAAAGCGAGAAGCTCCACAACAGATTGCCGTTGAGGTCGTAGGCCACCACCGCCGAGCCGTTTTGGAGGTAGGTGACAATCTCGGCGGGTCCGTCGTTGTTGAGGTCGCCGAGGGCGGTGCCGCCTGTGCCGTCGATGCCAGTCTTCGACCACTTGACAGTGCCGGTGCGACCATCCAAAACGGCCAAGCAGCCATTGATGTAGCTCGAACAGCCATAGGTCGTCACGACTTCGGGAACGCCGTCGTCGTCGAGGTCGCCGACGGTTGGCGTGGCATACACGGGACCACCGGTGAACTGCCATTCAATCGTCGCGTTCCAGGGGTCGACCGGGGGCGTGCCGGTGGAGGGTCCGCCTTCGCAGTCCGCTTCGAGCTCGCTGCGGGGGGCGGGAAGCGCGAGGGTGCAGTCGCCGTCCATACAGTCGGCGATTCCGTCGCCGTCTGTGTCCGGGAAGTCTTCGTCAATCAGGCCATCGAGGTCGTCGTCGGCGCCGTTGCACTCTTCGGGGGGAGGAGGGTCGTCGGTGTCGGGATCGTCGGTGTCCGGCGGTTCGGTGGTGCCCGATTCTTCGGTCGAACCTTCCGCTTCGGGCTGGTCTTTCCCCGCGAGGTCGTATTCGGTGCAAGCCCCGAGAGTGAGAAGCAATAAGACTGACACCTTTGAATGCGCAGGGAACATACAAGGACCTCCAAGTTTGGCGGTGTAGTGTACAGCATTTTGCGACGCTTGCCTGTTGGCGCGAAGCTTTTTGGGGGACGCTTGACAGCGACGCCCATTCCGATAGTTCCCCGCTGCGTCAACGCAAACGTTTACCCAGGATGGACCGATGATTCGCCGGATTCTTGCCCGACTCGACCGCCAGTTCCCCGCCCCTGTTGCTGAAGCTCACTGCGACGGCCCCTGCGGTGTTTACGACCCCGCCTCCGCGCGCATCGCCGCCGAAGCGGTGTTGTCGATGACCAAGAAAATCCTCGCGATGGACGTTCCTGACGCCTCCGACAAGGCCGCGTACGTCAAATACCACAACACCTTCGCGCGCTACACCGCCATCAAAGAAGAGCAGGCCCACATCGCCAAGCAAGAGCTGCTGGTGCTTTGGACCGACTACTTCAAGCCGCACCATCTGGAAGCCTACCCCGACCTCCACAACACCTTCTGGTTGGCCGCCAAGGAGTGCAGCTACGCCAAGACCGAAGTGAGCCTCCACCACGCCGAAGCGCTCATGGGCCACATTGAGAAGATTCACAACATCTTCTGGGCCACCAAGAACCGCGCCGTTCCTTACTACACGGCATCCTAAGCCCCAATGGCTCCGATGCGCAGCGCAAGCGCCCGCGACCTCCTGGCGTGGCTCATGGGCCGTCGCCAAAGGGTGCGGGTCGTTGGCCCCAGCATGGAGCCGTTTTTGGCGAATGGGACAACCGTTCTCGTTCGCCAACAAAAACCTGTGCCGGGTGATGTGGTGCTCACAACGGCTCCCTCCGGCGACGTCCGAATCGTCAAGAGGGTCCACCACATCACACCCGACGGTCGATTGTATCTGCGGGGCGATGGCGAAGTAAGCACGGACAGCCGCGACTTCGGCGCGGTGGACCCAACGGCCACCCTCGGCGTCGTGGTGTGTACCTTCCCGTGAGTCTTGGGGGGGTCGTCCGTAAGCCTCGTTGACGCCCCCGAAGTGTCTCTCACGCGCCTCCAGCACTCCGTTCCCGGAAATTCGTTGGACTCTCACCTCTTGTCCTTGCTGGTGGCCGCTGTCACCATCGCTGCGACCCACACGTTCATCGGCGTCGACCACTACCTCCCGTTCGTCGTGCTGGGGCGTGCCCGCAACTGGTCGCTGGCGCGCGTGCTCGGCATCACCGCGTTGTGTGGCGTTGGCCACGTCATCGGCAGTGTTGTGTTGGGTTTCGTTGGGATTGGTCTCGGAATGGCCGTCGGTGACCTCGTCGATATCGAAGGCGTTCGCGGCAGCCTCGCTGCTTGGGGCCTCATCGCGTTTGGACTCGTCTACGCCACATGGGCGGCGGTTCGCATCGCCCGCGAGCACCGCCATACCCACGTTCACGCACACGAAGACGGCACACTCCACGTCCACGACCACAACCACAAGCGCACCCACCTCCACGCCCACGCCACCGGCGCGCTTACGTTGTGGGCGGTGTTTATTGTGTTTGTACTCGGCCCCTGTGAGCCCCTTATCCCATTGTTGATGGCGCCAGCGTGGAACCACAATTGGACGGGCGTAGCCGCGGTGGCCGGCGTGTTTTCCATCACCACCATTGGGTTCATGATGGGGATGGCCGCCATTGGCTACCTCGGCCTGCGTATGGTGCCCCTGGACGGCATGCAAAAATATGCGCACGTAATGGCGGGCGTCGCGATTTTTTGTAGCGGCGCCGCGATTGAGCTGCTTGGCGTCTGAGCCTTACTCCGCGGGCATCGTCGAAAAAGCAAACGAAACCTGCACGTCGTTGTCACCGCCAACACCCGCGAAGTTGCCGTCGTCGCGCACAATCGCGGCGACGTCTTCGGTCTTGACCGCGACGCCACCTTCGGGTGGCATATGGCGAAGCGTAACCTCTAGCGTGCCGCTCCCCGCACTTTCGACATTGACATCGTGCAGGATGCCCACTGGAAGGCCATTTTCGTCGGCGTCCGCATAGCTCACGACGAGCGGCGCGCCCGGCTGATTCGACGCCGGACCGTCGACGGCAGTGCCGGTCAGGAAGATTTGGTGCTCGGCGGCCGCTTCTTCGACCTCCCCCGTCACTTCTTCGACGGGCGCAACCAGTTCATTCCAAAACGAAACAGCGAGGGACCAGGTGGTCCCCACCGGCAAGGCCACATCATCGACCGCAATGGCGACGCCATCCAGCTCCGGGTCGGACCAAACGAAGGTCTGCTCGTCCCCGGTCGTCGTTTCCGTAAAGGTCAGGTGGACCGCCGTGGTCAAGCCATGGTTGGCGTCTTCTTCCGCTTGCCCTTTCCCTTCCACGTCGCTACAAGCAGCCAGAAAAAGTGATAATACTACAACATCAAACAACTTCATAGTGATCTCCCGCATCAGAAGTCCATCCCGTATTGAATAGATATATCTCGTCCAGGCTGATTGGCATAATAGCGCAAAAGGCTATTATAATCTCGGTATTCCGTATTGAGAAGATTTGTTCCAGAAAGTGTGACGCGACCGGTGGTCGATTTGAGGTCAAATGCGGCCGAAGCCACCGCGCCCAGCAACACCACGCCATCGGGAGCGGGGATGAGGTCAACGGATGCAAGCGTTCTCGTCTGCTTGGCTACGGCATCTACGCGCACCCCAAAATCCCAATCGGAGAGCGAGCCTACTTCGCGTGGGCGGGCCACAATTGTCGCCGATGCACGGTCAGGCGGCGTTCCAACCAACTGTTGGCCTGTCGCGCGGTCTTCGGCACGCACCATCGCCCCCGACACGTTCAAACCAATCACAGCTTCGGGACCAAGGGAAACATAGCCGTCTATGCCCCGAAATGACGCCATGATGGGGGAGAACGTATACTCCGGCCAGGTCCCCTCGATGGTGACGGAATACGTAGGAAAACCGTCGCTACCGAGTGCGGGCGCAAAATAGACAAAGTTCTCTACGCGGTTGGCAAATCCCGAAACCTCCGCGTCCATCGAAGGCAAGCGAAGGCCGAACGTGGGGGAAATACCCCAGGTGGTTTCTACGCTGAGATTGGGCTGACCAAGTGCGAAAACAGGCAGCGAGGGCGCAGAACCGAGGAGATATTGTTCGTCGATAGAGGGGAATCGACTGGCGCTGGAGACATCTACCCGCGCATCCAGATGGTCGGGAACCAAATGAACCAAGCCGCCTACGGACACAGAGCCCGTGTCGAACTGGCTGTCACAGCGCCGCCCATAGGTATAGGACGTACAATCGCTGGAATCGAGGGTCTCCCGCGCTTCGTGGCGCGCGAAGTCGTCCGTTTTGAGGTAGGCCGCGCGCGCGAGGTGGTCGTAGCGGGCCCCAGCGGACAGCATCGCCCGAGGGCTGGTCCAGGCGGCGTGCCCAAACACGCCCCCCATCAAGGAGCGATAGTTGGGAATCAGCGCATAGCCGTCGTAAACATTTTCCTGCAAGCTCGCTTGGGCGCCCAAACCGGCATCTACGCGACCGTTGCCCACGACTCTGCTGGGCGAGGTGGCGTGCAGGTCCAGGCTGTGGGTTCGAAGCGTGAAGTCATATTGGGCGCCCACTGCGCTGGGATCCCGCACTTGCGCATATTCCCAGCGGTGGTTGAACTGCGAGGCGGCGACGGAATGAAACATCCAGCCCGCACCGAGGTCGGCATCAAAATGCGCAGAAACAACGTTATGATGGACTTCTTGGTAAGGACGGTCGATGTTTCGTTCAACGGTCCATTGGGCGGCGGTCGCCGGCTGTCCCGCAGCCCACGCGGCCTGGAACTCTTCGGGCGTCGAGGTGTGTACTCCATAAAACACCCCTTCTTTTCTCGAAAAGTGCGCGAAAGACAACCGAAATGTACGCCCATTCCCCGAATATTGGAGCGCTGTCCCCCCCGTCCATTGCTGGGCGGCGGTATTTCCAAGCACATACGTTGGCGTCTTATAGTTTGCATTGGAGGTGCCGGTGCCTTCCACCCGAAATGAAAGCCCGTCCGCACGACGGGGAACCACATCCACCCGCCCGGCCGCATAGCCCAAGCGCCCGTTGGTGGCGGCACGAAGCAACGTGCGTCCACCGACACCGGGAACGGCACGCATGGCCGGAGGACGCACCAGCACGACGCCGCCAATCGCATCTGGGCCAAACCGCGCACCGGCTGCACCTTTGATAACCGTTACCTCGCCGGCGGAGAACGGGTCAACCTCGGGAGCATGGTCGGGGCCCCACTTTTGGCTCTCATGGCGCACCCCATCGTAGAGCAGCAGCAACCTGCGTTCGGAATGGCCCCGAATAATCGGCTTGGCTGCGCTGCCCGATGTTCGCGCAACTTGTACCCCCGGCACCTGCGCGACGGCTTCTGCCAGTCCTTTCGAGGCGGTGCGGTCAAGGTCGTCGGTGGAAAGCTCTGTGCGCGCGTGTGTATCCGCCTGGGCCTCGGCATCGGCACGAACAACGTATTCATCGCCTGTTTCCGAAAATGCCTCGAAGACGACATCGACCCACATCGACCCAGCAACGGGCACACCATCCCGCATCGCCGGCGCAAACACGGAGGCTTCGAGCGCCGCAACAGTGGCAGGAGAGAGCACCGGTGGGCCGACGACCTCCAAGACTTGTACGAGATGCCCGTGGTCATCCACCGAAACCAGCGCCTGCATCCGTACAGGCAAGAGCGCATGGGCAGAATCGGGAGCCACCGGTGCCGGAACCTGCAAAAGTACCGGCGGGCTGTCCGCCCACGCTACCGCACCAAGCCCCAAAAGGAGCGCAGGCAGGCAGTAGCGGAGGACAGCAAGGCACATGGTCCGTACGGTGCAGCAGGGTTGCTCGCCCCTAATGCGCTTCGAACGCTATTGCAACAGAGTCGCGTTTGGAGTGGCGGTGCCTCGTTCATTTGTTTGCCCTGTCCAGCCGTCATGAGATACTGCGGATGCCGTAAGAATGGAGCCAGATGGGAGTGTGCCCAGCATGGCTCGCTGGAACCCGCGCGTATCGACGACTTTGGCACCGTGTTTCCGCGTCGAAATCCGCACTGACGCATCCAAACAAAAACGGGTGTAGACTCCTCGAATGTACCATAGGCGACTTCAACGATGGCTGTGCGTCAGCACGACAGCGGGGCTTTCCGGATGCACGGCAAGCGTCCCGCTGTTGCCCATGGCCGACCAGTTTTCGGTGGCCCAAGAAGAATCAGACACCTCCGACCGTGTCCCCCCCACGGACTCCGGCACCACCAACGACGCGCCCATCACACGGGGAACCTGGGAGGCATCGGGTCCAACGGATTGCGCGTCCCCGCTGTCGTCGGCTGCATGGACAGATGCCTCGCACGTTTTCGGCGCCGAGAGCCCAACCGCGTTTCCCCATCCCCAGAGCACGCTGGCGCTCGAACTTTACGAGGACCAATACTCCGTCTGGACCATCGAAGCCGCAGAAGGGACCGCTTGGCGCGCCCGCCGCTGGACTCCCCACGAATCTCCTATCACCTACGACATCCCGGATCCCTCTACGCGTGTACTGCTGCGTGACATTGAAAACGACGGCGTAATGGACGTTATCACCATTGGTCCACGGGCCTGCGTTCACCCTGGAGGCATCGAGTCCCCCTGTATTCCCGTCGATGAACCCGACGGTTTTGGCGTTCAAGACGCCGAAATCGTCACGCTGGATGGAGAGCGCCGCTTGCTCATGGGCGTCACCGCAATCTATCCCGGCGGTGGCCCAGGCCCGATTCAGGTGTTTGACAGCGACGTCAACATGGTGGACTCCATCTATTTTGATGCGCTCGAAAACCGCCTGCCATACTTTCTGTTTCCGATGGATTTTGACCACGACAATAGATTGGATCTTTATGTCTGTAATGATTTCGGCGGCGAGTGGGGCGGCAATGAGCTGATGCGCGGAACAGAAGGGGCGCAGTTTACGCTACTCAACGATACCGGTTTAGAGATTGCGATGCACTGCATGAGTGTCAGTGCGGGGGATTGGGACGCCGATGGACAGCTCGAGCTGTTTATCACCGGCACCGAGCGAAGCTGGCTGCTCACCGAGGTCGACGGCCAATGGTTCGACCTCTCGGCCCGCGTAGGTCTCCCCGCGCATGTTCACGAGCAAATGGGATGGGGCTCGATGTTCACCGATTTGGATAACGACGGTCAAATCGACATCATCAATGGAACCGCCGACCACGCGGGCCTCGAAGCCCTGTCCTTCGAATGGCGATACCTGCACCACGAAGGCGATGTCGTGGTCGACCGCGGCGCGGAGATTGGTTTGCCCACAAGGGCGGGCGTCCGTGCGGTTTTGACGTGGGACCTCAATGGCGACGGCGTACAAGACCTCTTGGGCGCGGACTTTATGCGCCAACAGCCATGGCTCTTTCTCTCCAATGGCTGCACCGCCGACAATTACGTAGCTATCGACGCGCCGAGCGCAACGCGCGTCACCGTCAGAGCCGGGGGCGTCACGCGGGAGGGTTTGGTGACCCACTCCCCCGGTTTTGCGACGAGCCAGCCGCCGCGCGCTTGGTTTGGCTTGGGCACCGTAGATACAATTGACGAAATACGCCTCGAAGTGCCGGGGATGGGGGTTCAGGTCCTCGAAGGTCCACTCCCTGCGCGGCAAGTGATTCGGTGGACACCGGAATAAATCAACGTTTTTTTTGCTTTATATCGACGACGCAAAAAAGACGTTGACGCCCATCGCCTATAATGGCACAATAGCGGCTCCTGAGCTGGAATCTACACCCGCAACGGACGCCCATTCGATGTCCGAATTGGCCGAGACGCGCCCATTATCGGCGCATTGTCTATATGGAGCATATACCATGCAAAAATTCACTTTTTACCTTATTCCCCCCTATCCCGTCGTTATTTCCACACGCGCGGACCTATCGAAGCGTAAACCGAAGACAGACCCACGCTCCAACGCGCCCGTGCCACAGCCGAACCGCTCGCTGAATCGCCATTCATTGGGCCAAAATCAAGCGCTTCTTGCTCACGTTGCTCAATATGTCGGCGGAATCGGACACGGCGGGCGCACGATAGGGCACCTGCCGGTTCCGCCCCCGATTTCGGTTTGATTTGAAGCGTCGTTTCGGGTCAAGACCAAAAGGAGCAGGTGGTCGTCGTCGGAAAATGAATCATGATTCATTTCGCGAAATCACCCCTCAATCGACCATCATCACGACCTTTCCGAAGTGGGAGCCGGAGGCGAGATGCCGCATCGCATCCGGCAAGTCGGCGAATGGAAACACGCGGTCCACCACCGGCCGCACCGACGGATGGGCGGCGTAAAGGTCACACAAATCCGCAAGGTCCGCGACCGCGCCCACCAAGACGCCTTGAACGCGAATATGCCGCATGAGGATGGATGTGAGGGCCAACTCGGTCTGCACGCCCGCCAACACACCAATGAGCGAAACCGTGCCCCCCGCACGCACCGCCTGCAACGACTGCGCGAGAGTGCCCGCACCACCAAGCTCCACCACCGCGTCCACACCAGAACCCGCCCAGCGCGCAGCACTTCGACCCCAAGCGGCATCCGCAACATACGAAATCGTGTGGTCCGCGCCGAGCGCCGTGGCCCGCGCCCGCTTTTCGTCCGATGCGGACGTCACGCACACATGGGCCCCCACCATCTTTGCGATTTGCAGGGCGAACAAGCTCACCCCCCCCGTGCCCAACGTCAGCACGGTGTCCCCTGCACCGATGCCAGCCTCGATCACCACGGCTCGATAGGCCGTCACGCCAGCACAAGGCAAGCAGGCCGCCTCTGCATCCGAGAAATGGGCAGGCGGCGCCACCACCGCATCGGCCGATACCACCACAAACGACCGAAATACGCCTTGCACCGGTCCGCCGAGCGTCGTCCGGGTAGGGTTGGCGGGCAATCGGCCCGACCGCCATCCCGGATTGAACGCGACCACCCGGCGCTGCCCGAGCATTGCGACGGGAACCCCCTCTCCTACCGCGTCCACCACGCCCACACAGTCCGACCCCGGCACCAACGGAAGGGGCTGCCGAGCATTGTACTGGCCGCCCACCATCAGTATATCTCTGTAATTGAGGGACACAGCCGTCACCCGGATACGAACCTCGCCAGGTCCGGGGGAGGGAGCTTCTTGGGCTACCCGCGTCAGCCGGTCGACGCCAAAAGCACCGTCCAATACCCATTGAAGACCCATTTGTTGACTCCTATGCGCGCAGCCACACGGCGATTTTGTCTCAAGGACGAAGGGAGCCCACCCGACGAAACTTCAATTTCTTGGACCGACATCGGGCGGATCGATGCACATTGGTCTACCTTGCCAACACGGGTGCGACGAACCTGCTGGCCCAATGGTTTGGCGACCGGGCCGCTCTGGGGTGCGTCGATGAGTGAGATGGACGGTGCAGTGAGTGTTTCGGTTGGTGCTTCCGAGCGACGGGATAACCATCGCGCGGTTGTCAACTATCCTACGCTCTGGGACCACCGCCGCCTCGAAGGCCAAGCGGGGGAAATTCGCGACATTAGCCATCGAGGCGTGTTCTTGCGCCCGCACGGAGGCACCGTACGGTTTCGCCCCAACGACACCGTATGGGGCACCATGATGATTCGCGGTGAAGCGCGAGTATTTAGCGCAGTCGTGCGGTGGCGCGGCTGGTCTCTCGAACACCGTTGTGTAGGGTTGGGCCTGGAGCTAGAAGAACACTGCGCGCTGACCGACGACGAAATTCGCGCGATTCGGTGGCCACAACGTCCCAATGGCAGGCCAGTCTTGCGGGTGATTCGCCGCCACGACTGAAACGATGCGGTTGCACCCTGCGGGGAATGTGTGACAGCCTGGTGGCCCGCCCCCGAGGCACCATGCTTGTACCCGGCCTGTATGAAGCGCTCATCACGCCCGCTCTCGCGGATTTGCTCGCGCCCTTGGCGCCCTCGCTCGTACAAACCCTCGCGCTGCACACCGCCGACGAAGCAAGCCCTGCCCTCGCGCGCCACCTCGCGCGGGTGTTCGCCACCGCGCTCCAAGGCCCTCCCGAGGACCAAGCCGCGCTTGTACACCGCATCTTGGCGCTCTTGCTCGAAGCGGTGCCCGACACGGAGCGGGAGGCGTTGGCGCGCGCCCTCGTCCCTGTTTCGCCGCTGGCGGAGCTTCATAGCGTCGCTACGGTCCCCACCGCGGGGCAGCCGGTTCACCCCAAGCGACCACGCTCGCGCATGGGCGAAAATGCGCTGCTCACCAATGGTCCCCAGGACGACCGGCTCCTCCCATCGCTCCTGACCGAGCTGTCGTCGACAGATGCCGTGGACCTCTTGTGCGCATTCATCAGCATTCGAGGCGTACGACTGGTCGAAGCCGCACTGCAAGGCGTTGTTCAAAGGGGCGGCACTGTGCGGGTTGTCACCTCGACCTATATGGCGGGCACCGAACGGTTGGCGCTCGACCGCCTCACAAACATCGGCGCATCGGTGCGCGTCGGCTACGAGAGCCGCACCACACGTCTTCACGCAAAAGCATGGCTGCTCCATCGCAACACAGGCCTGTCCACCGCGTTTGTGGGAAGCAGCAACCTCAGCCCGTCCGCGCTGGTCGACGGGCTTGAGTGGAACGTGCGGCTGTCCAATGTCGAGTCCCCGCATCTCTTGCAAAAAGTCGCCACGACATTCGAAGGGTATTGGAACGACGGGCGCTTTTTGCCCTACGACCCAACCGAAGACGCCGCTCACTTGGACGCAGTGCTGCAACGTGAGAGCCAAGGGGGAACAGGAAACGCCTTGGCTGCGGTGCTGGCGAAGATGGCCTGGCGGCCATATCCCTACCAGCAAGAGATGCTCGACCGCCTCCATGCCGCACGCAGCGACCGCGCGGAGAGCCGCTGCTTGGTGGTCGCGGCCACAGGTACTGGCAAGACAGTCATTGCAGCATTTGACTATAAGTCTTTATGCCGCGATAAGACACCCATTCGCCTCCTCTTCGTGGCGCATAAGCGCGAGATTCTGGAGCAAGCGCGCGCGACCTTCGCGTCGCTCATGGGAGACGCGAGTTTTGGAGAGTTCCTTGTAGACGGGAAGGTGCCGACACGCTGGGAACAAGTATTTGCGTCCATTCAATCGCTCGACCGACGCGATGACATCCACCCTGAGCACTTTACGATGGTGATTCTCGACGAGTTTCATCACGCCGAGGCCGAGAGTTACAAGCGACTGCTCGCGCGCCTTCGACCGCAACATTTGTTGGGACTCACGGCCACGCCCGAGCGCGCCGATGGTCGCGACATTTTGCACCACTTCGACGGCCACCCCACCGTAGAGCTGCGCTTGTGGGATGCCCTCGACCAACAACTATTGTGCCCGTTCCACTATTTTGGACTGTCCGACGGCACCGACTTGCGCGCGATGAAGTGGCGCAACGGCGGTTACGCGCTCGAAGACCTGGAGGCCCTTTACACCGCCAACGACGCACGTCTGACGATTGTATTTCGGGCGCTGCACGACAAAATCGGCGACCCCACCACCATGCGCGCGCTCGGTTTTTGCGTCAGCAAAGCACACGCGCGGTTTATGGCACGCCGCTTTACCGATGCCGGGATTCCGGCCGAAGCAATCGTCAGCGAGACAAGTACAGAAGCACGCGACAACGCACTTCGCAAGCTCAAATCGCGTGAGGTAAACGTCCTATTCACAGTTGATATTTACAACGAAGGCGTCGACATTCCCGATGTCGATACGCTCCTGATGCTTCGCCCCACCGACAGCGTTACATTGTTTTTACAGCAGTTGGGGCGCGGGCTACGCAAGGCAGACCACAAGGCGGTGTGTACGGTGCTCGACTTTGTAGGTCTGCAACACAAGCAGTTTCGCTTCGACCTACGCTACCGCGCAATCACGGAAACGACCGTCCGCACGCTCTGCGCAGGAATCGAGAGTGGTTTCGCGCGCTTGCCCGCCGGTTGTGCGATTGACCTCGACCACAACCTACGAAAACAGGTGCTCCAGCAGGTCAAATCGAGCATCCTCACAACCGAAGCGAAGTGGGTCGCCGAGCTACGCCGCCTAGGGCCCGACGTCCCCCTCGCGACCGCTTTGTACGAGCTGCAGGTCGATGCGGAGGAGCTGTACCGCAACAAGCGCGCCTGGACGCTCTTGCGCCACAAAGCGTTTCCCCGCCTTGTCCCCGCGCCGCAGACCGAGGCGTTCCGACGCCTGCAATCGCTGCTCCATATTGACGACCCCGAGCGGGTGTCCACCTACACCCGCTGGCTAAGGCAGCCAGACGCCCCGTGCGTGGCCGCGGCTTCTACCCGTGAAGTCCTCCTCATGTCCGCCCTCCATTTCGACCTGCGGGGCAACCAGACCCCTTGGCGAAGCCTCCAGGAGTCTCTCGACGAGCTGTGGACCCACAATGACCTCCGCGACGAGATGTGCGCCTTGCTGGCCCTCAACACCGCCCGCCGGCCTTGGCCCGACCACGCCCTTGGCTTGCCCATTCCCGCCCCGCTCCGCACCCACGCCCGCTACTCACGCGATGAAGTGCGGGCGCTCTTGGGCGAGCTAACGGTCGCGCGCCAAACCCAACACCGCGAGGGGGTATTGTGGAGCGCAGCGAATCGCGTGGACGTCTTCTTCGTGACCCTCCATAAAGACGCACGCTTCTTTTCGCCGAGCACCAGTTACCGCGACCACGCCGTCTCCGATACCCGCTTTCATTGGGAGTCCCAAAGCACAACACGCGAGACCTCGCCGACCGGTCGGCGCTACCAGCGGCACCAAGCGGAGGCGTCGCATGTGGTGCTCTTTGTTCGCGAAGGGTCGAAGGACGAGCGCGGCATCCCCCAACCGTTCGTGTGCCTCGGCCCCTGCACCTACCTCTCGCATCGCGGCAGCGCGCCAATGGCCATTGACTGGGAGCTAAAAACACCGTTGCCTGCGCGGGTGTTGGAGCAGTATCGTGCAATCTCCGCCTGACCGCTGATGCGAGGTCTTGTTCCGATATCCAACACGCGCACCGAAGCGAAACGGCTTCAGAAAGCCGCCGCAATCGATAGGGTGACCATATCCATCGGTCCAACGGACCCAGAACACCACCCCACGCTGACGGTTCCGTTCGCCTGCGCCGGGTGCAACATCGCGCCTTGTGGCACGCATCACCGAAGCCCTGCGCTATTCCGCCAACGCATCCACAATTCGGCCGTCGCGGGTCGCGCCGGTCGACTGTTCAACGTAAACTGCCTTCTCCACTGCATCGGGCGCGAGCTTCACGAGTGTCTGGAGGTCGCGCACATCGAGTATCGGGTCTTGGTTGTCAACCAGCAGCAGCACGTCCTTTTCTCCCGTTGGAGCGTTGAGGAGCGCATAAATCGGCTCCAAATCGGGGTCCATGTCGTCGACGGGCACCTTGACGGAGGACCCCGCCGCAAACAAACGAGCGTCGAGGTCTTCGAGGCTGAGGTAGGGGGAGTCTGCGACAATTGTAGACACGCCTTCGGACTGCCAACCAATCCCCAGCGCGAGCCCGGCGGCCATCCCTAGGCCCACCACCGACGTATCCGCCGCCGATTTGCGACAGTAATCAATCATTGCCCGCAAGTCGTCTTGAAAATGTGGGTAGATATACATATTGTTGTCGATTTCGAACTCAGAGCTTTCCCCAAAGCCCCGCCAATCAAACATGACAACGTGCGCGGTCAAGCTCAACTGGTCGACCAACGGCAGCACATCCGCCATGTTCCCCTCCCCATCGTGGGCCACCAATACAAGGCGCGTAGTCTTCGTTTTCGCCGCGACAACCCACGTTGCCAACGACGACCCATCCGAAGTACGCACCTTCGTTTCCGTGTACGTCAAACCGTATTTGTCGGGGCGCTGAAAATACACCCGCGACGGATTGAGCGCATGGGCAGGAAGAACAAGGGAAAGCGCGAGTACATTGAGCATGGTGTCTCCGGTGTGCTACCCCGAACAGGGCAAGGCAAGGAAAGAGCTGCCCCAATCGTAGCCGACATCCCACAGGCGCGAACCCCTCACGAATCTGTCGCGACGCGACACAACGTATGGACATTTTTCGTACGCGCTGGTTCTCTATCGTGCCTCGCCTTCCCCAAAAACGGCGGTCGCGCAGCCACCTCCGAAGAGTGGACTCCCACAAAACACAAGCATTGCTCCACACAAACGAGCGAAATGCTCTCCACAGTCTGTCTTCCTCTGTGGCGTCGAAGAGGATAGCCCATCGAAGTATGTACCAACTTGATGGAATCCAACTTTTACGCATGCACCTTGGAACCACGGTGGCGGTTCTGCATTGGTTGGTCGCTATCGTTGGATTCTCGGTGGCTCGGCAGCGGGTGGTCGGCGCGCGTTGGTTTCTCGTGAGCACAACCATCCTCGGGTGGATGACATTTTGGACTGCGGTTTCCTACGCACTTGGTCATTTTCACCCATGGATGCGCGCTACTTCGCAACTACTAAGCGGATTTGGAAGTCCGTCATTTCTGTTGTTTATTTCGGCAAGTGTTCGCCCTCGAAGCCCGGTTCCTTGGCCTTGGTTGTTGGTGGGCCTCCCCGGCACGATGTGGAGCATCATCATGCTCACCCATCCGCCGTCTATGGAGTTTCTCATTGCCTTCAATGAAGGCGCGCCAGTCTGGTGGGACAACCTCACCTCCCCGTTTTACCTTGCACACTTGGTTGGAACGGGTCTTGCATTCCTGACCGGCGCGTGGATGTTACTTCGTGCATGGAAACGAACAAGTGATGGCCCATACCGCCAAAGCATCGCCTGGATTGCAGGAGGACTCGCCATTGGGATGATGGGATGGTTCCTTTTTGGATTTGTGGTCACCGTCCTCAACATTCACTCCGCGCTCGCATTCGCTCCCCTTGCAACCATCCCGTCGGTGGCCTTCGGCGCCAGAGCACTCAGCTTGTCCATGGAGCACGCGCGCATCGGATGGACCCGCGTGCAAGAGGCAAAGAATATCCGCCAGGAGAGCGTTTCGATTGCCATCGGGGGCTTGACCACAGAGATTGGGGGGGCGCTCTCCGACATTGCGACCCGTTGTGCGATCGCGGCGGTGACCCCACCCAGCGGTCGCGCTGCAACCACGCTATTCAAGGACCTCGAACGCCGGTCGCGCGACGCCGAACGCCGCCTCACCCACGTTGCCCGCGCTGTCGCACCGGATGCCGAACCCACGGCGCTGGACGTGGTCCCGCTCCTCGACCACTTCGTCCAATCCACCGACCTTTTCGTCGACGAAAACCTAAATGAACGGCGATTCAGTGGCGAGGCCCACTCGCTGCAACGGGCCGTGCAAGCCTTGGTTTCCAATGCAAACGACGCCGGCTGCGGCCGTCCCCGTCTGCGCGCCGTCTATCTTCCTAGCGCGGTGATTCCCGCGACGGCAATCGGCGAGGACATCGACGGAAAAGACGTATTGATGATTGAACTGTGTGACAACGGCTCCGGTATGACCGCAGAGGTCCTCCAACGTTGTCTCGAACCCTACTTTTCTACCCGCGATGGACGACGAGGCCTCGGGTTGGTGGTTGTCATGCAAGCCGCCCGCATTGCCCGCGGCGCGCTGAACGTGGAGTCATCGCAAACGTCGGGAACATGCGTTCGCTTGTACTTGCCGGAAGTCGACCCCCTACACATCGACTGGGTCGCGCAACCAGAGCAACATATCGACGCACCGACCGTATTGCTGCTTGACGCCGACGCGCCCCGCGCCGAGCTCCTCAAGGACTTTTTGCAAACACGCGGGGTGACCGTACTCTCTGCCGAAAGTGGCGGTCGGTTGCGTCGAAATGCCGCAAACACTACCTTTGGCGGTCCTTTGGTTCTATGCGTACAACGTCCGGTGCGGGGGGAAGACGCTGCGCTCGCTATCGCCGTTGACCGGGGCCAGTCCTTCGCCGACGTCGTCGTCGTATGCGACCTCGGCGACCCCCTCCCGTCCATCGCTCATCCCCTCACACGCCCGGTGTCCCCGCCCGCACTCGCTGCCGTGCTCGCGGAAGCCCTCGTTCGCGCAAGCAATCCCGCCGCGAAATCAGGTTCTCCCTGATGGGGCGAAGCGGACCGCATAGATAGACCAACGACCACGCTCTGCGTGTACTGGCAGAACCCGTCGGAGGCCCTCCGCGGAATCCCGTTCTCCCCCACTTCGGAGTCCGATTCATGCGGTACCGTTTTTTGCTCGCCGAAGACCACCCCATCTTTTCAAGCGGCCTTCGACAGCTATTAGAAGCGACCCTCGATTGGACATGCGTGGGCTTGGTCGACACCGAAAATGCCGCAATAGAGGCCCTTCGCAATGAGACCGTCGACATCGCAATCGTCGACCTGGCGCTCAAACAAGGCTCCGGTTTGCAGCTCATACAACACTTGCAGGCGCACTATCCGCGAACCCGACGGGTGGTGTTGACCTCTACGACCGGCCCCGATGTCGACAAGCGCGTCGCAGCCCACGGTGGCGCTGCCGTGCTGTCCAAGCAGCTTCATCCCGCAGACCTCCTGAACGCCCTCGCGCTCGCCGGCGCACCCATCTCGCAAATCGACGACCGCCTCGCGACGTTGACCCAACGCGAGCGCGAGGTGCTTCACCTGATGGGCCGTGGACTCACGACCAGCGAGATTGCAGAACAGTTGTTCGTCTCGCCAAAGACAATCGAAACCCATCGGATGAACCTCAAGTCCAAACTTGGGGTGAACGATGTCTACAAGCTGATGCGGATTGCAACCACCTATGTTGCGTGACATCTGGAAACGTTGGACCACGGCCGCCCCACCATCGGAGCATGACATTCCGACACCGGGGTCCACCACCGCCGTTTCACCCGACACCGGCGCATACCGGATGGCCATGGGCGAAGCCGCCGAGCGCCAACGCGTCGCCGCATTGCTTCATGACGAGCTGCAACCGGGGCTCGCGGGCCTGCGCTTGTTGCTGTGCCGTCCCGAAACAGCTGCGGAGGCGGCTGCCGCGCTCGATACCATGATTGCACGGACGCGCGCGCTTTCCCATAGCCTACTCGACACGAGCACCGACTTCGGCACCGGCATTCAGGCACTCGCAGAGCACTTCACCGCATGGCACCGCATTCACGTTCACGTGGAGCAAATGGCCGATTTTTCCAGTACGACCGAGACCACCGTAATCCTGCTCTCGATGGTCCGCGAAATTCTGTTCAATACCAGCAAGCATGCGGCAGGAGCAAACGTATCCATCTCCCTACGAGATACCGCACACTGGCACTTTATCGTGATTGCCGATGATGGTCCCGGCTACGACCCCAGAGAAGTTCGCCAAGGAGGCGGCAGCCAAACCCTCGAATGGAAGGCCGCCTCCCTCGGCGGCCACATCGACCGCTGGAGCGCAATCGGTGCCGGCAGCCGCGTCACGCTCTGTATTCCGCGCGCCAAGACTGCCGAGGGCACCATCATCTGACGCCCACGGAAATACATAATATAGCGGCCACGCGTTATACATAGCCATTATGCAGAGAGCCTTGCGTTGCGTGTCGGTCCCTATCAGTCGCACGCGGCGAGATAATAGCAGTTCGACCAGCCCGTAACGTCGGCATAGCCGTATTCATCGCAGGTGGTTTCGTCGGACAAGCAATCGAAGTAGTCGGCGACATCGCAGTCGTATTCGTCAAAGGTCGAGCAGTCGATGTACGCGGAGAGGTCTTCTCCACCACACGATACGGAATCAAGCCAGTCTTCGCATGCTTCGACGTTCTTTTGGCCCTGCATACAGCCAGTTGCACAAATCAAGATGACCAAACCCAAAGTCTTTTGGATCATACTGTCCTCCTTCTCGAATGAAAACGGGACATACGCCTCGCCCGTCCTCCCCATTGTTATTTGAGAGTGACATCCATCGCACTCAGGCCAACCCTGAAATTGACGCCAAAACCGAACGACGGAAAAAGTCGATTATGGTTATAGGACTTATCCTTCGGGGGACGGGCCAACGGTTGCGCCGAGGGCCCCCGACACACGGCGCAGGGCGGGTGCGCCACGCCACCGGGCACCCACGGTGGGCTCCGCTGCGGAGACCTTGGCTCCGCAGCCCGCGAAAGACCCGCAGGGGCTTTTGCGGCCCCCTAAGGAACGCCGTTTGCTTCTATTGGCGCCGCCTGTGCTCCTTGCCGCGACCACACTGCGCTGTCGGCACGCTGCCGCAACGGCACCCCCCACACCGCCGTCAGACGTTCGACCGCAACGCCCGTGGCGACCACCAACGCGACATCCGGCGGCCAATCGACCACCGGAGGCGCGGGAGCGGTTTGGGGTGCAGCGAGGGTGGACAAGAACCGTCCCGACGGGGTTCTCGCGAACGAAGGCGGCAACCCCGGATGGTTGGGGTCCAAGAGAAGCGGCCGCTGGTGGACCATTTGGGTCAAAAGCGGCTTCTGGAAGTGGACACCTGGCCCCGCGGCCGGAAGCACCAACACCGGGCCTTCTGGCAGGTCCGAGAGTTCGAAGATGACTTCTGGGGGCGTTATCTCGGTGACAGGCAACGGCGCGCCCACGGGGGCGCACAACGCAAGGTCGGCGAGGACCGCGCCGCGCAGCAACCAACGTGGAACCCGCGGAACCCGTGTTGCGCCAACCGCCGCCAACACGGCCAAGGCCATCGCACCCATCAGCAGCAGGCGGCCGTGGTGATTGACGAGCGAACCAAAGGGCAACGCGGCCAACACGGACACCGCCGGATTGCTGATACCCAGCGGCTCTCCCGCAAACGACAACTGCGGCCCCGGCGCCAACACCAGCGCGACGCCGAGCACGGCCCACCACCGATTGCGGCCGGCGGCGAGCGCCAGCAGGAGCAGCGACCAGCCGAGATAGCCCGGATGCATCCGCACCAGCGCATCGCCGGGGTCTACGGGGCCTGGCACCCAAAAGCTCGCGAGGTCCACCCCCTGCCACGGATTGAGGCGCCACAGTGGTTCTGCCCGTGCGACCACCGTTCCCGCGCGGTGCCCCGCCCCCAGCAAGCGCTCCCCTTGCAGCCAGGCGGCAGGCAGCGCCAAAACACCGGCCACCAGTGCTCCTCCGACGAGTCCTGGCAACACGCTGCGCCCGCGCTGGGCTATCGCCGCGATTCCCAAGCCGATAGCGACCAACGCGGCGCTCCACGCCACCACCAGCCCACAATTGGCCAAGACGCCGAGAGCAAGGCCCGCCATCAACGCGCGCCGGAGGTCGGTGGCGCCCACCATCGACAGCGCCAAGGCCGCGACGCCCACCCACACGTCTTCGCCCAAGCCCGACGCGACCGAGCCCAAAAACGCCGGCGCCAAGGACAGCGCAGCGCCGCCAATGATGGGGTCGCCGCCTTCAGACCGCGCAAGGCGAGCACCGCCGAGAAACGCCACTGCCACGCCCGAGAGGACCATGAGGTTCCAGGTGCGCGGCGTGCCCAAGACCGTTGCCAAGGCCGCCGCAATCCACGTCGGCAGGGGGTCGATGACGGGCCAAGGACGGCTATGCACTAGCCAAGATCCCGGTCCATCCGGCCATTCGGGAAACGCCTGGGCGTGCCACCATTGGACCCACACATGTCCCCACACCTCGCCGCCGGGCGCCCCGAGGACCATCGAATCGGAGTGGGTCCAGATACGCAGTCCTACGAGCATTACGATCGCGATGCCCGCTGCGATGGTGATTGCGCGAGATTCAGCCACGTCGCTCCTCTTTCCGCTACCGTATCCCGGTGTGCTATGGCGGTTCTGCACGACATACCCCCAAACTGCCCCATGGTTTCGCGCAGTATCGCTGGATGACCGGGAAAATACAGGGCATGATGGGGTCACCAGAAGGGGCAAAGCCCCGGAACGACGTTGCTTGAGAGGTCCCCGATGTTGATTTCTATTCTCGCGCTATTGGCCGCCAGCCCCGCCCACGCATTCTGCGGCGCTTATGCCGGATCTGCGGGTACAGATATCTATAATTCGGTCAGCCAAGTGGCCATCACCCGCCAAGGCAACCGCACCACCCTCTCCGTTTCGAACGACATCGAAGGGGCGAACGGCGGCGACTTCGCTATGCTCATCCCGGTGCCTGAAGTGCTGACGGTCGACGATGTACACGTCCTCGACCCCGCCGACTTCACGATGCTCGACACCTACACCCGCCCCCGCATCGTGGAATACACCTGCGACGACTTCGCCCCCGTGTACTCCGACCCCTGCGAGCAGGCTTTCGCGTCTGCGGAGGAAGACGCTGCCGACGGTGGCTCGTGGGACTCCGGCGCGTCCGGCGTGGAAGTCGAGGCCGAGTTCGTGGTGGGCGAGTACCAAATCGTCATCCTCTCCGCAGAAGAAAGCGACAATCTCCTCGCCTGGCTGTCTTCCGAGGGATTCTCCGTCTCCACCTCCGCCTCGGCGATGATTCAGGAGTACCTCGACGCCGGCTCCTACTTCTTCGCCGCCAAAGTGTCCGCCGACGCCTCCATTGCCGACGGCCAAGTGCTCTCGCCGCTGCAATTTGGCTACGACTCCGCGGTGTTCAGCTTGCCGATTCGGATTGGCACCGCAGCCTCCAAGGGCGTGCAGGACCTCATCGTCTACGCGGTGACCGATTATGCCGATGGCTCCGTTGCAATCAGCAACTACCCGGAGATGTCCTTCGAAGACGAGTGCATGATGGACAGCACCTTCGAGAGCACCTACGGCGGCGATATTGGCCAGTATTACCTGCACCAGTTCGAATCCGCGTGGGCCGCAGAGCCGGGCGCCGACTGGATGACCGAGTATTCCTGGGGCAACGGCCACTGCGACCCGTGCACCGGCGACACCCCCGACGAGCAGAAGCTGGCCAACCTGGGCTTCGACTTTGAGCGGATGGAGTACGGCTACTTCATTACGCGCTTGCACCTGCGGTACACCCCCGAAGAGGCCACGCAGGACGTGGTGTTTTATACCACTGGCCGCACCGACGAATCCCAGATGCGCTATATCAAATACGTCGAAGACCTCGAAGACCGCTTCCCGATTTGCGGAATCGGCATGGTCGAAAACCCCGGCACCTGTAGCTACCCGCCGAATCCTTACCCCGATGAGTGCCTCGACGGCGCCAAGGAATGGGGCTGGATTGGCGACCCCGACGACGACTCCGTGAGCGCGCTGGACAAGGGCGGCTGCTCGGCCATCGCGGGCAGCGCAAGCGGTGTCGGCGTGTTGGTGGGCTTGTCGTTGCTTGGTCTTCGTCGCCGCGACGACTGAGCGATGTCCGAAGCGACGAAACGGATGTCCCCGTCGTCACAAGACGGCGGGGGCTTCGTTTTGTATGTCCTGAGCGCCGCTACCGGATGTCCCCACCGCGGATTCGGTCGCTGCGGGTGACGCGGAAGCCTTCGATATAGAGCACGTCGAGGTCGCTGGCATACAAGGCGGCGACCGCGTCGACCGGCGTGTCGACCATAGGGTCGCCTTTGAGGTTGAACGACGTGTTCAGCAAGACCGGCAGCCCCGTTTCTGCCGCAAATGCGCGAATCAAGGCGTGAAAGCGCGGATTTTCCTCCGCGTGGACCACCTGCACCCGCGCCGAACCGTCCACATGGGTGACCGCCTGCAGCAAGTCGCGGTACTGTGGGCGAACGGTGGCTGTGGCGACCATATGGCGCAAGGGCTCGCGCACACTAGGATGAATCTCGAAGTAGGTGTCGGCGTCTTCTGCGGTCACGGCCGGGGCGAATGGACGAAAGGGCTCGCGGTATTTGACGCTCCGGTTCACGCGGTCGCGGGTGTGCGCGCCACGCGGGTCTGCGAGAATGGAGCGGTGGCCGAGGGCGCGGGGCCCAAACTCACTTGCACCGGTAAACCAGCCGATGACCGCACCTCGCGCCAGTTCTCGCGCCGCACGCGACAGCTCTTCGTCCGCCGTCAATTCCGTACGCGGTGCGCGGAGGTCGTCGAGCACCTCCGCCACCTGGGCGTGGGACCACCGCCGACCGAGCGCCGTCTGAAACGGGACCGGCGTGCGGGAGTGATTGAGGACATCGTGCCACACCCACAAGGCGGCGCCGAGCGCGCCCCCGGCGTCCCCCGCGGCCGGTTGCACCCAAACATCTTCAAACGGCCCCTCTGCGGCCAAACGTGTGTTGGCGACGGCATTGAGGGCCACGCCCCCGGCGATACACAAATGGGGAACATCGACCTTGGTGCGGGCCCACCGCGCAATATGCAGCAGCGCCTCTTCGAGCAGGGCTTGCGTGCTGGCCGCGATGTCGGCATACCGCCGGCCTTCTTCGGTCGCAGGGTCGAAGGGCGTGCCCGGAAACCGCGGGGGCCCCAAACGGGAGGTCAGAGTTGGCGTGAAGCTCTCGCTTGGGTGCCAATGCCAGCAAAAGGCGTCGTAATCGAGCGAGAAGCCGCCGTCTGCCTCCAAACGCACGAGCCGGCGCAGGTCATCGAGGTAGCGGGGCGTCCCAAACGCCGCCATTCCCATGACCTTGTACTCGCCTTCGTTGACCGCGAAGCCGAGATAGGCCGTCATCGCGGAATAAAACAGCCCAAGGGAGTGCGGAAACACGACCTCGGCGACCGGCTCGATAAACGGCGCAGTAGAACGGCCGCGCCACAACGCCGTGGTGGCCTCCTCTCCCACTCCATCGATGGTGAGAATCGCCGCTTCGGAGAACGGGCTGCACAAAAACGCGCTCGCGGCGTGGGAGTTGTGGTGCTCGCTGAACAACAAGCGGCGCGACGGGACACGAAACGTGCGAGAAAGCTCGCCGGCCAGCCAAAGTTTGCGCCCCAACCACGCTTGCATCGCCCGCGGAAACGACCGCCAAGCGCGGGGAAACTCGTTTACCGCGCTCGACAAAATGCGCTGAAACCGCGCGAGAGGCTTTTCGTAAAACACGAGCCAGTCAATGTCTTCGGGACCGATGCCCGCCTCTTTCAATGCCCACTCCGCAGCGCGCACCGGCAGTTCGGCGTCGTGCTTGATGCGCGTGAACCGCTCTTCTTGTGCGGCCGCGACCACCACGCCGTCGCGCAACAGCGCCACCGCAGAGTCGTGAAATAGCGCCGAAACACCCAATATGTACGTTGGCTTGCTCATCCTTGGGACCGTGCCCGCTGGAGAATGCTGCGCTTGCCCAGTCGAACAGGGCGCCAACCGGGGCGTTCGCGCTTCGAGAACAATGTAAACGGACCAACCACCACGAAATACAGCAGGGTCATCCAAGCGGTCGTGACGACGTGGCCGATGCGCAAACTAAACCGCATCCACGCTTCCCACGGGCGTCGCCAAAACACGCGCCGGATAGCCGCGTTCACTTCTTCGCCGCGCCCTTCGCGGGTGTAGCGTTCGAGCTCGGCCCGCGCGTAGGACACATGAAAGTGCTCATCTTGCAATATTCGTGCCAACATCGAGTCCGTAGCATTGTCGAGCAATCGAAGGTCGCGGTAGGTCTGAAACTGCTCGACCGCCATCGACTCCGCCCGCTGCACAAACGCGAGAAACTCAAGCTCGCCATACCGCTCAAACAATGAGCGGCCACCGATGATGCCGTGCGTTTGTAAGGTGCGCGCTTCATCGAGCGCCGCTTTGGCGCGGTGGGGCGAGGCGCCGAAGTCGCGCGCGCGTTGGGCAAACAAACGTGCATGGCGCGCTTCGTCGAGCGCATGAATGAAGTATTTGGCCCGGAGGTCGCGCCGTTCGGTCAACTCTGCTGCAGCCAGCATGTCCACCGAGCTGCCCCGTTCGGTCTCACTAAAAGACGCGAGGAAACGCCGCTCCGCGTCCTTACGCTTCCAAGCGAGCGGGCTAACGAGTTTGAGGTAGGTTTTTCTCGGCATCCCCATCGGAACCTCGCCGCACGGTTTCAACAAACCTACCACTGTTCCGGCACCGTGCCCGCGCAGCGTGGTAGCCTAACTGACCCGGCGCATCTGGAGACCAGCCGTCATGAGCCGAATCGGTAGTCTGTTGCTGTCCCTGCTCGTGGCTTCCCCCGCGTGGGCAGGGGGCGTGTTGGTGCGTCTGGACGCAGACCGCACGCTCGAAGGCGGAGTTACCGTTGAGCTCCTCGCGGAAGACGGCACCCTCGAGCGCATCGGTTTGGTCGACGATGGCAAGCAACCGGATGTGACCGCCAACGACGGCCGGTGGGCGGGCGCGGTCCACCTGCCCCACGCAAAAGCGGAAGTCACGCTGGTGGTGGGGGGCACACGCATCGAAGGCGGGCCGGTCGAGTGGTCTTCTCCCGACGCCGCCCGTGACCTCGACCTCAGCTTGCGCAACGGCAAGCTCACCGTTCGCGCGCGGGAAGCGAATGTGCATGGCGCTGGCACGCAGCCCGCCCCAGCCGCGGTCCCGCTGCCCGAAGGTGCCGCGACGCCAGCCGACACCCATGAAGGGCTGCTTCTGGTGGGAGCGGGCTCCGCGTTGCTGCTCTCGCTCGGCGTGCTCGTCGTACGACGGCGCAATCCGGTGCGGGAGCGTGGGCCGATTCGTGGCCTCGTTCGGGTTCCGGCCGGTGGATATGCTGGCCCCGACTCTCCAACAATGGGAGATGGCCTTACGTATTGGCGGCTACCCGCGGTCGACGCGCAAGCAGCGATGCGTGCGGTCGTCCACCAACTGAGCCGGCACCACTCGGTTTTGGTGGTGGCCGACCCGTCCCAACGCGCGGGCTTGGCGGCGGGAGGGAGCACGTATTTTGCGCCCCCCGATCGAGCGCGGCGGATTGGAGACTGGGTAGAAGCCCTCGCCGCCGACAATCGACAGGCGGCCGTGGTGGTTTTTGTGGGACTTGAACGCAACAACGACGAATGGGCAGAGCTTGACGACGAATTGCCGATTGGCGCGGGAGGTATCGTATTCGTAGATGCCACGTCCTCGCTCTCGCTCGTCGGCTACGAGATGTTTACCGAAAGCACCGGCTGGTCGGTGATGTCGTCTACTTCGGGTCAGCGTTTTGTTGTGCCCTCGTCCCCGCCGCACCCCGCATTCGCACCTTAGTTCCGCGTTCGTCTACACCTCCTTCGACGTGGTAAAGCTACGACAACGGGAAGGTCCAGTGCGCTCCTCGATTTTTGGTCTCTACCTCGCAGTGTGCTTCGGTGTCCTTTGGGCAGGCACCACCGCGTCCGCCCAGGAAGGAGCCCCAGAGGGCACAGCTTCCGCAACGTCTGAGGGGGGCGCCCTCCCCCCTGCTTCGGGTCCACCGCCCGCTGGAGACGGCGCAGCGCCCCCAACAGGCCCATCTCCTGGGCCGGGCACCGCTACGGGTCCACCGCCGCTCGGCAACGTGGCGGCGGGCGAAGCGGCGGGTGGTACAACCGAGCTGCGGCAATCCACCGCAACATTTCCGGGCAAAGGCAACAGCAGCTCGGGCAATGATGACGCTGCGCTGTTCTTGAGTTTGGGCGGCGGCACGTTCTTGCTGCTGGGCTTGTTCTGGTTGTGGTCCCGTGGCCGCAACAGCGCGCCGGCCGCGATTCCGTCTTCGTTGTCCCGAATGCCTGAACCGCCATTCATTTCCGCGCCGATTCCACCGCTTTCGGATGGGCTCCAGATTTGGAACGTCCCTCCCGACGACCGCGCGGCCCTGCTTCCCGACCTATTGGCCACTCTCGCCGACCGACACCGCGTCTTGTTTGTTGGCGCCGCCGACGTGGATGTGCCGCGGGTTGCGGGCGGTCCTGTGTTCCGCGTCGGAGGCAACCGTCCCCAACACCTCGAAGACCCCGTCCACACGCTGCACGAAGATGGCGGGCGCCCGGTCACCGTATTGTTGGTGATTGACGACCCCACCGAGGCCCTGCTCACAGAGTTTGCCGACGTCCTGCCCGTACATGTGGGTGGCGTCGTCATCGTGAGCCAAGCCGTCGAAGCGCCGATGCCCCAATGTGCGGTCGCCTCCACCGCGGACGGCACCTGGAGCATCACCCACCGCGAACAATCGGTCGCGGCCCGGCGCAACCCCCAAGGCGGGTTGTCGGCGTGAGTCGGCGTCGAAAGGCACGGCAGGGCGCGACCCAAGCGCCGGTTTGGATGCGGGCGGTCATGGGCCTGGGCGTCGCTGCGGCGGTGCTTCTGCTCGCCGAAGGCGTCGCGCGGGTCGCAGGGCCGCAGATTCCCGAATGGCAAGGCGGCGACCAAGGCGCAGTGGTCATGGGCGGCCACCCCACGCGGTTGTGGGGCATGAACACCGGTATGCGCCAAGTGGGCTCGGTGCGCGCATTTATCAACGACCGCGGCCTCCGGGGCGAGCTTCCGGAGGTGCCACGTCCCGACGGGCGCCACCGAATCCTCTTGGTAGGCGACTCCACCTTCTTCGGACATGGAATCGAAGACGACGAGACCATCATCGCGCGGTTGGTCGCGCGCTTCCAAGCCGATGGCATCGACGTCGACGGCGTAAACGGCGGCATTCCCGGCTATTCCACCGAGCAAACGCGAATGCTGCTCGAAGAAGACGGCTGGGACCTCCAACCCACGTTGTTGCTGGTCGCGAACCTGTGGAGCGACAACAATTTCGACCACTTCCGTGACGCCGACTTATTGAAGACCCGCCGGATGTGGATGGAAAACCCACTTTCGCGCTCGTCATTGTTTTTGGTTGTCGCCGCCGGACTCGACCGCTTCATGGGCGACCCCCAGGCCCGTATGGTCACCTGGACCCGCACAAGCGAGCTCCCCGACCACGGCATCCGACGCGTCCCCATTCAGCGATACGCCCACAACCTCGACGTAATCGCACGGGAGGCCAAAGCGCGCGGCATCGGCGTCGCCTACTTGTCGCCCGTCAACCGACAAATGGCCGAGCAAAAGGTAGGGCTTGACGTCGCGTGGGAGCCCTATTTCGACACCCAGGCCTCCGTCGCCAACCACCACGGCGTTCCCCGTATTGCGCTCGCACCTGCGCTCATCGAAGCCGCCAAGGTGCACCCCGGCGCCGACCTCTACCTCGACGAAATGCACCCCACCGCCTTGGGCGCCACGTACTTCGCGGGGGGCATCTACGACGGCCTCCGCAGCGCCGGGTGGCCCGAGAACCCCCTAATGGCGACGGGTGATGTGCTCGATGTGAGCGGCTACGAGGACATTATCAAAGACGGCGTCTCGCTGACCGTCAATGAGCTCTCGCCCCAGGCAAACCTGTATCCAAACGCCCTGCCGCCGAGCCAAAAGGCCCCCGCAGACACCGCAAAGAGCTACGAGCCGTCGTATTGGTCGCTTGCGGGCACCGTCGTCGCGCCTCCCGGTGCGCTCGTCGTGACTGTTCGCACCGCAAAAGGCGAAGAAATCAGCACGGCGGAGCTGCGCCAGCCAGGCCCATTTAGCTTTACCATCTCAAAGTCCCTGACGTTGGCCAGCGTCACCGCACGCTTGGCCGATGGGCGAGAAGCCAAGGCGGAGTGTTACCAAGGCTGCGAACCCGTGGTGCTCACGTTCTCGGAGTAGTCGCCGGACGCGCACCCCCGATGCTTTCCGCAGTACGGAGTCACGATGGACACGCCAAAGCCCCCCGCTGGGTCTTCCGTCACGTTGCCTGCGTCCGCTACGATGGCGGACTACCAGCAATATATCGATGCTCTCGAAGCCAAGATGGGATGGAGCGAAGTCGACCTCGTCCACACCTGCTTCTTGATGGGCGAAGAAGTCGGCGAGTTGTTCAAGGCGGTGCGCAAGGCCGAAAACATGTTCAACCAGGGCGAAGCGGCCCCCGAAGACCACGCACAGCGGGTCGCGCACGTTGGCGAAGAGCTCGTGGACGTCTTGAACTACCTCCTCGCTGTCGCCAATCGTCTGGACATCGACGTAGAGGCGGCATTCCGCGCCAAGAACGCCCACAACCAGACCCGAACGTGGACCTGAGGAGCGGCCGATGGCGCGAAAAGAAAAAGCGATGGCCACCCGCGCAACCCAGATGCTCGAACGCGCCGGTGTCCCCTTCAACGTCCATGTGTATCCATATATCGAAAAGGGCGGGACGCGGGCTTCGTCTTCTGCATTGGGTGTTGACGAACACCGTGTCATCAAGACCCTTCTCTTTGAAACAGACGAGCGCAAGCCGGTTGTCGTATGCCAGCACGGCGACCGAATGGTCAGCGCCAAAGACCTCGCCCGTCTGCTTGGCACCAAAAGCGTGCGGCCCTGCGACCCCGCCGTCGCCGAGCGCCACAGCGGGTATCGGGTCGGCGGCACCTCGCCATTTGGTCTGAAGAAACAAATGCCCGTCTATGTCGAGCAAAGCGTACTTGCCCTCGACGAAATCTACATCAACGGCGGCGCCCGTGGGCAACTCGTGTCGCTGCATCCATCCGCGCTGATGACCGTGCTGGCGGCCATTCCCGTAAACGTCGCCACAAATCCCTCGCGCAGCCAAACGACGGTCTAACGATTCCCTATTGTGGGGCGTTCATGGCGGGGATTTTTCCTGACAATCCTACAACAAACCCCGTATAGAACCGAACATCGAATCCGCGCTCCCCAAAAGCGAATTTCTCTCGCCACGAGAGGGCGTTCCCCCACTGTCGAACGGCGGGCCGTTTCCGTAAACTATGGGTGAGGTACGGATGACGGAATCGGAAGACTCCCTGCAACCTACGCTTCAAGCGATGATGCAGTGGACACAGCTCGAATCGGAGCCCACCCCGCCCACAACAAGCTGGGCGTGGATGCGCTTTGCCAACCAATTCTGGTTGCCGTTCCCCGTTCCCTTTCTGATGGTGGTCGTCGCCCACTTCAACATCGGGACGACGCTCGCAGATCCCATCGGCCTTCGCACGTACGTTTTGCCCTTTCTGGTCGGCTGTCTCATGGCCGCAGGTCTGCACATCTTCCAGAAGAGCATCCTCACCGCCGATGCGTTGCGCGTATCCAACCAGCGCCTCAAAGAGCTGCAACAAGTCCAGCTTCGCGCACTCGAACGCCAGCGCGCGTTGGCCGAACGCCTCACCCACCACGACGTTTCGGCGCTCCTCGCTGTCGGCGCCATCCACGACATCCGAAACACCCTGACCCCCATCAAAGCCGCAGCAGAAGAGCTGGCCGAACTCGACGACGACGACAAAGAGCTGGCCGAGCTGGTTGGCGCGGCGAGCGACCACGCCCTCGCCCTCTGCGAGCGCATTCTCACCAACTACAATGGTTCTGGCTTCGAACGCGCGCTCCAAAATATTGAACGCCTGATCCCGGAAAGTCTGGCCCAGGTCGAGGTCATTTGTAATGGCCGCGTGAACGTGACCAGCTCTTTGGAGCCGGCGTCTGTCGTCGTCGACCCCGTCGATGTCGTGCAGATTCTCCACAATATCGCGTCGAATAGCATTCGCGCGAAACGCGGCACGGTCAATCTACACGTCGTCGGCACCGTGTCTCGCGGCCGCTACACCCTCCAGATTCGCGACGACGGCCCCGGCTTTTCCCAAGCGCAGCTCGAGCTGCTCCGAAACGCAAGCAGCAACAAGAAATCGAAGAGCAGCCACGGCTTCGGACTGCTCCTCGTACAGCGTATGGTCGAACGAAACGGCGGTCGGCTCAAGCTCGCCAACCACCCCCAAGGCGGCGCCGAGATTCGGATTTTGTTTCCCACCGACGACTGACGCGCCCGCATTCGGTACAAAACCCGCAATGACGACGCTTTTGGCGCCTGCCCTCAGCCGTCTCGGTGGTCGGCGGCACCGCGTGGCTTGTTGTCGAGAATACCCTCGATGGACTCCATCACGTCGAGGGTGAGTCGCTCGGCTACAGCCACCGCCTTCATGTTCTCTTCAACCTGCTCGGGACGCGACGCGCCCGTAATGACACTCGACACATGCGGATGGCGACTGGCCCACGCAATCGCCAACTGCGCCATCGTGCAGCCCAATTGTTCGGCAATCACGGACAATCGACGGACTTTGTCCGCTTTTTCAATAAACTGAGGGTCTTCCATAATCGAACGCCGCAGCCAGTCATACTGCGGCAACGACAAACGCGAGCCATCCGGCACTCCCGCGTTGTACTTGCCGGACAACAAGCCGCTCGCGAGCGGGCTCCAAGTGGTCATGCCAAGCCCACGCTCCCGCACAAGGCCGGCGTACTCCACCTCCACACGCTCCCGATGAAACATGTGGTACTGCGGCTGCTCCATGAGTGGCCCGATGAGCCCGAGACGGTCGGCCACCGCCCACGCTGCCGTGAGCTGCTCGGCGCTCCACTCGCTTGTGCCCCAATAATAGGCCCAGCCGCGGTCGATGACGTGATTCATCGCGCGCACGGTCTCTTCAATGGGCGTGTGGATGTCGGGGCGGTGACAATACACGAGGTCGAGGGTGTCGAGCCCAAAGCGACGACGCGCGGCGTCTACCCCTTCGACAATATGCTTCCGCGACAAGCCGCGCTGGTTGGGGCCCGAACCGCCCCAAAAAATCTTCGTGCTCACCACAAAGGTATCGCGGCCCCACCCAAGCTCGGCCAAAGCCTTGCCCATGATGGTCTCCGACGCACCGCCGGCGTAGACCTCGGCATTGTCGAAGAAGTTGCAACCAGCGGCATAAGCGGCGGCCATCGCTTCGCGTGCCGGGCCGACGTCCATCTGGTGATTGAACGAAACCCACGAACCGAACGACAACGACGAGACTTTGAGGCCCGAACGTCCCAAATAGCGGTACTGCATGATTCCACCTCCGGGGGAGGTGTATCGCAACCGCAGCCATCAGCCCTCAGGAGGAGGCGCCGCCCGTCGGTTTTTGGAACAGCTTGCCGAGAATGCTGCCAAAGTCGACCCGCAAGGTGACCTGCTTTGGCTCCGTCGACCCAGGGTCGGGCGGAACCGGCACATCAAACGCCAAGCCCTTGGGCGCCGCTTGCTCGAAAAAGCCCGTGATGAGCGCACCCGTCAAACCCGCACCATGCGCCCGAATGAAGGCCTCATCGACGCCGATTTCGCCTGGCTTGAGGCGACCGGCGACGATTTCCGACGCCATATACCGCTCGACCGCCTCCTTCATTTTGGGGGGCAAATCGAAGGTCTTGGCCTCGGGAGTCGGCGCCTTGGGATCGGCCTCGGCGCGTGCGTTCAACGCTGCATCGACGAGGGCCTGCATGCGCTCTCCCGCTTCCCGGCGGGGGTCGTCGGCGGGCAAAGCGTCGATACCGAGAGCACGAATGGCGTCGGTGACCGTTTGCCGAATCCGCGCGTCCCGCTCCGTCGCCGACACCTCTTCTGCGGCCTCTGGCGGCCGTCCTTCTTCGGGAAACGAAAGCTCAACACCCGAAAGCAGGAGGTCAAACGACAGGCCGAAGCCTGTGCGCAAGGGCGTGTTGTCTTCGCCCAAGACCACCCAGATGTCGGTGCCATCAGCAAACCGAAATCCAACAGCCGACCGATTTGCGACGGCCAACGACGCGCTGCCCGCAAGCTCCGGCGCGGTATCCGCAGCCAACCGCTCGGCGAGCTCGCTCGGCAAACCGGCGGGCGGGGTTCCCATCGCGACCTCGGTCATCACCAAGGCCGCCCACGCTTCGGCGCTTTCACTTGCAGGAAGCTCCGCTGGCGTCGTGTGGCCATCGACCACACCACGCAAGAACATGCTGGCGTGGGCGTGGGGCTTGACAACACCGACAATCGCGAGGCCATCGGTGTTTTCCATCAAGAGATAGAGGTCACCCAGAGGGCGCGGGCGGTCGGGATGCGACAACACCACCTGCACCACCGCGCGGTTTTCCGCACGAAACGACGCGCCAAACGCGCTCACGTTCAGGCCCTTGCGGGTGACCTGCCGGAACAAGCCCTGGGCGGCGGCCCACCCCGAAACCGTTGCCGTGGTTCGCGCGGCGGCTTCATCGGATGCCGCACACGCCGCGCAGAACGCGTTGGCGAGCGCACGCGGCCGGTCGTCCGGGGGGGTGTCGATGACGAGGACCTCCGCAGCGGAGGGCTCGGCCCCCAACACCACAGGAGGAAGGCCGGAGGAAGCGTCGGATTCGGACATTTCGTATTACCAGTCGATGCCGTTGGCGCGGAAGACCCGCTTGATGGCGGAGTCGTCGAAGCCGCTGAAGAAGCCATCAATGTAGTCGCCGGGGTCGCGACCGCCAGCAGCGATAACCGTCCGCAGGCAGCCCTTGCGAGCGGCTTCTTCAAAGACTTGGGCAATACAGTTGGCGTCGTCGGTCGAGAGCCAGCCGCTGGCCATGGTGTCGACCATCTCGCACAACATCTCCACGGGCGCTTCGCGGTGGTAGCCTTCCCGCACCGCATCGCGCATCCGGTCGTCGGCGCCGAAGAGGGCGTCGAACAGGCTCGGTTTGCGGCCGGAGAACACATCGCGAATACGACGGAACCAATCGGGGAGATGCGGTTCGAGGAGGTCGGCGCAGACTTGCAGGGCGGTGACGAGGTTGTCGATTTTCTCCTTGATGCCGTCCCAGGACAGCTCGCGCTTGAAAATCTTCCAGACGATGTAGCCGATGAAGCCGATGGGCCCCAACGTGGCCGTCGCCGTAATCACGCCAATGACGAGGTCGACCAAGTAGCCGAGGGCCTCGATGCCCTTGCCGAGCTTCTGCACCTTTTCGAGGATTTCGAGAAGCCGGTCCATTTCCGACATCTCGCCCGTTTCCTGCTGGGCTGCGACTTCGCTTCCGCTTTCAAACTGCGGCCCACCGGCCATGCTGGTGCCACCGCCGCCGCCACCACCGTTGGACATCTCGGTGTCGGTCGCCGATTCTTGCTTGGTGACCTGGCTGACGTTGCCTTCCGCGAAGGCATTGGGCGGCGTCTTGGGACCGGGGGCGTCGCCAAACTGGTAGGTGCCACCCCACTCGAAGGGCATGATGTTACCGACTTCTTGGCGAATTTCGGCGAAGTCATGCCGCCAACCATCGAGGCCGACAATCTGGGCTTCGACAAAGGGCGTGAGGCCCAAGGTAATCTCGGGCGCCAAGCGCACGCCGACCGACAGCTCGCCGCCAAAGATACCGTCACCACCCCAAATCGAGCCGCTGGGGTTGACGTCGAGGTCGGCGGTCAACTCCGCCAAACCTTCGATACCGCCGCCCACAGAAGCCACGCCGATATTGCACTCGATGCCGACGTACGGCACGATTTGCGCCATAAAGTCGAGGCCCCAGTTCATATCGAGGTCGGCCCGGAAGTTGGGCACGTTGGTGGCTTCCGAGATGGGCTTCCAGTCCGCGACCGCGATGTGGGCTCGGGCGTGGAGGGCGTCCATATCGAGCTTCATGCCGCCTTTGACACCGTAGAAGATGCCGAGGGGGCCGTACACGGGCACCGTCATCCGCGGCAGGAGGTCGCGCTCCATCTCGAAGAGGTTGCGGCCTTCGACCAAGTTGGTGTCGATGTCGGCGTCGATGTCGATGATGGGGTCGAGTTGCTCGTCCATCTCGACGTCGATGGCGATTTCCTTGAGCATCTCGTTCAAGGTGTAGGTCGCTTGGCCATGGACATCCAAGGAGCCATCAGAGGAGTAGGAGGCGTCGATTTCGCCTTCCATCTTCCGGCCCTTCGCCGCATCTTCAAAGAGCGTGAAGTCGATTTTGCCGGTGCCCTCGTATTGGTCCTGACCACCTTCGTTCGACCACTTGACGTGGAACTCGCCCTGCATGTTGTTGAGGGGCTCGATGACGATGGTGCCGTCGCCTTCCGCAGCGACAAGCTGGTTGTCCTTGATCTTGGCGGAACCCGAGACCTCCCGCACCTCAATCGCGCCGCCCAACAGCTCGAAGGGACGAAGCATCTCCGCAGAACCTTCGAGGGTTTCGAGCGTATTGGTGACGACGTTGTAGTTACCGTCGGCTTCGACCCGAACCTGGGCTTGGCCGTTGGTCCACAGCTCTGCCTTGAGGGTGCCGCCGAGCCGCAACAGCTGGCTGTCCTTGACTTCGGCGTCGCCGCCGGAGCCTTCGAGGAACTTCATCACCGCGCCGCCGCCGAGGTCGTACTCGAGGGTGCGGCCCAACCGAACGTCGCCGGAGCCATTCACCAAGCCCGTTTCGGCCGAGTATTCACCCGAGACGCTGCCCTTGATGAGCGAGCCTTGGGCGTCGCGCACTTCAAAGGGAACCTGGCCATCGAGCTTGGTGAGCTGGTTTTCGGTGATGTGCGCCGTGGCGCCGGTACCCGGAATGATGAGGAAGGTGTAATCGCCGTCTTTGTACAGCTCCTTCTCTCGGGTGACTTCTGTGGCGCCCGTGCCAGTGAAGCCCGTGCCGCCCGCTGCGTCGAAGGTTCCCGCCAACGAAATCGTGGCGTACTGGCCCCCATCATCTCGAACGTCGAGGTTGATGGTGCCACCCACCTGCGTGAGTTCGTTGTTTTGGATGGTGACCTGTGCGCCGGTGCCCGGCATCAAGAAGAGCTTGTCGTTGCCCAGCGAGCCAAGCTCTTTCTCGACCAGAACTTCGGCGGTGCCGGTGCCGGTGAGGTCTTTTTCCTCAATCTTGTACGTGCCTTCCACGCCACCCTTGATGAACGGAGTCTCCCCTTCATTGAGGCGCATGGGCACCGTGCCGCCGATTTCCGACAGGGCACCTTCTTCGACCGCAACCTGCGCGCCAGCGCCCTTTTCGACGAACAGATGGTACTCACCCGCTTCCGCAACATCGATTTCTTGCAGAAGCTCGGCTTCCCCTTGCCCGTTGACGCTGCCTTCGGGGGTCCAGTTGCCTTCTAGTCCCGCCTTTACGAAGCCTTCGCCGTCTTTGTCGAGGCGCGCTTCGATGTGACCGGCCATCTCCGTGATGGTCTCGTTGGTGATGGTCGTGGAGGCCTTGGTGCCGATGAGGGCAGTGGTGCTCCAGGGGCCGTTGCTGGCGGCTTCGATGACCTTGTCGCGGGTGAGGGCCGCTTCGCCGGAGATTTCGACGTTGTCGTCGGCGGTGGTCCAGGTGCCTTCGCCCTTCACGTCAATGAAGTCGCTCTCGGCATCCGCAACCTTGGCGTTGAGCCCACCCGTGACCTTCGTGAAGTCGTTCTTTTCGATGTGCGCGGTGGCTTCTGCGCCGGGCACCACGCGGGCGGTCCACGCCTCTGGCCCGAGATTCTCGGCAATCGGAATCTCACGCTTCAAGGTCATTTGACCGGTGCCATTGACCTCGTCGTTCTCCATGGCCCAGTCGGCCTGGAGGGTGACATCGGCCAAGGGGCCTTCAGTGTCGTCTACCTGCATGTTGAGGTTGGCGGCGACGCTGTCGAGGCGGTTTTCGGTAATCTGGCCGCTGACGCCGGAGCCTTCGAGCACCTTGAGCGTCCAATCCGTGCCTTCCACCATGCCGTCGGTGGCGCGGGGATGCAAGAACTCCCGTGCGGTCGTCAACTCGACGCTGCCGGTGGCCTTGAGCTCTTCGAGGTCGAGGGTGGCGCCGCTGACCACACCATTGAGCAAGGGGCCGTCTTGGTCGTCGATTTGCAGGTCGATGTCACCGCCAAGCTGCGTGACGACACTGTTTTCGACCGTGGCGGAAATCCGGCTGCCTTCTTTGGCGTGGAGCGTCCACTTGCCGTCTTCGCTTTGGTGCTCGATGTCGCGGCCGAGGACCAAGTCGCCCACAAACGAGAGGTTGCTCGAAGCCGGCTCGTAGACGGCATCGGTGATGTGACCGGTGAGCAGCTCCTCGCCGTCACGGTCAAACCGAATCGCAGCGTCGAGGCAAACTTGGGTGAGGGCGGTGCCGGCCAACGAAGCGCGGACCACAGCGTCTTGTTCGAGCGTGAGGCTGTCGCCGCGGTCGGTGACGAGGAGGACGTCATCGAGCAGCAGGCCGTTGACCTCGCCGGTCATCTCGCCGGTTTCGGGGTCTTTTTCACCGGTGACGCGGCCATCGATGCGAACTGGGGAGTCACCGACGGTGATAGAGGCCTCGAAGGGCACGGTGCCGTTCAGCGCGGTGATTTCGTTGGCGGTGACCGTCGCGTTGAAGGACCCACCAGCTTTGAGCGTAAACGAGCCCCAATCGGCGGTGAGCGCGAGGTCTTCGGTCTGCTCGGCCGTCGATTCGCCCGTGACGGTGCGGGTCTCGAAGTCGTAGGTCGCGTTGAGCGTGCCCTTGAGGCGCGGAGCCGTCCACTCCATGTCGACGTGGGCCTGCTCCAGCGCGTTGTCCACCACAGACAGGCGCATGTTGGCGGAAATCGACGCCAACTCACCGAAGGTCAGCTCGGTCTCTTGGGCCAGCTCGCCGGTCAAGGTGAACATGCCGGAGGCGAGGTTGTAGCGAGCCAGAATCTCGCCGGCGACCCACGAGTGAACGTTGACGCCGATGACGCCCTCAAGGGGGAGGTCTTCGGAGCCTTGGGTCCACTCACCGGACAAGGAGCCGTGCTGAATGTCGACGTGGGGGACCGGCTGCATCGGCGCCGCGAGCGTGATGGAGACACGCGCAGACAGGCTGGTGCCATCAAAGCCGACTTCGGCTTGGGTGGTGCCGATGTTCGGGATTTCGCCGGTGACAGTGCCTTGCCCGGTCACACCTTCCGGCGTGACGTTGACGTTGAGACCGCCGCCATTGATGCCGAGGGCTGCCGGAAGCGGAAGTTGGTCGAAGGCCACTTGCCCAGAACCGAAGATGCCATCCGCGGAAACATTCAAGGACACGGAGCCTTGAATCGAATCGCCGATTTGGAACGGCACCTCGGGAATCTGCGAGGCCACGGTGCCGTCGCGGTTGATTTGCAATTCGACGCCCGTAGCGTGAATCAGCTCACCGACCTGAATATCCGCAACAATCTTGCCGCTGGAGATGGTTTCCGTATCGTCGAAGTTCAGGTGTGCCGTGCGCAGCGTGACGCCCGGAACGGGAGTGCGGTTGAGCTGCGTGGTCATCGAAGGAGCGGTCTGCGCATCGCCGGAACGCTGCACTTCGATGACTTGACCGGCAAACGTGATGCGCGCCGGCCCGGGAGCCGGGCGGTCGGAGTTCGGCTGCTGGGCAGCTTGGCCGCTCGGTGGAGTCGGCGGGCGAATCTGGCTGGCACGCGTGGGACGGGCTTCCCGTGATGCCAAGGAGGCGTCGCCCGATGCGCTGGGCCCTCCGGTAGAGACGGTGAGGGAATCTTCTGCGCCCACGCTCAATGGAGATGCGGGCGCCGCCAAGCTCTGCGAGTCGGCTTCAGGCGCGACGCTCTCGACGGAAGAGGTCTGCAACGCAGACTCGACGGGAGCGCCGATGCTTTCCGTGTTGACCGCGGTGGCGCCCCGTGCGACCGCACGGCCCATCGCTTCGGCTTCCCGCTCGTGGGGGTCATTGGGCCGCGAAACATCCATGCCCGGGCCCTTCGCGCCCGGCAGACGGCCTTCGTCGGCCTGAACCACGTGGGTGAGCTCATGCGCGAGCAGTTCGTCGCCCGCGGACGTGCCCGGACGCCACGCGCCTCGATTGAAGTAGATGTCGCGCCCAATCGCGAATGCGACAGCGTCCAAGGACTCGGCCGCGTGGGCAGCCCCGCCATCCGTATGAATACGCACATGGCTGAAGTCGTGGCCAAACGCCCGCTCCATTCGGACCTTGACGGCCTCGGGCAGCGGACTGCCTTGGCGCGAGCCGATGCGCGTAGCGGCCGATTCGGTGTCGAGGCCTTCTGTTTCGGCCTGCGAGCGACGCAACACCCGGCGCATGACGGACAGCGGCGCAGATCCGGGTGCGAGATCCCCCGCATCCACACCGGCTGCGACCAAGCCCATCACACCCGCGGTGTGCGTGAGCATCGCCGCGCCGTGTTCTGTGAAGTCTGCACCCCCGAGCGCTTGGTTGCCCAAGCCGTTCTGAAGGTTGGACACGAGCGGGTCTACCCGTGTCTCAAGGGCAGGCTCACGACTCGGACTCCGCTCGTTGTCCGTCAGGGTTTCCGACCGACGGACTCGCTGGTCGGAGGAGCGGTATTCTCGTTCGGCGCGCATAGGAGCTCCAATTGGAACCAGCGTACCTTGACACAGGGGGTAGGTTCGATGTCAGAGCGATGGCAACCCAAAGGATTTGATGAAAAACGGGGAACGATGTCCCACGATCCACCCACACACCGTCCACGACACAACCGATCCGAGCGCAAGACACGAGTGGTTCGACAATAACCGAAGTCAACGTCACTCGGGGAGATTGTCGAGTTCGTCTTTCAACGCCTGTACGGCGGGAGGCGGTGCAAAAGATGGGAGAGTGTCGTCGGGCAGATTGACCTCGACGCTGTCGATGACCAGTTTCATCCGCATCGCGCCCACCTCAATCAACGTCTCCGACGCCATGACTTGCTCACCAAAAGTGCGCACAGCGGTGACCGTGCTTCGCATGGGGACCAAGCCCATCTCCGAAGGGATGGACGCGACGGTTCCGACGAGCATTCCGTCGTCGGCAGCGAAATAGAGGGTTCGCGGCTGTTGGTCGTCGGTCTTCACCTCCACCCGCCAACACGGCTCTCCACCGTATTCTTCCTGACCAGCGACCGCGCGCTCGGGATAATGGTCTGCGTAATGCAGAACCCCGAAAAAGTCGGAGTTGCGCCGCTCTTCGGCAAGCTCCGCGCCTTCTTTGAGCGCCGGCCCCATGACCGGATGCACCGACCAAGCCGTTGCCCCATCGAAGCCCTCCTGAATTTCACCGACGCCCATCATAGAAACCGTTGTGAGGGAGCGGTCTGGCGCTGCTTGCCAACGCACCATCGGCATTGACAACTGCATGTCGGGCATTTCCATGGCACCCGACATGCGCAGGTTTTGCGTTGCGGTGATGGTGTCTCGCCCGCCGGAAAACGCGATGTATCGCTCAAAAAGCTCATCCGCGGTTGGTGCCGCGCTGCTTGGTTCGGGAGCGGGACGGGGAGCGTGGGGGCACCCAAGGAGCACCAAACCCGAAACGACGACGAAGACCGGATAGTTCACGGGGTCAACTCCTTTCGAACCTTCGCCAGAGCGGCGTCCAAGGCAGGGTCTGCCTGCGAATGTAATGCGGCAACGGTAGGCGCAACCACGAGGTCCGGTGTGACCCCAACGCCTTCGAGGTGCTTCCCTGCGGGGGAGACAAGGTCTGCAAAAACAAACTGCATGCGGTCGCCGTTGGGCAGGGACTCAAAGGCGCTCATGAGCGCAAGACCCGAGCTCTGCTCCCCCACAATCGTCGCACGCCCGAGGTCCTGCATTCCGCTGGCGAACACTTCACTGCTCGAAGCGCTGCGACCATCCACCACGACGGCCAGCGGGCCATCGAGGCGCTCGGCGGATACCCGAGGCCGGATGGACAGTTCCAGCGTGGCGTCGCGGGTGCGAAAAGTGCCCAGGCTGGCGGACTTTCGTGCAACGAAGTGCCCCGCGAGGCCCCGCGCGACATCGAGCATTCCACCTGGATTGCCGCGCAGGTCGACCACCGCGGCGCTTACTCCTTGCGCATGGGCATCCATCACCGCAGACCGCACTGCAGCGGCAGAGGGCACCGCAAACATACTGAAGCGCACCACCAGTACGGGCGGAATGGGGCCGTCCGGCCCGTCGGGGTCGTCGACGCGCGATTGGGTTTCGACCAATGTGGCCGGCATTTCGCCCATTTTGAAAATCTCGCCCTGCAGCGGACCCGGCAACACAGACAATGTGTCTTCGCGGCGCGTGCCATCCGCGGATGTGCGCACCAAGCGCACGGAACACCCTTCCCCCATCGGCGCATACGTCAATTCGCGCATGAGGCTGCCGATGATAGCGGCCGGTCGGCGGACGCCTCCTTCAGCGGTGAGCTCCGCGAGGACGTCATCCAGCACAGTGTCCCCAATGGCGACGATTTGGTCGCCCGGACGAATTCCAGCGCGTTCTGCACCCCCGTCCGCACGCACGGACACCACATGGACATGTCCCTCCACCAAGGCCGCATCGAGGCCGAGGTCGCCCATCGGACCCGAATGGGCCGACCCGCGATACACGCGCCCCGGCAATATCGCAAAGTGGGAAACGCCGACTGCATCGAGCATTTCCCGGAGAATTGGACGGAGGTCGTCTGCGGTTCGTGCCTCCTGCGCGCGCGGCAGCAAGGAGTCATGCACTTGCTGCCAATCGACGCCGTTCATCGAGGGGTCTGGGAAGCTCTCGCCGACCCGCCGCCACACATGTTCGAAGGTATCGACTTGTTCGCTCGGGCGCTTGGCGGCGTGAACGGGCGCGGCGCTTGGATGAAGACAGCCCAAGACAACGCCCAATAGCGCAGTCACACCAAATCGAACGGCGCTACCCACCGGCAAGGAACGATTGCCCATTCGCTGGCTCCCCGGCCGGACCACACCCGGCAAAACGAATTTTCCACCATGTATCACTTCTATGTTGACAGTAAATACTGTCTGATTTACTGTCACTGTATGATGAACGAATGGAAATCACTCGACACCGACCTTGAGGGCCTGGAGGCGGCGACTGCCTCTGTGCTGGCGAGGTTGGCTGTTTCGGTGGGCGATGAGCGCGTGCGCGATGTGCCAAATGCCCGAGTTCTTCGGTACTACGGCACACTCGGACTGCTCGACCGCCCGCTCCGCTACGATGGCCGGAAGGCGCGCTACGGCTTTCGCCACCTGCTTCAGGTGGTCGCAGTCAAGGTGCTTCAGTCAGAAGGCCTGCCGCTTTCGCAGATTCAAGAACTGCTCGCGGGACGGTCCACCGAAGAGCTCGCCCGTTCCATTGAGGGAGCAGTCCCCTACCAGCCCCCCCATCCATACGTTCAAGTTGCCGCCGAACCGAACGTGCACGTTTTTGCCTACCAGCCTGCGGTGGGGCCCAAGCACTGGGTGCGTCTGTTGCGTGCAGACCTCGCGCCTGGCGTACAAGTCACCGTCGACCCCTCCATTGTCGCCGACCCTGAATCTCTCCTCGCCGCACTGGCCGCGGCGATTTCTCCCCGAGGTGAACCATGAGCGCACAGATTTCGATGTCCCTTGAGCCACTCCAAGAGCCATCCCTCACCTCGGGACACGATGCGCGAGGATTGGGCGCGCTCCTTGCCGGAAGCGGAAGTCCGCAAAGCCTTCCCCTGCGACGCTGTACGGTTCGCAGCGATATCGTGGGACCGCTCGCCCGAACCACCGTCCAACAAGTCTACGAAAACACCCTCACGCATTCGATGGAGGCGGTGCACCTGTTTCCCCTTCCCGAACGAGGGGCCGTCGTCTCCGTCGTGCTGCGCGCGGGGGAGGTCACCGTCCATTCGGAATGCAAGCCCAAAGCAGAAGCCGAACAGGTCTACGCGACCGCCCGCGCCGCCGGCCACCGCACGGCGCTGCTGACCCAAGAGCGCCCCGACATCCACACTCTGCGGGTTGCCAATCTACCGCCGCAGTCGTCGGTCACGATAGAAATCGTCATCGAAGAATCGCTGGAAGTCGTGGACGGCCGCGCGATTTGGCGTTTTCCCACCACGATTGCGCCTCGCTATACGCCGGGCGCCGCAACGGGCCATGAAGGTCCGGGCACCCACCCCGACACCGACATCGTGCCCGACGCATCGCGTCTCTCTCCCCCGCTGCGCCTCGATGGCGGAGCGGTGCTTGACATCGAAGTCACTCTGCATGGGCCCGTACATCGTGTCGCAAGCTCGCTTCACGCCGTAGCGGTCACGATGGAGCAATCCGGAATTCGTGTCGCTCCATCCGGCCGCGCCACCCTCGACCGCGACTTCGTATTGGCCATCGAGGGAGGCATCGGCAGTGCTTCCGCCGCACGCGCATGGACAGATGGCGCCCACACCTTGCTGCTCGTCGACCCTCCGCCTGTCATTGCTTCTTCGCCTCTGCCGCGGGATGCGGTGTTCCTCATCGACATCTCCGGCTCGATGGATGGACAAAAACTCAAGGCCGCCTGTCTCGCGCTCAAAACGGCCCTTCACGGGCTGCTGCCCCAGGACCGTTTCCGCGTCATCGCATTCGACGACCGGGTGGAGGTCTTCCATCCTGCGTTCTTGCCGGTAGAGGACACCCACATTCGAGCAGCAGACCGCTGGATTGACCAACTGCGCGCGCGGGGAGGCACGGAGATGGCGCCCGCGTTCCAAACCGCCTTCGAGCATCCGATGGTTCCAGGTCGGCAACGCACCATCCTGTTCATCACCGATGGCCAGTCCACCGATGAGGCACGACTCCTACAGCTTGTGTGGCGACGCCGCGAGGGCGCTCGGATATTTCCCCTGGGCATCGACACCGCTGTCAACGCTGCGCTGCTAAACCGACTGGCACGCATTGGCGGCGGCGTTTGTGAACTGACAGACCCGTCCGCCGACATCGAGGCGGTCGTCGCACGACTCGAAGCGCGTTTCGGCACACCTCTGGTCGAAGACCTGCGAATCGAACCCGGAATCCCCGTACGGTCTCCTCTCCCCGCCTTGTTTGCTGGCCGTCCGCTGACCGTGCTCCTCGAAGGCACCGCCCCATCGATTCGAGTATCGGGCACCACCGCAGATGGGCCGTGGACCCAAACCATTTCCACCAAGCCCGCGCCCTTCCCTCTGGGCCCCACTTGGGCACGGGAACGGGTCGCCGCCCTTGAAGACCGCCTCGTGGTTCATCCCTTCGAAGAAGAAGCAATCCAGCCCGAGATTGTACGGGTAGCGTTGGCGCATTCGGTGGCCACCCGCTGGACCTCCCATGTGCTCGTCGACACCTCTGTGAAGGTGTACGACCGGCCCGTCGAGGTCGTGCAGCCGGCGGAGCTACCGCACCAGTGGGCACCTGTCGCACCCGCGATGCCCCCTACGCCCGTCTGTGCTCCCAGCGCACAAATGGCGATGACTGGCGCGCCTCCGCCCCCCGCCGGAGCACCCCAAAAGCGAAAAGCAGCGCCTTCCGAAGCGTCGTTTGGTGCCCGCTTGAAGAACCTGCTGATGTCCAAACCCCGCAGACAAGAAGACAATGAGAAACTTCGGGAATTCGCCGACGAGGACGAGTTCTGCGCCGGTGACCCTGCACCGGCCGTCGAAGAAGCCGCGCCAATGGAGTGTGAAGAACCTGCCGTCGAAATGGCCCGCTCCGCCCCCGCTGCGCGGAGCCTCAACACTCCGTTTGCACCACCTCCCCCTGCGCCTGCGCCTGCGCCCTCCGCGCCGAAGCCATCCCGAAGCCGCGCCCCTGCGGGCCCGCCTTCGGAAGCCGACCTTGCACGAAGCCAACGCACAGACGGCAGTTTCGACGGCGACGTCTTCCAGACCGTAGCCGTACTCGCGCGTCTCCTCTCGGCTGGACACACCCGGCAGCGGGGCCTGCGAAAGCGTGTGGTGCAGAAGGCTGCGGGCTTCCTGGCTGCGCACCGCGGTCAACCGGCCGTCGATATGGTCCTCGCGCTGCTCGACCGCGCAGAGGCGGGGGAAACCCTCGCAACCGACGCACTCGCACCTCTGCGCCAACTTCTCGGAAAGGTGGCCACCGAGGTCGGCGTCTAGCCATTTGTCCAATGATGCTGCGCCCGCACGCGAAGGCACACCCCGCCTACCGGGTACACATCCGGTACGCGCACCTTCGCGAGCAAAAGGCACCCGTTCGGCAGTTGGCCCATCTCGACCCTGCCGAACGGGGTCCTCCCAGCAAACGCGAGGCGGCACGAGTGGGGCACGGCAAATGACGGACGCGGCAAATGACGGACGCGGCAAATGACGGACGCGGCAAAAGTGGGAGCACGCCCCACGAGACGACCCACTGGGCGCGAGCCTGGTGCCAAATGTGGGCAAACGTGCACCGATTGCCGTGCGAGCCGGTGGCCCCTGTTGCTGACGACCGCAAACACAGCCCGAGAGCCAATGGTTCGCGTGTTCACCGTGGATTCAACCCAACCGCTCCCGCCCGAACGCTCCCACCACGCCCCGCGCACTTTCGTGGCCTCCGTCCATTCAAACGGCCACCACACCCCGCTCCGCCACGGAACCCTCCACCGAAAGCGCACGCTTCCAATCCGAGAATCGCCCCCCGGCCTCCACGGCCCGCAACACGGCAAGTCCCATTTCGGGTCCACCCATCGCGAGTTTCGCCTCCACCCACGCCCAGCGCGCAGACGTAGGCCGCACCTCCGCGCGTCCCTTCAATCCCTTTTGAATCTGTTGAAGTCGCGCCTCGACCACCGGAATTCCCACAAACTCATCGTTGGCCATCGGCGTATTTCGCTTCGGCACAAAGGGCGCAATGCCGAGCGCCGTGGGGTGAATGGCGGCGAGGCGAAGGGTGAACGCAATCAGCTCTTCGATGTCCTCTTCGGTTTCGCCCGGCACTCCCACCATCATGTAGACCTTGAGCATTCGATACCGATGTTCTCTCGCCAATGCTGCACAATCGAGCAGATGCGCCTCGGTGGTTCCTTTCGACAACGTCCGCCGGAGGCGCTGGCTCGCCGCGTCGCTCGCGACCGTCAAGGTCTGGTAGCCACCCCGGCGCAGCAGTTCTGCAATCTTCGGCTTTCTTGCCACCCGGTCCGCACGGAGCGAGCTGACGCCCACACCCCGCCCACTTTCGACCAATGCTTCAATCAAACCTGGAAGCTGCGGATGGTCGGAGATGGCGGCACCCACCAAGCCGACCCGCTTGGCTTCCTCTGGAACGAAACCCAAAATTCGTTCCGGCGTCACAAGACGCATGCCCCCATTGGTCGAGCGCCGCATCACACAAAACGTACATTGCCGATGACAGCCTCGTTCCCCCTCAATCAAAAACATATCCGACAGCTCGGCTTCGGGTGCCAGAATCGGCCCACGGGCAGGAAGCGTATCGTCAGAGGCTTTCGCAATCGGCGGGAGCACGTCGCCATGCAGCGCAGGCACATAGCCCCCAGGCAGACCCGCAATCACCTTTTGAAAACTGTCGATGTCATCGTCGAGCGCACTTGCAAATGCAGCCTCTACACAATCGTCAGCCTCTCCCAACAACATTGCGTCTACAAAAGGAGCGGCGGGCAGCGGGTTCGAAAACGTGAGCGGCCCACCCAACAGCACCCGCGGATGGTGGTGGTTGCGGTCCTTGGCCAGTGGCGGAATACCCGCACGCTGCAATGCCTGAATGAGCCCCGCAAGCTCCAGTTCATAGGCAAGGCTTACGCCGACGACCGGAAACCGACTGAGGGGCGTGAGCGTCTCGTAGCTGACCACCCCGCCATCCGGCTCGTCTGGCAAAAAGGCGCGCTCGGCCGAAAAACCCGTCGAGCGCAAGCGATGAAGCACCCACTGGAAGCCCAGCGACGACATTCCCGCCCGATACGGACTTGGGTAGAGCAGCGCGACCCGCCGTCCACCTGCCACAAACACATTGCCTCGCTCCGAAGCCAATCGCCGCGCGATGTGGTCGCGCTCCGTGAGCCGGGGAGCTTTTCCCGGTGCAGCTTTCCGAATCTGTCTAGCCATTCGTCCTCAGGCGTCAAGCGCAAGGCGGACCTGGTGCCAGGCCCGCGGGTCAAGCAGGTACTGCGTGTGGGTCATGTCATCCATCTCGATGTTGATGGCACCCGAAACCTGCGCAGTCGTCGCCGGTTGCATCAAGGGGTCGGCCGGCGACCACAAACACACCAAGCGCGTATTGGCACGCCAAGGGACCTGCGCCCGAATCAACGAGAATACTTCCGAGTCGGGCCGCAAGTCTTTCGCGCGCCCGGACCCTGCAAAACGGGCGGCTTGTGTGCCGCCATGGGGGGTCCCCAGTGTCACGAGCGTGTGTACCCGCCGCGCCGCTTGGGGGTCCACCAGAGCCAGCCGAGCCACGACTCCGCCCATACTATGCGCCACAACATCCACCTGCCCGTCCTCGCCCAGTCCATTGACGGCAATCACTTCTTCAATGGCCTCCGCCAAACGCCATCCGAGCTCGGGCAAGGCGTCGTCGGGGAGTCCAAACGAATAGCTGCGCCTTCGGTGGCGTCCTGCAAACCACGTTCGCATGGGCAAAAAATTACCGCGATGTCCGCCCAAGCCATGCACAAACAAGAGCGGGCGCCGTCCATCCCGGGGGAGCGCCCGGATCGGCACCGAGCGTGGTCCCAACACCGTCAAGCCAAGAAGCGGCATCCGCAGCAAATCACGCCGCACATCGGCGTCTACCGCATTCCACGTAGCCGTCAGACCGCGACCCACGACCATCGCGCCCGTCCAAACGCCGGTTCCCAAGCGAACCCATACGCTCGGGCCGGGCGGCCCCGCCTCGTGCGCCTGCTCCTCGATGGTTTTTTGCTCGGACATGTCCGCACGCTCCCATTTTGGCAACAAGCGTTGCGCGGCGACCCAAAAACCAGAAATACCCGTTGCTCCGCTGCGGTAACCCGAAGCCCAAGCCTGTCGCCCATCTGTTGCCCAAACGCACCACACTCCCGGGTGGCGAATTATGGAGGCCCCATGATGATGCAACCGCCCGCTTCTCGTGTTCGCCGTCCTTCGCCCGGTCCCTTCGTCGCTGGGTTGGCCCTCCTCTCTGGCTGGCTTGCCCTCCCGCCGTCCGTAGGAGTCGCACAAGAACCGCCAGCCAGCGAAGTCTTGGCTCGGGAACCGGTGTCTGTCTCCTTCGACCTGAGCGTCGCAGGCAAGCCAGCAGGTTCCCACACGCTCACCGTTCGGTTTGTCCCTCCCAAAGACGACCAATCCGACGAAGCGCGCATTATCGAGAGCTTTGAAGACATCGGCGGCGAAGCGGTCCCCGAAGCACTGCAACGCCGCACCCGCGCCACCGCCCGCACGAGCGGCTCCACGTTGTCTTTCACCGCGGTCACCGAAACCGGCCCCGTCGGCAGCGGTCGCGTTACCGAAGTCAACGGGCGCCGAACCAGCGATGGGGAGTGGACCCTCGTCGTCACGCGCGGTGGCGCTACGGAAGTCCGCGAGCTGCGCCGCTCCCAGGTTGACGTCTGCACACTCGATATCTTCGATCCCGTCCTCTACTCCCGCTGGACCGGCCGAGATTTGACACGAATGGTCGACATCACCACAGGCGACATCCTCGAAGGAAAAGCCGAAGATATGGGAGAGGTCGCCATCGACATAAACAACGCCACTCAGCCCGTTCTGCGCATCGGTATGAACATTGCGAGCCACGACTGGCAATGGGACCGTACGCTCGAAGGCATCGTGATTCGGTACGACGGCCGCCTCGGAGATGCCCCTTTGGCGGCGCGAATTCAAGAGCTTCCCGAGTCTCGCGTATGGGGCCAAATCGAAACGTCCACACGGTTTGACAACGGGGTTATCGTCGAGAAAGGCGAACTCTAAACGCCCCGTGAATGCGTGCTCTCTCCCCCCTGGCAGCCCAATGAAACGCCCAAATTCCATCGGCCTGCTGGCCACAATTTGGGTTTTGTTACCCTGCTGGCCGATCTCCGCCGAGGCCGCTCCCAAGGCCAAGGCACAGCCTTCGTCGGTCGCTTCCGCTCTGCTGGAACAAGACCACCTCCCCGCACTGCGTGCCCGCTTCGATGTTGCCACCGCACGCCAAGAAAGCGCAGCAGCGTGGTTTGACGGCCGTCTCGACACCCCCGCCGCCGCATTTCCCCACCTCGCGCACTTGCCCTTGCTCGACCCTGCTGTGCTTGCCGGCGCGATATCCGCCTTGGACACCGTCGCCCAAGAGCGCGTCATTCAGCGCATTCAGGCGCCCCCCGATGGCTTGCTCGCCGCTGACAACCACCGTTGGTCCCAGGCACTTTCCCGAGCATTGGACGCCGAAGATGCCGCCGATGGTCTAGAACGACGATTCCTGCTTGGACTCGCGACGGTCGCTGCGCGCGCAACCAACCTCCAGCCCAAAGCGATTGACGCCCACATCGCATCGCTGCGCGAACGCTCACCGCTCCTGACCGCCGACCCACCCGACCCCGCTGTTGCCGCCGAAGTCCTCGAACGCGGCCGCGCGGAGGCTGCTCTCCACACGCTGCAAGATGCCGTTGTGCGATGGGCTACGATTCCGGGCGACCCACAGCTATTCCAAATCACCGAGCGCGACCGTCTGCAGTTGTCCGCATGGCTCGCCGCCCATCCAAGTGACCTCGCACCCGCGCCCCATACGGTTGCACAGGCAGCGGACCGGCTCACGCGTGTGCGCCCGCTATTGCTAGACGAAGTATCTCCCGTCCTCGACGCGTGGTCGGAGCACGCGCAACGGTCTACCGTCGACCAACTTCGCCAACAAGTCGAGCAGGCTACCGCATCCGCGTCTTCAGCCCCGTCGTCGCCACCGATGGACCTCGCAGCGGCAGAGGCGAGCCTTCGGGCCACCCGCGACCGTCAGCGAGAACAACAGGCCACCGAAACCGCGTTGGTCGACGCCCTGCGCGCCGCACATGTTCCGGCACCGGGCATCGACGTCGATACTGCGCTGCGACTGCAAGCAAGCGCCTACCGCCTCCAACTCGCCGACCTCGAGGTCGCCGCCGCAGAGCGCGAGGTCGAGCGCGCGCGCCAAGCACAAGCACTCCAAACCGCCACTTCGCAAACCACCGACGACCAAGTCGCACAAGCCAAGGCCGACGCCGCAGCGGCACAAGCAGAGGCTGACCGCGCGGCAGCAGAAGGCGTCGAAAACGAGCTTCGACAGCAGATTGCCACGTACTCATCGCACCGTGCGCAGTTTTTGGAGCAACGAAAACAGTACGAGGAGACAGCACAAGCCTCCATCGCGAAGCGAATAGACGAACTGGCCGCCCTTCGGGACGCGCTCGCCGCGGCGCTCCACCTCGGAATGTATGGCGAGGGCCGCCAGGAACGTCTCAACGACGTATACCGCCAATCACGAGAGCTGGTTTCGCGGATTCGCGGCCTCGTGCGGCAAACCGACGAGGATGCGCGCGCCCTCGAGGTCAAAATCACCACAGAGATTGGTGAGCTGCCCGATTTGGACGCCATGCAAGCATCCGGCGTCGACTCCGCCCTGCTGACCCGTTGGCGAGAAGAAGGCGCCCGCCTGCAGGCCGACCTCCGTGAAAGCCGAGACGCCATGCATCGCGACAAACGTCGTGCCATGGAGCTTCTCGCTGCAACCAAAGTCTTTCGCCGCGAGGCGCGCAGCTTCGCGGACGCGAATGCCTTGACCGCGGTACGCCAAGATTTCATCGAAGAGCTATTCAACGAAACACTTGAAGTACCCGATATCATTTCGCAATATTTCTACAATATTTTAGACTTTGCAATCGGAATTCGCAGGCTTCTCCTCGACCTCAACGCCATCGTCGCGTTTCTGCGTGGCTCCTTTGGCTTGGTCGCCTTGCTTCTGCTGTGGGGCTTCCTCCGCGACCGCGTCCCATCCTGGCTCAACCGGGGTCTCACCACGCTCTCCCTCGTACGTCCCGGCGACGCTTCCTGGGCCTCCCGGATTCACGACACCGTGTCCACCTGGGGAACAATGGGCGATTGGCGGGGCCTGTATGTCGTTGCGGCGCCCGTTCTCGTTCACGCCCTCGATGGTATCGCGGGCGCTATTGTCTACGTCGAGCTGCCCCTCCATTGGGCCGTTCCACGCACAATTCTGTTCCTATGGCTCGCCCGAAAATACTTCCTCATGGGCACCCTCCTCGTCGACGTATTGCTCGCCGTCCCCGGCGAAGACCGTCCCGCCGCACGCCGGGTGTCCGAAGAGGGGCGTCAGCGCGCCCGCCTGACCGCCCGCACCGTGTTGGGGTGGCGCCTGACGTTCAGCGTACTCGGCGCCCTAACCATCGAAGTGCTCGATGCTGACCGCATGAACGACCTCATCGGGTGGCTCGGTACAGTATCCGGTTGGGTCATTGCAGCGGGCGTGCTCCACGTATGGTCCGCAGAAATCCAAAGCTCTGTCGCCAACGACGGCGACGACCCCATCACCCGCACCGTTTCCCGACCTCCACACATCGAACTCCTGCGTGCGCCCGTTGCCGCCATCGCCCTGGTCGTGCTGCTCGCACGCCGTATTTCGTCGTTGGCCGGCGACCTCGTCGACCAACGCACCAGCTTCGGCTGGCTGCGCACCGCCATGGCCCGCCAGTCCCTCAAAAACACCGACAACGCGCCCACACGACGCCTCTCCAAAACCCACGCGCTCACCCTTCGCACCGCCGACACCCACTTGCTGACCGTCGATGCGGAGCTCGGCGAGCTACGCGAAGCCCTCCACGCATGGAACGCGGAGCAACGGCGCGGCATGGTCGCCATCACAGGGCAACGCGGCTCCGGCAAGTCCCGTTTGCTGCAGCGTCTTCCCGAGGTCATCGCGGAAGTCAACGCGACGCTCCCGATTCAAACCATCCGTCTCGACCGCGATATTTTTGACCCCAACGATGTTCTGGCGTGGTTGATGAAAGCCACCATGGACACATCCAAGCCGGATTCCGCCCATTGGGAGGTCGATGACGTCGCGCGCGAATTGTCGTCCCTGCCACCGCGTGTGTTTGTCATTGACGACCTCCACCGCTGCTTCTTGCGGGCCGTCGGTGGGTTTCGTGGACTCCGCCAAGTGCTCACCGCCATCCATGCTGCATCCGAGCGCCACTTTTGGGTCTGCACCTTCCATGGCGACAATTGGGCCTACCTCGAAGGCGTCGGCGGCGCGGTCAATCTCGGCGTCTTTCGGAAGCGTATCATCCTGCGGCCGCTCTCATCCGACGCTCTTCGCGATTGGCTCGAAGGCCAGGCCGTGCTTGCGGGCTTCCAACCCACCTATGCCGCGCTCGCGGCCGATGGTTGGAGCGGAACCGACCCCTCCCGCATTCAACAAAAGGCCCGCACCGCCTACTTCCGCCTGCTCGCCGAAGCGACGCGGGGCAATCCGCAGGCCGCCCTGACCCTGTGGGCCGACTCCTTGCGGGAAGGCACCACCCCCGAAGAAATTTCGGTGGTGCTCTTCGAACAACCCGACCCCGAACGCCTCGCAGAAGGTGGCGACCACGCCCTCTTTGTGCTCGCCGCATTGGTGGTCCACGACGGTCTTGATGTGCGCGATTTGGTGCGTGTGCTCAACCTTGACGAGGCGACGTGCCGTGCGTCTTGCCGGCGCCTGCAGGGGTTAGGTGTACTCGAAAGCGACGCACATGACGAACATTACGACATCACACCCCGGTGGGCCCCGGTGGTCTACCGCCACCTTCGTCGCAAACACCTGTTGCATCGGGAATAGTCCCGTCCGCCACTGTTTTTCACGGAGCCACGTAAATGGACGGCAGCATCGAACTTCTCAAGTTCATCGACCCCGACGCCGTGCCGTTTGCGCTGGTGGTGGTCGTCGTCGCAATGGTCGCCAACCGCTTGGCCGGCTCTAGCCTCGATGCGCTGGGAGAGCGTCTCACCGACCGCCGCCTCCTGCTCAAGAACATCGCCGCAATCAGCCGCTTCGTCGTCATCGTGATTGCGACGGTCATCGTCGTCGGCACGGTCTTCCGTCTCTCGGAACAGGCCCTCCTGACCATCAGCGGCACCGCGGCCGTCGCGATTGGCTTTGCCTTCAAAGACTTGTTGGCGTCCGTCATGGCAGGCATCATCTTGCTCTTTGACCGCCCTTTTCAGGTAGGCGACCGCGTCGAGTTCGCCGGAAACTACGGCGAAGTCTTGGAAATCGGCCTGCGTTCCGTCCGCATCGCCACGCTAGACGACAACCTCATTTCGATACCCAACAACCGCTTTTTGAACGACATCGTCAGCAGCGCAAATGCTGGCGCGCTCGACCAAATGTGTGTGTTCCAGTTTTGGATTGGCTGCAACGAAGACTTCGACCGAGCCAAAGGTATCGTATATGAGGCATGTGCTGCAAGTCGTTACGTATACCTCGGAAAACCTATTACTGTCGCGCTTCGCGAGGGGCCAGTCCCAAATGGAGCCGAACGATTTGCGATTCAAATCACCGCAAAGGCCTATGTACTCGATGGCCGATACGAGACCGCTTTTGGCACCGACGTAACCGAGCGGGTTCTACGCGCGTTCCGCGCAGAGTCCATTCGGACTGCCGGTCAAATTGAGTGGGGGCCTCCCGTTCGATCGCCTGCCACCACACCTTTTTCGTCCGCCGAAGAATAAAACGCGCCCAGACCAAAATCTGGGCTATCCCCCCCGTGCCCATCCCAACGTCGTCTCCGCGTCGGACCCCAATGTCCCACAATTTCCTGACGTACCTTGGTTGAGGTCCTTCGGTTTGCCCTCCATACTCTCCCCAATTTCGCTTGCCTTGGAGGCAACTTGCGCACTTCCCTGCTTTCCGCCACCCTCGTCTTTTTCACGGGCTGTGCCCCCAGCATCGCAAAGACCGGCCTCACTGATGGCACCGTGGATAACGGCGGCGGTGATGGCAGCGACGGAGACGCTACCGGCGCGACTGGCGACGGCGCGGGCGACGGCACCGGCAACGGCTCCACCGGCGAGACCGGCTCCACCAATGGCGCCGATGGCGGTGGCGGTGATGGCGGTTCCGGCGGTTCGGGCGACGGTACCACCGACCCCGTCTTCGCCTACTCCGGCGATTATTCCGGCACAATCCGCGTCGACATGGGCTGGCCCGACTGGGACGGCAACCTCTCCTGGCAAGAACTCTGCACCACCGACATCTCGTTTACCGTTGGCGAAGATGGTGTCTGGTCGGCCTCCTCCTCGTGCGACGCCTACTTCGGCGGCGGCCGCCCCACGCCGGTCGACATGGAGCTTGCTGGCGACATCACCGATGCAGGCGACGTCACCGGCTCCATCGCCTACGACGTCCAGGGCTGGATTACGGGCATCGGCGAAGTTGCCGGCTCCGCGAGCACTTCGGGTCTGGACGCCGATGGAAACACAACCATCGACCTTGGCCGCGGCTATTACGCAGAGGCCGTTTTTACGCTCGAGATGGCCCGATAGGCCCTTTGCCTGCGAATCAAGCCCGTTTTTTTCGAGTTTGGAGACAAGCGTAGGACGCGTCTTCTCCACGCGAGCTCGCACCTACGCAAGATTCCGCCGCCGAATCTCGCGCGGCCGAATCGCCGCGGGTCCCCGTTCGGGACATTCGCCCCTCGAACAACCGCTGCACCGAACATACGCCGCCATTGGAAGCGCAGCCCCGCCAAGCCGCCCTCGCGCGGGCTATAGGACTCCTGCGGCTGCGGTCGCGCCAGCCCAACGGATGCCCCTACAATGCTCCAAGACGCGCTTCGCAAGGCCCTCGCACAACAGCCGGGCCTGTCCACTGAGAACCCCACTGAGACGCCCGCGCCCCCCGCCGCGCCCGCGTTGCCCCATCCATCCGCGAGTGAGTGGGGCCGCTTGTTGCCAGGGCTGCCCGCAGATGCGAGCCTCGGTCGCTACGAACAAGAGACCACCGCCCGCATCAAGCAATACAAAGACAGCGGAAAAAAGCGGGAGGCCGCCGCCTTGGCCGATGCCCGCGACCACTTCATGAAAGCATACGAAAAGGCCGCTTGGAGGGACATCAAGGCACGGTGGGCGGAGCTTGGCTACCCCGAGCGCTTGTACCGCCGCCTCAAGTCGGAAAACCTGCCCTTAGAGCGCGTATGGAATCGCCTTCACACACGGCGGGCCGATGAGATGCGCACAGCCGGCGCAGACGCGATTTTCGAGTGGCTCCAGAAACGCTAGCCTCTTCCCACTGGACGGCCGCTTGAACCGTTGCTTCCTCGGCTGCGACCGCTTCGGCGTGCCTCTTCTACGCCGGATGCTCCCCGTCGCGCTCGCGACCGCCTGCGTGCACCTTGACCGCACCGCGCCAACACTCACGATTGACGCACCTTCTGGCACCACCAACGGTCCCATCCCGCTCACGGTGACCGCGCAAGAGCAACCCTCGCGCTGGCCGACTTCGGGCATCGCGTCTCTCGCTCTCTCGATTGACGGCCAGCCCGTCATTTCCAACGCGAGCGACCATATCGCCTGGACATGGCTCCCCCACCAACGGAGCGACGGGGTTCACCACATCCAAGCCGAAGTCTCCGACTATGCCGGCAATACCGCACACGCGGAGGCCTGGGTCGCCACAGACGATACCCCGCCCGCGGTCTCCGTCTCCGTCGTTCCCCCTGCGCCAGCCCAAGGCACCGCATTTGCCGTGTTTGTCGCTTTCGACGAGCCCGTCTCCGATGCAACACTCGCCGGTCTGTCGCAGGCGGTCCACTTGGCGCCCACCGGCGGCGTTTGGCGCGCCCTCCTCGGTGTGCGCGTCGAAGACCCCGCAGTCCCCGCGCCCTTCGCCCTCCAAGTCGCGGACGCGTGGGGAAATTCACGCACATGCACGGTCACTGTTCCTATTTCCAGTACGCCATTCCCAAATGGTGGTACCATAAAACTTACAAAAACGCAAGTCGCCGCACGCACCGATGAAGCCGCGCTGGCGAAGATGCGCGCCGACCGCAACGAAGCGTATCGCTACGAAGACCCCCGACAACACTGGAGCGGCGGGGTGCAGCGCCCGATTGAAGGCCGCCGCACCTCGGCGTTTGGCCGGTACCGCTCTTACACCGATGGCCGCAAGTCGCACCACCTGGGCACCGACATTGCAAATATTCCTGGCACACCCGTCCACGCCTCCCTCGACGGCATCGTGCGGGCAGCGGGCTGGCACCACCTGTTTGGAAACGCCGTCATCATTCACCACGGCCAAGGTCTCACGACCAGCTACAACCACCTCACCGTTGCGTCCGTGAACATCGGCGAGCCCGTCGTCCGCGGCGAAGTCGTCGGAACGGTTGGCGCAACCGGCCAAAGCACCGGTCCCCACCTTCATTGGGGCATGCAGGTAGGCGAGGTCGAGGTCGACCCGGAGGCATGGCCCGACCACGGGTTCGCTCCCGATATCTTGTCCTCGTTTCCGTTGACGCCGGCAAACTGCTCTCCTTCTCCAACCGAGCCCGCTCCCGAGCCCGCGCCAAGCCCGCCAACGAACTGAGCACAACCTCGCGGTCGAAATCCGCCAGCCGCGCCTACCTGCAAGTCGTGGGCGTCGACGAGGGTGCCGTTCGCCCCCGTCTTTGTTTGTGGCCTGCGTTGGTCCACGCATGCCGCCCCTCGCGCGCGCGGTCTCCGCTTCGGAGCGTGGTCCTACCTGTCACACCAACGCGAAAACAAGCCATATTACTGCATTTTCGCCACACTGAGAATGAACGAGCGACGTCGACACCACCGTCGCCCGTACGCGGGCCGAAACCGAATGATACCCTCGTGGCAGCCCCGCGCGAAGGTCGTGTGGGGTCAATACGCGCGCCGTCCCACGACACCGCGGAACAAACCCCCTCCGATTGAGCCATCCTTGTTTATCTGGCCGCTCCTCTTGTGGGTTCACCCCGCGCTCGCCCGTTCGTCAACCCTCGGACATACAGGCGAAACAATCGGTGGTGCCGTCGTTTTGGAGGTCATTGAACACCCTGAGTTCCAGCAACTCCGCGTACGCCTGCCCGACGAGCGAACGCTCACCATCGAAGCCACCGCAACCCCCGAGCCTCGGGGGGCCTGCACCCACGGCGGCATCTCCATTCAGCCCCGCTGGGAGCTTCTCGGCATTCACGACGCCCAACAAGAAGACCAACCCGCGGTCGTGCGCGCGCTATGTGAGCGCCTTGCCCAAACACCCGCACCGCCGACCTTAGCGCCACCATCCTCCGAAGGCACCAGCTCCGCGTCCGACAATCCGCATGCGCGACCCACCCAAGCAGAACGCCCGAAACTACAATGGCTCCACGGCGTCGTTGCAGCAATGGTCGCACTTGTCGCTGTGTGGGTGCTGCGATTTGGCAAGTCCGCGTATCGGCGCCTCACCCCTACCGACCGGCGAGAGGTCGTCGCTTGGACGGCCCTCGGCCTTGTGCTTCGTTGGGGCCTCGGATTGTGGGCCATTCTGTGGGCACCCAACTTCGGCTTTGGCCGCCTGACGATGGCACTGAATGGTCATTCATCGGAGCTGTATGGTGGTGGATTCGCGGCGCTCACCAACGTCGTTCCCCTGCTCTTCGGACCCGACCCCCGTGCCTTGTATACAGCACAAGTCCTGCTCGGCACCCTCGCGATTCCCCTCGTTTGGAGCATCGCCCGCCATCTCCTGCCCCATGCAACCCTCGCTCCCGGCGTGTCGGCGGCGCTGATGGCCTTCTTGCCCATACACGTCTACCTGTCTGCCACCGAAACCATGCATATCAGCGTGGTCACCATCGAAGCGCTCGCGGTGTGGGCAGCCGCTTCGTTTGTACGCACTGCGTCCACAAACCCGGTAGAGGCGCTGGTCTTGGCCGCATTGAGCGGTGTGTCGACCGGCTTCGTCGCGCACCTTCGGCCCGAGGCGATCCCGTTTGTGTTGGTGCCGCCAGCCTGGGTTCTCTTGTCTGGCCTCATCCACTCTCCCGCGACGTTTTTGCGCACCCGCCGTGTCCCCCTCGCACTCGCCGCGCTGTGCATCACAGGCCTTGTGGGTCTGCGTTGGCTCGAAATGCAGAATGCGCCCATTCATTCGCCTTCCGACCCCCGCCAATACCTGTCCTCTTCCTTATACATAGACGTTTGGAACTCGTTGTGGGTGGCACCCACCGAGGCCCGCGTTTTGCTTACGCCTTTTAGCTTATGGCTCACGCCTCTATTGGTACCGCTGCTCGCCGTTCTGGCCTGTGTGCCGATGTCCGCCGCGCGTCCGGCCCGGCTCCCACCCCACATGCGCGCAGCCGCCCTCTGGGTGTGGTTCATTTGGTCCATGCTTCCCGTGATTCCAAAAGCATGGCCCATCGCCGACGCATACCGTTTGCAGCTTCCCGCGTGGATTCCCGTGGCCTTGTTGGTGGGCATTGGCGCCGAGGTCCTGTGGTCCCGCTGGCCGCAGCGGTTGGCCTTCCTCGGCGCCCCCCGCAGGGCAGCGAGCGTTCTGCTCGCGGCGGTATTGTTGCTTCGTGGGGTAAGCCAGCGCCCGGACAGCGGCGTCTTCATTGAGAGCCAACTCCTCGCGCGCAGCGTGCTCGACCTGCCGTCGGGAACCGTTTTCGCCTACGACGCCGATGCCAACCATATCGACGGCGTCGTGTCTTGGATATTGAGCGTGCGGGATGGCCTTGAAGTCGTGCCCATGCACTATCTCAACGCAGCCTCCCCCGATGCCACACCGCGCTCTATCGTCGTCTGGCTGGGCGCCCCAGAGAGCGACGGCGACCCCTCCGCCGGCCATACGCCAATGTCAACCATTCAAGCGCGGCGAGACAAGCTGCGTGAACGCTGCACCCTCACTCCACTCTGGACAGAAACCATCGCAACGTCCACCGAGGTTGGCCAATGGCGCAGGGACCAAATGGCGGAAATCGGCATGTATCGCGCCGAAGGGTGCGACATCGCGTCTGGGAATATCTCCCCTTCTGAACCGCCGTCCAACTGATTGACAAATATAAAATCTGTAGTATATTACAGAATTACTCTCGCACACGACGGCGCTCTTCTCCGGGTCCAACACCATAGTGGCTCGTATATACGCGCGTAAAATAAGGACGGCTCATGCCGACCCGCTCCGCTGCCTCGGCGACCGTAGTGACGGTGCCGGCGGTCAAGAGCGCATGTCCCATCTCTATCCGCGCGCCCCGCAACCACTCCACCGGCGGAGGCATCGACAGGTCGGCCATCTTGAGTTGAAGGGCCCGCGCGCTCATGCCCAATAGACGCGCAAACTCTTTGACGCCAAACGCCGCATCGGCCAAGTGCGGCAGCGCGACCTCTCGGAGACGCGCCTCCAGCTCTGCGTGTTCCGGTGTCGTCGCGGGTTCGGGAGCAGGGACACAAGCGCCTGCAGGACGAGCAGCCTGGAAGGAGCGCCGCAATAGTGCCACCGCGCGCGCCACGAGCTCGGGAGCGTAAAACGGCTTGGGAAGGTAATCATCGGCCAAGCCCAAGCCTTCGACGCGGTGGTGCAGCTCCCCACGCGCCGACACAAATAGAACGGGAATATCGGCGTTGTGCGTCCCTTCGCGAATGCGCCGCACCAATTCGATGCCATTGACACCCGGCATCATGATGTCGGTAATGAGGAGATGGAAAGCGTTGTGCGCAAAGAGGTCGAGCGCCTCGGCACCACTTGCAGCAGGCGTAACGGAAAAGCGTTCGCCCAAGACCTCGGCCAAATACCCCCGCAACTCCGGATGGTCTTCGACCAACAGCACCTTGCAACCCGTAGCGACTGTGGTTTCGTGGTCCTCGGGAATAGCGGCCGACGACGCGAACCTCGAGTCGTCCCCCGTATGAATCTCGTCGGGCTGAAAGTGCGCAACACCAAGGGGCAACGCAAACCAAAAGTGTGCCCCCGGATGGCCGTCCTCTACACCCACTTCGCCGCCATGAAGCTCCACCAACTCCTTGACGAGCGCCAGCCCGAGCCCGGTACCCCCTTTTTTGGTTCCGCCGATGGCATCGAGCTGAACGAACCGCTCAAACACCGAGCTTCGTTGCAACACAGGCACGCCCGGTCCTTGGTCGCGCACCCAAACGCGCACGATTTGTCCCCGGCGCTCCAAAGCCAAAGTGACCTGCCCGCCGGGGGGACTGTGCCGCAACGCGTTGGAAACGAGGTTGGTGACCACCTTGTCCATCAAGTCTTGCTCGAACCAAATCCGCACCTCCGGTTCGTCGCACTCCACCACGAGGGTCGCGCTCGCTTCTTCGGCCATGGCCTCAAACCGATGGCGGACGTCCGACAAGAGGCCGAGGAGGTCGAGTTTCTGGACCTGCAGGTGCAAGCCACCCGCCTGGAGGCGCGAGAGGTCAAAGAGCTGCCCAATGAGTTGGTCGAGACGGCGGGTGCTATCGGAAGCGAGCTGCAGGTGCCGACGCGCCCGCGACCCCGGAGCCGACTCCGCCAACAACGCACCCAATGGTGCCATGATGAGCGACAACGGCGTGCGCAGTTCGTGAGACACGTTGGCCAAGAGCTGTCGCTTGAGGGCGTCGAGCTCTGTGAGACGTCTTGCTTGTTCGGCGATTCGCACATTTTGCTGCGCAAGCTCTACCGCGCGGTCTTCCAACGCTTGGTTTGCGTCCCCCAATGCACCAATGGTCGCAGCCAACTTCGCGTTTTGTAGGGCGAGCATCTCCGCTTGGTTTGTGATTTCCCGCGTCTGCTCGGTCACTTGCTGCGCAAGGCGCTGGTTCAAACGTGTCAACACACGGCTGCGCGCCACGACCACACCCACCACCACAAACGCCACGCCCATCGTCAACAACAGCGGAAAGTACCCCCGTTCGTGCAATGCGGGCGCGCGATACAGCGGCAACCGTACAATCGGTCCCCAATCCCCTCCGAGGCGAGCTTGAATCTGCAGCGAGGTGTCGCCCGGCGGAATCGACGCCAACGCAACAGAACGAATCTTAGTTGGCGGCGACCAAGGGCCGTCTTCGCGGACGCGATACCGAAACTCGACCTGGTCGGCCCATCCATGCGCCGCTGAAGACCAAGACACAGTCAATGGAGGATGTTCGAGGGAAAGAGACAGCGACGTCGGATACCATTGCCGCTCGTCTCCCACCCGGCTTTCAATAAACTTGACATCAACAGACGAAGGTAGTATTATTTCAGTAGGGTCGATTTCTATCGCCCCATCTTGGGTGGCAAACCAAAGATGACCATCGGGCGTCTGCACGGCGGCCTGCCCGAGAAAGCCGTTGCCTTCTGCACTTCGCATCCCATCCGAGGTGTCGAACCATACCACCGGTGGCTGCGGCCCGCCGTCGGCCCAATCCGCCAAAAAGTCCCCCCGCACGCGCCCGATGCCTTGGTTGGACGACACCCACACGAATCCTTGCCCATCATCGAGCGACGTATGAATGGTTCCGCGATTCAGGGTAGACCCAATTCCAAGACAAGACGGCGACGTTGTGCGCGGCGCGGAGAGAAGGAGGGTACACAGCCCATGGTCGACCGTTGACAGCCACAAACGGTCGCCTGCTTGGCGCACATTACGAATCGCGCCAAGTGTCCAGGCGTCGGAATACGGCACCGCCTTGTTTTGGTCGGGCGAAAGAACCCAGAGCCCCTCTTGCCCTCCCAAAAGCATTGTGCCATCACGCAGCTCGACAACCGACAGCACATTGAAGAGGCCGTCGTCGCCGGCTTCTAGCTGGTGCCACTGCTCGTCCCGAAAAAAGGAGAATGGCCCATGTTGGAGCGCCATCCACATTCCCCTTTGGGAGAACCCGACTGGGCCCGGAAGCACAAGTCTACCGGGAGAGCGGTCCTGCCAGCCAAGCTGAGCGTCATACGCATACAAATGTACATTGTCGGCAATCCAAGGTGTGCCGTCGGGCGCGGTCCACTGTTGCACAATATACGGCGGGGCATTGACAACGGAAGCAGGAGGCGCAGGCCACATAGGCTGGCTGTCCCCGTAGCGTGCAATAGGCCACCAACCTTGCTTTTCGCCATGGGCCCACAATATTTGGGACACGCTGTCCCACCAAAACCGCTGGAGATTCGTCGCCAAGTCATCGGGCGCACGATGTACTTGCAACATTGCGGGACGAATGCGGTAAAGACCCATCCCCGCCGTGACGATCCAGTGGTCAAGCCCATCAACCTCCATCTGCGTGACGTTCGCGGACACCTGCAAAACCAATTGGTCCTGCCAATACACTTGCCCATCCAACCGCGCCCAGCCGATGTCATCGGGAGGCGAGCTCGCCGACCGATGAACGGACGATGGCGCAGAAACCCACTCTTGGGTGCCCTCGCGCCAATGCACGATGCCAGACTCCCGCATGAGCGCTACAGCTTCCCCGATGGGGTCGCGAAAAATGTGTCCAACGCTATTTTCGGCGTCGGTCACGCGCGTCCAGGGGGTTGTGTCGCTATCGGCGTGCCACAACCCCTGCTCCAAATCCAACAACCAAACGCCAGACCCACGGTCACCCATGACCATACCCACCCCCACGCCCGGAGGTGGCGCGACGGGTATCGCCGTGTGGGTTGCCTTTACGACACCCAAATAGTTGGACCACCAAATGGCGTCCGAACTGGGACTCAGCTCCGTACCACTGGCGAGCCGCTTCTCTGAAAACACCGTAATCTCGCTTTCTTTCCGACGTTCGACTACGCCCCCTTCGAGCATCAGCCATAGCGCGCCATCGACCGGATGGGCCTGCACAAACATCACCCGGCTCGAGAACGGGCCGCCTTCATCTTCGGCCCGAAGAGTAGTGAACTGCACACCGTCAAACAGCACGAGGCCGTCAAAGGTTGCAATCCAGACCTGGCCGTGGGGGTCAATAGCGATGTCATTGAGATGCAGCAGTGGTAGACCATCCTCCTGGTCCCAGTGGTCGACAATCCATGCTCGGTCCCGCGCCCAGCCGTCGACCGGAAGCATCGCTCCTATCACCCATCCCAACGCAGCCCATCGCCACGCGCCGCCCTCTCTCCGCCGAGCGTTTCCAACAGGCATAGGCATATATCCTCATCCAAGGTATTCGGAGCCGCGCGAGACCACGCTATAGCAAAGATTCCTATGACTGCAACGCCAAGTACAACGTAACAGCAGGCGAATGCAAAATCTACAAACCGCTAACGACCACGACCAAAGCGATCCAACCCGCCGTTCCGCACTGCGAAATGAGTCTGATTCTCCGCAGGAATCGCGGAAAAATCGGAGACTGAATGGTGATTCAGATTTGTTTCAAGCCGATGGGGCAAGCCTGAAGCATTTGGTCGGTCATGAATCGAAAATGTCGCGAAACCAGCATAGACGGCGGTTCCCGTCGCACCGTGCGAAATTTGGGGGCGCGCTGGACAGGAAACCAAACATCGAAGCAAAATCCAACGTCACCCTCCCAAACACAGGTCGAACATGTTGAAGCCGGAGTCTCGTGTTGTCATTGTGCAACGCGATCCCAGAATCCTCGCCGCCTACCAAGACACACTCCAGGCATTCCTGCCCGCGGTTGTCGCCGATTCCGCATCGTTCACGCACATGCTCGCAGAGCCGTCCTGGGGCGCCTACGTCGTCAGCTCCCCCATCGGAACGTGGGGTACCTGGGAGCTTGCCCGCGCGCTGCTCCAGCGCGTGCGAGGGGCCGCAGGACGTGTGGTTGTGGTGGCACAGTCGCCGCCTGTTGACACCGCACTCGCGGTTCGGCACCTTCTGCCCTCGTGTACCCGCGATGACTTGGTGCAGGCGGTCGAAGCAGCGCGCATCGCACAAGCCTCCCTGTTACCGTCATATAACACACGCAGAAACACTTCGCAAGCAGACCCCTACGAACGCGCCGTGAACCGCGCCAAGCGCACCTGAGCCAACCCGTCTCCTCCATCCAAATATTTGTCGCACGAACCCAAGCCTCCCCATCGTGGCCGTAGGACAAGTCGCTCGGGACATTCAGGTTTGGTCGCGTGCATCCGATTACATTTCCAACACCAATGCCTCTCGGTATGGGGCGAGTCCTCCTGTGAATCCACCTTCTTCTCCTTCGTTGCTGACGCGCGTGCTCGACCGCGTCCTGCCACCACGCAACGTCCAGGACATCGAGGAGATGTTCCGTGCCCGCATGACCGTGGGGGTCTTGCTGGCAATTGCGGTCATCACCAGCGTAAACAGCATCGCCACCTACTACATCGCAACCTACGGCACGAGCGCCGCGCTCGCGGTCATCACGGCGGTGTCGATTGCACTCCTGTTTGCGCTTCGACGTGGAGTGCCCCAAAAGGTCGTCGCGACCATCATCGTCGTGACCGCCCAGATTGCGCTCTCGTATTCCTTGTGGGAGACGGGCGGGCTGGCTGCGACCCTCACCGTGTCCTACCTCGCGTCGATTCCCGTCGTGACGCTCGCACTTTCCGGAAAAGAGGGCGCGCGCTGGAGCTTGGTGGGTGTCTTGATTGTGATGACCATGCTCTTGGTCACCCATTATGTGCCGTCGCTGCCCCAGCCTCCGCCGCTTCCCCAAGACTCAATGTTGCGTCGGTATGTCACAGAGGTGGCCCTCGTCATCTTTTTGACGTTGGTGTCCGGCTTTCATGTCACCATCAACGCACACCAGCGCGCCGCATTGGCCGCAGCACGCGACGAAGCCAACCGCGCCAATGAAGCCAAGTCCAAGTTTCTCGCAAACATGAGCCACGAGCTCCGCACGCCGATGAATGGCGTACTGGGCCTGACACAGGTTCTCTTGCGCGATGCCAGCCTCAACGACGAGCAGCGACACCTACTGAACGTCGTACAAGGTTCTGGAACGAGCCTTGTTCAGCTTCTCAACGACATTCTCGACCTATCGAAGATTGAAGCGGGTCGCATCGAGCTGGAGCAGGTGCCATTTGCGCCTGCGTCGCTCGCCGAAGAGCTGCACCAACTTCTCCTCCCGTCTGCAGACAGCCACGACATCGCCCTCATCATCGACGACCAGGGCACCGTCCCCGTGCTGGGCGACCCCACACGCACCCGACAGGTCCTCATGAACCTGCTCGGAAACGCCATCAAGTTTACGCACAATGGACACGTCACCTTACGCATGATTCCGGGCGCCGGGACCCTCCGATTTGAGGTAGAAGACACGGGCATCGGCATTCCCGAGGCGGTGCAAGCAACGATTTTCGAGCAGTTTGCCCAAGCCGACACGTCCACCACGCGTCGATTTGGCGGAACGGGCCTCGGTCTCACGATTTCCCGCCTCCTCGTCGAACGAATGGGAGGCACCCTCGACCTCCAGTCTTCGCCCGGAGCCGGCAGTACGTTTGGGTTTTCCCTCCCCGTATCGCCCGCGCCGCACCCGCCCGCGCGCGACCCGCTGCGTCCGCCAAGCACGGCGAAACCCGCGCCCGCTTCGCCGCTCGTCGGCCTACGCGTGCTGGTCGCTGAAGACAATCCCGTAAATCAGCTTGTGGCGCGCTCTTTGCTCGCTGAGTTGGGCATCACGCCCAGAGTCGTCGGAACCGGGGAGGAGGCGGTCCGTTGTGCGCAGGATGAGGAATGGGACGTCATTTTGATGGACGTTCATATGCCCCTTATGGACGGCCTGACGGCCGCCCGCACGCTGCGCGCCGAGGGCAACGCGACGCCCATCCTCGCTATGACCGCGAGCACAATGGCAGAAGAGCGAGCCGCCACCGTCGACGCAGGTATGAACGGCTTTTTGCCCAAACCGGTGCGGCTCGCGGACTTGTCTATCGCCCTCCACCAATGGGCACCGCAGCAAACGCCGACCCCATGAGCACGGACGGCGCTACTGCACCGTGCCAGCGATACCGTCGACGTCCCCCGACAACACCCGGAACTCAACGCGGCGATTCGCCGACCACGCTTCGGGCGTTTCCCCGTCGATACGGGGTCGCTCTTCGCCGTACGTCACCGTCTGCAGCCGGTCGGGGCTGACGCCGCGCGCACGCAGCCGCGCTTGCACCGCTTGCGCCCGCAACGTTCCCAGCGCGAGGTTGTAGCCCGTCGTGCCCCGAGAGTCGGCGTGGCCTTGGATTTCCACCACCAGCTCCGGCCAATCCACGAGAATGCGCGCGTTTTCGTCCAACAACGTCGCGCTCTCCGGCGTCAACTGCGCGGTATCAAACGCAAAAAACACCCGCGCAAAGTTGCGCTCCAGGCGGTCGACCGCCTCGTTGGACGAACGGGGCGGCAACGGCGCCGCGACATCCACCGTCTTCTGGCTATGTACGCCGTCCAACGGACCTTTCACATCGCGCTTGCCGGGGCAACCACAAAAGAAGAATGCGAAGGAGACGAGGAAGAGGGCAAGAGGAAAGCGGTACATGGGTCACTCCGAAGTCCGTGAGGTGGCGTCACCCCCTGCAGCGCAGCGCCACCCCCGACCGACCAAAGACCGCGCAACAAATTCCAGATTTTTTTGGCGCCCCCACCGAGGCGCGTTCCCGCTCCGATAGAAAACGACGAAACGCACGCCATAGCGTGTCTTTTCTAAGTCGACATCGCCCCAAGCCGCCTGCGGATGCGCGGGATTTCCATCCCCGGCCGAACACTTGGGTTACCATGCCCGCCGAAGCGAGCGGTCGCCGGCGACTACGCGCGGTTCCGGTGAATGCGGAGGCACTATGGGTTTGCGGTCGAAGGTCAAAGGTCTTGCCAAAAAGGTGCTTGGGATGAAGCAGCGAGAGCCTGCGCCCGCGCCCGCACCTCGTCCGGCACCCGCCGCGCCCGCCCCCAAAGCGGCGGCACCGGCTGCCCCTCCCACGCCCAAGGTCGAAGCGGCGCCCAAGGTGGAAGCGGCGCCCAAGGCCGAAGCGGCGCCCAAGGTCGAAGCGGCGCCCAAGGCCGAAGCGGCGCCCAAGGTCGAGGCGGCGCCCAAGGCCGAAGCGGCGCCCAAGGTCGAGGCGGCGCCCAAGGTGGAAGCGGCGCCTGCAGCGGAAGCGCCCGCCCCCCGCGCGTCGTCCGCCAAAAAGACCATGCCGGAGACCTGCCCCTCTTGCGGCAAGCCATCCTTCGGCAACTGGGTACGCCGGGATGGAAACTTTGGCTGTGAGCCGTGCGGCGCCGTCTGGTAGGCCGTTTCGGGCAGTCGCTTCTGCCCGCCGCACGATTGCCGGTCGCGCTCGCCGCAGCAGGGACGAAGCACTGCGCGGCGTTATTCCTTCATAAAGCGAGCGACCGCGCGCCGACGATAATTCCACTCCGACACCTCAAACTTCGAGTCGTGCGTCTTGGGACGGGGATACCAACCCAAATGCGCGAGCGCGCGCACTTCTATACAAAATCAGTGCCGTACACAGTCCGCTTCCCGCGCGAGGCGCTTGATTTGGGAGAGGGATGGCTCCTTGGAATTGAGCGGACGCGCATTGCGGGCCATTTGAAAGGCGGTGGTATCGGAAAGAGGCCCTTCGATGCCCGCGCGACGCAAGACGAGCTGCCCAACCGCCTCCTCGTAGGCCAACAGCGCTGTGGTACATGTAGGCGTCCGTAGGGCGCGGACCATCGCAATCATTTGGTCGTACAGGGCAATAGTGCGCGCGTCCGCCTCCGCGCGGACCAGCCGTTCGAGGCAATCTGCCCGCGATTGGCTCTCTTGCACCGCGCGGGCGCCCCCCTCCACCTGCGCGTCCTTCCAGCAACGCAGCGCGTCTGCCGTTTTTTGTCCAGCATGATTCTCCTTGGCACCGATGGAAATCACTCGGCACGCGTTGATTACGTGCCGGGTGTGGCCAACGTATACTTTTGCCAAGAAGCGACGCCGGTTTTGAGAAGGGAGCAAGGGGCTATCGTGGGCCGAACACCCGCCGTCGCAGACCAAAATACGCCTGTCGCAGACCAAACTGCGCCAGTGACCGACGCGTCCTCTGCTTCAGCACAGCGCCGTTTGCGCGCGCGCGACGCACCCGCGGAACATCAAGGTGTTTCGCATACCGCGCTATAAAACCAAGTTTGGGGAACTTCAGACCAAGCGGCAGAAGACTCATCGGCAAACGCTGCGGCTTGGCCGTAGGTGGAGGTGCCGTACGAATCGGTAATCACCGACGACGACCATGCGTCAAAGCCGAGGCTCGCGCCGGAGTCCCATTCCCAAGAAGCGCCCACATCCTCGTGGAGCCCCATCCAGGTGTACGTGTTGGAGGAGCCTACGCCATCGGTCCCTTCGAAAACAAGCTCCCACACGAAGTCGTTTTCCGTGGCATCGTCAATCGTAACCAGCGTATAGCCATAAGACGCACAATAGGCCTGGGCATCAAACCACTGCATCGCGGTCTCTACCACCATATACGCGTGGCCCGTGATGGGCTCCGTGACAACCGTATCGGGGCATGCGCCCTCGTCGATTTCGCCATCGCCATCGTCGTCGATGCCATTGCAGTCTTCGGTTGGCAACAGGACTTCGCCTGTGCCGCCGCCGGTATCGCCTTCGGAAGCCCCACCCGTGCCGCCATCCGTCCCCGACCCGCCGGAATCGGAGCCGCCGCCGTCTGCGCCCCCGTCATCCGCACCTGCATCGGAGCCGCCGCCATCTGCGCCCCCATCGGAGCCCTCACCTTCGCCCGAGCCGCCGTCGACGCTTCCATCGTCGGCGCCACCGTCTACATTTCCATCCTCGGAACCACCCGTATCCTCAAACACCCCCGTATCGGGTTCAGGCTCCGCGGACGTGCCATCTCCATACACGGTGGTCGTCAACGGTTCGTCAGTTGTGCTATCGGTGGACCCATCGTAGGGAACCTCTTTGAACATCGTTCGACAGCCCGATGCACCGCACAGCACGAACAATCCCATTGCGGCGAACGACCCCAAAGGACGGCTGCGGTAGGATGGCATTCGGTTCATGCTGGACCCCGGTAGTTGATACGCGACCATTTCCGATTGTAACCTGTGGAATTTCCGCCAGAGCGGGAAAATGTCGCGTCTGTCCGAAATGACCAACGAATAACCCACGGAAAACCATCCCAACACCGCACTTTGGCCAACGTTTCCGCAACGGTGATCTTTCTGCAACACAACAGACGCCGCGGCCCCCTATTGCCGCAGGGCAGGCGGAACCCAGGCCAATTGCGAGCGACGCGGTCTCGCGCTCCTACCGCCCGCCAAGGTGGCGTATCGACGGCGTGCTTGGCCAGAGTTGCCACCGCCTCCGACACCCCAAACCACCCGGAGGCCCCGTCTCGTCACGCGATATGACGCCCCCAACCAGCGGACTGCGCGTTAGCCGGGGCCCACACTTGCCCCGCCGACCGTTCGGGACGCGCGGGCGCTGAACGGGCTGCGCGGACTTGTGCGGGCGGCCTACGGAGGCACAATGCCCCTTGACCTCGGCCCCATCGCCCACACCCCCCTCGCTGGTCTCGCGCCGCTGCTCGTCGAAGCTGGTTGGCCACTCGGCCTCGGCGAAAATGGCGAACCCGTTCTTCACACCCGCTTTCAAGGCGAACACGGTGCCCGCCGCGCGCTGCTCGTCTACGAAGAAGGTCTGGGGCGCGTTTTGGTGTATGCCATGCTCGAAGACGAAACGCCCATCGAGTTTCGATTGCCACTCATGGAGCTCATCACCCGTATCAATTACGGACTCGCGGATGGCTGCTTGGAGATGGACCTCGACGATGGAGAGATGCGGTATCGCCTCACCCTCCGCGAAGAGTTGTGCTTGCCTGACGTACTCGAAGAAGCCTTGCTGCAAGCCTGCAACACCGTGGACACTTACCTCGCGCCAGTACACGCCGTCCTCGCTGGTACCCGCGCAGCAAAGGCCCTGGCCGACCTTCGCGCGTCCCTCAACTAAACACCGACGCCGCCCACTCCCATTCTGCACCCTTATTGATACGGCATTGGTCTCCCGATGCCCGTGACCCCGAGCGAGCCATGAACCTGTCCGCAATCGCCGAAGAAGCGCAGCGCCGGCGCACCTTCGCCATCATCTCTCACCCCGATGCGGGGAAGACCACTCTGACCGAAAAACTGCTGCTGTACGCGCGGGCCATCCACCTCGCAGGCTCGGTACGAGCGCGAAAAGCCACGCGTCATGCAGTTTCCGACTGGATGCAGATGGAACAGGAGCGCGGTATCTCTATCACCAGCTCCGTGCTCCAGTTCGCCTTCGAAGGCGCCGCCTTGAATCTGCTCGATACACCGGGCCACGCCGACTTCAGCGAAGACACCTACCGCACGCTCGCAGCGGTCGACTCCGCAGTCATGCTGATTGACCACACCAAAGGCGTAGAAGCACGGACGCGCAAGCTGTTCGAAGTGTGCCGGATGCGGAAGCTGCCGGTCATCACGTACATGAACAAGCTGGACCGCCCAGGACTCGACCCCCTCGCGCTGCTGGACGAAGTGAGCACCACGCTCAACTTGCGGGTGGTGCCCCTCAACTGGCCCGTGGGAATGGGCGCCGACTTCAAGGGCGTCATCGACATCAAAACACGCATGGTCACGCTGTTTTCAGGCGGTCGCCATGGTCAGGACATGGTCGAGTCCCGCGTGATTCCATTTGAAGACGCGCGCGCAGAGCTAGGCGACGCGCAGATGAACGAAATTGAAGAGCAGCTCGAACTCCTCGAAGTCGCAGGTGACGACTGGAGCATTGAGGGCTTCTTGGCCGGAGACGTAAGCCCCGTTTTCTGGGGCTCGGCCATGACCAACTTCGGCGTCGAGCCACTGCTCGCCTTCTTGGCGCAGCACGCAGCCCCTCCGGCTGCCCGCACCGCCTGGACCACCGACCGCGAACCACGCTCCGTGCCCATCGCGCCCGCCGATGAAACCTTCACCGGCTTTATTTTCAAGATTCAGGCCAACATGAACCCGCGCCACCGCGACCGCGTAGCCTTCATGCGGGTCGTCAGTGGTCGCTTTGAACGCGGAATGGACGTCGTCATTGGCCGAAACGGCGAAGCATTGCGACTCGCCAAGCCACATACATTTATGGCCCAGGAGCGAAGCATCGTCGAGGAGGCCTTTCCCGGCGACATCGTGGGTCTCTACGACCCCGGCAAGCTCCGTATTGGCGACACCCTCGCCGCCGGCACCGCGCTCAAGTTCGACGGCATCCCGCGCTTCGCTCCTGAACACTTCGCGCGGATGGTCCTCAAAGACCCCCTCAAGCGAAAGTCGCTGGACGCCGGGCTGACGCAGCTTTCCCACGAAGGCGTCGTGCAGCTGTTTTACCGGCCGGAATTGGGCCAGCAAGACCCTTACCTCGGCGCCGTCGGTGTTCTTCAGTTTGAGGTGCTCCGCGAACGGTTGAAGAACGAATACAGCGTCAAGGCCGAAATGGAGAGCCAGCCGTTCTCCGTGGCGCGATGGGTCGGCGGAAAACCAGAAGCGCTCGAGTGGCTGAAGAAGCGGCGTGACTACACGCTGGTCGAAGACCGGCACGGACGCCCCGTGCTCCTCGCGCCGTCGGAGTGGCCGCTCGCGTATGCGCTTCGCAACGCCGAAGGACTCGAACTCTTCGACGTTGAGCCTCTGTGATTCGTGCGGATTGCCGCTTAGGGACCACAGGTGCTTTCCGGGCGCGCACACCAAGTAGATACCGGTACCGGCGACGTTTCCGCGTAGCCGACCGGCAACCACAAGGTTCCACGCACCGTCCGATAGTAAACTTCCCAGTGATAATATCCGTAGTATGAACGCGGATTCGCCGCCATCTGGCTGCTGTACCCAAGCACCGCGTCGCCATACGCGTCGGTGGGATTATAGTGCCAAAGCGCCTTTCGGGTGTTTGCTGGCGCGCCATGGGCAACCAAATGCCGCGCGGCGGCCCGAATCGCGTCGCGGTTGGACTCGATGTCCCCTTGTCCAAAGCGCGCCCAGGTCTCGGGAATAAACTGCATCGGCCCTTGTGCGCCTGCCGGACTCGTGCCACGCAAGCGCCCCATGCGCGTCTCAACGAGGTGTATGGCCGCGAGCACATGCCATGGCACGCCAAACTCGGCCTCTGCCTCCCGATAGAGACCCAGCAGTTCGTCGGCGGGTGCGGGTGCGACAATTCGCCAAGCCGGAACAGTAGAGCGCGCCTTTGTGACCGTTGCCGCGATGCGCCCTGTGCTCTTCCAGTTGACCGTCGCCACCGCTTGTAAGTCCGTCGGCATCGCCGCGACCACTTGTTCGGCCAAGGCCGGATTTTCCATCATCGCGCGGTAAATACGCTGCTGCCGATGGCCCGCTTCGGCCAGGCGGTCGGCGGGCGTGTCGGGCGACGAAATCGCGCGCTCCGCCGCGGAAAGCTCGGCGGCGAGCGATTCTGGCGTGGTCGAGATTGCCGGCGGAACCGGCCCCGCCCACGCAGCCAAGAGGACCAAGAGGCGCACTACCATGGCAACGGCATCGGTCCATCGACCGGCTCGCTCGCGTCGTCGGTGGCGCCACCGAGCACAAAGCGCCCGAACAGCTCCCGAAAGTCGTGGTAGGCGCGGTCGACCCGCGCGAGGTCTTCGTCAGAGCGTGCGCGCGCCAGCTCCACCACGAGGCCTTCGCTCAAGACCCGAATCAACACGGCCATTCGCTCCGGCGGCACGGCCAAACGGGGCAGGTCCGCGGCGAAAATCTGCGCGAGCGCATCTTCGAGGAGGGCCGTGGATTCTGTATAGAAGGCTGCGACACGCGCGCCGAGCACGGAGTCTTGGTTGGACAGCGCAAGAGTCTCTACAACGAAGGCCGCGCCGCCATGGAGGTCGCGAATCGCCTCCCACGCGGCATCCAGAGCTTCGAGAGCATTGGGTACGCCCCCATCGCCCCGCACGGCGCGTTCGCTGAACCGCCGATGCAGCTCACGGAAAAACGCTTGTTGGGTTTCGACGAAAAGGTGGTCTTTGCTGTCGAAGTGGTAGTGCAGCAAGCCCTTGCTGACACCGGCCTCCCGCGCGACTGCGCCCATGCTTGAGCCAGAAAAGCCGGCTTCCCCAAACAAACGCCGCGCTGCTCCCAAGATACGCCGCGTGGTTTCGGTTCGTTTTGCACCGCCCCGGTCACCCGAATCGGACGCCATCTTCGCACCTCCGTCCCCGCAGTCTAACCGAAGAACTGGCCAATGGGCCAGTCCATGCACGCGCGGGGTTCCTTGCTCGCGGACGCAAGGTGGCCGGCGAAGATTCAGGGATACAGGGCGTCCACCAAATCGTCGGCCAATGCTTGTGCTTCTTGCTCGGTGGCCATTCGAATGTCGAGGTCGGTGGCGTCTTCTGGGTTGAGCCAAGTAGGCTGCCCGTCCTCTGACTCGGGCCAACGCGGGTCGGGGATGAGGAATTGAATATTGCCCGCAACGTGGGGAGCCGGACGAACGAGCATGAGGTAGTCATCATCATTTCGGCGCACAATCAGACGATGGTGGCGCTTGAGCATCTGCACCGCCAAGAAGACCTTGTCGCCCGAATAATGTGAGAAAATACGAATGTTGGCCATCGCGACTTCCCAAGTGTGTGGCCCCCCAAACGGATTTTCGGCCGACACCTTGAACCCCATTCGAAACGCCCCCCCCCTCAATAGAGCGCCAAGCATGGGGCGGACTGCGCGAGATCAGTCGGTACCCCACACAACGTCCACCGCCAGATCTCCTTGGGACAAGCCGCGGATGACCAAGGCCTACGGCACGTCCATCTTTTGCACCCGCACCGTCGCCAAACCCCAGGTCACGACGATGAGAAGCCCGAGACTGCCCACCTTCTTCATATCAAACCCATCCTCCCAGTCGCCCCACGCCTGAAGGGCCGTCCCGGGGAGCAAGTCGTGAACCGTCGGCGCCCAGGTCACCCCCAACGCGCCAAGGATACGCAAGCCGCCTTGCAGCAACCAGTCGACCATGAGGTACAGGGCCAAGCCCACCACGACGCCGCCCACACTGCGCGAAAAGGACGCGACCAGGAGGGTCATCGTGATGAGGCCAAGGTCGGAGAGCCAACTCATCAAGAAGCCCGACATCACCGGACCCATCTCGCCTTCCGTGGTGAACATCAACGCCCCACCCACCAACGCAGTGAGCGCCGTTGCAATGAGCGTGAGCGCCGACAACGCCGACAATGCAACGACCTTCGCCGCCACGACGCTCCAGCGGGGCACCGGCCGCACCAACACTTCGCGCAACGTGTTGTCCGCAAGCTCCCCAGAGAGGCTGCTCGCGCCCGCCAACACCAGCAACAGCGGCAACACAAAGAAGTTTCGGGCCTTGAGCGCCCAGCCTTGGGAAAACGCCCAATCCGCCTTTATCATCTGGCTGACGGGATTTCCATTGGCCTGCATATGCTCCGCCAAGCCATCGGCGGTATCAACGCCCATGACGGCCAGAATGCCGACCAAAACAGCCAAGACGACTGCACCACGGCCAGACCACCGGCCCAGCACCGCCTGGACTTCCGCCCAAATCATCGCGAACATTTGCGGTGGCATCAGGTGATCTCCTTGCTCGTCAGCGAGAGGAACAGGTCTTCCAGACGCCGCTCCATCGGAACCAAGGCGCGCACGGCCACGCCCTTTGCGACCAACTGTTGGTTCAACTCCGAAACCGTAAGCCCCTGGAGCTTCACCCGCACCCGGCCTCCCTCGGTGTCCCCATCGACCGTAGCGCCGGTGATTTGGGTGAGGGCACGCCCCAGCGCAACCATATCCGAAGCACCCACTTCGACGGCCTCTACGCCCGCCTCCCCCGCGACGAGGTCCGCCACGCGCCCCTCGGCAATCATGCGTCCCCGCTCGATAATCCCCACCCGTCCACACAACTTTTCAATCTCATCCAACAAGTGGGAGCTAATAAAAATCGTGAGGCGGGTGGTCCGCGCCAAGTCTTCCAGGAGGTCGCGCACCTCCTTCATTCCGCGTGGGTCGAGGCCGTTTGTAGGCTCATCCAAGATAAGCAACTTGGGCCGACCCACGAGCGCACGCGCGATGCCCAAACGCTGGCGCATCCCCAGCGAATAGCCGCGCACCGGCTCTTTTTCCCGTCCCCACAGGCCCACGAGCTGGAGCGCACGGTCGATATCGGAGGCGTCGCCTTGTCCCGCAAAGGCCACCGCGCGTTCCAGATTGCCACGCCCCGACATCCAGTCGAAAAAGCGCGGCGTTTCTACCATCGCGCCAACGTGGGCCCGCTGGCGCACGAGGTCTGTCTCACCAAAAATGCTGACCTTGCCAGCATCCTTGCCAATCAGTCCGAGAATACAACGAATTGCAGTGGTCTTGCCTGCGCCGTTGGGTCCCAAGAACCCATAAACGTCGCCCGGTTCCACCTGTATGGACAGGTTGTCGACCGCAACGCGATTCCCATACTTTCGTGTCAACCCTTCGGTGACAAGCGCCGGTGTTTCAGTGCCCACGAAGGCTCCCTCGAGTTCGTTGCTATAGGTGTAAACGTCTGCTCTCCATCCGTCGACCATAGCAGCAAGAGAACCCACTCCATCGCACACAGTCGTCCCCAATCGGCTACTCTGCGCCCACGAGGTACGAGATGGGTCCAAGCTGGGTTCGCGACATCGGCTTCACCGCGCGGCGTCCGCAGAGGGGGCACCAAATCGCTCTGTTGGTCTTAGGGATGGTGCTTTCGGCGTGCACGCCACCCGACCTTTCCAACCGCCTCAACACCTTCCCCAACTCCACGCTCGTCTCGATTCCCGATATTCACCGTGGCGACGCGGGTTCCGATGGCACCGTCACCCTCCATGGGGTCGTCGCGAGCTTGCCTCGCGTGCCGGGACAAGACTGGATGGTGGTCCAAGAGCCCGAAGGCGGCGAATATTCGGGGATTGAGGTCTACTTGCACCACCCGCTGCCGGACTTGCAGGTGCTGCCCGGCGACACCCTCAGCCTCACCGCCGACATCGCCAGCCGCGACGGACGCCGAAGCCTCATCGTCGACAAAATCGACGCAATCGAAGTCACGGGCAGCCTTCCGCTCGCGCCCACCCCCGTCGGCACCCTCGCGTCCTGGGAACCATTCGTCGGTGTGCTCGTGGAGGCCGAGTCTCTCACCATCACCGACTGCGGCGGCCTGGGGGGTCGCTTCGAGACAGAAGAGGGTCCGGCGATTGACCTCTCGTACTTCGACGCCATCTTCACGTTGGGTCGAGGTGACCGGTTGACATTGCCCGTTGGCGTGGTCTCCGGCGCCTGGGACAACCACCAGCTCACCCCCCGCAGCGAAGCAGACCTCGCCAACGCCGAAACCTACCGCCTTTGTCCCACAACCGCAGTGTCCGCACGGTTTGGTGACGACGCCGGATTTCTCACCCTCGAAACGCTCATCGTCACCGCGGTGCAGCCCGATGGACAGCGGGTCTTCGTGCAAGACCCCTACGGCGGACCCTACTCCGGTCTCGAACTCCACTTCGACAACGAGCCCGCAACCGACCTCGCGACGGGATTCGTGATTCGTGCGCAAGGCTGGCTCGACCGCGCCGATGGTCGTCCGATTCTTCGGGTTGCCCACCGCGAAATCTTGTCGCGCCGCAGCGACATCGCCCCCGTGACCGACATCGCCTCCATCGACGACGATTGGACGGCGTGGGACGGCGCATTGGTTCGCTGGCCCAACATCACATTGTTGGGAAGCGCTGCGGTCGGGCGGGCTTCCACCGACATCGGTGTCGAGATGGCCGATATGTTATGGTCCGAAGAAGACCCTATGCCCACCGAAGGCACCGGCTCCGTCGTTGGCGTCATGCAAGTTGGTGACGACCCCGAAGCGTTCGTCCCCCGGCTGTTTCCGCGCAACGCCGACGACATTGCCCTCGACTGAATCGCCATTCATTTCTCGGGCGCTTTGTCCTTCTTCGGATTGCAGGCCTGCATCGCCTCCATGACCTTGGGGTCCCGACTGGCGCCGCGTTTGGCCACGTTCACCAAGAACGGCCACGCATCTGCACAGCGACCTGCTTGGTACAGCATCCAGCCCGCCATGGCCCACGGGCGCCCGTCGTTGGGCATCGAACGAGTCGCCGCTTGGTATGCACGCATGGCGTCGTCAATCTGGCCAATGCGCTCGTGGGCGATGGCCGTCCAGAGGTCGATGTCGGTGGCTTGGCTGCCAAACCGTCGGGCCGCCGCGAGGTGGTCGAGCGCGACCGCGGGGTCCCCTCCTTGCACCTCTGCCAACGCCAGCAAATAATGGAGGTTTGGGTCTTCTGGCGCCACGTTTAGGCCCGAGACCGCGGCTTCTTTCATCGCCGCCACGTCGCCCGTCGACGCATTCACCGCGACCAACATCCGCCAACCGCGGGCATCTTGCGGGTTGATGGCCAACAAGCGCCGCACCAAGAGCTGGGACTCCGCAAAGTCACCCGCCTCTAGGGCCAAGGCCGCCGCATTGAACAAGCCTGTGGGATGGTCGGGCCAACGCTGCAACGCGGCACGGGTAGCCTCCCGCGCCCCCGCCCGGTCACCCGCTTCGGCGCGGGCGAGGGACAACGAAATCTCGGCGTCGATGAGGTCTGGCTCGGAGGCCACCAATGCTTCGAGCAGCGGCAAGCGGACCTCCAACGGCTGCGCCTCCGCTGCGTGCAAGGCCGAGAGCGTGTCGATGCGGTCGCGGGGGTCGGGAGGATTGTCGATGATAGGCGCCGTGACGGTGAGATAGCCAAGCGCTTCGAGGGCCGCCGCGGTCTCGCTGTCGATCGGCGCCGGTCGCTGGTCGAGGGTTCCGCGCAGCGCGGCGATGACATCCTCCAAAATCGCGGCGCTGGGCGGCTCTTGGTTGGCACCTGTCCAGTCGACCAGAGTGACCCGCGCGCCCTCTTCTCGGCGGAACTGGCCATCCTGGGCCATCAGCAGCGGACTCCAGCCCAGATGAAACAACGGCAAAAACGTTTCCGCATAGACCGGCCCGCGTGTGCCGTGGGTCCCTTGAATCCAGGGAACCAGGCTGAGGCCATCGGAAGCAAACGAAACACCGGCCACTTCGGCAATCGTCGGCGCAATGTCGACGCCGCTGACCGGCACATCCACGACCCGCGCAGCGCGTGGCGCATCGGGCACAGGGTCGAGGTTGAGCTCCTGGTCGATGCCCGCCGGACGCCGCACGTCAGAAAGTCCCGCGCGAGGCTCGGGCGCCTCCGCCCCCTTCACGCCGCCGGGGGGACGCACCAACAAGGGGACGCGGGTGATTGCGCGTCCGAGCAAAACGCCGTGCTCGCGCTCACCCTGGGACCATAGCCCCTCACCGTGGTCCGATGTGACAATGATATAGGTGTCCTCCCCCACTTCCGCGACCATGCGCGCCAACACGGAGTCGGCGGCGGCGACGTCCCCCCGATAGGGGTCGCCTTCGGCTGTACTTCGCCAAGGCGTGTGGGGGTCGTACAAGTGTACCCACGCAAACCGCGGGACACCCGGCTTTTCTTTCCCCGCCGAGCGCCACCACGCGACCGCAGCATTCACCACCTCTGCGCTCGGCAACTCTACTTCCCCAAACGCCCCTACTTGTGCGACTTCTTGGGGATGAAAGGGGTCCCGGTAGACATCAAAACCCCGGTCGAGGCCCCATGCGCCATCCAGCACAAACGCGCTGACAAACGCCGCCGTCGTGTACCCGCTATTGGACAACGCATCCGCAATGGTCGGTACGTCCTCGCCCAGCCGAAAGCCGCCGTTGTCACGAATGCCATGATGGAGGGGGTAAAGCCCCGTCAACATCGAGGTGTGGGACGGCAAGGTCAACGGGGTGACAGCATGCGCCTCGCGAAACAGCACGCCTTTCGCTGCCAGCGCATCCAATGTAGGCGTCTTGGCAAGGGTATCCCCATATACGCCCACGCGGTCGGCGCGCAGGGTGTCGATGGTGACGAACAAAATATCGGGACGGGCGTCTTTGGGCGGCGGGGGCGCCGGAACCGGCTCCGGTGTCGCACATGCGGCCCCCAGCAGCGACCAACAAGCCCACGCGCCATTGGCCCACCATCGCTTCCACGAAACAGCACCGGTCATTCCCACGCCCATTCGTCGCCGGCTGCGAAGGCCAAGCGCGACGCTACCCTGCTCACTGGTTCAAAAAGCGCGAACGTTCGAGCCATTGGGGGTCAGGGTAATACGCGAAGACGAGCGACCCACCTTGAATCGTGCGGATGACATCGCCCGTCACGTCGGGGTCGAGGGCGGGACAGCCAAGGGAACGGCCAGGCTTGCCATGGGCACGCATATACGACTCTTGCATATAGTCGGCGCCGTGAACCACAACCGCGCGACGCCGCGCGTTGTCGTTGAAGCCTCGCTCCAAACCATCCATTCGCATGCTGAGGCCGTGCTTTCCGTGGTACGTCTCCGCAGTTCGCAACAACCCTACATTCGAGGTTCCCGCTTCAGGCGTGTTGCCCACACGATCCACCTTTGTGTCGTGATTGCGGTCGGAACCGGAGCCGTGGGCCACATGCTGGTGAAACAGCAGCCGACCCGAGGCGAGGTCAATCACCCAAAACCGCTTTTCGGTGCTCGGAAGCTCGTAGTCGATAACGGTGAAGATGAGTTTTTCGGTTTCCCCCGCGCGCCATGCGGTGGAGAAGGCGTTGAGGGCCTTCTGGAAGACGGCTGACCGCAGGCCTTGGCGCTCGAACGAGTTGGCGCGCACCCGGATTTCTTCGAGTGTGGTCGGCGCGTTGGCGGTGGATTGGTTGGGACTGGGCGTTTGCTGGCGACCTGCGCCACGGTCGCCGCGCGCAGGCTGCGGAGATTGGCCGGACATTGCGCGGGCGGTGCCGCCGCCGACGATTCCGTCGACCGTTACGCCCAGACGCCCTTGCACCGCACGAACGGCCCGCTCGGTGCCACCGCCAAAGTCGCCATCAACAGCGATGGTTTGACCCATTTGCACGAGACGGGATTGCAACGCTTGCACGGCAGGCCCCTTGGCGCCTTTTCGGAGCACCCGGTTGCCGGACAACACCTCTTGCCACGCGGCATCGCCGGAAGCAGCCGCACCAAACGCAGACTGGCCGGCTGCACCTTGGGCCGAAGCACCTGGCATCCGCGCAGCATTCGCCGCGTTGGATTGGCCCGCCGCTTGGGGAGTCTGGGAACCCCCTGCTACATCTCGGGAACCACCCGATGAGCGCCGCAAACGTCCAAACATTTGGACCTCCAAACACGCAATATGGCCTGTGCCGACCGAACTGACGATGGCTCGCCGATAACACGTCCAATCCTACACCACGCCGCCTTGTGTGAAACCGACAACGGAACTCTTTTTGCAACCGCATCGGCAAAGGAGATCTCCCGTTCGAGCGCAGCCCCCGCTGCATGACAAATGAACAACTTGGTCACCCTGCGCGTCTGCGGTACGCTCCGCGTGCTTGTTCGCTTGTGTCCCATCCGTCCGTCCACGAAAAACCACCGGATAGTCCACCATGCCAACGTTTTCACGTCGCTTGTCAGCCAGGCTGCGCACCGCCTTCGTGGCCGCGACATTGTCCGTCCCTGCGGTCGTCTTCGCCAATCCACCCCACGCACTCAACGGGCAACTCACCATCGCGACGCCACCCGACACCCTTCGCAGCACCCTCGCCACCGCAGTGGACGAAGTGGCCGAGGAGTTCAACTTTTTGATTCGGGACATCGCGCGCAGCAAATTGTCCGAAGCCACAAAAGTCTGCCAAGGCTACGAAATCGACGTCCGCGACGATGTTGTCTTTTTCCAATGCGACGACCGCAAGCCCGCCTTGCTCCCCCGCGACGGCTCGCCGTTTCCGAGCACCGATGACAATGGTGCGCCAATTCAAGGAACGGTTCAAGTCCAAGAAAACGGCCTCGTCGTGATTTGGAAAGGCGAGACCGGCAGCCGACAAAACACCTTCCAAAAGACTGACAGCGGCGTCACTCTTCGTGTTCGTGTGTCGAGTGCGCAGATGCCGAAGCCGATGGAGTGGACGGTAAACTACCGCGCACCGTAGTCAGAATGCCGAGCTGGCGTGCCAAGAAGCCTTCCACCGCGTATTGCCATTGCGCCGGCTCCGAAGCCAAACCCAGCTGGTGCCCTGTATTCGCCAAGACGAGGCGCTCCGCTGGTCCACCCAAACGGGCGGAGATAGCGTCGCCATCGGCCACGGGCGCGCGCTCGTCCAACGCACCCGAAATCACCAGAGTCGGCACCTTCACCCGCGGCGCATCGTCCACCGGACGCAGCGCAAATGCATTGAAGCCCGCCCAAACGCTGCCCCACAGCGTCAACAGCTGCGCTCCTGGCCAGGGCGGTAGGTGCAGCAGCAAAAAGCGCCGCTCTACGGTCTCGACCAATGAACCATAGCTCGCTTCGGCGATAATTGCGTCCACAGGCGCATTCCCCAATGCGACCGACCGAATCGCAGCGGCTGCGCCCATGCTAAAACCGTAGACCACCAGCGGCCCATCGAGCTTTTCGCGGATGGCGGTCAGCAAGTGCGCCGCGTCTTGGCCTTCGAGGTGCCCGAGGGTCGTGAATGCACCGCCGGAGCTTCCCGCCCCCCGCTGATTGACGAGAAACACACGCCAGTCACGTTCGAGAAAAAACGACGCAACCGGAAGAAGCTCCGAGCGCACGCCGCCGTATCCATGCAGCAGGACGACGGTCCCTACGGGCGCAGCGTTGGGGTCGATGCGCCACATTTCGAGCGAGAGACCCGCTTCCACCTCGAATGTCGCCGACGAAAACGCACGTCCCAAGGCATGTTCGGGGTCGGTGGTATCGAGGGCGCGCGGCAACGTTGGGCCCATGACCAACACCGACGCCGCTTCGAGCCAGCCAATGGACTCGATGGACGAAGTGCGCACGCCGGACGGACCAAAAAAGAGGAACGAACGGGCGTGAAACGCGGCCAGCACCTGCACACCAAGGAATATCAGCACCGCTCCGCGCGCAGCCCGCTTTCGTGTCCCCTGCGCCAATCCCTTCCACATCGTGTACTCCGCGGTGACCGCACGTTTCGCGCCGCTGCGATAGCGCCAACCGCCGCAAAAAGGGGCCGCAGATGGTCTGTTCTGGTGTCCCATATCACGAGGTCAAGCGGACCACACGCAGATGGAATATGAGGCGTTTCCAAAACCCAAGCGTCCGACGCCGGCCACCTCCACCCGACCGCCCGTCGCTCCGTCTTATGAGGCTCCCGTCATGCTGAATCACCATTCATCGGGCATTCGGACCCTGTTGCTCACCGTGGCGACGTGGCTGCTGTTTTGGACCGCCGGCTGTATGAAAGAGGCCACCCCGCCGTATCCTTACCCATCTCCACCCATGGAGTCCTACGGATACGATATGGCGGAGACCGAGGTGATGATGGAGGCAGCGTCCGCTCCTTCACGGGCAGCACCGTCGATGAAGCGCGCGCCTGCGCCCGTCGCAGCAATGGCCCCGCCGCCGCCGCCACCGCCGCCGCCGCCACGAAGCACCAGCGCGCCGACACCACCGAAGCCTACGGTACAAGCGACGCCCGAAACGCCCGCGCGAATGATTCACTACTCCGGGTTTGCACGAATGCGCGTGGTGTCGATAGAGGAGACCACCGACGCCCTTACCGCCAAAGCAAAGGCCATGGGCGGCTTTGTGGAGTCCGTCACTGGGCGCGTGGTCACACTTCGGGTCCCGGTTGACCGCTTCTCCGAGGCCTTCGAAGCGCTCACCGCCCTCGGAGAGGTGCTCGACCGCAGCATTTCGGCCGAAGACGTGACCGAAGCGTTCACCGCCGTCGACCTTCGCTTGGCCACCGCACGCCGTACGCGGGACCGCCTGGTCGAGCTCTTGGCCCGCTCCACCGACGAAAACGAGAAGCTGTCTCTCATCGCGCAAATCCAGCGGGTGAGCGAAGACATCGACCGCATGGAAGCCCAGCTCCGCACGTTGAGCGCCCTCGCAAACTTCTCGCGGGTCACGCTCGAGTTGGTGCCGCGCACCGCACAAGCCTGGCAAGGCCCGGGCGACGAAACCGCAGAGATGACCTGGATTCGCGGCCTAAGCCCGTTTCGCCCCGACCTCGTGAGCAGCGGAAAGCGCCTCGACCTTGCCGTCCCCGATGGTATGGTCCAGCTCTCCCCAAAGAAGCGCTTCATCGCCGAAGGCCCTGATGGGTCGCGCATTTGGAGCGGTCGCCTTCCCAACGAACCCGTCGGAGACGGCGCCTTCTGGATTGCCGCCGTACAAAGCCGACTGGCGCGGGAGTTTGCCATCGCAGAGGTCGAAACCATCGGCAGCTTCACCGTTCTCAAGCTCACCGACCGCGGCGACAATCCGTATTCATGGTGGATTGCCGTTCGTCCCGATGGCAAGTGGCTCGAAATCGTGGAGGCGTACTTCCCGACCCCCACGGAGCGCGAACGATTTGAAGGCGCCATTCGCAGCAGCCTTCTCACGGCAGGAGGTGCCGCATGATGTCGGTCCTCGTGCTCTCTCTTGGACTCGGTCTCGGCTGGACATCGGCGAACGCAGACACCCAAGACGCGCCCACCGAAGCCACAGTCGCCGTGGAGGAATCGGTAACCACAGCCATCGTCGCCGGCCTCGTCGTACAAGTCGACGACCGCCAAGCCGCGCTCGACCGCGCGATTGCGATTGCCGAAGCGCGAGGCGGCTGGTTTGCGAGCCTCGGCACCCACCAAGTGAGCCTGCGGGTGCCGACTTCGGCGTCCCGCGACGTCATCGAAGAGCTGCGTGGCTTGGGCGACCTCGTCGACCGCTCCTTTTCAAGCCAAGACCTCGGTCCCCAGCTTGTCGACCTCGAAAGCCGTCTCAAGGCCCGCCGTGAGGTGCTCGCGCGCTACGAGGCGGTGTTGGGCCAAGCAAGCCCCCAGGCCGTCGTTTCCGTCGAGCGCCAAATCACCAACGTCGTCGGCGAAATCGAAGGCATTGAGGGACAACTGCGTGTGTTGCGCGACCGCACATCTGTTGCGCGCATCGACCTGTCCTTTCAGTTTCGAGAACGCCGCGCGCCCACGCGAGACGGCTCATCGAGCTTTGTGTGGCTCAACACGCTGAACGTCGCGGATGTGCTGGCCGACTTTCAGGCCGCCCGACGCTCTACGAAGTCGCGAGCCACGGTCCCGACGCCCGAAGGCTTCGCCGCCTGGAAAAAGCGCGGACGCTTTCAGGCCGTGAGCCCAGACGATGTCGTGATGCGGGTTCGTTCGGCGAAAAACAAACCCTACGCCGAACTCACGTATTGGCAAGAAGCGCTCCGCAATCGCATGAAAGACGCGGGGTACACCGTACTTTCGGAGTCGAGCGTCTCTGCCAGCGGCGTGCCGGGTGTGGTGCTCGAACTGGGCGCCGCAAATGGCGAGCAAGACCAAACCTACCTCATCGGCCTCTTTGTCGATGGACGAAACCTCTTGATAGTAGAAGCCACCGGCGAAACCACTCGCTTCCGCGCGCGCCGCGATGCCATTGTGGCGGCGATTTCCGGCATGGAGCCTTGATGAACGACGCGCTCTCCGAAGCCCTCTTGGGGGTGCTCGGACTCCTCGACGCAGGCGAAACCGCGCTTGTGCTGCCCCGTATGGCTGAAATTTCGGCCGAATACGCTGGTCATCCCGATGTCGCCGACCTTTGGTCCGCGCTTGGCGACAGCCGCGCCGCACGAGGTCCGTGGGGCGTACAAGTGCTCCAGGCGATGATTCCGGTGGCGCAATCGTGGCCGGATGCACGCGGTCGGTCGACGATGTGGATGGCGATGGCCGAGCTAGAAGCCACCCATCGGGAGGCGTCTTGGGCGGCCCATTGGCTCAAGAAGGCCATCGAGGCCGACCCCACGGACGCCCGCCCTTGGGACCTCCTGGAGCTGATGCTCGACCTCTACCCCACGCTTCCGGTCGGACGCGCCACCAAAGACGCCCTCCGAGAGCTTAGGAAAGCACAAGGCTTGATTCCTGTCAAGGAAGAAGACTTCTCCGGCATCACATTCGATGAATGGGACGAAGACAACGAATCAACAAGTCAATAGTAACCAGATTTTACGCAAACATGGCGCCACGGTGCTTCTCTTCCGTGGGGTCATGGAATCGGTGACGGCGCGACGGGAGCACGGCGGTCGGGCGTGGGTTGGCCTCCACTGCCAACGTTTTCGTCGACGCAGAACAGCCACCACGTCTCCGCAAGCCGACCGAGAACGGGGCTCGTGCAGGTGGCTGGCCCGTTCGGGAGCATCGGCAGCATCGGCGCGGGCGTAGACCAGTTTTGCCCATCGCGGGACCGGCTCAAAACGGGGTACCGGCGCCCTTGAATGACGGTTTGTGCGAGGAGCCATAGTTCGTCGTCGACCACCGTAGCGAAGGGGACGGTGAGCGACGTCCAGGCGCGCATTTCCCGCAATGGGTCGTTCGCGAGCTGCACCACGCCGCGGCCGATTTGGGTCGCGAATACGTAGCGTTGCCCATGAAAGGTGACGGGGCTGGGATCTGCGAGCCCGTGCGCGGAGTAGACGATTGCGCCGCCTGGCGCCACCCGGATTGTGGTGCGGTCGCCCGAGTTGGCGGGGTCCCCGGACACGGCGGTCGGCCGGCTTGCGAACCAAAGCTGGTCGCCAAACCACTGGGGGTCAACCAAGGAGCGGGTGTCACCCGTGTCGACCCACTGGGTCGCGCGCGACGTTGTGCCATCCGCGGCAACCTCTAAACAACGGACGCGTGGCCCGGTGTACCACTCCCACCACGGTGGCTCCTCGGCGTGGTCAAGACCGGTGAGTTCGATGCTATCGGCGTGTTCGCGTAGTCCCAGGCTATCGAAACCACGGGCAAACACTTCGGGACGCAGGGACCATGTCTTGCCCTTGTCGGTCGAAACAAAGGCGCGAAGCTGGCTTTGCGAAAGACGGGAATCGGGAGGGGGACCGGCGGAGCAGGCCAACGCCAGCCCAGCCACGATGAAAGCGCGCAAAATCGACATGCTTCGCGTCTATCCCACCCGCCCGCTGCGTTCGAAATTGGAACCGGGACACCCTGGTGGATGTCCCGGTTGGTTTTCAACAATGTCGTTTCGTTTGCGATGTTTGTGTGAAGCGAGAGAACATGTTTCCGGCGTTTGCCGCACGAGCGGCGGTGGACCGGTTCTGGCTACGCTCTCCCCGTGCGCAATCGGCACGCGGTGCACGAATCGTCTGCACCCATGACTTGCCGAAAGCCACGCGAGAATCGAGTCAAGAGACGCGTTCCCGGTTGTTATTGCCGGCTTTTCGAGCGGTGCTTCACTTCTTTATGGTTCGGCGGACTTTTGTCCAACTATACCTCATCCAAAGATTGCACAATGTTGTGGTTTGGTTCAGGTCCTACACACGGAGCAGGCGAAGGCAGTCAAATGCTGTACTATTGGCCGTTGTGACGAAGGACGCGCAATGCGTACAAAATTACGTCACCGAAATCGGCCCGAAATCAGCCCAATGGGGCGGCCTACACTATGCAACGTGTGCGAGTCTCAAGTTTGGCGGATTGCCGTCGTCGAGGGTTGCGGAAGCTTTCATCGACACCTCCTTTTTCGCTTGGGACACCATCATTCTACACCAATCAACGGCACCCGCAATCTAATTCTGAAGGGAAAAAGAAGAAAATCCCAACAAAATTGTTGGGATCCATCACACATTTCCCGAAACAAGCCCAATGATGGTTGTTTTCATTGTCTACCACCAAAAAGAATCGGGTCATGAAGGTCCGATGTCAGCACAATGAAGTCGATCCCAAAAAGAAGCTGGGGCGACCACGATTGTGACCGCCCCAGCGAAGTTTTTTGCGATGTAACTGCGAAAAAGCTGCTTCCAAATCTCATTTATCTGGCAAATGCCTACGCGGAGTGTTTTACCGGAGGTGAGCGTCGGACCCCACGGATGCGGGGGGCGAACGAAGGTGCGCACAACAGCGCTGGCACCTCAAGGCAAACACACGCAACCGCGAAAAATCAAATGGCCGTATGGAAGCGTGTTTTCGCTGATTCCCTTTCGGGTGGAACGTCGGACATACCGTACCTCCACAGTTCAAGGTTCATCCCATTACCCAATCTGATTCGCCTCACAGTGTTTGGTTTTACGGAGATGAACGGGGCGAGTTCCCACACAAACGTGGCCAAACCCACTACTCATTCATCGAACCAACTGCGCGAATCAGTGCTTGGGCGGAGCACTTTCGTCACTGGAGTTGACTGCATTCGGCATTCAGACCTCCTTTCGCTTGGGACACTTTTACTCTACACCCAGATTCGGACAATGCAAGTACTTTTTTGGGTCTATGTCTCGCCAAGACTGATTTCTATCAGTCTTCGCCGCCCCCGCTCCGCGCCAGACTATCTCCCATACACGCAAGTCCCCATAAAGACCTGATTTTCGACACGAGAGGAGCCCTGGGCTCGCTACCGTGCGGGCCCCCCACGCACGCGGGCCACCAACCGCACCACAATCGGATATGGCCGACGCCCTTGGAGCGTGAAGTGGTTCGTCGTCCCCTCATTGTTGTTCCGTTGTTGGTCGTGCTGTCCGCATTTCTCGGGTTTTGGACCGGGCAAGGCTGGGTACAACTTCTTTCGCGCCGGCTCGCACGCGCAGAAATTACCGTGACCGCTGCCAACCCCGGGGTGTACACCGAACAAGCGCTCCAAACCGCCGTTGCGTTCGCGCTGGCCCCCCTCTTCGCCATCATCATCACGCGCCTGCTCGACCGCGTCGACGGGCAGCCCGGAGGAATGACCCGCGTTTGGGCGTCGACGATACCCGGCTGGGCGGGAACGTTCGCTGGACTCGCGGCCTCATTCTTCGCCGCAGCGCGCATTGCAATTCCAGCAGCACTGAACCAAAGCATCGGTGAAACCGCGATTCATGTCGCCTTGAGCGACCTCGCCGTAGGCGGCTGGGCCTTGGGCGGCTCCATTTCGGGCAGCATCCTCGCGGCCTTCATCGGCGTGGTGATCATTGCCGCACGTCCTCCTGAGGAGGACGGGGGGGGGAGCCGAGAATTCGCGCCCTCGGGAGACCCTGGCCGCACGGAATCCACGAGATAGCAGGTGCGCGCGAGGGGCTGCGTCCCGATCCCAGCCCCCGGCCCAGAGGTCATGGTGTCCAGTGCACCGCTTCCCAGTGACGCGCCCGCGCGCGAATGGTCCTATTTGTCATCCACCGCATTTCAATCCCGGCAGGTTCTCGCTGCTTGGTTTGTCGATGCATTTCCCGATGTCGTCGAAATTGGCGGCTACCGGAGTCCAATTAGCCACTTCCTGCAACGCCCCCATACGAGCGTAACCGTCCTCGATCCTCTCGTCGTGCCCCACACCGCCGACACCCTCAACGGTGCCCCGTGCAATGTGCGACATGTCCCTAGCCTATTCCAAGACTGGAAGGAGTGGCCGAGCCCGATGGCGCTCGTGCTGCTGGGCCTCGACTTCGAGTTGTACGAGCAGACCCGCGCCACGCGCCGCAAGGTGTTGGCCGAGTTCAAGGCTGTCATCGACCGTTCCGACCGCATCGTTGTCGAGTATGCCCGCGACTGGACCGCATCGCGATGGCTGGCCGAGTGGGTCATGGAATCGTCTGGATACACCGTCAAAGTTGACCTGAAGATGGATGTATGCGGCGACCTCGGCGTCGACCTCAGCAATTCGTGGACCCCACTTCGAGGGCGCCGCTTGTTGGTGCTCGACCGACCGAAGTCCTAAATCTTCGCCCAACCACGAACACTCCGAAAAAATCGTACACGGTTGTGGCAAGTTGTACGCGCATTTGGCAATCTACACTGAATGCGCATTCATTTTCCACAACCACATCCGCGCGATGAAGCCTCCAACGTGGCCAACGCTGCGATGGCGGAGGATGTACGCCCCTATGATGGCGACGAAAACACTGATGGGGCCGAATGTTTCCCAAAGGCCATCCGCGCTGCCCAGGCGCTCGCAAGCCTCGTCGAGCCTCCGGATACACCAACACCCGCAACGTATTCGTCTCGCCCATCACCGCTGGTCTGGCAAAGAGTGGCCGTCCTTCTGGGCGCTGTTGCGCTCATTTGGCTGGTGCGCCTGCTTGCCGAAGCGCCTCCGTCCTAAAGAGGTGCAGAGCACCCACCACAAACGCGCTCGTGGGGAAAGCCCGCGGTCACCGCGTCGGAGACACCCCATTGTCGCCCCCACGACCATTTTCGCGCATCCCGCAATTTGCCGGCCAGACATTGCGCGACGGGTCGAGCGGCGCCGAACGAAACGTTGGCGATAGGATACGCTCTCGTTTGCCAAATTAAGGTCACGCAGGCATCTTGCCCGTGGGTTCGGAGGATCGGATGGACCAAGAGGTCGCGGAGCCACTGCACAACGGTCGGTACAGGCTTCAGCGCGTCTTGGGTTCCGGCGGCATGGCCACCGTTTATGCAGCCTGGGACAACCTGCTGCACCTCCATCGGGCCATCAAGGTCCTGTCGCCGGCGCTTTCGAAACGTCGCACCATACGGGAGCGATTTTTGCTCGAGGCGCGCAGCATGGCCCGTTTGGAGTCCAAAAACGTCGTCAAGGTGTTCGACTTCGGCCAAGACGGCGAGCGCGTGTTTCTCGTGATGGAGGTCGTCGACGGCGGCAACCTCATCGACCGTGTGCAGCTCCACGGCCCCATTCCGCCGCGTGAGCTTTGCGCCATTGTGGCCGGCGCACTCGATGGTCTGGCCGCCGCCCATGCCGCCGGATTCGTGCACCGCGACGTCAAGCCACACAATATTTTGCTCGCATCGGATGGCACACCAAAGCTAACAGACTTCGGGATTGCTCAAGCACGCCACCAAGAGATGTCCCTCACGCGCACGGGCGCGGTCATGGGGACGTGGGCATACATGGCCCCGGAACAGCGCACCGACGCCCGTCGTGCCGACCCCCGCTCGGACTTGTACAGCATGGGGGCCACCCTGTACGCGTGCGCGACCGGCGCCGAGCCTTTTGACCTTTACGTCGACCAGGTCGCACAGACCATCGCCCAACGGATGCCTGCCGCACTTGCTGCGGTCGTGGTGAAGTCCACCCGCTATAGTCCCGAGGACCGCTACGAATCCGCCAACGAAATGGCCGATGTGCTGCGTGCCTTGGCTTCAGTGGACCTCTCTATTGCGCCCGCCCCGCCGTCCTCGATTTCCGACTCCACCACGTTTACCGCCGATTCTCTCTACGACAACGGACCCGCGCACTCCATCGCGCAATCTTCAGCCCCCGACGACGCAGAACCCGCACCCACCCAGCTCTCTCGCCGCTGGCCTTGGCTCTTGCTCCCCGTGAGCGCCATGTTGGTCGCGGCGGCATGGATGGCCTTCGACGCGAAACCCCGCCCAGAGCCACCCGTCCCCGACATCGCGCCCGTGACCGTTTCGCCCACACGGTCTGAGGACTTGCTGCTCGAAGAAGTCCCCGAGGCGCCGGAGCCCCGCGAAGTCCCGGTTGCACCTGCGCCGGAGCCCGTCGCCCCAACCAAGGTCGCCCCGCGCACCGAACCCAAGCCAGCGGCGGAGCCTCGCCCGACCCCACCTGCAGAAGAACCGCCCGCAGCACGGCCGGAGCCCACACCGCGTCCGGCGGGCCCTCCCGCGCGTTTGTTTTTGAATAGCGAGCCATACAGCGTGGTCAGTGTGGATGGGCAAGAGCTGGGCCGCACGCCCATTCGCGGTCGAGAAGTCCCCGGTGGTCGACATTCTATTGTGTTTCGAAGTAGCGATGGCCGCGAATCACGGCGCACGGTCGATGTACCCGGTGGCGAAATCTATCGGCTATGTTGGGATCTGAACTTGGAGAGCCCGTGTCCCTGATTGCAGTGGCTTGGTCCTTCGTCGGACTTGCCGTACATGTGCCTGCATTCGCCTCCGCGAGCACGCCTGCGCTCCACATTGGCACAAACCCCAGCGACGCCTTGCGACGCGCCGCCGAGGCCGCCGCCGTCGAACCCAACCAAGTTGCGCTGCAGACCATCACGGAGCTTCTTGCAGGAGCCACGCCCTTTCCCGCCGGTGGCTCCCACACCCGCGCCTGCACCCTCCCCTCTGCGCCGTCGGCCGAACGCACCGCCGAAGCCTTGCGCATCGCGATTCGCGATGTCCTTCACGACGAAGCCCTCGACATCGGTGGCCGCCTCATCGACCTTTTGCCCTGCCAAGCCGCAAACGCAAACCCCAACGACCTCGCATTGGCTTGGTTTCGGTACGGCTACGTACTTGCCCTTGAGCGACAGTCCGAGCCAGCGCGGGCGGCGTTCTCCCAAGCGCTTGTGTTTGACCCCACCCTCACCTGGGACCCCAACCTCGCGCCCGATGGCGCGCCCCTGTTCTCGAGTGCCCGCACAGACCTCCTGTCCGCCCCTCCAGCGCGTCTCACGCTCTATCCCCCTCCCGCGGGCCTCCGATGGGACGGCGTCGCTCCAGCGGGCACAGAAGCCACCTTTGAGGGCATTCGTCCCGGCTGGCATGTCGTAGAATGGGGAGACGATGGACAGCCGCGTACGCCGCTGGCGATAGAACTGGGCCCTGGGGCCAACGAAGCATTGCTGTTTCCCGGTTTGGTCGCCGATGACGCGCTCACCGGCGTTGTCCGTGGAGACCCCCTCCTCGCGACCGTCGTCGAGCAGGCGCTACCACCCTTTTCGCCTGCTTGGGCGGTCATCGGCAGAGATGTGTACGTTCGGCCGACTGCTGGCGTGCCGTGGAAACCCGTAGAGCAACCCAATGACACCCTCCCCCGCGTGCTGCGGTGGACCGCCCTCGGCTCCACGGGCGCTGGGGCGATTTTGGTCGGTTCCGGCGCGGCGATTGCGTTGACTTCCGTGCGGGAAGGTGCCGCCGCCGATAGCCGCAACGACTGGAACAACGCGCGCACACGGTATTCTGTCGGACGCGGCCTATATCAAGCGGGCTGGGGCGCACTTACGCTGGGCGGCGTCGCAGGTGCAAGCCTGTGGGTCGTGGGAGGACGCTGGTGATGCGACGATTTGCCTTGCTGCTCGGGCTGACGGGCTGCTTGCCCACGTTTCCATCTTACAAAGAAGACACCGACGCGACCACCTCGGCAGGAGACGACGGCAGCGCTTCTATCGTCGATGCTGACAACGATGGCTACACCGCGGGCGTCGATTGTGACGACAACGACGACCAAGTCTACCCTGGCGGCACGGAAATCTGCGGCGGGGGCGACGAGAACTGCAACGGGACGACCGACGAAGCAAACGCCACCGGCTGCACTACCTACCACCGCGACGACGACAACGATGAATACGGCGTAGACGGCGACGTCCAGTGCTTATGTACCCCCGCCACGCCCTACACCGCGCTGGACAACGCTGATTGCGACGACACCAACGCAAGTATTCACCCAAACGCGCCGTTTGTGTGTGGAACGGGCGTGTTTGAGGCTTGCGACGAATACGCGGAAATCGCGGCATGTCGATGGCCCGATGCGTCGATTTACGAGGCACCCCGCGCTGGCGGCGCACGGTTTGAGGGCCAAGAAACCGGCGTGGGAATCGGGAGCGCGATTGCCGCCGGCGCTAGTCCCGACGGCAACTGGGTAGCCATCGGAATGCCGCCCGCTGGCACCGCCGACCTAGGCCATGTGATGCTTCTGCCCGCCCCGATTTCCGGCGAATACGCCCTCACCCGCGCCCCCTTGCGCGATGGCGACATCGTGCTGCCCGGCACGCTCGGCGGGACCGACATCGGGTCTGCGGTGGGCTTGGCCTACGACCTAACGACCAACGCGACCCTCGACCTTATGGTCCTCCAACGGGCAGCCGGCGACGCGACGGCCGAAAATGTCGTGGTGGTCGTACCCGGTCCCTTCACGCCCGACACACAACTGGACTCTGGCTATACGATTACGCCCATTTTCAGCGCTCTGACGTTGGACCGCGCGACGCTTCTGAGCCCCGGCGACCTCAACAGCGACGGCGCCGTGGACTTGCTCTTGTCCACCAACACCCGCAACGATGATAGTCGCTCTGGTTCCGTTATTTTTATTGACGGCCCCGTCCGGTCCGACCGCACGGTCTACACCGTAAGCAGCTCCTCCGTTGTCTTGACAGACGGCTTGCCTTCGGGATTCGGCTCGCGGATTGCCTACGGAACCTCCGCGGACGGCGCCATCCTGATGAGTATCAGCCGCCCCAACTACAACAGCGGTCGTGGCGGCATTTTGTTGTTCAGCGATGCCGACTTTCGCGGCATGCGGACCACCATTTCCGACGCCGCTTCGCTCAATAGCAATGAGGCAAACGCTCGGTGCGGGCTCGGCGCGGACTTTGTCGACATCGACGGGGACGGCCATTTGGAGCTGGCGATTGGGTGTCCCGGCAGCGACGGCGGGGTTGGTGCCGTCTACGTATTGGACGCCGAACCGCTCGTGGACCGCAGCGACCTTATGGTGATTGAAGACCAAGACGCGTCGCTGGTGCTATTTGCTGCAGTAGACGAAGACGGATTCCGCTTGGGCGAGTCGGTGGTCAACCTGCACAACCAGGACACCATCGACGGAGACGAGCTCATGGTGACCCTTCGTAGCCGCAGTGGTGACAGCAAGGGCATCCTCTCCTTCATCCATCCGAGCCTCATGGAAGGCGGCACCACCGTCCTTCGAGACGCGTCCACCTCGACCTATTGGGGGGAAGAGGCCGACGATGGCCTGGGGCGCCACGTCACCGAAGCCGTATCGCTCACCGACGACGACCTCCCGGACTTGGTCGTAGGCGTTCCGCTGCGGTCGGCCACCGCACCCCAAGGGGGCGGCCTCTACGTGGTGCCCGGCACCGGCCCATGACACCCCCCCACACGGTCGGGCACACCATCGCTTCGCCCTTGGGACCGCTGCGGCTGGTAACGTCGGATGCGGGGCTGACGGGCCTATGGTTTGCGCAGCACCATCCCCCGCCGACCCACTGGGGGAATGACGGTCACCACCCCATTTTGCTCCAAGCGGAGGCCGAACTGGGTGCGTGGTTTCAAGGCACGCGCAAAATGTTTTCTATTCCAATTGCACCCACGGGCACCGCGTTTCAACGGGATATCTGGCGGGTGCTCCAACAGATTCCGTTCGGACAAGTTTGGACTTACACCGACGTCGCCCGCGCTCTCCTGCGGCCCGACGCCGTGCGCGCCGTGGGCACTGCTATCGCCCGAAATCCGTTGTGCATCATCATTCCGTGTCACCGCGTGGTGGGCCAGGGGGGACGGCTGACCGGATACGCTGGGGGCCTGCCGAACAAACAATGGCTGCTCGACCACGAGCGACAACAAGGCTCATTGTTTCCCGTACCGCGCCAACAATTCTCGTAGTTCCTCAAGGCGAACAGGCTTCGTCAGAAATTCGTTCATTCCTGCATCGATGCATCGCTTCCGGTCTTCAGAAAACACATTTGCAGTGAGTGCGCAAATCGGAATATTGCTGCCCGTCAACCGAATCTGGCGCGTGGCGTCGAGGCCATCGAGGCCGGGCATCTGCATGTCCATCAGCACCAAGTCAAACGGCTGTTCTTGAAACGCGCGCACCGCCGCAAAGCCGTCCTCTGCGGTGACAACCTCAACGCCCAGCCCTTCGAGCATTCGCTCGACCACCAAACGATTGACGGGATGGTCCTCGGCGAGCAATACCCGCTTCACCCCCATCGTGGCCGTCGGCGCGACCGTTGGCGCGGGCTCCGCAGACGCCGACGGAAATGGCCAGCGAGCGGTAAACTTCGTGCCGACGCCGACTTCGCTCGTACACTCGATGCTGCCGCCTGCCAACTGCACCAACTCGCGCGAAATAGACAGGCCCAGCCCCGTTCCGCCGAAACGCCGGCTGGTTGATGCATCTGCCTGCACAAACGGTTCAAAGACGGCGTCCACCTGGGAGGGTGTCATGCCGATGCCCGAGTCGCGAATTTCGAGCACGACGTCGTCTTCGTCGCGTGTCACCGAAATCGCGACAAAGCCACTCTCCGTAAACTTGATTGCGTTCCCCAAGAGATTGACGACCACCTGGCGAAAGCGAACGGGGTCGCCGCGCACTGTGTCCGAGAACGCAATTTCTGCATCGAGATGCAGCCCTGCGGCGGTGGCACGCGGAGTCAACCACGAGACCACTTCTTCGACGACGCTTGCCGGCGAAAACGGAATTTGTTCGAGTTCGAGCGCACCCGCTTCGACCTTGGACAAGTCCAAAATCCCATTGAGCAAGCTCATCAGATGGGACGCGCCACCGTGGGACAGCTCCATCATCTTGCGCTGGTCGGCGTTGAGGGGGCTTTGCAGCATCAGCTCGTTGAGCCCCATGACCCCCGCAAGCGGTGTGCGCAGCTCGTGGCTCATGTGCGCCAAAAAGCGCGACTTGGCTTCCGAAGCGACAACGGCTTGGCGATGGGCCTCTTGCACCAACGCATTGCGACGCTCGGCTTCGTCTCGAAGGACGCGAACCCGCGCCGAAACGTTGTTGAGCGTCATCAACAGAACAACGATAAATACGGTGCTTTGGTATTGAAGGGGTACAATACCCGGCCAATCGGAGACGAATCGAATCAGCAAGACCAACAGCGCGCCCAACATGGGAGCCGCTATCAGCCACGGATACGAACGGTCTTGGGCGGGAACGAGCACCACGGTGCCCGCGACTGTAACCGCCAACGAAACCTCGATGTGGCAGCCTTCCCCCGCGACCCAACCGATCGCCGGCAGCAAAAACGAGGACCACACGATGACGAGTTCGCGCGCAAGGCGGTAATGTCCGAAGCGATTGAGGACGAGGGGCGACATGTTGGGCGTGAGCGCAAGTGGCGCCACGAGAATCCACCACCATTGTCCCGATATCCACCAAAACAACGGCCCCACGACCAAGCCATTGAACAAGTCACTCAATGCGACTTCATTCGAAAGGCGGATGCGCATTCGCTCCGAAGCATCGTGTTCGGGCAGAATGCCCGCCGAGGTGATGGATTCAATGAACGACTTCACACATCTCCGCAACACGCCGCGTGGGCAACCCAAAACCATCGCACGCCCAACAACGAATCGGATGCCCCAAGTATCGAAGTGCCAACCAAATCCAATTTTTGCATGCGAATAATACGCAGCCCATCGATACAACATGGCCCAAAAAAGCCGGGCAATTCAACCAAAAGCTGGTCAATCCGCATATCCAAGGGCAGAGAGAGCGGCCTTCGTCTCGTCGTTCATTTCGACCGGTCGATAGGGCGGGGCGCTGGCATCCCACCCAGAAACAGCATCAAACATGTTCTGGATCACATCGGGGGACGGTGATGGCACCAACGGCTGCCCCGGCGCGAGGGCAAACAACGTTGGGCCAGCGCCACCTTGGGTTTCGTCCGCCCAAGGGGTGTGGGTGAGAAGATAGCGAGAATCCATAACTGCACGCTCTTTTCCTACATTGTTCCACAATGGCGGCTGCTCCGCTTCGACCGGCTTGGTCGCTTCCGCAAACAACCAACGTTGTCCAACGATGGTCTCTATCGGCACCGCACCTGCCCAAGCCGCGGACACATCGACGCCTTGGGCGGAGATGTCCCCAGCGAGGCCCGCCCATGTCCGCAGCGAAGGAGCGATGTCGATGAGTCCCATCGGAGCGGCCACTTGTAGGCCGTGGGGCGTCGCAAAACGTCCTGTGCCGGCGACCAACAGAGGAACGTGTGTATCCACAAGGTCGACGTCCAAGCCATGCCCATAGGGACGCTCGGCGGGAGTATCGAGCGACTCGCCGTGGTCGCCAACGAGGACGACCAAAGAGTCGTCCAACGTAAACCGTTCGCCCAAGCCATCGAGAAGGAGACCCAACGCAGCATCCTCGGCTGCGACCTCGGCGAGATACAGCGCCCGTGCCCGCTTTCGGTCGCGAAGAACAGCAGTTCCTTCTCGCGTCGCACGAATCAAGCCATCCAAGGACGCGCCATTGGCCTCCAACATTCCCGTATAAGAGGGGTCCAAGTCCAAAAACGGTGCGCGGACCTCCGCAGGCGCGCTATTCCACGGGCTGTGCGCGTCAAAAAAATGCACAAATAGGAACAAAGGAGCGCCACGTTGCGCGATGTTCCACGCTCTGTCATCGACGATTTGGAGCGTGCGTTCCACCACTTCGGTCGCCGTGCGCTCATATCTGCGCCGAACCTTTTTCCGCACCGCGTCGTCATAAACGCGAAACCCCCGCGCGAGCCCTTGGTCGGCAGCCAACACACTCGCGCCCACCACCGCAACCGTATCCCACCCTGCCGCAGCGAACGCAGGCGCCAACAGCGGAATGTCGGCGGCGACCGGGTACCCATTTCGGGGAACCTGCACCCCGCGGGTGTCCCTGCCGCTCATGAGCGTCGCGTGGGACGCCAGAGTCGTGGGTGCGTGGGCAAACGCCCACTGGTGGCGGATTCCTCGCGCAGCAAGCGCGTCGGCATTGGGGGTGTGGGGACGGGGACGGTCCGCGACCGGCAAATCGAGTCCCCAATGGGCGACGTCGGCGTAACAACCGAGCGCATCGGCCCGCGTGGTGTCCCAACTCACGATAAGCACGACGGGCGCAGAGTCTCGCCCACAGCCGACCAGCAAGGCCGCGCACGCCCACCCCAACACGGAACCGCGACTCATGGTGGCGCCGACAGCAGCGCCGGGGAGCCGCCTTGGCAGGTCGCGCGCCGGAGATACGCGTCAAAGTCAAAGTCGGGACTGTTGGCCGCATCATGACAAGTGATGCAGCGCTCGGGCGTAATCGGGCGCGGCGCGACGCGGCTGTCATCTGGATGACCCGCCATCGGCCCGTGGCACATCTCGCATTGTACGGCCTTGTAGCGGCCGATGTTTCCACGCGTCAGCTCCCCAAATCCGCCCGGCTCCCCAAAGCCCGTGGTATGGCATCCTACACATTCGGGGTTGTCGGTAGCTCCCCGTCTGAGCAACGACTCCCACGCACGGGCATGGTCGGAGTGAATCCAACGCGCGAACTCCGCTGCATGGCAAGTGACGCAGGCTGCCGATGCAGCGTAGGTGGGCGTCAGCGGCGGTGGCGGGGACGCCGCACGTTCTGCCGCGCGCTCTAACGTTTCCGCCTTGAAGGCTTCGATTTCGGATGCGACCTGCGCCTCGCCATCTAGGTCTTCTGCAAGCGGAATCGATGAAATGTAGGCAAGATTTCTACCACGACCTTCCTCCGAAAACATCTCCAAACGGCTATCCAATACAACTTGCGCAGAGGCTCGTGATTGGGTATCATCAATCGTTTGTGCTTGACTTCGGAGAGTGCGAAGGTCTTTCCACTGGTCGCGGCCCGGATGGACCACGAGCGGCGCCGATGCAGGCGCGCCGAGTCGCGTACGAACGACCGTAAGGTAGCGCCCGCGGTCGGACGCCTCGATGATGAGTGGACCTGGACCGTCGTGTTGGCGGGGGTCTTCGGCCTCTATGCCCCGCGTGGTCAAAAGCGCGGCGACTTCTGGCACTTCGCGGGCCAATCGGTCCGCATCGGCGTCGGCTACAGACCCCAAGACCACCACGAGGTCGACATCGGGCGGCACGTCTGAAAGGGCTTGCCGAACGGCGTCAACGGGGTCCAATACGCGCACTTGGTCGCGCAGCTCCGGCGCTTCGGATGGCGCCGACACCCCAATCACGGCCACACGAACACCCGCCGCGTCCACCACACGAACAGCCGGCAACAATCGCTCGCCATTCGGCGACACCCAAGACGCCGAAACAGGCGGCGGTCCCTCGAGTGCGCCGGTGCGCAGGGCGCGCAAGCCAGCGACACCCAGCACCATGACATCGCTTGGTCCCGGCGACCAAGCCTGCACTCCCACTGCCTTCGAAAGCTTGAGCACGGTGTGGGCGCGCTCGACCCGCTCGTCGCCCGAGACGGTCACCAATCCTTTGACCAGCAGCTCCCCCGCGTCCAGGTGAATGACGGACTCCGAACGTCGAAGTTGGTCCAGGAGGCGCTGCCGGCGCTGAAACCCGCCATACGGGAGCGTCGGGCACCCACATGGCTCGATTTCGCCACGCACCTCGCCCACGAGCGCGAAGGTCAGCTCTACCGGCGCCCGCTCCGCCCAGCGCGGCAGCACGGTAGGGTCGGGGGCGGCAGGCAGCGGCGGCAGGTCCGCCAATTTCGGCGCAGAAATCCCCGACGGGGATGGCGTATTGCACGCCAACACCCCGAAGGCGAAAAACAAGCCACCCAGAAGGCGTGTGGCGTGGTGTCGATGGCCAAGCGTCATGCCGACTCGGGACTCACGTTTCAAGTGGTGGCACGGAGACGATTCCTCGGAGGACAAGCAAAGTCGCAATAACGCAGATTCATTGGGTCAGAGAGACGATATGTCGGGGCGTGTGATCGGTTTTCGCCCTTCGCGGCATCAGCAACCCAACCGTCCGCCCCGCGGGCCCCCTTGCTCGGAGATTTTCGATGACGTCTGCCATGCTTCTGCTACTGGGACTGCCCGCTTTCGCCTTCCAAGCCTCCGACGACATTCACACAGGCGCGGAGCCGAATCGCGTCCGCCGCTTCCATGTCGAACGCCAGACCGCACTTCGAAACGGCAAATCCTGGCAGACCTACGTGGCGGGTGACCTCGCGGGCTGGCATGTCCAGTTCGATGAATACACCGGGCTTCCTTGGCAAGCCTGGGGCCCCGGTATCGAGGTCGGCGACTTGTCGACTGCGGCAGACGTCGATTCCGCTCTGCGCGACGTGTGGGCCCGCAATCCGGGCCTCGTGGGCGTCGACCCCGCAAACTTGGCGATGGGCCGCGCCACCTACCTCGCAGACCGAAACGCTTGGGTGGTCCACTACGACCAGCTTCTCAATGGCTCGCCGTTCCCCGCAGAGGCCAACCTCCGGGGCACCGAAGCCGACTTCGAGCATTTTGTGTCCCATGACCGCATCGCCGTTTGGCGCGGTGGCGTCGACATCTCCATCCAACATGGCCGCGTCACGCGCATCAGCGTCGCAACCTATCCCCAAGCCGCCGCGCAAGCGCCCGTCGTGTCGGCCACGGATGCCGTGCGCGCCGCCACCACACAAGGCCCTGCAAGCAGCGATGCGCATACGGTCGATGGCGCGGCCCTTGTCGTCGTTCCCGAGACGACCGCCAACGGCCTCGAATACCGCACCGCCTGGATGATTCACTCCCGGACCTTCGGCCCCCTGCCTGGCGAATGGGTGTCGATGGTCGACGCCCAAACCGGCGAGCTGTTCAACGTTCACAACCAAATCCGGTACCTCGACGGCACAATTTCCGCCCGCCACGACACCCGCACCGTCGATGGCAACACCTCCGACTCGCCGCTTGCAGACCTGCGGGTTTACGGAACTTCCGGCGGGAGCAACTACACCGACGCCACCGGCACCTTCTCCGTTTCGGGCGATGCCTTCGCCAACCTCAACGAAGGCCGCAACTTCGATGTCCGCAACGATGCAGGGCGCGAAGCCTCGTACGCTTGGTCGTCCTCCAGCGCGCTTTGGACCTCTGCCGACGCCACCCAGGCCGAGCTCGATACCTTCATCTTCTTGACCGGCGTGCGCAACTGGGCGCTTCTCCATGCCGACGACATCGGCATTGTCGAAGACAAAATGCGCGCGAACGTCAACCTGTCGAGCACCTGCAACGCCTACTACGACGGCACCGTCAACTTCTTCCAATCGGGCGGAGGCTGCAACAACACCGGCCGCATCAAGGACGTCATCTTCCACGAATGGGGCCACGGCATGCACTACTACGCCGCGGGCACCGAATGGATTGACGGCTCTATCAGCGAAGGCGTCGCCGATGTGGTGGCGAGCCTCGAAACCAACGACAGCATCATGGCGCCGTACTTCAACACCAACGGCAGCGGCATTCGCGACCTCGCGCCCAATCGGCGATATCCAGAGAACGTAGTGGGCGAGGTCCATGAAGATGGCTTGATTTACGCAGGAGCGGTGTGGGACTGGTGGAAGCTCGCCGAAACCCACATGAGCGCCGACGACGCCAAGTCCGTAGTGAGCGACGTTATCGTCGACTCTATGGTCGCCAATCCCTCCCTCGCCGATGTGTTCTGGATTACGGTCGCCGCCGACGACGACGACGGCAACCTCGATAATGGGACACCAAACCTGTGCGACCTCATCGAAGCATTCGATGCACACGGTCTTGTCCCGTCCTCCGGTGATACTGGACAAGCTCTCATTAGCGTAGCACACACAGTCATGGCCAACCAACTGCCCACCAGCGCGTCGTACGCCGTGTCTGCAGAGCTGGTGGACAATACGAGCGGCTGCTTTGATTCGAGCGTCAGCTCCGCGCGGGTGGTGTACAGCACCGACGGCGGCGACACTTGGGATGAAACCTCCCTCACCGTCGATGGCCAAGTGGTTTCGGGCGCAATTCCCCAAGCCGCCGCGAACTCCATCGTCCACTACTACATCGAAATCGACACCGACGGCGGCACCTACACCGCGCCCTCCGGCGGCGAAATCAACGCCTTCTCCTTCATTGTCGGCGAGCTGACCGAGATTTATTGCAACGACTTCGAGAGCGACGACGGCGGCTTCACGAGCGAGCTGCTTTCGGGCGAAAACACCGAAGGCGCAAATGACTGGATTTGGGGCAGCCCCATCGGTGCCGGCGGCGACCCCACCTTCGCGGCGAGCGGCCGGAAAGTGTGGGGCAACGACCTCGGCGGCGGCAACTACAACGGCCAATACCAAGACGACCGCCACAACCGCCTCACCTCCTCTGAAATCGACGTCTCCGGCTACGACACCGTCGTCGTGCAGTTCAACCGCTGGCTCCAGGTGGAAGACGGCTACTACGACCAAGCCAACGTGCTCATCAACGGCGACATCGCTTGGGGCAACCACGCCACCGACCGCTCCAACGGCCAAGAGCACACCCTCGACGCCCAATGGGCACCGCACACCCTCATGGTCCCTGCCGGCGCCACTTCCGTCACCCTCGCGTGGGAGATCATCTCGGACGGCGGCCTCACAATGGGCGGCTGGAACATCGATGACGTCTGCGTTTACGCCCTCTCGACCACACCCGACGACTCCGGCGACCCCACCGACGATGGCCCCGCCGACGGCGACGACACCGGCGGCGTCGAAGGCGACGGCACCGAAGACGGCACGAGTGGCGGCGCCCTCGACTACGAAGAAGGCGGCAAGTTCTCTGCCGGCTGTTCTTCGGCTCCCAGCAAGGGTTCTCGCGGCATGATGGTCATTTTTGGCCTCGCGCTGGCCACGCTCGCCGGGCGCCGTCGGAAGGTTCGCGTTTGAGCGTGACCGCGCTGTTGGTGGGCCTAAGCACCGCGCTGGCCCCCCCACCTGACTACCGGTCGGAGCTGGGCCAGCGTCTTGCTGCGGATGTGCGTCGCGTCGCGGAGGCGGAGGGCCTCGACGCCGCAATCTCGCTCGCAGCAGCCATCGAAGACGACGTCGGCGCACTGGTCGACGTCCGCTACGAGGCCGCCTTGGCCCGCAACCGGGCCGGGCGCATCGAGCCGGCAATCGCGGCATACACACGGGTATTGGAGCTCGACCCTGACCACATCGGCGCGCTCTACGACCGGGGTGAGCTATGGCTTGTCGACGGGCAGCCCGAGAACCGGGCGCGGGCCCATGCCGACCTCGAGCACGCACAGCGCTTGCGCCCCGACCACTGGGCGGTCCACTACCGACTCGCGCAGCTCGCCGGGCAAGAGGGCGACTTTCGCAAGATGGAGCAAACGCTCGTCCAGTCCGTGCAAAACGGACTCGCGGTCGGCCTGCTGCTCGAAGACCCCGCGTGGCAGACTCTCTTCGCCGACCCTGACGCGGGCCCGGTCCTCACCCGAATCGTCCGCATCTACGGCGACCACCGCGACCAAGAGCGCTTGCCTCACGCCCCTTGAGCGCCGGTGCGGGTCGCCCCCCACCAGAATCGCAAAAACGCCCGAAGCGCCCTCTGGCAAATGCCAGCGAGCGGTTCGGGCGTCGTGCGCGAGGATGCGACCGTGAAATCACCGTCGCACCCCGCCGCCGCTATCAGTGGGCGTGGTTGTGACCACCCTTGTCGTCGTCGTCGGAGGCGTCCGCCACCAATGCTTCGGTGGTGAGGAGCAAGCCGGACACCGAGGCAGCGTTTTGCAGCGCGGAGCGGGTGACCTTGGTGGGGTCGATGACGCCGCTAGCGACGAGGTCTTCGTAGACGCCGGTGCGTGCGTTGTAGCCGTAGTTGGCATCGCCGTTCATCACGTTTTCGACCACGATGCTCGGCTCACCGCCAGCGTTCATGACGATTTGGCGCAGCGGAGCCTGGAGGGCCTGCCGGATGATTTCGACGCCAAAGCGCTGGTCGCCTTCCACCGAGACGTTGGCGAGAGCAGCGCTGGCGCGAAGGAGCGCCACGCCGCCGCCAGGAAGGATGCCTTCGACCACGGCCGCGCGGGTCGCGTGGAGGGCGTCTTCTACGCGGGCCTTCTTTTCCTTCATCTCGACTTCGGTAGCCGCGCCGACCCGGATGAGGGCCACACCGCCAGCGAGCTTGGCGAGTCGCTCTTGGAGCTTCTCGCGGTCGTAGTCGGAGGTGGTGTCTTCAATCTGGGTGCGGATTTGGCGGATGCGGGCCTTGATGTCGTCGTCTTCACCGGCACCATCGACGATGGTGGTGTGGTCCTTGGTGATGACAATCTTCTTGGCGCGGCCAAGGTCGGAGAGCTCGACGTTCTCGACCTTGATACCAAGCTCTTCAGCGATGAGACGGCCACCGGTGAGAGCGGCGATGTCGCCCATCATCTGCTTGCGGCGGTCGCCGAAGCCAGGAGCCTTGACCGCTGCCACCTGGAGGGTGCCGCGCAGCTTGTTGACGACGAGGGTAGCGAGCGCTTCGCCTTCGACGTCTTCGGCGATGATGAGGAGGGGCTTGCGGGTGCCGTGGACCTTCTCCAGCATCTTCATGAGGTCGCGCATGCTGGAGATTTTCTTTTCGTGAATGAGGATGTAGGGCTCTTCGAGCACCACTTCCATCCGCTCACCGTCGGTGGCGAAATACGGGCTGAGGTAGCCGCGGTCGAACTGCATGCCGTCGACCGTCTCCAGCTCGGTTTCGAGACCCTTGTTCTCTTCCACCGTGATGACGCCTTCTTTGCCGACCTTTTCCATCGCTTCGGCAATCATCTCGCCGATGGTGGTGTCGCCGTTGGCGGACACGGTGCCGACCTGCGCGATTTCCTTGCTGTCGGCGATGGGACGGGAGAGCGAGTGAAGCTCGGCGACAACGGCGTCAACGGCCTTGTCGATGCCGCGCTTGAGGTCCATCGGGTTGTGACCGGCGGCCACCAGCTTGAGGCCGGTGCGGAAGATGGACTGTGCCAACAAGGTGGCGGTGGTGGTGCCGTCGCCAGCAGCGTCGGAGGTCTTGCTCGCGACTTCCTTCACCATCTGGGCGCCCATGTTGGCGAACTTGTCTTCAAGCTCGACTTCCTTGGCCACCGTGACGCCGTCCTTGGTGACGACCGGTGCGCCCCAGGACTTCTCGATGACCACGTTGCGGCCCTTCGGGCCCAGGGTCACCTTGACCGCGTTGGCGAGGGTGTCAACGCCCTCAAGGACCTTGTTGCGGGCATTGACGTCGAAAAGAATTTCTTTCGCTGCCATGGCTGAAAACTCCTCACAGTTGCACGCAACTGCATTCGTAAAAGTGCGATTCAAGTAGACGGGAATGCCCGCATCCGCGCGGCTTTGGCATTGCTCTCAAACCCCGTGGCGCCTGATTTTCGACGACCACCTGGGCGGGCACGCGCACACGCGCGGGGGGCAAGGGCGGACACCCCTATCGGAGTGCCCGCGACCGCCGGGAAACACCCGGCAAATCGGGCATCAGCCCTCGACGATGCCGAGGATGTCGTCTTCGCGAAGGATGAGGCGATCCTCACCATCGATCTTGACTTCGGTGCCGGAATACTTGCCGAAAATCACCGTATCGCCTTCTTTCACAAGCAAGGGGGTAACCTTGCCGCCGTCGGCGATGCGGCCGTTGCCGACTGCGAGAACGGTGCCCTGAAGGGGCTTTTCTTTGCTGGCGGAGTCCGGCAAGAACAGACCACTGGCAGTCTTGGTGGGCTCTTCGTTGCGCTTGACCAGGACTCGGTCGAACAGGGGGCGAATCGTCGTCATGGCTCAACCTCCAATCACTCTGCCCGAAAGGGGGAGTGGAACACTTTGAACAGGTGGAGGGTTGCTCTTGGCATCCCTCTCCAATGGATCGACTTGATGCTCGGAAACAAGTTGCTTCCCAGCGACGGGCGGCTTTGTAGTCACCGCAACCACAAGGTCAACCCACGGGCCCCCACAAAAAATGGGGTCCGGTACATCGTTGGGTCGATTGTCCGTCGACAAGCCGTTTTTTTTCCGCTTTCATCCACATGCTGGCCTGCGTTTCCGCAAATTGAAGTTCCCATCCTCTTTACTTGGGCGCGTCAGACACAGGAGGTGGCCCATGGGTGCAGGAGTGTTGAAAACCCACGACAACCTGTTCGATTTTTTCCATGAAGAAGTCGATGCAGCCACCGAGCAAACGGGCGAGACGGTGAGCGAAGAAGGGGTCTTTTACCTTTCGAACTTGCTCCTCGAACAAACTCGTATTCCTGACGCAGACGCGCCGCAAACGCTGGTCGAGCTGCAAATTCTGGCGACCCAAGGCACACGCACCCAGGCCATCCGAAACTTTCGCGCGTTGGGCGACCGTGCGCTGTACGTCTCCGGCTTTTTTCCCGAGAGCTTGGCCCGCCGCGCCGTGAAGGACACCTACTACGCCGATATGGGTAGGGCGGCGTACGAACGCCTGTCGAAGATGCTCTCGGTATCCACCGTAGACGGAGCGGGAGACGGCGGACACAAGAGCCTCGCCGACATCTTTGGCGAATTGGCGGACTCTTTCGTCGGATGCATTCACATTCTCCGCGAAGTCCACGCAGCCATGAGCGGCCGGTCGCCGGCGGAGCCGACGGAAGCCGAGCTTCTCCGAATGTACGAAGAGTGGCTCACCACCGGAAACCAGCAGGTATTGCGCAAGCTCCAACGGCACGGTCTGCTGGCCGGCAGCCAAGGCGGCCTTGCATGAGCCCGCGCCCTCGGCCCGGCGAGCAGGCGGTCGTGGCTCTGCAGGGGCACCTCATGCGGATCAACGGCGTCGATGATGCGGCGACGCCGGACATTCGGCCCTTTTTGGTCGACGACGAGATGCTCGAAAAAATCCGTCCCCCGACAGCGGAGCGGGCCGCCGATGAGTGGGTGTTGGTTCGCCAAGAAGACGACAACATCGACATCGCGGTCTGGATTGACAGCGCGCACCTCGAACAACTGGCCCAGTATTCGAATCCCGCAATCGCCGTTTCAGACGCCCTACGATCGTTCTGCGCCGCGGTGGAAGGAATCAGTCATTTTTTGTTCCTCATCGAGCGCGCGCGGCGAAACGAACCGCTGACCCTCCTGGAGATGGAAGTCCAAGCCGAAATCGACAAATTCATGAGCGCGCGAATGGCGTCGCCAGGCTCTTCTGCGGGTCTGCATCGGGTTTTGTTCGAAGGCTCTTGCCTGCAACCCGGTCTCTCCGCTGAAGAAGCAGAGCGCTACCGCGAAGCAACTCGTTTGGCCCGCGCTTGGTGTCGGCACCTCGACCGTCTCCCCCACATTGCTGCAATGCTCGATGCACAGCGCCGTTTCTATCGTGCTCCCGGCTCGCGTCGGCTGGATTGCTTGCGACGCCTCGCGGCCTGACCGCGCCTCTGGAACACAGTCCCCCCTTGACGCGAGGCAGGCGCTTGCATAGGCGCGGACGGTATGACGGCGGTCGGCGCGTGTCTGACCGACGTCCCTCATGATGGTGTTGCCGCCGCGTCGCTTCAACGCCGTGTGCACCTCTCCCGCCTAGATGCCGGAGGCCAGATGGCCCGCGTGACCGTCGAGGACTGCCTTGAGCAGCTTCCCAATCGCTTCTCCCTCGTTCTCGTGGCCGCCGAGCGCACCCGTCAGCTTTTGAAGGGCGCCGAGGCGTTGGTCGACAACGACCAGTCCAACAAAGAGGCCGTTCTCGCTCTTCGCGAGATTGCGGCCCGCCGTGTTGGTGTGGACTTGTCGCAGTTCGACGAGAACGAAGCACTTCATACGTTCGCAGGCCCGGTCAGCCGGGAAGACCTGCCTCCTGTGGACGGCGACCAGCTCCCGCCCGCAGCCGACGACGACTTCGACCTTCCGCCTGTCGCAGACGACGACTTCGACCTTCCCCCCGGAGCCGACGACTACGACGACGACCTGCCCCCCGCAGCCGACGACTGAGCTGCAGGAGACTGAACCATGGCTGAACGCAAACTTCATATCTACGACTCGCGGGTCGCCCGTCGGCACCTCGAGCGCAAGGTCCTCACCAAGCCCGAGTACCAAGCATTCCTCGACAATCTTGAGGACTGCGACCATCTTGCGGACGAGAGCAGCCTCACGTTCGCAACGGGCGCCCGTCGGGAAGCACGCCGCAACGGCTGAGTTCCCCGTCCTCGCTGACCACCGCGGCTCCAACGAAACCTCGTTGGGGCCGTTTTGTTTTGGGGGAGCCTGCCCATCGTGCCGTGCCCACGCGATGTTGCCACTGCGGACGATTCCGGAGCGGACAACTTCCCCGAACCAGAGTAGCGGAGAGCAACGCCCATGGGCGAACCGGGGCTGGGAGGACGGATGAAACGGGTGATTCGCGCGCCGCGGGGCAATGAGTTGACGTGCAAAGGCTGGGTTCAGGAGGCCGCGCTGCGGATGCTCATGAACAACCTTGACCCCGACGTGGCCGAGCGTCCCGAAGACCTCGTGGTGTACGGCGGAACAGGCAAGGCCGCCCGCAACTGGCCCGCATTCGACGCCATCGTCGCTTCGTTGCGCTCCCTCGAAGACAACGAAACCCTCCTGGTACAGTCGGGAAAGCCGGTCGGAATTCTGCGCACCCACGAAGATGCGCCCCGCGTGCTGCTGGCCAACTCCAACTTGGTCGGCCAGTGGGCCAACTGGGAGCACTTCCGCGAGCTCGAAAAAGCGGGCTTGATGATGTACGGCCAGATGACCGCGGGTTCTTGGATTTATATCGGCACCCAGGGCATCTTGCAGGGCACCTACGAGACGTTCGCCGAGGCCGGCCGCCGCCACTTCGGCTCCGACGACCTCACCAGCCGCCTCGTGGTCACGTCGGGCTTGGGTGGTATGGGAGGCGCGCAACCGCTGGCCGCCACGATGAACAACGCGACCTGCCTCGCGTTTGATGTCGACCCTACCCGCGTGCAGCGCCGCTTGGAGACGGCCTACCTCGACGAAGTGGCCGACAGCATCGACGACGGCATTCAGCGCGCCCTTCGCTACAAGAAGCTCGGGATGCCGCGCTCTATTGGAGTCGTGGCGAATGCCGTCGATGGCCTCGAAGCGCTGCTCGCTGCGGGCGTCGTCCCCGACCTCCTCACCGACCAAACCTCCGCCCACGACCCCCTCAACGGCTACGTTCCCGCGGGCATGTCGCTCGAAGATGCCGACGCACTGCGCACCCACGACCCCCAAGGCTACACCGCGCAATCGTTTGCGACGATGGGCCGCCATGTCCGCGCGATGTTGGCCCTCCAGGCGGCCGGTTCCGCCACCTTCGATTACGGCAACAACCTGCGTGCAGGTGCGCAAAAGGCCGGTGTAGACAACGCTTTCGACTTCCCCGGATTCGTGCCCGCCTACATCCGCCCCTTGTTTTGCGAGGGCATGGGGCCATTCCGCTGGGTCGCGCTGTCCGGCGACCCCCAGGACATCTACACGACCGACCGGGTCATTCGCGACTTGTTTCCCGAAAAAGAAGGCCTGGCGCGCTGGTTGCTCCTGGCTGGCGAGCGCGTGCAGTTCCAAGGCCTGCCCTCCCGAATCTGCTGGCTCGGCTATGGCGAGCGCGAAAAGGCCGGCCTGGCGTTCAATGAGCTTGTTCGCACAGGCCAGGTCAAGGCGCCCATTGTCATCGGCCGCGACCACCTCGACTGCGGCAGCGTCGCCTCGCCCAACCGCGAGACCGAAGGCATGAAGGACGGGAGCGACGCCGTCGCCGACTGGCCGATTCTCAATGCCTTGGTCAATGCCGTCAACGGCGCGTCTTGGGTGAGCTTCCACCATGGTGGCGGTGTCGGCATGGGATACAGCCTCCACGCCGGCCAAGTCATCGTCGCCGACGGCACAGAGGCTGCCGCGCGGCGTATCTCCCGCGTGCTGACCAGCGACCCCGCGATGGGCGTGCTGCGCCACGCAGACGCCGGCTACGCGCGCGCAGTCGATGTTGCCCACGAGCGGGGCGTTCGGATTCCCGGCATCACCGAATAAGGCGCGCCGCTTCGGGGTGTTTCGTGGCCCTCGCGATCTGCGGGGGCTTTTTTTGTTTGCCGTTCACCCAATGAATCGTCATTCCGTACGGCTGCTTCGGGTTCAAAGTTCAGCCGTGCTCAATCACTTCCAGGACGATGCGCTTTTTCCGCTTTCCGCCAATCGCGTGAACGATGCGGCGAATCGCGTCTGCGTGAACGCCACGCTTTCCAATGACCTTGCCGATGTCAGCCTTGGCCACCTTTAGCTCCAGCACGCTCGATTGAACGCCCTCAATCTCGGTGACCTCCACTTCTTCGGGGTAGTCCACCATTGCCTTGACAAGCTCGGCAATCAGTTCTTTTGTATCCATTCGTCCAGTCCTCCACATCCGCTACGGGCAAGCCCGCTCACCGCAATCCACTGCCAAAGGACGATCCCACTCCCCGGCACGTTGCCCGGAAGAAAGCGTTCCCCGCACTACGCGCAATGTATCCGATGTCGTGCATTTGTGCGGTATTTCGTCGAACTTACAGCGAGGAACCCGGCGCTACATTCCAAAGCCCATCCCTACAACAGAATTTCACCGCCCTTCCAACAGGCGGGTAGACGACAGGTGAACGCGGCGTCGCACGCGCGCGCAGCACCGTTCCAGGGAAGCAGGGAATGTCGACAAATACTGGGTTTACGACATGCCCATCCTGGCGTGCACAGTTTCTGCATGCCCTCTGCGCCAAAAGATGGCCTGTTCGCTGAAAGAACGCCGCACTTCTCTGCGTGAATGAACCGCCGGGGCCTCCGTCGCCCAGCCAACACGGACGACGAACCCGGCGCTGTGTCCCGAACCCCCACCCCGGTCCCGACCATCCGCGCAAATGCACGGAACTTTCGGGTCTCGGAGGCGTCGGATGGAGGGACCAGCTTCGCTGTCCCCCCGTCGTTCGATTGGTCCCCCACCCGCGGCGAACCCGCGATTCCCCCACGCAGGAGTCTCCCATGACCGCAAGCCTTCGCCTCGTCGCCCCGTCGCAAGCGGCCCAGTGGACCGAGACCGACATCAAGTCGCTGGCCGCGGAAAACAAGCGTCTGGCGATGGAGATGGTCATTCACAAATACCGCGAACGTTTGTTTTACCACGCGGGCACGATTGTGAAGGACTGGCACGAAGCCTACGATGTGGTCCAAGAGGTCTTTATTCGCGCGATGCGGGAGGAGCGGTTCTTCGAGGCGGACTTCCGCATGAAGGCGTGGCTGTTCCGTGTCACGTCGAACCTTTGCTTCAACATGGTGCGGGACCGGCGGCGGCGGGGCGACATCCTGGACGGGATGGAAAAGGTGGACCGCACCCACGCAGACCAGCTGGAGCGCGTGTTTTCCGATGAGCGTCGGGAAGAGCTCATGGGTGCCATCCAAAAGATGACGGGAGATCACCAGGAGATTTTGATTCTCCGTTATTACGATGACCTCTCTTACGCTGAGATTGCCGAAGTGCTGGACGTAAAGCTCGGCACGGTCATGTCGCGATTGTCGCGCGCGCGCAGCCGCCTCATGGAGCAACTGGGCGAGGACGGCATTCTGCTCGACGAATAGCACCCCAAGGGACACGTCTTCTTCGTTGGACGGCGTGTCCCTTGCTTGGTTTTTGCGAACGTCCGACATCTGCGCCATGGGCCGAGGGAATGAACCCCCACGGGTAGGGTGTCGATGCAGAGTCTGCGGGGCCCCTCGCGGCACACCGCGACAAGCGGTACCGCGGTCGATAGCCTCTCTTTGTTCGCGGGCCCGATGCGGGTCGTGCCCCCTCCCCCGCTCAGCGAGTTCGTCGTCATGGATTGCCGCACCGTTCGGAGTCTGCTCGTGCCCTTCACCGAAGGCGAGCTGGCTCCTGCAGAAATGGAGTGGGTAGGCGCCCACCTCTCCGCCTGTCGTACCTGCGCAGACGCCGCAGCACGCGTCCGCGCGCACGGCGACCGCCTGTCTGCCTTTGCGCCACCGCCGATGTCGGGAGCGTTCGCCGCTGACCTCTTTGCGAAGATGGATGCGGATTTGTCCCATGCCCTCGACGACCTTCAATCGGCGGGGTCGCCGACCCCCAATGCCGCGCCTGCTGTTGTGGCGGCTCGAACGGGAGAGCTTCGCTTGCGACCGGCGGGAATCGTCGTATATGCAGCGGCAATCCTTCTCTTGGGACTTTGGGGTTGGAGTCGCCACGAAGCCGCAGACCGCGCCGAGCAGCGGGTACAGGACTTGGAGCTGGCCCTCGAGCGGGCGGAGCGCCTCCGTGCCAACCCGAGCCCGCAGCCGATGCCGGGCGAATCCTGGCGCGCGGTGGCCTACACACGCGAGCGTGGTCACCTGTGAGGCGCGGAAGCGTTGTGGCGCGGACTTTCGGGGTCTGTTGTGGAGCGTTGGCAGCCATGGGGGGGCTCGTGGCGCCCGCCTTCGCAGACGAGCGAGAGTCCTTTGAGCACGCGGTTCTGACCCTCCAAGAGACCTACGGCGCCAACGTCACCGCGGACCAGCTCTACCGCGCCGCTCTGGCAGGCGTGACCCAACAACTCGACACCTTGGTGGGACGGCCCGGCCACGCGGTCTTGTCGCCCACCGAACATGCCGCCGCAATCGAGTGGCACGGCGGACAGCGCTATGGACTCGCTGCCGAGTTCATCGTTGTGCCCGGCCAAGGAATCGTCATCACCGACATTTATAGCGGCGGCCCCGCAGCCAATGCGGGCCTTGGGAAAGGCGATGTCATCGTTGCGATGAACGACCATCCCTTCACCGGCCTGCCCGCAGAGCTGATTTTGGCCATCGCCGACCAGCAAGCGAGCCCCACCGTCGTGCTCGACGTGCGCCGCGCCGAGGGGCTGCGCCGGATTTCGGTGACCCGTGGACCTTGGCGCCTCGATACCGCCCGTGTCGACGTTTACGGCGACGTCGCGGTGTTGCGGCTCCCGTTTTTTGGCCCCGGAACAGTCTCCGCAACCGTGGCCGCATTGTCGAAGCTGCCGTCCGACACCCCCATCGTGCTCGACCTGCGCGACAACGAAGGAGGCCAGCTCGATGCGATGGTGTCGGTGGCCGAACTGTTTCTGCCCGCGCGTACCACCGTCGCGTTGGTCGAGGCGGCCAACGGCACCACCCGCGCCGTAAAAACGGGTGCCCGCGCCCCATCGCTCCCTGCGCCACGCGTCGTGCTGGTCGACCACGGCACGGCGGCGGTGGCAGAAGCGTTTGTTGCAGCGCTCCGGCAGCACACCCAAGCGCCGGTGGTGGGTGGCACCACGGCCGGGCAAGACGGCCTCGTGGCGTGGGTGCGGGTCGATGACCAAACATTTCTTCAGGTGTTTTCTGACGGACTTCGCGACCCACAAGGCCGCACCTGGGCGTCCATCGGCATCACGCCCGATGTGGTCAGCCAGCCGGGAAGTCGGCCAATGCCGGTGTCCCCCGGACAAATGCCACCCGACGTACAGCTCGATGCTGCCGTACATCTCGCGCGACGCACCATCGAATAACATCCTCACGTTGGGCGCACCGTCGAAGCGCCGAAGGGGCGGGCACTGCAAAAACGCGCGATGGCTGCTTCGTTTTGGGTGTGCGTAGCGAAATAGGCCCGACTTCGGGACAGAACGCGCGTCTTTGACCACCTGTCCCCACAGAGAATTTCCCTCCGCCGTTCGTTTGGTGTACTCTCTTTCCTACGACCGGCAATTGGGTTGTCGGCAGGGTCGCCTGTTCCCAGAGGTTTCCTCTCGTGGCAGTTGTCGCCAAACACCTCCTCCCCAATACCCTCGACTCGCTCCGAGATCTCCTCGGGCGTGGCGCAACTGGTCGCCTGTGGCGCCAAGGTCCGCGCGGGGGTGGCCGAGAAGTGTTCATTCTGCAAGGGCAGATTGTCGCGGCGCATGGTCCCGATGATGGCCCTTGGGTGGTGCGGCGCTTGGTCAACACCGGCGCCCTCACCGAGCGGCAAGGCAAGGCCTTCATTCGTCGCTTGACCAAAGGCGTATCGTTTGAAGAATTGATTCTCGGACACGTCCCCGATTCGTTGCTCGAACGATTGTTGTCCGCACGCTTTCGCCAAAATCTCCTCGACTTCTTGTCAACCCCGCCGCCCATCGAATTTGAAGCGATGGACACCATGTTCGTGTCCAACCTTCAACCGCGCCAAGATACCCGCCGCCTCCTGGCGTCGATTTTGGCGCTCAAAGAACGTATCGGACCGCTCATGCGGCACCGCGGCCCCTTGACCCTTCGCTTGGGTCCGTCGATGCCCGGCAGTCGCGACCTCGCGCGTATTGTCGACCTTTGCGAGCCGCCAATCCCTCTCCGCGACTTGCTCACGTTTTCGCCCTTTGAAACGGGAGAAACGCTCGACCACGTCATCACATTGCTGCAAACCGGCGCGCTGGTCACCGACGAGGGCGTTCGCTTGTCGGGCGGTCCCAATCGCCAAGCCGACGAAGCATTTGCCGTTGAAGACCTCTTCTCGCTCGACAACGACGACACGCCCCGTTCCGTCGGAAACCCCGCGCTGCCCATCTCGCCCGAGCACCTCGCGCTACTCAATGAGTACGCTGAAGCCTCGATAGACGGCGATTTTGGCGAGTCCCCCGCAGCATTCGTCGGAGCCACCGAGGACGAACCCGTCGAAGAGCCCGCCGAAGAGCTTCCGCGCCTCGAAACGGCGTTTTTCTCGGACGTCGACGAAGCGCCCAAGCCCGCGCGTCCCAACGTGGCGCTGTTTGTGGCAGGGGGAACCGACGTCGACCAACCCGCGCAAGACAACGCCGACGAAGAAAGCGCCGGCTGGATTCCCGACGAGGACGAAGGCGACTTCGCCGACCCCAACGCGCCGATTGCCGGGGCGAGCCTGCCGGGGTCCATGCAGCCACCGCCCGTCGAAATCATGTTTGAAGCCAACGACGAGCCCGACTCTTCGGCGCTCTTCGTCTCTGGCTCGCTCAGTGCGTTGGTCGCCGACGGCCATGGCCCGGATGGCTCCGCCGACCACGACGGCTTCGCGGCCTTCGCCCACGCCAACCTCGACGAAGACGACCCGTCCGACGTCGGCTTCGACATCGACGACGACGCCTCTCTTATGCCCGCCCTCGACGCGCCGTCGTCCCAAGCGGAAGCCTACGACCCCTTCGCCGTCGATTCTGGAGCGGTCGCGCCGGGGGAAGACGACCCCTTTGGTGCGCCCTCCAGCAGCGAACCAAGCGACGCACCCGGCGCCGATGACCCCTTCGCCGTCGACGATGCGGCACCTTACGAGGCTGCGTGGCCGTCCGTAGACGACGAGCCAGCCACTCCAGCCGTCGATGAAGAGAGCGAGTGGCCCGACTTTGACGACGAAGAAGGGTCCATCTACGAGGCGGTCGAGCCTGTCCCACGTCCGGCGCCTTCCCCTGCGGCCAACGAAGACGCCCCTGCGGCCGAGGGCACCGAGACTGGCAGCAATCCGCTGCTCGATGCGGCGCGGCGCTACCTCGAAGAAGCCACCCAGCGCCGCGAACGAAAGCCGCGCACGTCTACCCCGGTCGACGAAGAAGGAGACGCGCCCGCGGAGTCCTCCGACGAAGTTGTCCATCGCGAGCGAAAGTTTACCGGCTTCGAGTTTAGCGTTGAAGACGGCGAAATGGCCATGTTTGAAGACCACGACCGCATCCGCGGTGGTGGAATGGGCCAATTCACGCTCGACCGAAAGCTGCTCGACAAGGTCGAAATCGGCGCTCCCGACCCTTCGACGCGCGCATCTCCCTACCAAGGCTTGCCCGAAGAAGAGAGTATTATCGAGATGGGCGAAGCGTCCGCCGAAGAAGAGGCGAACGCAGGCACCGTCGCGCTCGCGTTTTCGGCGCCCAAGCTGCAAATCAGCCGCGTGCAGCAAAAAATCGCCGTCGGTCGAGAGGTGGGCGAGGTCGTCGCCCGCTATTTGAACCAATACGTTGGCCCTGGCGTGGGACAAACCACCATCCAACTTCTCGTCGACTCTGCTGCGACGACGCGTGCGCGCCTCTTCCACGAGGTAACGGTCAACGAAGCAGGACAGTTCGACGAAGAGCGCGTGCTGGCAAACTTGCGACGCCGGCCAGACAGCGAGCAGCGTATCTTGCTCGACCAAGGCATCCAGGACTTTATCGAACGCGCCTTGTCGACTGCCGATAGCGAGCTTCCCGAAGAAGTATTGTATTCGCTTTTGGAAGAGATTGCGGGTTACCAACAGCGCTTGCGCTTGTAAGTCGGCACGGGCCGGCCACGGCACGCAGGAGCCGCGCATGACGCACCCACGACGCACCCATCGACTCGCGCCCATATGGGTCATGATTGGCCTGTTGTGGGTGTTGCACTGGAACCGCTCCGATGCGGCCCCCAGCGCCGATGAGGATGGCTCCCCGGACCCCACCGCGGGTTCGCCGCCGCTTCACGCACCGCTCCCAGAGGGGGAGCACCTTCCGTTTGATGACGGCACGATTCCGGTCGAGATTGAACGAAAGGTCCACGAGACCCGCCACTTGCCAATTGGGGAGCGCGTTGCGGCGATTAGCGACATCCTGCAAGGCACGCCGTATTTGAACGACGCTGCGGGCGAAGGCGTCCTGCCGGACCTCGACCCGCCCGTGCGCTATGATGCCTTCGACTGCCTTACGTTCGTCGAAGAAGTACTCGCATTGGCAATTTCCGCCGACCCTCGGTCGGCAGCGCGCGTTCGCAACAGCCTTCGGTACGGCGAAGGACAGCCCCGCACCTATGAGGACCGGCAGCACTTTATGCTGCAACAATGGGTGCCCCAGGCGATTGCGGCCGGTTGGCTCCGCGACATCACCGCAGAGCTGGGCGAGACCCGTATCATCGAAAAGACCGTCACTGCGCAGACGTGGCGGGGGTGGAAAGGGCGACGCTTGTTCTTGTTGCCCGACGCCCGCCTGCCCACCGGCACCTTTCAGCTTCCGGTGCTGCCGCCGGGGGTCGCGTGGGAATCCGCACCGGCCATTCCCACGGGAGCAGTGGTGTTGACGGTACGGGAAAACAAGGCAGGGGTGCCGATTGTCGTCACCCATCTCGGATTCAAGGTAGACGGAGCAACCGAAGACGAGCCTCTGTTTCGCCATGCCACCAAGATGGGGTCACGGCCCCGCGTTCGCAGCGACAAGCTCCGTTGGTACGTCGAGCACAACCGCTGGTACCACTGGTGGCCGGTCGCGGGCTTTACCGTGCTCATGCCCCAAGAGATGGGACCACGAAAGAGCGCGCTGCCAGCAAAGTGAGCGTCTTCAAGACAGCTGGGACCACGATGGGTCGGGCTGGAGAAACAGCACATCGACACCGTCCAAGCCCGACACCACCCGAAACGCGCCGCGCGGGAGGTGCTCGCCCAAGGCTGCGGCGACGACGTGGTGCCAAGGATTTTCCGGCTCGGGACAGCGCTTGAGCGTGACCCGCAAGCGTGGGGGCAAGGGCAACCCCGCCAGCAAGACGCCGACCGCGCCCACCGCCCGCCGCACCCGCTTCTCGGGGGCCTCTTCGACGATGAGGTGCAGCGGAACTCCAGCGGGCTCATCGAGCAACAACCGCGCTCCGTCGGGCAAGGGCAACGCTTGAATCCGCGTGACCAAGCCATCGCGGTGCGTAGGGACGTGGGTGGGCGCACGCGGGCGCACGACGGTAGAACGCGGCGCTGGCGCTGTCGGCGTGGCCATCGCGCCAATTTTTTCCGCGCCCAAGCACAGCAGCCCCAATCCAAGCGCGAGCGCCCAAGCGGGCGTCGGCAGCGCGGTGTCGAGCTCAATGACCGACAAGGCCAACGCATGCGTGCGGTCCACTATGCTCGCATAGCCAAGCACAGCAGACGCCAGCAGTGCAACGACACCAAGGCTGCGAAGAGTACTCATCGGGGCTCCCAATCAGGCCGCAAGTGTCGCACATCGGATGCGCGTCGAACAGGTTGTGGGATAGGAGCCCCGGAGAACCGTCGGTGACAACGCGGTCATCGCCACGGCGTCCACTACCACAGAATCGACCTCGCGCTCTTCCACACCCCTGTGGGCACAGATGCGGATGCGGGGCAGCGCCGGGAGGCTTGGGTGAAGGTCCGTTGTTTTACGGTCGGAATGTTTCAGGTCAATACGTGGCTCATTGAAGACGAAGCGACGGGGGCTGCGGCCATCGTGGACACAGGCGAAGATGCCACGCTGCTGCGGCAACTGGCGCGCTTGTCCCCTGCCCCCAACGTCCAGATGATTCTGTTGACCCACAGCCACATTGACCACGCCGGCGCGCTGTCTTTGCTTCAAGACAAATACGACGTGCCCACCGTGCTACCCGCCCTCGACCAGCCGCTGTTCGATACCTTGCCCATGCAAGGCAGCATGTTCGGCATGCCCCACCTCGACCGGCCGTGCGGTCGCATCGACCGACGCATTCACGATGGCGAGACGGTGCAGCTCGGCGAGACGACCCTTCGGTTTATCAGCACGCCCGGTCACACACCCGGACAAGGTTGCTACTACGATGACCAGCACATTTTCGTGGGCGACACCTTGTTTGAAGGCAGCATCGGCCGCACCGACTTCCCGATGTCGGACCCATCCTTGATGGTCGATAGCCTGCGCCGCTTGACCATGTTGCCCGGTCACCTCGTCGTTCACAGCGGCCATGGCGCCGACACGACCCTTGAACGCGAGCTGCGCACCAACCCCTTCTTGGGCTACTTGCGGCGAGAGCGAGGCATCGCCGGCCCTTCGGGAATGCGCTGGGCACCCGGCACCTGAGCCGCCTGCTTTCGCGCGGGTGCCTACCGCCGCGCGAACACCGCGAGCACTTCGGCTGCCTGGGCATGGCCGGAGGTGGCCGCCCAAGCCTCGACCCCCGGCAAAAAGAGCTTGTGGGCGCCGCTCCCGATGCGCAGCAATACCTTGTCGACAAAGCGGACGACCGAGGGCTCGTGAATGCGCGCCAACACCTCGGGCCAAACGTGCTCCACAAACCAGACGCGGTCGTCGATGTTGACGAGGTCGTGTATCCGCGTAGCCCAAAGAGGCAGCGTGATGTCGCCGCGCTGGAGCGCCAACTGAACGACATTGTCTGCCAACAATCGTACCGCGCGCTCTAGGTCAAAGAGGTACGCGGGCGCAGCGGGCGTGCCGGAAACCTCCAAGTACAGCTTGAGCTTGGGCTCCGTGCCGCTGGGTCGAAAGACAGCACGCGCATGGGTTTCGCGCAAGGTGCCGTCGGACGCGTCATGGCCAAGCGTGAGCGAATACACCAAGACATTTCGCGCGGCGCCATCGGTCGCCGAGCGCACGGGGCCCATCGGCCCATGGGGGTCGCGGCGGTCGTGCCACTCTTGCACCGTCCACGGGCCGATGGTCTGGGGCGGGTGCTGGCGCAAAGAAGACAGGATGCGGTCGATGGTCGACTGGCCCGTCGCGCCGCGCAGCACGAGGCTCACGAGCTTGTTGCAAACCCCTCCGGTGCGCCTCTGGAGCGTGTCGAGGGTGTCCACCAAGGTGCGGCCCTGCCGTCGCTCTCCCGCGGCGAGCTCGGCGATGAGCAAGGCCCCTCCGGCGGCGTCTTTGTCGCGCAGCTCAGGCGTGACCAGCACTCCATGGCTTTCTTCGGCCCCAACGGTGAATACGGACAGGGGGGCAGGCGTCCCGTTGGGAAGAACGCCCGAATCCGCCATGCCGTCCATGACCTCGCCGATATATTTGAAGCCCACGAGCAGGTCGTCCACCACATTTGCGCGGTAAAGCTCGGCCACCCGCCGCACCAAGCGGCTCGTGACTTCGGTCTGCACCACAACGGGCGGCGGCTCGGCAGGGTTGCGGTGTCGAAGGGCTTGGTAGACGACCAAGGCCGCAATCTCGTTCCCCGAAAAGAAACGCCAGGACGAGGGTTCCGCGACGCTTGGGTCAAACAATCGCGCGCGCGCGCACACCCCCAACCGGTCGGCGTCGGGGTCACATGCCATGACGATGTCCGCGCCCACCGACTCCGCGTGGGCCACGGCTGCGGCGAGGCTGCTTTCGACTTCGGGATTGGGCGCCAGGTGCGGCACAGCGGGAAAGCGGCCATTGGGCGCGGCTTGGGTTGGCTCAATGTCCACCGCAAAGCCTGCCGCCCGCAGCACAGGGACTACGGTACGAATACCCGTGCCATGGAGATTGGTGAACACCACCCGCAAGTCGCGGTCGTGCGGAGCACGCCCACTCCGCAGCACGGCCTCCCGGTAGGCCACCAGCGTCGCGGCCGGAAGCACCTGCACTTGGCCCGCAGCCCGCGCGCGGTCGAGGCTCATCCGCTCGACCCACTCTACGCCCACCACTTCGTCGGCCAGGGTTTGGTCCCGCGGCGGCACTTCTTGTCCACCCGTCGCCGTATAAAACTTGCCCCCATTGTCGTCGGGGTGATTGTGCGAGGCGCTGATTTGCAGGCCGCCAACGGCACCCAAGTGGCGAATGGAAAACGAGAGCTCTGGCGTGCTGAGGAATTCGCCGGCAGGCGGCAGCACGACCTCAAATCCGGATGCCGCATACACCTCGGCTGCGATGTGCGCGAAGTCCCGGCTCGAAAGGCCAAGCACCGGGTTGGCGACGCCTTCCACAAGCTCGCCCCGAATGTCGTGAAACTCCCGCACGTCGCAGGCCACCACCACCCGCCAAGCACCTGGCCCCAAACGCCGTCGCAAAAAATTTGCATGACCTTGAACGCTGGTGCCCAAAGTGTACGGATTGAAGCGATTCGGCCCGATGCCCACGGGACCACGCCGCCCCCCCGTACCAAACGGCAGCGATTGGTAGAAGCTGTCGAGAAGCACTGCCCAGCGGCCATGTTCAATCAGCGCGCAGACCTGGGGCCGGTAGGACCGAAATGTGTGGTCCGTGAGCCATTGCGCGATGGCCGCCGCCGCTTGGGCGCGCACGGCCGGCCGCACTGCTTGCGTTTCTAGGCCTTCGCGCACCGCCGCCATTTGGTCGTGGTGCGTGGACGTGTCCTCGATGGACATACGTCATTCACCAGCGGACTGGAACGCATCGGCCAAGACAAACTTGCCGGGCGTGCTGTCCAGCTCAATCCACGACGGCCCGTAGCTGCGGGCGATAGACCAAGTGCCCAAGAACGGCTGGGAGCCCGTGCCGCTGCCGATTGTGACCACGGCGCACTCCCACTCGTCGGTGGTCCACTGGTTGGGACAGGTGGTGAGTCCGACGTACTCGGTCGCGAAGGTGTCGCCGCCGGTGCTGGTCTCCACGATGTCGCCGGCGTTCATCTCGCGTTCGGCAAACACGACGGGAGGGTCGAAGTTCGTGGTGACGCCCGCTACATCGGTGGAGTAGTCCGTCCACTTCCAAATCTCGATTCCATCGTCGGCGTCAGTGCTCCAGTCCACTTCATACTGGAGGGTCTCGCCGCCATCGCTGGTGCGGTGGGTGTATGCGAGGGTCACCACGTCTTTTCCCCCCTGAGACACCGTCGAAATTTTGTCGACAATCAAGGAGTACTCGACCGAAACGTCGTCGCTCACATAGGACCACTGACGCTCGCCATCGAGCGGAAAGCGCTCCCACAACGATTCGCCAGGGTAGTTGAACTTCTGACCCGCGCAGCCCGTAGTGGTGGCCAGGCCGAGCACCAAGGCAGCAACAGGAGCGCCAGACGGACGAGATCGCAGGGCGACAAATGGACGGTGCATCAGAGTCTCCTCAACGGAACCACACAAGATGTTTGAGAAACGCGGCAATAAGAGCGCAGGTCTATCGCGCGGTTGCACACACTGGGGCAAGGCTACCACGGGTTCTATCCAGACCTTGTCACAGTCGCGTGGTACAACGCCAACCGTCGAACTTTGCGCACGCGGCACCCGCGGACGGCCACAGAGGACACCTGCGCGGTGTAGCCAACAACCGTATCGAGTGAGGATCAGTCATGGCCCAGATGAACGAAAACGACGTCATTCTTGCAATTGACCAAGGGACCACCGGTACCACCGCGTTGTTGTTGGACCGCAACGTGCAAGTACGGGCTGCCTACAACGTCGAATTTCCGAATCATTACCCAGAGCCGGGGCATGTGGAGCACGACGTCGAAGAAATCTGGGAGAGCGTGCGTCAAGCCGTTTTGGGTGCGCGCGCAGCCGCCCCCAACACCACCATTCGCGCCATTGGCATAACCAACCAACGCGAGACATCGCTGTTTTGGGACCGTCAGACCGGCAAAGCCATTCACCGCGCATTGGTCTGGCAGGACCGCCGCACCGCCGACACCTGCCAGGCCCTCAAGGCTGCCGGACACGAAGCGGCCGTGCGCGCAAAGACCGGTCTCGTGCTCGACCCCTACTTTTCGGGCACCAAAGCGGCATGGTTGTTGAACCACGTCCCCGGTGCGCGGGAGCGTGCGGAGCGCGGTGAGCTCGCATTTGGAACCATCGACACCTTCCTCGCGAACCGCCTCACCGGCGCACATGTCACCGACGCCTCCAACGCCTCGCGCACCCTGCTGTTTGATATTCACACGGGCGCCTGGAGTCCCGAATTGTGCGCGCTGTTGGGTGTGCCGATGTCGGTCCTGCCCCGCGTTTGCGACAACGCCGAAGTGGTGGGAACCACGCGCGGCATCGACTTTCTCGACGACGGCATCCCCGTTGCCGGAATGGCGGGCGACCAGCAGTCCGCGCTGTTCGGACAAGCCTGCTTTACACCTGGCTCTGCCAAGTGTACCTACGGCACCGGCGCGTTTTTGCTGATGAACACGGGGGAAAGGCCGGTTGCGAGCGAACACGGAATGCTCACCACGGTCGCGTGGCGCCTCCACGGACACACCACCTATGCACTCGAAGGAAGCGCGTTTATTGCCGGCGCTGCGGTGCAATGGCTGCGCGACGGCCTCGGCATCATCCAAAACGCCTCCGAAATCGAGGCGCTGGCCGCGTCGGTCCCGAATTCGGGGGGTGTCACCTTTGTGCCCGCCTTGGCCGGCCTCGGCGCGCCGCATTGGCGGCCCGAAGCGCGCGGACTGATGACCGGCTTGACCGGTGGCACCCACCGCGGCCATATCGCCCGTGCGGTGCTCGAAGGAATTGCGTTGCAAAATGTGGAGCTTCTTCGCGCGATGACGGCCGACGCTGGCACGCCGCTGCATGTACTCAAAGTGGACGGTGGAGCTGCCCGAAACAACCTTTTGATGCAGCTTCAGGCAGACCTGCTTGGGGCCTCGTGTGTACGCCCCACCGTTCTAGAAACGACCGCATTGGGCGCCGCATTTCTCGCCGGATTGGGTGCAGGTTTGTTTGCCGACATTTCTGCAATTGCCGATGCCTGGGTGGAAGACCGCACGTTCACACCCACCATGGACGACGCCGAGGTCGGTCGACGACTCGCAAGATGGGCCGCAGCCGTCGCGCGGGCTTGAGCGTCGCGAATACTGGGCTACAACCTTTGTATGCCACGCGAACCTTCCGGCTTGCCTCGTCAGTTCCAGTCCCTCCCTCTATTCCCGCTTCCGCGGGTGGTGCTGTTGCCCCATAGTCTTCTCCCGCTCCATGTCTTCGAGCCCCGCTATCGCGCGCTTGTTGACGATTTGCTGCGCGGAGACGGCTTGCTCGGCGTTCCACGCATCGTCCACGGAAGCGTGGCATGCGGGGAGTGCCCACCCTTTGCGCCCGTCATGGGCTTGGGGCGCTTGGTGCGTCACCAACGCCTGCCGGATGGTCGCAGCAACATCGTCGTGCTCGGAATGGGGCGCGTCCGATGCGACGAAGAGCACGAGCAACCCGACGTGCCCTATCGAATCGGCGCGTGTACCCTCCTCGATTGCGACGAAGCGAGCGCTCCGAGCCGCCTCCAGCAATCCGCCGAGCAGCTGCGGTATACGGCGCTCCAACTTGCGCGGTGGCGTCCCGATGCCGCGGAAGAGCTCCAGAAGCTGCTTTCCCCCGACCGTGACCTCAGCGAGACAGTCGATATTCTCGCGCATATGTGCATCCGCGACACCGACGAGCGACAGGCCTACCTCGAACTGGACTGTCCCCTGCCGCGCGTGGAGCGCGTGCTTGCCGCGCTCACCTCGATTGTGTTCGACCACCAAACCCGCCCCGACTGCTGACAGGCGCCGGCGCACGCGCTTGGTGGCGGATGGTCCCGCTTATTCGTCGTCGCTGGACTCTGCTGCGCGAAGCTGCCGCTCGTAGCGCAGCACCTCGCGCTGGAGCACCGCGCGCACCTTTTCGGTGATGCCGACCACGCGCACCCCCACCCGGTAGGAGGAGGACTCTTTGCGTTCGGCCTGCACGTGCACCACTTCGACTTCCAAATCGCCAACCGCTTCGCGGGTAGGCAAGCGGACGCGCATTCGCGTGCCGATTTCCGGCTCGCTCGGCATCCGCAAGCAGACGCCTCCCGCCGAAATGTCGACGAGACGGTACTCTACGGAAGGCGGAGGACGCGCGCCCGGCCATACCCCTTTTTGGCCACCCGGTGCGCGCCCACCCACGGGGAAGCACTTGACAAAGATGTCTTCCGTGGGCGCTTCAATTCGGTGAAAGACCCGCCGACCTTCGGTCGTGGTGATTTCATCGAGGCCGGGAATCAGCCGCAACGACAATCGACGCGAATCGTCTGCGTGGGTCTGCGCCTCCACGAGAGAGGCCGCGAACTCGAGCACTGCACGACCAGACGGGATGGACACACGCACCCGCGCGCCCGTGGCAATCACGAAGCGGTCGTCGCCACCGAGCATGCCGTCGAGGTGGATTCCATCGTCGCGAACATCGGCGCGGATGTTGCGCATTACCACTTCCACGCCCGCACGGTGAAAGATTCGGACCCACGCGTGCTCACCGGCGACCCGCTTGAAGGAGTCGGGGTCGACCATATGCAGACCCAACTCTCCACGGTTTTCCTTGAGAATGGTATACAACGACGCCAAGAGCTCGGTACGGCCCAAAGGGCGCATAACGTGGGGGATTCCTTCCACACGGACCTGCACGCGAGGATTGGGCGTATCCAACTCAAGGCGCGTCAGCTCTACGCGCCCCAGAGGCGCACGCAAGCTAAGCTCCCCACGCTCGTCGCGCAGGACGAGGTCGGAGTCTTCAATCGTGAGCTCTGCTCTACGAATGGTTTGGTTGTCAGCGGCCCACACTACCTTGGCCTCGCCGACCTCCCCATCGCCTTTGGGACGCGGCGAAATGCGTGCAAACCAACCGGCGATGCCCTCCATCGACGACAAGCGCCCTTGCAGCGTGAGGTCGACATCCGACCCGGTAAGAACCTTGACGCCATCGGGCGTAGAGTCGAACCCATAAATGTCGGCGGCGGACACCGTGACGACCGAATCGTCGACCGCACTGAGCCACCCGGACGGAACAAACACAATCCCGGCAGGCCCGCCAAACGCGACCCCCGACCGCCGCAAGCGAAACCGGCTGTCGACGAACGCCTCCGCCCCCACGATACGAGAGTTGGGCTGCCCCTGGAGCACCCACCAAATCGCGAGCATGGTGGTGGCCGCGACACCATGGAGGGTGCGCGCGGGCCCTGCGCCGCTTCCCTCCTTCGGCGAGAGGATAACGCCGCCCCCCGGGCCGGAAACGACCGACTCAATCGCGTCGAACGGGATGCGTTTTTCCAGCCGACCGCCGCGGAGGGCGCGCAGCACCCGCCCCCGACGGAAAATCACGCCGTTCGCGAGGACAGCCAGCTCCAACGATTCTTGGAACGGACCCGCGACGGCCTCCCGACCACTCACCCGCGCAAGTTCCCGTTGCCCCTCGACGGGGCGAACTTCTGCGGTGACCGTCTCGTTTGACGTCCGGTCGTTTGAGGATGAGTCAGTCGCGCCGCTCACGGTCTACTCCCAACGGTGGAACAGAGGACCTTCCGCTTCCCAGAAAGATTGGTTTCCGATGACATGTTGTCTACGGGATGCCGAGCAATCCCAACGCCGCTCCCTCAGTATAGTCGAAACACCGACCCAAAGTTGTCAACAACAATGTCACCGTTTGTAACAGCGATGAGCTATTGACGAATTCGCCTTCAGTTCTGGTTTGATTCGCCAATGCCTACGCTCTTTTTTCCCGAAACACGGTCATAGACGTAAGGATTTATTTGACAACATTGGCAATTCGGCGCCCGCACCCAACAACCAAATTCTCAACCAAAACGGGCGATGAGGCGGCAATTGAATGCTGCGTCTCGCCTTTGGCGTACGCGTCGGCTAAGCCGTCCTTATGAAGATCGCACGCCGACATCTCCTCGCATTGGGCGCCGCCACCGCCGCCGTGAGTGTCATGGGCGCAGGCGCCGGTGTAGCGTCGTGGTGGCGCCAGCCCGCCGACGCACCATTTTCCGTGCTATCGGCCGACGAAGCCCAGTTTGTGCGGGCCTGGAGCGGAGCCGCGTTTCCGGGGGGCGCTACCCTCGCAACAGACGGCGCCACCGCCAACCTCGACCGCTTCTTCGATGGCGTGCTCGCACATGTCCCCGACACCCAGCAGCATCTCCTCCGGCTGCTGCTCCATGCGCTCGACAATGGCGCGATTGTTTGGAGCGGAAGTCGCTTCACATCGCTATCGTCCAACGATGCCCGTACGGTATTCCACACGCTTTTGGCGCATGACATCGCCGAAGTCCGCGGCGCGGCCCAAAGCCTGACCGTGTTGCTGGGCATGGGGTACTCCACGCACCCCGATGTTGCGCCCGTTATGGCTCGGTGGCATCGCTGCGGATACGGTTGACGAAACTCCGCACAGGCACGCCGTTCTTACGCCCTTCTACCGCATCCGGCGCCGGCACTCCCAAAGGTTCCACCAAAACACCGGGATTGTCTGCGGGATGGTCGCGTGTTTGCTCCGGCGAGGGCCAAACTTCTACGCCCAATCGAAGCGCATCGGAGCCCGCACTGTCGGGCCCTCCCTTTTTGCCGATGAGCACCTCGGCCGGTTCGTTGAGCTTCACCCGCAAAACAGGTCGAGAAACCGCATCTGTACGCACGCCTCCCCGACGCGCGCCCGCCAACCGGCGCACATCGGCATCGACCTGCACGGCGTCGTCGCTGGACGGCGACAAGGTGAGCTGAAAGACGTACCCTGCGCCGCCAGATGACGACAAAAAGAATGCAGGCAGCGGACCTTCTTGGACATCGACGAGGGTCACCTCCATCGCTTCGGTGCCGGGAGCCTGGAGGACCAGGTGAACCTCGTAGCCCATGAGGGCCGCAACCAAACAAGAGGGAATGAGCATCGACGTTCCTGTGAAAGCGGACATGTCCCCACCGGGGCATCGCGTTTCCTCGCGAACTACCCTGCACCTAATCGAATCTCCCGCCAACGCTCAAAAAACAAGGGTCGGGGAGACGAAACAGGTATCCCCACGACAGCTCACACGGGTTCTCAGCTGCGCGACCTGGGCGTGTCCCCACGCGGCCAAGCGGCGAGGCCCACCAGGAGCAAGGAAGGAAGCAGCTCCACCGACACCACCGCCGCGCCCGCCGGACTCAACATCCCCCACCCAATCGGCGCCACGGGGATGACCCGCCATGGAAAAAACACCCGCGCATCCGAGAACGGCCAAAACAAAGCGACGCCCAGGCCGCCCGTCGTGAGCATGTCGAGCAACGGATGGGTGAGCACCGCCAGGAACACGCCGAGGCCCCAGCGGCCTGCCAAGGCCCCCGGGCGGTTGCTTTGGCGCGAGAGCGCAGCAATCGCCGCTGCTAGCCCTCCACACGCCAATGCAAACACGATGGAGTGGCTGGCCCCCCGATGGCCGAAGGGATGCGAATACGGAATACCAAACGAAAACGCCACGACATCGGCGTCGGGAAGCATGGACAGCACAGCAACCAGCAGAGGCGCCCACACACTTCGCCGCCCCCGAATCAGGCGTCCGGCCGCCGCGCCAACGGCAAGATGAGAGATACTGGCCACCGTTACTCCAAAATGAACCGCGATTCATCGCGACGCGCGTGCAGGAAGTACTCGCGCGTCGCCCCAGAGTGGGCTAGCGCGTCTCATGGACGGTGGTGGGAGGCTGTCGATGGTCTTCCGCAAAAAAAACCGGACGTCTGGAGTGCCCCGTGCGCGTACTGTTGATCCGACCCCCAGCGCGACACACCGTGGAGAGCGAGGTTCCCGAGGCCGTTGAGGCGGAGAACCTTTCGTATCCGCCCCTTGCGCTCTTGAGCATCGCGCAGTTCTTGCTGTCGCATAGCAGCCACGAGGTCAAGATCCTCGATGCGCAGCTCGACGACCTCCCTTACGACCGCCTCGAAGAAGAAGTGCGGTCATGGGCGCCCGATGTCGTGGGAATCACGGCGTTTACGGTACAGCTCGTCGACGTCCACAAGACCATCCAAACGGTGCGGCGCGCGGGCGTACAGCGCGTGGTGGTGGGCGGCCCGCACGTCAACGACTTCCCCCAAGAGTGCCGCAACCTCCCCGGCGTCGACGCAGTCGTCAAAGGCGAGGGCCAGAAGCCGATGCTCGACTTGTGCGAGGCGTGGGCACGCGGCGAAGAAGCGCGCGGTATCCCTGGCGTCATGGCGCACCCCGAGGATCCCGTTCCCGAAGAAGACGTCTACTTCTCCAATAACCTCGATGAATACCCCATCCTCGACCGTACACTCATCGAGTATGAGCGTTATTACGATGTTATGGGCGATGGTGGCATCTTCACCACGATGATTTCGAGCCGGGGATGCCCGTACCGCTGCACCTTTTGTAATACGCCGCGGCACCGATACCGGGTGGCGTCCCCCGCGCGGGTGTGCGACGAAATCGCCCATTGTATCGAACTTGGGATTCGCGAAATCTACTTCGTCGATGACACCTTCAACATTACCAACCAGCGCGTACACGACCTCTGCGACGAGATTCTCAAGCGTGGCCTCCAGTTTACCTGGACGGTGCGCTTCCGCGTGAAGGGCGTCGACCGGCCGCTATTGGAGAAGATGAAGGCCGCGGGGTGCCAGCGGATTCAGTTTGGCGTCGAGCAAGGCACCGAAGAAGGCCTGCTGCGGCTCAAAAAGGACGTCACCTCCCTTGAAATTGAGCACGCATTCCGCTTGTGTCGGGAAGTGGGCATCCACACCGTCGCGTATTTTATGATTGGTACGCCCACCGAGCGAAACCGCGATGATGTCATCGACACCATCGACTACAGCATCCGGCTCGACCCCGACTTCGTGATGTACAACATCCTGACCCCCTTCCCCGGCACCACCCTCTATGACGAGGGGGTCCGCGATGGCGTGCTTGACATCGAGCCGTGGTGGCGCTTTATGCGCGCGCCCGACGAGTCGTTCAAAGCGCAAGTTTGGGACGAATACTTCACGCGCGATGAGCTTCGAAACCTGTTGGACCTCGCGTACCGACGGTTTTACTGGCGACCCAAGTTTGTTGCCCGCAACCTTCTTCAGATCCGCAACTTGACCGATTTCAAGCGCAAAGCCACCGCTGGACTTCGGCTCCTCGCGGGTTGACGCTCCTTCGGGACAATGCTGTACTACCTGGGCGGAACTCCGCGGCCAGAGAGGCACGTCGATGATTGAGAGTGAAAACGCACCGACCCCCGCGGCAGCGCCCACCGCTGCCCCTGGAGGCCGACGCTACCATATCGCCCTGATGACCATCTACAGCGTCGAAAACGCGGGGATTCGGTACGTCTCGGCAGCACTCCAGCGGGCAGGGTTTGATACCACCATCATCTTCTTGCGCGACTGGGTCCACAATCGGCTGACGATGCCCACCGATGAGGAGTTCGACACCGTCGTGCGTCTGATTCGGGAGCGGGGCGCAGATGCTGTTGGTCTCGGCTTTATGTCGAGCTTGTATCCGATGGCCCTGGAGGCCACGAAGCGCATCAAATCCGCGTTTCCGAAGCTTCCTATGGTGTGGGGCGGCATTCACCCGACCTCCATTCCCGAGGAGTGCATCGGAGACGTCGACTATTTGTGTGTGGGCGAAGGCGAGCAAGCAGCCATCGACCTCTTCACGGCCCTCCGGGACGGTGGCGACACCACGAACATCCCCAACATCTGGGCCAATATCAACGGCGTCATCCACCGAAACCAGCCCCGTCCACTCATTCAAGACCTCGACTGGCTGCCGTTTCCCGACACCCGCGACGAAAACAAGTTCTACATTGAGCGGAGCCGCGTTCGCAATGAAGAGCCGTGGAAGCGCGGCGCGGAATACCGGATTTATTTCTCCCGCGGATGTCCGTATAATTGCTCTTATTGTTATGTCTCGATTCTTCGGGATGTATACGACGAGAAGGGTAAGAGATTCTACCGAGCACGGTCCGTTTCCCATATTCTCGGTGAGCTTGCGGAAATCCAGCGCACGTTCCCCAAAGTCGCCCGCATCAAGATTGACGACGACACCAGCTTTGCGTTCGGCGACTCTTGGATGGAAGAGTTCCTCGAACGCTACCCGAAGGAGGTTGGCGTACCGTTCGAATGTCTGTTGATTCCTCCGATGATGCGCCCCGACATGCTGCGTCGACTCCAACAAGCGGGGCTTGTGCGCGTACAGACCGGCATTGAATCCGGTTCGAGCAAAGAGAGCAAAGAGATTCACAACCGCTCGCCGGGGAACACGGCCATTATGCGGTTCGCCGAGGCCAACAAAGAGATGGGCCTCAATGTCGTCTACGACGTTATCATCGACAATCCTCATGCGACGGAGGAGATGAAACTAGAGACGGCCGAGTTTTTGCTCGACTTGCCCACGCCCTACGACATCTACTTTTACAGCTTGAACTACTTTCCAGGCACGGCCTTGACCAAAAAAGGCCTAGAAGACGGCACCCTCGACCCCAACATGGTCGAGGGCAAAAATACGAAGGCGTGGTACCAATTCCGCGTCAGCATGGACTGGCCACGTTCCGACGAAGACAAGTTCTACTTGGCCATTTACAGCTTGGCGTCGAAGTCCATCGTTCCGCGTCCTTTTATTCGCCAGTTGATTGCAGAGCGCGAATATTGGAAGCAGAACATCGAGCCGGTCTACTATTTGGCGTGGGCGGCGAACTATGCCAAGATGTTCAAGGTAGCGATGCGCTATTGGAAGAATGGCGAGTTGACCTGGTTCAAGGTTCGCCAGTATGGTTCGCTCAAAAAACTCATCAGCCAGTAGTTTTGCGCAAGCGAAACTGGGCGACGGTGCGCGCGCACCTTGGAGACCGACCCCATGGGATTGGTGACAAGACTCAAGCGGCATGTTTCGGGCAGCGCCCGATTGGTCCGCACCTTTGTGCGGTCCATGAGCGGCCCGTTGCCAGAGCCCGCGGTGGTCGCGCCCGAGGCCGAGGCGCCTGCGCCGGCCCCTGTGGTCGTCGCGCCGGAGCCCGCGCCCGTGCCGTTGCCGCAGCCCGTCGACATCGAAGGCCGGGATGCCGAGCCGTTTTGGTTCTTGAAGGACGGTCAAGCCGAGGAGGGCTGGGATACCACCAATCCTTCTGAAGAATGGCGAGAGCGCCATGGCGATGCAGCGCCCGAACATTATGGCGTGGGTTCCGAGCGCCCCTGACCAGAAAATGAGGGGATAGCGCCCGCCGTCCCCTTCCCTCAGACTTCGGGGACCCAGGTTTCCGAGTCGGTCACATCTTCGTCATAGGCCTCCTCGGCTTCACTTTCGTCCACACCTTCGAAATGGCGGGTGAGGAACAGGCGCCGGTCGGAGGTGACGGTGCCGTCGTTGCGGCGGGAGGCGACCTCCATATAGGCGCCCATGTCCACAAAGCCGAGGGCCACATACATCGCATATGCGCCGTCGCGGTTGGCGCTGGTGCGCAGGACGACGTGGTCAAAGCGGTCTTTGTCGATAAGGGACAAGCGAGCTTGCACAAGCTGGCGACCAAGGCCCGAGCCACGGTAGCGGGTCAGCACGCCGAGCTCGGAGAGGTACATCGTGCGGCGAACCGGCAGGAGACCGCGAAGTTCGCGGGTGACGTCGGCCCGCGACGATGCGGGGACAGCCAAGCCGAAGCCGACCACTTGCGTCTCGCCCCGAATGGCCAACAACGTGACATTGTCGGGGGTTTCGAGGTGGGTGCGCAATACGGCCTCTGCTTCGGATGGGTAAAACCGTTCGTTATACGGAGGCTCGGCGAAGATGGTTTGGTAGGCCCCGGCGAAAGACGCACGATAGGGCAAGCTATCCGCGACGGATGCCACTCGAACGATACGCACCCCATCGGGGCGCTTGATGAGCACGCCCGTGAGATTGGGGGTAAGGACATGTGCGGGGACACTGGGATCGTAAGACATAAAAACCCCAAACCTTCGAGAGCTCAACCGGCGCGGAGGGCGACGCGCTGTATCCGAGCGCCGGCTCCGAGCGACACCACAACCACAACGAGATCGCCAACCAGCGACCACGTACACAACATCGGTCCATTTCCGCAGATTTCGCGGGCTTCCGCCGACAACGACAGGTGAAGTCGGCGACCGACGACGCTTGTGACTTCTACGTTTCGCGGGTGCAGGCGCAAGCCGGTCCCCAGGGCCTTGAGGGCGGCCTCTTTGGCGCACCAGGCACGCGTGACGGCCATGGGGTCGTCTGCATCGCGCTCTTGCTCCAGATGCGTCAGCCAAGCCCGCGCAAATGATGGTGGCCGAAGCACCACGCGCTCCGCGTCGATTCCAATGCGACCGTTTGGCGCAGCAATCGCGAGGGCCCCACCATCGGTGTGGGTCAAGCTGACCGCAACGGGCGATGCCGTGCCCGCGACATTGGGCGCCCCGGACGGCGAGCGCCCGACGGAAAAGGCAGCGCCCTCTCCCACCAGCGCACGGACGGCTCTACGGGCCGCCTGCTGGCCCGCGAGGCGGTCGGCTACCCGGCGGGTACGCCCCCGGGCGGAGAGCTGCTGGGCGTCTTCTGGGGGCAAGGAATCGGCACCCGCATTGGGCCAGACCGCGGCCATCGGCGCGTAAGGGTGCGCGGCGATAGGACCGGCGGTTGGTTTGACCGGCGTGACAGCGGCGCCCTTGAGAACGACGGGCCAGCCGTCTTCGGGGACCGGGAATCGCTCGGGTTCGGGAAGCGGCCCGGTGTCGACCATTTGAAATCCGCGTAGACGAAGCACGGGGCCTGCGCCGGCGTCGATATCGACGTCATAGGCGCCGTCTTCGCGGACCTGAACCATGACGCCCAGTCGCTCGTTGTCTTCCGCGTCGCCTTCGAAGCGTACCTGCTCGATGCGCGCGGGAAGGGCTTGAATGCCGTCCACGGCCATGCGGTGCAAGCCGGCCGCTTGGAACGCGAGCTCCAGCACCAAAGGACGGGTCAACAGGCCACTGCCCAATGCAGCATGATTTACAGCACCATCGGCAATCAGGCCGTTTTCCGCAACCGCACCCACCTCGTCGACCACCTGGAAGCCTGGCCCATGGAAGAATCGGCGGTAGATGTCGGTTCGCGAGATGGGCTCGTCGGCGAAGAAAAACGCCGGTGGCAGCGGGCTGCAGGTGGGGGCTCCCGCCAAGCGCACCGTGGCGGTGAAGTGGTCGGTCTGGATAATACGACCACCACGTCCTTCCCGACGGCTGGACAGCGCGCAACGTACGGCAGACTCGCCGACGCGCTCGGCGGTTGCGACCACCACGGTTTCGGCGTCGCCGTAGAGCTTGACCGGAACGGAAAACACAACGTCGTCCGCGCCGACAATCGCTTCTCCAGGGGCCGCAAGGGAGGCCGCAGCGGCCATCAGCTCAAGCCCCACAACCCCTGGCAATACGGGGGTATTGTCGATGGCGTGGTCGAGAATCCACGGAGCGCGCGCCCGAGACAAGCGCGCCTCGCAGACAATCGCGTCGCCCGCGTAGACCATCCGGTCCACCAGGGGATGTGCGACGGGCTCGTCAAAGTTGCCCAAAGCGCCCGCCACTACCACCTCACCGCAGACGCCTGCTGCGATGAAGTCGACGAGCAGCGCAGCCCCCGCGGCGGCTGGCAGCAAGTCTACGCCGCGCGACTCCAAAAGGTGCTGCATACCGCCGCGAACGGCCATGCCTGTGTCGCCCCAAGCCGTCCAATCGACATGCAGCGAGCGGGGTCGCGACAAGCAGACGCGCGCCATTGCTTCGTTGGCGGCGGAATAGTCGATTTGACCGGCATTTCCAAAGCGGCCCGCCACCGAACCCATATGCACGAACCAAGCGACCCGCTCTAGCTTTCGGGCCAGCGCAAATCCACCACCAGCCTTGGACGCGAAGATGCGGTCGAAGTCGGCCGCGGTCTTGTCGGCGAGTTGGCGGCTTTCTTCGATGCCGGCGCCGTGAATGACACCATCGATAAAGCCGAAACGGGCACGGGCAGCATCCAATGCGGCACCGACACTCGCGTCGTCGCGCATGTCCGCTTCGATGAACATCACCTCGGCGCCCGCCGTTTCGAGGTCGACGAGGGTTTGGCGCGCTTCTTCCGCGCGTCGAAGGGGCGCCAGCCGCGCTTCGACCCGTGCAGGCGTCGCGCGTTCGCCGGCGGCCTGCAGCTCGGCCTTGATGGCGGCCTTGGCCACCGCTTCATCGAGCGGCTCGCGACCGGGTGCCGTCCGGGCAACGAGAACGAGCCGCACGGGACCGCGTTCCGCCAAGGTGCGGGCCACCCGCGCGGTGACGCCGCGGGTGCCTCCCGTGAGCAGAATGACCGGGTTGTCGCGCAAAATGCCATGGGAGGGCGGCCGGTCTTCTACGACGAGGCGCACCACTTGGCGCCCCCGTCCATCGAGCAGCACTTCCGCCGAAGGGTCGGGACTTGCGGCCTCGTCGAGCAGCAACCGCGCCGCTTGGTCGTCTTTCAGCAAAGGGTCTACATCGACAACCTGGGCGACACAATCGGCCCATTCCCGTCCGAGCGACTTCGCCGCGCCGGCGCGGGCCCCCTCGGCCATGCCGATTTCGGGGTCAATCCAACTTGGGTCGGCGCCCAAGCGCGTCGCGCAAATCCAACGTTGCGGCGGATTACCATGCAAACTTTGTGCCAACGTAAATGTTTCGTTGACAGAATCGCCAGCATCTACAACCAGCGCGATGGGTCCATCTACGGAACCTGCCGGTTCCGTGTCCAGCAAGCAGCCGCGCTCTTGCAATGCAGTGCGAATGGCGTTGGCATACGTGCCTTCTCCGAGCACGCGCACATGGCTACCCGCGAGGGAGACCGGCGCACCCATGCGGGCAACGGGAACCACGACCGGGCGACGAATGCGGAACGACGGCGGTAGCGCGCTCTCGTCCGCGATGGGGTCGCGTTCGGGCACCAACGTATCGCTGGGCCACGGGACGAGGGTTTCCGGCGATGGCGCCGCCGCTTCTGCTTCGGGCGAGGGAACGGGCGAAGTCTCGGGCGCAGGACCACTGCGGAGGCGCTCGTGAAGCGCCTGGGCCAGCGTGCGCACGGTCAACGCGCCACCGGTCGCGAGGGACTCCGCAGGCAAATGAAGGCGGTCGCGAAGGTCGGCGAGCACTTCGGCCTGCTTCACTGTGTCGATACCGAGGTCGGCCTCCAGCTCGTCGTTGTCATCGAACTCGTCTGCCGCATATCCGGTCTTGTCCGAGAGCGCCGCGCGCACCATCTGCCGCACGTCTTCTATCGAAGGGAGATGTGCCGAAGCCGGCGGCGTGGCCGGTTCGATTGCTGGTGGCGAAGACGCAGGCGCCACAGGGCTTTCCGCCCCCTTCATGGCCACGGCGAGGGCCTGCACCAAGCGCCGAAGGGTGAGCGGGCCGTCGGCTTCCATCGCTTGTGCGGTCGGGAGGCCCAAGCGCGCGCGCAAGTCGGCCAGCACCTCGGCTTGCTTGACGGTGTCGACGCCAAGGTCGGCTTCGAGCTCGTCGTCCTCATCGAACTCATCGGCTGCGTAGCCCGTCTTGTCGGCCAAAACCTCGCGGACGAGCGCCGAAAGCGCGCTGGTGTCCATCGCGGGCGTGGGCGCCGAAGCGACGGGCGCTGCAACGGGCGGAGCCACGGCGACCGATGGCTGCGGAGCAACCGCTGGCGCAACCGCTGGCGCACCTGCTGGCGCTGCCGCGAGGCCCGCGATGCCGTCCACGAGGGACCGCAGAGTCAGCGGGCCGCTGGTATTGACCGGTGCATCTGCCGCGATTCCCAAGCGCGTCCGAAGCTCCGACATGACCTCGGCCTGCTTGACGGTATCAACGCCGAGGTCGGCCTCCAGCTCGTCGTTGTCGTCGAACTCATCGGATGCGTAGCCTGTCTTTTCGGCGAGCACTTCGCGCACCATCGCGGACAATACAGCGCGGTCGAACCCTACAGCGGCGGGCGCGGGAGACGGCGTAGGCGCGCGGGTTGGCGCGCCACCGGTCGCAAGTCCCGTGACTGCGGCCACAAGCGCCCGCAGGGTCAACGGGCCCGTCGCTGAAACCGGCGCATCGGCGGGCAAGCCAAGGCGGTCGCGCAGCTCTGCCATGACCTCCGCTTGCTTGACGGTGTCGATGCCCAAGTCGGCCTCAAGCTCGTCGTTGTCGTCAAACTCATCGGCCGCGTAGCCGGTCTTTGCGGCCAAAACCGACCGCACGAGCCCCGCGACGTCCACCGAAGGCGCGGCAGGGGCAGCGACAGGCGCCGGAGGAAGCGCAGCCACCTCCGCGGCACCCTCGACCACCCGCAGCGTGCGCTGGGCAACGGTGAGCGTCGGCGCGGCCAAGCCCGAAATCGACCGCAACCACGCAACTTGCGCAGCAGCATCGGCCACCCGGTCGTCGCCACGCGCCATTCGCTCCCAGACGGCAAGCGCGAGCTGGGAACCGAAGCCCGCGGCCAAGCGAACGGCAAAGCGCACGGAACGCCGGCCCCCCCGAGACAGCGTGAGGTCGCCAAGGTCGGGGTCGGGAACCTGGAGATTGGGGACCGGCGGCACTGTTTCGTATTGCAAGGCCTTGATGGCGATGGCGTCTTCAATCCCCGCGCCCATAGGATGACCGGTAAAGCCCTTGGTGTTGGTAACCACGACATGTCGCGCATCGTCGCCGAACGCGGCACGGAGACCTTGGATTTCGGCCGCTGCCGAGCCGCCACGGGCCGGTGTGTAGGTTTCGTGGCTCATAAACAGCGCGTCGCGCGCCATTGCACCTGGCTGGACCCCCGCAACGGCGCAGGCGTCTTGCACTACCGCCGTTACTTGGTCGGCGATGTGTTGCGCATCCAAGCGCGTGCCGTGGAACGCGCTATTGGCGACCTTTGTGGCCAACAAGCGAGCCAACGGCGCTGTTCCGCGGGCGTGGGCGAGGTCTTCCCGCTCGATGACCAAGCCGACGGCTCCCATGCCGAGGATCATGCCGTTTCTACGCGCATCAAACGGAAGGGCGCCGTCCTCCACCTTTTCCGCAGTCGTGGCTGCGCCGGCGGCGAGGAAGCCTGCGCCAATCCACGACAGCATCGCGTCATTGGTGACATCGTCGGCGCCTACGACCACCACGCGCTCGGCGCGTCCCAACCGAATCCAGTCTTGGGCCAACGCGACGGCCTGGGTGGTGCTGGCACACGCCGCGTTGATGTGCGTGTTGGGGCCACGCGCGCCGATAAACTGCGCGAGCTGGCTGTGGCCCATGCCGAGCACTTGGAACAAGAAGCGACGGTCAAACCGACCTTCGCCGTCATCGCCATTCTGCTCCATGTGGCGAACAAAGTTGGAGTAGCCGGGGAACGCGCTCGCAAAAATGACGCCCGTTCCATCACGAAGCGCCTCGGGAAGCCGCCAGCCAACGCTGACGCTTCGACCCGACGCGGTGGTGCGGGTCACCTCCACCAACGGAATTCCGGCATCTCGGAGCGCTTCCAAGCCCGCTGCGATGGCCAGAATCGACGTGATGTCGAGCGCACCAGCCAAGCTGGCGTCGATGCCCCAGGCTTCGGGATCGACGCCGCGTCCAATCCCCGCCAGACGAATGACATCTTCGCGCATTGTTACGGGCTCGAAGGTGCCTTGTCCTGTCTTGGGGTCCTTACGCAAGCGCACGATATTGCGGTGCAAAAGCGCGGCTTCGTCGTCGTCCGAAAGGCGCTCAATTCGGTTTTCACCTGCCAAAATCCGTGCGACGTTGTCTTCGCCAAAAACTTCATTTCCACCGGGAAGTCCGATGCTGGCACCGGTTGCGACAACCCCCAACGCCTTTGGCGGCGGCGCGGAAACGGGGGCCGGGACAGGCGCGCGCGCTTGTGTTGGCACCGGCGCAGGCGCAACGCTCGCGAGGGCGGTCTGCAAGGACGCGATGAGGTCTGCGAACGCAGGCAAAATGGCCGCAGCAACGGCATCTGCGTTGCCCTTCGACAAGCCAGCACGCACGGCACCCTCGGCCAGCGCCGCCAAAGCGGATGCCGGGAGGGCACCGAAAGCGGGTGTGGTGGTCGCCACTCGGGGCGCGGACGGCGGGGGCGGAACAGCCACAATGCCGGATGGCGACCGAGAAACACGCGTCGGAGGCAGTTGCGCAGGACGCGTCGCGCCGAGGCGTTGTCCAGCGTACGAGGCAAGGTCGCGCAGGCTCTTGAGTTGGTTCAAGCGGAAGTCGGGGTCGTGCTCCAACTGGAAGCGGTCCCGAAGCCGCGCCACTACTTCGGCTTGCTTCACAGTATCGACGCCGAGGTCTGCTTCGAGCTCGTCGTCTGCGGACAGCTCCTCGGGGGCGTAGCCGGTGAGCTCGGCCACCAAACGCAACACCTCATCGAGCACATAACCCGTAGCAGAATCGGCGACGCCCGGAGCGACCGGCAGCACCGACCGACGCGCGAGGCGCGCTTCGATAGCCGGCGTCGACGCACGCCGCGGCAAGGGGTCGGCGAAAATATCCATGGGGACCGGCTCGGCCCGAATCGGCAATCCCAATGCGACCAAAGCCGCGAGAGCCGCATCAAACGACGCAAGCTCTCCAACCTTCGGGTGATTGGTAAAGATCGCGCGATGGGGACGCCGCTTGAGGGTGTTCGCCACAAAGCCCGTCAGAGCGCGCTTGGGACCACACTCCACAAACACCCGCGCGCCCTCCGCGTACATTCGCTCCAACTGCGCAATCCACTCCACCGGCGCCGCGACCTGCTCGGACAAGAGGTCGAGGATTTCTGCCCGCGTGCGCGGATACCAGCCACTTGTGACGTTGGTGGTGATGGGCCGACGCGCGGGACGAATGTCAAGACGGTTGAGGACACGCCGCAGCGGCTCACTGGCGGGCGCGACGATGCGCGTGTGGAACGCATGGCTGACGGGAAGAGGGTGGACCGTGATGCCGCGGGAACGAAACGCTTCCATTGCCGCGTCTACTGCGTCACTTTCGCCAGCGATGACGGTCTGTGTAGGACAGTTTTTGTTGGCCGCGACGACGTAGCCGGGAATCTCGGCAAGCACCTCCACTACCCGCTCTTCGGATGCGGCGATGCCGGCCATACGACCGGGGTCGTCGATTTTGACCGCGGCCATCTCCCGTCCGCGCGCCGAAACCGCGATGAGGGCGTCCTCAAACGACATGATGCCCGCCGCAACGACCGCCGCGTATTCGCCGAGCGAGTGGCCCGCGACCATGTCGGGCAACACACCAAACGACGCCAAGAGACGGAGAATGGCGATGTCAACGGCCAAAGTGGCGGGCTGCGAAATCGCGGTGTCCTGCAACCGGGCAAACTGCTCCGCTTCCGACATCGACGGGTCACGCCGAATAAACGAGGTGAGCGGACGTCCCAGCTCGGGGGTCATCACGCGGTCGGCTTCGGCGAAGGTCTCGGCGACAATAGGGTAGCGCTGGGCAAGCTCGAGTCCCATGCCGATATATTGGCTACCTTGCCCCGTGAATAAAAACGCAACCTTGCCGTCAAATGCTTCTTCTTCCAACGCAATGCCGCGAGACCGCAACATCGCGCCATCGCCATCTCGCTCCAGAGAGCTGCGAAGGCGCTTCATTTGCGCCTCGCGCGCGTCTGGCGAGTCCGCAGCGGCGGCCACGCGCACTGGCGCATCCGGCTCAAACGGCGCACTCGGCATCGACAACCGGGAAAGGAGGTCTTGCCGGTCCTCGCCGGACACCGCCCAGATGCCCGGAGGGACCGGCGTATCGGTCACGGGAGTCGGCGCAGAAGCAGCGATAGACGCGCGTTCCACGCGGACCTCTTCGCCCACTTGTTCGAGCACCACATGGAAGTTTGTACCGCCGAACCCGAACGCGCTCACGCCTGCGCGGCGCAAACCTGGGGTGCTCCAAGCCTCTGCATTCGTCTGGACTTGGAGCGGAATGGTTGCGAAGGGAACATCAGGGCGCGCGCGCTGAAAGCCGGCGCTGGGCGGAAATACACCATGGTGAATCGCAAGGGCCGCCTTGATGAGACTCGCCGCACCTGCAGCGCTCTTCAAGTGACCAATGTTGGACTTCACGCTACCCAAGCGCATCGGGCCGCGCGAACCACGCCGATTGGGTCCCACAAACTCGGAAAGCGCCTCAACTTCTACCTTGTCCCCCACGATGGTGCTGGTGCCGTGCGCTTCGACGAGGTCGACCTCCGCAGGGTCAATTCCCGCGGATTGGTAGGCTCTCTCGAGCGCAAGGCGCTGACCACGCGGATTGGGCGCCGTAATACCCTTCCCCTTGCCGTCGCTCGACCCGCCAATGCCGCGGATTACGGCGTAAATGCGGTCGCCGTCACGCTGCGCGTCCGAGAGACGCTTGAGCACCAGCACGCCCGCGCCCTCTCCCATCACGAAGCCGTCGGCCTCGGCGTCGAAAGGAACGCTGTGGCGGGGCGACAACGCGCCAATCTTGCAGAACTTGGTGTAGGTAGCCACACCCATCGAGCGGTCAGCGCCGCCGGTGACGGCGAGGTCGAAGTCGCCCTGCTGAAGGCCCTTTACCGCAGCTTGTACGGCGGCCATCGAGCTCGCGCACGCGGCGTCGGTGGTAAAGTTGGGGCCGGACAAATCGAAAGCGTTGGCGACCCGCCCCGCAATGACGTTGGCAAGCTCGCCAGGCATCGCGTCTTCGTTGATGGGAGGCAGCCCCTCTACGACCTTCTCACCAAACTCGGCCAAGATAGCTGCCTGGATATTGGGCGCCAAGCCTTGGAAACCCGGAACCGCCGCCAACGCGGCCTGAAACGCGGGCACGCGAGCCCGCACGGTGTAGTCGTCGGTGAGCTCGCCCCCCATGCTATTGCCCAGAATGACGGCTGTACGCGTGCGGTCGAAGTCCCGACCTTCGGCGTCGCGGGCGCTCACCTTTAGGTTGGCATCCTGAAGTGCGTCGGCCACCGATTCAAGCGTGATTTGCTGCACAGGGTCGATGGACTGCACGGCGGCAGGCGGAATCCGAAATCGCCGCGCATTGAATCGGAAGTCCGACAGAAAGCCGCCGATTCGCGAGTAGGTGCGGTCTGGCACCGACCGGTCGGGATTCCAGAACAAGGCTGGATTCCAACGTTCCGGCGGAACATCCGTAATCGCGCAGGTTCCGCTCAACACCATCTTCCAGAAGGCATCAATGGACGATGCTCCCGGCAACCGGCAACCCAATCCAACAATCGCCACCGGCTCGGGACCGCCCGACCGTTTGGCGACAGGCGCTCCCACAGCTACCGCCGCAGCTTCTTGTTGCAGCGCATCCAGAACGCCTTCGAGATCCCCGTATCGGTCTGCAACTTCGCGCGCGCGTGCAACTGCTACGCCCGCCGGAAACGCGACCTCTGCGGGGTTGTCCCGGTGAAACCAACCTTGGGCACAATCCCAAAATGAATCGCCCGACAACAATCGGCGAAGGACAGGGGCCAGCGGCGCAGCCTGAATTCGAAACCCATTGACCACATGAGACGTTGCAGAATCGGCACGGTCGATGCGAGCCTGCAATGCCGACGGCACATCCAAGGCAGGGAGACCCAACAAGAGGTCGGAGACGACGATTCCTTGCGCCCCCGCCTTCCGCGCCGCGCCGACGTCGCCCGGTCCCGTGCCCGCATCGAGCAGCACGGGCACAGAAGTGGACATCTCCCGAAGCATTTCAAGCCCCGGACGCGCACCGCACGGTCCCCCCGCCTCCGAACCACGCAGCACGACGCCCGCAAAACCCGCGGCAACAGGCGTCGAATCGGTGCACTCGATATACGTCGCGCGGCCGGGAATAGGCTGCGATTCAGCGTTGCCAGCAGCCAAGACCACGGGACCCGTACCTGGAGCATTGCGCGCATCACGCACGCGAACCCAGGCCCCATCGGGAATCTCAACGGGAGCCGACGCACAGGTCAAGTCCACAACCGGTATGGCACCTGCAGCCAGAACCCGCTTGGTTAGCGAAATCCGGGCGACGGGAAGAATACACAGGATAGAGAAGGCGTTGGCCATTGTCCGCGCTCCCAAAAAGCGATTTCCCGATGTAACCGGCTTGTCAGGTCCGGCGGCACCCAAACCCTCCCGACACCTGCCGGAATACAACAAAGCAGGTCAAAAGAGGGCCGAATGCGTTCCATTTTCCCCGAAGTGGGGGCGCACCGTTTCGGGATAGGCTCTCGTTTTCTCGCAAAGCGGGGGATGACGTGCCCCTGTTTGTGCGTGATTCCGCGCGATGGCGTCGGTTGGTGAGGTTTTTGTGTCGCAAACGGCGCCCCAAGCAGGGGTCTTTCGCACACTCGCTCGTCTCGCCGCACCCGTTGTTGGCCTCAACGTTCTGGCGGTGCTGTCTCTCGCAGTCGACACCGCGATGGTCGGGCGCCTTCCGGGCGCGGCGGTGTCTCTGACCGGCATGGGCTACGCCACCCAGCTTGCATTTCTCCTGATGGTTGCAATGATGGGCCTTATGGTAGGCACCGTCGCGTTTGTTGCACGGGCGCATGGAGCAGGTGACCAAGCGCAGGTTTACCGCGTGGTGCGACAATCGGTCACGATGACCGTGCTCTTGGGCTGCAGCGTCGCAATTCTGGGCAATATCTTCGCGAGGCCGCTTCTTTCGCTATTGGGAGCCAAGAACGAAGACCTTGTCGCTGGACTCTCGTACTTGCGCCCATCTCTCGCGTTCGCGATGGTGACGTATCTCAACCTCCTGTTGGCCGCTGTCTTGCGAGGTGTGGGCAACACCCGGCTTGCATTCTTGGTTGCCATTGGAAGCAACTTACTCAATGTTGTTTTCAACTACTTGTTCATTCTAGGCAACGCCGGATTTCCTGCACTCGGCCTCATGGGTGCGGCCATTGGGACAGGACTTTCACAACTTTCCGCTGTGGTACTTATTATAGTATTATTGGCTCAGGGCATCGAACCGGCCCTCCACCTACGCCTCACACCCGAGCGACCCGACCCAGCCCTCTTGCGCGCGTTGGTGCGCGTTGGTGCGCCCGCTGCCGCCGATATGTTGGTTCTCAATGCGGGCATGCTGAGTATTGTCGGTATGCTCGGACAGCTTGACCCACTCGCTGTCGCGGCGCACGGCTTGGGCCTGCGCGTGCAGGCCCTCGCATTTGTGCCAGGAATGGGAATTTCGCAGTCTATTGGCGCTCTGGTAGGACAAGCATTGGGCCGCAAAGAGCCAGAGCGGGCCTGGGCAACCTTACGCAGCGGGATTCTGTTGTGTATGGCCGTGATGAGTACCATGGCGGCTGGCATTTTGGTGGGGCGCGCCGCTATCGTCCAAATCTTTGATGTAGACCCAACAAGCCCACTTGGAATGTATGCGCAGCAATGGATGTCGTTGTTGGGCTGGTCTATGCCAGTGGTGGGAATTTACGTTGCAATCGTCGGCGCGCTCCAAGGTGCTGGCGCCACGCGGACCTCCCTCGGAATCAACCTTGCCAGCACGCTATTGCTCCAGGTGCCGCTCTCTTACGTCCTCGGATTTACCGCTGGATGGGGCACCTACGGCGTTTGGCTCGGTCTGCCGCTCGCGTTCGTTGGCAAAGCGGCGCTTGGCGGCTGGTTTATCCAACGCGGCACCTGGGCCCAGCCGGGCAAGATGCCCTAAAACACGAACATCAGGCGATGTGGAGGCCCAACATGCCCAACCACTCCTGAAGTTGTCCTTCGAGGGCCGCGAGGGTGCGTGTGTCGAGCTCGTCGTGAAAAAGCGCGGGGCGGCCGTCGGGGTCGTAGGTGAACTGGAGGTTGTCCAGCTCAAACTCCTCCTCCAAGCGCGAAACCAGCTGGGGGACCGCCGCAGATATCCGCTCGGCGGCTGCGCGTCCGTCGGCGCCATAGGTGTTGGGGCCGGTCAGGACTTCGTTGACCAAGTCTTCTGCGAAGGCGACTGTGTCCCCATCGAGCGATGGATGGGAGAGCTCCACTTGTCCGGCGGGAGAAAAGCGGATGCGCCAGTCGCGGGTATCTGCTTCGGGAACGGCTTCGGCCAGCGTCTCGTAGAGCAATGAACGAAAGTTCCGGCGGCCTCCGAGGGTCTCTGCATGTCTCGCGGAGGAGCGCTCGCCGACCAAGGACCGAAGGCGGCTGCCGCGAACGGGATCTGCGCCGATTTTGGCGGTCGATTCAGCAAAAACGCTGGTGAGACGAGACAACATGAAGATACCGCGGAGGAAAAGGAGAACGTATCGCGATTGCGCCGGAGGCGTCAGCCCCCGCAGACCGACTCAGTCACTTCCAGTGCGTCGATGAGGTGTTGGTTGGTCTGTCCGCCAGTCCCCGCAGTAAACCCAACATAACCCGGAAATCCAAACCAACCGGACAGGTCCTGGTCAATATAGACAACTCCATCCACAGATACGGTAACATGAGGCGCCACAACTTCGACGACCATCTCGTGCCAGCCGGTATCTTCCATCTCCGGCAGCTCTGCCCACGCGGCTGGGTTGTCCACATCGCCATCAAACGTAAACGCAAGGTGGTCGGCTTCCGTAGGGTCCGCGTCGGCGTTGTAATAGGTGTCGACCTCAATCGACCAACCTGGAAGTGCGGGACCCGATGTGCAGGGCGCGTCGCCACCGTAGCCGATCCCGCATCCCGTGCCTCCCAGGAAGGTCGACATCCGGTCGGCATCCAACGTAGTCAGCGAAATTCCGTCTGCGCCCGTGCCGTCTCCAATATAAAACAAGAAACGAATCTGCACATTGCCGCCGGAGACCAATGTATCCGTCGCAAACGCGGTCCCCACGACATTACCGGCCACGGGCGTGAGCTCAAGCCAATCGTTGGTGGTGTCCCAACGCGCGACGCCCTCGAAGTGCCAAGCCGCGATGTCCAGTTCATCTGAAGTATAGCCAGCGTCTTGACACACCCCAACCAACGAAGTTGCCGTGTTGCCGCAACTATCGGTCGCCGTCAGCGTAACCATGTGGGCGCCCGGGGTATGCCCACTCCAACGGGCGGTCGCGATGCCGTCTGCACCGGCCGACGCCGTCCCAAACACACCGTCCACATTGCTAAACCAAGACAACGAAACGGGCTCCGGTCCGTCTTCAGCATCGGAGACTGTCGCCCGAAAGGTGGTCCCGGCGCTCCCAATGACATCCCCCTCGGTTGGCGACGTGATGCGCACCAAAGGAGCGGCATCGGCCTGCGCCGAAAGAGCCACCTCGACCGCAGGTTGGTCGGGGTCGTTGCTCTGGACCACCAAGCGTGCTTCCCCTGCACTTCCCGCGACGGGCAGCTCCAACGACGAGCCTGGTGGCAACGTCGACGGCAATCCAGAGGTGTCGACTGTCCAACCTTCGCCGTCTACCGTTGCGTCTTCGACGCGAAGGTCCGCGTCGCCTACATTCGCGACAATGACGACCTCATCGGACACACCGCAAATACCGCCGAGCGAAATATCGCCTGGATCTACCCGAATGTCCGGCGCGGTTTCCGGTGAAGCACCCGATTCCGGCGGGCCTTTTTCCGTGAAGCTGTAATCGGAGCATGCCCCGCACAACAAAAAGACGACAACGAAACGGTGCATTCTGGACCTCAAGCTCCATTCTACCGTCATTCCATGTCAAAAGGAGTGCCTGCGCGCGTGAAATCTGCGCCTGCGCCTTCCACGGGCCACAAATCAGCGCGCCCGTTCGGCTGGGCGCCCGTTGAGCCCCGCATCGACCGCCTTGGGATCGCCGTGGCCGCCCCACGTCTCCCACCCCCCGGCGTTGCCGCCCAAGGGACCTCACCCGCGAGGTCCGTATGCGCCTGGATTCCGCGGGTCCATAGCGTTCGACTCGTGGGTGAAGCCGTTGCACGCCAACAACACCAGCCGCCCGGACAGCCAACGCCGACATCCAAACCAACGCGGCGAAAGGTCCAAAGTGCCCAATCTACGACTGCGGCAACTTCCCGGCCTCCTCCCAATGCTGCCGCGCGATTCGCGCCGTTTTGTGTTGCCCATCCTCCCGCCAACCGGGCGGTCCGAGTGTGACACCCAACGCGCCGCGGAGTGTCTGCACCGACCGCATGTCCGACCACCACGCGCGATACTCCGCGAAGGCGATGCGAAGCGGATTGTCACTGCCCACGGGAACGGTCACACCGTAGTCCACCACCTCCTTCTCTGGCTCGAATGTCCCAAACAGACGGTCCCAGATAATGAAGATTCCACCATAGTTTCGGTCCATATATTGGGGGTTTCGCCCGTGGTGAACCCGATGAAACGACGGCGTATTGAACACCCAACCAAACCACCCCATGTCCCCAATGAGTTCGGTATGCAGCCAATATTGATACAGCAGATTCAGCGCCATCTGGGTAAGAATCATCTCTACTGGAAAACCCAGAAGTGGCAAAAAGCCCCAAAAAATCGGGTGGAAGAAGTTCTCAAACCATGACTGACGCAAGGCCGTCGAGAGGTTGTAATGCGAGGAGCTATGGTGATTGTGATGCCCACACCACATCAACCGGACTTCGTGTCCGAATCGATGACTCCAATACATTGCAAAATCGTCCAACAATATCAACGCAAGCCAACTCCAAATGCCTGGCTGAATGTCAAGCCATCGAAAGGAGTAGAGCCATGTCAAAATAGCTACAAATCCGATATTTACAACCGCGTTGACAGCGACGGAACCGATTCCCATCCCCAGGCTTCCAAACGAGTCCGAAAGCGTATATCCGCGGAACGGATTGGGTTGACCCAATACGGCGCGCACCCCCTTTTCACGCCATAACCAGGCCGCCTCGACGGCCATGGTAAAGCCAAACCACGGAAATGCCAACAGTAGGATAGGCTCCATCATCGTCCCTCCAATGCAACCGGCTCTCCCAACTCACGTCGCACCAGCGCTTCCATAAATGCCAATTCCACGGGAATGCCGCCCGTTGCGAGGTCTGGGACCACCGCAGCGGCCACGGCTGCACCTTGCAACATCGAGAGCAGCCCGCTGACGAGCGCGTCAAAGTCTTCACGCTGCGCCGCTTCCGGAAATATTTGACGCGCGAGCTGCCGCTCCCGCGCCGCATGGGCAGCGACCACAGGTGCCAAGGCTTCCGCGAGAGAAGGGTCTGTGCGCGCCGCCAAAAACAACTCAAAGACACCCGTCAGACGTGGATCTCGGTAGATGCTCCACAACGCATGAAGGCCGGGGCGCAACCGCCCCCCTTTGGGCGCAGGCCCCGCAAGCGCTGCGACAAATTGCACCAAGAGGTCGTCGAGCACGCGCTCGGTCGCGGCCGCCAAGAGCGCATCCTTGGTCGGAAAGTACCGAAACAAGGCACCCTGGGACACCCCCGCCGCGCGCGCGACGGCCGCAGTACGCGTGCCAGCAAGCCCCTCACCTGCCAAAAGGCCGACCGCTGCATCCACAACGGCGCTTCGCGTCGCGATGGCTCTCGCTTGGCGAGGGAGGCGTTCGGTCATGCGATGAAAACCTCCCGTTCTACGGGACCTTGTTGGCCAGCCGCGTTCCGCAGCTCACAATCGACGCACATCAACACGAGGCGTCACAAAAAAAGTGAGCGCTCACTTTTATTTCACGGCGCAGCGCCATCCGCAAGGGAAACCGCCAAACCTTGGCTACAAATTCCGCTTGTTGCGTCATTTGCTCCGGCGAGCTGCGCCGCGTCCGCTGCCAAATCTGCGCCGAAGAGGACGGACGACACACCTTCTTGGGCGGGCGTATTCCAAGTGCGCACCGCCTGATGCCGAGCGCCGCCGATGCACAGCATATGGGAAGGATGGTGAACAAATTCTAAGGTGGTTATTCGAATCATTCGCGGACTCTGCGCGCAAAGGTGGACAGCCATGGGCGGCAAAAGTCGACAGAGCGAACACACCGGTCCGATAGATCGGTATCATAGACCGAAGAAAGGTTCGCGCCGTATCCAAACAGGCGGACCTCACTCTTCTGTACGGGAAAAAACCAAGTGACCACCCAAACTCCCTCGCAGCCCTCGGTATTGGACGGCGCGCGGATGCAACGCGCATTGCTCGACCAATGGAAGCTGGTCGTCACGTTTGTGACCGTCGGTGTAGGCGTCGTTGCGCTGGGAACGCTGCTCGCTCGTCCTTGGTACACAGCCGTGACTGTGCTCCAGATTATGCCAACGGTCAACGCGTCCGTCAATCCCGCAGAAGCCAAGTCGAGCTCCGCGTCGGAGGTCATCCAAACCGAAATCCGAATCCTGCAAAGTGAGGATGTGCAAGAAGCAGTGGCCGACCGGTACCGAAGCCTCGGCTACACCGACCTCCCTGCCGGCTCGGAGGGGATAGCGCATCTCAATACATTGGTTTCCGTGGCCGCGCAGCCCCAAACGCAACTTGTGGAAGTTCGTGTCAAACATACAGAGGCCAATGCTGCGGCAACACTCGCGAACCTCATGGCCGAGGTATACCGCGAAAAACACCTCGCATTTCGTCTGGAGTCTGCACAAGAAGCACAAGGTTGGCTCGACAAGCAGATTGAGGAAGCGCAACGACGCCTCGTCGCCACAACGGATGCGTTGAATCGCATTCAAGAGCAAAGCGGAAGCCTGCCCACCGAGGGTGCGCAAGAGGAGGCCGCGGTGCGCCTCAACACTCTGCAAACCGCCCTCGCCACCGCCACAACGACCCGTCTTACGGCGAGCATTCGTCTCGAAGAACACGAAAAATTGTTTGAGGAAGGCCGCACCACAGTGCTGGCAGGTATGTACGAAGACCCTACATTGCGTGCAGTATTGGACAAGCAAGCATTGGCCCATGCCAACGTTGCACAACGCAAGGCGCGGTATGGCTCCGCCCACCGCGACACACAGCGCGCGGAGACCGAGCTGCGCGAAATCAATGTATTGGTCGCCATTGAGGTGGAGCGTTTGCTCCAAGCCGAACAAGCGCAATACGAGGAATTAGAGCGCCTCGAAGTGGAGCTCGGCGCCGAGGTTGACTACGAAAAGGAGCAGCTTCAGGAGCGCGAGCAACTACGGCGCCAGTCTACCGTTTTGATGGCCGAAGAATCCCAAGCCCGCGAGCAGCTGGCCGCACTCCAACGCCGACGCTCCGAGGTCGACCTTGCGACCCGAACGCAGGCCAGCGACGTTCGGATTGTTGACCCTGCACACGTTCCTACCAAACCGAGTCGCCCGAACGCCGGGTGGACCATCCTCCTTGCATTGTGTGTCAGCGCGTTGGGCGGCATGGCTGTTGCATTGGTCAGATACCAACACAAGGACAAGGTGTTGGGAATTCGAGACGTGGAACGAATAACTGGTCTTCCCGTCATTGGAACCATTCCGAGCCTTCCTCCCAACACCGAGGAAAGCGCGCGACGCCTGTATCCGGTATCCCACCCAGACACGCTTTCCGCCGAGGCCTATCGCTCATTGCGCACAATGTTGCATGTGCGCGCGTTCCACAATGGTAGCTTGGTCCTCATGGTCACAAGTGGCGCTGCAGGAGAAGGCAAAACATCCGTGGCAGTCGGTTTGGGCGCATCGTTTGCCCGAATGGGCCTCCAGACTCTCATTATCGACGCAGACACACGCCAACCCCGTCTCCACCAAGTGTTTGGAGGAGAGCAAGACCAAGGCTTGTGCGACACGCTGCGCGACCAAAAAGACCCCGTGTTTCTCGCCCGTCCCACGCCTGTACCGTTGTTGTCCTACATGGCAGCGGGCAACACAGCCGACGGTGCCGCCGAGCTGCTGCACTCCCCCCTGTTTCGGGAAATGATTGTTCGTCTGGAGCAGCTATTTCCCGTCATCATCATCGACACCGCCCCCGTAGGACTGGTCGCTGACCCCTTGTCGTTCTTGTCGATGGTTGACGCCGTATTGCTTGTGGTTCGTCGAAACCACGCGCCCAGCCGCCTTGCATTGGACGCATTGGGCCAACTGAGCGGCGCACGCGCACGCGTTGTCGGCGCTGTGCTCAACGATGTGCCGACCCACGCCGACCCACCCTCGTTCTATGGGGGATACGTCAATACTTCGGCGCCACGGCAGACCGGTTGAGGCGCTGGCCCGGAACTATCCTTCTGCCTCCGCTGCCGCTGTTTCGGGCGCCGCCTCGTGCTGTCCGGTTCGCTCCAGATAGAGGTGCGCGTATCCGGTAAACAACACAAAAAGGGCAAAGTTGAGCGCGGCGTGGTGCAGCGGAATCAGCGCCAAGGAGAAGCCTGCAAGCTGAAGGTCCACCACAGCGGCGACAACGCTGTACATTATCCAAGGCGCAGCCATCAACACAATGGTTCGTTGGTATCCCTCGGACAAGCGACGACTGCGGCGAAGGGGCGCCTTCGACGACTCAAATACGGCAACAGCGTCTACCATTGCAAAGCGGGACCAATACAAGATACCCGGCAACAAAAATGCCTGCATTCCCACCAGGATGGCCAACCAAGCAAGGGCGTGGGGCTTGAGCATTCGGCCATAGCGGCTGACCGCAAAATTGAAGCCCATATAGGCGGTACCCGGCTTACCACGGGTGGACCGAAACGCCGCAAAGGCGGTCGCAGCCTGGAACAATGGCATCAAGAACAGAGTTACCAGGAGTTGAATTCCAGCGTCGGCAAAGGCCATGTACGCAAGACCCGTGACTTGGTCACCCTTCGCGGCGGCCACAAACCAAGCCTCTTGCCCGCACATTGTCGCTGTGATCGCGCCAGACGCCGAACCAACCAAAAGGCTCATGGCCAAGGCCAGACCGAAGTGCGAGAGGGTCGATGAAACACCGAGCCGAAGCAAGCGAAGAGCACGCACGATACGGATCCTGGTTCAGAATACGAAGTTGGAAACGGCAACGGACCACCGCGCCGACGCGATGGGCGCCTAACCCGACAACACCTTGTTGTGACCCAGCGCGCGAACGCCCGACAGAGGATAGGCGGTCCTCCGCCGTACTCCCGAGGCCTGCGTGACGCAATCGCCGCCCAACTCCGACGCCCCTCCATCGCACCCACCATCGACGGAAGGCTCGCCCGAATCGCTCACCATTGACACGTCGATGCAGCGCCTGCTGGGTGAACGACCGCTCACACTCGGCGAAGTGGACGCGATTCGACTGATCCTCAAAGGGAACTCGGTCATCGATTGGAATCGCGCGCACTTCGGGGATTATGCCGCCGTAGACCGCTTCTTGCGCCTACACCTGCTCGACGTCGAGCGCGCCGATGATCTCCGCAGGCTCCGATTTGTGCATAGCGAAGCCGTCAACTATCTCGAAGAACACCTCGGGCTCAGCTTTCCCGGCGACCTACGCGAGCCCGCTGATGTGCGCGATATCTTCGTGCTGGCGAGCCAAACGGGTGGCTTTCGTCGCCGCCAAATCCTTGCATGCGCCATTCTCAAGCTCATGCACGTCATCAACCACATGGAATCCGCCGAGCTCCGCTTTCAAACGCCGCTCTCGGAAGCCCGGATTCTCGACCTCGCCGAGCGCAGGATTGTGGCCGGTGCAGACCGTATGCGCGCGGAGGGATTTCCTATTGTCGCGTTCTACGGCTCACGAAAGACGCGAAACAGCATCATCACGAAGCTCATCGCCAAGAAAGAGAACACTGCGGCCACCATCTTCGACAAGCTGCGCTTTCGTATCGTCACCGAAGAACACCACCAAATCCTGCCGGCGATTGCGTGGCTCACCAATCACCTGTTCCCGTTCAACTACGTTATTCCAGGCCAAAGCCACAATAACCTCGTTCACTTGGCCCAAGTGCTTCAACAGCCCGACTACCACGACATTCGCAACAATGTGCAGGGCATGGGGGACGCCGTCGACCTCATCCCTGAAGAAAACCCGTTCTCTGGCGGGTCGTACCGAATGATCAACTTTATCGTCGACTTTCCGGTGCGCGTGGATGGAGAAGCACCCATCCGGTACGGGGCCATGCTCGGACGTACGGTATTCGCCATGGTCGAGTTCCAAGTCATCGACCGGGAAACCGCGCGTCTCAATGAGGAAGGCGAAAACGCGCACAAGTTCTACAAGGACCGCCAACGGTCCATTGTCGCGAAGCGCCTCAAGAAAGGCGGGCGCTCACCGCGAACGTCGTAACAGGGCAAAAAATGCATCATCGTGCTCTATGACGACAGCATGAACGAATGAAGGAGACGCGAGACCGGTCCGGGCCAGACCGCTACGGGACAAGGGGACGTCCCGTGGGGAGTTCAGGCTCGAGCAGGAAGGGTCCCGTCCCAGTGCCCGATCTCACGTCTCCAGGATTCGTTTCACATTTCAGCCAGGTGGTTGCCACGCCACGAGACTTTGTTTCACCCTCTAACTACGGACGCGCGCGGCGCCTCCTGAGACCAATTGCACCCGCCAAGCCAAAAAGTCCGACAAACGAGATTGGCTGGGCATTCCCGGTGGCGCAGGCCCATTCCGGCTGCATTTCAATTCCTGTATAGAGGTAGCGAAGACCATCCACGTCGTCTTGAGCAAGATCCTGCTTTTTGGTGTCACCCACCTGGCTGTCGGCGTACATCGTCGCCTCGAACACTTCGGAATGCCCCATACCAACGACATGTCCGAACTCGTGGGTCAGCGCATTCGCAAGGTCGTGGCTTTGCTCGTCGGGCTTGAGCGTCCAGTCGAACTGCTCGTTGATGGCCATGTCGAACGCGATGATTTCCCCGCCATCAACAGACCAAGTGAACGTCAGCGCGAGGAAGCCAGAGTCCCAGTCAGATGGCCAGTTTTCCTCGAAATAGACCACATTGGCTTGGTCCTGGTAGTCTGCCGTACCAAGGTCAGCTTGCCCGCCATAGTCAAAACCCAGCGGGAGGTCCATTTCGCCGGTCCACTGCTCTGCAGCGGTGCGAACGACGTTCACCACGGCATCTTCGTCAAGCCCAAGCGTATTGCTCGGATTCACGACGAAGGAAACCGGAAAGGTCATCCATCGCAAGGGGTCGCCAGCCGAGCTGGTCTTGACCGACCAAGCGTGCGCTGGCGAACTCAGCGCGATGAGAAGCAGTGCCGTGACCATGAAACCTCCGGACTCACACCAGGAAAGTCGGAATCGGTGCCCCAAAACCTGACACTTGATCTTCGAAATCCCAGAACAATTCCAACCATCAACCACAGAGACGATTGCTCTCGTCGGTAGTTTCAGGGGCCGAAACAAATCCCGTAAGGCCCATTTTCGTGGCCCCACGCGCCGTTTCGAGCCTCGCCCCCGCTGGTGATACGGATGTTGTTGGAGTACGGGAAAATTGGGTGCGGATGCCCGTGGTGCCCGCGCACGTCCACAAAAACATCCCTGCATCGGGGCGCCTCGCCGGCCCCCACGAAGCCCACCTGTGTTTCGAATGCAGATGGCGGGATCAGTTGGTTGTGCCAGCAGCCTCGGCGAGCGAAATCAGCTCCGTCAACGCGACCGCTTCAACCACATACGCAACATTACAGAAGTGGCACGAAACCTCCGCCTTGCCGTCCTCGTGAAGAATGTGCGTGAGCTCCTTTGCCCCCAATTGCAGCAACACCGCTTCGATACGTTCTTGACTACAATCACAACGCCAAGTGGCCACACGATTTTCGAGCAGCTCGATGTCTTTCCCCGCGATTTTGCCGAACGCCAGCTCGACCAACAGGTCGTCAACGTTGCTCGCTGCCACCGACGCAAATGTCTGGTTGAACGCTTCAGGCGTGAGCCAAGGCAACGAATCGTGGGTCGGCAAGCGCTCCACCAGGAGCCCGCCTGCAAAGACAATCGCGCCATCGTCGTCTTGCTTGACACCAATTCGTAGAATGCCGTCAACCTGCTCTGAATCGCGCAGATGGGACGACAAGCAAGCCTCAATACTACGACCATCGAGCGGCGTGATTCCTCGGTAAATCTCCGTCTTCACGTCGGCGCGAATGGCATGCAAGAGGCCATCGACGCCCGCCATCCGCACAACACGGCTCGGAGAGAATCGCGCGCGAATCCCGCCTTGGGCGTCTGCATCGGCCATAAACGCGAAACGCGGCTTGCTGGCTTGAATCTGCACTGTGATTCTCTCACGACCTTTCACCCATGCGCTCATCAGAAGCGTCGCAATCATCGCCTCTGTGCACAGTCGCGCGGCCTCGGCATCTAAGCCATGGAGCTGTCGCGAGAGCTCCCCCAGTTGGGCGACCTCGGCAGCAAGAAAACGAGCCGCCCGGTCTGCAACAAAACCTCGATGAACACTACCTTTTCGACCTACACCAACATTGCTCATGGTACATCCTTCGAGAGTTCCTGCATCCACTGATCTTCGCGCAAACCCACGAATACCACATCCCCGTCATCGCGGGAAATACGCAGCAACGGCCGTTTCACGAGCATGCCATCTGCTGCGAGCGCAAGCAGGGCATCCTCCTCGGAAATGGTGGAAATGCGGTCTTTCCAGCCGCCCTCCCGGTAAGACTGCCCCGAAGTGTTGAAAAACTTTCGAAGTGGCAACCCAGAGGCCTGCCACAGCGCACGAAGTGTCTGCACGTCCGGGGGCGACTCTTTGAGGTCGACCAACTCCGGCACGCCATACGAAGCCTCCACCAACTTTCGCGCGCGACGACAGGTACTACAACCCGAATATTGAAAGAGCGTAAGCCTCATGACCACTCCACCCAAAGAGAGCGTTCGGCGCCACGAAGTAGAACGGAGCCGCTCGCAAGATCACATTTCGGACATTTTATGTCGACTTTCCCGACGTCACAACCCCTAACACCTGAACATAAATAGCGCAACTGTCTGAACCCTATCTCTGTTGGCGTGCAGCACTCGGGCATCGCGCGCACCGTGGCCCCAACACCCCGTACGCCGCGCAAGCAGCAATCAGACCACCATCGCCGAAAATGCGCCAAAGGCAAGCATCCCCATTGCAAGCATCACACCGAGTACGATGGGACCATTTCCGGGAATGGGGTCCATACTCGGTGTCTGCCGCAGGATTTCCGCGTAGTCTTCCGTCAAGAGCGCCCGCATCTCTGGTCGGCGCAAGTGAAACAACAACCAGCCGCCAACCAAAGTACCAAACGGATAAGCGGGAAGGCTCATCAAGGCCACAATCTGCACGGGCAGGAGCTTCCGTGTCTGCAAGCGCGCGAGGCGCCGACCGACCCCTATTTGGGGCCCCGCCAGCACAATCGCCATGAGCGCGGACACCGTCGCCGGCAAGGGCGGCTGGCTGCCATAGGCGACGAAGGTCGCCCAAATGACAAATCCAAACACACCCAACACCCCCACCAACGACAACAGGCGCCCCCCATCCCGCAGGGCGAGTTCATACACACGCTGTTTTTGTCGTTGTTGCTGGGCGATGGGGTCCATGCTGGCGCCTCCGGAACAAGAGGACCGATATGCCCCCTGGCCGTACCCGATAACCGTCCGAGGCGCACAGGCACGCGCCAGAACTTCGACCGGTCGACACCGCAAGAGGTTCGGCACCTCGGCCACAAAACCGTTAGGTTGGGCGACACCCAGCGTGGGGCGCCAATGCCAAGCTTCCAAATCCGACCCGCCGCGACCGCAGCGCTCCTGCTTGTCCTCGGCCTGCTGTTGTTCAAGTTCGGCTCTGGCCATCTACGAGGCTTTGGGAGCGACGTGCTCGTCGTCGTCTTCCTCGTTGCTTGCCTTGCTTCTTTTTCGATAGGGAGGCGAGCCTCTCGCGTCAGCGGGGTCCTCGCTTTTGCGGTGGTCGTCGAGTGTATCCAAGCCATGAAGTGGGTTGGGCCCGATAGCCACTGGCTCCTTCACCTCACGTTGGGAAGTACCTTCGACGTGTTGGACCTCCTCGCGTACTTCATCGGTGCAGCAGTCGCTTGGCCCATCGAGCACGCCTGGGAAACGTCACGCCCGCCGACTCCTCCACCTTCAGCCACCCACTGAGGACGTCCGCTTTTGCTCGGCCGCCACGGCGCCAATGTGACGCAACACACGTTCGTGAATCCGGTGAATAATCGCCGTCGACCAGGTTGACCAATACAACACAGGCGCCATGTCCACCGTGTAGTAGGTGCGGCCCACCAAACGAGTCCGTTCATTGGGAAGCGGCTCCAATACGAACTCACCCTTGCGACTCAGCAACGTTCCGTCCCAGATATGGGGCGCCCAAACCTTGTTCCATGGGGACCATTCAACCATCGGCGGAGGCGAATCCGTTACGTCGAAGGCAAGGTGGTGAGGCGGATTCCAAGTCGTAATCGGCTCAACGAATGGACCCGTCGAAAACTCGCAGTATCGCACGGCCCCCACGCCTTCCCCCTCAATACGTGCACGTTGGGGCCACGCAACACCTGCACGAAAAAACCACTCCGGTGTGTCAGACTCCGGAATCTCCGGAAACGCGACAACCACATCCCAAACGTCGCTCGGGGGAGCGTCCACCTCCACGACCGTCTCGGCCACGTGCACAACAGAAGGCCCCGGCACAGGCTCCAACCACGTCAACAACGGCAACATCACCATCGGTGCCACCAGTGTACGTCGCGCTTCAAGGTCCGCCAGGCCCCTTCCCAACAACGCGCCGACAACACCGATAGCAACCGCAAGGGGTGCCGCCATTGCCAAGCAAATCACCCCTTCCAATGCAAACAACAACAATAGGCCGCCAGCAACCGCCTGACTCGCAACGCCCACCAAAACCGTTGTTACCGCGCTCTGACGGGCCCGAAGGTTGAACAAAAAGCCCGCCAAACCCGCCATCAAGAACGGTCCCCCGACGAACAGTGCTGCGCCATAATCTCCCATGACCAACGTAGAAACGGCTGCATAGGGCACGAATGCGGCGGCACCTCCCACAACGCCTGTCAAAGCCGCGACAGCAGCCCGCTCTGAGCCCACCAGCACGCGTGTGCGCGGCACATTCGTCGGACGTGAAGGTAGGAAACTGAGCAAGCCCATCATCAGATATTGGACCAAAGGAACGAAGAACAGCAAGCCCCACGCTGCCGAGAGCCCCGCATCTTTTGCACGCCGAATCGACATCGTTGCACCAATCCAAGCAAACGGCAACGTTGTCAAAACCAAAAGAAGAGGGAGCCAATCTGGCGCTGCCCCCAATACCTCCAACCGAACCGTGGCCAACGGCGCGAGGTAGACCAGCGGAGAAATCCAAACATCGGCGAACACCTTAATCAACAAGGCATCCATCGAGAACTTGGCGAACATAAGGCCGAGACCGCTACGCAAGTAAAACGTTCGACCAACCGGAGACGTTAGACTCAACCAGCGAGACAGCGGCGAAGAAGCGGGAACCAACTGCGTAGAGGACATGCCGCCGATGTATCCCACGCGACGACTCCGCCGTCAACGGGACCTCAAGGAAGCACTTCTCCGGCGAAGCACCTTCTCCATCGTCGCAAGCAACTTTTCCGACGAAACGGGTTTTGAGACGTAGGCGTCCATACCCGCAGCCTCGCAGCGCGCGCGTCCGCTCGGCAACACATTCGCCGTGACGGCGACAATCGGAATATCGCGCAGCACGCCACCTTGTCCCCGAATCCAGCGTGTTGCCTCAAAGCCGTCCATTATCGGCATATGTAGGTCCATCAGAACGATGTCGAAGTCACCCCGCGCGAGAATGGTCGTCGCTGCACGACCGTCTTCGGCGACTTCCACGCGACATCCCTTGCGGTCGAGCAGGCCCTCCAAAACGGCCAAATTGACCCGGTTATCATCCACCACCAACACACGAAGCCCCCGAAACGTAGCCTCATTGGTTTCCGTACTTTCGAGCAAACCAAAGCACAGGTCCGGTAGCGAAAACCAAACAACGATACCGTCATTCGCAACACCCTGGAGCTGAACGGAGAGCAAGCCACCCCACGCTTCCACCTGTTGCGCGGCGCTGGCCAAGCCAACATCATCGGGCGCAATCGAACCCAACGAAATCTGGGGACGCGTCTCGAAAGAAGAGCCTTCGACAAACACCACCCAATCGACCTTGTTGTTCAGGAGACACCGCTTTCGCAGGCCCAGCCGAACATGCCTGCCACCCATTGCCGCAATCGAAAGCACGCAGCGAACAATGCGTCCCAACGATTCCGCAAAGCCACCGTTCACCATCGGACCGTCTTCTCGCGTATCCAACACAAAGCTACAGGACGTGAGCACGGCCGCTTCCGTTGCGTCGACCGGCAAACATGCGCGCAGAAGTGCCCGCAACGGTTGTGCTCTCCTCGCAATGCTATCGCCATAGTTTCCTATGCTTTCCACATCTCCCCCAAACGTGGTTTCCAACGCGAAAGTCTCTGGACTTACCACCCGTTCATTGCAACAATCATCGCTACAATATTCCCAGATACCAAGGCCTTCGTCCACCCTCAAAGTTTCTTGAGGACGATCCGCTGATTTCTCGTGAACATCCTTCCAAACGATGTTCTCTGATATTACAGCATACTTTCAATGTGTAAAATGAGGTGGCGTTCCTCGCATTTCAAGACGAGCGAACGCTCCGCCCTACGAGTGTGCGACGCAACCCAGCCGGGACCGGAGCTTGGGACGGCCCACGGAACGCACCAACGAGAGGCGCACATCGGCCGGAAATGCCAATCCTCCAAAAATGACACCGTACAGGAGGCGATGGCCGAGTGTCCTCGGACGGGAGGACCAGCCCGTGCTGGATTCTCTAGAACGGGCCCGCAGCTCGTTCTGCTGACCACAACTACGCCTCCGAGAAACATCGCTCTCTTCGACGCGAACGCACATCTCGCACCGAACCTGCACTCCCCTATCGCATCTCGGTGGCACGCTCTTCATAAACAACCCGCGGAACGAGCATCCCCGCGCCCTAATCGCCTCCCAATGCCCCTGCACCGAGAACAATGAGCGTAAGCGGGGGCACGATGCCGATGGCAGTGCCAAGGAGATGGTCCCGGTGACGCACACCACTCAACGACAATGCAACAGTAATCGGAGGCGTGACCATGAATGCAGCACGAAGCAATGCAATCCCGCGAATGGGACGTGCCTGCATCGTCGCCAACACCTTTCGTATCCATGGCCGTTCGACCGCGGCCAACGCCTCACCCCCCAACTTTCGATAGAAGCCGAATGTCAAGGCAGCCGCAAGAACACAGCTCAAATACGAAATTGCCCAACCTTCCACCGGCCCCCAAAGCCACACAGCGGCAACCACGAAGACCCAGCCTGGCACCTGTACGACGTTCGCGACTACGGCCAAGGCTACAAAGCAAACCAAGCCCCAAGGCCCTGTCGCACGCACCAGCGAAGAAACTGCAGCTGGTTCAACTTCTACGCCCGACCAACGCAAGCCAAGGCCTACCAGTACAAGCACCAACACCAAGACGAGAGGTCGAATCCAACGACGAAATGGGCTCGCGGAAGAAGCCATCAGCACGTCCCAGCCGAAACGGGCATCGGCGCCAGCTCTACGACTTCAATGGGCTCGCTCTTCCCTTTCACCATGACGCGGCGCCGGACAACCGCCGACGCAGCAAGAACGACACCGTCATCGAGTTGGTCAAACACATCTGCAGGAACAACCAAGTGTCCAGGTCTCGCTTGTCCTTCGAGTCGCGCGGCCGTATTTACGACGTCCCCAATCACGGTGTATTCAAATTTCACAGTTGACCCCATCGTCCCCTGCACCAGCGGGCCAGCGGCGACGCCAACGCGTGCTTGAAATGGCTCGGAGCCCCGTAGTACCAGCACCTCATTGCATCGCTGCAGCTCCGAGAGCAAATCAAGCCCGCACCGTACGGCGCGAAACCGAACCGAGGCGGCATCTTCGTTGGCCAAAGGTACGAAAACACCCATCACACCATCACCCATACGCTTGTCGATAATGCCGCCATTTCGCGCAAATGCCTGGTCAATGAATCCAAAGTAGGTGTTGAGTTCATCGACGACTACCTCCGGATCCCGCCGCTCCGTGCGGGGCGTAAAGCCAACCAAATCCGCAAACAACACCGCCGCGTCCGTTCGTCTCCCACCCAAACGTGTTTCCATCTCCGGATTCTCAAGAATTTCTTCCACCAAGTCCGCCGAAAGGTAGCCGCTCAACTTTTGGCTCGCCAAGAGACTTCGACGCAACTTTCGCTCTTCTTCCCACAACGCGTGGTACCGCACATCTTGTGCATTCACCAATGCTTCGATGTTTTGCCCCTCGCGCTGCAACTCGGCCTCCGCTCGCCGAAGCCAGCGGAAGGTCATGACGGCGAGCCCCACTCCTACGCCTGCAATGCCGCCCCAAATGCTTCCCGCAAAGCCCGCGGTCATGTCACCCAGCAGGGCGCCCAACGCACCGCCGAGGACGCCAACGAGGGAAAGCAAACGTCGACGGACGACCTCGGACTGCGCAAAGCGTATTTCAAGCACCAACCGCTTTACCGAGGCATCGGTGAACGGATTCTCCACAACGGTGACTTGCGCGTCGGGTAGGTCCCAAATGGTTGGAAGCCGTTCGAGGGTGCCAATCGTGTTCCAAACCGTCGCACAGTCCAAACCGCGCGGACCCGAGAATGCAATGCGCGCGAAGCCCGACCGATGTTCCAGAATTTCGATATCCAGGGTGCGATTGTACATTCGGACCAAGCGGGGAAACTGTCCCACAGCAAGGTCCGGCGACCCAATCGCGCGCACCAAATCGTACAATACACCTATGTTCTCGCGTCGCGATGCAATCCAGCCTCCCTCTCGCCACAACTGCCACATTGGATGCGTAAACGCTGGCAAATCCGGTAGCTTGTAGACACGCCCCGCCAATGCAAGCTGGAACCTACGCTGCCACTCAATAGAAACCCATAGGTCATCGGCCGTGACGTGCGACCGCGGTAAGCCCGCATCCAACAAGGCACCATCGACCACGTCCCGACCTTCCCGTTCCTCCAAGAACCAGATGAAACCTCGCAGCCCCTTCGTGGAGTAATGAAGCGCAGCGAGGTCAACATCCGAACCCGAGGCCGAGGATAGCCCGGCAATCGACGGTTGTTCAGCCACCGCCAACCGCCTGCACCACCTCTACGCGGTCGTTCTCGCGCAAAACGCAGGTATCATGCTGGCTTCGCGGGACGACACGCGCGTTCACAGCGACCGCCACCCCATCGCGCCGGATGCCCAGGGTACCCAGCAATGTACCCAACGTCGCCGAAACGCCGACGACGTGCGGCTGTCCGTTGAGCACAATCGAAATTTCCTCTGAGCCCACCGCGTTTTCGCTCATGGCGTGCGCCCGGGGCGCTTCTGGCGGCTCTCGTCCGTCTCGAAGAGGTTCGGATTGTTGCTTTGCAGAATCGCTTGTTTCTGCGTGATTTCGCGACGAAATGCCAAGTTACGAAGAGATTCCTCCATGGTACACATTCCTTCCTGCTTGGCTGTCTGCATGATAGAAGGAATCTGATGCAGCTTGTTTTCACGAATCAAGTTGCGAATCGCTGGATTGACCAACATAATTTCGTGCGCCGCCACCCGACCAGGTCCGTTGGCCCGCCGCAACAATGCTTGGGTCACAACCCCCATCAGCGACGTGGACAACATCGTTCGAACCTGCGCCTGTTGCTCGTGCGGGTAGGAATCGACGATGCGGTCGATGGTTTCGGGGCAAGAGTTGGTGTGCAAAGTCCCAAAGACCAAATGCCCCGTTTCCGCTGCGGTCATCGCGAGCGAGACCGTTTCAAGGTCGCGGAGCTCGCCTACCAAAATTACATCAGGGTCTTCCCGCAGGGCCGAACGCAAGGCAGCAGCGAAGCTGCGCGTGTGCGCTCCCACTTCCCGCTGGTTGATGACGCATTTGTCCGGTGAATGAACAAACTCGATAGGGTCTTCGACGGTCAAGATATGTTCGTTGCGGGTACGGTTGATGTGGTCAATAATTGCTGCCAGCGTCGTACTTTTGCCCGAACCCGTTGGCCCCGTCACCAAAACAAGGCCTTTCTTGAACTCCGCGATGCGCTGAAACACCTTCGGCGCGCTGATTTGCTCCAACGTAAGCACGGTGGTGGGAATCTGGCGCAAGACCATTCCTACGCCGCGGCTCTGCGTAAATACGTTGACACGAAACCGAGCAAGACCTTTCAAGCCTACGGAAAAGTCGATCTCCATGTCGTTTTCAAAGCGAGTTTTCTGCTTCTGATTCATGATGGAGTAGGCCAACCGCTTCGCATCATCTCCCGCCAACACGGGCAAATCGAGGCGGCGAACTTCGCCGTCAATCCGAACTGCGGGAACTTCGCCGGCAGCCAAGTGGATGTCCGATGCACGGTTTTCCACAGCAAACGTCAACAACTGATCAATCTTGACGGACACGGTGTCTCCTGTCGGGCCTTGGACCATACCGCACGAGACAGCGCATGCACGGTTGAATGCTGAAATACCCCACCGCTGGCATATCGTGGTGACCAAAGGTGGAGAAGCCCACTGGCGCTCGACGATAGCCCGCCTCCTTGGCGATGCCGTGGAGTTCCTGGGCACAAGCGCCCGACAAAGTTCAAAAACGTTACAAATTTACATGTACAGACGTACAAGACTGAATATACAGACAGCATCAAAAACCACCGATCGCAAACTATCGTCCGTTTTGCGGCCTCCGCCCCGCAGCGTGCTCCGATGCCCTTCTCCCCCCCAATCCCCATGACAGCGCACACCACCAACCACGGCCCCCTAAGCACCTATCGTTCCGTCGCTTTCGATGAAGAGGAGCATGCCGAAGCCACACCCGCCTGCGCCCAGCAAGAGGCGACGCGGCCACCCAAGCGGCCGGCAAACGCCCCGTCACACTTGGCGCAGAGAGCCACAAATGGCGGAAGTTTGTATTTTCGCCACCCGAATCCGCGGGAACATGCGATGCTGCCGAATCTGCCAAGGCCTTGGGGCCGCATCATCCGAATGGGAGCCGCGTTGTCCGCCTATCGAACCCACCTGCTGATTCTGCTGGCGGTGTATTCAACCGCTTGTGCGCCATATCCAGAAGGTCTGCGCGCCACCCCGCCAGGAAGCGGCCCCGAAGTTCGGGTCGACTGGGACGCCGAACCCCTCCCAGACATTCCCTATCCCAACGATCTCGCTACACGCGTCGACCGCCATAGCCCCACGGGCTTGCGGCTGAATGTGCCCACCGCGGCAAACACTTGGGTGGAGGAAAAGGCACGCCTCAAGGTCAATATGTTGACCGGCTTCGGTGTTTACTCCCCAATCGCCGTCGGCTTCGACGCCCCGCTCGACCTCGACAACCTCGCCTCTCGCCACACCCAGGACGAAAAGCTCGGCGAAGACCAGTTTGTCGACGATGCTGTGTTTTTGGTTGACGTTACCCCGTCTTCCCCCGAATACCTTCGGCTCATTCCTATCGACATGGGCCAAGGCCGTTACCCCATGGATGCGGCACGAGGCGACCGATACTTTCCCAACGACTCGCGGTCCGAGCACCCTAGTATCATTTTTGATACGGTTGACGAAGACATCAACGGCAACGGCGTTCTCGACTGGGGGGAGGACACCGACAACGATGGCGTACTCGACAAGGCCAATGTGTACCCCGAAGGCGGCGACCCACGCGATGACCTCCTCTCCTGGTACGAACGCGAAACCAACACACTGATTGTCCGTCCTGTACGCCCGTTGCGCGAAATGAACACCTACGCCGTCGTGGTCACAGAGCGCGTGGTCGGTGAAGATGGACAGCCCGCGCGCT
>CAZCUX010000011.1:0-214230 GCA_964502005.1 uncultured Enterobacterales bacterium
ACCCGTGTCTCCGCCGTGAGAGGGCGGTGTCCTTGGCCTCTAGACGATAGGAGCAAGGTGGCTGGGCTGCTAGGACTCGAACCTAGAACCTTCTGGGCCAGAACCAGACGTGCTGCCGATTGCACCACAGCCCACCATTTTCCAAGCGACCGCCTCTTATCTCGACTGGTTGTTCGAGTCAAGAGACTTCTTCTGGTTTTTGCTGTTGTTTCCGAACCATCGGCACGGCAGCAATTCCCGAAAGTGATGGTCCCGTATGACCGACCATTCCCCGCGTCAAGCGAAGAATGGCCGACCCGTCAACGCTCAGCCTGCGGTCGAAAACGTGGTCGCAGCGCCACGAATCCGGTCTACGGTGAGGGGCTGGCCGAGACCCAAGAACATCTCGTAGAGACCCGGACCAACCGCTTTACCGGTGAGGGCAATGCGCACGGGCTGTGCAATTTTGCCCATCTTCAAGCCCATTTCTTCGCACAAGCCGTCGACGATAGACGCCATCGTGCCCTCCGACCAATCGGTGGCAGCTTCGAGTCGATCCGCGAGAATGTGCATGACCGGAGAGGTGTCGGCCTTCCACCACTTCTTGAGAGCTTTTTCGTCGAATTCGAGCGCCGAAGAGGGCTGGAAATAAAATGCAGCCTGTTCGACAAGGTCGACGAGGGTGCTTGCCCGCTTCTGCACCGACAGCACGGCGTTTTCAAGCCGTGCATCGTCGATTTCCAAGCCCTTGGCCGCAAAAAACGGGCGGCTTCGTTCTGCAATGTCCTGCACGGAAAGCGAGCGCAGCCACACCTCGTTGAGCCACGTAAGCTTGGCCATGTCCCATTGCGCGCCGCTGCGGCCAATCGCGCCCAGCGTGAACAACGAAATCAGCTCGTCTTGGGTGAACACCTCTTGGTCGCCATGTGCCCAACCAAGACGCGCAAGGTAGTTGAGCATCGCTTCGCGCAGGATTCCCATGTCGCGGTAGGCGCCGAGGCTGGTATCGCCGTGGCGCTTCGACAAGCGGCTGCCGTCCTGGCCGAGAATCATGGGCAAGTGGGCGAACGCGGGAATCGTGGCGCCCAGGGCAGCGTAGACCTGCATCTGCTTGGGGGTATTGCTGATGTGGTCATCTCCGCGGACGACATGGGTGATGCCCATGTCAATGTCGTCCACGACGACCACGAAGTTGTAGGTCGGCGCACCATCGCTGCGGCGGAGGATGAAGTCGTCGAGCTTCGTGTTCGCGACTTCGATGTCTCCCTTGATGATGTCGTTTACGATGGTTGTACCTTCGAGCGGAACTTTGAGTCGTACAACGTGGGGACCGCAGTCAGGGCCGAGTTGGGCATCGCGGTTCCGATTGTCGTAGCGAGGGTCTTCGTTTCTCGCCCGCTGTGCTTCGCGAAGCTCGTCTAGCTCTTCTTTGGTCGCATTGCAGCGATACGCCTTGCCGGATGCCAAGAGCTGCTCGATGACCTCATCGTAGCGGGCCATCCGCTCGGATTGACGGTAGGGTCCGCGGGGACCGCCAATTTCGGGGCCCTCTTGCCAGTCGAGTCCGAGCCAATGGAGGTCGCGAATAATTTGCTCTTCGTGTTCGCGACGCGAACGCTCAGGGTCGGTGTCTTCGATGCGCAGAATATAAGTGCCACCGCTCTTTTTCGCGAAAAGCCAGTTGGACAACGCAGTGCGTGCGCCGCCGATGTGAAGGTGGCCAGTGGGGGAGGGGGCAAATCGAACGCGTACAGACACGGGTGCCTCGGGAAAATCGAAGGGACGCGGGGGGCATGTCAAAAAAAACACCGCATGCGATACTTTCGCGATTGCGGCGACGGGCCGTCGGGAAAACTGGCGCGTGAAACAAAAGGGCCGGAAAAACGACCGCGGGAGCTTGGCGCTATTTGGGGTCGGGGCGCTTGGGCGGCTTTACGGCGTATTCGTCGAAATGGTAGCCTTTGGGCTCCAGCACGGCGTTTGCAGACTCGAACCACATCCCTTCCGAAATGCGGAGTTCTTGGCAGTGCACCATGGCCGCCGTGAGGTCGCCAGGGTTGTCGTTATTCCACGCCTCGATGATGTTGGCGTAGGTGTCGCGGCGGTCGGTCCAGATGGTTGCCAAAGAGTCGTGCAGTTCTTGGTGTTCGGGAAGGCTTGGGCGAACGCTGTCTGCATGCTCGGAAATAGTGACCGCGAGGGGAAGCAGGTTGTCTTTCAAGTGGCTCGCGACCGCCTTGGGGGACAGCTTGCCTTTTTTCTTGGTAGACTTGATTTCGGCCGCGAAGTCTTGAAACTTCACGGCGAGCGCGGTGTTTTCGACCATGACAGCACCAATTCCGTAGTACCAGTTGTCAAGGTCGGTTGCGACGGGATCGGGTTGGCATCCGACGGCAAGCGACAGCGCGAATCCGCACATCGCGCGGCGGGCTGCGCGGTTGGCCGCAGCTTCGGATGGGTGGGCAACGCGGGCATCCACGTTCATCGTCGCTCTCCTGTGCTCGACCGGCGCGAAAGGTGGCCGACCGCGGGCGACGCATTATCCCACAGGCGGCGTGTCTTCCAACCACGTTCTCCGTTTGCCACGGGAAAGAGGGAAGGTTCGCCGGTATACTGCGCGGTCGGAAATGCGGCCTGCGCGGTCGGTTCCCCCACCGAGCTTGGGAACGGAAGGTTGCGCATGTATTTGTTTGACAGGACCCGAACGGCCCTCCGAACCTCGTCCCGGAGCCTCATCGCGCGCTTGCCTGCGTCGGTTGGCCGACAAGCAGGCCCCGCGTCGCTGGCGATTCATGCGAGCCCTTGGCTCCCGGGCGACCGGGTCCAGAGCCTCGGGGCGCCCGCCCACATCGACCGTAGCGCGCTTCGCAACGCCTTGGTCGACGCGGTCGCTGCGTTGGGCCCGCTTCCTGTGCGCGTGTTTACGCTTGGTCGGGCGCTTGACGAACATCTGCGTGTATTGGTGCGTCTGGCCCATCGCCTCGAATGTCCGGTGCAGGTCTGGACAGATGGCAGGGGCGTGACGTCCGAGGGTGCGTTTGGCTTGGTCGACGCTGGCGCGGATTCGGTCGTGGTGATGGTCGCGGGGCTCGACGACGACACCCAAGCGCGGATTGTCGGAAACAGTGCCACGGAGGCCACAGATGCGGTCGTTGCGCTCGTGGCGGCACGGGCTGACCGCGACGCCCCAACACGCGTATGTGTGGGCATTCCGTGGCGTGCGGGGGTGGAGTCGGAAGTGCGGGGAATTGTCGGTTGGGCGCGGCAGCTGGGCGTAGACGACATCCTGCTCGTGCCCCCCGTGCGGGGCGGAGATGTCGGCCCCGGCGGTGAATGGGAGGACACCTTGCGTACGCTTGGTGTACGGGGCGCGGACGCCGCGACCTGGCTCTACCTCGACCAACTGCGCACCCAGACCGAAGAAGCACCCGGTATTCCCAAGGCCGACGCGCCTGCCGGCGCGCGCTTCCGGCCGTGTCCGATTGTCGGCGCAAGGCTGGCCTTTTCATTAGAGGGAGCCGTTGCCTGCTGCCCGCACAAGGCACCGGCGGGGAATATTTCCGACGGGATTTTGCACGTCTGGCGCCATGCAAGCGAGCACCGCGCCGACGTTCACGGATGTGCGCGTCGGTGTCGGCATCCGGCCCTCGGCTTGGGCGGAATGGGCGTCTGGACGGGTTTCTAAACTTTATTCGGCTCGCCGTACTTTCCCTCCGCGCAATCCGAAGGCGGGGGCAATGTCGTGCTGGGCGTGGAGGTTGTCGATGAAGGTCATTGTTGAGAATTTGCCGCCAGAAGGGCGCACCGTGGCTGCGGGCTTGGAGGACCCGTGGTTTGCGGCCGCGGTTCGAACGGCCGCCGAGCAAAAGCCTCGGGGGGGAGAGACCCTGCTCACGGTCAAGCGTGCGGAAGCAGCTGAGGGCTTTTTCCGGGTCACCGGGACACTGCATGTGCAGTGGCATCAAGCGTGTGACCGCTGTGTACGCCTCGTGCGCGTGGATCTTCGGGGTGATGTCGACTTGCAGTACCAAAAGGGTGGAGTGCCGGACGAGGAGGAAGTTGACCTTGAATCCGAAGCGCTCGACACAGGATGGTTTGAAGGCAGCGAGCTCGACCTTTCGGATGTCGTGTGCGAGCAGGTTGCGCTTTGGCTGCCGGACCGTGTGCTTTGTGATGACGACGGCGTTTCCCGCATCGATAGCGAGGATGCTGGTCCTTGCGCATTGCCCGAACAAGAGCCGGGTCCCGACCTCTCTCCGAAGTCTCCATTTTCCTCCCTCGCCAACTGGAAGCCACCGAAGTAAGAGGTGGCGCCGCCTGTTTAGGAAGGCGTCCGACTTCGGTCGCGTGCAACCCGATATGAGGCACACATCCGAGCCGATTTGGTTCTGATTTTTGGCCTTCTATCTGTTGCCTTCCGCCTGCGGGTGATAGCAGCCTCTGCCCGGTACAGTCGGCCGTGGCTGCTGTGCCCGTACGATCCCAAGCATTAGTGAGTCTCCCATGGCAGTTCCCAAGAAGCGCACGTCCAAGCCCCGCAAGCGTATGCGTCGGGCCCATCACCACCTCACCTTCACCGCAGCCACGATGGTGTGCCCCACTTGTGGCGCCACGAAGCTGCGCCATCACATCTGTGATGCATGTGGTTCGTTCCGCGGCCAGAAGATTTTGGCGGGTCGGGACTGACTTGCGGTGGATGGCCAGCCCGCCTTTGTGTGAAGGGGGGATTGGTCTCTCGCTTGTTCGATTGGCAGGTCGATTCTGTTTGTTCGTGTCGGCCGTCAATCGGTGAAGACTTCGCAGAACTCACTGCGCGGGTCTTGCTTGTGTGTAATGGTTCGATACCAACCATGGTGGGTTGGTCCGACCCCTTTTCGGTGCATCGTGGTCCATCGTGCTACGGTGTCCGTTCAAAGGCTCCATTCGCAGGGAGGGCTCCATGGCCGCAGTGGATGCAACGCTTGAAGCAGTTCGAGATCTGATTCAAGAGAATCTCAACGTCGAGCGCTCTCGCATTTTGCCGGATGCGAGCTTTATCGACGACCTCGGTGCCGACAGCCTCGACATTGTCGAATTGGTCATGGCCATCGAAAAGCAGTTCGAAATCGAAATCCCCGACGAAGACGCCGAGCGAATCAGCTGCGTCCAAGATGCGGTCGACTATATCAACGACCGCGTCCAGCGCTGAGGCGGTATGGCGCAACGGGTTGTCATCACCGGGCTCGGTGCGGTCACCCCGTGTGGGTTGGATGTCGGTTCGTCATGGTCTGCCGTTCTTGCGGGCCATTCGGGAATCCGACGCGTGGACGAATGGGATGTGTCCACCTGGGCCGTGCAAATCGCGGGACAAGCGTCCGGTTTCGCGCCGGGTGCTTGGATTGACCGCAAAGAGGCGCGTCGAATCGAACGCTTTGTCCACATGGCCCTTACTGCGAGTCGGGAAGCGGTCGTAGACGCTGGCCTTCCCGTCGACGACCGTCTCGGGCCCCGCGCGGGTGTGTATATTGGAAGTGGCATCGGCGGAACCGCAGCGATTGCGCGGAACGCCCATGAGCTCGCAGACAGCGGGCCACGCCGTATTTCGCCCTTTTTTATTCCCCAAGCGCTCCCCAACTTGGCCGCCGGCTACGTCGCGATGCAGCATGGGTGCGAAGGGCCGAGCTTGTGCGTGAGCACGGCTTGCGCCACAGGCAACCATTCGATTGGGGAAGCGTGGCGGGTGATTCGGAGTGGCGAGGCTGACCTTGTGCTCGCTGGCGGCGCAGAGTCCTCCTTGTTCGACCTCGGCCTCGCGGGCTTTATGGCCATGCGCGCGCTTTCGAAGCGAAATGACAGCCCCGAAACGGCGAGCCGTCCATTTGACGAGCACCGTGATGGCTTCGTGATGTCGGAAGGAGCGGGCATTGTCGTGTTGGAGTCCCTCGAACACGCGCAGGCCCGTGGCGCGCGTATGTACGCCGAAGTGTTGGGCTATGGCCTGACCAACGATGCGCACCACATTACCGCGCCTCCGCCGGGACATGCGGGTGCGGTGCGCTGTATGGAAATGGCGCTGCGCTCCGCGAACCTTTCGGCGGAAGACATCGACTACATCAACGCGCATGGCACGTCGACGCCCACCAATGACGCCGAAGAGTCCGCGGCCATCCGCACGGCCCTCGGTGCGCATGCTGACCATGTGTGGGTGTCCTCTACGAAGGGGGCCACCGGGCATCTGCTCGGAGCCGCTGGTGGTGTAGAGGCGGTCTTTACGGCGTTGAGCCTGTACCACCAAGTTGCGCCTCCGACGGCCAACTTGGTGCAGCCGGGTCCTGGCTGTGACCTCCCGTATGTCATGGGAGAGGCGCGCCCGATGCCCATGCGTGCGGCGCTTTCTAATGCGTTTGGATTTGGTGGCACCAACGCCGTCCTTGTATTGGGACGCGCACCAGGTGCCTTCGTTTCTTCGCTGGATTCCGGTACGGAGCAGGCCTTCGAATGAGCGTCGCTATCTTTATCGCGTCGGACCATGCTGGCTTTCACCTGCGACGGGCATTGGTGGACCACCTGCGCCAAAACGGGCATACCGTGGTCGATCTTGGACCCGAGACACCCGCGCGCTGCGACTACCCCGACTTTGCGGCGCGGGTTGCTGCGCGTGTCGTCGAAGGGCAGGCGCTGGGCGTGTTGGTCTGTGGCACAGGCGTTGGGATGGCGATGGCGGCCAACAAAGTGCACGGAATTCGTGCGGCCGTCGTTTCGGACACCTTCTCCGCGCGGGCCACCCGCCAGCACAACGATGCAAACGTGCTGTGCTTGGGTGAGAGGGTGGTCGGGGAAGGCCTTGCTTGCGACCTTGTGGACGCATTCTTGGGTGCCTCCTTTGAGGGGGGTCGCCATGCCGACCGCATCGCCAAGATTCACGCTTTGGAGACCGCTTCCGCGGAGTAGCGGACTTCGCCTTGGTTTTTGCGCCGGGTCCGGTCGGCGCACGGAGAGTCAGGATGTTCAGCCGTATTGCGTTAGTTGACCCCGAGGTCCATGCCTCAATTGTCGCCGAAGTCGAGCGGCAGCGCCATGACCTCGAGCTTATCGCGTCGGAAAACCACACCTCGCTCGCGGTGATGGAAGCGATGGGCAGCCCATTGACCAACAAATACGCGGAAGGGCTGCCAGGGCATCGCTATTACGGCGGTTGCGAGATTGTGGACCAGGTGGAGAACCTCGCACGAAAGCGCGCACGGCAGCTCTTTATGGTCCCTGGCTGCGATATTGGCGTCAATGTGCAGCCGCACTCGGGCGCCCAGGCAAACTTGGCCGCGTTTTTGGCGGTGATGAAGCCTGGAGACACCTTCTTGGGGCTGGACCTGTCCCATGGCGGGCATCTTTCCCACGGTTCGCCGGTGAATGCTTCGGGGCGCGTATTCCGGCCGGTTCATTATCATGTTGGGGCCGATGGTCTCATCGACATGGACGAGGTCCGGTCCCTGGCTCGTGAACACCGTCCGCGCCTCATCGTTTGCGGCGCGAGCGCCTACCCGCGCATCATCGACTTCGCGGCATTTGGCGAAATCGCGCGGGAAGTGGGCGCCGTGCTGTTGGCAGACATCGCGCACATTGCGGGACTTGTCGCTGCGGGTGTGCATCCCAGTCCGTTCCCCCACTGCGACATCGTGACCTCCACCACGCACAAGACGCTGCGCGGCCCGCGTGGCGGCATCATCCTCGCCAAGCGCGACTGGATGAAGCAAATCAACAGCGCGGTGTTTCCAGGCACCCAGGGCGGGCCGCTGATGCACGTTATCGCTGCAAAGGCCATTGCGTTCGGCGAGGCGCTCTCGCCCGAGTTCCAGCAGATGCAGCGGCAGGTGGTTGCCAACGCCTCTGCGATGGCCGCGCGTTTGATGGCCCGCGGACACGCAATTGTGAGTGGTGGCACCGACAATCACCTGATGCTGGTGGATTTGAGCGACCACCCCCTCTCGGGTCGCGATGCAGAGACGTTGTTGGGTTCGGCTGGCATCACGGTCAACAAAAACACCGTACCTGGCGAGCGCCGCAGCCCGATGGTCACTTCGGGGGTCCGTCTTGGAACGCCCGCGATGACCACCCGCGGAATGGGCGTTTCCGAAGCCGAACAAGTCGCGGATTGGATTGCGGACCTACTGGCCGCACCCGAAGATGCAGCGGTGCATGCGCAGGTTCGCGCGGGCGTAACGGCCCTTTGTCAGCGGTTCCCGCTGTACCCCGACTTAGACACTGAATAGCGATTCATTTCGCCTGCTCTTCTGGAGCTGCGGCTTGACGCGGGTTTCGGAGGAGGCGCACCACACGCTCGTCTCTACGGCCATCCTTGTCCGGTGTTGTTTGTGCGGGTGGGGAGCGTGTGGTTTGGGCGACGGGAATCGACGGGAGACAGGCGCGTGAAGGTGCAAGTGTTGTTGAAGGCGGGGATGACGGCGGACGGCCGGATTGCGGATGCATCCGGACAAAGTCAGTGGATTACCGGTCCTGAAGCCCGTGCTGCTGGCCATGCCTTGCGTGCCCGTGTGGATGCTGTGTTGGTCGGTTCAGGAACGTTATTGGCAGACAATCCGTCTCTCAATACGCGCCTGGCCGATGGTCACAATGCCGTCCCCGTGGTCTTGGATTCCGCCTTGCGTTGCCCGGACGATGCCCGCGTGCTCTCGGTGGGGCGTCGTCCGCTTGTGTTTTGTGCCCCAGATGCGCCGTCGCGGGCCCTTCAGGCCGACATTGTGCGCGTTCCGCGAGGGGAGGGGGGGCTCGACCTGACGGCGGTAATGACGGAGTTGGCCCAGCGCGGAATACGATCGGTGCTCGTGGAGGGTGGGGGACACGTCCACCGCTCCTTCTTGGCCGCCGACTTGGTCGATGAAATCCACCTCTTCATGGCGCCCAAAGTCCTGGGGGCGGGGCCTGCGTGGGTGTCTGGTGAAGGCTGGCCGTTGAACGTTGCGCCATCGTTTCACGTTTGCTCGTTGTCTTTGGTCGGTCGGGACGTATCCATCGTGTTCCGTCGCTCGGTCGTCACGGGGCAGCCGCCCCCAGGGTGATAGGACGCCGGCTTACACCTGCGCCGGGCATCGATTCTATGCTTGGCAGGAGGAGACCCAAATGTCGTTTGCGGTGATGGACTCGGACCCCATCCAGCGCGTCCGGTACGCACTGGAAGACATCCGAGCTGGCCGGATGGTGATTTTGGTTGACGACGAGGACCGGGAAAACGAGGGTGACCTCGTGTGCGCAACGGAAGCCGTCACACCGTCCATCATCAACTTTATGGCTACCCACGGTCGAGGCCTGATTTGTCTCACGCTCACTGAAGAGCGAGTGCGGCAGTTGGCGCTTCCGATGATGGCCGCCAACAACCAGAGCCCCTACCACACGGCATTTACGGTCTCGATTGAGGCGCGGGAAGGCGTCTCGACGGGTATTTCCGCGGCGGACCGTGCCCACACCTGCAAGGTGGCCATCGACCCACGCTCCGGTCCCCACGACCTTGTCACGCCAGGCCACATTTTCCCGCTTCGCGCGCGGGATGGCGGCGTGTTGGTGCGGACGGGCCAAACCGAAGGCTCCGTCGACCTCGCGCGGATGGCGGGCCTGACCGCGTCGGGCGTCATCTGCGAGATTATGAACGAAGATGGCACGATGGCGCGTATGCCCGACCTTCGCGCGTTCGGTGAGCGGCACAATATCCGCATTGTCACCGTCGCCGACATCATCCGATGGCGGGTTCGCAACGAAGTGCTGGTGGACCGCGTCATCGACCGCCCCATCTCCACCCGTCAAGGCACGTTCCAACATCGCACGTACCGCAGCCAAACCGACGGCGGCGTCCATATGGTGCTTTGGACGGGCGATGTCGGCAATGGCGACCCGGTCCTTACGCGCGTGCAGGCCTTCTGTCCCACGGGCGATGTCTTCGGCAGCCGCTCTTGCGATTGTGATGCCCAGTTGTCCGCCAGCCTCGCGCAGATTGCGGAAGAGGGCCGCGGTGCCCTGCTCTATCTGCACGTCTCGGGCGACCGTCACATCGACTCTTTGGTATCGCGGATGCGCTCCCACCTGGGCGACAGCGATGCCGCAGCGGGCGACCGCGGTGGCGGCGAACTGCGCGAGATGGGCACGGGGGCGCAGATCTTGCTGGACCTCGGCGTGCGCCGTCTCAAACTGATGACCAACAATCCGCGCAAGATTGTGGGACTCGAAGGCTATGGGCTCGAAGTGGTCGAGCGCGTGGCCATCCACGTTGACGCGCATCCTGAAAATGCCCGTTATCTTTCGGAGCGACGCGAGCAGTTGGGTCATATGCTTCCAGACGTCAATCCAAAGCCTACCGTCTCCTGACGAACTGGAGTTCAGATGCCCCCCGTGCTTCAGCCTCTGCTGTCCGATGGCCATGGTCGTTTTGCCATCGTCGTGTCTCGCTTCAACGAGCTCATCACTGAAAAACTCCGCGACGGCGCTATCGGCGCTCTCCGGGGACACGGAATCAACGTCGACAAAGACGTGTTGGTGGTCGATGTTCCCGGTGCGTGGGAGCTTCCGATTGCTGCGCGTCGGTTGGCGCGTACCCAAAAGTTCGACGCCATCATCGCGGTGGGTTGTGTGATTCGCGGCAGCACCCCGCACTTCGACTTTGTCGCGGGTGCAGCGGCCAATGGCTTGCTTCGTGTCTCCCAAGATTCCGACGTGCCGGTCATTTTTGGTGTGCTCACAACGGACACCATCGAGCAGGCGATTGAGCGCGCCGGCACGAAGATGGGCAACAAAGGCATCGAGGCTGCGATGGCAGCTCTTGAGACTGTCGCGGTGTTGCGCGCCATCGACAAGCTCGGCGAGGGGAACTGAGATGTCGCGTCGTCGAGCCCGCGAGTTCGCCTTGCAGGCGTTGTATGGGGTAGACCAAGCCCAGGCGGCAGATGCCTTGCTGATGCTGTCGGGCCTTTGGGCGGCGCAGGCCGACGCCGAAGGTCTCGACACCAAGGCTGCCGAAGAAGGCGAACGGGAATACTCCGCCTACTTGGTCGAAGGTGTGTTTCGCCAGCAGCGGGAAGTCGATGCACTGATTGAGGACGCCAGCACCAACTGGCGCTTGATTCGGATGCCTGTCGTCGACCGAAATATCCTGCGGTTGGCGACCTTCGAACTCAAGGTTTGTGATGATGTGCCGGCAAGCGTCGTCATCAATGAAGCCGTTGAGCTGGCCAAGCGGTATGGCGAAAAAGACAGCCGCGCCTTCGTTAATGGCATTCTGGACCGCATTGCGGGGGAACTTGGTCGAGGTGGGCGCAAGCACAAGCCTCGTCGGCCTTCTTGAGCACGATGGACGCGGACTTCCGCCTCGCGGAGCTCTCGCGCCGGGAGGCAGAGCGTCGCTCGGACTGGCTGCTGTTGCTGGTCAGCCTGGCGGTGATTGGCGCCAGTTTTGTTCTGTCGCCTTCGCCCGAGGTCGTCTCGCTTTGGGGCTGGCCGGTCCCGCGCTTGTGCTTATTTAGTATTCTCTTTGACCGTCCTTGCTTGGGCTGCGGCCTCACGCGTTCGTTTGTGTACCTCGGACATGGCGATGTGGTGGAGGCGTTTTCGTTGCATCGGCTAGGTCCGGTGTTCTACGTCATTGTGCTCGCACAGGTTCCGCTTCGGGCGATGCGTTTGTGGCGTGCAGCGCACCTGCCGCCGCTCGAACATGTCCTCCCTATCGACGAAAGCGCGGAGGGCTCGTCCCAAACAGGGCCGTAGCCAGAGTTTTTTCCCACGCCGTTCCGTTGATAGTACAGGACGGCCCGTTGGGTTAGGATATGCTTGATTGTGTGCGGCTCATCCGCGTTTGGGAGGTTCAATGGACACCATCACGGTTACCCCAGAAGCCATCGACAACATCATCGACCTCTGCCGTGAATACGGGGAAGACGGTTGGGGCTTGCGCTACGGAATCACCGGCGGCGGTTGTTCCGGGTACAAGTATGTTCTCGAGTTTGAAGAAAACCCTGGCGACGACGACCTTGTCTTCGAAGCAGAAAAGGGTGTGCGGGTATTTGTCTCCCGCGAGCACATGGAAAAGCTCAAGAACTCCGTCATCTCCTGGAAGGACTCTTTGATGGAAAGTGGATTTGCCATCGATAATCCCCAGGCCAAGCGTCCTTGCGGTTGCGGCGAATCCGTCGACTTCTAATCGACGTACCCCGCGGTGTCGGCACGGTGGCGTCTTAGATGACGCTGCCGGCGCCTTCGCTTGCGCGCACGATTCCGCGGTGACCGAATGTGACCCATTGGTCGTCGGGCAGTGAGCGCGAGACTACGTGCTCGCTTCCATCGGGCCGCTTTTCGACAAACGCGCCTGCGCGAGCCGGTTCGAGGATATTTCCGCTGTTGATGTCCACCCATACGTCGGGATGGAGGTCGGCGACCTCGTGGGCGACCGTCGTGTTTTGGATGTCGACATACAAGATGAGGGCGCGATTGCCTTCTTTCAGCTTGACGGCCGCAAGCTGGCCGCCGGCGATTCCCCAAACACGCTCGACAGGGCCTTTGAAGTCGAGGAGGTCGCGGCCTTGGGCGGCAGCGCCGCCACCAGCGGAGGTCGCGAGGTCGTAGTGCGTGAGTACGCCGTCGGCATCGACGGTGAGGAGCTCGGGCTTCTTGGGGATAAAGGCGAGCTGCACGATAGGGACGTCGGCCGTGGGGATAGGAGCCTTCATGAGCTCTTTGCCCGATTCGGGGTCGAGGATTCGCACGGCGCCCTTGGGGGTGACGACGCCCATCCATGCGCCGCTGCCGCTCAATGCGACGGCGCGCGGCCACTCCAGCTCAAAGCCTTTTCCGTAGGCGAGGTTCCACCAGCGTACGCCGCCGCGCTTGAGGCGAATCGCGAGGACGGTGCCGCCAATCGAAACGTCGGGCGCTCCGGCGGAATCGGGACCGGCGTTGAACATCTCTTGTCCGGTGGCAAGCTCGTGGACCGTGACCGGGCCGCGCTGGGGGACAATCGCGACCAACTGGCCGTCGCGGTCGACGTGAAGCTCCCGCAATGGACCGGGCAGCGCCATCGCGCCGCGTCGGGAGCCATCGCTCCAAACGGCGATGCGGTCGGGGTGAACGGCCAATCGGACGGCCCCTTGCCCGCTCACCATCGACACCGCGCCGGCTGCACCTGCGCCGCCGGAGTGCATCATGCCGTCGTCCCCGGCGACCTTGACGAGCTGCGGCAACCACAAGCCTGCACCCGTGGGGTTGGGTGCGTTGTGGCGCAGGCTGGGTTGCAGGGGCTGGAAGTCAGGAAGCGAGAAGTAGTGGACGCTTCGGCTGGTAATGACCCCCACGCGCGTGCCGTCCGGGGACAGCAAGATGTTGAGGATGCCCGAGCCGCCTTGAATGGCGAAGCTATTGATGAGACGCCCGTCGACCAATCGAATCAAGGACAAGCCTGCGGGGCCTGCGGCGACAATCATGGTGCCGTCGACGGTGAAGCGCGCGTGCTGGGCGGGGGTCTGGAGGCGCTCGGTCGGCACGGACTCCACCCGTTGCAGGTCCATGATGCGCGGTTGGCCTTTGTCGTCCATGCTCAACAAGCGCGTGCCACGAGGTCCGAACTCCACGCTCGACCCGGAAAACCCGCTCCATTGTCCTGCGCGCTGGCCGGTCGCGAGGTCCCAAAGGCGGAGGTGGCCGTCCTTTGCGATGGCGGCCAAGCGAGCGCCTTCGGGGGAAATGGACAGCCCCCGCATCGCGCGGACGCGTCCACGGGCACCATCGCGCGCTTCCCGAAACCATTCTTCCCCGGTTTGGGTGGAATAAATGCCTACGGTGCCGTCGTCGTCGCCCACAGCGACCATCGAGCCGCCGCGCACCAACGCGAGTGCGCCGTTGATGCCGCCCCCGGGCGTAAACAGCAGGCCAGGCGCGCTTTCGCCCGGCCGTTGGATGGCGACCACACCGCTAGCATCTGCGGTGGCGATGGTGCCGCTCGTGATGTCGTAGACGGCGGCGGTAATGGGGGCGTCATGGACGTTTGGGCAGAACTGGTTGGCGAGAGACTGCATTCGACTTCGGGGCCTGGGCGTTGGACCGGGAGGGACGGCGTCAAGAGCGCGCACGGGAATCGTAGCCTGTCCGGTTGCAGAAGGGGCCATCGGATTCCGAACCCGGTAGAATCCCTCGGCCTGGCTCGTCCGCCAGAACAGGAGGCCGCGTGGCTGCTCGGATAGCGTTGCTCCTTCATATGCATCAGCCCGACTATATCGACCCCGAGACGGGCGAGCCGGTCATGCCGTGGGTGCGTCTGCACGCAACACGCGGGTATCTCGATGTGCCCGTGTTGGCGGCGGAGCGTGGCGCGCGGTGGACGCTCAATGTCGTGCCGTCGTTGTTGGATCAGCTCGAAGGGTATGTTGCGGGTGGCACCGACGAATGGGAGCGGCTGTCGAGACAAGAGGCGGAGACTCTGTCGGAGGCCGCGATAGCGTTTCTGCGCGAGCGCTTTTTTCATGGTCACCCGAATATGCGGCGCACCTCTCCGCGCTACCGCGAGCTTGAAGGGCGCCGCGCGGTGCTGGCCGACCCCCAGGACCTTCGCGACCTCCAGGTCTGGAGCAATCTTTCGTGGATGGGCGTGGTGGCGCGCCGGGACCCCTTTGTCGCGGGGCTTGTGGCCCAGGACCGCGCGTTTACGCATCCCCAGCTGTTGAAGCTGATGGACGTTCAGCGCAGCTTGGTGGCGCGCGTGCTCCCGCTGTGGAGGGATGCGCCCGAAATTTCTTGCTCGCCGTACAATCACCCCATTTTGCCCCTTCTCGTCGACTTTGAGCATGCAAGGCGCAGCTTGCCCCACGTTCCGCCGGGGTCGGTCGCCTTCGCGTTTCCGGCCGACGCGAGCCGCCAAGTGCGCGAAGGCCTCGACCGCGTGGCCGAAGTGCTGGGCCGCCGACCCGATGGCATGTGGCCCTCGGAAGGCTCGGTGGGGCCCGAGGTGGCGCTGCTTTGCGCCCAGGAAGGCGTGCGATGGTTGGCGACCGATGAAGGCGTGCTTCACGCCTCGACGCGCGACTTTTTTCCGTCGGTCAAGCGCGTGTGGGAGGTGGATGGCACGGGCATGAAGATGGTGTTTCGGAGCCGCGATTTGTCGGACCGCATCGGATTTCAGTATGCGAGCTGGGACGGTCGTTCTGCGGCAGACGACCTCTTGGCGGCGGTCGGCGATGATGGTGTGGTGCCCATTGTGCTCGACGGCGAAAACCCGTGGGAGTCGTTTGCGGATGCGGGCGAGACCTTTTTGCATCACTTGTTTTCGTCGGGGCGCGTGTGTGCCATCGGCGATGCCGTCGACGAGATGCCGACCCAACGGATTCACCACTTGCACACGGGTTCTTGGATTCATGCCCACTTGGGCATCTGGGCCGGTGACCCAATGGACCGCGCGGGTTGGCGTCGGCTCGCGGCGTTGCGGGCGGCATGGCGAGACGCGGGGCAGCCGGAGGCGGCCTGGCCCCACATTCGTGCGGCTGAAGGAAGCGATTGGTTTTGGTGGTATGGCCCGGAACACCACACGGAGATGCGGGACTTGTTTGACCGGTTGTTCAACGCGCACCTCAAAGCGGGGTGGCGCGCATTGGGGCAGGCGCCGCCTGTGGAGTTGGACCAGCCTGTGTGGTGTGATTTGTTGGAATTGTCCTGACAGGGTTTTGTCATTCGGGGCACGACGGGCACAAACAGGCTATGGCGAACATGTGGGGTCCGAAGCGTTGTGCGTCGCACGTTCATCGGGCATCCTGCGTGTCCCTTGACTCTTGCCCGGCCATCGTGCGCACAAGGCCCTGATGTCCCTCCAGCTCGCACTTGTCGTCGCAGATACCCAGGCGCCGTTTGGGTCCCCTGAAGATGCGATGTCGGATCTTCAGGCGGGCTTGGTGCCATTGCTGGACATTTTGGAGGCCACGCCATCGCTGCGGCTTGGGCTGCACCTTAGCCAGACGTTTTTGGAGGTGTTGGAGTCCACGGGGAGCCCGGCTTTGGTTCGGCTCCAGGCCTTGGCCAAAAAGAAGCGGGTGTCGTTTTTGTGCTCGATGAGCCAAGGGGGCCTCCCGTGGCTCGGGATGGAGCGCGATGCGGTCGCGCAGCTCAAGCAGCACAAAACCACGCTAGAGCGTCTCTTTCGGCTGCCGGTGCGCGGGGTGTGGCCGGTTGGTTTGGCTTGGAATCCCATTTGGCCCCAGCTCATGTCGCGCGTGGGCCTCAAGTACATTTTGTGCTCGAGCGCGGTGTTGGTCGCCGGTGGTGCGCCGGCGCCGGTGCGAAGCTGGGTCAAGGTCCGCAATGGACCGTACCGTTGTGTCGCGATGCCGGTCTCGGAGCGCTTGGTTCATCTCGCGCCCCATGCGGGGCCGCTGGGAATCGCCGAGGAGCTGCGAGGGTTGGCTGCCGAAGGAGCAGAAGGGCTGGTCCTGCCGCTCTCGTTTGCGCGGTTTTCCGCATGGGGAGCCGAAACCTCGGGCGCCTTTTTTTCGGAGTTGGTGGCGTTGTTGGGGCGACAGGTCGACTGGCTACGCTTGGTCCCACCGGAGCTGCTGTTGGAGCGGGCCCCCGGACGCGGCGCGGCCAGTCCACCTGCCGCCACCCCCTTGCATGTGGGTGTCGGCTTGCTTCAGGCGGATGAGGGTTCGCATTTGCTCGATGTCGCCGACGCCATCTGCTATCGCACGGATAAGGTGCTCGCAGCGCAAGCGCCTGGACTTGTGGGCCCTCCCCTTGACGCTGCGTTTCATGCGTGGCCTGAAGCGGGGCGCTTGGTAGACCGGATTAGCCGTGTCTCTAATCTTCTGGCGGGTTTGCGACGCCGCGCGATGCGGGACAAAGCGTTGGGGAGCGTCGCGGAGTCTGCGGCCGGCTTTCTTGCGCTTGGCTCTACTTCTTCTGCGCTATTTGACGGGGAAGGGGGCTTGGTCGGCGAGCCATCGGTACGACATCAAGCGTGGCGAAGTTTGGTTTCTGCCGATGACCTCGTGTGGGAGTCCGACACCCAGGTGCCGGAGCTTGACCAGCCCGACGATGGCGGCCCGCTCTCGATTCGCACGGGCGCGTGGATTGCCGCCATCGACCCGGCAGGGGGGGCGGTCGCCGAGCTTTGCGCCCGCGGGGTCGGCAATCTCGTCAACATCCTCACGCCCCTTGCGCGGTCTTGGTCCGCGGGGCTGACCGATCCCAGCCTGCCTTGCCTCGTCCACGACACGAACTTGCGGAGCACGTACCCCTCCGAGGACACCGACCCTCCCACTGACCCCGGCTCCGACGGTTCCGAAGCCAACCTCGCCGCTCCTTCGCTGGTCCGTGCGGCGGTGAGCGTGCCCGACGAGCCGCGTGCGCGGGTGCCGCGCGCCCCCGCCGCGGCCGAAGCGATGGGCCTTCCGGTTTATCGGCGGCCATTCGCTCTGTTCCAAGAAGTTTTGGTGGGGGGCGGCTGGGATGCCGCTGCGTTTGCCCGTGGACAAGCCCGTGAAGTCGGTGAGCTGGCCGACGGCGACTGGCGGGTCGAGAGCATGCAGCACGAGCATGGCAACGCTGTTTTGGTGTTGGCGCGGGAAGCGATTGTGCATTTGGCGTCGGGCGCGGAGGGCATGGTCCATGTCACAAAGACCCTGACATTTGCCGGAAGCGACCGCCGGGTCGATGTTTCGTGGACACTCGCCAACCGCTCGCGGGAACCGCTGCGCACTTCGCTGGGGATTGTGCTCCCATTCAATGTGGATGGTAGCGTGGGTCCTGGCCGCACAGTTCATGTTCCGGGCGGCCTCCCACGAATGCAAGATGCGGTGGGTGAGGCGGAAAACGTCGGAGACTTCGCGCTTCGTTATGCGGAACTGGGCTTGCTCCTTCGGGTGCGGCCCGGTCGTCCTGTTCGTGTGGACCATTTCCCATTGACGGCTCCCATTCGGCGTCGAAAGGGGTATCAGGCGGTGCATCAAGGCACGGTGTCTGTGCTTTCTTGGCCCCTGGAGCTTTGGGGCGAAGAGAGACGCACAGAGTCGATGGTCCTCGAAGTTCACGCGCTGTAAACACGCCCGATTCGGATGGCACGATATGGAACCGTCGTCTGGAAGCCCGCAACCTTCTGGTAGTTTTGTGTTGGCGCTCCACGGACATATGCCGTGGGTGATGCACCATGGTCGCTGGCCCCACGGGGAGCACTGGCTGTTCGAAGCGGCGCTGGGCGTCTATTTGCCGCTATTGGGGGTCCTTGACCACCTCAACCGTACGGGCGTCGTGCGGGCGCTTTCGTTGGGTCTCACGCCGGTACTGTTAGAGCAGCTGCGAAACCGGACATTTGTAGATGGCTTCGACCGCTGGTTGGAGGTGCAGCTTCAACGGGCGCGCCACGATGGCCAGGACCCTCTGTTGGCCCATCGCGCGGCGTTTTGGGAACATCGGCTTTCCGAATCCCGCGACCGCTGGCAGGCTGCGGGCCGTGACCTCGTCGGCGCCTTCGCCGAGCGTGCGCGTCGAGGCGATGTTGAGTTGCTGTCGTCGTTTGCCACCCATGGCTATGCGCCGCTGTTGAAGCACGACCGCTGCATTCGCGCGCAGCTCGAAGCGGGACTGCACACCTCGGAGCGCCACCTCGGCTTTCGTCCGCGGGGCATTTGGCTGCCGGAGTGCGCCTTTCGCCCTTCGGGTCCGTGGACGCAGCCCGTTCTTGGCGGGGGCACGCGCGACCGAATGGGGGTGGACCGAATCCTTGAGGAACACGGTGTTACGCACTTTTTCGTGGATGCTACCACCGTTGGGGCGGCACGCAGCGAAGGGCGCTTGTATACAAACGGCCAGTTTGAAAAAGTAGGCTGGGACGCCGCTGACCGCGAGTTTCGCGTGGGATGGCGCGATGTGATGGAGGTCCATCGGGTGGGCACCCACGGTGGACCATCGCAAGTGTCAGCATTCGCGCGCCATCCGGCAGTCAGCGAGCAAGTGTGGTCGGCGGATGTCGGGTATCCCGGCGACCCCCATTACCTTGAGTTTCACAAAAAGAAAGACGGGGATGGCCTTCGGTACTGGCGTGTCACCGACCGCGCGGCCGACCTCGGCGCGAAGGAGCCCTACCATCCCGAGGTGATTCCCGAGGTGGTCGCGGCCCATGCGCGCCACTTTGCGGGTGTCGTGCGAGAGCGATTGGTGCGGTGGAAGAACCTCTCGGGTCGAGAAGGCTGTGTCACCGCCACGTTTGACGCCGAGCTGTTTGGGCATTGGTGGTTCGAGGGTCCGGCGTTTTTGCAGGAGGCGCTCACCGTGCTTCACCGCGACCCCCTCGTGCGCGTGCAGTGCGCGGAAGACCGCCTGCGTACTCACCCGCCCCAGGAGGTCGTCTGGCTGCCCGAAGGCAGTTGGGGCGAAGGAAATGACCATCGTGTTTGGTTGAACGACCAGACCCGTTGGATGTGGGAAGCGGCACACCGGGCCGAGGACCGCTTCTTGGGGCTGTTGTGGCAGGTAGGCCACCAGAAGCGGCGTCGTGCCGAACGTTTGCTCCAACTCGCAGCGCGGGAGCTGTTGTTGCTGCAAGCGAGCGATTGGCAGTTTGTGATTCATACCGGGGGGGCGGTGGACTACGGTTTCCGCCGCTTTGCGGGCCACTTGTCCCGTTTTGACGAGCTGTGCGTGATGGTGGACGATGCGCTCGCCGGGCGCCGCCTCGTGGACGACGCGCAGAAGGCCAGCAAGCAACTGGTAGAGACCGCAGACGACTGCTTCGTTGATGTAAATCTCGACTGGTTCAGGCTTCCGGGAGACTGACCCATCAGGGGATGTTTTCGACGCCGGGGGACCACGTCACCCAGTCCCAGACCAGAATCACGCCGGGAAATCCGCCCAACGTCTCGGCGCGGAACTGCTTCCCGGCGACGCGGGTGACGAACACCCCGTAGACATCTTCGGCATCGGGGGCGACCCAAAGGGAATCGGCGTCTTCGTGGGTGTTTTCGTACAGCACAAACGAACCGTCGGGTCGGGCGTACCAAAGCTGGGTGGCGTTGGGGCCGCGGACCCATGATTCGTGGAGTCTGGTGCCGTCGGTGTCGACGACATGTCCAATCATGCCGCCGTCGTCACCCAGAAAACTGCCGCTTCGGGATTCCCGCAGGCCGGCGTCGATTTGGTCGCGGGTAGAGGTGGGGACCAGGGATGCGTCGACCGTGAGGGTGTCGGATGCGGCGCGCCCGCCGACCCATTCTCCCGGCAAAGGGGTGCCAGTGGGCAGGTAGGTGGTGGTGTCGCCGCAATCATCGACGACGAGCACCCATCCGAGTGTGTGTGGGGTCGGCAAGCCCGACAATTGGAAGGTGCCACGGCTGTCGGTGGTGGTGGACGTGAGGAGCGTGGGCGCGCCCTCGGGAAGTATCGTCGAGGGGTCGTAGAGGGAGACGCAAAGGGACTTCTCGACGGCTTCCCCCGTCGAAAACGAGCGAACGGTCCCGTTGATGCTTGGTCCCGCGGGCGCTGCGGGTGGGGCTTGCCGCGCAGCAGGAAGGTGCGCGGTGGGCAATACGGGGCTGGCGTCGGTGTCGCAGGCGGTCAACCCAATGGAAACCACGCAGAACAACATCGCTCGTTTCAACATGTCGGGGGCTCCGGTCGTTTGTTTACGCTACCATGTTTGACGTGCGTTCGGTTGTTGGCCGCCTTCGAGGGTGTTGTTCTGTGCTCTCATGGGCGCCAATGCCGCGTTCGACGAACCAGAGGGCGATAGGGGGACAGCGCGTGGGGCGGCGAAAAGTGTGGCGCCTACTGCATTGTTGTTCGAGGGCTGTCGTCGTTTGGCGGGGAAACAGGTTCGCGATGTGCAGAAATCGAGAGCGGTTCGGTTGGGTGATGTTTGGAAACGAAACGTCGGATATACAAAGCGTCCCTACGAAGATTACCTGAAACGCGCAGGCTCCGTGCGCGGTCTGCGGCGTTGGCGTGCGCGTGCGACTCCCGCTATGACGAACAAAACATTATGTATTGGTCCTGAAACCGGGCGGCGACGGGGCTTGTGCACTGTACGCGCGAGAGCTTGTCCTTGGGGAACGGGGCCACTTGGTCAGCGCATGCCTGCTCTTCGTCGTATTACGATACCCGTGGTGGGCCGTGTCCTCCGCCGTGCTGTGCGATAAAGCCCGCCCCAATGCCCCGCGCAACGGTATCGCCGTATGGCGGCTGCACGCCACCCCACCGCAATTTATCGACGCAGTCGCGTTGGCCGACGTTCCGGTGTGGGTCGACGAGGTCGTCCCCTTGTATGATGAGGGTGATGTCTTCCACGACCACGCGGTCAGCAAACGACCGTTCCCGTGCGAACATAAGAGTATTTGCGTAGTTTGCGGGGGATGTCGGGGTTGACGTCGAGTCCTGCGACAAAAGAGAGGGTGCGGAGCTCCTCACCTTCGCGATGGACATGGGGGACGATGATCATCGGCAGCTCGTCGGCGCCTTCGACGGGAAGCAAGGGGGAGCCACCGTGCTGTCGGCCGGTGGTCACGAGCATCAACAGGTTGCCGAAGGGCGCCTCGATGCCGTCTTTGATGTCGGGAATCAATGAGACCGTGAGAATGAGCCCCTGGTCGACGTAAAAGAGGTCCAGGCGGGATAACTTGTGGCCGATAACGTTTGGCTTCGACGAAGTGACGAGGCCAGGGGAGGTGGGGTACCAACAGCGCCAGTGGGGTCGGAGCCGGCGAGGGGAAGGTAGAAGTGGCCTTGTCGGGGACCGGTTTGGGTTTACCGTGCGTTGTTGTCCGATGCGTGCATATTCGTAGTGTCCGTGTGCGAACCGGTGGTGGAGGTATCGGATGTGTCTGAGGTGTCCATGTCGACGGCCGGCGCGGAATCCGCAGGGGTGCCAGAAAACAAAGACGCCATGGGCAGCTCCGTACGCTTCGACCGCGAGGTCATGCACAATTTTTTGGCCGACAATTTCAGCAGGCTCCTCCACGCTGTGCTAATGACGATAGCCTGTTGTATGGGATGGACCGCGCGCACGCACGATAGACCCATCCGATATGCGAGTCATTTCCGAGCGGGAGCCTCCATGTGGTCTGCGTTGGTTTGGATGGTGTTGGGGTTGACGGCGCAGGCCGATGATTCCATTATTGGTGGTTCTACGACCTCCTCTTATGCGTCAGTTGGGCAGATTGCAGGCTACTCCGACCGCTACGGCCTTGCGCCGTTCTGCTCGGGCACCCTTGTCCGCGACACCTGGGTTGTCACCGCCGCGCATTGTGTCGATGGTGCCGAAGAATACATTCGATACGGCATGGACATCGTCTTCATCGTAGGGTCCAACGTGACCTCGTCGAGTGGCATTGACGATTATGCTTACGTGACCGAGATGTTCCTACATCCCGATTACGACCTCCCAAACTACGATGTGGGCCTCATGGAATTGGATGGTCCGGGCTTGCCGGATGTTCCCAAAATCCCGCTCAACGATGATGGGGTCATGCCGGACTGGGTCGACTCCGACATCACCTACGTCGGGTGGGGAATTTCTAGCGACCGCGGCTCGGGTGCGGGTGTCAAGCGCACCGTTGACGTCCCGATTTATGCTTATGACCGGCACATCATCATCACCTACGACCCCACCGGTCAATCCAATATTTGCTCGGGCGATTCGGGCGGCGCTGCGTTGCGTATGGATGAAGACCTGGGTGAGCTCGAACTGGTGGGAGTCAACTCGTTCGGCTTTATGATGAACGGCTCTTCGACGGTGCTCTGTGAAGACCCCAATGCTGCGGCCGGTGTGTCGCGGGTGGATGACTCCTACGACTGGTTCATGTCGGTCATGGGCCCCGAACCTGAGCCAGAGCCGGAGCCGGAGCCCGGAGACACCGGCACCACCTCGGAGGACGGGACTACCGACGATGATGCGCGCGAAATGGGCGAAAGCACCGCCGTTGTGCCCGAAGATTCGTCGAAGGGTGGTTGCGCGGTGGTCTCCGGGAGCGTCGCGTCGATGGGCTTGGCATTGTTCGGCGTGGCTGCCACACGACGCCGGCGCTACTGAGCGGGTTCTTCTCCGAGGGGACGCGCGGGGTCCAGCCGGTGCGTCTCCATGGGGACGGTCTCGCTGATGCGGTCATGAAAGACGGCCAGGCGTCCATCGGGCAGTGTGAGCAGCATATCGACGAACTGGTGGTTCCAGAGGACATGGTCGGGGCTGTACCACCATTGGGCGTGGACCGTGTGGCCGGCGGTTTCGTCCAAACCTTGAATGGTGACCAGTAAGGACGCTACCCGTGAGGGCAGGCTCTCCTCTGTGACACCGTACAGCGGACTGTTTTCGTCAATCCGATGCAAGAGGGTCATGGTCAATCCAAATGTGGGTGTGGCGGAACGCAGGAGGGGCAAGTCCACCAGACGGCGCAATGTGTGCCCTTCTTGGGTGGTTTCGTCGCAAAACGCTGACAAATTGAGCGTGGCCCCGACCAAGCGGTTTCCTCGCGCATTTGCGATGCGGAGCGCGAGATGGGGCGCGCCATCACGGTTTTGGATGAGGATGTGTTCGCTGAAACGCATCCTGGCGGTGGGGCGGCTAAACTTGGCAAACATCAGGCCGGTGCCGACCGCGACCATCAACATGCCGATGAATGCCTCAATGTTGGCGAGGACGTGGGCATAGGACGTCGTTGGGTGGAGCGCGCCGTAACCGATAGAGCTAACGGTTTGTACGCTAAAGCTAAACGCTTCGAGAAAGCTTGTGGGGTCTTCGGCGGCAATGCAGTCACCGCCGTACAGATACAAACCAGCGAATGCGGCGTTGATGAGCGCCCAGCCGAGAAAAAGCGAAGAGAGGGTGGCCCACCACGGTTGGTTCAAAAACTCGTGATACGCATCTCCCGCGCGTTCCCATTGTCGACCCTTGTTGACGGCGCGGATGCCTTGGCGGGTGACCACGGGGCGAAAGGGAGGCGGGGTAGCATGCGCAGTCATCGTGGGGGCGCTCAGGGGGAAGACGGTTCGCGGGAGATGTAGCCCATTTCTTGGAGTGCTTCGATGAGTCGCGGGTCGCCCGCTTCGGCAAGAGCACCGGCCTCGGTGGCGGATTGGCGCAGGACCGCGCCGGCCAGGATGTTCACGGCGACCCCGCCGAGCATTCGCTGTCCGGGCGTGACGGCGTAAGACCGTGTGCCGGCGGTGGTTGTGGCCTCTGTGGTGGCTTCGGGGCCCACAATCGCGATGGTTCCGCTGGGCGCGCGGCCGGGCTGTACGGTGACGGAGCGGCGGTCGTCGGAGAGCGTGACCTGGGCGATGTCGTCGGGGCGCAATGGGGGAACTTCTCCCCACTCAAGGTTGGCGCGGACGGTGCGAGTGGCCTCGGGGTCGATGACAAAGCAATCTTCGACCGGAGTTGGGAAGGTCAGCGTGAACGACTGGCGCAGGTCGGAGAAATGGACGCGCCATCCTGCCTGGACGGGCCAGCCGGTCGCGGATGCAAGCGCTTGGCGAAGTGCTGGGAATGGGGCATCTGCAGGCGTTGGACCGTTTTGAAGGGGGTCCGTGTGAAGGTTCCAGGCAAACTCTTCGCCGGTTTCGGTGACGAGGTCGTAGCGCCAATTGTCGCTCAATACACCCCATCGCTCTTTGTTGAACATCATGTGGCCCATGGGCAGGGGTCGCTGGGACAGCTGCTCGTCGAGGCGCGGTGAAGCGCCGCGGATATAGGGCGCCAGGCTGTAGCCGTCGGTAGATTCGAGGGGTGGCGCGCCCGTGAGGTCAAGCAGAGTGGGCACGAGGTCGATGAGGGAGACGGGGGCCGACACGCGCAGCATTCCGTCGGCGCGGCCGCCGGGTGGGCGGAGCCACAGCACCGTTTTCATGACTTCTGGATACAGAGAGTGGTTGTGTTCAAAGCCGCCGTGGTCCCATAGCTCCTCGCCGTGGTCGGACAGAATCACGACGAGGGTGTCGCCCGGAAGGTCTTCGACCGCGTACAGCAGGCGGCTGAGGGCGTAATCGAGGTAGCGAACTTCTCCGCGGTACCGGCCGCGTATCCACTCGCGGTGGTGGGGCTTGAGAAAGCCCGTGCGTTCGGCCTCTTCGATGGTCCAGCGGTTGAACTTTTCGGGGAGGCGTCCCGGCTTTCGTCCTTCGGTGAATGCGTCCAGAAATGGCTCCGGCGCCATATAAAAGACGTGGGGGTCCATAAAATGAACAAACAAGAAGGTGTCTTCGTGGGCGCGGGCTTGTAAGAACGCGAGCGCCCGGTCGACTTGGGCTTCAGCGTCGTCCGAATCGTGGTATTCCCACCAGCCTGCGCCATCCGCGAAGCCCAAGTGTGGCTGAAGGTGGACGTTGGCGACGATGCCCCCGGTTGTGAAGCCTTGGTCGTGGAGCAAGCGAGACAAGGGCGGTGCGCCGATGGCGTCGAGGGGCCATTGGCCGGTGAGCGCGCTCCGAAAGCTAGGGCGTGTGCGGGGCGCGGGAGCCCACGCTTGCTCGAATACGACGGCTCCTTGGGCCCATTGGTCGAGGCCGGGGGTTTGGTCTGCGGGTGCCCCATGAACGCCGAGGTGGTCCCAGCGAAGGGTGTCGAGGCCGAGCAGGAGGATGCGGCGCGGGGGCGTGTCCGAACGGCCGGTAATGGTAGGTTCGGCGATGGCGACGGCGGGTGCGGACGCGGATGGGGAGCGGGTTTCGATGGTGAGCCGCACGGTTTGGTTGGACCACGCGGAAAGGTCGATTGTGGCGTCGCTCCAGGACGTTTCGGAAATCTCGGGGCTTGTCCAGACCTCGGTGTCGTTGACGCGGACATAGGCGGTGGCGGGCGCGTTGGGCGGAGCCAGCCAGCGCGGTGGGGGGGCTCCGACGCCGAGGCGAAGGTGGGCGTCGGCCGGGAGCGTGAGCGTGTAGGTGATGGTCGAAGGGGGCGGCAGGAGCAACGCTTCCCGCGTGAGGTTGTCGATGGTGCCGCTCCACTGGACAAAGGTGTGTGGAGGGAGTCCGGCAGCGGCGGGACTTCGGCGGGTGGCATCGGCGATGGTGTCGGCGTGATGCAGCACCAGTCCGCTTGGCTCCGTGCCGCGGTAGTACAGCGTTCCGTTATAGGCCTCCCAGCTTGGCTGGTCGCCCGCGGGGGCGTCGGTGTGCAGGGTGCTGTTGTACGCGATATAGCCGCTGTTCTCGGCGTAGAGCTGTGTGCCGGGGGGCGTCGCGCGGTAGCTCTTGTGGTCGAAGCGCACGGGACTTGGGTGGGTCCATACGGACCGTTCGTTGTCGAAGGTCCATGTGGGCAAAGGCAAGTCTGTCAAGGCGACAGCGGGCGGAGGCACAGGGGGGAGGTCAATGTGCGCGTCCGCGGTTTGGTCGCGAAGATGAATGGCCGGGGCTTGGGGGCGCGCGAGAGAGGAGAGGTCGCGGGGGGTCGGCGAGGGTGGCGCTGCCGGCGTTGGGAGGGTGACCGCGGGCGCGACAGGGGAGGGGTCGCACGCGCCCCCGAGAAGGACCACGAGTAGGGCCAGCAAAGACACAACCCGCACCATGAACGGTATCCAAGTGGCCGTGTGGAGCCACGGCAAGCGTAGGGTGGTGGAAATAGGCGGGGGGTGTCGCCGCGGCCGTGCGGACGCGGGAGGAGGTCAGTTGGCGCCGCGGGTGGGGTCGCCGCAGACACCGTCGCAATACACGTCGATTTCGCCGGTTTCGAAGAAGTGCGCCATTTGCTCTTGGGCGGTGAATTCGCGCCGCACCCATTCGTGGGGGTCGTCGCCGGTGGGCGGATGGTTGACGTAGGGCTCCTCGACTCCGTACAGGTACTCAACAAGGACAGTGCCAGTGGTGGGAGCATCCACGACGTCGATTCCGTAGACCTCTCGGGCGGGTTCGCCAATCATCACCGCGCCGTGTCCGCGTGCCAAGAATTCGGCGCCCAGGGTCGAGACTTGGTTGTCGCCAATGCCTACTTGCTGCAGCACCACCTTCTCGCGGGTGCCGGGAAGGGGGTCGCGGGTGATAGCATTTGCATAGCCGGCACCCTCGGCCTCATCCCAGAGGGTCTGAATCATGCCCAGGAGCAGGCCCACTTCGGCGGGGTCGGGGTACATCGTCTTGAAAATGAGGAAGAAGGGCTCGAAGTCGCGCGAACGGGTGAGCAGGGTGTGGTACGGGCCGCCGCCAACCCCCAATGTGACGCGGTCGATGTCGGGAGCGAGGGCACCGTAGGCTGCTCCCAAGATAGCGCCCTGTGAATTCCCGTAGTAATATGTGCGGCTGGGGTCGATAATGGCCTGGGGCTCTCCTGTTTCCGGGTGCGGCGCCATCATTTGTGGGTCGTTTAGTAGTGTGTTACGAGCGAAGCTTAGCCCCACATGGAACTCGGCGAATCCTTGCACGCAGCGTTCGGGAAGCATTGCGAAATCGCCGATGTCTTGCACCAACATAAGAGAAATCGAGCCGGTGTCTTCGGACTTCATGCCGGTCCAATCCATCGCAAAGAGCACCCAGCCGTAGCGGTCGGCCATCTCGGCGAGGTATCCCGACTCGACTTCGCCCCGGCCGCCAAGCAAGCCATGTCCGTATTGCAACAAGGGGGCGGGTGTGGCGCTGTTGTAGACGGAATTGGGAATGATAACGGTGAAGTAGGCGATAGTGTCGTCTTTGATGTACGGCATGCCGGATTCGTCGCGGGTGAGAAAGGTTCCCGGTGACGGATCTTCGGTGAACTGGGGAACGGTGAGAATGCCACGCACCATGACGGCGGTGTGTTCGTTGGTGGCGAAGTCGACGTCTGTGATTTCGTAGGTGGGGCCGCCTTCGGGAATCCAATCGAGTGCCATGTCGCGTGTGGCCACGGCGCGGCCGGTAATGCTCTCTTTGCTCGCCACGACAAAGTCCCAAGCAAGCAAGATTTCGTCGCGATTCCAGCCGTTGGCTTCGAGGGTGGGGAAGATGAGGTCGTCGTAGACTTCGCGACGGCGCTCGATTTGGCCGTCTATCTCCGTGTCGCCGGTGGTTGTGTTGCGAATGAGCGCGTCCATACCGGGAGAGGGCGCCAGTGGGGCTCCGGTGGTATCCGTGAAGTTCCGAAGACCGACGACGTATCGGTGGCCATAATCGAAGGGGGCGGCCGGATGAATCATCAAATTAGAGCGGTCGGAGTCTTCGAGGCTGATGTCCCGCTCGGCCCAAGCAGCCTTTCGTTCGCCCGTGTCGACATCGATAATGACAATGGGGCTGTCATCCGACAAGGAGTCCGCGATGCGGTCGTGGCCTGGTATGTTATCGAGCGAGAGGGAGGGAAAGAGCACGAGCAGTGGCGTGGAGACTGCCCAGCCATCTTTTTCATTCCAGTACGTTGGATGCGGCTGAACGAGGTCGATATTGTCGGGGAGGGTGGTGGGCCCGAGGTCGATACGCCAGCCGGTGGCTGTGCTGGCGTCTTCTTTCATGTAGAATGTAGATGGAAAGGGGGTGCCGCAAAGGTTGGGAGCGGTGGGGTCGCAGTCGGCGCGGGGGGGCAGTGGAGCATCCGTGGCGGTGTCGTTGGTCTTGGTGCTGGAGCAGGCCATTGCGACCAAGGCCAGTGTTGCCCAACGAGGTGCGGTTCGGCGGATGTGAGGGGCGGAAGGATGCATTGCGGCACTCCGAAAAAGAAACTCGTTGAACATGGGCCAGTCAGGCTAGTTTTCTATCCTGTCTCTTGCCGGCTGGGTCGTTTTCGCGCGGTGTTCTTGTTTTGGAAGACTGAATCGCGATTCAGTCTGCTGCGAAGGGCGACGGCTTCACCGTGCCGGCCTCAAATGGAAATGCACGGCGGGACAAAGCGGAAGGAGAAGGTGGAGGCAACGCCAGCCAACGCCCACTTCCAGCACCTTTGGGGCCGTGGCCTCCGCGTAGCAAGCAGACTTGGCCAGGGCGACCGGTTTTTAGGTGTACGGCAAAGGGCACATAAGGATGCTCGATTTCCGAGACGACAATGATGGCGTTGTTCCCTGCTTCGGCGGCATGAAGAAGCCGTGCGCCTGCACGCCCCAGTGCAGGAGGGTCGAGGACGATGACCAGCGGAATCGCATCACAGCGGGCGAGCTGTTCGACGGTCCACAGCACCCGTGTTGCACCCGGCTTGACGAGCAAGATGTTGTCGAGCAGGACATCTGGCAATCCTGGAGGATACAGCAGGCCGCCTGGGTCGACAATAGCGACTCTGCGACCTGAACAAGTGAGGCGGGAAAGCACCGGGAGCACCACGCTGAGTCGGCCCGAACCAATGCTTCCGCGAATGAGCGCTACGCCGGGGCGAGGCCACCCTCCGGTGGCTGCTTCTAACTCGGGAACGCCCGACGGAAGACCAATCGGCAAAGGCCGAGGTGGCGCGATTTCAGCGATTTTCTTCCGAAGCTCGGCCAAGACCAGGGCACGCCCTGCGGGCCCTTCCTGCGGTGGTTGTACCGGAGAAAAGGCCAGTGCAGAGGACCCATCTGTTTCGGGAGACACGGATGCTATCGCGAGAGAAGTCTTCATTGCTGGACAGACTACCCTTGGTTGTTTGGGGGGCGCAACCTTTTTGGCGGACATAAAATGTCCGTTTTGAATATTTGTGCCGAACGCAGACCACGACGCTCTCCATCGCTGCTGCACCCGCCCCTTCTCCCCGGAACCAGTGCCCCAAACCGTAGGGTGGATTAGATCCCGCCGGCCCCAACCGAAGGAGTCCAGATGGCCGATAGCATCGTTTCCGTTCACGATACGTTTTGGAACATACGCGGCTCTTTCAAGTTGGGGGGTGTGCTCGACATCGGAACCCAATGTAGCCTCGCGACGCTCGATAGCGGGAATCACGTCCTTATCGATGCATATACGATGACAGGCGCCGTCCGTGACCAAGTGATGCAGCGCACCGACCAAGGGCGCTCTATCGAGGCCATTTTCCACCTACACCCATTCCATACCGTGCACGTGCCGGCGGTCGCGGCGATGTTTCCCCACGCTCTCCATTACGGAAGCGCACGCCATCGCGCGCGAGCCCCGGAGGTGAAGTGGTCACCGTTGTCGATGGAAACGTCCGAAATGCACGAAACATACGCGGACGCATTTGCTTTTCAAGTACCGCGCGGGGTCGATTTCATATCGAGCGATGAACGGCTTCACTTTTCTTCGGTCCTCGTGACCCACCTTCGGAGCCGTTCCTTACATGTAGACGACACCTTGATGTGGACTCGCTTTCCGTTGATTGGCGGACTTGGGTTCCATCCAACATTGGCCAATGTGTTGGAAAAACGAGCCGGTGCGGCGACAGATTTCCGGGAGTGGGCCGAGCAACTGGCAGCACATTGCGCGTCGGTGGACCACCTCTGCACCGCTCACCTCAAGGCCTCGCCCCCAGAATCGCTCGCGCGCGGGGAGCTCGAAGCCGCAGTCAGGGCTGCATTGGGTAAAGTGGACAAGGTGCTCCGGCGTCACCAGCAAAAATGGGGTTGAAGACGCCGTGATGGTTCGTTTTGCCACTCAGCGACGACGATGTCGGCGGGCAAGTTGGTCGTCAAACAACGACGCGGGCGACAGCGAGGCTCCTATTCCCAAGCCCTCGGTGTAATCCTCGGGGGCAGTGCCATAGCTGTCGTAAATGTCGAGTACTTCGGTGTTTGTCTCCACACCAGAAGTTCCAATCACGTATCCTAAGTCGTATTGAAAGGACCGCAGGGAGCCGGTGCCCGAGAGATTCCAGACGACGGAGCCCGTTGCGGTGTGTCCTGCACCGCTCGAGTACGAGAGCCGGTTGACAAGACCCCAGCAATCGTCCGTTGTGCTTTGGTCGACCAGCACTGCCATCGCGAGTGCATGATGGGTCTCCGAGCAGGCGGTGAGTCCGACCGCATCGGTGGAGCTCGTAAATGCTTCGCCTGCGCGGGAAGTTGTCCGTAAAAACACGAGGTCGCTTGTGCCGAAGTCCCAGTTTTGGATAAAGTTATGACGACCCGCCGTGCCGGAGCTGTCTCGCACGAGAATCTCGTTTGATACGCGTATTTCAAACAGGTAACCATTGCCTCCTTCCCCGCGATTTTGTGCATAAGCTAAGTGGGTATTGGCAATGGTGACCGCTCGACTGTTGCGCACCAAGATACCACTTGATTGAAGATGGTGTTCAGGGGCAGTTGGTGATGCAAAGCTGCGTAGGTCGTCAATCCAGCCGTTATGTACGCCATCCAATACAACAGCGTGTACTTGGGTTCCCGCCCACGCAGCATCCCAAGAAACAGCATTCGAAACACCGATGCCAATCATGCCAACGTGGTTGAGGTAGCCGTCAATGCGTCCCATACGTCCTTCGTCGCGCGTCAAAATCCGGTAGGGAAGGGTATTGTCAAGTGTGACCTCCTGGCTTCCATCCCCTGCAACCACGACGTTGGTGACGGTGCGCCGAAAGAAGGGGCGCCATTCATTTGCGGAGAAGGTCCAATAGCCGGTCATTCCGTGTTCTTCGACAAACGCGTCGGAAATCAGAAAGCCGAGCCAGACCTCGTCGCCCACCAAAACCGGCTCCCCAGAAGCCAACTTGACAATATTGCTTCCAGCGGGCGCATCTTCGGTCAACATCCACGATTGGACTTCCGAAGGGTTGCCCCGAAACGTCAGGTTTCCAGAGTGGTCCATTCCTTCGCTCTTGGTGAACCAAAGCTCCGATGTTTCGCTCCCTTCCCCCACAAGGAAGGTGTTGTCGCGGGAAATATGCAACTGGCCGTCGACACGAAAGCGACCTGCTGGAACGCGTACGACCCAAGGTTGCCCATCCTCGGGAATGCTGAGAATAGCGGCCTGTAGTGCTTCTGTGGCATCTTCGGTGCCCGTTGGGTCGGCGCCAAAGTCCAAAATATTTACGTGCGGCCAATCGGAGGGGTCAGGCGGCGGCGCGTTGTTGTTTTCCCAGCCCGCATAAGAAAAGTCGCGGAGTGTCGCGCTTTCGACTGAATATCCGGGACTCCAGTCCTCTGGATAAAGCGCGCTACGCCAATATTGGGTTCCACCCGTGTCCGAGGGCGGCGCAGAGTCGGCCGCTTCGCTCTCTTCGATTTGCTTTCCAGCGGGCGCGGATGGGGAGCCAGAGCAGGCGACGGCAACACCCACCCCAAAACAGAGCAGAACGCGCGAAAGCATGAGGACCGTCCACAGAGAGGGTGGGGGCCAAGGTAGCCGGTCGTTGGTGTTCGGGCCGCTTTTCCGCGCCTCGGATACGCGCGGGGGAGGGCCGGTCTTCAAGGCAGCGGTCGTCTGTGCCCCACTGCGGTCTCGGTATCGCTCAAGCGTAGATGTCGAGCATGAACCCAACGGAACCGTACTTGTCGATCAAGTTGTTCTGCACCGTGTCGAGCGCACCAAGGAGGCTGTCCGCCAGCCCTGGCTTCTGGCTATTTCCGAAGAAGGTTTGAAATACTTCTGTCGGATTTCGCTGCAATGCGCGGTCCAATTGCTTGGTTCCCAGGGCGCCCAGTTGGGCGAATGGCGCGGTGCTATCCGTGCTTACGTCGAACTTCAGGCCAAATCCGGAGTCTACTTTGTCTCGATTGGAAGTCCCGAACGGCTCTTCGATTGCATTGCGAATATTGTTTCGGGCGTCTTTGAGCGCATCGTGGATCAACGACTCGTTCGTGACGGTCTTCGCCATTTCATTGAGCGCGGACACCATGGCCTGCACTTGCTTTTCGAAGTCCCTTCGTTGGAAGCCGGACATTCCTTTTCGGACGTTGGGCTCTACGGTTCCTTCATCGATGCCAAAGGCTGCGAAAAAGCCGGACGAGTCGCCGGAAACCGTGATGGGGCGGGAGGTGTCTGTGGTGCGAACCGTGAGATTTCCATTGTTGAGCGCCATGACGACGCCAGCACTGCTCTCGTTTACGGTTCGAATGACGTCCTCGACGGAGTCGGTGGCGGTGTCCACCGTGAATGTGATTCCGTTCAACTCGAAAACGCCACTTTGAATCGACGATAGGGTGGGCACCGTTCCGATGGGATCCGCGTAGCCATCGATGCCGCCGCGAGTCGTCGTCGCAGAGGCCAACTTGACCGCAGACAAAAACCCCGACGTGTCATTTCCGACGACGATGTCCATTCCGCCGACTGTGCGGCGGGTGAGCAAGACTGTATCCAAAACGGGGTCGTAGGTCGCGTCCACATCGGCGCCGGACTGGTTGATGGAGTCGAGGACCGTATTGACCGAGTCATTGGCGGACACAGTAATCGTGGTGCCATTGATATCGAAGGAACCCGCGGTGACTGGCGTATCCAAATAGGTAGACCGCCCGTCAGAGCCATCGAACGCGGCCGAGGGGTCGAGGGTGAGGTCCAGGCCCGCAAAAACGTCGAACGATGCTTGGTCCTGGCGGAAAATGCTCCCCAGTCCGAAGGACACAGAAAGGCCCGAACCGATAGAAATCAGCGTGCCGGGTGAATAGCGCGCTGGTACGGTGATAGTGGACGACTTGGTGCCATTGATCAACAAGTTGAGGTCAAAGGCATTCGCCCCGCCCACCGTAAATGTTTGCCCAATCGGGTTCTTGATGGCGAGCGTCGCTGAACTCGCTCCCGTATATGTTCCAACAATATTTACGGATGCGGTTGAGGTTACTGTGCCCCAAGTTGGACTACGATTGCCTACTTCCGTGGTTGCGGTCGCAATTTCTTCTGTGGAAGTGAGTGTGCTATAAGCGGAACCGGACCCCAAATCGATGCTGCGGGTGCCCGTCAGCTTGGCCGCGCTCAGGCGTCCCCCACGAACTTTCGCGTCCTCCCAGTCCTTCTGCAGCTGCCGCACAATAAGGCCCGTGTCCACCAAGCGACGCATGAAGTCCCGAACGCCGGCACGCTGCTCCCCTTGACGCGCATCTGGTCGAGGGACAGGAGATTGTCGTGAGTACACCATCATGGACGGTGTAGCGATGCGGAAGGGTTGAATGCCCCCAATCATCATGGCAGAGTCCGTGGGTGAGTGGCCAGTTTGGGTAGGTACGCAAACGTGTCTGTTTTGGACTCGACTTGGGGCGGATTGAGGGATTGTCTCTTATGGTTTGGGTATTATTCGCGGTTATGATTCGGCTTTATTCGCGCATTTGTGGTTGTATGATTGTGGCGTTCTGGCCGTTTTGGGACCCGGAGATAGGAAAAAGCTACAGTTGATGGCTTCTTTCGATGTATGGATACATCTTCGCATATGGTGAATTTTTCCGTCATGGAAATCCCCCCCCAAACAAGGTGTGCATGGCACCGAAATGCGGTGGGGAATTTGAAGGGTGGAGGCTCCAATTTCCCGGCAAGAATCCTCAGATTCGGATAAAGAGATAGGAGGACGTGCCGGAGGTGATGGTGTCGCCCAACGCAGATCTCGACAGCACAGTGCAGATTTGTCGCGGGCTCGCGGATCCCACGCGCCTGCGCTTGTTGGCGGTCCTCGCCGAAGAGCCGCTCAGCGTCGCCGAGCTCACCGAAGCCACCCGACTGCCCCAACCAAGGGTCTCTACCCACCTTCGGAAGCTCCGCGAACTAAATCTGGTCGAAAACACTCGTGTGGACGGCAATACGCGGTACCACCTCCCTGCCGATGGCTGGCCGGCCGCGCACCGGGATTGGATTTCGTCCGTATTGTCGGGTGCGGCAGACCCCCTCCTCGCAGAAGATGCTCGACGTGCGCGAAAGGTCGTCGCGTTGCGCCACTCCGATGTCCCCGTAGATGCCGTTTCGGGGCGCGTGTCTCGCCATTATTCACCGGGACGCACTTGGGAGTCGCTGGCACGAACCATCGCCGGCCTCGTCTCGGTGGGGCGAGTAGTGGATATTGGTTCTGGCGACGGAGCCGTGGCAGAAATGCTGGCTGCCCATGCAACGGAGGTGGTGTGCGTCGACAACGACCCGCGTGTCGTGTCATTGGGGCACGACCTCCTGAGCCACTGTGGCAATGTGCAGTTTATTGAAGCCGATATGCACGAGATGCCCCTTGGTGACGACAGCTTCGATGTTGCGCTCCTGCTCGGCACCTTGCACTTTTCGAATTCCCCGGAACAAGTATTGCGAGAGGCCGCGCGTATGTTGCGCCCCGGCGGGCGTCTTGTCGTCAATGTGCTTCGTCGCCACGTTCATGTCGCCGAATCTCGGGCGTTTGGACATGTCAACACGGGATTTGAGCCGGCTGAACTCATCGCGATGCTTCGGTCTGCAGGATTTTCGCCGCGTACATGCGGGGTGGTCTCACGCGAAAAGCGAGCGCCCCACTTTGAAGTTGTCGCGGCAACAGCCATTCTTTGAGGTTTGGAGTCTGTATGTCGACCCCCTTGTTTGATTCCCCCACCCGTACTCGTTTATTGCATATGGCTCTTTCCGAGCGCATCGTGGTTTTAGACGGCGCAATGGGCACGATGATTCAGCGAGAAGGTCTGTCAGAAGCTGACTTTCGTGGCGACCGCTTCGCCGACCACGCCATCGAGTTGGCCGGAAACAATGACCTCCTGAATCTCACGCGCCCGGATATCATTCGTTCGATTCATGCGCGGTATTTGGCGGCCGGTGCGGACATCATCGAGACCAACACCTTCAATGCAAATGCCATTTCGCAAGGATTGCACGGCCTTTCCCCATTGGCCTATGAGCTAAACCACGCGGCGGCGGCCCTTGCGCGCTCCGCAGCCGATGATTCCGAGCGGATGACCGGCCGTGCAAAGTGGGTCGCCGGTGCGTTTGGCCCTACCAACAAGACAGCAAGCATCTCGCCGGATGTCAACAATCCCGCATACCGGGATGTCTCCTTTGATGCCCTTGTGGACGCCTACATGGAAGCATGTCGGGGCCTCGTCGATGGGGGGGCCGACATCCTGATGGTGGAGACCATCTTTGATGTACTCAATGCAAAGGCAGCACTGGTGGCCATTGACCGCTACTGGACCGACGCCGGCGTACATCGGGACGACCGCCTTCCGTTGATGATTAGCGGCACCATCACAGATGCGAGCGGACGCACCTTGTCGGGCCAAACCGCCGAAGCATTTTGGACCTCCGTAGCCCATGCGCGACCGCTCTCTATTGGGCTCAACTGTGCCCTGGGCGCCGACCAACTGCGCCAATACGTCGATGTTCTGAGCCGAAGTAGCGATGTATACGTTAGCGCATATCCCAATGCGGGCCTGCCCAATGAGTTAGGAGGTTATGACGACTCTCCGGGCGCGATGGCAGCACACATTGGCGAGTGGGCGAAGAGTGGAATTGTCAACGTAGTAGGCGCATGCTGTGGGTCTGGTCCCGAACATATTGCAGCAATCGCAGATGCCGTAGCCGGGGTAGAGCCGCGAAAACGCGCTGCGCGGTCTACATACCTGCACCTTTCAGGCTTAGAACCCGCGGTTGTCGGCCCGTCCGAAATCAACTTCGTCAATATCGGTGAGCGAACCAATGTGACGGGGTCCAAGCTCTTTCGTCGGTTGATTCAACAAGGCGCTTACGAAAAGGCGCTCGACGTCGCGCGACAGCAGGTCGAGGCAGGCGCACAGCTCATCGATGTGAACATGGACGACGGCATGCTCGATGCAGAGTCGGCCATGACGCACTTCTTGCACCTTGTGGGAAGCGAGCCCGACATCGCGCGGGTGCCTGTCGTGTTGGACAGCTCTCGGTTTGGAGTCATTGAGGCCGGTCTCAAGTGCCTTCAGGGCAAGGGCATCGTCAACTCGATTTCGCTCAAAGAAGGTGAATCGCTATTCATTTCCCAGGCCCGCACGATTTTGCAATACGGTGCAGCGGTCATCGTCATGGCTTTTGATGAACAAGGCCAGGCGGATACCGTTGAACGAAAAGTAAACATTTGCAAGCGTGCTTGGCGCATTTTGGTAGACGAGGTCGGCTTTCCACCCGAAGATATTATCTTCGACCTCAACATCTTCGCCGTTGGAACGGGTATCGAGGAACATGCTGACTACGGCGTTGCTTTCATCGAGGCTACCCGTCGATTGAAGGCTGCCTTGCCCCACGTCCGAATCAGTGGCGGCGTGTCCAATATTTCATTTGCGTTTCGCGGAAACGAGCCGGTTCGCGAGGCAATTCATTCGGTATTTTTGTACCACGCGGTCGCGGCGGGCCTGGATATGGGCATCGTCAATGCGGGCCAGCTGGCCGTATACAGCGAGCTTGACCCCGAGCTTCGGGAGCGCGTGGAGGATGTCGTCCTCAATCGGCGCCCCGATGCAACGGAGCGCCTCCTCGAAATCGCAGATGCCGCACGAGGACGCGTACAAGCGGCGACTGCAGACCTCTCCTGGCGCGAATCCGATGTCCAGTCGCGGATTCGCCACGCGATGGTCCATGGCATCACCCGGTACATCGAAGAAGACACCGCCGAGGCCTTTGCCGCGTCAGGAAGCGCACTCTCGGTCATCGAAGGCCCTCTGATGGACGGCATGAACGTCGTGGGCGACCGTTTTGGCCGCGGCGAGATGTTCTTGCCCCAAGTTGTGAAGAGTGCGCGTGTGATGAAGGCCGCGGTGGCCTACCTTTTGCCCTATCTCCAGGGCGACGCCTCGGGCGATGCGACCGTCGGAAAAGGCACAGTGTTGTTGGCGACCGTCAAAGGAGATGTCCACGATATCGGCAAAAACATCGTCGGCGTCGTGCTGCAATGCAACGGCTATCGGGTGGTTGACTTGGGCGTAATGGTCCCCACGCAGCGCATCTTGGACGAGGCCCGCGCCCATGGCGCCGACATCATCGGCTTGTCGGGTTTGATTACGCCGTCCCTCGACGAAATGGTACACATTGCCAAAGAAATGGCGCGACAAGGATTTGAGGTTCCGTTGTTGATTGGCGGCGCAACTACGTCGAAGCTCCACACCGCAGTGCGCATTGCCCCGCATTATGCCCATGGCGTCGTCCATGTCACAGATGCAAGCCGCGCCGTCGGCGTACTCGGCAATCTACTGCATCGCGAAAAGCGAGAGGACTACTTGGCGGCAATCGCGGACGAACAGATAGACATTCAGCGTCGGCGGGCAGGTCGAAAGGGAGCCGACCTCCTTTCATGGACCGACGCCCAAGCCAATGGGCTCACTCTCGACCTTTCGGCGGTGATACAGCCGAAACAGACGGGCCAGTGGACGTTTTCGCCCACGGTAGACACGTTGATTCCATGGATTGACTGGCGCCCATTTTTCCAGACGTGGCAGCTTGCAGGCCAATACCCCGAGGTCTTGAACGACCCACTGGTCGGAAGCCATGCTCGGTCCCTCAAAGCCGATGCCGACGCGATGTTGAAGGACATGGCCCTTTGGCTCAAGCCCGCGGCCACGGTCGCGATTGTTCCCGCGGTTCGCCGGGGCGACGACATTGTGGTGTTAGACGCGCCCCGCGGCGCTCCTGTGCGTGTGCTCCCGATGCTGCGGCAACAGGTGCGAAAGAGCCGCAGCCAGCCCCATCTTTCCCTCGCTGACTTCATCGCAGGCGATGACGGACCACCCGACCATCTCGGCGTGTTTGCCGTCAACGCAGGGGCCGGTGTAGCGGAGCGCGTCGCGGAAGCAAAGGCCGCCAATAATGACTACCACGCCATTCTCATCGAGTCGTTGGCGGACCGTCTCGCGGAGGCATTGGCCGAGTGGCTCCATGCGCATGTTCGTCGCGACCTGTGGGGCCAAGTGGACGAATCTACGCTTACGCTGCGCGACCTGCTGGCCGAGCGTTTCGTGGGGATTCGGCCGGCGCCGGGGTATCCGGCATGTCCCGACCATGTGCTCAAGGCCGACGTTTTCGCGCTGTTGAACGCCCACGCTACGGTCGGCCTGTCGCTCACGGAGTCGATGGCGATGGACCCCGCGGCTTCGGTGGCGGGCTTCTTCTTCGCGCATCCCCAGGCCGCGTATTTTGGGGTTGGCGCGATAGGAGAAGACCAACTGGTCGATGTCGCCGCGCGTCGCGGCTGGGACCTCGACGAAGCGCGTCGTTGGTTGGCGCCCAACCGGAACCTGGCCGAGTGAGCAGCGCCGCTTGGGTGTTGTGGGCGAGCTTTCCGGGCCTCCAACCCCTCGCGCCCGGAGGCGACGACGCTTCATGCGTCGGCTGCCACGTGCGAATCGCCCACCAGTGGCAGTCCTCGGGGCACGCCACCGCCTATTCGAACCCTTGGTTTCAAGCGGCATGGGCAGAGCGGCCCCAAGTGTGGTGCTTGAACTGCCACTTGCCCCATGTCGAGGACCAGCGGAAAATAGGCGTGCAAACGGGCTCCGACCCCGGCGCTACGCTGTCCCCGTTGCCGCCGCTTCTCGATGCGGGCGGCGTGGGTTGTACTGCTTGTCATCTTCGTGACGGTGTAGTATTATCGCCCAATACCCCAGGACGGTTGGCGCAAAAGGCGCATCCTGTCGTACAGTCTGACGCATTGGTCGATGGTACATTGTGTGCGGGTTGCCATGAGTTTCGCTTTCAGGTTCATACGCCGGAGATTCCGTTGGCGTATAGCGAAACGCCCCTCCAGCAGACGGTTTCGGAGTGGCAATCGTCGTCGTTCGCGCGCACGCCTTGCGCCGACTGCCACTTGCCGCGTGGCCGCCATACATTTCCTGGCGGGCACGACGCCCGACTTCTGCGCAATGTGCTGGATGTGGATGTTACGGTCGCGTGTATAGATGGCGGTTGGCTATCCGAAGTGCGTGTGACGGCGGACCATGTAGGGCATTCGGTGCCTACGGGAGACCCTTTTCGTCGTTTGGACATCACGCTTTGGTCCGACGAAGTCCAGGTAGGGACGGCATGGTTGGGCCAAAGCTTCGCACCAACCGCGACTTCGTGGGTGCAGGTGGAGGACACGCGCGTACCGCCTCCGACTGGGTCCATGAACGAAGCAGTGCGCGTGCTGCGAATTCCGGTGGCATCGCCCCCGACGCGGTGGGCGCTCCGCTATCGTCTGGCCGACCCGCGCACAACGGACACCCAACGGCAGCGCGCACTCTCCCAAGATGCCCTATGGATGCCCATTGACGACGGGGCCCTGCGCGCTTCCCTCACATTGGTCGATGACGCAGCGTCGTGCGGCAGGTAGTGCTTGCGTTGCGCCACGCACGAAGGGATACGATGGGTTAGCCGCGTGCAGCGGTGTCCGGGCGACGGAGGTGGACGATGTGGCTTGCGATGGTTTCGTTGATGGTGGCGGTGCAACCCAACCTCGACACATCTCCGCGTACAGCGGCGACGCTCGGCCCGGTTGACCTCAATGGCGACGGAGTTCGGGAGACCTTGCAGCAAACCGATGCCGGCGTCGTGGTCGGGCGTGCGACGGTGCCCTGTGGCGAGACCACGTTTCCGTGTCAGCTCGAAGTCCACGACATTACGGGAAGCGACAAAGCGAAGGAGTTGGTGGCCTGTGAACTCGGTCCACGAGATGACCGCACTTGTAGTGTCTTTCGTATGCGCGGCGACGCTCTCGTCGAGCTCAAGCTCACCCTCGACCCCACGCGACGCGGACCCCACGGCCCCGAGGTGTTCTACCCCGACCAAATCGAAACCAAAGGCAATGGCATCCTCCTCGCTCGCCAAACCCAGCGCCTCTACACCCGCATCGAAAAGTTTGTGGAAAAAGACGGCACGCTCGTTCATTTTCCCCAGCCATTTTACGACATGGGCGGGGTGACCGTGCGCATTCATCGCTCGGCTCCGATTACCCGCGAGCCCAAAGGGAGCGGTGTTGTCGCGAACTTGCTTCCTGATGCCGATGTAGTACTGTTGCTTGAGCATGGGGACCACGCCGAACACTTCTTGGTCCGAACGAGCACCGGATTGGTAGGCTGGATTTCCTTGGAGCAACTCATGGCCGCCAGCAACTTCGTGCAACAGGTCTACGGAGCGGGTTGACAGCGGTGAAATAAAAGTACGAACGGTCGTGCTTTTTTTGGGGCGAGGCACTTCGACAGAAAACGACAGGTTCCTGGTGGGTTCGGGGAAGTCACGGCCGTTGATTCTGGCTAAGGGGCGCCGCCGTTTGTGGGAGAGCGCACGCTTCCGATTGTGGGGCGCGTCTTTCGGATTTTGACGGCACTTCGTCGCGCGGTGCGTGTCTCACTATGCGCGAAGGTTGACCACCTGACGTTCGGTCCCCAAGGATAGTCGTATGTCCGCACGCATCACTTTGGCCGATGTAGAGCGCCCCGCGGGAAGCCCCGAGGGTTGGCTGGCCGAACGGGCCCGTGCCGCACCCGGTACGGGCGAGCCGTTGGTGGCGGTCGCGTTGGGGCACGGTGGCCTGACACGCGCCGTGCGCGAGGGTGTGCCGCTCGACAATCTGCCTGCTGTCGAAAGCGCTTTGGTCGCGCGGCTTCGCCCGGATTGGGTAGGGGCGGTCGGCTCTGGCGTCGTGTGGAAGGGTGGCCGTCCCCTCCCTGTGCGTTTTGCGCGTCTGCGAGAGCAGAATGGTGGGGTTTGGGTCGCGCTTTGGTTCCGCTTGCCCGGAATGACAATGGGCGTTGTGCCCGACGAGGTTTGGAAAGGCGATTTCGGCCGCCTTCCGGCGTGGCTGGTCCCGCTGGCACCTGCGTGGCCTGAGCCCGACAATGCTGATTCTGACACCGTTGTCGAAGATGGACCCTGTACCCTGACTTGGCGCCGCGACCCCTCAATTGCGCCGCCCGCGTTTACGGTGGCCTTGCCGCCGGAGTGCCGTTTGCGCGATGTGCTCGATATTGCAGCGGGTTTGTTGTCCGCGCGATTTGAAACGGTGGGCAGCCTGCGCCCCACGGTCGTGGTGTGGAGCGAAGGCGAGCTGTGCGGCTGGGAGTCCGAGGGGTACCGCGGGCCGCAAGAAGCGATTGGACTTGGTCGCCGCCTGGCGCGGGGAAAAGATGTGCAAGCGGCCGGCGTGTTTGGGCCGGGCAGGGAGCGGCACGAGGGTGTGCCGATGTCCCTGGCCGTGTTGGTTCTCGAAGACCGAAACCGTGATTCGGTGGTCTGGCGTCGCGCCTACCAGCGGGTCGGCGACCACGTGCGATGGGTGGACGAAGCGCCGACCGTTCAGGCGCCCGGTCCACGCCTCGGTTGGTTTGAAACCTGATCGTCAGCGGATCTTCGGATGATGGAGCCCGGCGGGGGCCCAGGTTTGGGGGGCCTCTCCGAAAAAAATGTGACGACGAGGAGGCCGCCTACGCGACGGCTTTTGTCGAATTGCGTCACGTGTTCGCCTCCGAATGACGGGGATCCATGCACGACGGCTCCGGCCCCGATAGAGGCCCCCCGCTGATTGAGGATTCATTCAGAGCAGGCGAACCCGCCTGTTGAGTCCTCCAACGTGTCGACCCTTTTCGAACACACCATCCGGAGAGCAGATGGCCATCCAGATTCGCAAGGTCGCCGTACTTGGCGCGGGCGTCATGGGCCAGGGAATCGCCGCCCACCTCGCCAACGCCGGCGTCGCGTCCGTTCTGTACGACATGGTCCCGCGGGACCTCGCGCCCGGTCAGCCGCGGTCCCGGCTGGCCATTGACGGCTTGAAAAACGCGACGAAGCTCAAGCCTGCCGCGTTTTTTGAACCGGCATTGGCGAGCCTCATCACGCCGGCAAACTACGAAGACGACGGCGCGCTCTTGGGCGAGTGCGACCTCATCATCGAAGTTGTCGTCGAGCGCCTCGACATCAAAGAGAAGATTTTCTCTTGGGTTGCGGCCAACCGGCGCGCGGGTAGCATCGTTGCATCCAATACTTCCGGCTTGCAGTTGTCGGATATGGCCGCAACGATGTCCGAAGAGATGCGCCAGCACTTCGTCATCATGCACTTCTTCAACCCTGTTCGCTACATGCGGTTGTTGGAGCTCGTGAGCGGTCCCGACACCCTTCCCGAAGTCACCGCAGCCGTCGCCGAATTTGGTGAAACGCAGCTTGGAAAGGGCATTGTCTACGCCAAGGACACGCCCAACTTTGTCGCCAACCGAATTGGTACGTATGGCATCGTGAGCGTGTTCCGGCACATGGAACGGCTCGGAATGTCCATTGAAGAGGTCGACGTCGCGTTTGGCAAAGCCGCTGGCCGTCCTAAGTTGGGCGTGTTTGGCTTGGCCGACCTGGTTGGTCTCGATACCATCGACCACGTCCTCGGCAATGTGTTCCGCTCTTGCCCCAATGATGAAGAGCGGGAAGCCCACGTCAGCCCGGAATGGTACAAGTCCTTGTTGACCGACGGTGCCTTGGGCAACAAAACCGGCAAAGGCTTCTACCAGCGCACCAAGAACCGCGATGAGAAGGGTCGTCGCATTACCTTGGCGCGCAACTGGAAGACGGGGGAGTACGCCCCCCAGGCGTTCCCCAAGTTTGCATCTGTAAAGCAAGCGCTCGCCTTCAAAGACGACCCCGCTGCTGCATTGCGCGCATTGCTGCGTGGCGACGACGCTGCCGCACAGTTGTTGTGGGCCGTGTCGGCCGACGGCTGGATTTACACCGCCAATCGCGTGCCCGAAATCGCGGATGACATCGTCAACATCGACCGAGGCATGCGCTGGGGCTTCAACTGGGACATGGGGCCCTTCGAGTCCTGGGATGCCGCGGGTGTTCCGGAAACCGTCGCGCGAATGGAAGCCGAAGGCCGTGTGGTTCCGGCTTGGGTCAAGGCGATGCTCGCTTCGGGCCGTACGAGCTTCTACGCTTACGACGGCGGCGTGCGCACGTATTGGGACGCGGTGGCCGGCGAAGCCCGTCCGGTCGCGGGAAGCGCCGACTGGCTCCTCGTCAGCGACATCAAGTCCAGCAAGGGTGTGGTCAAGTCGAACGATGCCGCGCAGCTGGTGGATATTGGCGACGGCTGCTTGCTGCTTGAGTTCACGAAGCCCGACTCCTTCAATGCGCTCGAGCAAGGTATGTTCGAGATGTATTCGGAGGCCCTCGACCTTCTGGACGCCGACCAGTTCGAAGCCCTCGTCGTTGGCTCCCAGCAGTCGCCTTACGGCACGTTCCGCCCCTCCGTGGGTCCGAGCGGCCAAGCCTTCTGCGCAGGCGCAAACCTGCTCATGGTGGGCATGTCTGCGATGCAAGGCGATTGGGACTCCATCGACACCATGATTCGCGGGATGCAGGACGTGCTCAAGCGCGCCCAGTATTCGTCGAAGCCGGTCGTCACGGCGCCCTACGCCCTTGTGTTGGGTGGTGGCCTGGAAGTTGCGATGCAATCGGCCGCGACGGTCACCACTGGCGAAGTCTTCATGGGCTTGGTCGAAGCGGGCATGGGCTTGTTGCCGGCAGGCGGCGGCTGCAAAGAAATGTTGCGTCGGTACTTGGGCGATATTCCCAAGGCTGTCAGCTACGACCCCAACCCCTTCGTGCAGGCCGCGTTCCTGAACATGGGCTTGGCGAAGGTCTCGACCTCCTCGTCGGAAGCGCGCAACATGCTGTACCTCCGCAGCACCGACAAGGTCGTGATGGACCCCGACCGCATCATCGCCGAGGCCAAGCGCACCGCGTTGGGTCTGGCGCGTTCGGGCTACCGTGCCCCCACGCCGACTACCTTCCGGTTGCCGGGACGTGCGGGCGTCGCACCCATCGAGCTTCAGCTCAACGACTTCGTGTGGGGCGGCATGGCGACGGAGCACGATGCGTTCGTTGCCAAGCGGGTCGCGCATGTATTGTGTGGTGGCGACATCGCACCCAACACAGAAGTGACCGAGCAGCACATCCTCGACCTCGAACGGGAAGGGTTCTTGTCGCTCCTCGGCACCGAAAAGACCCAAGCGCGTCTCCTTCACTTCATCCAAACTGGCAAGCCACTGCGCAACTGACCGGTTGCCGCACAACGACAGCTCTTTCCTGCTTCGTCAAGAGGTAACGATGACTCAAAGTCCCCGTGATCCGGTCGTGGTCGCCGCGGTTCGTACGCCTGTGACCAAGGCCAAGAAGGGCGCGCTCAAAGATACGCGTCCCGACGACCTTCTCATCACTGCAATCCAAGGCTTGCTCGCCAAAGTGCCGGGCTTCGACCCTGCGCTCATCGACGATGTCGTCATTGGCACGGCGATGCCCGAGGCCGAGCAAGGCCTAAACATCGCCCGCAACGTCGTGCTCGGCGCTGGCCTGCCCGACACTGTGCCCGGTCTCACCATCAACCGGTATTGCTCCAGCGGCTTGCAGTCGTTGGCACAAGCCGCCGCGGCCATCCAGGCAGGCTGGATGGATGTGGCGTTGACCGGCGGCGTCGAGTCGATGTCGATGATTCCGATGGGCGGCCAAAAGCCGTCGCCCAATCCGCGGCTCATCGCGGAACATCCGGAAATCTACGTCACGATGGGCATGACCAGCGAAAACGTCTGCGCGCGTTTCGATGTGTCGCGGGCCGACCAGGATGCGTTCGCGGTCCAGTCCCACCAAAAGGCTGCGGCGGCTATCGCTGCGGGCAACTTCGTCGAAGAAATCGTGCCGGTGAACACCCGTGTGTTTGACGGTGCGGGGTGGACCGAGGTCACGGTCACCACCGACGACGGCGTGCGCGCGGACACCACGGTCGAAGGCTTGGGCAAGCTGCGTGCAGTCTTCAAGAAAGACGGCTGCACCACGGCAGGCAATGCAAGCCAAGTGAGCGACGGCGCGGCGGCTACGCTCGTCATGGCTCGGGAAAAGGCGCAAGAGCTGGGTCTTCAGACACTCGGCGTGCTTCGTAGCTTTGTGGTCGTTGGCGTTTCCCCGGATGTTATGGGGATTGGTCCAGCGGTCGCGATTCCCAAGGCCGTCGCCAAGGCAGGAATTTCGCTCGATGATGTCGATGTATTCGAGATCAACGAAGCATTCGCCAGCCAGGCTGTGTATTGTGTGCGAGAGTTGGGAATTGACCCTGCGCGCGTCAACCCCAACGGCGGCGCGATTGCTCTCGGCCATCCCCTCGGTTGCACTGGCGCTAAACTTACCGCCACTTTGCTTCACGAGATGAAGCGGCGCGGCAGTCGGTATGGGGTAGTGTCGATGTGCATTGGCGGCGGCATGGGCGCTGCTGCCGTGTTCGAGTGCGAATCCTGATACGTTGACGTACCCCTGGCTTCCGTGTGGGGGGCCAGGGTTGTGTCCGCGGGCCCCATTCTGCGTTGGTAGAATGGGGTTTGTCGCGTCAACAAACGATAGAACAAACACAATTGAAATCACGAAATCGTCTTCGTGCGTTGTTCTTCTGTATTGACGATGGGTAACTTTGTTTCCTTACAAATTTGGGTGAAGACGCCGGGTTAGTGCGCCGAAGTAGGTGGCGCCTTGGGCGAAAGCGAAGCACCTGCTGGGCGGGTCGGCAGGCGCCACATCAGCAGGGCCACTCCCACTACGACCACTGCGAGAATGCCGTGAACGAACGCTTTGTCGATGAACAGGGCGGAGATGCCACACACCAAGGTGGTGGTACCTACGGCCATCCACTTGGCGCCCAGTGGCACCGAGCGGTCGGTTTCCCATGCGTGAACGATGGGGCCAAACCAGCGATGCGCCAGCATCCAACGGTGCAGGCGGGGCGACGACCGCGCAAAGCACGCGGCGGCAAGCAGCACGAAACAGGTGGTGGGCAGGAGGGGGACAAAGATGCCCACAATGCCCGTCGCGAGGGACAGTACACCCACGACCACAAGGGCTCTTTGGCGAAGGGTTCGACGGGGTGTCACGGTTCCTCTCCGCAATTGGTAGGGGTTGCGCCGTCATCATCGGCCGACAAAGAGATATCTTGGACCCAAAGTCGTCGGTCGTGCAAACGGGATCTGTGAACCAGCATAGAAACCTTCTCTCAAGAAGTGGCCCGCCAGCCCGTATCAGTCCACACCTCACCAGAGCATAGGGCGCGTCGTATGGACAGCGAAACCCAAGAAATCATCGACTACTTCCTCACCGAGAGTCGCGAATCGGTAGCCGAGGTGGAGCCTCTCCTCATCGAGCTTGAGTCAGAAGGTGGCACGCCCGATAAAGCGACGATCGACTCCATTTTTCGCCTGTTCCACAGCATGAAGGGTAGCGCGGGATTCTTGGAGTTTACGTTTGTGGAGGGTGTGACCCACCACGCCGAGACGCTCCTCGATATGGTGCGGAAGGGCAACCTCGCCTTTTCCGCAGACCTGGTCGACCTTCTGTGCCGGGCACTCGACTTTACCAACCAAGCGCTCGACATCATCGAGGCATCCCAGTCAGACGCCGACATGGCGGAACCGGCTGCGGCCATGATTTCCCGCATGGAAGCGGCCGCGGCAGGAAAGCCGGTGCCGGCGTCCAAACCGGCGGCGAGCGTGGCTCCGGCGGGCGAGAGCCGCTCGACACCGGTGGCCGCGCCTGCTCCGAAGGTCGAACCCAAGGCTCCGCCGGTCTTTTTTGAGCCGCCGCCGCCCGAAGAACCAATCGTTGTCGATGCAAGCGAGCGCGAAGCGGACTTCAGCGGTGGAATGGTCGCTGTGTTCGGGGATCCCGTCGTTGACCTTGACTTGGATGACGACACGGAATCGGAACCGGAGGTGGTCACGCCGCCTTCACGCCGCGCTGCTCCCGCGCCTGCAGCCGCCGCTCCGGTGTCCGCCGATGAAATCCGCAACCGTCTCGGCCAGATCCTGATTGACGGCGGCTACATTTCCGAGCACCAACTGCAGGCCGCGCTCGGGGACCCCACGCTTCCCGTCGGCCAAAAGCTCGTCAAGGATGGCCTCGTCGACCCCGCGACCGTGCGCACTGCGCTCGACATTCAAGAGCGGCGACGAAATGGCGAAGACCCGTCCGGGCCTGCGGCGGGCGCGGCGATTGCTGCTGCAAAAGCGCCGGACCCCAACCAGCGTCGGAAGAGTGAGTTCTTGCGCGTGGATGTGCGCAAGCTGGACCAACTCATGGACCTCATTGGTGAGCTCATTATTGCCGAAACGGCGGTCACCCATGGTCCTGGCAATACGTCCCAAATGGACGGACAGCACAAAGCCGCTGTGCAGCTCAACCGTGTCACGCGCGGCCTCCAAGACGTCGCGATGTCGCTGCGAATGGTTCCCATCGACCCGACGTTCAAAAAGATGGTCCGTCTGGTGCGGGACTTGTCGAAGCGGCAGGGCAAAAGGGTCCAACTTGAGATTACGGGCGAGGATACCGAAGTAGACAAGAGCGTCGTAGAGGCAATTTCGGACCCGTTGGTCCACTTGATTCGCAACTCGATTGACCACGGCATCGAGTCTGAAGCCGAGCGCGTGAAGAAGGGCAAGCCGCCTGAAGGTCGGGTGACCTTGTGCGCCCGCCAACAGGCCGGAGAGATTCGCATCATCGTGCAAGACGATGGCCGCGGCCTCGACCGGTCGCGCATTCTCGCGAAGGCCCAAGAGCGGGGCTTGGTTCGTGGTGATGGCGCCGACATGGCCGATGCCGACGTCTTCAAGCTCATCTTTGAAGCCGGCTTTTCGACCGCCGCCCAGGTCACCGATATTTCGGGTCGCGGCGTGGGCATGGATGTCGTCAAGCAAAATATCGAGTCCGTGAAGGGCCGCGTCGATATCGCGAGCACTCTCGGGAAAGGCACGACCATTACATTGCGGATTCCGCTTACATTGGCCATCATCGAGGGGATGTTGGTGCGCGTAGGGGAAACCCGCTTCACGATTCCGATGCTGTCTATCTTGGAGACCGTTGTGGTACACTCCAAAGACATCACAGCACTCACAACTGGGCAAGAGGTTGTGAAGATTCGTGGACAGCTCCTTCCGGTGTTCCGGGTTCATGATTTTTACAACATCAAGCCCGACTCTACACGTATTGAAGAAGGGCTGTTGGTTGTGGTCGAGGATGGAAAAGACCGCCTCTGCCTCCTCGTCGATGAACTCGTTGGGCAGCGCCAGACCGTCATCAAGGCGCTCAGTGGCTACCTTGGAAATGTTCGCGGGTTGGCAGGCTGTACGGTGCTGGGTGACGGGGCGATTAGCCTCATCATCGACGTCGCGAAGCTCATCCAAGACACCCGCGAGTCTTCGGCGGCCTAATATTGATTCTCCGTTCGGTGTCGGTTGGGTCGGCGACCGAACGGAAACCTCCTCCCGACCCCAGGCCACTCGGATCCGACGCCCGACGCAGGGGTTCGGGTCGATCGAAATACGGGAGACACCATGTCTGAGCACTTGAACCAAGACCGAACTGGCGACGAACTCGAGTCGATGGAACTGCACAAGTACCTGACGTTCGTGCTGGGCAACGTTTATTATGGTCTGGCCATCCAATTCGTACGCGAAATTATTGGCATGCAGGACATCACGGTGGTGCCGGACGTGCCGCCGTTTATCAAGGGCGTCATCAATCTTCGCGGAAAGGTGATTCCGGTCATGGATGTCCGCAAGCGGTTCAACATGCCGAGCCGCCCTTATGACGACCGCACCTGCATTATCGTCATTCATGTTGGCGATTGGCTCGTCGGCTTGGTGGTCGATACGGTGAGCGAAGTCCTGGACATTCCCGAGGCGGACATCGAACCGCCCCCGGAAGCATTCGGCCACCGGCAGGACCACTTCATCGCAGGCATGGGCAAAGTCGGCGAACACGTCCGGATGCTCATCGATGCGCAGAAGTTGCTGGGGCGTGCGGCACCTGCTCCTGGATTTGAAGTCTGATTTTGCGCCATACGACGCAGCAGTTGGCGGGTCGGATTATTTTTCTCCGTCCCTCCGCTTCCGCTGGTTCCACCCGTCGACGTTTTTCGCGAGTTTGGAGACACAATGCCGTGGTCCAATGAGATGTCCCCTGGGCAACAAGACGACGCTTCCGCGCTCACAGAAGTGCAGGCGGTCGTGCGTGCTCTCAAGAACGGCGATTCCAAGGCGCGGCTGCCGAAGACCAGCGGTCCCAATGCTGCGTTGTTTGCCGCCATCAACGAAGCGTTGGATGCGAACCGTCCAAAGCTCGGTCGGGTGCGGGAAGCGGTACAGCGGCTTCAGGCCGGCGACCTCACCATCGACCTCTCAACGGCCGACCCTTCGTCGGAGGCCGGTGGCATCGAGCAGCTGTTGGATACGGCATTTCAGACCTTGAGCACCACGCTGTCGCAGGTGCGGGGTGCGGCCGACGAAATCGCAAGTGGGTCGCAGCAAGTGGCGTCTGCCTCCCAGTCCTTGTCCGAGGGTGCAACCCGCCAAGCCGCCGCGATTGAGCAGATCACGGCCTCGATGGCGGACATGACGACCCAAACCACCCAAAACGCAGCCAATGCAACAAAGGCAAACGGCTTGGTGGTGCAAGCTGGCGAGATTGCGGTCAACGGCGACCAGCAAATGAAGGCCATGCTCAAGGCGATGGGGGAGATTGAGCAAGCGAGCCAGAGCATTTCGAAAATCATCAAAGTCATTGACGAAATCGCCTTCCAGACCAATCTCCTCGCGCTCAATGCAGCCGTTGAGGCGGCGCGCGCAGGCGTACATGGTAAGGGCTTTGCCGTGGTGGCCGAGGAAGTACGCAATCTTGCGGCGCGTTCGGCGAATGCAGCCAAAGAAACCACCGCGCTGATTGAGGGCAGTGGGAAGAAGGTGTCCCAAGGTATGCAAATTGCCAATGACACAGCTCGGGCGCTTGGTCAAATCGTTGGCAGTGTCAATCAAGTGAGCGACCTCGTCGCGCAAATCGCGCGTGCCTCCAATGAACAAGCGGAAGGAATTTCGCAGGTAAGTTTGGGTCTCCGCCAGGTTGACCAGGTCACCCAGCAGACCACTGCGGGGGCCGAGCAAGGCGCTGCAGCCAGCGTTCAGCTCTCGTCTCAGGCAGGCGCCTTGCGGGAAATCCTTGGCAACTTTGCCTTGCGCGCTCCCCAAGAAACGTCGATGGGGATGGATGACTTCCCGATGGAGATTACGCCGGAGCTTTTGGCCGCCCTCGAAGCGTTTATGGCGGGAGGCATGGGGGCGCCCCCGCCGAGTCCGTCTGCGCGTACGAGGACGGCGCCTGGGTCCCGTGGGGCTGCGGCCAAGGAAGCACCCGCGCCGCGTCGTGCAGCCGCTCCGCCGGCGCCCGCAAAGGCTGCGCCGAGCCCTGCCCGTGCGGCGAAGCCGGCAAAGCCGGGCAAGTCCCGGGAGCTGCAACCGAGCGACGTCATCAGCCTCGATGACTCGGATTTCGGCCGGTACTGAGGGTTTCGTAGCATTGGCGTAGCCGCGGCCACGCGGTCGCACAAGAAGCGCAGGGCGCCGGTAGGCGAATGGTGTGGGCACTCCTCCCCGGGGGTGCCCTTTTTGTTGGGAGTCGTCGACGTGGGGTAGGACGTCGAGGGAGCGCTGCGGCGCGGTGTTGTTGGCCGATTTGCGTCATAGGGTAGGTTGGCCACGGTCCATGATCAAGGTTGGCCTGTTTGGGTTATTGTTGATGGCCGGGCAGAGGATGCATGCCGTGGTTGTTGTCGCCGATAGCAACAGGTTGGCGTACACGGCTAGGCACAACTTCGCAGGTTGGTATCAGTCCGGCGCCCAGGCGTCCGATGGACTCGTCAGACGACGGGCGTCGCATTCGCCGAAGAGGCGTTTTGCCGCCAACACCGACTTTGAACCCCCTGCATTCCCCTTCGCGCGCTCTTTCGGCGTGTTTGGATCTGGAATGCGGAAAGAGGTGCGGAATGACAGTGTCTCACCCTCGAAACTCGCACGGGCGAGGAGACACCCAGCACATGGAAGTGTCGCCTGAAGAGTTCCGCATCATCGCGGCTCTGGTCCAGGAGCGCTTCGGCATTTTCTTGGCCGACAGCAAGCGGGCGATGCTGAGTAGCCGTATGTTCAAGCTTGTTCGGGCCTCTGGTTGTGACTCGTTTGCGTCATTCTACCAGGAGCACCTCAAGAATCCGTCCAACGAAGTCTTGTCGCTGCTCGCCAACGCCGTGTCCACGAACCACACCTACTTCAATCGGGAATCCAGCCACTTTTGGTATTTCCGAGACCAAGTGTTGCCGGAACTCATCAAAAGCCAAAAGGCCAAAAACGAACGCGACATTCGTGTTTGGTGCGCTGCGTCCTCGTCCGGCGAGGAGCCCTATACGCTCGCGATGGTGATTCGAGACGCCCTCTCGACACAATCAGGCAATTGGAAAGGCGGGCTCCTTGCGACGGACATCTCCCAAGACGTGCTCGCTACCGCGCTTCGCGGAGTGTACCCCGAGGACGGCGCGGACACTTTGCCGGAACCGATGTTTCGGAAGTATTTCCGTCCCGCTGGGCCGGGTCAGGTCGAAGTCATTCCTGAGTTGAAAAACGACGTTACATTCCGCAGATTCAACCTTATGAATGAGCGGTATCCGTTTCGGCAGCCGTTTCATGTTGTGTTTTGCCGGAATGTAATGATTTACTTTGAAGAAGATACCAAACGAAAGGTTGTGCAGCGAATCTACGACGTGACGGCCCCGGGAGGCTATCTGTTCGTCGGTCATGCCGAGACCATATCTTCGTTGGGAACCCGATTCAAGACCATTCAACCTGGTATCTACCGGAAGATGTGATGGCAGACCTCCGACCTATTCGTGTCCTGGTGGTGGACGATTCTGCGGTGGTCCGAACGGTCCTCCGCGAAGGGCTCTCGGCGGACCCCCGCATCGAAGTCGTCGGCACGGCGCGGGATGCATACGAGGCTCGCGACCAAATCGTACGTCTCAAGCCCGACGTGATGACGCTCGATGTCGAGATGCCGCGTATGGATGGCGTCGACTTCTTGCGTCGCTTGATGCCGCAATATCCGCTACCGGTCGTCATGGTTAGCTCCATGACCGAACGAGGTCAGTCGGTCACGCTGGCCGCGTTGGACGCCGGAGCGGTGGACTTCGTGGCCAAGCCAAACCGCCAGATGTCGCAAGGCGTCGACCAAATGATGGTTGAGCTGCGGACAAAGGTAAAGATTGCGAGCACGGCGAATGTGTCGCACTGGAAGTTCCGCCGTCCGGGAACCCGCGCTGTTACGGCCCAGCGGTTTCGTCCCAATGCCGTTATTGCGTTGGGAGCCTCCACAGGTGGTACAGAGGCCATTCGCAGCGTCATGACGCGGCTTCCGGCGGATTTTCCCCCCATTGTTATCGTGCAGCATATGCCTGCAGGCTTTACACGTACCTTTGCGGGTTTGTTGAATGATGCCTCGGCCATGCAAGTTCGCGAAGCCGAAGCGGGCGATGAGCTCGTCGTCGGACGTGCGCTGGTTGCGCCCGGCGGGCGACAAATCCGTATCGTCACCAATGGTGCGCAGCGGGTGATCGAATATGCCGGCTCGAAGCGGGTCAACGGCCATTGCCCGAGCGTCGATGTCATGATGTGGTCGGCGGCCCATGCTTGTGGAAAGGACGTGTTTGGCGTACTTCTCACAGGAATGGGCGCGGACGGCGCGCGGGGCATGCTCGCGATTCGGCAGGCCGGTGGTGGCACAGTTGCCCAGGACGAGGCAACTTCGGTGGTGTTCGGAATGCCGCGGGAGGCGTGGCAACTTGGTGGTGCAGAAGTGCTCAAGCCTATCGACCAAGTGGCCGACTACCTGATTCACAAGCTGACGGTGGCATAAATCATGGCGGACATTCTTGTTGGAATTGGCGACATAGGAGCCTCGCGAAAGCCTGGTGATACGATTATCACTATGGCTTTGGGCTCTTGTGTAGCCATTGTCGCCCATGACCCAAAGTCAGGCGCGACCGGTATGGTTCATATTGCATTGCCGGGCAATCCTAATGATGCAAACCGAACGCAACCCCTCGGCTATTATGCGGACTCTGCTGTACCCGCGCTCATTGCAGAGATGGAGCGCCAGGGAGGACCTCTTCGGGGCCGCGGACTCATCATCAAGCTCGTGGGTGGCGCGACCATTTTGGACTTGGTGGGTAGTTTCAATATTGGCAAGCGAAACGTATTGGCCATCAAGCGTGGCTTGTGGCACTACGGTCTTGGACCCATTGCCGAAGATGTTGGCGGTAACATCAGCCGAACCGTTCGTGTTGCGGCGGGCACGGCCAATGTTCGAATTTCCACTCCCGGTCGACCGGAGTGGATCTTGTGAATGCTGATCTGGAACATGTTTGCGGAGGCCAACAACATTTGGTTGGACGCAAGTCTACAAACGTTCCCTTCCGTTGCCGTACTTCTTTGCATTCCTTGGAGTTGACGTGATGAAACGCGTCCTAATTGTGGATGACTCACCGGCAGCGCGTATGATTGCGCGTCGTTGTATGGTGATTGCGGGCTATAGCGACTGCGAGTTTTTGGAGGCCCCGGATGGTAAGGCGGCGCTCGACCTGATGAAGCATGAGCAGGTCAATTTGGTGGTCGCCGACCTCAATATGCCAAACATGGACGGGCAAACGTTGATTCGGTTTATGCGGAGCAGCCCCCGTCTTCACGACATTCCGGTATTGGTCGTGAGTAGCTTGGTCAACCCGTCGACGGCAGAGACCCTTCGGAAACTCGGGGCCACCGCTGTCCTCAAAAAACCGCTCAATCCCGGCAGCCTTGTGGAAGCATTGGCAACCATTCAGCCGGAGGAGGACGAAAATGGCTAGCGCAGTTGGTGCCATCGACGATTCGGTGGTGGATTCGGTCGTAGGCGAGATTCTCGAGTCGATGGCCTTTGCAATGGTCGAGCGTGGAGACGAGTCCGAGTTTGATTGGACAGACGCCGCGCTGGTTTGGGCCCGCGTGGACCTCATCGCACCCTTTTGCGGCGAGTTTTGGATGGCGATGCCGCGCGACGAAGCCCTCGCGCTGACCGACGCTGTCTGGAGTGGCGAAGCTGAGGCCACCAACGAACTCGCAACCGCGCTGCTTGCGGAAATCGTCAACGCAGTGGCGGGGCAGCTGCTGGCCGTGTTGGACCCCCAAGCCGACGTGCAAATCGGTCTCCCGACCAGCGGCGTGGGCGCGATTTCCCCGCCCGAGTTTGAGGAACGTCAGCATATGTTCCGCTTCGACGACGGGAGCCCCCTCGGAATCTTGGTGCGTGCGACTGCGTAAGCGTAAACCATAGGCAGGGTCGACCCAGGAAGCGGCGGCGCAAATCACGCAACAGATGCCGCCGGTCGCTCGGTTTTGTGTTATGACATTTTATGACTTGGTTCAAACGACTTCCTGCTGGTGACATCCTCATCGACCTCCGCGCCGCGACACCGGGCACGTTCGTCGATGGCACGGTGTTTTCTGAGGTTGCACGCGACCTTTCGGCGGTAGACGCTGCCCCTGCATTGCGGATTTGGGTCCTCCACGACGCCGCAGTGGAGTGGTGTACGTCTGCACTCCAACTGGAGGCGGGCTTGTCGTCTTGGTTGCGTGCGGCGTCTGCGTGTCCGGCTTCCGACGAAACCACGGATGTCGTGGTCGTTTCGTTGGCGACGGCAAAGTCCGAGACCCTCGTGTCGGTCCTGCACGCGCTGGACCTTGAGGTTCACCCGTGCCGTGCAGGCGGTGGTCTCCCCGTCGATGCGGTCAATTTGGATGGCAAGCTGCACACGGTCATCACCACCCGGGCGCTGCCCGAAGTGGCGCCATTGCCAATGTCCCTGGAGCCTGCATTGGAGCGGGTTCTCGGGGTCTGAGGCAGGATTGCACTACATTTGGTGCAGATAGTCAAACGCCCTGCTGGTGGATGCTTATTTCCATCAGCAGGGCGTTTTCACTGTTCACTTTGATGTTCCAGGGTATTATTCCTGGGGGAACAGCCTCAGTGAAACGGCGTACATGCTCTCATCTTCGGCAGCCGGGCCGGTGTCGAAGCGGCGCGCATCCTGAATCTCGATGTTCAGCTCGCCCAAGAGGCCGCCCAACGGATTCGTGGGGTCGGTCGTGCCGCCGGCGCCTGCGAGGTCGGCGAGGTCGATCGAGAAGCTGCCCAACAAGGCCCCGAGGGTGCCGGACAATGCGTTGCCGAGGGCGGTCACGACCTCTTGCTCGTCTACGCCTTCTGCACCGTACGAGCGCACCGCGCCTTCTGGCATATGAATCGCGAAGCCGAGCTTGGAGCCGTCTTCGACCACGAGGTCCAACTCAAGCGCCATGGTGACGTCCAGCCACGTTTCACAGACCGCGCCGGTCTTCGTGCCTGCGATGATTCCGAAGTCGGGGAGGTAGATGGAGCCCAATGGTGCGGTGCCTTCGTGCATCCGCGCAACATAGGCGTCGCCCGGCTCAAACGAGAAGCACCACTCGGCTTCGGCGGGGGCCTGTTCCCCTCCGGGAAGGGCCGTGAACACATTGCCCAAAATCGGACCCGCCATCGCCAGCAAGCCATCGAGCTGGCTGTCAAAGACAGAGAAGAGGAGGTCTCCCATGGCCACCTGGAGCAAGCCCTCGTGCATTGCGACGGCGAGGTCAGCATTTTCGGTGCCAGGTGTGGTTTCGTCGGGGATGACGATGCCCAAGCTGCCGGTGGCTGCGGGACTGCCGATGCCGATGCCAATGTCGGCGCCGAGGCCCAGAGTCTCGGTGTAAAGCTCGGTAAGTGCGACGGAGAGGGGGGTGCCGAGGAGGTCCATCTCGGTCGACAGTGGGCCGCCCACTTCGAGTTCCGCGAATTGGTCGATGACGAAGCCCAGGAGCAAATCGCCGAGGGGGGCGAGCACGTATTGGTTCACCCAGTCGATGATGAGCTCGGTCAGCCAGCCATCGAGCGGCCCGAGGGTGACATCTGCTTCTCCCAGTGTGATGGCGGGGTTGTCGAGCCCCAGCCACAAGATGCCGTCGCTGTCGAGCCAGGGCGTCATGGTGGCGTCGATTCCGATTTCGGCGAAGGCGATGGACAACTCGACCGAGAGGCCGATTGCGTCGACAGCGGCTTCGTACTCGAGCTTCAAATTGCCGAGTGTTACGCCGGTGCCGATGGTTCCGTCTGCGGGATACAAATCGACGACCGTGGGGTCATGGAAAACACCCACGGGACGCACTTGAAACAAGGAACCTTCGTAGGCGGGCAGCAGCGCTTCGATTTGGGTGGACCATCCGGTGTTGTCAATCATTTGACCAACATAGAGGCCCATGCGCTCCATGCCTTGGGGCAAGAGGCGCAAGGTGACGCCGCCGGGCCACGTCAGGCTTGGGTCTTCACCCCGAAAGACGGGCGTGCGCCAGCGTTCTTCTTGGGTGCCCAAGGTGGCGCGAACGTCCAGGTTCCGGTACGCGGCATCCACGGGTACTTCCACCGAGAAGGAGCCATCTTCGGACGGGAACACGCGCTGGCCCTCGATTTCGAGGACTGCGTGGCTGGGGGTAACGATGCCTTGCACTACGGCGGGACTGTCGCCCAAAAAGACCCCGTACGCGGGTGACGCAACGTTGAGCGTGAGGACTTCTTCCTCGGCTTCGTAGGTCTTGATGTTGTAGTCGTTTTTGCAGCCGACGCTCAATGCAAGCGGCAGGAATACGAGCAAGGAACCGCGCATGGGGCGCTCCGATTGGCGTAGGTCTAAGTGTTGGGCGTCATCTTGCCTGATTTTCGCGGCCGACGCTACTGTTTCCCCCGGAAAGTGCGGCGCGGAAGTGGCGTTGACCGCGCGGCGAGACGTTATGCCGGTGGAATGGATGAACTCCTCCGATTGGTCCGCCTTGTCGCCCGTTTGCGTGCTCCCGACGGCTGCCCGTGGGATCGTGCGCAAACGCTTGGCTCTATGCGCTTGCACCTCCTCGAAGAAATGTATGAAGTCATCGACGCTATCGATAAAGACGACAACTTGATGCTCGAAGAAGAGCTGGGGGATGCGCTGTTCAACCTTTTGCTCGCGGCGCAGATTGCAGCCGATGAAGGGCGCACGGACCTCGCGCGGGTCGCACAGAGAATTCACGACAAGATGGTCCATCGGCACCCCCATGTCTTTGCTCCTGCGCCGGGGATGGCAGGGCCCGGCTTGGCGCGCTGGGAGGAGCTCAAGGCCGCGGAGTCCGGCGGGCGCTCCCGCTCACGGATGGATGGGATTCCGCGCGCGGCGCCTGCGTTGCTTCAGGCGCACCGGCAAGGGCAAAAGGCGGCAGCAGTCGGCTTTGACTGGCCCGACCTCGCCGGTGTGTTGGAAAAGGTAGACGAAGAGATGGCGGAGTTGCGAGAAGCCATTGCCGGCGGAGATGCCGTGCGTATGTCCGAAGAGCTTGGGGATGTCCTGCTTTCGTTGGCCAGCCTCGGCCGGCACCTCAAGACACCTGCAGAAGCGGCGTTGTTGGGCGCCGTCGACCGTTTTGGCGCGCGATTTCGTGAAATGGAGTTGGCCGCCGAGCGTTCTGGAAATGCCTTGAACGACCTTGACGCGGATGCGTTGGAGCGTCTTTGGGTGGCAGTGAAACAGTCGACCGATGTGGTCGACGGGAGCGGTTGACGATGTTGTGGCGCCTTTTGTTGCTGATGACGGTGGTTCCCGCCATCGAACTCTACTTGTTGATGCAACTTGCCGACATGATGGGCATCGTCGAGACCATCGCGCTCATCTTGGTCACGGGCGCGGTGGGTAGCTTTTTGGCAAAGCGCGAAGGTCTGGGAGTCCTGCAACAATTGCAAAAGGACATGCAGAAGGGCATTCCTCCAGCGGACCGTCTCATTGAGGGCGTGCTGGTGCTCATTGGCGGCACGTTGCTAATTACGCCGGGCGTGCTGACAGACCTCGCGGGTTTTTGCCTTATTTTTCCGAAAACACGACAATTCTTGGCGCCGCGCCTCAAGACCTGGCTGGCGTCGAAGTTCAAGATTTCGATGATGGGCGGAACCGGTGCAGCACAAGGGGCACCGGAACCTGATTTTGTGCGCCCTTCGCGCCCCGCGCCGCCCGCGTTTGAGCACCCCGAGCGATGAGGCGGGGTCAGCGGACGGACAAGTAGCCGTTTTCGGTCAGCCAAGCGCAGTCTGCGAAGCAGATGCCGCCGGTTCCGTAGTCGGTACACTGGAACCCGCGCGCGCAGGTGTCTGTCTCGGCGTTGGGGTCGCACGACGGGAAGTTGGCGCCCGTAAAGCAGGCCGCACGCAAGCAGTACGGGCCCGCCGTGCCACCGGAGCCATTGTCGACCGCCGAGCAAATCCAGCCGGAGGGGCACTCTGAGGCGGTGCGGCAGGTGCGTGCATCGTCCAGCTCGGCGATGTAGCACTCTTGGCCCGAAGGACAGCCGCCGGTGCCGCTGCACGGGCCGCGCTCTTCGTTCGGCAAGCAGGTGCGCGAGGCGCCGGGGGTACATTCGGTGCACGCGCCGGCTTCGTCGGGGTAGCAGCTGCCGGTTGTGGGGTCACAAATCTCGCCGTAGTTGCAATCGAGCTGGGTGTCGCGGCAACCGTAGGGGGCGCAGGTGCCTTCGTTGCACGACTCACCGGCCAAGCAATCGCTGTCTTTCTCGCAGCCAGGCGTGCAGGTGTGGTTTTCGGCGCAAATCTTGCCGAGGCCGCAGTCTTCGGCGGTCATGCACTCCACGGCGCGGCAGCGCTCTTGCACACAAATGCTGCCCTCGTCGCACTCTTTGTTGGTTGTGCATTCGCTGGTCTTCACCGTTTCGGTGCATCCCATCGCGAAGGACAACATCCAGGCAGACCACATCATCGAGGTTTTCATGGCTCGGCTCCACAGTCGCCAGAGGGTTCGCCTGCGCCATAGTCGTAGCTGGCGGTGATGCGAGAACCGGGCGGGGGCAATTTGTCGCGGGCAAATACGATAGCGGGCTTGTCGTCTACCTTTTGGTAGGACCACATTCCGTCGGCACACGGAACCTCGACGTCGTCGACGCCGACCACCAGGGTGAGGGGGTCGGGGCTTTCCGAAAGGTAGAAGATGTCGGTGAGACGTGAGCTTGCGAGAGACAGCTCGGTGACGATGGTGCCGAAGTCGCCGGAGCAGATGCTGCCCACGACGCCGTTGGTCTGGTTTGCGACATCGACGTAGCGCTTGTTTTCGCGCGCACCGGCGTCGAGCTGTTCGCGGGAGCAATCCGCTTCGTCGACCACGACCAGCGCGGAGGCGTTGACCATGTCGCGGTCTTCGCCACCTTTGATGTCTCGGAATACGTTGATGTACTCATTGGTCGTGAGCGGCGAGCTGTCTTCTTCGTCGCTCACGAAAATGATGCTGAGGTAGGCGTCGTCCCGCAAAAAGCCGGAGTTGGCGCCTTCCGACAACGGAGGCGTGAGGGCACGAAAGGCGGTTTCGAGTCCCATTTCATAGCCACCACCGCAAACACCGACCTGCACGAGCTCCTGGAAAAGCTCCTCGCCGTTGCCATCTTCGGCGGAAATCCACGTTTGGCCGACGAGCTCCCCGCCGTGGGGCACGGAGCTGATGAGGTCTTCGGTGCAAACGCCGTAGGGTTCGGGAGCTTCGATGCTGGTCGTGATAATGCCGATACGGTAATCGACGTATCCCGTAAAGTAAGCCAAAAAGTCTTCGAAGTTGGTGGACAACAGTTCTTGGTAGGGCTGCATCGAGCCGGAGTTGTCTACGACCAACAATACGTCAACTTTTCCGGCCTCGACCTGAAAAAAGACATCGTCGGCGTCGAGCTTCGAAAGCGAGTTATCGCTTTGGCATGCGCCGGTAAGTCCGATCGATACGAGCAAGCCGATCCACGGGAGGGGCTTGTTTCGGGGGTCAGGAAAAGGACGCGTTGTGTGGGGCATTGGCCCTCCCGGTCGATGGCGTGCGAAATCTCGTTGGATTTCTATCGGCTGCCACCGGTCTGCGGTTGGAATACCGTTAGTCTATCGCGTCTTTGTGCCAAACGGTGGGTCGGAGCTTACAACCTGTTCCCTGCCCTTGGCCGATGTCGTTGTTGGAGAGAGTGCTTCGGGTGGACGCATCGCAAAACACACCTCGTCCCCCTTGGGCGCGTCGCTTGGACCGCTGGACGCTTCGCGGCTTGCGCTGGTTGGGGCCCTTGTTGCGTCGGTCGAGCGACAGCGGACTCGTCTCTTTGGCCCGTGCCGCGCGGCCATCTCCACCGGTGCGGGTTCCGACCGCCGAAGAGCTGGGAATCATCGACCATCTCGCCGATGGCCGGCGGGCACTCGAGGCCGGCATGTTTGCAGAGGCGCTTCATTCGTTCGCATGTCGCCTCGAAGAAACCGCGGATACAGATGCTTGGGCGTGGCACGGTCGTGGTGACGCCCTACAGCTGCTCGGCGACCCACCCAACGCCTTGGCCGCCTATCGGGAGGCCGCCGCTCGCCAGCCGGACCAAGGGATTCACCGGATGGGTTGTGCCAATGCGTTGGATGCGATGGGTCGCAAAGCGGAAGCGGATGCCGAGACTATCGCCGCTTTGGCGCTTGACCCTGGGCTCACCTGGATGCGACCTCCGCCGGATTCGATGCGCGCTAGGTGATTCGCGGCAAGGGCCGGGTTATGCGCGGCGTTCCTTTCCATTCCGGGCGATTCTTCTACGCATTCGCCTGACCGTCCGCTGATTCGCGGGGAGTCCTACACATGCTTGAGACCCTCACCAAGGGCTTCCGTAACGCCCGCCTCAAGCTCTCTGGCAAAGCCGAGCTCAACGAAGAGAACATCAAGAACGCCATCCGCGATGTACGGGTGAGCCTCTTGGAAGCCGACGTAGAATTGTCGGTCGTCAAAAGCTTCTTGGGCCGCGTGCAAGAGCGCGCACTGGGCGAAGTCGTTACCCTCAAAGCCAGCAAAGATGCTGGTTTTGGGATTGCGGGCCTCCAGGTTACCCCGGCTGACCACTTCATCAAAATCTGTCACGACGAGCTCGTTGGCTTGATGGGGCCGGTCGATTCGTCGTTGAAGCTGGATGGGTCGCCCTCGTTAATTATGATGGTCGGCTTGCAGGGGTCGGGAAAGACCACCACCGCCGGCAAGCTGGCGCGCCGCCTCAAAAAAGAGGGCTACAACCCGATGTTGGTGGCGGCCGACATTTACCGTCCGGCGGCAATCGATCAGCTCGTCACCTTGGGCCGTCGCCTCGGCCTTCCGGTGTTTAGTATCAAAGGGATGAAGCCCGTACAATTGTGCGAGCTTGCAGTCCAGCAGGCACGAAACGTCGGTCGAGACGTTGTGATTTTCGACACGGCAGGTCGTCTTGCGGTCGACAATGCTTTGATGGCGGAACTAGAAGAAATCAAGGCGAAGACCAATCCGCAAAACATTTTGTTTGTTTGCGACGCGATGATTGGCCAAGATGCGGTCAAGACCGCCGCGGAATTCGACCGCCGCTTGGGTTTCACGGGGTTTGTGCTCACCAAGCTCGATGGCGATGCCCGCGGTGGTGCGGCGCTTTCTATCAAAGAGGTCACGGGCAAGCCTGTCAAGTTTATCGGCATGGGCGAAAGCCTCGACAAGCTCGACGACTTCCGGCCAGAGGGCTTGGCCGACCGCATCCTTGGCTTCGGCGACGTCGTCGGATTGATGAACGACTTCGACAAGGCGATGGACAAAGACGAGGCCGAGAAAGACGCCGTGCGCATGTTGCAGGGCAACTTCTCGTTCCACGACTTCTTCAAGCAAATCCAGATGATCAAGCGCATGGGCTCTCTTCGCTCGGTCATGGAAAAACTTCCGGGCATGGGCGAACTGCTTGAACAAGTGCCGAAAGAGGCGCTGGATGACCGTGAGCTCGTGAAGATTGAAGCGGTCATTCAGTCGATGACCGTGCAAGAGCGCAAGAACCCCGACCTGCTCGACCGCAGCCGCATGGAGCGGATTGCCAAGGGCTCGGGTCGGCCGGTCGAAGAAGTAGAGGCGCTGTATGAGCGGTTCCTTCAAACACGGGCAATGATGGGCCAACTGGGCCGCTCGGGCTTGTTCGGCGGGATGCCGGGCTTGCCGGGTGGAAATCCGGGCAACCCCTTCGGGGGGGGCGGCCGTGCAGCGCGCCGTTCGGGGCAGACCAATCCCAACCTCCCGTTTGGCGGGGCGTCGCCCTTTGGGATGCCAAGTGTGCCCACCCCGGAAACACCTGCGCTCACTGCCCAAGAGAAGGTCGAAGCGGCCCTAGAGCGCAAGGCGAAGTTGAAGGCCAAGCGCAAGGCACGCAAAGGCGACAAATAGGTCGATTTATCGGTCAGTTGCCCGCGCGCCATCGCGCGCCAAGGTCGACGGCGCAGGGTCCAACGATTGTATGCGTGTGGACCCCGTTTTCCGTGACGTGCGCCTCCGAGCGGCCCCGCCAGGCGGGTGTGGTTTCGTGGAAGCGTCCGATGCGGAAGGCGAGGGTGCATTCACCGTGCGTTCCGCGTACTTCGACTTGCCCAAATGGCGCGAAAGTGATGGCGCGCACCGCGATGCCGACGCGCGAAAGGTCCGCGACCCATTCGTCCACCAACATCTGCTCTAGGTTTCGTGCGAAGTCCACGAGGACGCGGGCAATCTGGGCCGTCTCTTGTGCGCGATGCCGTGGAATCGCGACGCGCAGGTCGTCGCCGGTCAAGTGAATGACCAGCGCCGCGAGCATCGGGGGCCAGGACGACGGGTCGGCCGCGAGTCGTTTGCATGCCCGCACGCGCACGTCCCAGGGGGCGTGGGTGCTCTCGATAGCGCGGGCGGAGAGGCATACGCGCGTGTTGTCGGGCAAGGCGAGCGCATGGGGCACGCGGACCCACACCAAGCGGCGGACGCGGTGGTGCCCGTCGGAACCGACGACAATGGGGCGCCCGTCTATGTTTGCAACCAGCGCGAGTCCATAGTTCCAGCGGAGCTTCAGACCTGCATGGTGGAATGATACTCGCGCTGCGCGGGGAGGAAGGCCGTCGGGAAGGACCATGACGACGAGCAAGAGCACCGGGGCGAGCGCGAGCAGCCACGCGGGCTCGCGGGTCAGCGTGGCCGCCAAGGGCGGGGCCAGGGTCGCGGACCACGCAATCGTCGCCCACAACAAGGTGGCGCGTGTGGAGCGGGAAGCGGGGCGCATGGGTGTCCCCGGTCGGAGGTGGCGGAGGAGAGGGGTGTGCAATATCCGAAAGGGGACGTATCGGCCTTCTATTGGACAAACTGTGCGCCAGACCCTTGCGCAAGTCGGAGCGGCCCTTGGGGTCGCAGCAGCCCTCGTGGCCCTCCTCGTGCTGGTGGGGCCCCGAGAAGCCCCGTTTGTGGCCGCCTCGGGTGCGCCGGTGGTGGTCATCGGCAGTTCGATTGCATTGGCGGCGGTCGCGCCGGAGTCCCTTTCTGCGCGTGTGGCGCTCCCGGTGGACAACTTGGCGGTACGAGGCAGTCAAGTGGCCCACCAGGTCGCGATAGTGCGTCATATCCTCCCCCGCGACACGCCTCCTGAAGTGGTCGTTTGGGTCACGCCACTCGATGCACTGTTGCGGGAGCGCTTGCGGTCGCCGGTGGATGTAGCGCGCTTGTCCGTTCTCCTCGCGACGCCGGACCCTGCATTGTGGGAGGCTGCGGTAGGGTCGTCGGGAATCGTCGCGTTTGGGAACCAGCGCAGGGCCGGAATTCGCCAAGCAGCGTTGGGCGCACTCGCGGATTGGCTGCCGCGAAGCCTCGGCTGGAGCGACCATGTCGACCGCGCCCGTGCGTCAATGTCGTCTATTCCCCGCGATGCGGGTGCGCGCCCGACATGGGTGGTGGACCCTGGCGCGCCGCGTCCGGGAGCTGCATCCGAAGCGCCTGCAGACCGGGAACCCGAGCGGGTACCACCAGAACAGTGGTCCCTGGTGCCTTTGGCCGCGCAGGCGCTATCGAGCACCCGCTTGCTCGTGGTCGCGCCGCCGGTAGAGCCGCGGAGTCGTGGTGGCGCGTGTTCACGGTCGGCCTTGGAGCGGTCGGTGGCGCAACAACTGCTGGCATTGGGCGTTCAAGTGCTGGACCTGACGGAGCTTCCCGTAGAAGCCCGTTGGTTTCGAACCCGCTACCATGTCGAAGGGCAGGGGACCCTGCAGGCGACCCACGCTATCGCAGATGCCGTTTTGGACGGGCCACCGTTTCCGCGATGCCTTATTCCGCGGTGAGTCGGAAGGCGTGGTTGACGGTAATCGCGTGGCAACCGGAGCTTTCGATGTCAAACGTCTCGGTGACGCTGGTGAAGCCAGGGGCCGAGGCGGTCAAGGTGATGCTGCCGATGACGTCCATGCCGCACAAGAAGTTGTCGCCCACGGCATCGCATGGCTGCTCGCCAGTGCCATCGTCAAAAACGACCGTGGCGCCATCGAGGTAGTTGGCCTCCATGTCGGTGACGACCGCCTGCACGGACGGCATGGCGGCATCGTCGCATGCGGAGTCTTCGCCCTTGTCTTTGTTGCATGCGATGGCCGAACACAGGGTGACGAGCAGGGTCAAGGTCTTCTTCATGGCGTCTCCGGACGGGAACAGCGCGCTCTGCGAAAACAACAAAAAAGCGCTGGGAGGGAGTGGACCCTCGTAGCGCGGAACGGAATAACGAGCCCGAAGCGACTTCACCCGTCGGCTGGGGTGAAAGGATGGACGGTATGGACAGCTCGATGGACACGAAGCCTGCTCTCTCGGCGCGAGGCGTGCGCGTTTTGGCGGAGGCCTGTGCGCAAAATGGCGACGCTACGGTTGTCATCATGGGGCACGATGGAGCTGCTCACGGCCGTCTCGTGTTCTCTCATGGCGCAAGGGTACGGCTCCGCCTGACCCGACCCGTCTCCGAAGAGCCGTGGGTGGGGAGTCGGTGTGTGTTGAGCTTGCTGTGGGGCGGACGCGCATACGCCCTGCATGGCTATGTTCGCGACCAATCCGCCGACGGCGTCTCGCTCGATCTCGAAGGCGACCTCCTGGGCGCAGACCCGCGAAAATCGCAGCGGCAGGTGGTTCCCTGGGGCACCCAAGTGCGTTTGGCCTGGGCAAACGGGGAAGAATCCGCCGAGCTCGTCGACCTCTCCCGGCTTGGAATTGGCGTCGTGGTGGATGGCGCTGCGCGTCTTCTGGTCGTGGGCGCGCGCGTGGTGGTGCGGTACGGCGAAGCAGAGGTCGACGCGACGGTGTGTCACGCAGGTCGCGGGCCAGGTACCGGGACCGCGCGCTTGGGCCTCGTATTGGCCGGAACAGAGGTCCAGCTCCAGCGATGGTGGGCGATGTTGGGTATCGCCGAATTCGCAGCTTCGCGCTAACTTTGCGTTCTGTTTTCCTTCGTTGGAGCGTCTTCGATGTGGATTGACCCCCTCGAGTCCGCGCGCCTCTACCTCTCCGGTTTGGCCAGCCTGCATCTGCGCCGCCGGGTGGCCACGGAAGAGGTCGATTGGCTGTTGGGGCGGTCGCCACCCGTGACGTTTTCCTCGGGCCAGACCGTATTCAAGCAAGGCGAGTGGGCCGATGTCGCGCTCCTTGTGGTGCACGGCGTGCTTGAGGTCGTGGTGGACTCTCCTGATGGGGAGAAGACCATCGGTACAGCGGGTGCTTGGGACGTTGTGGGGGAGACGGCCTTGTTTGCCCCCGACCAGCGAAGAAGCGCCACCGTGCGTGCGTTGCGCGATAGCACCTGTTTGTTGGTGGGCCAGAAGCTCTTACAAGAAGGGCGCGACAACGCTGCTGTCATCGCGATTGAATACCACCTCCTTCACACGCTGACGGAGCGCGTGCGGGTGACCAACCAAGCACTCCACGAGGCATGGGTGGGGGCGGACGAGCGCGAACGAACGGTAGAACGCCCGAAGGCGGCGTCTTCCCGTAAGCGGTTGCTGAATTTGCTGGGGGGAGGTTCTCGATGACCGACCGATTGGCCCTTTCGACGGAAGATATGGAGGCGGCCGCGGTTCAATTGTTGGCGGCGCACCGTCAAGTTGACGCCGAGCCTGTGGATGTGGTCGCGCTGCTTTCGTGTTGCCAGCTCCAGGCGCTCTCGGCGGGGCAAGTGGTGTGTCGCGAGGGCGATGCGGGCGATGCGCTGTTTGTCTTGCTCGAAGGCCGCGTGCGCGTCGAGAAACGAGATGTGAGTGGCCAAGTGCGGGCGATGGGGGAGGTTGTGGGCCCTACGTTGCTCGGACAAATGGCGATGATCGACCGCGCCCGTCGCAGCGCCACCTGTGTGGCGACCAGTGAAGGGCGATTGGCGACGCTCGACCGTGACACCTATCGAACACTTGTCCGCTCGAATGACCCACGAGGAACCGCGCTCCGGCGCTTGCTTCTCTCTAGCTTGACCTTGCAGCTCGTGGAGGGAAACGCCCGGTTGCGGCAGCTTATCGAGGAAGCGCGCCCCGCGCCCGAGGCGTCGGACGCGACCGACAGTATCGGTGGCGCCTTGTTGGCGGCTTCGGGCTTGCTCGAAGGGTGGATGCCAAACAGTAGGCCTCGGGGAACCACGTAGTTTTCGGCCGCTTGCTTGGTATCTCGGAAAGCGGTAGAAACCGAGTCCTCAACGCGCAAACGACTCCCGTTCACTTCGCTCGTGAAGTGGTCGGAGCAGGGGCGTCTCATTGCGCGGCGTCCGAAACCCAGGCAGGACCCTCAATGGATTGGCTCAAACGATTCCTCGGCTCGACCATCGGGCTCAAGGTCATCATGGCGGTGAGCGGGCTGGTGTTGTTCGGCTTCGTTCTCGGTCATCTCGCGGGGAACCTCCAGATTTTCCTCGGCGAAAAAGTCTTCAACGCCTACGCTTCTACGCTCCAGAGCAATCAGCCTCTGGTGTGGACCGTGCGCATGACGCTCCTCGCGAGTGTTTTCGCGCACATGGGGTCGGCGGGTGCGTTGACGATGCGAAGCAATGCAGCGCGCCCCGTGGGCTACCAAAAGAAAGAGTGGTTGTCGGGCCGTTATGCGGTTCGCACGATGCGCTTTGGTGGTGTGGTGTTGCTCGCGTTCATCGTGTACCACCTCCTCCACCTGACCGTAGGCATCGTGCATCCCGACTTCCAGCACTGCATGCCGGCGGGCGCGGGCCATGTCGAATGCAGCGCCTACCACAACCTCACCGTAGGGTTCCGCAACCCGCTGGTGGCCGGTTTTTACATCGTCGCGCAGCTGGCGTTGGGCTTGCACCTCGCCCACGGTGTGTGGTCGCTGACCCGCACGTTGGGCCTTAGCAATCCCCGTTACGACGGCATCGCGCGCAAGTTGGCGTGGTTCTTCGGGGGTGCGGTAACGGTGGGCAATTGCTCCATCGCCATCGCCGCCCTGGCAAACCTGGTCTGAGTTCCCGTCGGAGGGTTCAGCGACTGTACCTGTCGCCCCTCCGGTAGGCCCACCATTTTCGGGTCTGTTGACCCGCAACCTCTCAGGAGCCCCCATGACCAAACTCGAGTCCGGTTGTCCAACCGGTCCCATCGAGACCGCCTGGGATCGTCATCGGTTCAAGATTGGGGTCGTCAACCCCGCCAACAAGCGGAAGTACGACATCATTGTCGTCGGCACGGGACTTGCAGGCGCTTCGGCCGCCGCGACCCTTGCTGAGCTTGGTTATAATGTCGCCAATTTCTGCTTTCAGGACAGCCCCCGGCGCGCGCACAGCATCGCAGCCCAGGGCGGTATCAATGCGGCGAAAAACTATCCAAACGACGGCGATAGCGTCTACCGGTTGTTTTACGACACCGTAAAGGGCGGCGACTTCCGCGCCCGTGAGCGCAACGTCTACCGCTTGGCGCAGGTCAGCTCGAACATCATCGACCAAGCCACCGCCCAAGGCGTGCCCTTCGCGCGGGAATACGGCGGCTTGTTGGCCAACCGTTCGTTTGGTGGCGCGCTCGTCAGCCGTACCTTCTACGCTCGCGGCCAGACCGGCCAGCAGCTCCTATTGGGTGCGTACCAAGCCCACGCACGCATGGTGAAAGCGGGCAAAATCAAGATGTTCTCGCGCACGGAGCTGCTCGATGTGGTCATCAAGGATGGCCACGCGCGCGGAATCGTAGTGCGCGACCTCGTCTCTGGCGAGCTTCGTCGGTACGCCGCCGATGCGGTTGTACTCGCCACCGGTGGGTATGGAAACGTTTTCTTCCTGTCGACCAACGCGATGGGATGCAACGTCACCGCCACTTGGCGCGCGGCGAAGAAAGGCGCGCTGTTCGCCAATCCTTGCTACACGCAGATTCACCCCACCTGCATCCCGGTCAGCGGCGACTACCAGTCGAAGCTCACGCTCATGAGCGAGTCGCTCCGCAACGACGGTCGCGTGTGGGTGCCGAAAGACGCCAAGGATTGCTGGAGCGATGCATCCGGCAAGGTGGGGCGTTCGCCGGAGTCGATTCCCGAGAGCGAGCGCGATTACTTCCTTGAGCGGCGCTACCCCACGTTCGGCAATCTTGTCCCGCGCGACGTTGCCTCGCGGGCGGCCAAGAAGGCGTGTGACGAAGGTCAGGGTGTCGCCTATAATGGTCGCGGCGTTTACCTCGACTTCTCGACCGCAATCCAGCGCGACGGGAAAAAGGCCATCGAAGAGCGCTACGGCAACCTCTTCGAGATGTACCAAAACATCACCGGCGAAGACCCCTATAAGGTGCCCATGCGCATCTATCCGGCCTCCCACTACACGATGGGCGGCTTGTGGGTCGACTACAACTTGATGAGCAACGTGCCCGGCTTGTTTGTCATCGGCGAAGCGAACTTCAGCGACCACGGCGCGAACCGCCTCGGCGCGAGCGCGCTCATGCAAGGCTTGGCCGACGGTTACTTCATCTTGCCGTACACCATCGGCGACTACCTCGCCAAGCACCCCAACCGGCCCAAAGCGACCGATTGGAAGGAGTTTGACGAAGCCGAGCAAGGTGTCAAGGACCGCCTCAACAAGCTGCTTTCCGTCAAGGGCAAGCGGTCGGTGGACAGCTTCCACCGGGAGTTGGGCCTTCTCATCTGGGACAACTGCGGTATGGCCCGAAACGCCGAGGGGCTCACCCAGGCTTTGGCGCGTGTGCCGGAGCTGCGGGAAGAGTTCTGGAACAACGTGAGCGTACCGGGAACGGACTCTGGCCTCAACCAGTCGCTCGAAAAGGCGGGCCGCGTTGCAGACTTCTTGGAGTTTGCCGAGGTCATGCTGACGGACGCTTTGGAACGCAACGAGTCCTGCGGTGGTCACTTCCGCGAGGAATACCAGACGGAAGATGGTGAAGCACGACGCAATGACGAAGACTACTCGTATGTTGCGGCGTGGGAGTTCAAGGGCGTCGGCCAAAAGCCCGTCCTTCATAAAGAAGAGCTGACCTTCGATTATGTGAAACCCTCCCAGCGGAGCTACAAGTAATGAACATCACGCTCAATGTCTGGAGGCAGAAGGACCGCAACAGCGCGGGGAAGTTCGAGACGTATACGGTCCCGAACGTCAACGAGCACATGTCCTTCCTCGAAATGCTCGACGTGCTCAACGAGCGCCTGGAGTCCGAAGGCAAAGAACCGATTGCCTTCGAGAGCGACTGCCGGGAAGGCATCTGCGGCGCGTGTGGATGTGTCATCAACGGCCATCCCCACGGTCATGTTCCGCGGACGACCACCTGTCAGTTGCACATGCGCGAGTTCAAGGACGGCGACACGCTCACTCTGGAGCCATTTCGCGCCAAGGCGTTCCCGGTACTAAAAGACTTGGTGGTGGACCGCTCGGCGTTTGACCGCATTGTGCGCGCGGGTGGATACATCTCCATTCGCACCGGCGCGGCTCCCGATGCCAACGCAACGCCCGTCGAGAAGAACGCGTCGGACCGCTCGATGGACGCGGCGCAGTGTATTGGCTGCGGTGCGTGTGTCGCGAGCTGTCCCAATGCGGCGGCGATGCTGTTCACCGGCGCCAAGGTCACGCACTTGGCCTTGTTGCCCCAAGGGCAGCCGGAGCGCTACATCCGCGTCAACAACATGGTCACGCAGATGGACGCCGAGGATTTCGGTCACTGCACCAACTACGGCGAATGCTCCGTAGCATGTCCAAAGGGCATTTCCCTCGACGTGATTGGACAGATGAACCGCGACCTGATGGTTGCCCAATGGAAGGGCCGCTCGGCCTGATTCGATGTCGGGAATGGCGCCCACCTCCGCGGTCGATTCGACCGATGGGGTGGGCGTTTTGCTTTTGGAGGCTTGCGGGGGCGTCGGCCTAAATATCGCGGCGGTGCTCGAGCGCGCGCGCGACGGAGGAGCGGTCGGCGTACTCTAGCTCTGTGCCGACCGATACGCCGTGGGCGAGCCGCGTGACCCGCACGCCACTCGGCTTGACCAACCGGGACACATACAATGCGGTCGCATCGCCTTCGATGTCGGGGTCGGTTGCGACGAGGACTTCCGATACGACGCCTTCTTGGAGCCGGTTCAGCAGTTCGCGAATCTTGAGGTGCTCGGGTCCAATACCAGACAAGGGGTCCAGTGCGCCGCCGAGGACATGGTAGCGGCCGGAGAAGGCGCCGGTGCGCTCAATCGCGCCGATGTCCTGTGGCCGCTCGACGACACACAGAATCGAGGCGTCACGGCGGGTATCGGCGCAGCGGTGGCAAGGGTCTTGTCCCGCGATGTCGTGGCAAACGCTACATCGCACGGTTTCTGCGCGGAGCTTCTGGATGGCGTCGCCGATGTCGGCCGCGACATCTTCTGGTTGTGCCAGGAGCCAATACGCGAGGCGGGTGGCGGTGCGATGCCCGACGCCGGGCAGGCGGGAAAGCTGGGCAACACAACGTCGGAGGGGGTCGGTGCTCATTTGCGTCCGTGGAGGTCCGAATTCTTGAGGGGAGGATTCTCATCTGCCGGCACGACGACACGCACGCGGGCACCGAAAATACTGCCAAGTTTGCCGTGAATCGGAAGGTTGGCCAGCTGGTTGGTCAAGTCTGCGATGCGCTCCTTCCTCTCTCGGTCCAAACGCTCACGGCGGGTCTCGGGGCCGCTGCCTTCCGGGCGCAGCTTGACCGTTGCCGACTCTACGCCGACGAACAGGTGGCGCAGGCCAATCGAGACGCGCTCGCTGGTGGCAGCCGCGACCGCGAGGCCAAGTTTGAAGGGAGACGAGCAGACAAGCTGCACATTTGCGCCTTGTGTGCTGACCATCGCGCAGTCAAAAGCAATGGCGTCGTAGGTGGGACCTCCGCGCTCAAGGTACTTTTGAAAGGCTTCAAATCGTTCGGGTGTGCTCGCTTGGGCCCGAATGGGCGCGGGCGGCGAGAGGTCTTCGGTGGCCTGGACCGGCGCCGCGGGGCGCAAGATATCCCCGTCGAAAACGGGCATTGGCAGGTCAGGGTCGTCGAAGTACTCCTCGAACGCGACCTCAGTAGGACGCAGCAGCTCTCGCCGTTCGAAGGCCATCATGTCGATGTCTACATCGTCATAGACGGGCACCTCGGGGGGCAGGAGAGGGGACTTCCGCTCAAACTGGATGGGCTCTGCGACCGCGGTGCTTGCGGGAGGTGGTGTCGGCGCACGCAATGGCTCCCGTCGTTCGAACACGACGGGCTCTACCGGTTGGTCTGTGGCCGCGACTTCTGCCGCACGCGGCTGAATCAGCGGCTTTCGTGCGAACGAAAAAGCGGGCGACGTGGGCGTTTCCGATCCCGTCAGCGGTGGTTGCGCGTGGGGTCGTGAGTCACCCTCCGGGTCGTTGGAGGGACTGCGCTTGCTTCCCCGAACATTGCTTCCGACCTGGTGTAAGACGCGCCGCTGCAGAAGGTCGATGCGTTCGAGTACTTGGTCAATGCTGCGCGCGGGTCGGATAGCAACCAATCGCGCGACGGCCATTTCGAGGACCAACCGCGGGCGTGGTGCGCGCGCTACTTGGTCGTGTACATCGAGCATGACGTGAAACGAGCGAACCAATACGTCCGGCGTGACAGCTTGGGACAGCTTCTGAAGGTGCTCCCGCTCGTCTTCGGGGACATCGACGAACTTCCCCGACTCGGGCGACAGGCCCACCAACGTCGCATTGCGCAAAAGTTCGAGAATCTCGCCGGTAAACTCGGACATATCGAAGCCGTAGGCATCGACGGCATCGATGGCATGCAAGCAGCGGTCGGGCTCGCCTTGCACCACTCCTTCGAGCATCTGGTACAACAGCCGGCGGTCCACGAGGCCCAGGACCTCGGCGACTTGTTCGGTCGTGGCTTGAGGACCTGCAAAACTCACGACACGGTCGAGCAGGCTCTGGGCATCGCGCATCGAGCCTTCGCCCGCACGCGCAATCAAGCGGAGCCCTCCCTCGGAGATGTTCATCCCTTCCCCGGCGCAGACGGTTTGCAAGCGCGAGACGACGGTAGCGAGGGGAATTCGCTTGAAGTCGAAGCGCTGCACCCGCGAGAGGATGGTGTCGGGAATCTTGTGGGGTTCCGTGGTCGCGAAGATGAAGACGACGTGAGGGGGGGGCTCTTCGAGGGTCTTCAACAGTGCATTGAACGCGCCGCGCGAAAGCATATGCACTTCGTCGACGATGTAGACCTTCATCCGACCTTGGGGAAGGTAGCGAACCGCATCGCGCAGGTCGCGCACATCATCGACCGAATTGTTGCTTGCGCCGTCAATCTCGATGACATCGGAGTTGCTGCCGCTAGAAATCGCGCGGCAAGCATGGCATTCGCCGCAAGGGGTGGGGGTAGGGCCCTCACCGGCGGCACAGTTCAGCGCGCGGGCGAGCACGCGTGCGGCAGTGGTTTTGCCGACCCCGCGTGCGCCGGTGAACAAAAACGCATGATGGACGCGGTCGAGCCGGATCGCATTTTGGAGCGTGCGCGTGACATGCTCCTGACCGACGATGTCTTCGAACATCGTGGGGCGCCACTTTCGCGCAATGGCCACATAGGTCATGGGGTCCTCGGGGCGGGAGGATGTCATAGCCCGTCCGGCGCCGGGGGGCCGGTCAGGGATGCACGGGCCAATACGGATGCAAGACGAAAAAAGCCCGAGGTCACGGTTGATGACCGGGCACTCCGCCACCCTGTGTCTGTTGCTACCGTTGCTTCCTTCCGGACCTGGCGGGGTTCACTTCAGATACAGTCGACGGAACCCGGCCATCAACGATGGCCTCGGGCTCAGTTCTCGATGGTTTGGACCAGCAGTCCGATTCGTCAAGCCAGGACATGGCGGAGAGGGCGGGATTCGAACCCGCGGTGGCTTTCGCCACACACGATTTCCAGTCGTGCACCTTCGTCCACTCGGTCACCTCTCCAGTTCATGTCCAGAGGCTTGTCGATTCGGCTTTGGAACGGAGAGGGGGGGATTCGAACCCCCGGTACGGCGATACCGCACAACGGATTTCGAATCCGCCGCCTTCGTCCACTCGGCCACCTCTCCAAAATCACTCACCGAAGTGAGTGCGCTCTATCCATCCGTGGCCCGTTTTTGCTTTCGCTGGGCGCGAAGACTTCGGAAAAAGTCTCGCAACAACGTGCTGCTCTCTTCTCCTCGCACCCCTCGGGTCACCGCAAACCGGTGATTGAGGCGAGTGTCGCAGGAGAGGTCGTAGAGGCTGCCCATGTACCCCGCTTTGGGGTCGGAACAACCAAACACACAGCGTTGAATGCGGGCCTGCACCATCGTTCCTGCGCACATCGCGCAAGGTTCTAAGGTTACATAGACCGTACAGCCTTCAAGTCGCCAGTCTCCCAGATGCTTTGCTGCTTCGCGCATGGCGATGAGCTCAGCGTGGCCGGTGGGGTCACTGTCGATGCTGCGGCGATTGCACGCAACACTGATGACTTCACCCTGGTAGACAACCACTGCCCCTACGGGAACTTCGCCCAAATCGGGCGCCAACCGCGCATGAGACAGTGCCAAGTCCATAAACTTGAGGTCATCTTCATTGAATGATTCCGGGGGTACGGCTTCAATGGAGGCGTTCATGCTTTCTGGACAACGGGGCGTCTGTGTGGACACAGCACTACCGTTATTGGATGGACAAACCATCGGTTTGTGAAAGAGCTCGCGGAGCGAGCGGGAGAAGGAGCGAAGCGCTTCCCCGCTCAACGCTCCCGCCTGTTATTCGGAGGGAGCGAGTGCGTCAAGGGCATCCGCGTGTGTCACACAAGAGAGAGGGTCGGAGTGCCATTCTCCAGTCGCTTCAAATCGGGTGCAGATGGCCGTTCTCACGAATCCGGCGGCCTGTATGTTCGAATTCGCCATACGGCTGCGCTTGCGGCGCGTCGGGAGGTGGATGCTGTGTGGCGCGACATTTTCGCAGCCGCGCGTGCTTCGCTCGGAGAGGCGGACCGAGCGGTTGCCGATCTCCGGGGCGACGTGCTTCGCCTCCAATCACGGGCAGGCGACGTGGCCCAGCGGCTCGCGACGCTCGACCTCGAGCTCGCGCCGGTCGTGGGGCCGGTGTCCGCACGAACCACCGTAGCCGTCGCGCTTCGAAGTCATCCCCACGCCGCGGCAGTTTTTGCATCGTTGGGTCTACCGGCGTGCAGCGGTTGTTCCGTTCGCTTTGATGAGACGTTGGCGGAGGTGGCAGACGCATATGGACTCAACCTTGACCATTTGCTCCAGGGCTTACAAGCGTGCGCCGACGGCGCCAAAGCGGGCGCGGGAGATGGCGGGCATCCATGACCCATTGCGCGGACTTCTTGTGCGGTCGTTCACGATAATGCGCCGCAAAATCAACACCCCCATGCTCCCATTTCCTTGCACAATCTGTCAAAGTGGAAGGTGGGGGGTTCCTTGTGGGTCCCTTGGACGCTATGAACGTGTGTGCGTGCGACGTGTGACGGAGGCTTCTTTCGATGACGTTGATTAGCTCGATTCTTCTGCTGGGATTCGCAGCGGCGACGCCAAAGGATGTGTCGTTGACTGCTTCCGATGGCACGGTGCTTCATGCAGCAGCGGAGCTTGCGGATTCCAAAAAACGTGGTGTTGTCCTCGTTCACGGCGAGCAGCGTTCGTCGGGCGACTGGCGTTTTGTGTCGGAGAAGCTCGTGCGTAGCGGTGTTTCCGCTGTATCCGTAGACTTGCGGGGCCATGGCACAAGCGGCAAGTCGTTTGAGTCCCTCACCGACCCCGATTTCCTCGCGATGGAGCACGATGTACGCGCTGCCGTCGATTGGCTGCGCAGCCAAGGTGTCACGGAGGTGAGCTGCGCAGGCGCGAGCGTGGGCGCCAACCTCTGCTTGCGGGTCGCGTCCGAAGACCCTGCCATAGTGAATCTCGCGCTCCTTTCCCCGACCTTGAACACAAAAGGCCTCACGACGGCGGGCGCGATGGTCAAGTATGGCGACCGTCCTGTGCTTATCGTTGCTTCGGCAAACGAGCGCTTCGACGGCACGTTCGCCGAGAAGCTCGAGCAGCGTGCGGTGGGGCAAAAGCACTTGGAGCTGCTCGAAGATGCGGGCACGGGCACCAAGATGTTGAGCCGCGACCCCTCCCTCGAAGGCATCTTGTTGTCGTGGTTGCTCGGCACCTACGAACTTGGCGCCGGGGAAGTGGTTCGACCACGCCCCGCAGGCGAGACCAAGCTCGAAGACATCAAGACCGACGGGAAAAAGCTCGACATTCAGTGAGCGACGGTGGGGGCGTCTGGCGGGAGGTTTGCTGCGGCAGTACACTCCCGTAAGCGCGCGTCCAGCATCGCGGGAAGGCGGCCGTACCACGTTGCATTGAGCGGGGACGGGTGTGGGAGCGGACGCAGTTTCACGATGCGTGTGCCCAGTTGGAGCGGCAGCGTCGCCTCGTAGCGGTCCTCGCGTGCCCAGTGGTTCCGAATCGCCTCCGTGTGCTCGGGCCAGGCGAGCCGAAACCAGTCAAACGCGACATTTCCGAACGTAATCAGCTCGGTCCCCGTCCAGCGCTCGGCGAGCAGTCGTCGAATGATGGGCGCGAACCGGCGCTTGACCGCCATCGACCACGCCTTGTTGCCGGCGGGCTTATAGGGCACCGTGTTGGCCCAAAAGTGTCGTTGGCCGACCTCCACACGCGCCAGTTGGTCGGGCGCATCGCTCCCGAAGTGGTGGCGGTGAAGCGCGTCCCGGACCAGCTTTCCGCCTTGCCCGATAAAGGGTTCCCGTAGGGTTAGTTCCGTGCGGCCAGGGTCGCGTCCGAAAAACCCCACACGCGCATCCAGGTCACCGGATCCAAGCAGCACGGGCATCGTGGGATCGAGTTTGTCCTCTTCGTAGGCGGCTGCGTCGATGGCCATGCCGCCCCGCGCAGCTTCCCTCTGGAGCGCGGAAATGAGGTCTTGAATTCGCGGGTCTTGGTCGCCGCGAAAGTGTCGATAGGGTACTGCTTCTTGCATCGTTCGCCTCGGAATGGTATCGGATTTTTTCGCTTGTTTTCGCGAGTTGTACGAAACCTGAAACTGGGGGTCACGGTTCGGTGGTACCGTGCCGATTTATGCAATGGGAGCGGATGGGGGGACACCCCCAAGCCGAGAAACGCTGCCCCGGAGGAAACATGATGAACGTTCTCATCGTCGACGACAGCCGAGCCATGCGCATGATTGTGCGACGCACGCTTCGTCAGGCCGGCTTCAACAACCTCAATGTCGTCGAAGCGGAAAATGGAAAAGAAGCGCTCCAGCGCATTCAGGAATGCAAACCTGACCTGATCTTGTCAGACTGGAACATGCCAGAACTGGATGGTATGGGACTACTCCGTACTCTTCGCCACAACAAAGTCTACATCCGTTTCGGCTTTGTAACGGCCCAAGGAAGCCCGGAAATGCGGGAGCGTGCGCGCAATGCAGGCGCAAATTTCCTCATTTCGAAGCCGTTTACGCCCGAAACCTTCGCAGACGTTTTGGGACAGTTCATCAAGGACTGACACGGGCGGCGCACGGGGCGAGCTCTGGAGGAAACGATGCCGAATGGATTTTTTGCACCCGATACCAAAGAAGTCAGCCGTATGCTGACCTTCCTCCTCGGTCGCGAGGTCAAGGTTGCCGTGGGCAGCCGGATTCGCACAGGGGCGCGGGACAAGTGGACCTTGGGTGTGTATGTCAACGAAACCAACGAAGTCGTGGGCGTTTGCGCTACCGACTACCCGATGGCGGCCAACTTTGGCGCCGCGCTCTCGTTGTTCCCTCCCCACACGGCCAAGGCCTGCATCGACTCGGGCGTGGTGGAAGACAGCATTTGGGAAAACACCCTCGAAGTGTTCAACGTGGTGTCCCGGTTCTTTCATGATGCCAGCGAAGGAATGATTCAGCTCGGCGCGTCGTACCGCGATGGCGAAGAAGTACCGCTTGAGGTCAAGAAGTTCATGCGTCGCGCCAAGCAGCGGGCAGACCTTCGCGTGAACATCGCCGGCTACGGTGGCGGTGCGCTGGCCCTCATCGGGTGAGCACGGGGGTGTCGTCCCCGTGCTCGGCGACGGGGCGCCTCAGAGCGTGAAGCGCATGCCTTCGACCAAGGCGCCCGGCAAACGGGCGCTTTGCGTAGACCGCTCGAAGTACGTTTGGTTGGACGGCAAAAAGGTCGGCGTGTCACTCAGGCCGACCAAGCCGTCACCCAACAAATGACCGAGGGTGTCGTCGAAGCGCATGACCGCAACGGGCGCCACAATCTCTCCGCCTTCCACCCAAAAGGTCGCAAAGCGGGTCATGCCCGTAATTCGACAGGCCGCGCGGTCAGAAAAGTTAGTGTACCACAGGTTGCCGATATACAAGCCGGTTCCCAGTCGTTCCAGAACCTCGTGCTCCGGTATGTTTCCGCCGGCCATCGCGAGAGAGTTCGGCTGTTCTCCGCCATCGGCGCCCGTGGTACTCCGGCCATATTCTTGCGCGGACCGCGGGGAGACGAGTGCGCCGACCATTCGGCCGTCTTCAAACAAAGACACCCGGTCAGGACAGCGAAATCCGTCTCCCTGAAAGTCGGGAGCGATTCCGCCTGCGACATCTTCAAACATCGTGACCATCGGCGACAACGTCGCTTGGCCCGACCAAAATCGGCGTAGGGCGCTATTGCCGGTTTCGAGGGCCTTCAAGCCGAACCCGCCCCACGAAAGCACGCCCAGCACCTCGTTCAAGGCCGAAGGACTCAGCCATGCTCGGTATTGTCCCGGCGCGATGTTTCTGTTGGGACGCCGAAGAATGTCGAGGCGCGCTTTTCCGCGCGCCAGCTCCGCTTCAAGGGCGTTTCGGTCGAAGACAAAGCCAGCGAGGCTCGACTTGACCGCTTTGTCTGCTTCGTGAACGAGGCACCAATCGAGGTTGTAGCTAGACCGCTCGAACCAGTTTTGCTGGCCCAGGTGGTTTGCGAATCCGCGATACAGTGTTCCCGCGGCGACAATGCCCACAAGGTCGGTGTCACCGGCCGCTTCGACCAGCGCGTCGACCATTTCTGCGGCATCGGGGGGAGGGGTGCGGTCGATTTCTTCGGAGCTCGAGACCTCCGTCGCTACAAGCAAGTGGGGGTCTGCCGGGAGGTGCGCGATGGTGCTCCGCAAGGTGGAGAGCGCCGACGCGGTGCGTTTCAGGTCGGTGGACTTGTCGCCGGAGAGGCCGAACTGGTAAGAAGCCTGGCGTCCTTGCGACAGGAGCCGCAGCGACACGTTGCATTGGGTCACCGAGCCTGGTTGTCGCACTCTGCCGCTGTTGAGTCGTGCGAACGCGCTCCGTTCGCCGGACAACAAAATCGTGAATCCTTCGTCTGGGGTGAGGTTTGCGTGAACGTGCTCCCGCACCGTTTCGAACCATTCTCGCATATTAGGCCCCTCCGAAGACATCGACGTTGGCGAACAGGCACGCAGGTGATGCGTGCCCGACGCGGATAATTTGGTTCGGCTCGCCTTTTCCGCAGTAGGGCGTGCCGTGGACAGCCAACGTGGAGGTATCGCCGACAGCCACCAAGTTGCGCCAAAAACTCGCGGAGATACCGCGGTAGTTGGGATTGCGTACCAGTCCCTTCAACTCGCCATTTTCGATAATGCGGCCGAGCTCGCAGCCAAACTGGAACTTGTTGCGGGAGTCGTCGATAGACCAGCTCGTGTTGGTCTCCATATAGACGCCGCGCTCGACTTGGGCCACGAGTTGGGCCATGCTTTGGTCGCCCGGCTCGATGTTGAGGTTGGCCATTCGGTCGATGGGGGGCCGATTCCAACTTGTAGAGCGCGCGTTGGCCACGCCTGCGATGCCGCTGCGTGCTTGGGACACGATACTGCCCAGTCCGCGAAGCAATATGCCATCGCGGATGAGGTATTCGCGGGCTGCGGGGTTGCCTTCGTCGTCCCAGCCGTAGCTTGCGTATTCTTCGGTGCGGGTGGGGTCGAAGGTGACGTTCAGCAGCGGGCTTCCGTAGGCATACGCGCCAAACATGTCTGGCGTGACGAAGCTGCGGCCGGCATAGTTGCGCTCGTCGCCCAAAATCCGGTCAAGCTCGAGGGGATGGCCGATGCTCTCGTGAATCTGGAGCATCATCTGGCCGGGGTCGAGCAAGAGCATCTGCGGACCCGTGGGGCAATCGGGCGCATGCAGCAGCGCGACGGCTTCTTCGGCGAGGCGGGGCGCGAGCGCTTCAATGCCCGTGCGCTGCACGACTTCGAAGCCGCCCTGCTGGGCCAAGCCCAACATCCCGGTAGACCGTCGTTGAATGGTACCGTTTTCCGAAGCGACAAACGCGATGTCGGGGGCGAGGTGGTGAAGCTCTTGCTCGACATCGCCGCCGGCGTGCGTGAGGTAGCGGGTGTAGGTGACGACGCGGTGCAGCATCGCTTCCCAGTCGACGATGCGCGCGTCTTGGGAGGCAGAGCGACCGAGACGGTGCAATAAATCGAGCCGCTCGTCAAACGGGATTTGGTCGAGCGATTGCGCGACGGGGGTTCGATATTGCCCGACCGGGTGGGGCATCGAAAGTTTGCGAGTGTCAAACACCGACCGGCTACCGGTGGATTGGGCCCACTGCCGGGCTTGGTCGATGGCGCGCCGCAAACCGGACGGCGCGGTGTCGACGGTGGACGCATAGCCGATTCCGCCCGCCTCATGGACCATCACCATGACGCCGGCATCGAGCTGGGTGTCGGGTGGTTCGAGGACGCCGCTTCGCAGAACCATCCGCTCGGTTCTTTCTTCCACGAAGCGCGCGGACACGAATGCGTCGTTGGGAAGGTCGGACGGCAACGCATCTTTGAAGTTGCGGGCGATAGCGGGATTCATTGCACCTCCGGTCCCCGATCGGGACCCCCGTCAGGCCTGACAAATGCGGTCTATCCCGTGATTGCCCACCGCGAACCCTGTGGGGCCACGATAGGAGAGTTCAATGCGCCCCTTCGCCTTGTTTTTGATTGCGGTCTTGTGGCTCGGGACCGCCCATGCCCGGAAGCCGCCCGCTGCCTACGTCGGAGACCTCGTGGTCCCCCAAACGGTGCAGGAGGTCGAGCGCTTGTGCCGCCGGTACAATGCCGTAGAAGGCGACCTCGTCATCACCGGTGATGTCGAGATGGCGGACCTGCGCGCGCTCCAATGTTTGCGACGGGTAACGGGTCGCTTGATTGTCCGAAATACGCATGGTCTCAAGCGTCTCGATGGGCTCGCCCTCGACCAAATGGGTGGTGTGCCGCTGTTGGGCATCGAAATTGTCGATAACGCGGACCTCGTCGATGTCGCGGGGATTGAGGGGGGGACCGACCTCGCGACGGCAGGCGTGACCGTGCGCGGCAATCCGCTGCTGGTGGAGGTCAAGGGCTTGCCTCCTGTCGTCAGTGGCGCAAACGTCGTGGTGGCGGACAATCTCTCCCTTGCGTCTGTCGATGGCCCGCCCGGTTTTCGGCGCTCCGTTGCGCTCGGCGACGTCTACATCGGGAACAATCCCCGGCTCGACCAAATCGACGGTTTTTTGCGGGTTACCGCCGCCGAGTCCATCGCAATTCGCGCGAACGCACGGTTGCGTACGCTCGGTGGATTTGCGCGTTTGACCGATGTGCGCACGTTGGAGTTGGTCGCGCTGCCGATGCTTTCGACCTGGTCGGCCCACCCCTCTTTGGCAACGGTTGGCCGGCTCACGGTCGACCAAGTCGATGGCCTCTCCTCATTGCCAGGGTTCCCGGACCTCAACCGCGCCAAACGTATCGAGCTGACCCACAATGCGTCCTTGGCGAGCATTGCGGGGTTGTCTGTCTCCCAGACGACGTTTCCGACTGTCGACCATATGGTGGTCACCGGAAATCCCATGCTGCCTGCTGCCGCTGTGGAACGGTTGACCGAGCGCCTTCACTTGCCGGGTGGCGCCGGTAATATCGAGTTTCGCTCCCCCCCTCCGCCTCAGCCGACGGTCGAATCCGTCGTGGAGACGCCTGTTGATGGATGAACCCCGCCCGGATGGCGCGCGTACCATTGCCGCGATTGACCTTGGTTCGAATAGTTTTCATATGGTCGTAGCGGCCCTTCCTCCCGGCGCCCGCGACTTTGTCGTGATTGACCGCCTCAAGGAATCGGTGCGCTTGCGAATGGGGCTCGATGCAGAAGGACGCATCACGCCCGAAGCCCAGCAGGTTGCGCTCGCGTGCCTCGAACGATTTGGCGAACGTCTGGCGGGCATTCCGCGCGAAGATGTGCGCGCGGTCGGCACAAACACCCTTCGCCGTGCGCGAAATTCGTTGCCATTCTTGGTGCGCGCGCGGCGTGCATTGGGCCACAAGATTGAGGTCATCAGTGGTCGCGAAGAGGCGCGCCTGATTTACCGCGGTGTCGCCCGAGACCTGGGTGGAGCGGGTCGGCGGCTGGTGGTCGACATTGGTGGCGGAAGCACGGAGCTCATTGTGGGCGAGGGCGCTGACCCCAAGCGCCTTCACAGCCTCGAAATGGGTTGCGTGAGCTGGACAATGCGTCACTTTCCCGACGGTCGGGTGACCCGCAAAGGCTTTGAGCGGGCGGTTCTGGCCGCGCGCCTCGAACTCGAACCCATCGCAGGACCGCTGTGTTCCCTTGGCTGGGAGGTTGCGCTCGGCGCATCGGGAACCATCCGGGCCGTGGACCGCGTCGTTCACGCGATGTTGGGTCTTCCCGACATTACGCCCGACGCTTTGGCCGCTATTGTCGACGCAGCGGTGTCGGCGCGCCGTGTGGACCGTTTGCAAATTCCCGGCCTCCGCGACGACCGGAGGCCCGTCTTCGTCGGTGGGCTCGCTGTTTTGTGCGCAGTGGTGCAAGAGCTTCAGGTGTCGCACCTCACGGCGGCGCAAGGCGCGCTCCGCGAGGGCGTGTTGCTGGACCTCTTGGGGCGCTTGTCCCACCATGACATTCGGCGTGACACCATTTCGCGGATGGTCCACCGGTTTGGGGTGGACGAGTCCCAAGCGGGGCGTGTGTCCGCGACAGCCCTCGGTTTGTTCGCTCAGGTGCAAGGTGTATGGCAACTCACGGACCATCGCCATCGCTTGTTGCTGGAGTGGGCGGCGACCTTGCACGAAGCGGGCGTGTTTGTGAATCATGCAGGCCACAATCGGCATGGCGCCTACCTTGTCAACCACGCCGACCTGCCTGGATTTTCGCGGCAGGACCAAGCCGCCTTGAGCGCGCTTGTTCTCCTTCAGCGAGGTCCCATCAGCCTCGAACGTATCCAGGCCCACTATCCGGGGCGGCCGATTCCGTTGCTGCGTCTGGCGGTGCTGCTGCGCCTCGCGGTCTGCTTGCACCGTAGTCGCCAAGACGACGTGCCTACGGTGAATCTCGCGGTGGATGAAACGTCGTTGGAGCTGGCCCTTCCCGAAGGCGCCCTCGACCGGCGGCCCCTGTTGGCAGCCGACCTCGAGCGCGAAGGAGAGCTATTGCGTGCTGTTGGAATTCGGGTGCGGAGACGAAGTGTTACTGTCCCGCGAACATCTCAATAAGCGCATTTTGGGCGGAGAATGGCGTATTTGACAGATGGGCGCGCTTTTGGTATCGTCCGTCGTCGCTCATCTCCCAGGTCTGCTGGTCGTCCTTGGCGTACATTTCGAAGGTTTCTTCGACAATTCGCTGTTTGAGACGCGCATCGTCGATAGGGAAGGCCGTTTCGACGCGTCGATACAGGTTTCGTTCCATCCAATCGGCGCTGCTCAGGTAGACAAGGTCTTCGCCTCCCGCCAGAAATCGGTAAATACGGCTATGTTCGAGGAAGCGACCGACCGTGCTCGTGACCCGAATGGTGTCGGATACGCCCGGAATGCCGGGACGAAGGCGGCACAGGCTGCGAATGTGAAGGTCAATCGGCACGCCCGCTTGGCTCGCCCGATACAACGCCTGAATGACGCGGGGGTCGATGAGCGCGTTGAGCTTCGCTTGAATGCGTGCCGGGCGACCATTTCGTGCGGCTTCGGCTTCGGCGTCGATGAGGTCGATGATGCGGTCGGCCAAGGTGAACGGCGAAATCAATAGCCGCGAAAGGTGCGCGACACGCCCGAGGCCGGTCAGCAGCGCGAAGACGTGGTGCAGGTCGGCGCCAAACGCCGGATTGCAGGTCAGCAGACCGAGGTCCGTATAAAAGCGAGTGGTGCCGGGGTGGTAGTTTCCCGTGCCCATATGAACGTAGCGTCGCAGCGTGTTTCCTTCGCGACGAACGATGAGAAGTAGCTTTGCGTGGGCTTTGTAGCCGACGACGCCGTACACCACATTTGCCCCTGCGGCTTGGAGGCGCGTCGCGAGGCGAATGTTGGCCGCTTCATCAAACCGCGCCCGCAGCTCTACCACCACGGTGACCGCCTTGCCGTTTCGCGCGGCGTCGACAAGTGCGTCGGTGACGGGGGAATCGACGCCCGTGCGGTAGAGCGTCATCTTGACGGCGAGCACATCGGCATCCTCGGCGGATTGGCGAAGTAGCTCCAGCACCGGCGAAAAGGACTCGTAGGGATGGTGCAGGAGCACGTCGCCTTCGCGAATGACGCGAAAGAGGTCGGCCTTGGGCTCGATACGCGCGGGCAAGCTGGGCAAAAACGGCTTGAACTTGAGGTCGGGGCGGTCGACGTTGTCGTAGAGTGCTGCGAGCCGGTGAAGGTTCACGGGGCCGTTGACCTTCATGAGGTGGGATTCCTCCAGGCCAAAGTGGTGCAGCAAAAACGCCACCTTTCGCGCATCGCAGTTGTCCGCGACCTCAAGTCGTACCGCGTCGCCATAGTTTCGGCGCGGCAGCTCCATCTTGAGGCTGCGCAGGAGGTCGTCGCTCTCCTCTTCGTCGACCCAAAGGTCGCTGTTGCGGGTGACGCGAAACTGGTGGCAGCCCCGTACGCGCATTCCGGGGAACAGGAGGTGCACATTGTCGTGAATGACGGAGGACAGCATCACAAACGAGTGCGGTGCATCCGAGAGCTCGGTCGGCAACCGGATGACCCGCGGCAGACAGCGCGGCACTTGCACGACGGCGAGCTCCGCTTCGCGTCCGAAGGCATCGAGGCCCTCGACCGACACGATAAAGTTCAGCCCTTTGTTTTGTACGTTGGGAAACGGGTGCGCCGGGTCAAGGCCAAGGGGCGTGAGGACGGGCAGGGCTTGTTCGCAGAAGTAGTCCGTCACCCACTTCTTTTGTTCCGCATTGAACTGCTGGCGACGGACCAACTGGATGCCTTCACGGTCGAGGGCAGGCAAGAGCTCGTCGTTCAAGAGGCGGTACTGGGTGTCGACGACAGTATGGAGCTCGTCGCTCACTTGGCGCAATACATCGGCGGGCGAGAGGCTATCGGGGCCGGTGTTGGAGGCATCGACGGCCAACCCTTGCAACAATCCCGCGACGCGCACTTCGTAGAACTCGTCGATGATGTTGCTAACAATCGTGAGAAAGCGCAGGCGCTCCAAGAGGGGCGTGTTTGGGTCTTGGGCTTGGGCCAACACCCGCTTGTGAAACTGTACCAGCGAGAGCTCGCGGTTGAGGTACAGCTCGGGCGATTGCAGCGGGAGGTCACGTGGGGAGAGGTTGGATACGTTCGCGGAATCAGAAGACGTGTTCGACATCATGGCCTCCTTGGTTTTCGTAAGGCACCGGATTTGCCTTGGCCAATCAGCTGTTCGCTGTGCTGCTGTGGATCAGGGGGGCGGCGCTTCGTCGGCGGACTTGACGCCGCCACGCAGTTCCGCAAAGAGGTATGGTGTCCCGAGGAGTTATTTCTTGCCACCGTTGACCACCACGCTTGTGACCGGCGGCGCCGGCTTTATCGGCAGCAACTTTGTGCGCCACCTCTTGCGCGACGACCCCTCGCGGCAGGTTGTGGTGCTCGATCTCTTGACCTACGCTGGGCATCGCGAAACATTCGCCGACTTGGTTGGCCATCCCCGCTTTCAGTTCGTGCATGGCGACATTTGTGGGCCTGCGGTGGTGCAGAGTGTGTTTGATGGGGAAGTTACGGGCTGGCCGGTGCAAGAAGTCGTGCACTTTGCGGCGGAAAGCCACGTAGACCGCAGCTTGGTGGGCCCCGCAGCCTTCGTGCGCACCAATGTAGAAGGCTCGCTCGTCTTGCTCGAAGCGGCCCGCGTTCGGGGCGTACGCCGATTTGTGCAAATCAGCACGGATGAAGTGTACGGGCACCTCGGAAGCCACGATGCACCGTTTACGGAGTCCAGTCCGATTGCGCCGCGAAGTCCTTATTCTGCGTCAAAAGCGTCGGCGGACCTCTTGGCGCTTTCTTACTACCGCACGTGGCGCTTGCCGGTGGTCGTTACCCGTTGCTCCAACAACTACGGTCCTTACCAGTTTCCGGAAAAGCTCGTCCCTGTGATGATTTTGCGCGCGTATGCCAACGAATTGCTGCCTGTCTATGGAAATGGGCAAAATATTCGTGACTGGATTCACGTCGATGACCATTGCGCGGCCATTTTGGCTGTGCTGCAACGCGCACCTGCCGGACGCATTTATAATATCGGTGGGGAAAACGAACGCACAAACTTGTGGATGGTACACCGAATATTGGACATTCTCGGCAAACCTTCGTCCCTCATTTCTTTTGTGGACGACCGCCCCGGACACGACTGGCGCTACGCTATCGACGCCAGCCGGGTGAAGGCGGAGCTTGGCTGGTCGGCGCGGCGTCGGCTGGATGACGGCCTCGCGGAGACGGTCGAGTGGTACGTGGACCACGGGCGGGATTGGGTTGCCGCTGTTTCTGCGTCTGCCGCGTCAGGCTGATGCACCAAAGGTAAACACGCGCGCGTGGTCGACCTTCAGGCATCGGTCCTCTACAACGGCAATCCCGTGTGCGCGAAGGGTTGCAGAGACGCTGTCGTGCTGCACGCCAAGCTGCATCCACACCAAGCGCGGTTGCAATTCAAGCATCTCTGGAAGGTGCGCGGGAAGGGCGTCTGCGCGACGAAAGACGACGAGGGCATCGGGCACGGTCGACAAACGTTCCCGTGCTTCGGCCAACGTCGCGACAACGGTGGTGCCATGCAACGATGTGCCGGCGTACGCGGGATTGACGGGCACAATCGTTGCGCCGACATGCTGCAGATAGTCGGTCACAAAATAGGCCGCGCGCCAAGGCTCGGGGTGTGCCCCAAGAACGACCAGCGTTGGTGGACGCGCGAACAAGGCCTGGACGGCGGCGAGGGGAGGGGGGGCGAGGTGCATGGTTGCGTCACTCCGAGACGTTGCCCGCGTCTCTGGGCGACGCGATGGCCGATGCTTATCGTGCCACACGACGCCGCAATGGGCCACGGCAAAAACACCACGACCACCTCGCAGGCAATGCCGGAGGTGGTCGCGACCGAAAGCGGGGCCGCAGGCGCTACAACATGCCGGTGTGATGGAGAAAGGGCAACATCGCCAAGAAGGCAACGCCCAGCAGGATGGTGGCGGTGGCGAATTCGGTAGACCAATGAGACGTCGGTGTGCGCATGGGGTGCCTCGAAGTGGATGGGACACGCCTTTTGATCGCAATATCCATGCCAACTCGACGTGACGAATGGGGAAGCCGGACGGCGCTCTATAGGCTACGAGCGGGCGATGTCTTTCGCTTCCGATTCTTCTGCGTCCCCTGTTTCGCCGCTGTTGGAAACCCGCGAGCTTTCGCGTCGTTTTGGGCAACGTTGGGCATTTGCGCGGGTCGACCTCACGGTTGGGCCGGGCGACCGCCTCTTGCTCATGGGTGGAAACGGATCTGGCAAAACCACGATGCTGCGCGTCTTTTCGACGCTGTTGCGCCCAAGCCATGGTGAGCTGCGTATCTTCGGGCTCGACCCCCTGCGCGAACCAATGGCGGTTCGCTCCCGCTTGGCACTATTGGGACATGCGACGGGCCTCTACGAAGACCTCGATGCAATGGACAACCTGACCATCCTCGCGCGCATCGGCGGGCATACCCGCTACGACCCCGCTGACCTGTTGCAACGCGTGGGGCTCGACCCCCGGCGCAAAGATCCAATGCGTGCATTTTCGGCGGGCATGCGCAAGCGGCTTCAGGTCGCGGCGCTGCTATTGCAGGACCCTGACCTCGTGCTCCTCGACGAGCCTTTCACCGCGCTTGACCCCAAAGGCTGCGACCAAATCGGGGCACTGCTCTCGGACTTGCGGGGCGCTATTATCATCGCGTCCCACCAGCTGCGGCGGGCCTCGGCATTGTGCAAGCGGGCGGTGCTCTTGGCCGATGGCGTGCCCCGTTGGCGCGGTCCTGCGTCGGATGCCGAGCGCGCCTGGGAGACGTTGCATCCGGGAGAGCGACGATGACATCCACGCGTCCATCGCTCGTGCAGCAGATTGTCTTCGTCCTCCACAAAGACCTGTTGATTGAATGGCGGGCACGTTCTCGATTGTTTGCGCTCGTTTGTTTTGCGCTCACTATCTTGCTATTGTTCAGTTTTGCGGTGGGACCAAACATCGCCACACTGCGCGAGCACGCCGCAGCGTATTTGTGGATGTCATTGTTGCTTACATCCACGTTGTCGCTGGCGCGGAGCTTTCAAATCGAGGTCGAGTCGGGTGCGTTAGAAGGCCTGATTTTGGTGCCGGTTTCCCCTGCGGCCTTGTTCTTTGGCAAGGCCATCGCCAATACGTTGCAGCTCATTTTTTTGGCGCTGGTTTCGTTGCCTGCCGTGTTTGCGCTCTATGACGGAAGCTTGGCTGAGTCTCCAGCACAGCTCTTGCTGGTGATTGTGCTCGGAGCAGCGGGTGTGAGCGCGCCTGGGACCTTGTATGCGGGGTTGACGGCGCGGCTCAATGCCCGACAGCTCCTATTGCCGCTCTTGCTGTTTCCACTGTTGGTGCCGTGTTTGTTGGCGTCCGTGAAGGCCACGGACCTCATGATGGAAGGCGACCCGATGGACCAGATCGGTTCTTGGATGACCTTGCTCGCTTGTTTTGATGTGCTCTATTGGTCGGTGTGCTCGGTTCTGTTTCCGCGGGTCATCGAAGCCTGAGCCGACGACCATTGGCGGGCGCGCGGGCCCCTGCCTGCGCGAGCGCAGACTCGGGTCGGGTTTGGGTGGCAGGAAACATGAGAGAAACGCTAGAAGCTCATTGGAAAACGACTTTTGGCGCCCCAGGGGCGGTGGGCGCGGATGCTTCACCCCCCGGGTACTGTTAGCTCCCCACTCTACCTGTCGGAGTGCACCATGCGCTGGGAACACGGTTTGCTCGCGCTCGGATTCCTCCTTCTTGGCGTGGGCCACTTTATGGGCCTGTTTGTCGCGCCGGAAGAAGCGATGATGGGCGCCGTCGGTCGAATCTTGTACGCACATGTCCCAACTGCTTGGGTCGCGTTGGTTATGTTGACGGTCAGCTTTTTTGCTGCCATCGGCGCCTTGTGGACGGGCAAATACAGCTGGGATGCGGCGGTCGAAGCTACGGCGGAAACGGGTGTCGTCCTCACTGCGCTGTTGCTGTTTCAGGGCAGTATGTGGGCAAAGCCCACGTGGGGCGTGTTTTGGGACTGGGATCCGCGCCTCACGACCTCTGCCATCTTATTGGTGCTGTTCGTCGGCGTCTTGGTGGTGAGGAAGGTCATCGACCAAGCCGAACGCCGCCTGACCGTCACGGCTATCGCCGCCATCATCGCCTATATCGACGTCCCCGTCGTGTATTTCGGTGTGAAATGGTGGCGCAGCTTGCACCAAATCCAGTCCAGTCCGAGCACCGTCAATTCCACGATGGTCACGCCGCTGCGGATTGCCGCGTTCGCGATGTTGTTTATTGCCGTCGCAGTGAGCGTGCTCCGTTGGCGCGCGCTGTATGCCGGCTTGCAGTCCGAGGTCAAAGCCCCGGACCTTCCCGAGCTTCCCCCCGAGCTTGAACTCACCGAAGGAGGTGCCTAATGGACGAAGCTGCTGTTGGTACCGGCGTGATTGTGGGCAAATGGGACTATGTTTGGGCCGTCTATATTGCCACCTGGGTCACCGTCATCGGTTTGGCGGTTCGTGCCCTGGTCCTCTCCCGGGCTTCAACCCCGCCTTCGGAGTCCCCATGAGTGTTGCTGTTGCGCCGTCTGCTGTGGGCCGGCGGCTCGGAATGGTTGTGGCGTTGCTTGTTGCTGCCGCTGCGCTTGGTTTCATCGCGTTCGGCAACATCGGCGAAAACCTCGTCTATTATTGGGACGTAGGTCAGCTCGTTGATGCTGGCGACAAGGCTGTCGGGGCGACCATTCGCTTGGGTGGTGTCGTCAAGCCTGGAACCGTGGACTGGAAGCCTGATGAGAACGCGCTCTCGTTCGTGATTTCCGACGGTACAAAAGAAGTGCCGGTGATGTGCTCGGGAGCGCCTCCGCAGATGTTCCGCGAGGGCATCGGTGTTGTTGTAGAGGGCACGTTGACCGAAGGCGGCACGTTTACGTCCGACCGCCTGATGGTCAAGCACTCCAATGAATACAAGGCACCTGAAGAAGGCATGTCGCTTGAAGAGCGTAAGAGCCTTTACCGTACCGTGGAGGGCATGTGATTTCTCTCCTCGGTCGAGGGGCCATCTTGGTCGCCCTCGCTGCCTGCTCGGTGGGCTCGGTCACCGGTGCAGTGGCCGCGGTTCGGGGAAGTGCCCCGGCGTTGCGTGCTACCCGCGTTGCCGCGTGGATTTTCGGCTTCGCGCTTGTGGCTGCCACCGTCTTGATGGAAACGGCCCTGCTGACCCATGATTTTAGCGTCTCTTATGTCGCTGAAGTCGGAAGCCGGTCGACGCCCACGTGGGTCACAATGGTCAGCTTGTGGTCGTCGCTCAACGGCTCTATTTTGTTGTGGGGATTTGTATTGGGCTTGTGTGTCGTTGGCCTTGAGTGGACCACGCGCAACAAATACCCACACCACACGCCTTGGGCGTTGTCGATGGCGCTGGCTGTCGGCGTGTTCTTTACGTTTTTGATTGCCGGTGTCGCCAACCCCTTCGGTGTGGTGGACCCTGCGCCCGCGGATGGACCAGGACCGAACCCGCTTCTCCAGAATCACATCCTGATGGTTGTTCACCCGCCGATGCTTTACCTCGGCTATGTTGGCATGACCATTCCGTTTGCGATGGGCTCTGCGGCGCTCTTGGCAGGGCGCCTGGATGCCGCATGGACGGGCCTGCTGCGACGCTGGATGCTGATTCCGTGGGGATTTTTGACGGTTGGCATTATTCTCGGCGGTTGGTGGAGCTACGAGGTCTTGGGCTGGGGCGGCTGGTGGGCATGGGACCCTGTCGAGAACGCGAGCTTTTTGCCTTGGCTCACCGCCACGGCGTTTGTACACTCGGCCATGGTGATGGAGCGCAAGGCGCAACTCAAGGGTTGGACGCTCTCGCTGGTATTGGCGTCGTTTTTGTTGACGCTTCTCGGCACCTTCATGACCCGGTCGGGCGTTTTCAACTCCGTCCACTCCTTTACCCAGTCGCCCATTGGTCCTGTATTTTTGGGCTTCTTGGCCTTGGCTACGGTGTTTTGCGTGGTGCTCCTCGCTGCGCGCCTCGATGTCTTGGGTGAGAGTGACAACGCGTTGCAAGCGGGCGCGTCCCGTGATTCTGCATTTTTGGTGAACAACCTCCTGTTCGCTGCGTTCACGTTCATGGTTTTGTTGGGTACGGTCTTTCCGTTGCTCAACGAAGCCATCACAGACCAACAAATCAGCGTCGGGCAGCCCTACTTTGACCGCATGGGCGCTCCGCTGGGCGTTGCGATTGTGTTTTTGATGGGCGTCGGGCCCGTGCTCCCTTGGGGGCGTGGAAATAGCGCCGACGCAATGCGGCGGTTGATGGTCCCCACAGCGGCCGGTGTCGGCACGGTCGTGGCGGTGGCGGCTGCGGGCTACACTGCGATTTGGCCGCTTCTTACGTTTGGTCTTTCGGCATTTGCGGGTGTGGTTACGTTGCGCGAGTTCTTGGCACCGGCGTTGGCCCGTGCAAAGGCCCGGAAAGAGTCGGTGGGAGCGGCGGCGCTCACCGTCGTCACGCGCGCGCGTCGTCGCTATGGCGGTTATGTTGTGCATCTGGGTGTGTTGTTCATTGCGGTGTCCCACGCCGCAGCCGTGAACTACCAAACCAAAGAGTCCGTGACGCTTGTAGAAGGGCAATCTCGAAATGTGTCGGGCTATGAGCTGTCCTATTTGGGCAGCGAGCGCCAAGACCAGCCCCATCGCACGAGTTTGCTCGCGCGCTTCTCGGTGACCCGCGATGGAAAAGAGCTGGGCGAGCTTTCGCCGCGCCTCAATCATTACAAAAAGATGGGGCAGCCGATTGGCACGCCGGTGGTTCATTCGGGCCTGGACGAAGACCTCTACCTGAGCCTCGTCAACATCGACTCCGACGCAAAGACGGTCAGTCTGGATGTCATGGTGCATCCGATGGTGTGGTGGCTGTGGTTCGGCGGTGGGTTGATGTTTGTTGGCACTCTGATTGCGTTGTGGCCGTCGCGTGGGTCGGCGGTCGTATCTGCACCCTCCGCGGGTGCTGTGGCAGGGAAGTAGGCGATGGGCGTCAACTGGAAAGTGTTGGCTGCGGGCCTTGCCGTGACGGCGCCATTGGTCGCCATTTTGGCTTCGGGCTTCGGCACGGACCCCCGCGGCGTGTCCAATGCGCTCGAAGGTCGGGAAGCGCCGGTGTTTCAAATGACGGTGTTGGACGGTAGCGGCGCCAAGGTGGACCTTGCGTCCCTGCGCGGGCATCCGGTGGTCCTCAACTTCTGGGCGACGTGGTGTCAGCCGTGCAAGATTGAGCATCCCCACCTCATCGAAGCAGCGCGCAACTACGGAGGCCGTGGTGTCGCATTTTACGGCGTGCTGTTCTCCGACGACCCTGTCAACGCCGAACGTTTTTTGGCCCGCGAGGGGCATGCTTTCCCCGTTTTGTATGACCCCGCCCAGCGCGTGGCCATCGACTACGGTGTGACGGGCGTTCCCGAAACTTTCATCATCGATGGCAATGGCCGAATCGTGCAAAAAGTGAGCGGACCTGTCTCGTATGCCGAGCTGCAGGCTGCGCTGGAGCCACTCCTGTGAGCCTGCGAACCATTCTTTTGTCGGTCGCCATTTTGGGAATCGGGCTGGGCCTTGGCACGCACCCGGGACACGCCGCTGACGGTGCGTCCCCTGATGCCGAGACGGCCGTACCTTTGGCGGAGCCACCTGAACTGGCGCCCCCGGATGCTGCGACTGCCGCGCGTTTGACCGAGTCCATCTCGAAAGGCCTGCGCTGCCCTGTGTGTCAGGGCCTAAGCGTCGCAGACTCCAACGCAGACTCTGCGCGCGCGATGCATGCCCGCGTGGGGGAGTTGGTTGCCCAGGGGTACTCGGAGCAGCAGATTCTCGACTATTTCGTCGACCGGTACGGTGCGTGGGTTCGCTTGGAGCCCGAAGCGGAAGGATTCGGCCTTCTCGTGTTTGTGCTCCCTGCGGGAATGTTGGTCTTGGGCGGCCTTTGGCTCGCAAGTCGTGGGCTTGGTGCGGCAAGTCCTCCCGCCGCGCCTGCCGAACCTGCTTCAAGCCCTGTTGAAGATGAATACCGACGGCGAATTCTCGCCGAACTGGGCGACGCGCCCGACGCCTGACGGAGATTCCCATGGACTGGAATACGTGGGGACCACCGTTGGTGGTCTTGACATTGGGTGTAGCGACGGGGCTCGGCCTCGCCCTGGGGGCAGGCGGGCAGCGTGCTTCGGGCGACGCCGTGCAGGCGCGTCGCGAAGACCTCGTCGCGAAAAAAGGACAGCTGCTCGAACAGCTTCGCTTGCTCGAAGCCGACCGCGACAAGCTCGGTGAAGCCGGCTTTGCGTCGCGAAAAGAGGAGCTGGTTGCCCAAGCGGCTGCGACACTCGCGAGCCTCGACGCGCTCGACGCAGGGCCGCCGCCCGAAGAACTGGTGGCGCCTGTTGCATCCGGTGACCCTGGGCGTCGAATGTTCACGACCGGCCTCTGGACGGGCGGCGTGCTCTTGTTTTTCGGCCTGTTGTCGGTGTTTCTCAGCTCGCAGTCAAGCGAGCGCGCGGCTGGCGGCAGCATGACCGGCGGTGGACCCGTGATGCCCCAGGTGTCCGATGAAGTCGCGGCAGCAAAAGCGCGCCTCGAAGCGGACCCCAACGACAAAGAAGCCCTTCATATCGTGACGTATGAGGCATTGCTTCAGCGCGACCTCGACAACGCGATGCAGTTGGTGGAGCGGGCGCGCGTTTTGGACCCCGAGGCACCCGAGCTATCGGTCCACTTCGCGATTTTGCAGCTCTCGGTCGGTATGCTCGACAAGGCCGACGCCTCGTTGGCCAAAGCCATCGCAGCGCGTCCCGAATGGGGGCGCCCGCGCTTGTGGTTAGGGCTTGTGCGTATGTATCAAAAGCGCACAGACGAGTCGATTGTCGAAGTGGAAAAGGCGATTGGCCTGGGTCTGCGTCCCGACGAAGCCCGATTTGCGTCGGGCCTCCTCGCGGATGCCCGGAACCCCCAGCCTGCAGCGGCCCCAGCAGCCGCACAGGCTTCGGGGTCGGGTCCAATGTACTCCGGGCCGGGCGGTGGTGCGGTGCAGCTTGCAGGCACCGTAGAGGCGCCTCCAGGCACACCCCCGGACCCCAATACCGTCGTCTTCCTGATGGTCTACAACAATGCCGCTGGAGGACCACCCCCGGTCGCGACGGCGCGCCTCACCGTCGCGGACCTCCCGTATACCTTCCGCTTTGAGGAAGGCCACGCGATGACCGGCGGTCCATGGCCGAGCGAAGTCTGGATTCGTGCGCGCATCGACGCCGACGGTCGGCCTGGTTCGGGGCCCGGAGACATGGACTCTGCGTTGTTGGGGCCCATTGTGCCGGGCACCACCGGAATCGCGCTCTCCTTTTCGCCCTGAGGGTTCGGCCTGTTGCGGGCGCGCCGGCGGTAGCGCAGCGGGCCGTTCATTCGATCTCCGCCGCGCAGCCTTCGGCCTGTCGCAGCAAAGTCGCTTGGCGTCGGGGTATACTATCCGGGGCACGCGTTGTGATGTCGTTGGGAAGGAGAGGGAATGCGTAGCTTGTGGCGTATTTGGGCGCATGTTGGTTGCGCGCTCGGTTCAATCGTACTCGGCGCATGTTCTACGATTGACGGAAAGATTTCCCAGACGGACTCTGACGGTGACGGCGTTCCCGACGTTCGTGATTGCGCACCCGACGACCCCGACATTCGACCGGGAATCGACGAACTGTGCGACGGCATCGACAATGACTGCGACGGGGAAGTCGACGAAGACCCTATCGATATCACCGAAGAAGTGTGCGACGGCCTGGACAACGACTGCGATGGAGAGGTCGACGAAGGTTTGGCTACCACAACCTATGCCGACGTAGATGGCGACGGTTTCGGCGATGCCGCGGTCACGGCCACGGATTGTGTCCCCACGGAGGGCTACGTCGACAACGACGGCGACTGCGACGATTCCAACGCCGCGATTTCTCCCGATGCGGTGGAAGTGTGCGACGAAATCGACAACAATTGCGACGGCACGGTCGATGAAGGCGTCCTGACGGACTTTTACGCGGATGCCGACGGCGACGGCTTCGGCGACGCGGACACCATCATTTCGTTGTGTGCCCTGACGAGCGGCGTCACCGAAGACAACTCGGATTGTGATGACAACGACATTCAGACGTATCCGGGCGCAGTTGACCCTTGCAATGATGGCATCGACCAAGACTGCGATGGCGACGACAATGCGTGCTTGATTTACGGTGACCTCTATGTAGACCCAGATGTCGATATTCAGATTTCCGGCTTGGATACGGGGTCCCTCACGGGCGCCCAAGTGGGCTTTACGAGCGACATCGACGGTGACGGAAGTGTGGAGGTATACGTGTCCTCCCCTGGTTGGGATGGGCCCACTGTAGGAACGGCCACCGCGGGCAACTTCGCCTTGGTCGACCTTGACCCCACCTTCCGCCGTGGCTCTGTGGACCTCGAAAGCTCTGCCGGCGTCGGTTGGCGGGTGTCGCGCTACGATGGGCGAAAAGGAACTGCCCGCGAAGGGCTCATCCTGCGCGACGCCGGTGACCTTGATGGCGACGGTCTGGGCGACATCATCGTTGGAAGCAAAGAGAGCGACGAGTTTTACGTCAACAGCGGCGTGCTGCGCGTGATGCTCGGTTCGACGCTCGCAGGTGGCAGCGCGCTGTTGCCGAGCGCAGATTTGACGTTCACGCCGTCGTACTCCAACTGGGACTTGGGAGCCTCCGTCGCTTCTGCAGACCTCAACGGCGATGGCTATAGGGATTTGCTGATTGGCGCGTCGCGACGGGTGTTTACGACGTCCGGGGCCCCCGGTGCCGTCTTTTTGTTTTACGGTTGCCCCGAAGGCATGGGGACTTGCTACGACACCGATGGCGACGGCGCACGAGATGTTGTGACCGATTGGTCCGGTGAAGTTCGTATGGCGCTTGCCGACGACATGTTGGAGCACACCGGCACGACCGACGAAGTGGGCACGGGGCTCGTGTCCGACTTTGACTTCAATGGCGACGGCTTTGCGGACATCCTCATTGGTGCCGCGGGTGTCGGCGCGGGCGCTGGTGCCACGTATTTGGTGTTGGAGACCCCCTTTTCGAGTTCCACGGCCTCGAGTCAGGCCAACTTTGTCATCCAAGGCTCCGCCACCACCGACCGCGTCGGCACCGTATTGGACGCACCCGGAGACCTCGACGGCGACGGCTATGATGAAGTGCTCATCGGCGTTCCAACGTACGATTCGAGCCGAGGAGCGGTCTTTTTGTTGCTCGGCCGCTCCGATGTCTCGCTGTCAGGAATGTCGCGTACGCTCAACCTTTCGGATTTGGACATTTCGCTGCTCGGCGAGGATGTTGGGGAAGGCTTCGGGGCCGCGATGAGTGCCACGGGTGACATCGATGGCGACGGCGTTCCCGAGCTTTTGGTGGGGGCTCCGTACGCTTCGCCGGAAGGGGTCTCCGGGGCGGGTGAAGTGCGGGTTCTTCGCGGCCCACCCGCGGCCGATATGGCAGATGTGCCTTTGGCGCGCATGCGGGGCATCAGTGTCGACGCGAACGTCGGCAAGGTCATCACGAGTGGCGCGGACCTAGATGGTGATGGCTGGGCCGAAGTGTTGCTGGGCGTCGAGGCTCACGGCGGGTCTGGCGCTGCGTTCTTGTTTTTCGGCGGATACCATCCTTAGGCAGGGCTGCGCGGGCTTCGGCAGACACCGGGCCGCGCACCCGAGACATTGGACCGCGCACCCACGAAACGCCGTGGGCCTGCGGGCCGGCCGGCGGCGACCGGGGAACCCGAACGTCGGAATGGCGTAGGCGTCTTCCGGGACGCTGTCCGCCACCGACCGATGGGCTTCCTGCGGACCCGAACCTTATTCGTCTGTTCCTACGGCCGGCGAGGGCTCGGTAATGAACCGGTCCATCGCGCTGCGTATCTGGGATATGCCGTACCCACGGTCGACGCTCACCCACGCAATCCCTGCCGAGCGACAGGCGGGAAGGATGATGCGGTCGACGTCGTGGCCGATGAACCGACGAAGGAGAATCACCAGATTGACGGTTCCCGCGTTGACCCTGTCTGCGACCGCCTGGATGTGGCGGGTGTGCTCGGTGGTGACCCACTCGAGCGACGCGAGGTCAAATGCATCTTGAATTCGTGCGCGTGCTTCTTCTCGTAGGTCCCCGCCAATAATCACGGCGTTTCGTCCCCGCACGGTTTCTCGCAACGGCCAGCCTTCGGGGGGCTCGCGCAAGGGGAGAGCCAGCTCGGCTTGAAACTCGGCCTCCGCTTCTTCTGCGGTGCTTTCGGCATCGCGAATGGCTTTGCGGAGCCTCTTGAAGCGCGCTTGGGTTTTGAGGTCCTCCAGGCGCGGTGCGACGAGACGAATCAGCCGTGGGTCATCGACGGCGACCCCTGCGTCCAAAACGGCGGTCACTGCATCCAAAAGCTGCTCGACGCCTTCGTCATCTGTGGGATTGCGGGAGAGGATGTCGCGGAGGTGGTCGATTGCGCGCTCGGGATTGTCCTCCGAGACTGGCGTGGCTGCCATCTTTTCGAGAACGGAGAGCCAATTTGCCGCGTCATGGCGCCAGTTTCCTTGGGACGGAAAGTGGCTACGCATCAATCCGAACACGAAGCCCGGTTGCTCCCGCTTTGAATACGCAGTCATAACGCTGAAAATGCGGTCCAACTCGTTGATTTGGTTGATGTCGAGATGGTCTGGCTGGGCCTCATCTTGCAGCCGCCTCGCGCGACACACGACATGTCCAACCAACGCCTGCTGAACTTCGCGGGGGAGGCTTGGCCAGTGGTCAATGTTGGTGATGGCCGTCTCTAGGCAGTCCAGCTCCCGAAGTGCATCTTCGGCCGTCTCCACAAACGCACCCATCGGGGGCAGCGCGCTACAGAATTGCGCGACTACTTCGGGAACATCGATGTTTGCGACCGGCTTGGGACGGGTTTGCTCGGCTCGGGACCAAGCCGGCGCGATGCCAGTGGTGGTCAGCTTTTTCAGCGCGCGCGAATCCACCGGCGGACCCACCTCGACCTCGGTCGCCGTTTCAACGAACGGCGGAGGGGGGGGGCTGGGTTCGATTGTGCTCGATTCGGAGCTGCGCACGGGCGTTGGTTCGGGCCGCCGAATGAGGGGTCTTGGAGGCGGCATTGCGGTCGTTACGGGGCTTCTGAGCTGCATTTCCCCCCCTTTCATGAGAAATGCAAGTCCTGCGCGGCCCCAGCGCATCAACAACTCATCCCGCCGTTTTCGCAATGTGGTGACGACCTCGACGATGTCCTCTAGGTCGCGCCGCGGGTCGTCGGCCACTTCATGCAGACGGCGCGACAAGTCTTGCTGGACAAGCAATAGCTCGTCGCGAACACGCAAAAATTCGGCTTCCGCGGAGAGAGGAGCATGGGGCATCGTTATCTGTTCCCGTGGAGTCAGAGGGGGTCGTCTGTGGTTGGACGTCGTGTGTCCAAAACGCTAACGCAGTCATGGATTGCGTCCGGTCGGTTTTCGGATGGTACCGTCAACGCTGGAGGCATTCTTTGGAAGGCGTTATGAATGTGCGCGTGATCTGGATTGTCGGCTGTTTGGTGGCTTGTATGTCCGTTGCGGGGGGCGCGTTTGGAGCCCACGCCCTCCAGGACTTGGTACCACCACAGCGAATCGACACGTGGAACACGGGCGCTCGATATGCCATGTATCACAGCTTGGCGACGTTGGGGGTTGTCTCCGTGGGTGGGGGAACCCTTACTCCCAATCAAAGCCGCGCGTGCTTGTCTTGGCTCCTGGGCACGCTGTTGTTTACGGGTTCGCTGTGGGCGTTGGTGTTGGCTGATTTGCCCATCCTCGGTGCGGTCACGCCTTTCGGTGGCGCATTGTTCATGTTGGGTTGGGTGTTTGCTGCGCGATTCGGTTGGATAGCTTTTGGGCCGCCCACTTGAATTCGTCTGCGTGAAAGAAACAAGCATAGGAAAACACGCAGACCACGCTAAATGTTCCAACCTCCATGAGAAGCATGATTCCGACGTGCATTGCGACGCCGATGGCAAGCCAGATGCTTCGAATGTCCCAACGATTGAACCACGCCCGCACGCGCCCCGGTTTGTCGTGGGTGCGGCGGAACCAAAATGCAACCAACAAGATAGGCGCGCCCACTTCAAACAGCCAAGTGCCGAGAGTCGCGGCTTGGGTAAGTGGATACACTTGTGCGGCCCATGTCATGTCAAAGCGTTGCCAGCTCGGTTGTTGCAAAATGTAAAACAATGCGGAGAGGTCACCGCCAGGCACCCAACTTGCGCTCACTTTTTGAAAGCCCGTTGAGGTATACATGGTCACCATTTGGCCGATGACAAGGTACCGCGGCCAAGCGGGTACCGGTGTGTCCGGCCACCAGCGTCCTGTCTTCCACTTGGCGACAACACTTCCCGTCGCGCCACTCTGCGCAAACACGAGCAAGAGCAATAGGTTGCTGATGAGCATGTCATAGCTGCCACCCGCGTGGGGGTTGACCCAGGTAATCGCGAAAAACGCCTCCATGCCGATGAAAGCGGCGACACGCGGAAACACTCCGGCGAGGAGCGACAGACCCGCGACCAAAGAGGTGGCCCACAAGCCCCAAATCAGCGTCGTCGTTCGGCCACCGAGCGCGTTTACCAAAAACGAACCCGACTGCTGCGAGGTGAGGTAGCCGCCGTCTTCGGGGGTGAGCCAGAGCATCGGGACGAGGTCCGCGGACCAAACCGAAAGCATTTCTATCACCAGCACAAGTCCCATTCCCATGCGCAAAACGGCGAGTCCATGGGCTGGTTCGGTATGTGCAAGGGTAGCCTTCCAGCGGCTCCAGAGGTTCATTTTAGCTCCCGCTGGATGTCGAGAACATAGGATTGGTGCGACACGCCAGCCGGAAACCCGTCTGTCCGCAGTACATCGGGTGGGGGCGTCTTTCGTCGTAGCCACTCGAGCTTTACATAGCGCACGTTGGGGTCTTCAGCGTGAACCTCGCGCGCAACCCACTTCGCAAATGCGCGGTATGCGCCCTTGTAGGTGGGCCAAGAATACCGAAACAGCGCCGAGCGCATGCGTGTGTGGCGGAGCTGATGGGCATGCCAGGTGGCTTCGGTGCTCGTGTGGTCGTACAGCAGGTCCCAGTCGTCGGCGGTGGTCGCGCGGGTGTAGATGCGCAGCACGGAGGGGCTGGTGTGGGGTGCGACGAACATGCGCCAATTTTGTTCAGCGCCAAAATAGCGGTAGTACACCTGAAACGGCTTTAGGACCGCGACATGGGCCCCCACCCACGCCTTTGCGAGCGCGTAGAGGTCGTCTTCGAACTGTTGCCGGTCGTCCGCCAAACCGACAGCGGCGAGGCGCCCGTGCCAGGTGGTCAGCTCTGCTTGCACCGTGGGCTCTTTCCAATTGGACCGGCTCAAGCCGCCCATCGGCGACGGCATCGCGCCGAGCGCAATCGCGGCCACATGTAGCGCAACCAGCACGGCGCGGAGGTCGCTTCGAAAGGAACGGCGCACGGGAGAATCGGGAGGAGCAGCGTCGGTGGACATCGGATTGGTGTAGCATGAACCGGTTGGATTCTCGACCAGATTGGATGTGAGATGGGTGATAGCGCGCAGTCGGAAGTCCGAATTCTGAGCGCCGTTGGCAAAGGCGGTTTCGGAACGGTGTACCGTGCGGAAATGCACGGTCCTGGCGGATTTCGAAAGGCTGTGGCCCTCAAGGTGCTCAACGATGAGTGGGCCAACAAGACGGAGTTCGCCGAGCGCCTACGCGACGAAGCGCGAATTCTGGGTCTGCTGAACCATCGCGCGATTGTGCGGGTAGACGGCTTGCGCCAGTTTGAAGGGCGCTGGGCCGTTGTCATGGAATTTGTGGACGGCGTAGATCTCAAGCAGGTCATGGACCTCGGACCGACGCCCCCCGGACCGGCGATGGAGGTCATTGAGGAAGTTGCGAGCGCGCTCGACACCGCGTGGTCCACTATCGGAGACGCGGGCCGCCCGGTGCAGCTGTTACACCGCGATATCAAGCCGTCCAACATCCATCTCACGGCCCGTGGCGAGGTCAAAGTGCTCGACTTTGGCGTGGCGCGCGCGGAGTTCCAAGAGCGCGAGAGCGAGACGCGCAGCGTGTTCTTCGGTTCGGTCGGCTATATGGCGCCGGAGCGAATGGATGGCATCGACTCCCACGCCGGCGACGTCTACTCTCTCGCCGTCGTGTTGATTGAAATGATGACGGGAAGTGCGTTGGGGCGAAGCTGGTCTCACCCCAACCGACACGAAGAGCACCGTGTACGGGCCTTGCATCGCTTGTGGGAAGTCTGTCCCGACGCCGAACTCTACGACCTCATGGGCCGCAGCTTGGCCTACGAAGCCGCGCACCGTCCGAATGCGTCCGATTTGGCGCGGGGCTTGCGTTCGATTCGCGTCCGCTATTCGACACCTTGGTTGCGCGACTGGGCGGCGGAGAAGGTCCCGATTGCGGCACAACGCGCAGCTATGGACGCTTCTGCCGGTGGAAAGTCAAGTACGTTGGGCTCCATCGACCACCGTATCGGCAATACCGCGGCCGATGGCTCGTCGTTGGGACGCCCCTCCGCATCGGGCTCCTTGGCTTCTACGCCCTCCCATGGACGCAAGCGTACGCCCACTTGGCTCGTGGCAGGTATCGCTGCATTGGGCGCAATGTTTGTTGTGGTGCCCATCGGCGGCGGGGTCGTTTGGATGGCGCTCGCGACGTCCTCTACGGTTCCTCCACCTCCCGCAGTAGAAGAAGTGGCTCCGGTAGAGGCTTCCCCCTCGGCGGATAGGTTGCTGGACGTCGATGAAGAGCCGCCGCCACCGGACCCACCGCCCGAACCTGTGAAGACCACAAGCGAGCCTGCGCGTCGTCCTGCCCGTCAGCCGGACCGTACGCCTGCCCCAACCGAGCCGGAGCGCGCGTCCGCGTCCACGCCAGCCCCCGGCTCGCCGCCTGCCGAAACCGGGCGCGTGGTGGTCACTGGCGACGCTACGACCGTGCGCCTCATCGGGGCGGGTACAAGCCTCCCGCCAGGGGTTGTGCCTGCGGGCACGTACGCAATTCGCGCGGCATTTGGCGACGGCGTGCTCGTCGACGCTGGTTCCGTCACCGTGTCGGCGGGTGGAGTGGTCACACTGAGCTGCCGCGGTGGCCTCAAGCGCTGCGTTCCGCGCTGACGAAAACGGAGCGCGAGCGTGCATGAGTGAAAAATGAATGAGATTCATTTTTCGTGCTGCGTCGATGTCGTGGCTGAACGTCTGCACGGTCGCGGGTAAAAGGGGTGCTCTCACCCGCGTTTTGACCGTCTCCCCAAGAACCACTGCGCGGGTGGGCCCCTCATCGGACCGCACCCGCGCGCAGGGCTCGCCAAGGGTTCAGGCTGCGGCAGACAATGCCTGAAGGCGCGCCGTTTCTTTCGCAAGCTGGCGTGCCATGACCGCTTGAAAGACAGGCGGCAAAAGGGCCAAGAGCACCATGCCGGGGTAGCCTGTGGGGAGTTCGGGGGCTGCGTCGTGGTGCCGAAGGATAGGATACGGGCGGCCGGGATTTGCGTGGTGGTCGGAGTGGCGGGTGAGGTCGAACAAGAGCACACGGCCAATCGGATGCTCGCTGTTCCAGCTATGATGGGGTTGGACCCGCTCGTAGCGGCCGGATGCGGTCTTCTCTCTCGAAAGTCCGTAGTGTTCGACGTAGTTGACGGTTTCGAGGAGCAGTATCGCGACGGCCGCGCTCGCGAGCCAAGCCAACAACACAGCCCAGCCTCCGATTGCGGCGACCATTGCCGCGAAACCGACCTGAACCGCCGTGATTCGCACCATTTGGTTGTCCCATAGGCGATGGGGACGCCCGCTCAGGCGCCGCTGCTCAATGGCCCATGCAGAACGCCACGAATCGCGCACCGAGCGAACCCAGAAGCCATAGACGGTCTCGCCGGGACGCGCCGTGGCGGGGTCGTCGGGGGTTGCGACGCGGGCGTGGTGGCCGCGATTGTGCTCAATGTAGAAGTGCAAGTATGCCGTGCTCGTCAACAGAATCCAGGCGCCCACGCGGTGAAGGCGCTGGGTGCGATGCCCAAGCTCGTGCGCGACGTTGATGCCCAGCACGCCGCCGCAAATGCCAGTGGTGAAGACGGCCCCCGCAAGCGAAACACCCGACCACCATTCATGGGCGACGCCGTAGCTCAACAGCCCCACCATACCGAGCTGCAAGGGTATCGCGGCAAAGAGCATGAGGTCGAACGTCCAATTCGTGCGACGGGCGCTCTCTTCTTCGGCCGAGGGATTGGTCGGGCTGCCTTTCAAAAACAGCTCCGCGAGAGGCACCAAGCCGAAAAGCACCAACGGAGGCACCCATGTCGCGGCGCCGCCGATGCTCAGTGCTGTGGCCCCCATGAGAGGAAGAGACAGAACGGCGGTGTAGTGGGACAGACGCAGCATGACCCCTCCAGGTTCGGTGGTTTGGCCGAACAAGTGTTACGTACAAAATAGAACATTTGTTACGCACCGTCAACCACTTTGTTGGACAATCGTCCCCGTCGATCAAAATCTCCGCGTGAAGATGGGGCCGCCAGCCTCCCCAAGCTCGTGGCCACACAAGCGTCGATTTGCAGTACACCGCCCGATGGGCGGCGCGCGACGCGAGCCAGGCGGACGGAGAGGCTTGGCAGAAGCCATGGTCCGCGCGGAAAGCGGCGCAGCCCGCGTCCTGCAGACAGCCATTGCGCGAACCGGTTGGTTCCGGCAAGCCACCGTTTTTGCTATCGGTGGGCTGTGGCACAAGACCGCCGCGGACGCGCGGCCGAGGCGGGAAAAACCCGCGCACGGGGGCTCTGGCGCGCGAAACGCGTGCAGGAACGCTAATACACGTCGCGCATATACCGGCCGGTTTGGGCGAGTTCGCGGACAAACGTCCGCGCGTCGGACTCGCTCAAGCCGCCCTCTTGGTGGGCAATCGCCTGCAATGCTTTGTGGACATCGGGGGCCATCGCGCTCGCATCACCGCAAACGTACACCACAGCGCCGTGGCTCAACCATTGCCAAAGCGCCTTGGCGTTGTCCATCATGCAGTGTTGAACGTAGCGCTTTTCTGCCCCATCACGGGAAAATGCGAGGTCGAGGCGGGTGAGGGTGCCGCGTGTCCGCCACGCTTGCAGCTCGTCACCAAACAAGAAATCAGTTTCGCGATTCCGACTTCCGAAGAACAGCCAGCTTCGGCCCCGCGCGCGGCGGCGCTCGCGCTCTTGCAAAAAGGCGCGGAAGGGTGCGACGCCGGTTCCCGGACCAATCATGATGATGTCGGTGTCGTCTGCGGCGAGGCGGAAGGTGTCGAGGCGCTGGACGTAGGTGCGGACCTTGGCGCCTTCGGGCAAGTGGTTGGCCATCCAGCCCGTGCAGGTGCCCCATCGTTCCCGGCCATAGGCTTCGTAGCGAACGACCGATGCGACGAAAGAGACGACGTTGTTGTGGACCGTCGGGCTCGACGCGACGCTATACAAGCGTGGGGAAATGCGGCGCAAGCGGTCGACAAGGGCCTGGGCTTCGAGGGGAACGCCGCGTGCGAGCACATAGTCGCGTACATGAAGCGGAGGTCCATCGGCGGGGGCGGCGCCTTGTCCTGTATGTTCGCTGGCCCACGCGGGGTCGGAGGCAGTCTGCACGTCGAGACGGGTGAGCAGGGCGGTCCGCACGGACATCTGCTCGTCACGAACCACGACCGTCGTGTCGCCCGCAATCTTGCATGCTGCCAGAATCTCGTCGACGAGCTCGGGCGCGTTGGGTTGGAAGAAGCCAAAGCTATCGCCAGCAGACCAAGCGGGCGCGCCTTCGCCGAGGTCGACCTCCAGATAGCGCACGTCGCGCGACGCTCCCGCTCCGGTCAGCGACCGATTGACGCGCACCGTCGCCGCGACGGGGTTTCGTCGGCTGCCGTATTCGGCCGAGGGGTCTGCTTGGGGGCCCGTAGACAGGTGCAGGGCATTCGCCGCTTGGAGAGGGTCCGCGCTGGTGACCGGCACATCGGCGACGGCGACAACGGGTGCGGGTTCTGGGGCCGGAGGGGCTGTTGCGGCGGCTTCTTCAGTCCAAGGAAGGGTCGCGAGTGCCTCTTGGACCGCTTCCAACCAGCCCTCCCAGGCGGGCTCTGGGTCAACGTCACAATCGACCCGCGGCGAAATCCGTTGTCCGCCAAGCTCGGCCAAGCGTCGGTCAAAATCTTTTCCGCATTGGGCGAAGCGCGGGTAGGTGCGGTCGCCCAGGCCACACACCGAAAAGCGCAAGCCATCGAGGCGCGGAGCGGTGTCGGCCATGATTGCATCGAACATTGGCTCGGCATTGGCGGGTGGGTCGCCGTTTCCGTAGGTGCTCGTCACGATGAGCAGCGTGCGCAATGTCGAGAGGTTGTCGGGGTCGAAGGCCTCCATGTCGATCGCTTTCGCTTGAAAGCCCGCGTCGTTGAGGGCGTCCGCTGTGCGTTCTGCCAGACCTTCGGCGGTGTAGGTTTCCGTTCCGTAGAGAATCGTGACGGTTCGGGGGGAGCGCGAGGTCATCGGTATGTCTCCGAGTTTGGATGGCCGGGATTTCGCGGCGCGAAACGGATAGTAGGGGGCCCATAACCGAACTACGCCGAACCCAAGAGGCGCGGTTCAATCGCCCCCCCAACGAGGTGGTTGTGGAAACGCTTTCCGCGATTTTCGCCCGGCGGACGCCGCTTGCGTTCGCGTCCGATCCCGTACCCGACGCTGTCATCGATGCGATTTTGGCGGCCGGACACCAAGCGCCATGCCACAAACAAACGTGGCCGTGGCGCTTTGTTGTGGTGGGTCGAGAAACCCGTGAAAAGATGGTTCCGATTGCGGCACGCTTGGCTGCCCAGGCTGCCAAGATTGAGGTGTCCGACAAAGTGATCAAGTCTGCAAGTGCAACGATCATGGGGCCTAGCGCACTGATAGCGGTTGTCCAGGTGGTCAATTCCGATGCCTTCCGTGCAAAAGAAGACTACGCGGCCACCGCGTGCGCCATCCAGAACATGCTCCTGGCTGCGGCGGATGCAGGCTTCGTTTCCAAGTGGGGTACGGGAGGGGTGACCCGCGACAGGGATACCCACACACTTCTTGGGGTAGACTCTGGGTGTGAAGAGTGTGTCGGCTTTGTGTGGTTGGGCATGCCCAGCCGCATGGCAGAGGTGACCCGTCCGCCCTTGCACCAACATGTCGTGCGACTTCCCTGAGTCCGTTGTTCGTTCGGCGCTTGCCGGTCTTCATTGGCGGGCATACGAACCGGCCCCATTCTCATACTCCGTATTTGCGATTGCCTATGAGGTCCACCATGGCGATGAACCCCCTCGACGACCTTCGCGCTGCCCATGAAGGTGAATATTTCACCAAGCACAACCGTGATCTCATCGAGAAGCTTCGCGCGCGGTTGACCGCCGAGCGTGCCACACTCGACCTCGCGGCCGGCGGGCTCCATGACCACGAGCTCGCGCAAACCTTGGCATCGTTGGGTATCGTTCGCGAGACCGTCCCCGTGCTGCACTTGGTTCCTATCGTGATGGTCGCCTGGGCCAGCGGAAAGGTGGAACCCGAAGAGCGGCAGCTTCTCGAAATGGCCGCGCGGCAAGCGGGTGTTTCCGAAAGCAGTCCCGCGTGGACGCTCCTGCAGGGCATGCTGGTGCGAAAGCCCGACCAAAAGCTCTACGATGCGTCGCTTGCATATATCGCGGCCATGGAGCCGAAAGCAGCGTGCCAATCGCTGTTGGCGACGGCCCGCAGCGTGGCGGATGCGACGGGCGGCTTGTTCGGCTTTATTGGCAACATCGAGCAGGCCGAGCGGGATGCGCTCGAAGAAATCGCGGCGCGCTTGAACCTCGCATAGCGCGTCGCCTGCGGTCGTACCCGGCACCGGTTCCTTGGTGCCGGGTTTTGCCGTTACGGGGTCGCCGGTTCGAGGTATCCCAGCGCTTCTAAGGCAGCTTCGATGCCGGGGGCCTGCGCGCCCGCCGGCGCCTCGCCCGCTGCGACAACCTCCTCCCAGCGCGAGAGGATAGGCCCGGTGCGTTCGTCGTCGGGGGCGTCGACAGGCGCGTGGACCTCGCGCAAGTCGTGTGAGAGGACCGTCCATCGGCGGGGTTGGCTTTGGCTTGCGGCCAGCGACAAGTCCTGCCATCGAATGGCGATGCTGGCCCACGGACCTATAGCGGTTGTGGACGGCTCCGTCGCTGGAAACACGGACGCAGCAGACACCGAAACGACGGGCTGTGCTGCATCTTCATGCAATGTGGGCCCCCAGTGGCGGGGGTCCAGGCCGGCGAGGGAAACGAGCGTCGGAGCGATGTGGGTGGTCGATACCGTGCGCTCGTCGGTTCCTTTCGCAAACTCGGGTGCGCGGACCCACAGCGGCACCCGTGTGTCGGGTGCATACGCCAATGGCCCATGGTTGAACACAAGGCCGTGCTCATCGAGGCTTTCCCCGTGGTCGGCGACAATCACGACGCGTGTTTCGGGGGAGGTGGCCGCGAGAATACGCGCAAGGCGTCGGTCGAGGCTCGCTAACTCCGCGTAGTACAATGCTGTGCCGTGGGCGACAATCTCCGGCGATAGGTCGTTTGCGCCATTGAGGGGAATAAGGGCAGGGGAGTGGCCGGTCAGGCGCGGTGCAATGCCCATGGACGCGGCAATGTCGATGTCGGGTTCATAGGGCCAATGGGGGCCGTATAGGTGAATCCACGTAAAGCGCGGCGGTTCATCGGGCGCGCTCTCGATGCCGTAGTGCAAGGCGCGGTCGAGGGTTTGGTCGTCGGGGCGGACAAAACCAAATGCGCCGGAGCGTCGATGGGGGAGCCAGCCGAGCACCGGATGTCCAAAGCGGGCGCGCTGTTCGAAGCGACTATCAAAGGCGTCGAAGCCCCGTGAAAAGCCGAGGTCGGCGTCGAGAACTGCTGCGGAGACGAATGCTGCGGTGCGGTATCCCGCGTGCTGCAGTGCAGCAGGAACCCAAGGAAGGGCAGGAGGCACGGGGCGTCCATTGGCGACAACGCCGTGGTCAAGCACATGAACGCCGCTCAGGAGCGTGGTGTGGCTGGGGCCCGTCAATGCCGTGGGGGCAAAGGTCCGCACAAATCGACGTGCAGAGGCGCCAAATGCTTCGATGGCCGGCATCTTCGCGGGGCTTCGGTCGCCGCCGAAGCCGGGGATAAGGTCGGCGCGGGTGGTGTCGACCGTGACGAGCAAAATGTCCGGTGGGCGCGGAGACGCGGGGTTCCGTGGCGGTGCGAGGGTGCGCGCGCCAAGCCAAGTGAGCAAAACGGCGCACCCGAGGGCCAAAACGGGAATATGCCGCCCGATTCGGACGGCGCCCCATATCGCAAGACTGCTGCCCAATACCATCCCAAAGTACGGCAATGGCACCCGCATCATCAGGCGTCCTTCAACGGGAAGCGCCATCAATACGGTGAAAATGCCGGTTGCGAGGACAGACAAGGCCGCTTTGGGCGCGAAGCGCACGGCTTGGGGCGTGGCGGCTCCCAAGGCCCCGCCGAGGACCGCGGAAATCCCTGCGCCGATGAGACAAACAACGCCCCAGTCGCCGTTATCGCCGACCACTCCGGGTGCGAAAGGAGTCAACCGGGCCACGATAGCGCCGCTGATTGCTGCGAGGCCGCCGACCGTTATGCTGCGATGCAGCAATTTTTGCGCGACGCTCATCGACGAACATCCCGCGAGCCCAAGACCGTCGGGGCCCGGCCGCGGTGGGGGACCATTCGGTTCAGTCCTCGATGCGCTGGAAGGTCACGTCCCCTTCGTAAAGCTCGTCTTGGTCGACGAATGCGCAGGTTCCTTCGAGGTCTTCGGTGCCCAACTCAAGCTCGTAGGCGACGCTGATGGTGTAGCCGCCATATACGCCGACCACATCGACATCGAGCACTTCGTCGTCGACAATGCGCGCGCGTGCTTCGCCTTCAAACAATGCCTCTTTGAACGCAAACTGTCCGACGCCCGCGAGGGTCGTGCCCTTGGTGTCGACCAAATCGAGGGACACGGGCATAGAGAAGTACTGGGTGCCAAGCCCAACGTCGCACTCTCCTTTCCAGCGCCCCGAGAAGGTGCTGCTACAGCCCGTAGACCACAACAACACACAAGTGGTCACAAGTGACAACGAAAGGGGGGCGCGAGACGACACGGACGCTCCAAGATGGGTGAGGGGCGTGTACCCGATGGGTATGCCCGTCGTCAACGTCTGCTTATGCGACCGATGCGGGTTCCTTGGGGGCCGACGGCGCAAAGCGCACCAGCAAAAATGCGAGGGGCACGGTCACCGCGATGGCCAAGCCCGCTGCGACGCCGGGGTTTCGCGTGACGGGGCCGAGGTCGAGTCCTATCCAACCCGACCCCACGCCGAGGCCAAAATGGAGGACGAGCGCGACGATAGCCGTGACGAGCGCCGGTGTGCCCCGAAGTTTGCCAGGAGCGAACAAGCCGACGACGAGGGGGCCGGCAGATGCTGCGACGAGGCCGTAAACGCCTTGCTGGCCCAGGATGAGTACCAGCTTCGGCGGGCTCAGGGCGATTCCGATGGTGACGACGGCCAAGCCAGCCAGGACCCCGCGGTTGAGTCCGACACTGCCCTTTCCGGGCAAGAGGTCGTTGCCGACAGATGCGGAAATCGCGACCAGCAGGCCATCCATGGTCGACATACTCGCAGCCAAAATCGCCACGCTCACGGCGGCACCTACGACCGGCATCGGGAACGCCTCGGCGAGATAGCGCGCGACAACTTGGTCTTGGGGGATGCCGGGGTCCAGCGTGAGGCGTGCGTATGCGCCCGCAAACAGCACCAGGCAGAACACCGCGAAGGTGCCGATGCCGATGCCAATCGTCTTCGCGAGGTCACGCTTTCCTTCGACGTAGAGCGCCTTCGTGAGCAAGTGGGGCTGCGTGGTGAGCGCAATTCCCATGACAAACGGAACGACCCACACCTCGGCGACGGAACCAAACAATACGCTGTCGGGCGCGACCAAGCCGGTGGTCGCGAGGTCGGCGACCAAGCTGCCATCGGCCCAGAAACGCCAGCCCGAGGCGAAAATGACAACCGCCATGATGAGCATCAGCAGACCTTGGGCGGTGTTGGTGAACGCGTGGGCCCACGCGCCCCCGAAGCCGGTGTAGGCAAATACAAAAGCGACGATGAGAATGACGGAAGCGGTGTATGGAATACCGAGAGCCGCCTCCATGACGTAGCCGCAACCTACGGCGATCAATACGAGATACGCGACGTTGAGGATATTGAGCCCCGCAAACAGCTGGCGCAACGTCGCGCTGTCATAGCGGGCGCCCAGCCAGTGTGGCACGGTGAGGGCGCCGTGTTGGCCGCCAATGTCTTGAAATCGGGGCGCAAAAAGGACCAGGCCTGCCAACAGTCCAGCAATCAGGGGTACGGAGAAGCCGACCAGCGCCGCCAAGCCGTCTTTGTAGACGAAGCCCGGAAAGATGACGAAAGTGGCGCTGCTGGCCAAGCACGCGCCCAGTGTGATGCCTGCGACGGCCGGATGCATCCGACCGGTTCCGATAGCAAAACCTTCTTTGGTGCTCGTCATTTGGCCGCCGCGCCAAGCGAGAGCGCTGGTCACCACGAGGTAAAAGATGAACAGAACCCAAGCGTGTGGGTGTTCTGTGAAGGCACTGCGCAGGCTTTCGAGGTTCATGGGATCTCCGGCTGCCCGCCTTCTATCTTGATTGCTGCACTGCAACAAGCAAATTGCTGCGACGCAGTAAGGTCATGTTGCGATGCAGCAATCTTTGCCAGGTGACAAACAGGCGTCGCCAAAGGGGGACAGCGGTGGGGCCAACCGGTTAGAGCAGTCGTCAGTAGGAGTCAGAACATGACGGTACGCATTTTTGACCCACGCCGAGCAGCGGCACGGGAGCATCTGCCCGCGCGCGTTGCGTGGCGGGCATTGTTGATGGGGGGGGCGCTGGCGGCCTGTGGGCCCAAATCCGCAGACCTCACGCCGGCCGGCTTGGCTGGACCCTTTCCCCAGTCCATCGTCACCGAAGCGCCGGGGTCGAACCTGGAGATTCCGTTTGAGGAATACGACCTCGACAATGGTCTGCACGTCATCCTGAGCCACGATGACTCCGTGCCGTTTGTTTGGGTCAATGTTTGGTACGGCGTCGGCTCGAAGGACGAAAAAGAAGGACTGACGGGCTTCGCGCACCTCTTTGAGCACATGATGTTTCAAGGGTCGGAGCACGCCAACGGCGACTATTTTGGTCCCCTTCAGGCTGTCGGCGCACGCATCAACGGCACCACCAACACCGACCGCACCAATTACTTTGAAGGCGTCCCCGCGGAGCACTTGCCGCTTGCTTTGTTTATGGAGAGCGACCGTATGGGCTGGCTGTTGCCGGCGCTCACGCCCGAACGTCTGCAAAACCAGCAGGAAGTGGTGCGAAACGAACGTCGGCAAAACTACGACAACCGCCCTTATGGAAAGGCCTATTTGTGGCTCCACGAGGCGCTCTACCCCGTCGGGCACCCTTATCGCGTGCCCACCATCGGAAAGCACGAAGACATTGAGAACGCAAAGATGGAGGACGTTCAGGGCTTCTTCAAGACCTGGTATGTCCCCAACAACGCCAGCCTAGCAATCGTCGGCGACTTCGACACCGCTGTCGCAAAAGAGCTGGTGCAAAAGTACTTTGGCGAGATTCCCGCAGGCCCCGAGCCAACGCCGGTGACCGAAGCGCCGGCGACCTTGGCGGCGCCGGTTGCGCTGCATTACGCGTCCAAAGTGCCGCACCATAAAGTTTGGATTGCATACCACAGCCCCAAACTGTACGCGCCTGGGGATGCGGAGCTTGACATCGTGTCTGGCCTGCTTGCAGATGGCAACGATAGTGCGCTCTATCAGCGATTGGTCAAGCAAACGGGCGTCGCCCGCGATGTTGTGGCATACCAATCCTCGTCCTACTTGGCAAGTTCGTATGTGATTACAGCGACCGCAGCCGAGGGGCACACCACGGATGAAGTCGTTGCGGAAATAGATGCCGTGTTGGCCGAGTTCTTGGCGGCACCGCCCAGCGAAGAAGCGGTGCAGGATGCAAAGACAAGCTGGGAAGTACGCGCATATGGCTCGTTGCAAACCATCGCCAACAAAGCAAACCAGCTCAACAGCTACTACCTCATGACGGGCAACACCCACTACCTCGCGACCGACCTCGGGCGGTATCTCAGCGTGACGCCAAGCACGGCCCATGCCGCGGCAAAGATGTATTTGGGTGTGCCAGAGCGGGTGGTGATGCATGTCCATCCCCTCGATGCTGCTCCGGAAGGGGCCATTGTCGATGCGCCCGCGGGAGGTGAATGATGGCCTTCGTTCATTTGGTGCTTTCAACGGTCCTGTCGGCAGCGCACGCGGATGACGCCGTGGCGGTCGCCGACCACCGCACTTCGTTCCCGGCTGCATTGGCGCCCCGACCCTTCCAGCTTCCCGAAGCCCAGACCGCGCGCTTGTCGAACGGGCTCGAAGTACTGGTGGTCGAGAACCACGAAGTTCCGCTCGTCTACGTCAACGTCGTGTTCGCGTCGGGAGCAGCCACGGATCCGGCCGGCCGCGAGGGACTCGCGTCGGTAGCGATGGAGCTGGTCGAAAAAGGCGCGGGCAATCGTTCCGCCGAAGAGCTTTCGGTGGCGGCGCGAAAGTTGGGCGCCGAGCTGTCTACCTTTGCGGGAAATGATTCTTCCGGCTTGGGTTTACAGGTTCTCAAGCGCAACGTAGGCGCGGGCCTCGATTTGTTGGCGGACCTCACGCTTCGTCCAACGTTTCCCGAAGCCGAGTGGACCATCTCCCAAAAGCGGCGCATTCAGGATTTGTCGGCGATTCCTTCTGACCCCCGCCGGGTGGCAGCGCGGGTGTTCGACCGCCTGATGCATGGTGACGCTTATATTGGCTTGTTCCCGACATTAGAAAGCTACTCCGCGATGAATACAGCGGAGATGCGGGCATGGTACACCAGCCATGCACGTCCTGACCAAGCGATTGTGTTGGTAGGTGGTGACACAACTCTCGACGAAGTGGTGCCATTGCTCGAAGCGCGCTTCGCCGGCTGGACGGCAGATGGCGCGGCTCCGCCTGCTCCCGAGATTCCGGCTGAAGTACCGTCTCATCCGCCCAAGACGGTCTACCTTCACGATATGCCGGGAACACCGCAAAGCATCGTCAAGATGGGTGCTTTCGTGATGGACCGCACCGCGCCCGACGCCACCGCGTTTGTGTTGGCAAACCGGGCGTATGGCGGCCAGTTTATGTCGCGCCTCAACCTCAACTTGCGCGAAGACAAAGGCTGGACCTATGGTGCGCGCTCCGGCATCGACCATTCGCTTCGTCCGGGCGTGTGGTCGATGGATGCGGGCATCAAAACGTCCGCGACCGCAGCCGCAGTGCAAGAGACCTTTCGAGAGCTGGATGGCTTGTTGCAAGGCGGTGTGAGTGCTTCCGGTGTCGCGTTCGGTGCGATGGATGCTGATGAGCTGAATCTCGTCCGCGATGGGCTCATCTATACGTGGCCGTTGTCCTTCGAGAACCCCGGCCAGTTGTTGGGCGACCGCCTGACGATGTGGCGCTACAACCTCCCCGACGATTGGTTGTCTGGCTACACCGACCGTCTTCGCGCGGTTTCGCTCGATGCGGCCCTCGATTCGTGGAAGAAGAATATCTCCCGCGACGACTTGGTCATTTTGATTGTCGGCGATTCGGCGGTCGTGCGGCCAGAGCTTGAAGCGGCGGGCCTCTCTGTTGTCCCGGTGGACGCAGAGGGCAAGGTGCTCGCGGCGCCAGCATCCGCGCCCTAACTTCCTTTGGTGTGGATCTCGGTTGCTGCGACGTTGTATCCCACACAACGTCCTTTCCGGCTGGTCTGCGCCGGGTGAGATAGGGTGTAGATTCGGGGTCGAAGTTTTGGCCCTCGGGCACGGACCGGATTGTGCCACCCACGCTCGCCCACGCATATCCTACCGCGGGGCGGGCGTTCCCCATTCCAAGTTCTACGGAGTCGACATGGGCATTGAGAGCGAAAGCATTTGGATGGACGGCAAGCTAGTGCCATTCGCGGATGCTCAGGTCCACGTCCTTAGCCATACGCTGCATTACGGATTGGGGGTTTTTGAGGGTATTCGCGCGTATACGCAACCCAATGGCCAGCCGGGTGTGTTCCGCCTGGATGACCACCTGGAGCGCCTCATCGACTCGGCGCGGATGTGCCACATTCGGGTTCCGTATTCGTTAGAAGAGCTGCGCGCGGCTTGTCTCGAAACATTGGCGGCCAACCGCTTCAAGAGCGCCTACATTCGCCCGCTTATTTTCTTGGGAAGCGGCGCGATGGGCCTCGGTACGCGCGACAACAAGGTGCACACCGTCGTCGCTACGTGGGAGTGGGGCGCTTATTTGGGCGACGAAGGCTTGGCGAACGGGGTTCGGGTCGCGTGCTCGTCTTTTAGTCGGCACCACGTCAATGCCAACTTGCAGCGCGCGAAGGTGGTGGGGCACTACGTCAATTCGATTATGGCTCGCTATGAGGCCAACGATAATGGATATGACGAAGCCATCATGCTCGACACCAGCGGTTTGGTGGCCGAGGGCACCGGCGAAAACATCTTCGTGGTGCGCAAAAACGTGGTGATGACCCCTCCTGTCATCAATATTCTGGGCGGCATCACGCGCGACTCGGTGCTTGAGATCTTGGCCCATGAAGGCTACGACGTTCGCGAGCAGCAGTTCGGGCGAGACGCGCTGTACACCGCCGATGAGCTGTTTATGGTGGGTACCGCCGCAGAGGTCACACCCATTCGCTCCGTCGACCGCCGGGAAGTTGGCCCGCCAGGACCCGTCACCCAACGTGTGCAAGACATCTATTTGCGCGGTGTGCGGGGTGAAGTCGACTGGATGCGCAACCGGGGATGGATCACTTCGTTGCCGGAATGAACCAAGCGGATTCTTTTTGGGTTGCGGCGAACGTTGAAAGACGAGTGATGATGCGTGGTTTGGTTGTCCAATTTACGGTGAAATCGCGCTGTCATCTCTTTTGTCCTCTTTAGCCACACCGTCGTCGGTCCGATGGGTAGGCTTCGTCGGGACGAACGGAGGTGGCGTTTGGCCCTGCTCTCGAATCGTGTGTGGTTGTCGGTGGTGGGTGTGTGCGGCTTGGTAGGCTGCACCGATAGTTTTGACGGAAAGGGTCAGGACACCCCCCAAGCCAATGTCGACTCCGAGTTTGAGCAAGCGAGCAACCTCGACGATGAGTTTGCGCGTGCCGCGGCGGATTTCGACGTTCCCGTGCAGATTTTGCAGGCGGTGGCTTATGGCATGACCTCCTGGCAGATGGTGGAAGGCGAGGTCGAGTTCGAGGGCCGGAGCGCGCGCTTTGGCATCATGGGCGTGCCAGAAGAGCACCTCGAAGACCTCGGCGCCCGCTTGGGTGTGTCGGCGGCAGACGTCGCTTACGACCGTGAATCCAACATTCGCGCGGGCGCGATGCGCCTGACCGAGCTGGCCAACGGCATGGGCATCGACCGCGCCGATGTAGGCGCTTGGGCCCCCGCCGTCGCGCTGTTCGCCGACATCCCCGATGAAGATGGCCGCTCGTCCTTCGTCTATATGGATGTCTACCGGTTCCTCGAAGAAGGCATCGTGAGCGAGCTCGGCACCTTGCCGCCGATGGATGTGGAGATTGACTACCTCGAAACCCGCTCGGGGAGCACCGGCGGCGACGGACGCGGCGCTATCTGGCGTCCTTCGCCGAACTACTCGTCGCGTCCTACGTCAAGCATCGGCGAGCCCGCAATGGTCATCATTCACACCTGCGAAGGCAGCTATTCGGGCTGTTGGAGCTGGTTGACCAACTCGTCTGCAGGGGTGAGCGCGCATTATGTCGTGAACTCCGATGGTACCGAAGTGTCGCAGCTGGTCGCGGAGTCCAACAAAGCGTGGCACATCGGTGCGTCCTACGAATGTGACCTCAACTCTGGCGTAGATTGCTGGCGCGACGGCTACTCGTCCAATCACTTCACCGTTGGCATCGAGCATGCGGGCTATTCGTCCCAGTCTACGTGGCATAGCGGCCTCCTGGACCGCTCGGCCAAGCTGGTATGCGATATTACCCGCACCTGGGGCATTCCGATTGACCGCTACCACGTTGTGGGGCACGGTCAGCTGCAACCGTACAACCGCGTCGACCCCGGCCCGAACTGGCCGTGGACCGACTACCTCGCGCGCGCTTCGTCCGCATGCGGTTCGAGCAGCAGCTCGGGCGGCTCGTCGTCGGGCGGCTCGTCGAGCGGCGGCTCGTCGAGCGGCGGCTCGTCGTCGGGGAGCACGTCCAGTGGCGGCACATCGACCAGTTCGTCGGCCATCGAAATCATTATCGACAGCAACAGCGCGGCCAACGGCGCCAACGCGGAAATCGAGGTTTCGTCGTATTGGACCGGTAGCAACAATGTTTCGGGCTATTACAACTCCGGCTATTGGTGGCGCTCTACGGACAGCAGCTCCGATTTGGCGAGCTTCTGGTTCTACCTCGACGCCCCTGCGCGCTTGACCGCCGATGCGTGGTGGCCGAGCGCCTCGGACCGCTCCCGCAACGCGCCGTTCATGGCCATCGATAGCAATGGAACCACGCTGGGCACGGTGGTGGTGGACCAACACGCAGATGGTCAGCGCTGGGTGGAGCTGGGCACTTGGAACTTCCCCGCAGGCTGGAACCGCATCGCGCTCTCGCGGTGGACCACCCCTGGCTACGTGGTCATCGCGGATGCCGTGCGGGTTCGTACCGCTCGCTGATGGCGCGCGCGCGGATGTTGGGCCGCGTAGGGGGGCTCGTCCTGGCACCGTGCGGCGTCGCGTGCACGGCGGAGGGGCCGCCTACCGTTGCCGCGTTGCCGCCGCTTGCGGGCCGATTGGTGTGGGCTACGGATGCCGATGGCCCGCTCTCTGTCTGGGCGAAGGCAGCGCCAAATGCCGATGCCGAGCGTATTTCCCCGGAAGACGACGCTTCTTGGTTTCCGGGGCCCGTCGGCGCGCAGTCGCAGATGGTGCTGACCCGCGCCGAGGATGGGCCGGGCGAGCACCATGTCGAGCAGCTTTGGGTGCGGACCTACGACGGAATCCTGACGCCTGCGAGCCCAGTCGCGCGCGCGGTCCGCAATCCTCGGTGGGCGGCCGATGGCTCGCTTGTCTTTGGGTCATCGGAAAACAGCTTTCGGGACATCTACCGCAGCGTGCCCGGTGGGGGTTTCGTCCGCCTGACCAACCACCCGCCTGGCTGTTTCGAGCCGGATATTTGGGGCGAAAACGTCGTGATGGCGTGTAGTGGCGCCGACGTTGACCTCCATTGGGTGCCGCTCTCTAGCGAATCCGGCGCAGTAGACGCGGCGCCTGCGGTTTGGATGGTGCGCAAGGGTGAGGACATGCGCCCAACGGTGCACCCGAACGGTGGCTCGTTGGCGTTTGTCGCCGGGCAAGATTCGCGCTTGGCGCTGTGGATGGCCCGCGCGGATGCCAGAGGGGCGGGCCCGGTGTGGTTCCCGGAACCCGACGAAGAAATTGTCCCCGAGCAAGGCTTGGCGTGGTCACCCGATGGCCGCTTGCTCGCGCTCGTGGTGCGTCGGCAGGGGGGGCAGCCTGAAGTCCGTGTGCTCGCGGTTGTCGACGCCGATGGCCAGTTTGCGACGACCGCGCTCCCCCGAGCGCCCTGGATGGTGCGTTCCGAGACCCCCGTTTGGGCGCCGGACGGCACGCTCTTCGTGACGCACGATGAGGGTCGAAACGCCGACGTCGTGCGTGTTGACGTGCAAACCGGCCAGGTCGAGACCTGGGCTTCGACGGATGCCCTCGAGTGGTTGCCGCGCGTGTGGCCTCGTGCGGTGTCGCAGATCTCTCGGCCGTAGCCCGCGGAGCGACGTGCGGGCGCGCGACCTGTTTTGGGTGTTGGTCATTTGCGCGGACCGGCCGGTGGGCGCCCCGGTCTGCTTTTGTCACGTAGAATGGGGCCTTCCGTGCTCTTTGGTGGTCAACCGGGGCCAATCGTGCCACGATACCTTCGCGCCTCATTTGCTGGGGCGCAGCGGGCTTTGTCTCCCAAGGTGATGCGCAATGGAAAAGAAGGGCGCCCGTCGCGACCAAATCTTCGCGCTCCTCGACCACGCGCCGGCTCTCACGGCGGAGGTGGTGCGGGATGTAGCGCGCCAAACCGGCGTTCCCGAGGCCGACGTTTGGGGAGCGGCGCGGTTTTATACGTTGCTTGCCCGCCCGGATGCGGGGGTTCGCGTATGCCAGGGTCCGAGTTGCCAGATTTCGGGCGCGTCCGATTGGCTCGCCGACCTCCAAGCGTCGGGTGTGGCCCACGAAGCGGTCAGCTGTTTGGGACAGTGCGACCGCGCGCCCGCCGCGTTGGTCCCCAGCAAGGAGGCGCCTTCCGGTTTTGTGCTCGAAGCCAAGGGGCCACGCGGCGCGGTGACGCCCGACAGCCCCCATCTGGTGGTGAACCTCGGCGGCGTCGACACGTGCAGCTATGAAGCCTTGGCCCATGCGCGCGTGGTCGGGCCGGCGGCGGTCCTGGATGCGCTCGAGCAGGCGGGGCTGCAAGGCCGAGGGGGCGCAGGTTTTCCCGCCCATATCAAGTGGCGAAGTGTGGTGGGACAGCCCAATCCTACCCGCTATGTCGTGGTCAACGCCGACGAAGCGGAGCCTGGCACCTTCAAAGACCGCGAGTGTATGCTCCGCCGGCCCCATCAGGTCCTCGAAGGGCTAGCGATTGCGGCGTGGACCATCGGCGCGACAGAAGCGTGGATTTATGTCCGCGGCGAGTTCCCCGAAGAGCGCCAGAGTCTCGAGCGCGCCCATCGTGCGGCGGGGCCTGTGTTGGATTGGCTTCAACTGCACTTTGTCTCGGGGCACGGCGCGTATATTTGCGGCGAAGAGACTGCGTTGTTAGAATCGATTGAAGGTCGGCGTGGTATGCCACGTTTGAAGCCGCCGTTCCCAACGGAATCTGGCCTTTTTGGCAAGCCTACGCTCATCCACAACGTAGAATCCTTGTCGTGTGTCCCCCAAATCGTGCTGCGGGGCGGCGCGTGGTTCCGCGCGTTGGGGCGCACTGAAGCCGGTACAAAGCTGTATTGTATTTCCGGTCATGTGGTTCATCCGGGAGTTTACGAGCTTCCGCTGGGTGTCACCCTCGACGAGCTGGTCGAAGCGGCAGGGGGATACGTGGGCACGCCGCGCGCGTTTTCGCCCGGTGGTGCGTCGGCGGGGTTCTTGGACATGTCCCACCGAAATGTGCCGCTCGACTTCCGTAGCTTGCCGCGTCTCGGCTCTATGCTCGGAAGCGCAGGCGTCGTCGTCTTCAACGACACCGTTGACATGGCCGTGGCAGCCCGCTGGAGCACGGTGTTCTTCGAGGACGAGTCGTGTGGACAATGTGCGCCTTGCCGAATCGGCTGTCAGGTGTTGCGCCAATCGGTCGACCGCTACCTCGACTCGGGCGATGTGTCGCATCTTTCGGTGGTGGACGACGTCGCGTTTGCGTTAGAAGAAGGCTCGATTTGCGGCCTCGGAATGGTGGCGCATCTGCCGCTCGTGTCCGCGCGTCGCTGGTTCCCCGAAGATTTCCGCAGCCGGTCGACAGCGGCTCCGAATGTAGGCGATTCCACGGGAGGTTGTCCGTGAACCAACGTGCCGACGCAGACGTTCAGTCCTTTACGCTCACCGTAGATGGCGAAACCATTGACGCCAGGCCCGGCGACACCCTTTTGGATGTGGCCAACCGGCTCGGTCGACATGTCCCGACCTTGTGCCACGACCCCCGCCTCGACCCTGCCGGCGCCTGCCGGGCTTGCTTGGTAGAGGTGGAGGGCCAGCGCCGCTTGCAGCCTGCTTGTGCGTACAAAGCGGCGCCGGGGATGGTGGTCCACACCCAAAATCCTCGCATCGAGCGCCATCGGCAGGTCTTGTTGGGCTTGTATTTGTCCGACCACTCCCTCGACGCCGACGGCCTCCCCACCGAAGGCCCCAATGGAAACGCACTCCGCGCGTGGGCCAAGGACACCCCCGGTATTCCGCGGTTTCCGCCCGTCCAAGCGCCGCGTGCGGGTCGCCCTGACCCCAACCCGTATATTGGCTTCAATCCGGATGCGTGCATCTTATGTGCGCGCTGTGTGCGGTATTGCGACGAAGTCGAGGCTGTCAGCGCGATTACGATAAGCGAGCGGGGAAGCGCGGCGACCATTACCACCGCCGCCAACGTGAGCCTGCTGCAATCGTCGTGTGAGTTGTGCGGCGGCTGTATCGCGACTTGTCCCACCGGTGCGATGTTCGAGAAAAAGGCACCGTTGCTTCCATTGGCGCAAGTCAAGAAAGTCCGCACCACCTGCAATTTCTGCGGTGTTGGCTGCCAGCTTGACCTCAACGTCGCCGATGGGCGGGTGGTCAAGGTGACCTCGCCCCCTCCCGGCGAGACGGTCAACGACGGCAACCTGTGCGTCAAGGGGCGCTTCGCCTACGACTTTATCCATCACGGCGACCGTCTCACCGACCCACTCGTGCGCGGTGAAGACGGGCAGTTCTACCCGACGACGTGGCCAGAAGCCCTTGCGCGGGCCGCAAAGGGCCTCAAGGGCGTTGCCGACCGCTATGGTCCCAATTCTGTGGGTTTTGTGTCGTCGAGTCGCTGCACAGGCGAAGAGAACTATTTGGTGCAAAAGCTCGCGCGGGCCGCATTTGGCACCAATAATTGCCACCAGTGTGCGGCAACGTGACACGCGCCTACCGTCGCCGGTCTGGTGACAATGTTTGGTGCGGGCGCGATGACGAACAGCATCCCCGAAATTCGGGACGCAGACGTCCTTTTTGTGATTGGTAGCAATACCACCGAAGCCCATCCGATTATCGCGATGGAGATGAAACGTGCCGTACGGCGCGGTGCGAAGCTCATTGTCGCCGACCCGCGCGCGATTTGGCTGAGCGAAGTGGCCGACATCCACCTCCAGCTCAAGCCAGGAACCGACGTCTGGCTGCTCAACGCCATCGCCCACGTCATCATCGGCGAGGGCTTGTGCGACGAGACCTTCATCACCCAGCACACCGAGAACTTCGATGCCGTGCGGGCGGCGGTCGCGGCCTACGACCCCGAGTCGGCGGAAGAAGTCACCGGTGTGCCTGCCGACGACATTCGCGCGGCCGCGCGTTTGTACGCGACCACGCGTAAGGCGGGCATCTATTATACGTTGGGCATTACCGAGCATAGTCACGGCACGGACAACGTCTATGCCTTGGCCAACTTGGTGTTGATGACCGGCCACCTCGGCGTGCGCTCGGCGGGCATGAACCCGTTGCGCGGGCAAAACAACGTCCAAGGCGCCAATGACGCCGGCGCGAGCCCGATATTTTTGCCGGGCTACCAGCGGGTGTCGGACGCGGTCGCCTTGGAGCGGTTCGCAAACGCGTGGGGCTGCGACTTGTCGCCCGACGACGGCATGAACCTCAACGTCATGATGAAGGCCCTTGGCACCGGCATTCGCGCGTTGTTTGTCATGGGCGAAGATATTGTCCTGAGCGAGCCCAACACCGCGCACATCGAAGAGGGGATGAACCAGCTCGATTTCGTGGTTGTGCAAGACATCTTCTTCAACGAGACCTGCCGGTTTGCAGACGTCATCCTCCCTGCATCGTGTTTTGCGGAAAAAGACGGCGTATTCACGAACTCCGACCGCAGGGTCCAGCGTGTTCGCAAAGCCGTCGAGCCACCGGGACAAGCCCGCGCCGACTGGGAGATTCTGTGCGACTTGGCGCGCGCCGTGGGCTACCCGATGCCCCATTATGCGTCGCCAGCCGAGATTTATGACGAAATGGCGGCGCTTTCGCCGAAGTTCGCCGGTATCAGCCATGCGCGGATTGAACGCGAAGGCGGCCTCCAGTGGCCGTGCGAGTCCCCCGATGACCCCGGCACGCCCACGCTGCACGGCGATGGCCCGCTCAAGGGCAAAGCGACCTTCCAAGCGGTTGCCTATCGGCCAAGCGCCGAGCTTCCCGATGATGGCTGGCCGTTTGTGCTGTCAACCGGACGTACGCTGTACCACTACAACGCCGCCACGCAGACCCGCCGCGATTCTGGACCTGCCCTCAAGCAGCCGGAAAACTTCGTGGAGGTCCATCCAAAGGATGGCCGGCGTCTGGGCGTAGAAGACGGCGAGCGGGTGCGTGTGTCCACGCGTCGGGGGGCGGTCGAGGCCAAGGTGGTGCTCACCCGCAAGATGCGCCGGGGCTGTATTTGGATGCCATTGCACTTCTCGGAGTCCATGGCCAATCACCTCACGAACGACGTGGGCGACGCAGTCACCGGCACCGCCGAATACAAGGTGTGCGCCGCGCGGATTGACCGTTTGCGGCCGACCGTGGGGTAGCGGGTGCAGGGGACCGTCTCCCCGTAGGTGGGGGGCGGTCCCGTGGCCTATCGTCGCGGGCCCGAACTACGCGCGGACCAACGGCGTCTCGCCTTGGCGGGTTCGCCCACCTGCGCTGTGGCGCCCAAAATCGAAACTGAATCGCGATTCAGCGAAACAGATTTAGCTGGTGGTCGCCGCCGGGCGGACGATACGGGGTAGGCGCGCCGGGGACAGGTCGGCCGTCCATCCAGCCCTTGATGATGCGCAAAATCTCGCGCTTGCCCGAGTCGTCGGTGGTGGACGTGTAGTCGATGGACGTGGTGTCGAGGACGTAGACCGGCGCGTGATGGTAGCGGTTCCAAAGCTGGTAGTACCGCTTGCGCAAGCTGTCGAGGTAGTCGGGCTTGATGACCAACTCGGCGGCGATATTTCGCTTGGCGATGCGGCTCATGATGACCTCGGTGGGCGCATCCAAGAACAGCACAAAGTCCGGATGGGGCGCGCTTGTGCCCAGCATCCGCGCGAAGCGGTCGTACAGCGCGAGCTCGTCGCCGGTGAGGGTTTCTTCGGCGAAGAGTCTGTCTTTTTGGAAGATGTAGTCGGCGACGACCAGCTCGTCGAACAGGTCCGTTTGCCGCAACGAGAGCTGCTGGGCCGACCGGCTCGCAAGGTAGAACATCTGCGCGGGAAACGCGTAACGGTCTTTGTTGTCGTAAAACGACGCCAAGAACGGATTGTGCTCCCACGGCTCCAAAATCAGCCGCGCGCCCCACTCCGTCGCCAGCAGGCGGCTGAGGGACGTTTTGCCGACGCCAATGAGGCCTTCAATGGCAATGAAGCGACGGGGCATCGGCAGTCCGGGGTAGGGGTTGGCGGGTTTCCTATTGTGTAGGCGCCAAATCTTCCACGCCGACCGGTACATTCGCGGGGTAGGCCAATGGTGCGTTCGGCCCGCCATGAAGGAGTTTGTGGCAAGCAGCGCAGCTTGTCATCATGTCACCAAAAGCATTCGCACGGGCATCTGGATCCGAAGCTGCCACGGCCCGCGCGGCGGCCTCTTGCACCGTCCGCTCGAGGGCGCGCGCTTCCGGGGGGAGCGGGCTGTCGACGCCAACGCCGTCAGGCAGCAAAGTGCCCGTCGCAAGCGTGTTTACAGCCGTTTGGAATGCAGGGTCGTCGCCCATGATGAGGCCCCGCCACATGGCCGCGGTCGCCGCGCGATGGTGGGTCATTACGGCGCGAACGTCTGTTGGATCGGGGGACGGCGGTATCGTGATGGCCGGCAACACCACTTCGGCGCGGGATGCGGCGTGGCATTCTCCACAGCGCGCGCCGACACGTGCGACAGCGTGCGCGGCCGACGCCAAGTCATTGGCATACGCGAGTTCGGCGATGGCTTCGACGGTCGCAGAGCTTGCGTGGGACACGCGGTCGCTGTCCGCCGGGAGCGTTTGGTACGCATTGAGCAGGCGAACGCCGCTTTCCCGCGCTGCGGCCACATCGCCACGAAGAAGCGCATCCCAGGCCACAAATACGTCCTGGAAGTGCTGCTGCATCGTCCACGCGCGCTCGTCGCGGGAAAGCTCCGCGAGGTCACGGTTGGAGTGGCGACAAGCGGTGACCCCACACAGCAAAACGAAAGCGACGTGGCGCATTTGAGCCTCCTGGACCTGCTTCGATTGTGGACCGTGCGGGCGGACGTTGCCTTGATGGAGGTCAGGGTTCGACCGGTTCGACACAACCTGCAAGGGTGACGCGGGCTTCGGCAATCGCCAAATGGGCCGCACCAGGCGGCAAGCGGGCGTCGGCGCAAGGACGCGGGGACCGTTCGGGGTCCAGTCGGTAGACGTGGTACGGCCCAGACCCCGTAAAGACCGAGGTCCAGGTGCCGCGCGCGCGTTGCGGCGGCGCACGGTCGGTGACCGTCCAGGTGCGCCAGTCGGCCGGGCTCCCATCGGGGTCGTGGCGGGGCATGTCCGGGCCGTACAATCCGATGTCCTGAAATACGCCGCCCAGCAGGTCGCCGGGCTGTGCGCTTGTCTGCAAAAACGCGCCCACCTCTGCGTAATGCCGCGCCCTGGCGCCTTCGCTTTGCCAGCCCCGCGCGAATGCGGGGAGGTTCACTGCACCGTGTGCCGCGAGTACGACCACCAACAATGGGCGGGTGAGGCGCGGCCGCGGCGTATGTGCCAGCAGGTACACGATGGCGAGCGGCGCGAGGACGAGCAAATGCCGCCGCTGGGACCAAATTACCAGCGCCGGGAGGGCAGCCAATAGTGGGACCACGCGCCAGCGCGCCTCTTTGTGGGGGGAGGGGGGCAACGTGAGCGCGAGCACCACCAACAGCCAGCCATCGGGCGCCAGCCGCACGGAGCGCGCGGCGTGCCATACCAGCTGTCCCCCGCGGTCAGCCGCGGCCAATAGGTCCAGGTAGGCCCGACGCTCTGCGGCGTGAAGCTCGTGGAGGTAGGGCGGGGGCGCGTCCGGCGTGGCCATAAATGCCGCCAGCGCACCGCCAGCGCGGTCGCTCCAGGGGACATCCATTGGATGCCAGCCGGGCAGGACGCCCACGACGAGCGGCGCGAGGGTCGCGGCGAGGAGCAAGCCGAGCGCGCGCGAGGGTCGCTTCGGTGTGTGCCAGACGAGAACAGCGCACAGGAGGACCATCCAGACGATGCCGTGTTCGCGAACCAATGGTGCCAACGCCGCGAGTCCGATGCTCCATACGGGAAGCTCCGCAGGCTTCGTGAGGGCGTAGGCCAAGCCGAGCGCGACGACGGCCGCTGCGGCATCGGGCTGGAGCTGGAGCGCGAATCCAAGGGTGTCCGGCAGCAAAAAAGGGGCGATAGCGGCGACCGAGGCACCAGCTCGGGACATGCCCCAGCGGCGCGCGCACAAGTACCCAACCGAGGCCAGGCAGCCGCCCATGACGAGCGAAGCGGCGGTGCCTGCGGCGGCCGGCGTGTGTCCCAGCCCAATCATCGGCACCAACAAGGCGGGGTACAAGGGAGGGACGAGCGGAGGCGCCCCGGACAGGAGGTCGCGGGCGGTCAGGCCCCACAGCGGGGCGTCGGTGCCCAATGCGCCAAACAGGCCGAGACCTTGCCGCAACAGGCCGAGACCGAGGGTGGTGACGCCTCCGAGCGCAAGCGCGCGCGACAGCTCGCCGCCTTGAGACCGAAAGAAAGCGCGCACGTCGTGCCGTTGCCTCAAATGGAGGGACATATCGCGAAGTAGCCGATTGTGCCTTGGGTGTCGCCCGACAAGTGGAGCGCCGTGCTCGCTTTGGGCGCCGCGCCCTTCGATTGTTTTCTCGCGGCACCGACGGATGTGACCGCATTTGGGTGGGGATGACCAAACCTTGACCGCGGTAGGCCTTGCGAAAACGCACCGGGTGGGGGCACACTAAAATATGGTTTCGTGTGGAGGCGTCGTGAATACAAAGACTCTGTTGGTGTGGGCCTGCTTGTCCGCCTTGGCTGCGTGTGGGAGCGGTTCCGGAGAAGACGGCTCCACGAAGTCCAACGACGACGTCGGCGGCTCCGTCGACTTTGAGGACGGCGTGCAGTTTGACGGCGACGGCCCGGTGGTCGTCACGTCGCGCGCGTGGTGCCAGGCCGGCTCCGACAGCTCCGGCATGATTTTCTTTTTTGAGGTCGACTACGCCGACCCCCAAGGCGACTACGACGTCGAGAATGGCGATGTCACCGGTCGGTATGTGTCGGGCGGCGATATCTTCACCGACCGCCTGTTGATCTGTCGCGATGGCGAATGCGTCGGCAGCTTCCGCGACGGACATTACCCGCCTATTACATGTTCCACCGCCTCCGATTTTGCGTTTTCCGCTGTCTTGTACGACCGTTCCGGCAATGCCTCCGCTCCGATGGAAATTCCTTGGGAGGGCTGAACCCCACAATCGCACGCAGGCCTTCTCAAGTGTGACTGCGAATTTTCCGTATCTCGAAATAGTCCAATGGTGGTCGATGGTGCCGCCAACGGTCGTGTTCTCGTCCGGTTTTGGGTGGAGAACCTTGCGAGGTACATATGTCCAAGAAAGTTCTCGTGGTCGACGACTCCGCGACTGTGCGGTTGCAAGTTCGCATGGCGCTCGCCCCATCGGGGTTCGAGATTATTGAAGCGGTCGATGGGTTGGATGGCAAGGCCGTCATCGACGCTTGCACGGACATCGACCTTGTGTTGTGTGACGTAAACATGCCCCGTATGGATGGTATCCAGATGTTGGAGGCTGTCAAGGCGGTGCCGCGGCATGCCGGTTTGCCTGTAGTGATGCTCACAACGGAAGGGGAACCCGGACTTATTCAACGCGCGAAAAAGGCGGGCGCGCGCGGTTGGATTGTCAAGCCGTTCAAAGCAAACCTCCTCGTTGCCGCGGCACACAAACTGATTGCGTGAGCTGCACGACGCCCGCGTGGGTCGCCGCTTTCGGTGCCGGTGCCGCTCCGCAAACTGAATGAGGATTCATTCAGGGATACAATGTTCCTTCGGGAGCGACTTCCCAGGTGTGCGCGGAACCCGTTACGACGCTCGTTCACCACCGAGGGTCCTATGGTGCCACCGCGTACAACTTCTGACGAGACCTCCGAGGATGACCTCACCTTGCGGGGTTTGGTCGACGAGCTTGGCGCCCAACTGCGCCGCGGGCTGTCCGAAGCCCAAACCTCCGGGCGCTTTTCCCGCGAGATGCTCGCAGCGGGAATCCGCGACGTTTGGGAGGCCGTCGACCCCGAAGGCGCTGCGCGGCGGGAAGCCCGCGCTCCCGAGCCAGCGTGGCAAATGAACCCCGAAAGCGACCTCCGCACCGTCTTTCGGGGCGCTGCACCCAAGGTCTACCGCCTCACGGTACGCGCGGGCACCGTACGGGTATGGCTCGACGGGAAGCCAACGGACACCCTCTACGCGCCCGCCGCCATCGACGTCGAGGCGGCGCTCATTCAGGTAGAAGTACACGACGGCCCGGCGGAGGTGGTGCCCCAGTTGTTGTCCGGTGTCGCTCCGGCGCGCAAGGAGGAAGCATGACCGACGTGTGGAAGCTGACCACCCTCAATGTCAACGGTCTCCGCTCCGCCACCCGCAAAGGATTCGCGGAATGGCGCACAACCATCGACTCTGACGTTCTCTTGCTTCAAGAACTGCGGATGCAGGTGGAGCAGCTGACCGGGGCCCACGCCCCTCCGCCGGGGTACGCAGGCATCGCGTCCGAGGCCGAAAAGAAAGGCTACTCCGGGGTCGCCGCGTGGACGCGCCTGCCGGTTCGCCACCAGACGCGCACCTGCGGCATCCCGTTGGTCGAGACCGAGGGGCGTTGGGCGCAGGTAGAGACACCCGAAGCGACGCTGGTCAGCTTGTATTTGCCCAGTGGAACGTCTGGCCCCGAGCGCCAAGCGGTGAAAGACACATTCAGCGAAGACTTGCTCGGCGTGCTCGACCGCTTGTCCGCCGACGGCGCGCCTGTGGCGGTGTGCGGCGACTTCAACGTGGCGCACACCGAAAACGACATCCACAACCCGCGCGGCAACGCCAAAAACTCCGGCTTCTTGCCCCATGAGCGCGAGTGGTTCAGCCGGATGCTCGCGCGCGGCTGGGTCGACCTCTACCGCCACCTCAACCCCACCGATACTGCATACAGTTGGTGGTCCAATCGCGGTCAAGCCCGCGCCAACGACAAAGGCTGGCGCATCGACTACATATTGTGTACGCCGTCGTTGGCGGCGCGCGCGACGGCGTGTTGGATAGAAGGCCGCGAGCCCGCGCTGTCGGACCATTGCGCGGTTCACGCCACCTTTCGCCGTCAGGCGACTTGAACCACGTCGCGGTTTTTTCGTCTACCAAGACAAAATCCGGCCGGCGAAGGGGCCGGCCGGTCAACGTGTTCCGAGACTTTGGGGCTACGGCGCGACCAGCACGAGGGTGGTCAGCTTGCGAATGCCGCTGCCGGGGTCGGACGTGATGCTCTCTGCATTGACAGTGGCCGTGCCGCCGCTCACCCAGGCGTGCTCTTCGCTGCTCGACGACCAAATCTCCAGCACCGTGCCCTCGGCCAAGCCATACGTGTTGGCCGTGGTAAAGCCAAACGCGTCGGTGACCGAGCAGTCGAAGTTTCCGAGGTACCACATCGCGACCGGTGTACCCGCGATGCCTTCGAAGGGAATGCCGGCCGTCGACGGGTCGACTTCGACGGACGCGATGTACTTGGTGGCTTCGGGCGTATAGGCGCCGTAGGTGATGAGGTTGGGGTCTGCCACAATCTCGATGCCGTCGCCGCTCACGGTCATGGCGGAGCTGAGGCTGGTGTTGGTGACAAACGACTGCATGCGAATGCCGGTGAGGGTCTTCGATTCGTCGTTTTCGAGGGGGACGATGGTGTGGGGAACCGCCCAGCTTGCGTCGCCCAAAACAACCGCTTGTACGGTGTGGTGGACGTTTTCAGCGGCGGTGAACTCCCAGGAGCCATCCGTGGCCGTCATCACACTGCGGCAGGTCTCGTAGCACATCCGCACTTGAACGCCCGATGCGGGCGAGCCGTCGCTCCAAATGACCGTGCCATTGAGGGTGGCGTTGCCATCGGTGTCGGCGTCGGTGTCGGTGTCGGCGTCGGTGTCGGCGTCGGTGTCGGTGTCGGCATCGGTGTCGGCATCTGCATCCGCGTCGGTCGCGGACCCGGAGTCGGACTTGCCGCTCCCGTCGGTGCAGGCCGTAGAGGAGAGCGCAAGGAGCAGGAGCGTCTGGCGAACCAAAGTCATCGAATTCTCCGGGGGCAAGGGCGCCGAGGGCAGCCGAAATTCGGGGTGGTCAGGATGCGTGGCGTTGGAGGAGGTCAGCGAATCGGGGCATCGCGGCGCCAATGTGCTCGACCGCCTTGCCGCGCAAGGAGGAGTACGCCTTCACCAATACCCGGTGCTTGCTCGTCTGCGCGCGTTGGTCGGTGATGGACAACAATGCGTTGGCCACATCGACCTTTCGCCGCTCGAAGTACGTACGGGGCGCTTGGCCGGACGTTTGGCATTCGGACCAAAACGGCTCGACCTTGGCGCTGAAGTCGTCGAGCAAGGCGTCCATCGAGTCGCGCACGATGTCGGGACGAAGGCTCTGAATGGACTTGAACGCGGCCTTCACGGCGACGCCAGACAGGCCGCCTTTGTCGCTGACTTCGGCGTGGATGAGCTTTTCGCAATCATCAAGGACCGCGCTCCGTTTGGCGGGGACCCGAATGGTTTCAAGCAACGAACCCATAGTGTATTCCTCATCCATCTCGACGTTTATTCGTATCCTGGACAGCGCGGAACGCTCGCGTTTCCGCCAAGCTCACGCATCCAGAAGCCGGTGTAGGCCTTTGCGAAACAGGAATACCCGCTCGATTGGCGAACCGCAGCAGAAACACACGCATAACTCCGTTCGAAGTCGCGGGTATTTTGCACCGCGATAATATCGGTGCCGGGCACTTTGTCGGGCATACCTTCCTTCAGATAGCTCTTGGCCCAGAACGGGATGGCGTCGCAAAGCACTTTTGCCGCATCATCGTGGGGGGAGCTTTTGAGGACTTCGAGCAACTTCTCGCGCACGCCGGCGTCTTCTTCGAGGGTCAGGGCGCGGTTGCGCAAGCAAGCGACGGCCGCGGCGCGCTTCGTGCCTTTGAACGCGCCAATCGCTTGGCTGCGAACGGCGGGGCTGGGGTCTTTCATCATCGCTTCGCACATCATGTCGGAGGCGTCGGCTACGCCCGAACGCTTGATGGCGGCCAGAGCCGCGCCGCGGACGTCGCCTTCGGGGTCTTCGAGCGCGGCTTTGCGCATGACGGCGACGGTTTCTTTGTCCTTGAAGCCGCCGAGACCGTCGACGGCGGCGGCGCGCACCGTGGCGTCCGACTCGGTGGTAGCGAGCTTGACCAGAAGCTCCTGGTACGCCTTGTCTCCGCCAATGGCCTTGAGGGCGACGATGCGGCTCTCGGCATCACCAGACGCTTCCGCGATTTCGGCCAGCACAGAGCGCGCGACCGGCGCGGTCATGGAGGTCATGATGCGCACGGCATCCACGCGGTTCGGAAGGTCGGGCTTGCGCACGAGGTCGGCGAAGCAGGTGGCGAGGTCGTCGCGCTTGGTGGTCTTGATGCCCGAAGCGACAGCAGAGTCCCAGCCTTTGTTTTTGTCCGGCAGGTGGGAGCAAATGCATTCTTGGGACAAGGGGTCTTTGACGGTAGAAAGCTGTTCCGCGGCGAACGCGCGGGTGTCGTCTTCCTTCATGTCGAGGCCCACACAGACGGTCTTGTACCGTTCGACAGCCATCGCTTCTTGAATGTCGCCAACGCCGACGAACGAGGGCGTAATTTCACAAGCGGTGAGGGCCAATACGGCCACCAGACGCAACGGGGATTTCATTTTGGGCTCCATTTCGGCGGCGAAGGTCGGGCAGGGTAGCGGCTCGCGCGGATTCTGCCAACACCGCGGCCCCGATTGTAGGGCCGTTTTGCGGGTGACGGCGGTGAGAACCCGCTTGTGTGTGCGTACTTACCGCGACTTGGACAATCGTGCGCCAAACGTCAAACTGTGGCGCTTGCAGGGATTCGGCGAGCGCGGGGCAAAAGGGTTGGGGCGCGAAGGTTAGCGCAAGGGCGCATGTCCAATCGAGCCGTCGGAGGACGTGAACCATAGCTCCAGCCCAGTGCCAGGGTCATGGAGCGTAAGGTCGGTCAGGCCATGCAAGTCGATGTCGAGGGGCATCCAGGAGCCGTCCCGAACGACGCCGACCGTGCGCTGCTTTCCGGTGCTCACCAACAAGCGTCCGTCGGGGGTAGCGAGGATACAGCGCGCATCGTCGAGGCCTTGCACGACGGGGACCAACTCCTTGTCCACCACGGCCCAGATGCTGTCGTGCGCAAGCAAGGACAAATGGGGCTTCGGGTGCGTACGGGTAGCTCCCCATGCGATACCCCGGAGCGGCATCTCGACTTTGTACCTGCGCGACAAGATAGCGGTGTCGGGGTTTACGGAGATGACGGACTTGGGGGTTGCCACCAACAGCGCGCGGCCGCTGGCGTGAATGTCCTCAACGGTGCCGAGCGCGATTTTTTTGGTCGGGACAAACGGCGCGCCGACTGCGGGAAGGGGGCCCCACAACAAGGTATCCGGTAGCTTGACCCACAGTACGTCGTCGTCGAAAGCAACGTGCTCCACGGTGGTGTCGTGAAGTCGCGTAACGGTGCCTGTCGCGTGTACCTCAAATGCGCCTTGGTCGCAGGCGGCGACCACCGTGCCCCGATGGGTCGACGTGAGGTGGTTGCAGTTGCCCAGGCCGGCTGCGACCCACTCTACGCCATCGGAGCGCATCGACGGCGATGGGCCGCCAGAGCAGGCCATTGCCACAGGGGCAACGCATACAAAAGTGCGGGCGAGCCTAATGTGCATGGCGAACCAACGCAGCGACGAGCGCCGGAATCTGGTCGTCGGAAACGCTCGCGTAGCTCACCCGCACCGCGCCTGCGTCGGGAGAGGCGACTACGCCGACGCCCTCTTGGAGGAGGCGATGCCGAATGGCGTGGGGGTCTTCCTTTACGCGTATAAGCGCAAAAAAAGCGCTGTTGAACGGCATAAAGGGGACACCATTGGCGATAAGGCCTTCTTTGAGGTGCCGGTAGCGGCGCTTCATATCGGCGAGGATGGTCTCTTGTTGGCGCACGGTGTTCTCATCGAGCAGTGCGGACAATACGAGGTGCTGGGACGCTGTTGCGGCGGCAGAGACCGTCGAGCGGGCAAGTCCGAGCAGCTTGTCTTCGAGGGCCTCTGCGCCGGGGCCTTCGGCGCCTACGGTCACAAAGCCGACCCGTCCTCCAAAAAAGAACAGCTCTTTTGTGGCTCCATCGAGTTTGACCGCCAATACGCGGTTGGGGTCACAGAAGGACAAACGATGGAAAAGACTGTGCGGAAGCAGCCCGTCTTCCCAGACCATACCGTGATAGGCGTCGTCACATACTACAACGATTGGATGTTTGCAAGTGTTGATGGCATTGAGGATGGCGTCGGCTTCGGCAAGGGTCGGCGTATAGCCATGGGGATTGCTCGGCACGTTGAGCAGGAGCAGGGTCTTTCCCGTGCAGGCAGCCAACGCAGCGCGGAGGGCGTCAATGTCGAAGCCTTGCTCATTGACGGCGTTATAAGGGACAATGCGCCCCTCCCGTCGCACATCAAAAATGAGCTGGTAGTTGTCCCAGCATGGCGTCGGCAGCAGAACGGTGGTGTCGGCATCGACGAAAAGGTCGGCGACGATGGACAAGCCGTGGGTAATTCCGGCGGTGACGATAGGCAGACCGGCGCGGGTTGGCGCTCGCGCGACCATCCGCGCGCGCCACGCCTGCCGCAGTTCGGGGACGCCCCCTTGGGCCGCATACAAGAATACTTTTTCGCCGGGCAAGCCGGTGGCGTGCGACGCGAGGCTAGGGAGGGGAACGGCATGGCCGTGGCCATCCGTAATTTGCCCGATGGTGGCGTTGATGGCGCAGTTGCGTGCGTCACGGGCCTGCGAGGGCACGCCCTGGGGAAAGTACATGCGCCGGCCGAGGTCGGACATGGCTGCAAACGCAGCGGGGAGGTGGGCGCGAATGGTTTCGTTTCGTCGCGCGGCTTCGGACATCGGGGCTCCCGGGCGGGCATGGTCGGCGTAGGTGGGGTAGGCTGTGGAAATGCAGCCTTTCAAGACACCGGTCGTCACGCCCTCAGTGGACGATTTCCGCATTGCGGATGCGCCATTCTACCTTCCTGTGGCCGATGAGGTGGATTTGTTCGAATCCGCCTACCGAGCGACGATCCCGGTCCTTCTCAAAGGACCAACAGGATGCGGAAAAACGCGCTTTGTAGCCCATATGGCGCATCGGCTCGGGCGGCCACTCGTGACGGTTGCCTGTCACGAAGACCTCTCCGCCAGCGACCTCGTGGGGCGCTATCTGCTCCACGGCGACCAGACCGTGTGGGTCGATGGCCCGCTCACGGCGGCGGTTCGCCAGGGGGCTATCTTGTATTTGGACGAAGTGGTGGAGGCCCGAAAGGACACCATCGTCGTCATCCACCCTTTGACCGACCATCGGCGCGAGCTTCCGATTGACAAGCTGGCGCAAGTGCTGCGGGCACCCCCGGAATTTATGCTCGTGGTCAGCTACAACCCCGGATATCAATCGGTATTGAAGGAACTGAAACAATCCACGCGGCAACGGTTTGTGGCGCTCGACTTCTCGGTGCCGCCGCCCGAGGTAGAGGTGCAGGTGGTGTGCTCCGAAGCGGGCGTGACGCGCGATGTGGCCGACCGGCTGGTGCGCGCTGCGGGGCGAATTCGAAATCTCACGAGCCGCGGACTCGAAGAGGGCGTCAGCACCCGCCTCGTCGTGCATGCGGGGCGCCTTATCGCCCAAGGTACGCCGCCTCGTTCTGCCGCGCGCGCCGCATTTGAGCGCGCATTGGCCGATGACGCAGACCTTCAGGCGTCGATTCGCGAGGTAGTCGCGGACTTCTTCTGAGCCGATTGGGGAGGCACGGAAATGGCAGGCTACCGCGAACGGTGGGGACAGCGGATGCAGCCGTGGGTCCACCGCCTCGACGAACGAATGGGACCCGCCGTCGCGCTCGGACGCGCCGACGTGGCGCTATTGCGTGTGTGGCTCAAGCATCGGGGCGCGGTCGAAGCCGCGTTGGGGCCGGAAATTGCGGAGCGGTACACGGAACTATTGATGGTGGCGGCGTCCTCCGACGTTGCGGTGGCGCGTACACTCGCGTGGTCGCTCCCCGACCACTTCGCGCGTGCGCCCGAACAGTCACGCTTGCCGCTCTCTCGCCTGTTGGTGGGTGTGGCGCGTACGAACGTGCGGGCACTTCCCCTGACAATGCGCACGTTACCCGAGCTGATGGCGCGAATGGAAGGCGTCGCGCTGGCCCGGTATGTGGCCCAAGCCGTCACACTCTTCGACGAATCTCCTGCTCGCGCCGAGAGCTTTTTGCGCCTTGAAAGCCAAGAGGCCCGCACGACCGCGGATGGACTGAAAGAGGGACTTTCACTCGAAAAAGTTCGCCGGATGCTGCAGCTATACGCCCAAGCGCACTGCGGCGTTGACGTTGTTGTGCGAACTGACACGCATGGGGGTCGTTCGTTTTGTGATGGTCGCAACATTGTGTTACCATCTGTGGTAAACCAGTTCCCCGACGAGCGAAACTTCCTTGTCTATCGTGTGCTAACCGCGCGAAACGCCGGATTTATCGAGTTCGGCACTCTGGACCTCGACCTCTCGCGGGTGCCGTGGGGGGGCGAGGCCCCTCCCGATTGGGGCGGGGCGTATACGGGCGGAATCGGCGGCTGGCCCGAGCGACGCGACGGCGAGCTCGAAGTCGAGCGTATGATTCGTGGTTTTCCGAACCCCGCTATGGCTCGCGACCTCTTTTTGGTGTTGGAGAACGCACGAATCGAAGCGCGTTTGCGCATCGCTTATCCCGGCATTGCCCGTGACCTCGACCAGCTCGGCCAAGAGTGGCGGCCTGCGCGGCCTGCGTGGAAGGACCTCTCGCCCGCCGAGCAAGTGGTGGAGGGGGTGGCGCGGGCCGCCATCGGGCTGCCGGGAGACCTCCCGCTCGACCCCCAAGTGCGCGCGGCGCTCGACCTCGCCTTGCTCGCGGTGGCGCGGGTGTGCCAGGCGGACGCCGATGTTCATTCGACCGCGGAGGCGGTGTGGACGGCGTACCTTCCCGCCCATGGCCTGCTGCGGCGGGCCAATCCGAAGGAGGACGACCGCATTCGGGCTCCCGACGGGGAAGGCAAAGAGCCCCCCCCTCCTTCGGCCGAGGCATCGCGTACCGAGGCGCCTGCTCCCGACGAAAAGGAAGGCTATCGCGGTATCGGTGACGACCCAACCGCGGGTAAGCTGAACCTCGGCGAGCTATCGGCAGAAGACCGGGCGCTCGAAGCGCGCACGCAGCAGCTGCTCGACGCGATGCAAGAACAAGGCGGCCAAGCCACCCGCGCGGAAGCGCGTGCGGAGGCCCAACGCGAAGCACGGGAGGCCATGAATTATGAAGAAATGGCCGATATGTTGGACCGGAATCCAGCGCCAGCAGGCCCTCTGCGCGGGGACGACGAAGCCGCGGTCGACGGGGAAGTCGCACGCAGCACCGGCCAGTCGCTCACAGCAGACACCACGGGGCGCGGCGTCTCCGTCCGCTACCCGGAGTGGGACGCGGCCATTGGCGACCACAAGCCCGACTGGGTGCGGGTAACCGAGTATACGCTCGCCAAAGGTGGCACCGCGTTTGTCGACCAAGTGCGCAACGAGTTTGGCGCCCACATTCGTCGCACGCGCAAAGCGTTTGAGGGTCTGCGTCCGGATGCGCTGCGGCGCCAGCGCGCGTTGGTCGATGGTGACGAGATTGACATTGAAAGAGCCATCCTCGAACGAATCGAGGTTCGCGCCGGGGGCGCCGCAGACGGGCGGGTGTACCAGCGGCAACGCCCGCGCGACCGCGACGTGGCTGTCGCATTTTTGGTCGATATGTCCTCGTCGACCAACGAGGTGGTCAAGCGCGGGGGAAAGCGGGTCATCGAAGTGGAAAAAGAAGCGCTGGTGCTGACTGCAGAAGCCGTCGACGCGATGGGCGACTCGTGTGCCATTTGGGGGTACAGCGGCTACGGGCGGGAACAGGTGGCGTTTTATGTCGCAAAGGAGCTTGATGAGCCGTGGGACGACACCGCCCGGCAGCGGCTCGGGCGAATGTCCTGGAAGATGGAGAACCGGGACGGCGCCGCGATTCGTCACGCGACGCAGAAGATGCAGAAGTGGCCGGCCCGCGTGCGCTTGTTGGTGCTCCTCTCGGACGGCCGGCCCCTCGATTGCGGATGTGATCAATACGCCGACCGGTATGCCCAAGAAGACACACGCATGGCGCTGTTGGAAGCCCGTCGGCAGGGCATTCACCCCTTTTGTATAACGGTCGACCCCCGTGGTCAGGCCTATTTGGGGCGGATGTTCGGGGAGGGGTCCTACATTGTCATTTCCGATGTAGACCACCTTCCCGAAAAACTCACTCGAACGTGGCGGCGCTTGACCCGATAGGCGGCGCGAGCACGAACGAGGCACTATCGATCGCTTGACCGTTGCGCAGGTATTCAGAGGTTTCCCTGTGATGTTCGTGGAACGACCGTGGCGCATTGGCGAGCGATGGCCTAAGGCGCGTCGATTCGGCCCCAAGCGGAGGTGTGGCAGTGGCCACCGACAAATCTGACAAATCTTCGTCGCTTCCTACCGAGCCCACCGTGGCCCCCGAGCGGGAATACGCGAGCAGCCGTTGGGAGCGTCCGCTTCCGCCGATTGGCAAAGTGCGCCGCGGTCCTCCGCAGAAAGGCATGCGCAGTGCCGCGCCGTTGCCCGCCCCTCCCAGCTCCGACGAGCGGCCCCGCCAACGCGGGATAGAGCCCGTGGATGAACGTCGGCGAATTCGGCCAGGCGACCCTCTCCGAAATGGCGGCATCATCACGGTTACGCCGCGATATTACCTTACGCAAGGATTTGCGCAAGCCGAGGAGCGTGGTCGCCTCATCGCGGTGTGGGGCGGCGTTGTCGGCGAAAGCGCAGACGTGCGGGTGCAGCACGTCGGCAAGAACCGCATCCGTGCGCGGTTCGTCGCGCCGGCCCGTGGCTCGAGTGGCCATCCTGGTCGGCGCGCCCCCCCGTGCGACCGGTACGACGCCTGCGGAAGCTGCCCGCTGATGCACCTTGACGCGCCCGCCCAACGCGCCGCGCGGTTGCATATTCTCAAGCGTGCGTTGGATGGCGTTGGCTTGGGAGAGTACGCACCTACGGAGCTTGCCCAGGTGGAGGATGGCGAGCTTGCATACCGCCATGTTGCCAAGCTGGCGGTGGGGCGTTCCGACCGTGGCCACCTGCGGGTCGGCGTCTTTCGGCGTGGGTCGCACGACCTCGTCGCGATTCCCCAATGTGGCGTCGTCACCGATAGCTTGCGCGAGGCGATGCGGGTCACGGCCCGCGCGGTCATTGAGCTCGACTTGGGGCCATGGGACCCCTACGGCCAGGATGGCGCGCTGCGGCACATTGTCTTGCGCCAGAGCCGCACAACGGGTGAGATTCTCGGCACCATCATCGGCGCTTGGAATGAGCGCGCATTTGGCGAGCTTGCACGGCGCATGACCACCGCCGCGGCGAACATCGTGGGGGTTCACCTCCACATCAACAGCAAGGAAGGCAACGCAATCTTCGACCACGGGGAAGGGGAGGAGGAAGGCGCACCGCGGTTCTTGCGATTGGCCGGCGCGCGGGTCGTCACGGAAGATGTCGCTGGGCAAAAGTTGGAAATTGGGCCGGGCGACTTCTTTCAGGCCAACCCCACGATGGGGGCCGAGCTGGTACAGACGGCCCTTGACTGGCTCGCGCCGTGGAGCGACCGCCCGGTCGTGGACCTCTATTGCGGTGTTGGCGCGTTTACGTTGCCGCTGGCCGCCCGGCACGGATGGGCTCTGGGCGTCGAAGTGGTCAGCGGTGCCGTTGACCGCGCTGCGTCCAATGCGCGGCGCAATCATACGAGCGCGGAGTTCATGACAGGCGCCGTCGACGAGGTGCTGCGTGCGCGCGCGCCCCAGCTTTCTGGGCGGGGCGCGGTCGTGGTCGCAGATCCGGCGCGTCGCGGGTTAGAAGAAGGCGTCATCGACTCCATGCTGTCCATCGACCCCGCCGCTGTGTTGCTGGTTTCCTGCAACTCGGCCGCGTTTGGACGTGACCTGCGTGGCTTTTTGGAACGCGGCTGGACCATCGCGAAGATTCGTGCTTTTGACATGTTCCCGCAGACGGTTCATATGGAGTCGATGGCGCTGTTGTTGCCGTCCCAAGCGCCCGAACCGACGACGCGGTCGCCCCAGCGGCGCTTCGTTCGTTGACCGGTTTGGGGGACTGCCCCGCCAAGGCAAACCAAAAGTGGTAGACTTGCCGCCATGATGTCCAAGTTGTTTCCCTTGGTTTTCCTTGCTGCCGGGTCGGTCGCCCATGCCGCCGATACGCAAGTATTGGTGTCGGCATTCCAATCGACAGACTCCGTGACCGATGCTTCCTCGGAGAGCATTCGCGCCGCTATCGATGCGGCAGTGGCGCGGTCGTCCGGGCTAAAGACGGTTCAACTTACGGCCGTGCCCGCGGTGGGCGATACCGCCGCCCTCGACTATGCGATGAGCTGTCCGCCGGGGGAATACGTCGGCTGCGCCTTCGTGTTGGGCGAGTCGGCCCGTGTTTCGCTCGCCGTTACAGGCGTCGTCTCGCCGGGCGACGATGGACACCTCCTCGTGGAGGTGCATGTCGTCGATGTTCCGCAGTCCGCCGACCTCATCTCGTTTGTGGGTGATTTGGACCCACGCTCCGAGGTCGGGGTCTTTGCGGCCACCGTCGCGAGCGTTGTCGAGTCGGCAGCCCGCGGTGAAGTCAAAGCCGGCGGCGATATTCGGGCGGCAGCCCCCATCGCAGATGCCGGGCGGGCCGAGAAGCAGATTGCCGGGCGGCAACTCGACCAGCTCCAAGGCGAAATCGGCGGCCACGACGCCGTTGGCGACGCATCCGTGCGCGAGTTTGTGCGCGAAAAATATACGATGGACGATATGGCGTCCGATATGCAGACCGACGGTGCGAAGCCGTGGGAACGCTTGGGAATGACGCCCCAGCAGTATCTCCGCTACAAGAACTCGGGCATGAAGCTCTATGAGTGGCGAGAACGCGAGATGGGCCGCAAGGGGCAAATCCTTGTGCGCGGGTATGGCGGCTATGGACGCGGTCCCAACAGTGTCTCGTATTACGCGCGCCAGGGGCTTTCGGCCCAAGACTTGTCTACGATTCAGACCTACGCGTGGGTCACCCAAGTCGACAGCGGCGCGGGCCGCGGCGGACTCGAGGTCGCGTATGGGGTGTTGCCAGAACTCGAAGTGGGCCTACAGTTGGGCGTTACGGCCGGGAAGTTCGAGGCCGACATTCAGGCGCTCACCGAAGGGCAGTATGTGCCGCCGCCCAACCCGCAATCGGTTGGCTTTCGCTTGCCGTATTATGGCGCACAAGTGCTCTACGCGCCGCTTCAGGTGTTTCCGGTTCGGCCGGTCGTGGGCACGTCATTCACGATGATGCGCTCCAAAACGGTAGACAACTTTTTCGGCATCGACCCGGAGTTGCCTACCTTCTCGCCATTGACCACAGCCCGTTTGGGCATCATTGTGGGTGGCGAGGCCCGGATGTCCGACCGCATCGACGTCTTCCTTCATGTCCCCGTGCACCTGACGGTCGGTGGACGGGTGTCGGACGAGCTGCAACAAGGCGCGGGCGTGTTGACGGACCTCGCGGTCGCAAAGCCGGTTGGCTCCGTGTATGCAGGCTTGCAGGCCGGCATTCAGGTGCGGTTCTTGGGCGCCGAACCAGACACCCGCACGCGCGGCGAAGACCCCGACGACTTTTAGGGTCTGCCGCGCGTAGATGGGGACCGCGGCCGTGCTCGGCTTCGCCGAGAGGACGCGTGGGCGCCGCCAAAAAAAGAGCGTTGGGGCGTCGCTCCACAATACAAACAGGCCCGCCGAACGTGTCGACGGGCCTGATTTGTTACGATTGCTCAGATGTCGCGAAGGCGGAACCGCAGGCGCTTTACGCCTTGGCTCCGAAGCTGGCAGGCCCGCGACTCTGTGACGCCCAGTTGTTGACCAATCTCCTTGAGGGTGAGATGGTCGATGAACGACATCGTGACGGCAGCGCGCTCTTTTTCGGGGAGATTCTGCACGGCGCGGGCCACTTCGGCGCGAAGCTGGTTCCGCGCCATGACGCTCGCTGCGTCGTCGCAGTCGTTGGCGACTTGGTCTACGAGGCGGGCGTCGCTGTCGGCGCTGACGGGGGCGTCGAGGCTCGTGAGCGGCCGGATACGGGCGTCCTCGCAGTATGCGTCGAAGGTGCGCGCTTCCATGCCCAACTCATTGCGCACTTCGTCACGGCTGGGGTCGCGTCCCAATCGTCGGGAGAGGTCGGCGCGGGTTTGTTCAAGGGTCTCGTTCTTTTTGCGTGCGGAGCGAGGAACCCAGTCGTTCCGGCGCAGGGCGTCAATCATTTGGCCCTTGATGCGCATTTCCGCGTAAGACTTGAAGGTGACGCCGCGTTCGGCATCAAAGCGCTCCCAGGCGTCCATGAGGCCCAAGGTGCCGATGCTAATGAGTTCATCGACCTCCACGGACGGCGGGAGGCGATGGGCGAGCCTGCGTGCGATGGTGCGAACGAGTCCAATATGGGCGGCCAGGAAGGCATTTCTGTCCTGTACATCGACGTTGCACGCAAACATGGGCTCTCCATCTCGTGTCATGCAGGGGACACGGTCATCGTTCCCATTGCATGCACGAACTGTGCCACATGTTCCGCAGAGAACCCATCGCGAAAAGTGCCCTACACGGTGGGCGGAGGTTCGTATATAGGGGGTCTTTTTTGATTCGTGTATCAAAAAAGATTCACCCGCGGCGTATCTCAATGGATACGCTTCGGCAGGTAGACGAATTGTTCGTGGCGCTCTCTGCTGGGTCAACGGCGGGGGAGGGAAAAACCTTGAGCACATTCTTAGGGAATTGCGATTTGTAAGCGTTTGTGCGTGTTGTGATGGCAGTTGCGCGCCCAGGGAGGACCGATGGGCGGCATCGTGCTACGGACCTCCGCGTGAGCGAGAACATGTCTCGTTTTATCGATGCGCAGAGGGTCGACGGACGTGGCTGAGACGGAACGCGGCGACAGCGGCACACCTGCCGTGTATGTGCCCAAAACGCTGATTGGAAAGACGGCTGCGTGGGTGCTGCTGCATCCTCGGTCGTCGATGGTGTTGTTTGGCGTGGTCACGTTGCTGTCGATTCTGTTGTCGACGCGGCTCACAGTCGACCCCAACATGTTGAGCCTGCTCCCCCAGGACCACCCCACCACCCAGGCCATTCAAAAGGTCAATGCCGAAGAGGGTGGCACCAACTTTATGACCCTCGCGTTTTCGGGGGAGGACCCCATCAAGCGCGATGCGGCATTGGTGCGCTTGGCCCAGGAAATCGAAGGCATCGAAGGCGTTGACTACGCGCTGTTCGACATCCCTCCCGACCTCGCGTGGCGCTTGGGTATGCTGCAGCTCGATGTTCCGGCCCTGGGCGCCCTCGAAGCGCGCCTCCAGGCTGCCATCGCCCTCGGTCCCGCGGCGGCGAATCCCTTTGTTGCGAGTCGCCTGCTCGACCTCGGCCCGTTGACCGAGAAGCTCGCCGACCAAAATGGCGGAACGGCGGTGTTTCGTTCCAACGATGGCTTGGCGCGGATTTTGGTGCGTCCGACGGGGTCCGCTTATGATGCACGGTTCGCGGCGCCGTTTGTGGCGCGCTTGGACAAGGTGGTCGCCACTTTTGACGAGGCGGAGGCGGATGTTTCGCTCGTTTGGATGGGCGGGGCGTATCGGCACGCCGTAGAAGACATCCAGGTCATTCGAAATGACCTTTCGTCGACGGTGATGGTCTCGGCGCTTGCGGTTTTGGCGTTGGTGGCGCTGGCATTTCGTGAGATGCGCGCCACTTTGGTGGTTTTTATACCGCTGGTTTTCGCCAATATTTGGACCACAGGGGTCGCGACGCTCGCGGTAGGCTCTCTCAATACCTTTACTTCGTTTTATCCCGCGATTTTGCTGGGCTTGGGCGTCGACTTTTCGCTGCATTTATACGCGCGTTATCGGGAGGAATGCTCCGTCCAAAATAGCGTGAAGGAGGCCATCTACGCAGCTTGGGACCATGTTGGCCCCCCTTGTGTGACGGCGGCCGTGACGTCCGCGGGTGGCTTTTGTGCGCTGTGGGTGGCGGGCTTTGGCGGCTTCCGGCAGTTGGGCACGTTGTTGGGCGCGGGCGTGTTGTTGTGCCTCGTCTCGGTCATGACGATGTTGCCGCTGCTGATTGCATTTCGCGACCGAAAGGGCATTCGAGAGCTGCGGCGTCGTAAGCTGCGATTGGGACGCCGCGTCGCTGATGGTTTGTCGTGGCGTTTGTCCCGCATTGCGCCGGTCAGCCTCATTTTGGTGGCTGGCCTGAGCGCGTTGGCCGCCACCCGTTTGGACATGGTTGGCTTTCAGTACGACCTCAGCGCCTTGCGCAAGACGGGCCTCGGCTACGAAGACTTTGACGATGCCCAGCGAGCCGCTGCAGAGTCGGCGTTTGCGCCGATTTTGGTCAGTTTCGACTCGATGGACGCCTTGGCTTCGGCGCACCAGCGCCTCGCGGGGCCGATTGCGGAGGGGCATGTCCACAATGTCCGCGGATTGATGTCTGTGTTTTCGGTGCTGCCGGTCGACCAAGCGGAGCGTGTGGCGCACCTCTCTACGCTCGCGTCCCTTGCACGTCATGAAAACATGCAGTACCTTCCGGTACAAGTCCGAGAAAACCTCGCGATGCTGGGCAAAGAAGACCCCAAGGTGCTCGCGATTTCCGACTTACCACGGGGGCTTCAGCATGCGCTCGGGGCAACGGCCGCCCGCCCCCGGATGTTGTTGCTACCATCCGGAAACCAATGGGACCTTCGCAACAACGTAGAACTGCGTCAAAGTGTGCTGGCTGCGGTGCCCGAAGGTGAGGCGGCTGGCGAGTATCTCGCTCTCGCTGTGCTGTATGAGTTGGTCGCCGATGATGTGGTGCGGGTTGCGGCGACTGCGTTGTTGGTCGTGTTTTTGTTGTCTTGGCTCGACCTCCGCCATTTGGGTCGCGCGTTGTGGGTGGTGGCGGCCCTCGCGGCGGGAATGTCGTGGGCAGGCGCGGGAATGGTTGCCACGGGCATCGAGCTATCGGTTGTCAATTTCGTGGGCATCCCCATTTTGATGGGAATTGGCGTCGACGTCATCATCCATTTGATGCACCGCGTTGACGAAGAAGGGCCGGGCGGCGTGCGCCGGGCACTCGCGACGACCGGTTGGGCCTCCGCGCTGTCCTCGGCAACCACCGTACTTTCTTTCGCGAGCTTGTCGGTCGCCGAGCACCAAGGCGTGCGTTCGATGGGACATCTCATCGTCCTTGGCTTGTCCCTCGTTACCTTGGCTGGGTTCGTGTTGGTTCCATTGGGTTGGTCGTCTATTTGGAGAATGCAAGGGAAGGTCGGAATGCGTCCCACTACCAACGACTCCGCAGGTTCCGACGTTTAGTCGCTCTTCGCCAGCGCTCAGGTTCGCAAAATCTTGCGCACCATCGCGCGGGTGAAGTCGTGTCCTTGAAAGAAAGCGAGCGTGACGTCCGAGTTGGCGTCCGCGACACGCATTCCCGACACATGGCCGAGGTCGACACCGTCTGCGACCGCGCGTACAGGGCGGCGTTCGGTATCCAATGCAACCAACTCCACAACCGAAGTAAGGGGCAATACGAGAGGCGTGAGGCGGGGGACATGGGGCGCGATGGGCGTCACCTGAAGCGCCCGTACGAGCGGGTGGCAAGGGACACCGCCCGCAGAATAAGAATAGGCCGTGCTCCCAAGTGCGGTGGACGTCAACAATCCATCGCAAATGAGCCGCTTGACGACCACTTCACCGTCAATCTTGACCTGGAAATGCGCAGTCTGGCCGGTGGCGCGTTCGAGGTAGAGGTCGTTGACGGCGACGGCGCTGACGCGGCTTCCGTCCTCCTTGCGGGCGGTCATCGACAGGCGCGGGAATCGCCGGGCGGTCCACGCATGGTCACGAATGGCGGCGGCAACCAGCGCAGCGTCGCCCACATCATTGAGCAGAAAGCCGAGATGACCGGCGTTGAGCCCAAGATAGACATGCGCAGGCCCAAGCTCGCGAATGGTTCGGAGCATAAATCCGTCACCACCCACGACAACACACAATGGCGATGGCAGGCGGCCGAGGTCGATAAACGGCTTTAGGCGCGCTACGAGGTCTTTGGCGCGTGGATTGTGGGGGTCAACCGCAAGAAGTGCGTGGCCTTCGCCGTTTGGGGAAGCCGGCGCGGTGTCGTCAGGTTTTGGGTTCAAGGGGTCTGCATCACGCATGGGGCTCCCGTTCTTGGGCAAGAGTAGGTTAACCCGCGCCCCGTGCGGCGATGCAGCGCACGCAAAGTGCAGTTGGAGGCGTGATGCGCTTGGTCAAGAGCCACGGAATTGGCAACGATTACCTCGTGCTGGCGAGCAATCACATCATTGATGCCGATGTCGTTCGCGCCCTCTGCAACCGACACACCGGCGTCGGGGGAGACGGCGTATTAGAGGCCATTCCCAGTGATAATGCGGACTTTGGTCTGCGCATTTGGAATCCCGACGGAAGCCTGGCGGAAAAATCAGGGAATGGGCTACGCATTTTTGCGCGGTATTTGGTGGACCATTGCCTCGCGCCCTTGGTGTTTACGATTGAAGTAGGAGGCTCGATTGTCGCGTGTGAGGTGCACGCTTCAGGGCACGAAGTGACCGTCTCGATGGGACAAGCCACGCTTTCTGCACCAGAAATTCCTGCCCGCTACCGTTTGGTGCAAGGCGCCATCGAAGTGTGCGGGCAGACGTTGCGTGCGACTGCTGTGGGAATCGGCAACCCGCATTGTGTGGTGTTTGTGGACGAACTTCTGGGCTCGGAGGGCGATCTCGATGGGCTCCCCTGGCGAACCTGGGGCGCGGCGCTCGAGGTGCATCCGTGGTTTCCCAATCGAACCAATGTGCAGTTCGTGCGGGTCGTGGACCGGTCTACGTTGGCCCTTCGGGTTTGGGAGCGGGGGGCGGGCGAGACGCTTGCATCCGGGTCGTCTGCCTGCGCTGCAACCGTCGCGGCTTTTGTGGCGGGGCTTGTGTCGGGTCCCGTGCAGGTTCGTATGCCAGGCGGTACACTCGACGTGACGGTCAATGACAACCTCGACGTGGTCCTCCGTGGCCCCGTGGAGGAGATTGCGGTCATCGCGACGTCGCGTTCTTATGGGGAGTTGTCGGGTTGATGATTGGGATTTGGCTGTTCGCAGGCGCCCTTGCATCCGCGGGGGAACGTTTGGCATGTCCAGACGGAGCCGAGCTGCAAGAGCTTGCCGCGGACGGCATTGTCGATCGTTGGTGCGCGCGCCCTGACGGAACGGCCCACGGCCCTTCCCAGCGCCTTGACAGTAGCGGCCGTATCGTCGAGCGGGGCTACTGGGAAAACGGCGTCGCATCGGGGCATTGGCGCTACTACGACACCAAAGGGCGGGTCACACGCGTCGGCCAAATGACCGGCGGACTGCCCGAAGGTGCCTGGACCCACTACGACCCTACGGGAAAACCCCAGGCCACCGTGACCCACGGGGTCGCAGTGCTCGAAGAGGCTCCTGTCCGATTGGAAGGGGACGCCCGATTTCGATGGTCCCAACGATTTTCCGCCCCGCCCCAGGCATGGTGGTCCCTCGGAAACAAGGTGTTGGTCGCTGTAGACGGCCTTGTTGTCGTGGATGTCGAGTCCGGTGCCGTCTTGGGGCGTGTGCCGTTGCCGGAAGCCCTTCGGCCCGATGCGCTCGTCGCGGGCGACTCTTTGTTTGCTGTGACCGTATCGGGCGAGCTGGTAGAAGTAACGGTTTCCCCGGATGATGCCATTCGCTGGAGGCGGGTGCGCACGCTCTCGGGGGTTACCCATGTCGCGGGCGTGGACTCCCAAGGCCGCGTCGTGGTCCGTGACGGCACAGGGCGCCTGTCCGGGCTGAATTCACTCACCGCCGCAACGGAATGGACTTCGCGTTTGGCGGTCGACGAAGTGCCCCCCGTACAAGCGGGCGCTGTGTTTGTAGGAGTGCGCGCCGGTCGCGAAGTTCGCGCGGTCGTGGAGGGCACCGGAGAGTTTGTTTGGCAAGCGCGAATGCCGAATACCGTGCGTTCACTCGGCAACTTTGACGGGCAAGTGGTGGTGATGACCGACCACAGCGAAGTCGTCATGCTCGACGGCCAGAGCGGTACGCCGCTTTGGACGGCGTCTTTGCCGGTTCCGCCGCAATCCGACATCCGCTTGGTCCCTGCGGGGCGGGGCTTGTGGGTGGCGGGGCCCCATGCCGCGTTTCGCCTCGACCCGCGCACCGGCGAGTCGATGGACAAGCGGGTGGCCCTGCCGCCAGATGGGGAGGCACCGGCGGACCTCTCGATGGAGCGCGAATTGAGCTGTACGAGTGGTCGCACCGGCGGTTTGCGGTGTATGCCGGGCGATTGGACGCTCGACATCCCGCCGCCGGTGCTGCCGCCCCTCATGGGGGACGGCTGGGTATTGGTCGCCGACCGCGATGGTTGGGTCCGCGCAGTGGACGCTTCCGTCGCCGCCGCAACGGTGGGCCAAGAAACGGCAGGAGCGACGGTGCTCTTTGACGGCGAACATTCGGGCATCGTCGTGGGGGGCATTTCGAGCTTTGAGGTGGATGTGCCATGGGTGGTCGTCGAGCGTACAAGCGCCGCGCTCGAAGACGCTTGTACCGTGACCACGGCGATTGTCGGCTTGCCCGACGGGACACCCTTCGTGCCGATACCCGAAGAAGGCGCGACGGAACCGCCGGAACAGCCTTGGTTGTGGTTGGATGATACCTTGCTCGACGACGACCACGGAGCGGGTTCGTTTGCAATCGAAGAACATTGGTCCGTCGAAAACGAACGTTCCCTTTGGCGCATGAGTTGGTGGCACCACCACCGCCCTACAGTTGCGGCGCTGATGGCCACACTCGGCACGCCCGAAGACGCAGCGCGCGTGGATGCGCTTTTGCGATGTGAAAGCGGTGCCGCTCGGTTTCGCGGCATTGTTCGATTGGATGACGGCTATCGTACGTTGGAGTTGGTTGGCAACCTAACGATTGCGCCCCATTTACACGAAATTGATGGACATTTGGGCTGCCTCTTGGATGTCTCCGTGGGAGGCGAGGACCAAGGCGCCTGGAGCAGCCCCGTCTTGCCCGCGTGGTCGGAGGTCGTCATCGAAGTAGTCGATAGCGACTCTATTCCGGTGATTCCCGAAGACGGCGCATTTCCTACGACGGTCGAAGGCGCGGTTTTGGTCGATGCCTACGAACCATGGGCCACCGCGCGCACTTCGGCTCGCGCCCAAGGTGTCGTCCAACTCCGCATCGACGACGCCGACGCCCGCGGTCCCGTGCTTCGCGCATTTGCCGGTGACCGTCGGTTGGTCGAAGTGCCCGTTCCCGACCTTCGCTGGGGGCGGGTCGTGACCTCGGAGGAGGGCGAAGTGGTCCCGTCACCCGCAATCGAGTCTTATGTTGACTTGGGCCACCCTCTCCCTTTGCTCGAAGATGGCGGCCTTCAGTGGCAGAGGGTCTGGACACGCTCGGATTGTGTTGCGCCGGCTCCTCCTTCGCTTCCTCCTGCTGAACGCGACCCTGAGCCTGTCGTCAAGGTTGTCGAAGAGGACGCCCCTCCTTTGAAGCCTCCTGCGCCACTCAAGCCGGCGAAGCGTAGGAAAGGAGCGAAGGCGGAACCTTGATGCGTTTCAATAACCCAAGTCGTTTTCGTATTGGGTGTGGATAAATTCGTGCAGCGCGGTTACCCCAGTTGACATTGCATGGGAGGCCGTCATGTCGCTTGAGTTGCTGAAGTCTCGTTTGGACACTATTCGGGACCGAATCGGCGTGGTGCGTGGAAGGGGAGAGGAAGCAACCAAACAGGCGCTTGTACTTCCCATGTTGGATGCCCTTGGTTTCGACATTTGGAATCCGGGGGAGGTTTGCCCCGAGTTCGACGCGGATTTCGCCGTTCGGCGTGGTGGCCCGAAAGAGCGGGTTGACTTGGCGCTGATTATCGACAACGAACCGCGTGTTTTTATCGAAGTCAAAGCAGTCGACTCTGACCTCACGGCCCACCGGGGTCAACTTGCGCGCTATTTCAATGCGGTGTCGACTGTCTCGTTGGCAATACTGACCAATGGGGTCGAGTACCAGTTTTTTACCGATACCGGCGAGCCGAATATTATGGACGAGCGCCCGTTCCATATATTCAATCTCGCGTCATACGATGTCAGCACGGATGTCTTGGCGCGTTTTCACAAGTCCGTGCTGTCTCCCGACGGAATCCGCAGCTACGCGCTCGACCTCATCTATACCGCCCGCCTCGTCACATTCCTTCGCGACCAACTTGACCTTCGCAAACGTGAACCCAGCGATGATATGGTTCGCTGGATTTTGGGCACGACGGCTATGTACGAAGGTCGGTTGGTCTCATCCGTTGTCGACCGTTTTCGTCCGCTGGTGAAAAATGCCCTTCAAATGGTCGTCCGTGACATCATCCGCCGGTCAATGGTGGCCATTGATAGTAGCATCGACGGGGACCCTACGCCGGATGAAGAACGGAGTACGCCGACCAGCATCGAGACTGCTCCTGAGCCTGTACAGGCCCGAGAAACAGTAGAAACGGACGAATCTGCGCCTCGTCGGGAAATTCAAACAACTGCCGAGGAGCTGCAGGCATTCGGAATTGTTCAGGCGTTGTTTGAGCGCAATGGGCTTGATAAAGTGGACGTGTTTGACGTTTCACAGCGAAAACGTGTACCGGTCTCGTTGGAGTACAAGGATACACTGACCTATTTTGGGATTTACCTCAACAAGGTCTCCTGGTGGTGTCTCCGCTTGAGTTTAGAGAGCAAGACCAAATGGGTGGGTTTTCCTATTGAAGCGTCGGCGCTTCCGCCGATTCCGCCAGACATGGAAGTTCTCAGCCATTCAATGTTGGCGTCGATTCGCGTTCGCCTCAACGATGTCAACGACTTGCGACGACTCGAAGCTCATATTCTTGCATCGCTAAAGAGCGTTATCGCGGACCATTAGGTCAGTTTGATTGCGTTAGCACCACTCTGTATTGTTCGACATTGAATGCCGATGCAGCGCAGTCTTGGTGCTAATGTCGTTCTGCAATTGTCTAATAAACGTTGTATTGCTTGCGATACCGTTCATGTTCTTCTACGCTCCTTGACGGGTGAATGACGCCCGCGCTGTCGTGGAGGTAGTACCAAAACTCGCTCTGGGTGGGGGAGAGCGCAGCGTTGAGAGCGGTGAGGCCGGGGTTGCCGATGGCTGTCGGCGGCAAGCCACCGCGCAGACGGGAGTTGTAGGGGTCGGAAGGGTCGCGAAGCTGCTTTAGGAAAGCTTTTCGGTCGTTCCATTCGGCCAAGGTGTAGCGGCTGGTGGCGTCGACGCCCAGGTTCCAGCCGCTATCCAGGCGCTTCCACAAGATGCCTGCCACCACAGGGCGCTGGGCGGGTGTGGGCTCTTCGCGTTCGAGCATGCTTGCCATGATGACCAAGTCGCCAAACGAACGGCCGCTGGCGTCGATGGTGGCCTTTTGGGGCACATAAAAGCGGTCTGCGAGGAGGTCGAGCTGCCGCTGGACGAACATATGGGTGTCCCACTTTTCGGGGTCAACCATATAGGTCTCGGGAAAGAGGTAGCCTTCGAGGGAGGCCGAGGGCAGGGGAAATGGAGCCTTGAACTGGGCGGGGTTGGCGACCGCAGCGGCATACTCACCCGGTTTGGTGAAGCCTTTTTCGGCGAGGGCCGCATCGATTTCGCGAATGCGCCATCCTTCGACGACCGTAAACGGCACATCATTGGGCAGAGGGACACCGCACAATGCTTCAATGATCGCGGCGGCATCCATCGCGGCGGAGACCTTGTGGCGGCCAGCCTTGATGCAGCTTCCCGCCTTCGTGACCCGCAGGTAGTTGACGAAGTTGTCCGCGGAAGTGACCACGCCCGCGTCGGCAAGTGCCGGAGCGAGTCCGCGGGCGCTGCTTCCTTGGGGCACCTCAAAGATGACCAAATCGGCGTTGGCAGGCCCGCGTGCTGCGCCAAAATAGTCCGCAAGGACATTGCAGCCGGGCAAGGTCAACAAACTCGGAACCAACAAAAATCGCGCGGACATTCGAAACTCTTCACCCGAGAAGAACATAGGTAGGGCTGAATGTCCGACGTTGCACGTCTGGCCCGTACGGGCAAGGTAGAACCGGGTCTCGGACGAAAACCGACCGAGATGTGAGACAATTGCGGCAAGGTCCGTTCGTTGGATTAGACGGAATGGGTGCCGTTCAACCTCGTGCAGCGGGAATCTGCGTGCCTCGATACAATCCGCTCCTGGATGCCATTGCGGAGTACCCCTTTGAAGCGCTCGACCGGCGCAAAGCTGCGTTGTTGGCCGCGGGTCGAACGGTGTTCGACTTTACCAAGGGCGATCCCGTTGAGCCTGCACCTGCATTCATCCGGGATGCACTCACGGCAGCGGTCCCGCTTCATTGCCCGTATCCGCGCGTCAGGGGGAACGCGGATGTACGCGATGCAATTGCGGCTTATGTCGCACGCCGGTTTGGTGTTTTGCTCGACCCCGCGCGCGCAATTCTCCCCACTTCGGGTGCGAAGGAGGCGGTGTTCCACCTTCCCTTGCTGGTGGTCGACCCCGCGGCCCCCGACCGGTTGGTCGTCTTCCCTGACCCCGGCTACCCTGCGTGCGCGCGTGGCGCGTTGTTTGCGGGCGGAGAAGCCCATGCGGTGCCGCTTTCGGGAGACCACGTCTTCCGTCCGTGGACGCTTCCGCCGTCGCTGCTCGAGAAGACGCGCCTGCTTTGGATCAATACGCCGCACAACCCCTCCGGTGCCGTCACTTCGTTAGACGACCTCGCACGGACGGTCGAGGTCTGCCAAAAGTATGATATTCTACTGGTAAGCGACGAAACCTACGCCGACATCTACTCCGACGAGCGGCCCCATTCCGTGCTCGAGGTTTCTACCGAGGGTGTCTTGGCGCTGCACAGCTTGTCCAAGCGCTCGGGCCTCACCGGCTATCGCTCGGGGTTTTTGGCAGGAGACGTGCGCGTCATCGACCGTCTGGCGGACTTGCGCTCCAATCCGGGGCTTGTCCCACAAGACTTTGTGAACTCTGCGGCTGCAGTGGCTTGGGCCGATGACGCGCATGTCGACCAACGCCGGGCGCTGTTCACCGAAAAGAAGGCGGCGTTTCGCGCGGTGTTTGACGAGCTCGGTGTGCCGTGCACCGGCTGGGATGCGGCGATTTACTTGTGGGTGCAGGTTCCGGCAGGCTACTCCGACCAAACGTATGCGGAAAAGCTCCTTGAACGGGGCGTCGTAGTCAGTCCGGGTTCTTGCTTTTCGGTTTCGGGGGGCGAGGTCGGCACACAGCATGTTCGCTTGGCGATGGTCCCGACGGTTGCCCAATGTCACGAAGCTGCGGCGATTTGGCGCGAAGTACACCAAACGCTTTGAACCCCCTCTAGCCAACCGCGCGCTGGAGCAATACATCGGTGCGGCCGGATTAGGAGTACGATGAATCCTCATGTTGACGCTTCCCTCGACGTTGCAGAACTCGAGCGGCGGATTGTTGCAGCCTGGGAAGGCGGGCCCCTCGACCGCACAGCGGTAGAAACCGTGCTGTGGCACCTCGACCGCGGCAGCTTGCGGGTCGCGACGCCGCCCGCCGTTCCCGAAGGCGAGTGGACCACCCATCCGTGGGTCACGCAGGCGATTCTGCTGTATTTCCGCGTGTCGGAAATGGCCGTACACGAGATGGGGCCATATGAATTCTACGACAAAATCCCGCTAAAACGAAATTTGGCAGAACAAGGTGTGCGTCTTGTTCCTCCGGGCTTTATTCGGTACGGAGCCCACGTTGAGCCAGGCTGCGTTGTCATGCCAGGCTATGTCAACCTCGGTGCGCGGGTCGGCGCGGGAACGATGGTGGATACTTGGGCCACCGTGGGCTCGTGCGCGCAGATTGGGCGAAACGTCCACCTCAGCGGTGGTGTCGGCATTGGGGGCGTGTTGGAGCCGCCCGGCGCGCGACCAGTCATCATTGAAGACGGCGCGTTTGTGGGCTCTCGGGCGATTGTCGTAGAAGGGGTGCGGGTTGGTCAAGAAGCCGTGCTCGGCGCGAATGTGGTGCTGACCTCGTCCACACGCATCATTGACGTGACGGGCTCCGCGCCGATTACGTATATGGGCCAGGTGCCGCCGCGGTCGGTGGTCATACCGGGGACGATGCCCAAGCAGTTTCCGGCGGGTGAGTTTGGGGTGCCCTGCGCGCTCATTATTGGTCGCCGAAAAGAGAGCACTGACCGAAAGACCTCGCTGAATCAAGTCCTTCGAGACTTCTCCGTAGCGGTCTGAGCGTGTCACCACGCCTGGCGTTGGCCTTGGTCGCGGTGGTCGTAGCGATGGTGCTGCCCGCCGCAGTGCCCGTGCTCGACGAAGAGAGCTACCTCGACATCGCTCTGCAACTGGACCCTTACCACCCTTATGATTGGTGGCGTCCATGGCCGCCGTGGGGCTTGGCCCGCGAGGCGGATGCGTTTGTTTATGCGCACCCGCCGGGCTTTTTGGTGTGGGTCTGGGCCTGGGTAAAGGCCGCTGGCGGGGTGCAGCACATTGTCCCGCTCAAGGTGGCTGCGGGCTTGCCGTGGGCGGCCTTGCTGGGCTGGTCGGTTGGACGGTTGGCCGAGCGAACCACGCGGCGCCCGTATTTGGTCGCGAGCTTGTGGGCCGCCAACCCCATCGTGGTGTTGGGCATTCAGCGTGGCTTGATGCCGGACCTGATGCTTACGGCGCTGATGACCTCCGCCGTGGTCGCATGGGTCGAAGGAATCGCGACCGAAGAAGCGGCGGCCCAGCGTCGGTGGTGGATAGGTGGCGGCCTCGCACTTGCCGGTGCCGTTTCGGTCAAGTATTCGGCGCTCGTGGTGGTGCCGGCATTGCTGTTGCATCAACGCACGCGTCAGCAGAAACCATCGCCGTTTGCGTTTTGGTTGACTTTTGGTATTTTGTGGGCTTTTATCGAAGGCTGGTTGGCGCTTTTGTATGGGCGACTGCACTTGTGGGAGGTGTTGTCGCGGGCAGGTGAAGTCGGCCATTCGTCTCCCATTGCGCGTTTGCTCGGTGTGTGCGTGCGGTTGGGCGTCGCCGCGTTGTTTTTGCCACTGTTGACCCGCCCTTGGCTCCGCTTCGCTCCATGGATGGTTGTGGGGGCGATGGGCTTGAGCTTGGTCGGAGCGCCCGATGGGTCGTCCTTGGGGGAGCGCTTCCAGGCGGCGGTATGGGCATTGCCTGGCCTTGCCGCAATCGCGTGGCTGGTGGGTGTGGTCGTGACGCGGCGGGGTGCGCGAAGCGAGGGTGCTGCCAACCCCGAGGTTCTGTTGGGTGCGTGGGCGCTCGCGGTTGTTGTGGGCGTGGGCGTCGGGCACAACTTTGCGTCGCCCCGCTATTTGCTGCCCGCAATGGCGCCGATAGTGCTCCTGATGGTGCGGGTTGTGGCCCAGCGGCCCCTCCAGCGCGCGTTGGCGTATACATCGGCGGTGATTTCTGCGGTGATTGCGATTTCTTGGACTTGGGCCGAGCATCGCTTTTTTGACGCGGCTGATGGCGCGGCGCGTGCGGTCGCGGTGGCGCATCCCGAAGGGGGCTGTTTTACGGGCGAGTGGAGCTTTCGCCATCGGATGCAGGCGGAAGGTTGGACCTTTTGCGGAGACTTGGCGGATATGAACGGCATGCCGTCCGGCAGCTTGGTCGCGGTGCCGGTCCATTCGTCGCCGGGAGCGATTCCGGACCACTGGCAAGAGGTTGACTCTGTAGAGCTCGGATGGGGCCCGGTGCACCTCGTGGATGCTCGCGCGGGCGTGGGTTGGTATGGGGAGTCGCTGGGCGTGTTGCCGGTCCGATGGGGCCAAGATCCGATGGAAGAGGTCACGGTTTGGCGGATTCCGTAGAGCTGGGGACAGAGAACCCCGATGTGGTCGAAGACACTGCGGACCGCTTGGTTGCAGGTGTGCAGGGGGCATGGGTCTCGGTCGTCTTGACGTTGGGGCTGGTGCTCACCCACATCTTGGTGGGCCTCATCCCGTACAGCCGTGGCCGGTTTGCGTGGTGGGGCGTGCTGGTGTCGCGTCGAGGGCCGCGCATTTTGGCGAGATGCGGAGCAATGCGTAGTTCAGACGTGGACGACGGCGAGTTTTGGCGACTCGTGAGCGCTGCGTTTCTCCATGTTGACGGACTGCATTTGTTGGTCAATACCTCGTCTTTGTTCATCGTCGGTCGTGTTGTGGAGGCGGTGTACGGCCCCGTCCGCTTTTTCAATGTGTTCCTGTTGTCCGCGATGTTTGGCTCTTGGATGAGCTGGTCTCTTGGGCATACCGAAGAGAGTGTGGGCGCCAGTGGTGGTGTCTTTGGTCTGTTGGGCGTGATTGTGGTGTTTGGTTGGCGCCACAGAAGCGAGCTTCCCGACGACTTGGGGCGCTTGTTTCGGCGGCGGGTAGCGGCGGTTGCCGTCGGAAACTTAGCGCTCGGCATTCCGCTCGCGTTTATCGACAACTATGCCCACGTAGGCGGCTTGTTGACCGGCATTATCTTGGGCATGTTGCTCGAAAACCGCGTGACGCCCACGGCAAGCCAGCGTGGTTTGTCGACGGCGGCGTGGGCGACCTTTGCCCTCGTTTTGGTAGGGTCCGCGGGGCGAGGCGTCGTCGGGAACTGGTGGCGAGGAGGCTAAATGCGTGCGGTGCTGCAACGGGTGAACCACGCTTCGGTGGTGGTGGATGGCGTAACGGTGGGTGCGATTGGGCGCGGATTGCTCGTGCTGCTCGGGGTCGCGCCGGGTGACACCGCCGCCGATGTTGCCTGGATGGCGGGAAAGATTGCCAATCTTCGTATTTTCCCAGACGACAACGGGCGCTTTGACCGCTCTGTCCTCGATGTCGGCGGGAGTGCGCTTGTGGTCAGTCAGTTCACGCTGTTTGGTGATTGCCGGAAAGGGCGGCGGCCCAACTTTTCTGGCGCTGCTGACCCTCGCCTCGCGGACCCACTGTGGCAGCAAGTGTGCGAAGCGCTCGATGGCCTCGGTGTCCCGGTGGCGCGCGGCGTCTTTGCGGCAGATATGAAAGTGACGCTCGAAAATGATGGTCCGGTGACCCTCGTTCTGGATTCGGCGTCGTCGTAATGTGCGGTGTCGCGTTGATTCCTGATGCCAACAGGGGAAAATGTGCCCAAGCTGCGGCGGTCGGTTAGGAATTGGGGTCGAGTGCTGCCGATTCGGGTTGAGATCGTTCTCTGGCAGCACGGGGCGGGCCATTGTGGTGGCCCACGCCGGCGGGTCGGAGTCCATCGTGGCCACCGCGGTCGGTTCCCCATCGTTCGGCCAATGTCCGTTTTGTGGCCGGGGCCTCGGAAAGCGTGGTCCTCACACCTCTCGCCCTCGTGGTCCGAGGGCCGCGGGAACGGGGATTGAACCCAGCAAGGAGCACCCGTGGACACCAATGGAGCCGAACCCCTGCTTTCCGCAATCGTGCGCTCTGCGGCCGTCGAGACGAGCGTAGCTGGAGTGGTTCGGCGTACGGTGGACTTTCCGCCGGGGCACTCGTTTCGCGTGATGTGTGGCGAAATCGGCGGAAACCTCGATGTGGTCGGCGAAGCCTTTGGTACATCGGTTCGGCAGCGGGGGGAGCGTGTGCTGGTCGAAGGGCCCGTCGCGATGGTCGACCGCTCCGTGGATGTTTTGGTGCAGCTCTACGAGATTGCGGCATCGGGGCATGCGCTCTCGACCACGGACGCCGACCAAGCGTGCCGTATCGTTGGCGAAGACTCCCAGGTTCGCTTGGTCGAGCTCTTTCGCGATGCAATTTCGATTGGCGTGGGCAAGAAGCGGGTCCACCCGCGCTCCGTACGGCAGCGCGCGTATCTGCACACGATTTCGTCACATACCCTTACTTTTGGTGTTGGTCCAGCAGGTACGGGGAAGACGTTTTTGGCCATGGCTATGGCATTGTCTGCCCTATTTGACGATAAAGTTCAGCGAATTGTGCTGAGTCGTCCTGCGGTAGAGGCCGGTGAAAAACTTGGCTTCTTGCCCGGCGACCTCACCGAAAAGGTCAATCCATACCTCCGCCCGCTGCTCGACGCCCTGCACGACCTCGCGGGCTTCGACCGTGCGCAGCGGTTGGTGGCGAAGGGTGTCATCGAGATTGCGCCGCTCGCGTTTATGCGGGGGCGCACCTTGTCCGATTCGTTCGTCATTTTGGACGAAGCCCAAAATACAACGCCAGCCCAAATGAAGATGTTTTTGACCCGCATTGGCACCGGCTCTCGTGTGGTGGTCACAGGGGACGTCTCCCAAATAGACCTTCCCCGCGGGCAAGAAAGCGGCCTCGTGGACGCCCTGCGCGTGCTTGACGGCGTGCCGAAAATCGGTCGTATTTTGTTTACGGATGTCGATGTCGTGCGGCACCCCTTGGTGTCGGCGATTATTCGCGCTTACGACCGTGATGAGGCGCGGCGATGACTCCGGCGTCACCCACCAACCCACCCTCGCGCTCCTTCCCAGGTTTCTTGCGGGGCGACCGCTTCCGGCGGCTCGTTGTGTTGGTGCTGGTCGCTGTTTCGAGCGCGATGTTGGTGGTGGAGTTCGCGCAAGCGCCGCCGCGCGCCTACCTCCAGGGCGAGGTCGCCGACCGCGACATTCGGGCGCCGCGTGCCTTCGATTATGTGGACCTCGACGAAACCGAGTCCCGCCGCCGCGTCGCAGAAGAAACGGTGCGACCGGTCTTTAGTTACGACGGAAGTCTGGGTGCGCGGATTCAAAGTCGGGTCGCAGATGCGTTCAGTGAAGCGCGTCGCCTTCATGCAGACGCCGTGCTCGCCGCGCAGGCCAACGACCGGGTGACGCTCACGCCCGCCGAGCTTTCTGAAATTTCGCGGGAGTTCGTGGCGATTCTCCAAGTACATCTCGACCCAAGCGACCTCGACCGCGCGGCGGACCAAGGCTGGAGCGAAGACCTCGAAGCCCTCACGGTCGAGCTCTTGGATGTCGGGATGCGCGGCTATATCGTCGCCGACCGCACCTCTTTGCCGCTCGGGGAGACCGCCATCGCGGTCATCCGAATGATTCGGGATGTCGATGGCATTCGGCAAGACGAAACGATTCTGCAAGAGTTCTCCCAGGTCGTTGTCCCCGCCGACGCGCGGCAGCGAATTTCCTTGCATGCACTAGAGAACATCGACGCGGACGAAGAAGTCGTAAAGGTGGCGGTCGCTATCGCCCGAAGTGCCGTGCGTCCCAACTTTTCCTACGACCAACGCGAGACGGTCGAGCGGCGTCGGGAGGCCTACTCCGGGGTGCCCGAGGTCGTGCGCAGTGTTTCTCGCGGTACGGCTCTGGCGCGGCAAGGCGACGTGTTGACAAGTCAACAGGTCGCGATGATTGCGGTCCTTACCAACACCACTGGCCGATTTGGTAGCGCGCGCCTCGTGGTGGCCCTAACCGCCGTTTTTGGCCTGATGTGCGTCGGTGTGTTTCAGTACGCGCTGGGCGGCTTTCCCCGGCGCGCGGAGCGGAGTCGCGACGTCGAGTCTGCTGCCGTGCTGTTGCTGTTGACGCTCCTCGCCGCCCGGCTTGTCGTGGGCGCCTCGTCGCCGCTCGCTGCGGCAATCGGTGGAATGCCGCCCAGCGCGTTTTGGTTTTTGGCGCCCGTCGCGGGGGGCGCGATGCTGGTGCGTATTCTCATCAATGCAGAAATGGCGTTGATGTGGACCCTCCTCGTTGCCGTGATTCTCGGTGTGATGATGGACCAAAATGTCCTCTACACCGCGTTTTTTGTGATTTCGGGCATCTCGTCGGCGGGGGCGGTCGCGGGCAGCCGGGAACGGGTCGCGGTGTTGAAAGCGGGCGTGCAAGCCGGTTTGTTCAATGCTGCCGCGGCGCTGTTGTTGGTGCTGGTCGAGGTGTATCTCGGCGACCCCTCGGCGTGGTCGGACCTCGCGATGCGCCCGTTGTGGTCTGTGGGGTTTGCGTTTACGGGTGGCGCGCTCTCGGGTGTGTTGGTGCTTGGCTTGGTGCCGCTGTTCGAGCTTTTCGGCTTCGTCACCGACTATCGCCTGTTGGAGCTTGCCAACCTCAACCACCCCTTGCTGCGGCAGCTGATGCTGCGTGCACCGGGCACCTACCATCACTCCGTCACGGTTGCGCAGCTCTCGGAAGCAGCCGCCGAAGCCATTGGTGCGAACGCTCTGCAAACGCGCGTGGCCTGCTATTTTCACGACATTGGAAAGGCCGTCAATCCCAAGTACTTCATTGAAAACCAGCGGGGCGGCCCCAATCCTCACGACAAATTGCCACCAAGAACTTCTGCTCGGGTCATCATCAATCACGTCACTGACGGTGAAGCGATTGCGTTGCAATACAAGTTGCCGCAGCCAGTCATTGATGGTATTGTCATGCACCATGGCACAGGTTTGATTCAGTATTTCTATGCGATGGCGCTCAAAGGTGCCCAGCCTGGACAAGTCGTCGACGAGGCGGAGTTTCGCTACCCTGGCCGTTTGCCGGACACGCGTGAAGCCGGCATCATGATGTTGGCAGACAAAGTAGAAGCGGCCACGCGTACGTTGAAGGACAAGTCCCCGGAGAGTTTGCGGGGCTTGATTCAAAAGTTGGTCAATGCAACGTTGATGGATGGGCAGTTGGAGCGGTGCCCCCTCACCATAAAAGATTTGTATATCATTATTGACGCTTTTACCGAGACGTTGCTCGGTATTTATCATCATCGTATTGACTATCCGGGGATTCCCAAGCGAACGGACCCTCGACCCGTAGCGGCGGAGCGCCCGACGGGCCCTGTCATTACGTTGGAAATTCAAAATCCTTTGGCCCAGCAACATGCCGCGCAGGTCGACGAACCGGCGATTCAGCGTCCCGAGGTCGACGTTGACGATGCGCCGAGCGAGCAGCCGTCCGGGCCAATCGACCCCCAAACCGGGCTGCCGTTCCTTCGCCCCGAGCGGAGTATCTCGCCGGACGAAGACTACGAGAGCGCCGACCATATCTCTATTCCGCACAACTGGTCGCGCGGTCGGCCAGAACGAGGCTCGAAATGACGGACACACGCGAAGGGGAAGTTGCCGGACGTTGGGAGACGGCTTGCCCCGCTGATTTGGACGGTGACGCGCTGCTGGCGAAATTGCTCGATGACGCCAACCAGATCCTCGCTGGCTTGGATATGTCTTGGTGTGAGCTCTCGATTGTGTTGTGTGACGACGCGTTTATTCACCAACTCAACCGCGAACACCGTGGCGTCGATGCGCCCACCGATGTGTTGAGTTTTGCCATGCGGGAGGGGGACGTCGCGATTGAAGACGACCCCGTCCTCGGTGACTTGGTGGTCAGTGTCGATACCGCGCGCCGCCAGGCGGACGAACGTGGTCATAGCCTTGACGAGGAGCTGCGCGTGTTGTTGGTTCACGGCTTCTTGCACCTCTTGGGCTACGACCATGAGTTGAGCGACGAAGACGCGACGGAAATGCACGAAGCGGAGGTCAAGCTGTTGCGCCGGTTGGGGAGCGACGGCGAAGGCTTGATTGGGCGCGTCGGCGCGGCCTGACGAGGGTGGAAATCGCCGCTTAGGGGGGAGGCACCAATCGAAGCGGGGAACGCCGCGCTTCGTTCGCCTCGGCCGCGGTGATGCGCCCCATGTCGCGCATATTCCCGAGAATTGCGTCCATTCTTGTCGTTGGAGGCCGGTCGCGGTACCATGCGCGACGGGCCATCGTCTTCGGGGCGGGCAACAACGCCGCGAGAAAGGCGGCCTCTTGGGCGGTTAGGCGTCCGGGGCGCTTGAGAAAATAGGCCTCGGCCGCGGGCCCGACACCATAAATATCATCCCCCAGCTCCACCACGTTGATATAGAGCTCGAGAATGCGCTGCTTGGGCAGCACCCGGTCCATTTCAATCGCGTACAGAGCCTCGCGCAGCTTGCGAACCAGTGTGCGCTCGCGGGTGTCCAAGAAGAGGTTTTTTGCGAGCTGTTGCGTGATGGTACTGCCACCACGCATATTGTCAACTCCGTCTGCCTTGCCTTGTGCAATCGCGGCTTCGATTGCCGAGAGGTCGATGCCTTGGTGGCGCGGAAATGCGCTGTCCTCGGCGGCCATGACGGCTGCTGGGAACAGGCCTGCGGCGGCAAAAGGCACCCAGTTGGCGTAGCCGTCTCCTGTGCGTAGTACACGGGGAATCCCGGATGGGTCGGGGACCGTCCAGGTGACCGGCCCTGTCTGTAAATCGTAGAGGTTTGCGATTGCGCCATCGACGCCGAGGTCTGCAAACCGCGGTTGCACGTCCCAATCGCCGTCGGGCCAGGACCACGCACCGGTTGCGCCGACGGTTCCGACGACTTGCGCCCGGCGTGCTTCGGGGATGAGGTCGCCAAACACCTCGACGATAGCGGAGAGGGAGATGTCCGGTATGTCCCAACGTAGATTCGCGGAGAGGCTGGGCGTGACGGCTACCTCGCCTTCGACATTGACGGTGATGTCCGCGAAGCGGGCCGACGCGGAAACCGTGCCGTGCCCGCGGTCCCATGTCGCGTTGAGGTGGAGCGGCGAAGGCGGAAGCGGGGCGTGGGCGAGGAGGGGATGCTCGAAAATGGCGTCAGCGACGTGAATCGTGACTTCACATTGCTCCGCGCAGCGCGCGTCGACCTCGGCATTTCCCGACAAGGGGCCGAGGGCGAGGGGGCGCGCGAGGTGGCCGCTCCATGCGCCGTCGGAATCGCGGGCGACATGGCCATCGGGGCCAGACAAGCCGAGAATGGGCGACAAGGTGCCCTTCCAGCCTGAAACCAGCACATCGTCGCCCCAGCGCACCGTGACATCACGAACGTGAACCGGCAACGCCGCTGCCGCGGGGGAGGTGTCTGGTGCATCGGGGGTGCCGCCGCCCGACTGAATCTCATTCAGTTCGATGTCGACGCCCGCAAGCGTGACCATTGGGCGGGGGGCTAGCGCGATGCGCATGTCGGCAATCGAGGTCGCGTCGCGCTTGAGGTTGGTCAGATGAAGGCTGGTGAACGATTCGTCGGCCAGCGTCCAATCAAACCCGCGTGCTTCAAGCTGTTTGAGAACCTCTTCGCCCGCCGCACGACGGGTCCACCACGCAGCAACGCCCGTGGCGCCCACGACGCCGCAGGCGAGCCACCAGCGCCAGGATGGGGTCCAGCGGGCCACTCAGAGCCTCAGAAGCGTGCGGATGCGGTTTTTGATGGGCTCGCCAACCCAAACGGGCAAGGATTGGGCATCGAAGTCCGCGCGCTCGGCGTCGCTGGGCGTCCGCCAATTACGTTGAAGTCCGCGCTTTGCGTGCGCGAATGCATCTGCGGGGTGGGAGGACATTTGCGTCAACAACTGCGCGGCCATCGCGCACACGGAGTCGCGGTCGTCGACGGGGCACAAATAATCGGCGAGGCCCACCCGAAGGGCGCTCTGGCCGTCGTGTAGCTGGGCGCCGAGCACCACTTCGGTCAACCAGCGCGGCGGAAGTTTGTTTGCCATCGCGGCGAGGATGTCTGGCGGAAACCGCAAGCCGAGGGCCACTTCGTTGAGGCCAATTCGTCCGCGGCCGTGAGACGTCACCACCGTATCGCACGCACGCGCCAATACTGCGCCGCCGGCAATCGCGTGCCCGTAGACCGCCGCGACCGTCGGAGCGGGGTGCGACAGCACCGCCTGTGTCAGCGTTGTCAACAAGTCGAGAAAATCGCGCATGCCGTCTTGGTCGAGCCCAAGCACTTCCTTGAGGTCGAGTCCCGCCGAAAACGCGCGCCCGTCTCCCACGAGGAGCAGTGGGCGGTCGCCGGCGGCGCGAACCTCCGACAAGAGATGCTGCATCAAAGGAGTGCCCAGCGCGTTCATGCCGGGTCCAGAAATCACTATTTGGACGGCGTTGTCCGGAAGTCCGCTTGTCATTTGGGAAACCTGGAGATTTGTGTTATGATACGGATTTGGTGTGGACGACCAGGACGGACCGTTGGCCTTCTGCGATAAGGTCCTCGGCGACGGAGCCCGCGAGGAGACGCCGGATTCCGGTGCGGCCATGGGTGCCCACGACAACGATGTCCGTGCCGCGAGATGCGACGAGGATTCCGTGCAGCACGGTCTCGCCGAGGACCGCGCGAACGGTGTGGCGGGGAACCGCTGGCAGCAAGTCATCGACGGTCGCCAACGCCGCCCGTGCGGCTGCGACGGCGTGGGGAAGGTCCTCTTGTCCGCTACCAGCAGGCTCCACCGCGACCACCTCCAGCTCTGCTTGGTGAACCAAACAAATGCGCGCGGCCTCCCGCACGGCTGCGAGGTCGGGTTCTTCGGGGGAAACGGGACACGTCACGCGGCGAATCTGGTGAAACGCGGAACCAACGACCAGAACGGGACACAGCGCGGCGCGAACGATTCTCTGGGCTTCACTGCCGACGAGGACCCGGTCGAGGCCGGACACGCCGGTCGCACCGGCGAGCAGCAGGTCGGCTTGAACGGAGAGGGCCGTCTCTCGGGCGACCTCCGCGGGCCGTCCAGCCACCACCCGCAATTCGGCCGGAACACCCACAGCGCGCAGCGAATGGACGAGGTCGGATAGGACCGTGTGGGCTTCTTCGGCCACCGGCCCAACGTCGCTTGGAAACTCGCCGGTCGCATGGACGATAATAACACGACTTGGGGTAGGTGTCAAGGCAAGTAACGGACCCCTGCACCAATCGGCACGGGCGCTCAAGTCGTGCATCCAAACGACAGTATCGTAGGCACGTTCAGGTCTCGTCATGGGGTCTCCGCTGCTCATGGGAGCGCACGCGCCATGGCGCACGCCAATCGTCTTCCGCAAGATGTACCGCGTCGCTGCGCAAGCTGCCCGCTAAGGTGCCCAATCGCCCCCCTGCGGCTCGGTCAACGGCCGAAAACGCAGCCCGCATGGTCATTGCGGCGGGGCCGTGGACCCGCGGCGCAGCGTGCTCACGCCAGGCTTCGAGCACCGCGCTCGCGGGGATTCGGTCAGGGGCCCGCGCGGGGGTTACCCGCCGGTCGTCGGTGACCACGAGCAAAGAGGCGTCCCGCAACACGTCGATGACGGTGGACACATGACGCGGGTCAGCGCCCATTTCATGCGCCAACTCGGTGGCCCCAATCGGTCCTTGCCCGTTCAAGTACCGCTCGGTGAGCGTGGTCATCACGGCGAGGGCGAAGAAGCCGTCCGCTGCGCGTCGTTGCGCGTGGGGGTCGGCGGCGACCCGGCGTTGGGCGTCGACCAGAGAGCCATGGTGCTGCATCAAATACGCGACCTCTACGCCAAACAAAACGACCAGCCACACTACATATGTCCAAATCAAAAAGACCGGCAAAAATGCGACGGAGCCATAGATGACGGCGAGGTTGTCGCGGGTGCCAAAGACATCGAGATAGACGCCGAAGCCGAGCTTTGCGGCCTCGAACAGCAACGCGGTCGTTACCCCGCCCGTTATCGCTGCACGCCAACTGACCGCCGAGCACGGCAATAAGCGAATCGCGGCCACAAATGCGGGAGCACTGGTCAAAATGGGCAACAGTGCCGTCAAAAACGGGACGTCGGACGCATCGCCGCCCAACCGGGCGGACAGCACCACTCCGGCGGCCAGAAGCACCGGCCCCAGGGTCAAGCAGGCATAAAACAGCGTAAACCGAAGAATCCACGACCGGTCGATGCGCGCGCGGAAGATGTCGTTGTAGGCGAGCTCCATGTTGAAGAAGAGCTGGCTACCGATGAACATCGTTGACAAGACGCCGATGGTGCCGAGCGTGCGCAGGTTGGTGCGCAGGATGAGGTCGTCGAGGGCGGCGCCCAATTCTTCGACAGAGCGCGCGAGGATTGTGTCGTAGAGGAGCTGGCGGACGGCGTGGCGGCTGTCATCGGCGAGGCCCAGGGGGCCGGTGAGCGCGAAACCCAAAATCAGCAATGGCACGATGGCTACGGCGGTCCAATATGCGAGCATCGCCGCGCGAACATGGAGGCGGTCGCGGACAGTTTCTTGGGCGAGCACGACCGCAACATGCACGCCGTCAACCAGCAACCGCCAACCCGGATGGTGGGTGGGGCCGAGGCGACCGGCGGCAGCATCTTCATATAAGCGGCGAAGCCAGATCCACATGGGAGTCTCGGGTTGACGGTTCTCGTGCGCGCCTCCACTCGGAGCGGCTGCACAAACAGGCTAATGGGCCGGCCGATGCTAGGCAGTCTACATGGAGCGGTTGATGTCCCAAGACCCCGAACATGGTCCGAAAACGCCCGCAGCGGGCACGCTCACCCACCTCGATTCTTCGGGACATCCCCATATGGTGCATGTCGGGGAGAAGGCAGACTCCGCGCGGGTCGCAACCGCGGAAGCATGGATTCGGTTGGCGCCCGAGACCTTGCGCTTGGCGGTTGAGGGGGGGGCGAAAAAAGGTGACGTCCTACAAATCGCGCGCCTCGCGGGGATTCAGGGCGCGAAGCGAACGGCAGACCTCATCCCGCTGTGCCACCCCCTCCCTTTGGACGGCGTGGATGTCGATATTTACGCTGTGGACGGGCGCCTGCGTGTGGTCGCGACGGCCCGAACGCGGTGGCGCACGGGCGTAGAGATGGAGGCGATGACTGCCGCGACCGCCGCCGCGTTGACGGTCTACGACATGCTCAAAGGAGTCGAGCGGGGCATTGTGGTGGAGTCTGTGCGACTTTTGGAAAAGTCTGGTGGCAAGAGCGGCCACTGGATCGCGTCTGCTGGTTGACTCTCCGTAGGTCATTGGGCTATCGTCCTTAGGCTCGTGTATGTTTGTCGTGCGTGGTTACGAACGTGTGTTCGGTACACTCCGACCCAGCCGTAGAGTCCCCCATGAACCTTCGCTTGTTTTTCCTTGGACTTCCGTTGATGCTCTCTGCGTGCAACGAGTCCAGCTTCTTCGTGAAGGGCGATCTCGTGTTGGAAGGGCCCCAGCCGGGCTCGATTGAGGGGCGCGTCTGTGACCCTTCAGGCCGGATGTGGTTGGCAGACGCCAAAGCCTACACCCACTTGTTCACGGCAGACGGCCATCTCTACGAAACGCGCTTGGTTTACACCGACCGCGATGGCCGCTGGATTATTGAAGACCTCCCCCCCGAGGTCACCTACACCGTCTACATTCAATATGGCGACGAAATCCTCAGCACCGTGGATGTCTACGTCGGCGACAAGGACGAAGTGAAGCTCGAAGAGCCGGATTGCTTCGACCCCTTGAGCCTCAACGTGGCCGTGGTCACCGGAGACTATGACAACTTCGACCTCGTGCTCGACCGCATGGGCTTCGCCAACTACACGCTGGTGGACGGCCTCACGGAGACAGAGGTCACGGGCTTCTTGTCCGACCTCGATGCGATGCTCCAGTTCGACATCATTTTCGTCAACGGCGGCTTTGTCGAAGAAAACGTCATCTACTCGGACACCGGCACCACCGACCTCTACATGCAAAACATTCGCGATTACGTCTATGCCGGAGGCGCGATTTATGCGTCCGACTGGGCGTACGATGTTGTAGAGGTGGGCTGGCCCGACCGAATCGACTTCGTGGGCGATGACAACGTGATCGATGACGCCCAGGTCGGCGAATACGACCTCGTGACGTCGTCCGTTGTGGATGCGTCGTTGGCGGACTGGCTGGACTCCTCGTCGATTCCCATCGAATACGACCTCCCCGTGTGGCCGCCGATGGAGTCTGTCGACACAAGCATCGTAACCACCCATCTCACGGGCAATGTCAGCTATCGCGTAGGAACGGAATCTTACAATCTGGTCGATGTTCCGCTGCTTGTGAGCTTCACGAGCGGCGAAGGGAAAGTTGTCTTCTCTACCTTCCGTGTTGCCAAAAACGGAAGCCAAGAGATGATGGAAATCCTCCAGTATATTATGTATTACCTGTAAGAGCAGGTGGGCGGCATTTGCTTGCCAAGTGCCGTTCCGTAGGGTTTGGTGCGGTTTTCGAGAAGGGCGCGTGTGGAGCATTGCTCTTCACCGCGCCCTTTTTGTTGGTGATGGGCGAAATGATGGCGAAGGGTTCGTAGAATTTGAGGGGAATGGTATCAACCTTCCATGACCCTATCCGAAGGGGGGGGTGGAGGTTGTGATGGGCATGACACATGATTCCCAGTCTCGTCTCGCGATGTCCTTGGGCGAGCGGCTTACGTTCGTCGGCTTGAATGATTCCCATGGGGCGGTCCTCAAAGATGTTCGCGGGGATGTATCGGAGGTTCTCGCGGATGTGGTCGCCAACGTCTACGCGGGAATTCGCAGCGTACCGGAGCTCTCGGAGAAGCTGGGTTCGAAGGAAAACGAAGCCCGCTTACAGGCGATGTTTCAGCGTTATGTGTTGCAATTGTTGGATGGTCCTTATGACGACGACTATGTTGCATCACGCGTTCGGATTGGCGTTGCCCATGACCGCATCGAGCTTGGACCCGATTGGTACTTGGGAGCCTACGGACACCTCTTTCGCCAATTGATGCGCCAAATCGTGGAAGTCCATGCAGGGGATGCCGCGCGGCAAGTCGCCGCTGTTGATGCGCTGATGCGCGTGATGTTCTTCGACATGGGCATTGTGCTCGAGAGCATTGAATCGGCCAGCGCGCAGCGGCGGGCCTCGATGGTAGCGCGGTTTGTGGGCGGCCTCCACCAGACCGCGTTGGCCTTGGACGGTGCAGGCGTCACGCTCGACCGCGTGGTGTCCGATCAGTCGGCCTCTGTCGCCGAACAAGCTGCGGCAATCGCGCAGGTCACCAGCTCCCTTTCGGAACTTCGGCAAACGTCGGCCCAAGCGCTCGAGCAGGCGGACGCGATGCGAGATGTGTCGGAAGCCGCTGAAACGACGGTCCGCGAAGGTGCGCAGGCGGTGGGGGATTCGGTGCACGGCATGAACACGATTCGAGAGCGCGTGGAGGCGATTCAGGGCACCATTCAAGGCTTGACCGACCATACCAACCAAATCGGCGATATCATCGCCACCGTCAATGAAATTGCGGAGCAATCGAAGCTGTTGGCACTCAATGCGAGCATCGAGGCTGCGCGTGCGGGAGAATATGGACGCAGCTTCAGCGTGGTCGCCAACGAGATGCGCGACCTCGCCGAGCAGTCCAAGCAGGCCACGCGCCAAGTGCGCCAACTGCTCTCCGACATCCGCGACGCGACCTCGTCGGCGGTGGTGGCCACCGAAGAAGGCCTCGCAAATGTCCACGAAGGGCAGCGCCTCGCGGGCGTCGTGGGGGACATCATGGGTTCCGTGGAGCAGGTCATCCAGCAGGCCGCCGAAGCAAGCCGTCTCATCGCCAATGCGAGTCGGCAGCAGCGTGCGGGCGTTTCGCAGGTGGCCGACGCAATGGTGAACATCGACCATGCGACCCGCTCCTCGGCCCACGCGATGAACGACCTCACAGGCACGGTGCGGCAGATGACCGATGCCGGTCGCCACATGGGCGGTCTGATTGCGGAGTTTGAGAGGTCGTAGAACAAACGTGCGGAAATAACGATACGATACTGGGTGCGATTGGGGCGATACATCACCTTCAGGATTGCGTACAAAGTCCGCTTATATACGAAGCCGGAGTGTATCCCGGGTGGTCGCTGGGCTCCGTCATGGGGCCATTTTATAGGGTCGGGAGTTTTGGTCACTCTGAGGGCGTCGCGGCCGCTTCTGGCTTACCCAAGACGACCTCCTGCCGCTTGTGTCGTTGCGCACCGGAGCACACGCTGCTCCGGTGTTTTTGTTTTGACGACGACCTCGTTTGTGGTGCCGCAGATGACCCGTATGGGGCTTCGTTTTCCGTAAATCGTAGCCAAAATGGGATAAGACGGGCGACCATTCGTGCATTTCAACGGACGAACCGCTCGTCTTCTCCGTTTCCACAAGTGGGGGGGGGCGATTTGTTGAAACGGAGCCGATTTGGGTCAAGGTTCCGTTTCGATAAGGCGAAGGTGGGGGCGCCAGGAGGGCTTGATGCAAGGAAACAACGTCGTATCGCAATCGTCTACTACTACGCTTACCGAACGCCTCCGATTTTCTGGTTTGGAACCTCAACATTCTTCGGTGTTGTCAAGTCTGAAGGATGAAGTCGGAAAGAACCTTCCGGACGTTGTCGCGGAGGTGTATGTCAGCATCCGAAGTGTGCCAGAACTGTCCGCTAAGTTGGGGTCCAAAGAAAACGAAGCGCGGGTGCGCGGTTTGTTTCATGGATACGTCAACCAGCTCTTTCAAGGTCGCTTTGACGAAGCATATGTCGACTCCCGCGTGCGGATTGGTCTGGCACACGACCGGATTGGCCTCGGCCCGCACTGGTACCTTGGCGCGTACGGTCACTTGTTCCGGCAGCTCATGGTGGAGGTGGTAAACAACCACGCCCACGAGCCCGAAGTGCAGCAAGCAGCTGTTGATGCATTGATGCGCGTGATGTTCTTTGACTTGGGCATCGTGCTCGAGACATTCGAAAAAGCGGGCATGGACCGTCGTCAAGTCATGGTCGATCGATTCGTGGGTGGACTGCGGGGCACGGCGAGTACCCTCGACCGCGCAGGCGTCACGCTCGACCAAGTCGTGTCCGACCAATCGGCATCGGTCGCCGAGCAAGCCGCGGCCATTGCCGAGGTCACCAGTTCGCTTTCGGAGTTGCGGCAAACCTCCGCCCAAGCGCTCGAGCAAGCCGAGGCCATGCGGGATGTGTCGGAGGCCGCAGAGTCAACCGTTCGCGAAGGCGCACAGGCCGTGGGCGAGTCGGTAGACGGGATGAACGCGATTCGCGAGCGGGTAGAGGCCATTCAAGGCACCATTCAGGGCTTGACAGACCACACCAACCAAATCGGCGACATCATTGCAACCGTCAATGAAATCGCGGAACAGTCCAAGCTGTTGGCGTTGAATGCGAGCATCGAAGCCGCGCGGGCGGGGGAGTATGGTCGGAGCTTCAGCGTTGTTGCCAACGAAATGCGCGACCTCGCCGAGCAATCCAAGCAAGCCACCCGGCAGGTGCGGCAGTTGCTTTCCGATATTCGGGATGCGACCTCTTCCGCCGTCGTTGCCACCGAAGAAGGGCTCGCCAACGTTCATGAAGGACAGCGCCTCGCGGGCGTTGTGGGCGAAATCATGGGCTCCGTGGAGCAGGTGATTCAGCAGGCGGCGGAAGCCAGCCGTCTCATCGCAAATGCGAGCCGACAGCAGCGGGCCGGCGTCTCCCAGGTGGCCGATGCAATGGTGAACATCGACCAAGCCACACGTTCGTCGGCCCGTGCAATGGACGAACTCACAGGGACCGTTCGCGAAATGACGGAGTCCGGTCGCACGATTGGCGGATTGATTTCAGAGTTCGGTCGGAAGTAAGCCACAACCGCGTTGACGCTTGCTTGCTTCTGCGCCGAACGCGCGAGAGGCAGGCAAGCGCGCCTATTTGGGGCCATGGACTGCGGGGCGCGCTCGGCATTTCGAACGCGTGCCTCCGCAGGCCTACGGCAACAATGGTCTCGAGTCTCGCTGCCCGGTGCCCCGAACGATCCCCGAAGGCGGCGCAAAAAGGGCCCACGAGGCCAAGGCAGCGAACAATACGCTGAGGGCAAAGGGCAAGGCCGGAGACGGCAGGCTATCGATGGAACGAAGCAAAACGGCAGGACTTTGCAAGGGTGGATTTGACTCTGATAGAAACGTGGTGTCATCGACCGAGAGGCGGCTTCCGCGAGAAACGACAACCAGGGTTTCGATGGGTCGCACGAGGTCGGTAAGGTGGGCATCGACCCACGCCGCTTCGCCACCGCGCTGTTGGGCCGCGAATGCGTCCGTCAACAATTGAAGCACGGTCGGGTCCTGGGTCCAAAACAGGCCAGGCATCGCACCGGCCGCGGGTCCGTCGGGCACCGAGAGTGGCAAATATGCGGCCTCTACGTCCTCTTGAATCAGGCGCAGACGCGCGCGGGTGAGGTGGACTTCACACTCCGATAGCGCGACGTGGGTGACCTCTGCCGGCAATGGCACCCCAGCAAGCGCGCCGCAGGTTCGTGTAGCGACGGTGGCGCCAAACCATGCGGCCTGCATTCCTCGATCCACTCCCCATATCGCGGAAGCAGCCGTCAGTAGCAGCAAAAGGATGCCACCTTGCTTGGTTCCGGGAGGAGGGGAAGACAAGGTGGGGGTCCGGGTGTTGGGGGCCATCTCGGTGCCTCCGTCTCGGTTGGGGGTGGTCTCCGGCGGCCACCGTGCCCAGGACTTCTACCTCGCCCGGTGCTCGGCGGTCTGCTTTCCCGAACAGACGATGACCGGACCATATAGGTTCGACCGGTTACACCGCGCCGCCGCTTCCAACCCGTTGAGACCCCTCATGTACGAATTCGAAGCCAGACGACACGAAAAACTCGTCCAGATGCGTGAATCGGGTGCTGTGCCGTATCCGCATGGCCTCCACGTGACCCACACCACGGCCGAAGTCCTTGCACTGGTCGGAGACCGCGATGGCGACGCACTTGCCGCCGATGAGACGGTCGTCACCTTTGCGGGTCGTCTCATGTTCAAGAATGAGATGGGCAAGGTCGGGTTCGCACGGGTGCAGGACCGCAGCGGTCGCCTGCAATTCATGGTGCGCAAAAACGATTTGCCAAATGATGGCTTCGCGACCACCTGGAAAAAGCTCGACACCGGCGACCACGTCTGGATTACCGGTCGCTTGATGCGCACCAAAACGGGTGAGCCAACGGTTCGCGCCCTCGATATTCAGCTTGCGGCGAAGTGCATCGCGTCCCTCCCCGACAAGCACAAAGGCGCGACGGATCCAGAGTTTCGCAATCGTCACCGATATGTGGACTTGTTCGTCAACCCCGATAGCCGCGAGGTCTTTTTGCGGCGGTCGCGGGTGGTGCGTGCCATTCGGAACTTTTTCGAAGCGCGCGACTTTGTGGAAGTAGAGACGCCGATTTTGCAGGTCATTCCCGGAGGCGCAACGGCACGCCCGTTCGTCACCCACCACAATGCGCTGGACATCGAACTGTATATGCGTATTGCTCCAGAGCTGTTTCTGAAGCGTCTGGTGGTGGGCGGAATGGAGCGGGTCTACGAAATCAACCGTAACTTCCGCAACGAAGGGGTGAGCACCAAGCACAACCCCGAGTTTACGATGCTGGAGTTCTACCAGGCCTACGCCACCTGGAAAGACCTCATGGACCTCACCGAAGACCTCTTGCGCACGGTCGCTGTCGAAGCGACGGGCGGCGCACAGGTCAAATATGGTGCGCACATCTTGGATTTCGGGCAGCCCTTCCGCCGCTTGCGCATGGCTGAGGCCATTTCCGAAGCTACGGGCCTGTCGATGGACGCCGTCGTCGACCCCGCTGCGCTGCGTGCGCATTGGGTGAGCGACCATCCGAAAGATGCGCGAAACCCTGACCTGCCGCAGACCATGGGCAAGTGGTTTGAGTGGTTCTTCGACCGCTACGTCGAAGATGGCCTCATTCAGCCGACGTTCATCACGGGGTACCCCACCGAAATCTCGCCGTTGTCGCGCCGCAGCGATGACGACCCCTCGTTCACCGACCGTTTCGAGCTTTTCGTGGCGGGGATGGAGCTGGCCAACGGCTTCAACGAGCTCAACGACCCCGAAGACCAGCAAGCGCGGTTTTTGTCGCAGGTGGATGCGCGAGATGCCGGCGACCAAGAGGCCATGTACTTTGATGCTGACTACATCAAGGCATTGTCTTACGGTATGCCACCTACGGCTGGGGAGGGCATGGGCATCGACCGCCTGGTGATGCTGTTGTCTGACTGCCAAAGCATTCGCGACGTCATCTTGTTCCCCACGATGCGCCCCGAGGTCGTGGTGGCCGCCGAGCCAGAACCTGTCGACGGCACACCCTGAATGCGATTCGCCCTCCTCGTCGCCCTTTCGCACCTCCGCTCGCGTCGCCATGACGCGGGCGTGAGCGCAATTGCGTTGATATCGATGGCAGGCGTCACCGTCGGTGTGATGGCCCTGCTCATGGTGCTTGCGGTCATGGAGGGCTTCGAGGTGGACCTTCGCGACAAGATCTTGGGCAGCAACGCCCACGTTGTCGCGTTGTCCTATACGGGCTATTTCGGTGCGTACGCCGAAAAAGCCGACGAGGTGGCTCGTCTCGAAAGTGTCGAGGCTGCTGCGCCGTTTCTGTATACCGAAGCGATGGTGCGGTCATCTTGGGGCAACGCCGGCGTGGTGCTCAAAGGCATCGACCCAGAGCGCACCCCCGCCGTGACCGACCTCGTCGGCAATCTCACGATTGGCCCTCTGGGTGAAGTCGACAACCGAGAAGAGCAGCACGAAATCCTGCGGCAGCTTCACCGTCCCCCGCGTGCTATCGCCCAAGCCGAAGAAGACACCGACGAGCTCCCTGGCTTGGTCATCGGCAAAGAGCTGGCGGAGCAGCTAAAGGTCTATCCCGGCGAGCGGGTGTTTCTCATCAATCCGATTGGCGGCGGCGTAGGGCCCATGGGCTTGCCGGTGCCGCGTGTGCAGCCGGTTCGAATTGCGGGTGTGTTTTATTCGGGCATGTACGAATATGACACCAAATGGACCTATATGACCATTGAAGACACCCAAGTCTTTTTGCAGCTTGAGGATGTCGCGAGCGGTATCGAAGTGCGGGTGAAAGACCCCGACAATGTGGCGGACCCCTCCATCGAGATCGAAACGGCCCTTGGCACGTCATTCTATGCGCGCCACTGGCAAAGTCTGAACCGAAACCTGTTTGCGGCGCTCAAGCTCGAAAAGATAGTAATGGGGCTCATTTTGAGCCTGATTACGCTGGTGGCCAGCCTCAATATCGTCGGTTCGCTCATTTTGGTGGTCGTGACCCGCGCGCGGGAGATTTCGATCCTGCGGGCGATGGGGGCCAGCAAGGCAGCGGTGCGCATGGTGTTCATGTTCGAAGGGCTCATCATTGGCGTCGTGGGAACCGTCTTCGGCACGATTCTCGGATTGCTGGGTTGCGCGGGCCTCGACCGCTACCGGTTTCCCCTGGATACCGATGTCTACTACCTCGACACCTTGCCGGTGGTCGTGGTCCCCGAGACCGTCGTTATTGTCGCATTGTCGGCGATTGCGATTTGTTTTACAGCGACGCTGTACCCTGCGACCCTGGCCGCCCGAATCGACCCCGTCGAAGGGCTGAGGTACGAGTGATGGGCGGCATCGCCATTCGCATTGAAGGCCTCTCCAAGACATTTTGGAAAGGCGGGCATGAGTTGCGGGTCCTCCGCGACCTCGATGTGTCCTTCGAAGAAGGCGAGCGCATCGCGGTGGTGGGCCAGTCGGGTTCAGGCAAGAGCACGTTTTTGCATCTGCTTGGAACATTGGACCGACCGACCGCGGGCCAGATATGGTTCGGAGATCGGCGTGTGTTCTCCCGAAGCGATGCCGAGTTGGATGCACTGCGCAACAAAGAGATCGGCTTCGTGTTTCAGTTTCATCACTTGCTCCCGGACCACGATGCGCTGCGCAACGTCATGTTGCCTGCGCTGATTGGTGGCGAGTCGTCCAGCCGTGCGCGCGCGCGGGCCCAAGAGCTGTTGGAGCGCGTGGGCCTGGGCCAGCGCCTTCATCACCGGCCAGGCGAACTCTCGGGTGGCGAACAGCAGCGCGTCGCGATTGCGCGCGCGCTGGTGCGTCGGCCGTCGCTGGTTCTCGCCGACGAACCCACCGGAAATCTTGACCCTGGAACCGCAGGCGACATCTTCAACGTGTTGATGCAGTTGAATCAAGACGAGGGCACCACACTTGTGGTGGTCACCCATTCCGATTCGCTTGCGCGTCGGTTTGGTCGGTGTCTCCGCCTGGAAAACGGGCAGTTCGTGCAGACCGAAGGTGCGGGAGGTCTCGCATGATGGGTGTCCGTGTGGCGTCGTTGGGCGCCCTTTGGTTGGGACTCGCGGGTGTAGGGGTGGCGCAGGCCCAAGAGGAAGCGCCCTTCGAAGCCAATTCGCTGGCGCCCGTTGTTGGGCGCGTCTTGGCGGTGGAGGTGGTCGGCCTCAAGCGCGTCGAAGAGGCTGCCGTTTTGGCGGTCATCTCGACGCGGGCCGGCGTCGATGCCACGCCGCGGGCGATTCAGCGCGATGTCAAAGCCATTTACCGTACCGGCTTTGTCGATGACGTGCGGGTGGATGTCGAGACGCGGGCCGATGGCGTCGTGGTGCGGTATCTCATCGACGAAAAGCCTGCGATTCGCGAAGTCAAGGTTTCCGGCAACAAGAAGCTGGACGAAGACGCGCTCTTTGAGGTCATCGACATCTCGGCTTTTAGCGTATTGAACGAAGCCGACCTCAAAGCAAATATTCGTCGAATCCGGGACAAGTACCTCGAAAAGGGGTTCTACCTCGTCGAGATTGAGCCCGTCGTCCGCGAAGTGGGCGACGATATGGTCGAGTTGACCTTCGAGATTACCGAACATCGCAAGGTGTTGGTGCAGAAGGTCGAAATCACCGGCAACGAAAACGTCAAAGACCGCAAAATCAAGAAGTTCTTGCAGACGCGAGAAGCGGGCATCCTCCCGTGGTTGTCGAACTCAGGCACATTTAGCGAGTTCGCAGTACAAGACGACGTGCAGATTGTGCGGCAAGTCTTGATGGAAGAAGGCTACTACGAGGCCGCCGCCGACCCCGCGCAGGTCTACTTGTCGCCAGACAAGCGATTTATTCACGTCACCATCAATGTGACCGAAGGCCCCCGCTATAAGCTCGGCAAAATCAAGGTCGAGGGCGACTTTGTGGAGGCAGAGGGCCTCACGCGCGAGGCCGCATTGCGCGTCATCGCGGGCGACCGCGCGCGGGATGTCCACGAACGCTGGGCCACCGCGCGAAAGGCGGTCGGTGAGGAAGCCGCGTTGCCGGAGGGGTGGGAGCAACCCAGTCGGCAGATTCTTGACTTTGACCCTGGCCATCCTGCGATGGACACCGGCGACTGGTTCAAGTTGTCGGTTCTCCAAACAACCATGCAGGAAATCTCCGACCTTTACGGCGACCAAGGCTACGCCTTCGCCAACGTCGTGCCGGACATCGTCACCGACGCCGAAGCGGGCGTCATGGATGTCGTCTTCCGGGTACAGCGCGGCGAAAAGGTGCGCATCGGACGCATCGACATCAGCGGAAACGCGCCCACGTTCGACAAGGTCATTCGTCGCGAGATTCCTATCAACGAAGGCGACATCTACTCGGGTTCGGCGGTGCGAGAAGGCAAGGCACGCCTCGAACGGCTCGGCTATTTCGAGGAAGTGCGCGTGAGCACGCCGCGGGGCGACGCTCCCGACGAATTGACGATGAAGGTGGATGTCAGCGAGCAGCCTACGGGTTCGTTCTCGGTCGGCGCCGGCTTCTCCAACATCGAAAACTTCATGCTGACCATGAATGTCAGCAAGAACAACTTCCTCGGATTGGGCTACGTCATGAGCACGTCGGCCCAGATTTCGCGGCGTCGCCAGCAGTGGAACTTGCAGCTGTTCGACCCATACTTCCTCGACACCCGCTGGACGTTGTCCCTCAACGGCTACTCCATCGAGCAGCAGTTTATCGAAAACCAATACCAGAAAGGTGCGTCTATCAGCGTCGGTCGATACCTCGACAAACGCGACGACATGCGGCTTACGTTCGACTATACGTTTGAGAATACAGGTCTCAACAACGTCGATACGTACAAGCTCTATTTGTTGGGTGGACAGCTTTATCGCAATGGTATGACCAGCACGGGCGGCTTGTCCTTTATTATGGACAAGCGGAACAACCGTATTCAGCCCACGCGCGGTATCTACACCACCGCATCCGTCGCGCTGTCTGGCGGTATTCGCTCCGACGAAGACACGCTCACCCAAGTGTTTGGCGGCGACTTCAACTTCTTGGAGTCGAAGGCCAACCTTCGTGTGTACCAGCCGCTCATCAAGTCGGAAATGCTCATCTTCCAGGCAAATATGAGCCTGGGTCATATGCTCAGCACCGATGGCTCCGTTGTTCCGTTCATTCACCGTTACCGCGCGGGTGGTATCACCTCGGTGCGCGGCTACGACTGGTTCACGCTGGGCCCACAAATGCGCGCTTCGGGCTTCAAAGAAAGCTCCCGCACGATTTTCCAAGGCAGCGAAGACCCCCGCGCCCCCGACGACCGCCTCATCGTGGGTGGTACCGAGTCCTGGGTCAACAACTTCGAGGTCGTGTCGCCTATCATCCGACAGGCCGGCATCAGCACCGTCGTCTTCTTTGATGCCGGAAACGCCTTCGGCGATGTGTGGGGGGAAGGCCACCTCAACCCCTTGGAGCTGCGCACCGCCTACGGCTTCGGCGTCCGCTGGGTCAGCCCGATGGGCCCGCTCCGCTTCGAGTACGGCATTCCCGTCAATCCCCGTCCCGACGAGCGGCGCGGTGTGTTTGACTTTAGCATTGGCAACCTTTTCTAACCGTTTGTGTTTTCTGGAGTTCGCATGCGCAGCCTCCTCGCTCTCCCGTTGTTCGTCGCTACCACCTTGCTCTCTGCACCCGCTTGGGCAGGTGGAGTCGCAATCGTCGACTTCCAGCAGGCCCTCAACGAAGTCAACGAGGGCAAAATCGTACAGGCCCGCCTGGAGGGCATGTTCACCGAGAAAAAGAAGTCCATTGGGGAAATGGAAAAGACCCTCATGGCCATGCAACAGGACTATGAGCAGCAGGCGCTCGTGCTCACACCCGATGCGCTCAAGGCAAAAGAGCGGGAAATCATGCAGGCGCAGATGATGTACCAGCAGGAAGTGCAGCGGGCGGAGATGGAGTTCCAGGCGCAATACAACAAAGAGATGGAAAACCTTCTCGGCAAGATGGCCGACATCTGCGAAGCCATCGGCAAAGAGAAGGGTTACGACCTTGTTTTGGAACGCAATGCGGGCGTGGTGTACGCGAACGCACCCGACCTCACGACCGACCTTGTGACGCGGTACAACACCAAGTACAAGTAGACCGCGTGGCCGGCAGCGTCACGGATACCGTCGCTTCATTGGCGGCGGCGTTGGGCGGAACGGTCGATGGTGATGGAAGCCGCCCCGTGGTTGGCGTCGCGAGTCTCGCGGATGCTGGGCCTTCTCACGTCTCGTTTTTGACGAACCGGCGCTATGCTCCCCAGCTCGCCGGGTGCAACGCGGCCGCTGTGCTCGTTTCGATTTCGGAGCCTCGTCCTGCGGGGGGCGTCACCTTCATTCGCGTGGCCGACCCTTACGCCGCGGTCGCCGCGTGCCTCGAACGGTACGCGCGCGTAAACTGGCCCGCCGCCGGCATTCATCCGCGGGCCTTCGTGGCTGATGATGCCGTGGTAGACGGTGCTTTCGTTGATGCGTTGGCGGTTGTCGCTGCCGGCGCGGTGGTGGGCCCGGGGAGCTGGCTCGAACCTGGTGTCGTGGTCGGTGCGGGGGCGAGAGTGGGCCCTGGGTGCCACTTGCATGCAAATAGCGTCGTCGCGCCCGGCTGTGTGCTGGGTGCCCGTGTGGTGCTCAACTCGGGCGCGGTGGTCGGCGGCGATGGCTACGGCTTCGCGCCCACGCCCGCGGGCCTCACGAAGATTCCCCAGCTCGGGCGGGTGGTCCTCGAAGACGACGTAGAGCTGGGTGCCAACGCGTGCGTCGACCGCGCGGCGCTACCGGGTGCGGAGACCCGTATCGGCGCGGGGTCGAAGCTCGACAACCTCGTACAAGTCGGCCATGGCGCGCACTTGGGCGAGCACGTACGAATGGTTGCGTTTAGTGGCGTCGCCGGGAGCGCGCGCTTGGGCAATCGGGTCACGTTGGCGGCCAAGGCTGCTGTTTTGGGACACCGCGCGATAGGGGACGGCGTTGAGGTGGGTGTCGCGAGCGTGGTCCACGACGAGCAGCCACCGGGCGCGCAGGTTTCGGGCATTCCGGCCATCGACCACAAAATTTGGCGTCGCGCTGCGGTTGCGTTTCGTTCGTTGCCCGGTTTGCTGGCCGATGTGCGCGCATTGGCGAGACGTTTGGATGCCATAGAGCGGCGCTTGGCTGCCGCGGAGGGTGGGAATGGACACGACGCCTGAACAACCGGTCGCACCCGGCGTGGACCTCACGCAAATTTTGGCGATGTTGCCCCACCGCTGGCCGTTTGTGCTCGTAGACCGCGTGGTTTCCGTAGAGCCGGGCGTGCGCGGGCATGGTCGCAAATGTGTCTCGGCGAGTGAACCGTGGGTTCCGGGGCACTTTCCGGGACGCCCCGTATTGCCGGGCGTGCTGATGGCCGAAGCGTTCGCGCAAATGGCGTGTATTGTGGCGATGTCCGCATCTCCCGACGACCATGGCCGCGAGGTGTTGCTGTTGGGTATGGACCGCTTCCGGTTTCGGCGCGCGGTGGTTCCAGGGGATGTCGTGGACCTACACGTTGAGGTTTTGGCGGTGCGGAAGGGCGTTTGGAAGTTCGGCTGTCGGGCAACGGTAGACGGCGAACGCGCTGCCGAAGGGGAACTCCTCGCGACCGTCGCCCGGTCGTGACGCCCATCGGGCCAGCTTCGCCCGTGGACACCTTCATTGGGCGCGTGTTTTGCCTGCTCTACGCAATGTGTGGGCTGGTGGTTTGGCCCATCGCGCTTGCGCACCCTGGACTCCGTCGATTTGTCTGGCGGGTTCCGGTGCCTGCGCCGGGCTGGACGTGGATTCATGGTGCGTCGTTGGGCGAGCACCGTGCCATCTCCGGCTTGGTGTCGGAGACGACCGAAACGAACATCTGGCGGACGCAATCGTCGATTCGCACGTCGGTTTCCGGCGCATTTCCCGCCCCCTTGGACCTTCCGTTTTCGATTGGCCCTTGGCTCGACCGCGCGCGGCCGGGCCGGCTTGTGCTGGTCGAAGCCGAGCTTTGGCCGGGCTGGCTCGTTGCTTGCCGTGCACGAGGAATCCCGGTGGTGTGGATCAACGCGCGGGTAGGGCGCGGCACGCGGAGATGGCAGCGTTTGGGGCCGTTGTGGCGCTTTTTGATGCAGGACGTACGCGTGATTCCCCAGTCCGAAACCGGCGACCTCAAGCTGCGGGCTCCCCCCGCCGTTCCGTCCGGCCGGTTGCCTCCCGGTGCATTCATTGCCGCGAGCACGCGGCCCGGTGACGAAGCCAAGGTGCTGGCCGCGTGGAAGCGGCTTCCGGCGCCTCGTCCGTTGTTGGTATTGGCGCCGCGTCACCTCGACCGGGTCGCGGAGGTGACGGCCCTCGCGCAAGCCGAAGGCTGGTTGGTGGGGCGCTGGTCTGCGCAAGAACTCCCGGTGGACGTTTTGGTGCTCGACACGTTGGGGGACTTGGCCGGTTTGATGCACGGAGCGTGCGGCGTGTTTGTGGGCGGCACATTTGATGCCACGATTGGGGGGCATTCGCCTGCTGAAGCCTTCGCGGTGGGTGTAGGAGTGGTGCGAGGGCCCTATACCCACGCGAGCCCCGCAGCGTGGCGCGTAGGGGCCTCTATAGAGACCAATGGGACGCCGGAGGATTTCGCGGCAGCGATGGTTGCCGCGCAGCAGCTCCCCCGCCTTCCGTTGCCATCGCCGGTGTCCCCCGTTTGGCCGCGCTTGCCGCCGCCCGTCGCCCGTGCCGAAGTGTGGGAGCGGCCGGCGCTGGCGCCGCTGGTTCCCGTGGTTCGCGCGATTGCGCGGCGACGTTTCGCTTGGCGCGGACCGGTCGAGCGGCCGTCGGTGCCGGTCGTGAGCGTTGGCGCCTTGGTGGCGGGGGGTGCGGGAAAGTCCCCGGTGGCGGAGCTTCTGGCCCACCAGTGGGAGGGGGCGTGGGTGCTGGCGCGGGGGTATCGCCGGGGACCGGGGCCCGCGGTGCGCCTCGGGACCGCCGAGGTCGCTTCCAAGTGGTTTCTCGGGGACGAATTAGAGATGATGCGGCGCGGAGGCTTGTCGGTGGTGAGTGCGCCCGACCGGTTGGCGGGTGCCCATGCGGCGATTGCGGCAGGAGCGACGGGATTGGTGTTGGACGATGCGTTCTCGCACCGCCGTATCCACCGCGACCTCGACATCGTTTGTATCGACGCGCGGTGGCCGACGGGCGGTGGCCCGATACCCGTGGGCACCCGTCGCGAACCCCTGGCGGCCTTGCAGCGGGCAGATGTGGTGTGGGTACACCACTCCCTCGCAGGGGTTCCCCAAGCGCCTTGGATGGCCACACAAGCGCTGCAAATACGGTCGTGGGCCGAGCCAGATGGCTGGGATACGCCGGACGGCTGGTTGCCGACGGAGGGCGTACAAGGGGAAGTCGATGTCGCCGTGGGCATCGCCCGAGAAGCCAATGTGTTGTGTACCCTGGTGCGTCTGGGGTTGCGGGTGCGCCGCTTGATTCGTGTACCCAACCACGGTTCTCTGCCGGTGTTGCCTCGTCGATGCGTCGTTTCGGCGAAAGATGCGGCGCGGCTGCCCCAGGGCGCGGATGTGCGGGTGCTACGAATGCGGCTCTGTGTCGATGGGCCGAAAGATTGGGGAGGGCAGCTCATCGCCCGGTTGCGGCAGAACTGCGAAGCGCGCGGCCTGGCGCTGGGGGGAGGCCCGCGGTGGGGCGCGTGCGGTGCTCCGATTTTGCGGAACTCCGAACAGGCGGCCCCGCTTGTGCATTCGCAACGATAACAGTGCGACGTCGTGGACCCAATTGTCGGTCCCTTGGAGGCAGGGTGTCACAGTCGGTACGATTCGTCGAGAACGCGCGGCCTGACCGAAAAGACCTCGGCTGGCTGGGGGAGGGCACGATTGTGCGGAGCGCCGATGGCATCGTGCTTACGGCACATGTCGACCGGCGGGGCGTCGGCTGTGTGGGCGGCGTGTTGGGCTTTGGCGGGGGCCTCGCGCTCGTCATCACCGTCTTTTTGGTGGCCCAGCACTTTGGCTGGGACATCTTCCGCATACGGCGTGGCGCTACGTTGGTCGCGATGTTGTCGTTGGGTGCGGGAATGGCAGGTGCGACGGGGCTTACGAGCGCGCTGGCCTGGCTGGTGGGCAAACGAAGCACCCGTCTGTTGATACCACACGGCGCCATCGAAGGAATTGCCGCGCAGAACGGCATCGTGGGTATTGCCTACACGCGGCAAGGAGCGCCGATGTGGGTGGCCGTCCATGCCGCGAACGCAGAGGCGCTGGCCGCGGAGCTGCGAGGCGACGTTTGAAGCAGTGTTGGGTCATATTGTTGGGTTGGTTTTGGTGGTGCGTCGTGCCGGTGCGCCGTCGAGAGGCGGTGGCTGCCGCTTCCCGCCGCGGAGTCACGCCGGACCTCGTGCGCCGTTCGGTGGGCAGCGTCGCGCTCGGCTATTGGGAGTTGCTTTGGGGCGGCGCGGTGGATTGGAGGGGATTGGAGGCGGCCCGTGGGGGCGCTTTGTTGTTTACCGGGCACCTCGGTCCTTGGGACATCTGCTTGGTAGAAGCCGCCAAGATAGCGCCCCTGACCGTATTTTTGAAAGTACCGTCGAATCCGTTTGCGGCGCGCGCTATCGCACGATTGCGGTCCCAGCCGGGCGTAGATTTGCAGCCATTGCCCGTAGAAGGCAGCTTGGAGGCAGCCGAAGCGGCGCTGGGGCAAGGACGTATCGTGGTGTTTGTGCTCGATCAGCGTCATGCCGCTGGAATCGCGGTCCCTTTTTTGGGCGAACCGGCATGGACCTCGGCCGCGTTCGCGGCACTTGCGTACCGAACTGGCGCGCGGGTCTTTGCTTCGGCGCAATGGCGCGATGCAGACGGCGGCATCGTCGCCCGCGCGATTCCCGTCGATTGGCCGCGCCCTATCGACCGCGCCCCGTTTGTCCTTGAGTGGACAAGGCGCACCCAAGAATGGCTTGGCGAGAGAGTGTTGGAGCGTCCAGGGGATTGGTGGTGGTTGCACCGGCGATGGAAACAGGGAAACCCCAGGGCCGAACCGAGCGGTTGAACGGTGCTCGATTGCCGAAACGCGCGTGCGAATGGCCATTTGCGTTTGGTGCCGCGCGGGGGGATGCGCCATTGCCCCACGCGCGCAGGTCCTTTGGCGGGCGATTTGCGTGCCATCGGACCCAAACCGCGCGCGCCGAGACGTGGTAACCACCGTTTATATATAAAGTTTTCAGTGATTGTATAACGGTATACCGCTTTATGGCAGCATATATAGATAGACGTACGGCGCGAATGACAGCCTATATGCCCGTCGTCCTGCGCTTTCGGTGGTGCATTTTTTTGGGGGGGGCGAAACTGTCCGCCTGTGTGGCGTTTGGGCGACCTGCTGTGGTTGTGCATCGCGCGATTTCGCAGCGGCGATGACGCGAAACCAACACAACAATTGTCCGGGCACCTTGCGTCACGCGCGGTAGAACCCCACCCAATACGCCCTCTCCGACGTTTGGATTGGAACAAAGAACGGTGCCCCGGACGAGATGGCGCCTTCGGGTCACGGTGGTCCCAAGCAGGTGTCCGTGCCGGAAATCGCGCGCTACATGTAGCAACGGGCGCCACGATTCGGTTTGTCGATCCCAGACAACGCAAAAAAAAGGGCAATTCGGGACGCTGCGCAGGCCAGAGAAGGCGGCGAAGACCAGCGCATCGTGGGGGCAAACGCCCGCGGCGCTTCGGACGTCCGCGGAACTGTTCGCTCCGCGGCATGCCGCATCCCGTGGGTCTCCCCGACCGGAAGACCCAGTCCGGGACAAGGAATTGACGGAAATTCGCCGTCCCGTCTGCGCCCGTCGGGTTCATCGGACGGACGCTTGTGGACCCTGCAATTCCGCATCAATGGCCGATTGCGGATGAAGGGGCCCATTGCTTCCCCGTTCCAGACCCAATGCCGCTCCGTGAACCTACCGCGATAGCGAGAGTGGCGTTCCGTCGTGATTGGCGCTACCGTGGGACCATGCGTCAACCTTGCTTCATTTTCTGTTGGATGACCTTCGCCGGATTTGGGTGCGCACCCTCTGTGGATGCGTTCAAGCATTGGTCGGACCCATCCGGCGATGGTCCCCAGGAAAACTACGAACCCATCGAGCATCCGGAGCCGGACACCGCGGATACGGCGGACACCGGAGAGCCACCGTTTGTGTTGGACGTAGATTGTGATGCCTTGCCAGCGGCGGTGTCTGAATTCCGTATACTGGATGGTGCGCGTGGCTATCACGGCCTCGCGTTCTCCGAGGACGGCGCGATTGTCGGTTGGGACGGGCGAAGCGCGGTCGTGAAGGCCACAGCGGCGGGCGATTCGTCAGTGTTTGTGCCTGGCATCAACTCGATGGAGCAGCTGGTTCGGCACCCGAATGGCAACTACTATTTTGTAGACGCATGGAGCGGTTCGGTCTTCAGTATCTCGCCAACCGGCGGCCAAGAGCGTGTGGCGGGTGGCTTCAACTATGGTTTGCCATATGGCATTATGGTTGGACCCGACGGTCATTTGTATATTGCTGACGGGCGGGTGGTGCGCCTGGACCTCGAAACCTTGGAGACCACCGTGCTGCTCGACCCACCGGGCGGCGGTTGGTGGTATGCCCACGCCACGACCTTCAATTTGGATAGCTCGTATTTGGTGGTTTCTACCGTAGGAGAGGGTTGGCTATACCGCATTCCGATGGATGAAGACCTCAATCCCGCCGGTCCTCCCGAGCAATACTTGCAGCTTCCGGGCGGGTGGCAGGACAATGTCGCGTACGACGCTTGCGGAAACCTTTATGTCCCAGAATATTATTCTGCGAGTTTGTATCGGATTGCTCCCGACGATTCGGTGACGACGGTTCACCGTACCGAAGAGCGCTTTTACGGGCATGGAATCGTTTGGGGAACGGGCAAAGACGACTGGCCGATAGATTCGGCGTATTTGCCGATGCCATATGGCGACAACAACGTCAAAGAGATTTCGCTCGGTGTTCCCGATGGCGCCTGGGTCCGTACCTGGCGCGGCGAACGGGTGCGGCGATGAGAATGCGTCCTTTTCTCACACTTCTTTGGGTTGGCTGTGGTTCGGGAACCATCTCCCCACCCAAGTCAGGCAACGATAGCGGTGCCGACCCCTGGGAGTGCGTCTTGGATGTGCAAGCGCCACCCGATGGCAGCCCTACGATTGGTTGCTGGGACGACTTCGCACTCCTCGCTTCAGACCCTCTCGATGCGTCAATTCCTGGAGCGGAGTCCACCAAGACTATCGTTGACCGCATCGACGGCAATCGGCTCACGTTCGTAAACTCGGAGCGATACCCCATTCACTATGACTATGCGTCTCAGTTTTTGAGTGGAAATGGTTTGCCAGTCGTAGCGGATATGGGCTCCTTCAACGCGACAGAGTACTTTTCGCCGGACAGGCGTTTTGTGTTAGGTGCGGTAACATTTTACGCAGAACCAAATGTATTTGTGTATGAGATCGCGCCATATGATACGGCCGATGCAGACATGGTCGCGGATGCGTTTCGACGCATCCGAGATGCGTCGTATTTTGGTGCCGACCTCCGCTTTCATCCGAGCTCGTCGGCGGTCGAAGAGATGGCAAAACTTCTCCCCGACGACATTCCTATCATCACCACCGATGAGCTGTTCGCAGGCATTACGTACCAGCCCTTGAACCTGGGCACGTCGATGGGCTTGCTGCGTTTTTACCATGCCGCGGACGTAGAAGAGTATGTGAACTATCGCGAGATTGTCGTTCTCGACGAGATTCCCAATGATATTTCCGTGGTGGCGGGAACCATTACGGACGAGTTTCAGACCCCCTTGGCGCATATCAATGTGCTCGCCCAAAATCGCGGAACGCCCAATATGGCGCTCCGGGGCGCGTTTGAGGACCCTCGATTGCGCGCGTTTGAGGGACAGTGGGTCGAGTTGACGGTAAACGCTCTGGATTGGTCGGTTCGTGCGGTCAGCGAAGCCGAGGCCGAAGCGTGGTGGGAGGCCCATCGACCCGCGCCGGTGGATGTCCGGCCGATGGACACCTCCGTGGATGGCGTATGGGCGTGTCCCGATATCATCGACGGCAGCGTGTCTTTGTCCGACGCCATCGCGGAGCGCATCCCCGCATTTGGTGGCAAGCTCACGCATATGGCGGTCATGTCGCAAATTGGACCGTCCGTACCCGTACCGGATTGTTTTGGGATTCCGTTGTATTGGTATGACCAGCATATGCAATCCAACGGGCTTTGGGACGAATATGCGCGGCTTCAGACCTTGCCCGAGTGGGCCACTCCCGCGGAGCGCGCCGCATTGCTAAAAGACCTACAAGCGGCCATCGAGGCGGCGCCGTTGGACGCTACGTTGCTATCGCTCGTGCGCGCGCGCATCGATGGGGACTTCGGGCGCGCGAAGATGCGCTTCCGAAGCTCCACCAATGCAGAAGACTTGGGCGGTTTCTCCGGCGCAGGCTTGTATACGAGCAAGTCGGGTGAATGGGATGCAGATGGCACCGATATTTCCAATGCCATTCGCGAGGTGTGGGCCTCTGTTTGGAACCCGCGCGCTTGGGAGGAGCGGGAGTATTGGGGTATCCCCCACACGAGCGTCGGTATGGCGCTCTTGGTGAACCCGACGTTTGATGGGGAGCTGGCCAACGGCGTCGCGATTACAGCAAATATTTTTGATGCCGCCGGTTTAGAGCCAGCATTTTATATCAATGCCGCAGCAGGCGAGACCTCTGTTGTATTGCCAGAAGATGGCGTTACCACCGAGCAAATCTTGTATTATTACTATTCGCCGGGTCAGCCGATTGTCTATATTCGCCGGTCCAATCAAGTGCCGGAGGGACAAACGGTGCTGTCCAACGTAGACCTGTATGCGCTTGGTTCGGCCCTCGACGCAATCCACCAGACATTTTTGCCTGTATATGGGCGAGATGGTGGGTTTTATGCGATGGATACCGAGTTCAAGGTGACCGCTGCGGGGGATGTCATGATCAAACAAGCACGCCCCTATCCAGGGTGGGCGTCTTCTGAAGGTGCGCGATGACCGTGCGTTGGTGGATCTTGGGGGGGTGTCTCGTCGCGTGCAGTGGAAAGAACGAAACCTCCACGGGCTCTTCTGCGTCGACGGCCACCAACGAGACCGAAGTGGGCACCATCGACGGGGAGTGTGCGCTCGATGTGCGTGTGGGCCGTTTTTCGGTGGACGAGACAGAAGACTACGCGGTTGTTGACGGCAAAGTGAACGACGCCGTGGTGCCCACCGATGTGCTGACGCTGCTCTACGCTTCGGGAGACTGCGAGGTGTTGCGCCGGGAGAACCCGTTTTGTGACCCCGCATGTGGGTCGTCGGAAACCTGCGACCTCAGCGGAAACTGCGTGCCATATCCCCTCGGGGTGAGCGTAGGGGACGTGCAACTGACGGGGCTGGTCAGCCCGGTGACGATGTCACCCGTAGAGCCCGGAAACGCTTATTTTGATACGTCGCTTCCCAACCCACCGTGGCAGGCAGGTGAGGCGCTGCATCTCTCCGCAAGCGGCGCTGCGGAGGGCTTTTCCATGGATGCGATTGCTCCCGAAGCCTTGGTGTTGGCATCAACGGATTGGACACTTGTGCCAGGGGAGGCATTTGTGGTGCAGTGGCAAGCGCCGTCCTCCAGCAGCGCGTCCGATGTGCGCCTTGAGTTGCGAATTGACCAACATGGGAGCACGCCCGCGAAGCTGGTGTGCAAGTTTGCCGACGTAGGGGAGGGGACCGTCGACGCGGAGACCCTCTCTGTGCTCATCGACAACGGCCTGACCGGTTTTCCCGCAGGTGAGCTGCACCGACGCTCGGTGGACCACACCGACGCCGACACTGGCTGCGTCGAGTTTCTGGCACGCTCCACGCGCACCGCGTTTGTTGAGGTGGCCGGCTATACGCCCTGCCGCCAGGACACGGATTGCCCGGACGGGGAGACGTGCAATGAGGCCTTAGAGCGCTGCGAACCAGAGGCGCCGTAAGCGACCGTCCTCCGTGTGTTCTCGCCACTGAACCGCGATTCAGTGGCCTCGGTTGCTCGCTACGGGAGGGGCCAACCGCCACCCAATACCAAGGAGACGCTGCCTGAATCGGTGCCGCTGGCGTCGGCGAACGGGGCGCCAATGACAAGGTCGCCGTAGGCGTCGCCATTGGCGTCGCCGAGGCCAGCGAGGGTGGTGCCGAGGTTGTCGCCCGTTGTATTGCCCACCACTTTGGCGTGGGCATTCGAAAGGTCGAGCGTACCGGAGCTCGCGCCCAACACCAAATATGCGGCTCCGGCATTGCTTCCGCCGGAGTCTTCGCGGGCCGCGCCGATGAGCAGGTCGTCGCCGCCGTCGCCGTCGATGTCCGGTGCGACCGCGACGCTAAAGCCGGCCTGGTCGTCGTTGTTTTCGCCGGTGAGCGTCATCCAGGCAAGGCCGAGGTCCAGCGGGCCGGACAAGGGGCCGAGCACCAGATACGCCGCGCCCGACGCGCTGCCGCCGGTGTCGTTTTCCGGTGCGCCGATGAGAATGTCGGCGTAGCCGTCGCCATTGGCGTCGCCACCTGCGACGGACCACCCCGCAAGGTCGCCCGAGTTCTCTCCTTGAATGAACGCATCCGAGGTAGCCAAAGAGCGTGTGCCGAGGTCGCCGCCGTAGACGACGTATGCGCCGCCCCGATAGGCGCCGTCCGGGTGGGCATATGGTGCGCCGATTGCGATGTCGGAGAGGCCGTCGCCGTCGGTGTCGCCGAGGGCTCCGACCGACCAGCCCGCTTGGTCACCGCCGTTTTCGCCTTGTAATACGACGTCGCCGGTCCACAGCGGGAAGTGGCCGGTGAGGGGCCCGCGAAACACGTAGGCCGCCCCGGCACCTGCCGCGGACGTGTCGTTGCTCCATGCGCCCACCAAGATGTCCGCAAAGCCGTCGCCGTCGATGTCGCCCGCGGGAGAGAGCGCGAAACCCGCTTGGTCGCCATCGGTTTCGCCATCGAGTCGTGCGTCGGCGTCGGACAAAAAGACTTCGCCGACGACAGGACCGAGCACCAAATACGCGGCGCCCGCGTCGGTGCCCCCGTAGTCGGCGTCGTAGGCGCCCACGAGGATGTCGTTGATTCCGTCGCCGTTGACGTCGCCCGCGCCGGCAGTGGCGGCGCCTGCGTGGTCGCCGGCGGCCTCGCCGCGAATGACGGCAGGTGCGTTGTCGAGGTTGAAGCTGCCCGTCGTGATGCCGGTCCACACATAGACCGAGCCGGACGCGGTGCCCATGGAGTCTTCCCGGTCGGCGCCGATGAGGAGGTCGGCCATTCCGTCGCCGTCGAGGTCGCCCGCTGCTGCGACCGAAGCCCCGGCGACATCGTAGTCGCTGGCGCCCGCCCATGTCGCGTTGACGTCGCAGGGGTCGACGCCGTCGCAGTCGTTGTCGATGCCGTCGCCACAAACGTCGACGTGGGACGGGTAGATTTCCGGGTCGGCGTCGTCGCAGTCGTCGCCGGTGTAGTCGAGAGACGGGTAGCCGTCGGCATCTGCGTCAAAGTCGTCTTCGCCACCGCAATCTTGGTCGACGCCATCGTACCAAGTCTCGACCGCATCGGGGTGGATGTCGGGGTTGGTGTCGTCGCAGTCGGTGGAGAGGACCGAGAGGCCGCCCGGATTGTCGCAGGAGTCGCCCCAGTAGGCGGCTGCGTCGCCGTAGCCATCGGAGTCGGCGTCGGCGTACCAGCGAACGGGGCGCGCGGTGGCGTCTTCGCCGTCGAGCAAGCCGTCGCAATTGTTGTCGACGCCGTCGCCACAAATTTCTCGGGCCGACGGGTTGGTGGTGCGCTCGGTGTCGTCGCAATCGTCGTTGCTGTCGGCGAATCCTTCGGGCTGCTCGCACGCCAGGATGATTCCGCCGTCGGTGCCGTGGGTGTCGCGGTCGGCGTCGACGTACCAAGTGGTGGTGCCTTCGACGCTGGGGTCGTCGTCGTCGGCGGCGCCATCGCAGTCTTCGTCGATGTTGAAATCGTCGCAGACTTCGGGCGCACCTGGGTTGACATTGTCGCGGGTGTCGTCGCAGTCGGTGTAGTCGTCGACGTAGCCCTCAGGCTGGAGGCAGCTTTCGGTGGTGCTTTCGAAGTCGCCATAGCCGTCGGCGTCAGCGTCCCGGTACCAAGTGAGGGGAAACGCAGCGCCGGGTTCGTCGATTTCACCGTTGCAGTCGTTGTCTTTGCCGTCGCAAACCTCTTCCCCTTCGGGATTGACAGAGGCATTGCCGTCGTTGCAGTCGTCGGCGTTGGCGACGTAGCCAGAAGGCATCGTACACGAGTTGACAATCACGCCAGGGTCGCCGTAGCCGTCGCCATCGGCGTCGGCGAACCATTGGGGAGCATCCACTGCTGGGGACTCGTCGGTTTCGCCGTCGCAGTCGTTGTCCTGGCCATCGCAAAGCTCAGGCGCGAAGGGGTGCGTGGACGCATCTTCATCGTTGCAATCGGCGCTGTCGATCCATTGGTCGCCGTCGCGGTCGATGACGGGACTTGGTTCCGGGGGATTGCATGCCGTAGTCCACATCGGTACGGCGCCCAAAATAAGGGACAGCCGCATCATTTCGCGGAACGACGTGCGACGGAAGGGCGCAAGGGGGGCGACAAGTTTGGGCATAGCGTCCTCGGAAGACCGGCGAAGGCACCATATCTTCTCGTGTCGCCATCCGTAGCATCTGGCTGCCAATCCCCCCATGCAATTCCGTCACCGGATGTCCCTCGTCTCAAGATGGCGCGCGGCTGTCCGAGGAGGCCGCAGGAGGAACCAATGCTCAATGGCGCCAATCACCTTGCAGATCGGGTTTTTGACTCTGCGGTCGAGCTGGTCATCGAAGTCAACGAAACGGCCATAGGCCAGGTCCATATGTTGGATGCGTTGGAGCGTTCGGATGGCGATACGGGACTGATAGCGGCGGCGGCGGCGGAGCTTGCGGGGTCGGCGCGGAGCTTGGGCGAACGCACGGAGGCTGCGGCGTCGGCGGCGGGAATCGCGCGCTCGAATGTCTCGCACGCCCGTCAAAACGTCACCAACGCGCAGGTTCGCATGACTGACATTCGCGAGCGCGTCGATGAAGCGCAAGGCAGCGTGGGGCGACTGCGAAAGGCGGCCGATGAGGTGGGCAATATCTTGTCTACGATTGACGAAGTAGCCCGTCAGACAAGGCTCCTCGCGCTCAATGCAGCCATCGAGGCAGCGCGGGCTGGCGAGGCCGGCAAAGGATTCGCGGTGGTGGCGGCGGAGGTCCGAAATCTGTCCACCGAGACAGGGCGCGCTATCGTCGACATTCACGCACGCATCAGTCGTATCGAGTCGGAGGTGTCGCAGATTCAGGACCAGATGAAGCGTGTGGTGAGCTCGGTGGCCCAAGGCGGAGTGTCGATGGATGCCGTGCAGGTCGCGGCGGAACAGCTCGAAAACAGCGTCATTGACGTGGATTACCAAATGTCGTTGGCGCGCACGACAGTGAGTGAGCAGCTCAAGGCCACGGAGAGCATCGCCGACGACATTCAGCGTATGGCGGCCACTTCGCGCCAAAACGCGCTGACCTTGCGCGATGGCATGGCCTCTATGCGCACGATGGAGAAGCAAGCGAGCGACATCATCACCGTGCTGGGGGAGTTTGAGTTTCCCGACCGCATCCTCCGCATCGCCCGCGCCGACCACGTCCTTTGGAAGAAACGACTCGTCGATTATGCAGCAGGCATGACCACTCTGAGCCATCACGAGCTGTCCAACCACCACAACTGCCGCTTGGGCAAATGGTACGACTCGAACGCAAGCCAGCACCTCCACCACTTTCCCGAGTGGACGGAGTTGGAGACGTGGCATCGCGCGGTCCACGAAAACGGCATTCAGGCGGCGCGGCTATTGGGCGAAGGCAAGCGGGCCGAAGGCTTGGGATACATTGAGCGCGTGCAAGAAGCGTCGGAACATGTGCTCGCGCTTCTGGCGAAGCTGCGGGAACGCAACAACGCATAGAATACGGCCCATTGCGCGTTTTGGAATGTCTGCGCGGCGTGAAGGGTTGGTGGAAAAAACGCCGGGTTCACGCGTAAGGGGGGCAGACGGGGGGGCGCATCCGAGGAGATTCCCGACCGTCCGCCAGCAGCACCAACCCGGAACAGGCTATACCAGTGTGCGCCCGCTTCTCTGCGGGGCCAGGAGTTTGTGTGTACGGCCGTTGCCTGCTTGTACTTCTCCTCGCACTCATGGGGGTCGGTGGCGCCGGTTGCCAGTCGACGAGCGGGCGCGTTGCGTTTCGCGGTGGGATGGCGTACTGGCCGGAGAATTCCAAATCCGCTATCGAAGAGAGCGTGGCGCGGGATTGGTCCGCGGTCTCCTTTGATGTGTTTTTGACCCAAGACCGCGTCCCGGTACTCAACGCTTTACCGAAACTTGATTCTGCGTTGTGTTCTACGATTGGAAAACGCCCATTGCCCGACGACGTGTGGCTTTTGAATGTGACCGCGGATGTCTTGCGTGCTGGGTATTTGTGTGGTATTAGCGAAGACCCGCGCACGCCGAATGCGAAGGTAGTGGGCGACGCGGTCGCGACGTTGGACGAGCTGTTTGAACAGATGGGGGACGATGACACGCGCACCTTGCATCTCCAAATCGCGTTTGAACCCAACGTAAGCCATGACCCTGCCGTGTTTGCGGCGGAAGTGCTGGGGCGGGCGGAAATGCGGGGCGTTCGCGCGCCGATGGTGGTGGTTTCGCCGTTTCCGGAGGTGTTGCAAGCATTTGTCGACGACCCCCGCTTCGACGCGGTTCCCGTGCAGACGACGTTGGTCTGGCCCCGCTTACCGCCCGTTTCCGGGTCGGGCGCTGCGCAGCTTACGTATGGTCTCGGTGCGCTAAATGGCGTGGTAGACCCGGTTTCGGTTGTGCAAATGGTGCCTGTGGACGGCATTCGCCTCCATCCGAATCTCGCCACCGCAAGCGACGTGCGCCGATTGCGCGCCCACACCGCGTATATCGAGGTCGGGCCCGTGTTCTCCGCGGCCGATGCGCGTGCGTTTGCCCGCTGGGATGTCGACGCGGTGGTCGCCGCGGACCCGGAGCTGCGATGATGGTCCTGGCTGGGTGGGCCAGCATCGCGCTGGCCGGTGATATTGGGCTTGACCGCGTCGAAGTGGTCTCCGACACACCGGGTACGTTTGTGTTGGATGAGTTGCCAATGCTGCGCGCGCGACCAGGGGTGACTGGTTTGCGCGCTCTTGCGCAGATTGAGCCAGTGGTCAAGTTTCCGTATGGTTTGACAGTTGGTGCTTCGTTGGGTAATATTTCGCTCGGCGTCGAGTCCCCCACCGAATCGCACGGCCTCGGCGGCCTTGTCGCGGTGCCCACCCGTTTGGGCCTGCCAACAGGGGTGGTGGTCGCTGGTTGCTGGCGCAGCGGTCCCGTTTGGCTGGATGTCGGCTTGGCGGCGCAGTCTGGCGCTACCTGGGCCGCCCCGGAGTGGCAGGACTTGCGCGTGCGGCCGGTGTTGGGGCTGGGGCTTGTGCCCCCCCGCGCGCGGGGAGACTGAGCGTGCGGATTGACCACTTGGTCGTAGCAGCCTTGGTTTCGGAGTGGACGCCCCTTGTCCGTGCGCTGCAGGAACCGCGGGCGTTGTCCCATCGAAGCGTCGTCGGACGGGTAGGGGACAAGGCGGTGCTCGTGATGCGCTGTGGCGTTGGCCCGGAGAAGGCGGCGTCGCGCACCCGCGCGACCATCGACGAGCACGTTGTTTCGCAGGTTTGGTCAGTGGGGAGTTGTGGCGCGGTGGCGCCGGGGCGCGCGATTGGCGACGTCGTGACGGCATCCTCGGTGACCACTCTGCGGGGCGACAACTGGACCGTTCCCCCGGTGACCGCCCAACCGCCGGTTCGCTTGTGTACCGTAGAAGCGCCTGTTTTTGACATTTTGGCGCGAACTGCTGTCTCCCAGACAGGCGCGACAGTGGTCGAAATGGAGGCCGCGGGCGTGTTGTGTGCGGCAGCGGGAGTCCCGGTTTCGATACTCAAGGTGGTCAGCGACCTCGCAGGTGCCGAGCCGCGGGACCCCGTGCTCGTGGGGCCTTTGGGGAAGGCTAGGTTTCATCGACGCGTGGAGCGCTTGGTCCACGAGCACCTGGGCCCCGCGTTGTGGCGCGCGATTGTGTCGTAGCGAAGGCGGGGGGGCCGAGGCACCGGCAATCGGCGCGTGTCAATGATTGTCGGAATGGCCGGCGCACGTCAGATTTTGGTGGGTTGACGCAAATGTGTGGCGGTTCGGCGGGTCGCGATGGGCTACTCCGCTTCGCATCTGGAGGTGGCATGGAAACCCAAACGGACCTGCCGACTTGGCTTCCGCGACAGGACGGAAAATTGGCCGTCATCACCGGCGCAAACAGCGGCATCGGCTGGGAGGCTGCGCGCGCGCTGGCTGCCTCCGGCGCGCGTGTTGTGCTCGCGTGTCGGCGAAAAGATGCAGCAGAGGCGGCGGCACAAGCAATCGTGTCGCGCGTTCCTGGCGCATCGGTCAGTACTGTTTCGATTGACTTGTCCCGCTTGGCATCGGTCCAAGCCGCTGCGGATACCCTTCGCGCGCAGTTGGCTGGCGACGAGATTGACCTACTGGTCAACAATGCGGGCTTGATGGCTCCGCCGACTCGGCAAGTCACCGAAGATGGATTTGAGCTGCAGTTTGGTGTGAACCATATTGGGCACTTTGCTTGGACCTTGCGGCTCCACGACCTTTTGGCAGAGTCGGCGCGCGTGGTCAATGTCTCGAGCCTCGCGCACAACTTGGGCGTAATGGACTGGGACGACATTCACAGCTTGCGCAGCTACAACGCCTGGCGGGCCTATGGCCGAAGCAAGCTGTGCAACCTGTTGTTCACTTCGGCCCTCGACCGTCGCTTTGCCGCCGCAGGCCGAAAAGTTCGGGCGATGGCGTGCCATCCGGGGTACTCCGCGACCAACCTCCAAACTGCCTTCGACACCCAAGGCAGCCTTTCGGCGTGGGTCAAGCGCGTCGGCAACGTGGTCATGGCCCAGTCTGCTGCGGCCGGCGCGGAGCCTACCCTCTATGCGGCCACGAGCCGGCATGTAGAAGGCGGCGAGTTTGTGGGACCGTCGGGGTTTATGGAGATGTGGGGCCCGCCCGTGAAGGTGGGTCGTTCGGCGCGCGCGCGCAAGGTGGACGACCAAGAGCGCCTATGGGAGCTGTCCGTCTCGCTTACGGGTGTCGACCTCCCCGCTCCGGTCGCCGGTTAGCCGCGGCGTGCTTCCCCGTCGGAGGCCCCCGTGCCCCGTTGTCGTCGGCCCTCGTTCGCGGGCGCCGACCTCCGGGGTGGACGCTCGCGACCCACAGCCCTAAGCCCCGCTTTGGGAGGCCAAGTCGGTGAAGAGCTGGCGCAGCAGCGACAAGACCAGGGTGACTTCTTCTGCGCGAATGTCGAAGTTGGGCGTAAATCGCAGGGCGTTTTTGCCGCCATGAATGACGCCCAAGCCGCGATGGCGCGCCTTTTCTTCTACGCCACCGAAGCCTTCGACGGTGTAGACACCCGGCGTCAGCTCGGCGCAGAAAAGGAGACCGGTGCCGCTGACCGAAACCACGACGGAGGGAAACTCTTGGCGGAGCTGCTCCAGGCCAGCGACGAACTCTTGGCCGCGCACGCGGATATTTTCCCGAAGCGCAGGCGTGATGCGGGCCAGCACGGCGCACGCAACATCCAAGCCGCGAGGGTTGCCCGTCATCGTGTTTCCATACACACCGCGCTTGTAAATCGCGGCGGCGCGTTTCGTGAGACCGAGCACGGATAGCGGATATTGGCCGCCATTGAGTGCCTTTGACCAAGTCTCCATATCGGGGGCCTCGCAATCCTCGAAGCCCGGATAGTCGACGATGCTGAGGGTGCCCGTGGCACGCAGGCCGGCCTGAATGGAGTCGACCACAAGCAAGGAGCCATGGGCGAGGGTGAGGCGCCGTGCCGCATCGTAAAATGCGCGGCTGGTGGCGTATCCCGGACGCCCTTCGCCCATGACGGGCTCAATGTACATCGACTCGATGAATACGCCGTCGGCTTCTGCCTTTTGAAAGGCCGCCTCTAATGCGTCGATGTCGTTTGGCGGCACCGTGATGAGGTTCTCGCGGTGCTGGAAGGACGCGAGATAGGTGCGGTACTTTTGGTTGGTGGAGTGTGACACCTGGGCGGGGCGGTCGGTGCGACCGTGAAATGCGCCGGTGAGCGCGAGAAACGCGACCTTTTGGCCCGCTTTGGGACCGCCAGGTTTCACCATCGTCCACGCGTTGATGTCGGAAATCCGGCTCGCAATCGTGACGGACTCGGAGCCGCTGTTCAGACACAAAAACTGGTCAAAAGGGCAGGAGCCGCGCGTATGGCCCAGCTCTTTTCGAAGGGCGTCAACAAACCGCCGGTGGCTGAGGCTGGGCGTCATGATGTTGGCCATGACTTGGGGCGTAGCCATCGCAGCGAGGATGTCTTTGGGGGCGTGTCCAAAGCCCAACATCCCGTATCCGCCGTTGTCGTGAAGGACAGCACCGTGTGTCGTCACAATCCAAGGGCCGACACCAGCCAAGGGAATATACGGATTTACGGCGTCTTGGGGATAAAAGTTGAGAAAACCATCTTGAGCCGCCGAAATTGCCGAAGATTCGTCGAGGCTGACCAGAGCGGCATCGGTGGCGGAGAGCGCCTGCCGACGCGCCAAGGCTTCGTCAATTGCTTCGGCCAGACGCGCATCCCGTGCCGCGTGTGCTTGCACCGTGGCATCCGGCAGTCCGACCGTTGTGCGTTGGCCAGCCATTTCGCGCAAGCGCCACAGCTTCCCCAGCAACGAGAGGGAAGACGGGGAGGTAGCATCGGTGGAAAGGGTTTCCTGGGCGTCCATGACGGCTCCGTCTGGGGTGGACCGGGTCACGTTTCAAGTGGGGACAAAAGGCAATGTAACACGGCAACCGCCTATCCGAAGGGCCACGAGGCGGAGTCAAGCACGGCCCGTGCGGCCATCCGCGTCGCTCGCGCGCTGTCCCCGAATTTCTCGGAGCGTCTCCATGAACCAGACGACGTCACGAAGCTGTTGCGACCGCGCAGCTTCGGCTTCTTCCCGCGCTTCGTCGATCTGGGCGCGCAGCTCGGCAAGCTCGGTCTGCGCGGCCCGCAAGTCATCGCGCACACGCCGGCCCGATTCGCTGCTCGTGCTGCGCTCGTGCTCGTTGGAGCGCACTTGCTCGCGCACCGCTTCGAGCTCCTCGCGCAACGCCTCGACGGCAGCGCGCGCGGCGTCGCGTTCGGCCCGCGCTTGGGTGCGTGCCACCATGGACCGCTCCGACTCCCGACGCGCCGCTTCGTTGCTGGCGTGGGCGGCTTCCAATGCAGCCCGCATCCGCTCCAGCTCTTCGCTTGTGCGCTGGTAGTCCGCTTGTAGGTCCGTCATTCGGCGTTCGTTGCTTTCTAGCCGAAGATTCAACTGCTGGTTTTCGTCTTCGAGACGCTGCAGCTTGGACTCGGCGGCAGCACGGGCCGCGCGCAGCCCTTCTACCCGCGTAACGGTGCCTTCGCGGGCCGAACTGGCGGCCGTCTCGGCGTGGGTGACGCGCGATAGGAGGTCGTCGCGCGCGGCCTCCAGCTCGGCGACCTGGGACCGCAAGTGGTCCAGCTCTGCGCGTAGGTCTTCCCGCGCTTGCTGAAATCGCTGGCCCTCTGCGCGTGCCCGCGCCAGGCCGAGACGCACCTCTCGCTCGCGCTCAATGGTCGTCCGCAGGGTGTTTTCGTTCTCTTCGAGAAGCGTTTCGCTGGCTTTGAGGCTGGTTTCGAGCCGCAATACGTCGGCGCGCGCTTGTCCCAGCTCCTCTCGGGCCATGCGCAAGGCTTCTGCGTCGAGCTGTCGGTCTTCAACGAGGCGGTCGATGTCATGCTGCAGCTCGCGGCTGCGCTTTCGCTCGGTGGCAGCGCGTACTTCGGCCAACTGCTCGGTCTCGACGGCTTGGTTCGCCCGTGCCTCGGCATCTTTGCGCGCTTGTTGCTCGGCGCGAAGGTCGGCTTCGGCTTTGCGCTGCATCTGCAAAGCGGCATCCGCGCGCATTTCTGATTCTCGCGCGCGGTTTTGGGCTTGGTGTGCCTCGGCGACGCTTTGGGAGCGGGCTTCGTCCAGTTCGAGAATTCGCGCCTCTGCACGCTGGGCGCGCTCGAGGGCGTGGTTGATTGCGGCCTGGGTGAGCTCGTGGCGCTGAATCGCTTGGGCGAGGTCGGCGCGCGCGGTGTTGAGCGCCTTTTCGGCATGCGCGCGCTGGGTTTCGGCTTCCAAACGCGCGCGGTCGGCCTCGACGCGGGCCGCTTCTACCGCTACGCGGACTTGCTCGCGCGCCGCATGGTCGGCAGAACGAAGGGCTTGGGCCAACTCGTTGCGGTGTTTTTCTTGGAGGACGGTGAGCGCTTCGGCCGTGCTTCGCTCGGCTTGGCCGGTGAGCACGCGCGCTTCGGCACGCATGCGCTCGACCTCTGCGATGCGAGCGGCCTCGGAGTGGGCGAAGGCTGCGCGGGCATCGGCAATCAGAGCTTCGGCGCGCTGCTCCGCTTGTGCTACGCGCTTTTCGGACTCTGCGCGAACGCGGTGAAGCTCCCGCTCGACCTCGACCACGCGGGCCTCGGCCTCGGCGACCGCTTCGTCCATTTCAGCGCGAATGCGCGCGATGGTTCCGTCCCGCTGGGCCTCCGCGCGCTGAATCGCGTCACGCGAACGGGCCATCGCGACGTCGATTGCGCGCGCCGCTTGGTCTTCGGCAGCCGCCATCGCGCTGTCGGCCTCTTGGCGAATCTGCTCGATAATGGCGTCGCGGGCGGCTTCTGCTTCGGTGCGGGCGCTTCCGATTTCTCGTACGGCGCGCTCTTCGGCCTCCCGACGGGCCGCTTCGGCGGTTGCGGTGACGGCCTCGGCGGTCGCGAGGGCCGCATCTCGTTCGGCGCGTGCGGCTTCGAGGGCCAACGCCGTCTGCGCCTCCACTTCGGCGACGGCTTGAGCGCGCTGTTGCTCCGCAGCTAGCCGCGCTTCTTGAACGTCCGCTGCTGCTGCGTCGAGGCCGGCTTTGAGACGTTGCTCCGCTTTTTCGACGAGGGCGCGCGCTTCGGAAAGGGAGGCATGGCGCTCGGCCTTTGCTTCTTCCCGCACCGACTGAAGGCGCTGCTCAACGGTGTGTGTGAGGGTCGACAAGCGTGCGACCGCTTCATCACGTTCGGCCATCAGAGTCGCGACGCGGCTTTCTGCAGCCGCAATTCGCCGGTCGCCAGCCTCCCGAAGACGCGCGATGGCAGCATCCCGCTCACTTTCGGCGCGTTGGATGCGTTTTTCCGCCGCTTCGATGGCCTCGCGCGCGTCGCGTTCGGCCTCGGCAATGGCCGTATCTCGTGCGACAGCCGCCGCACGGCGTGCGTCTTCGAGCAGGCGGTCGGCTTCAGCGATGCGCGCTTCGGCTTCGGCGCGAATTTCGTCGGCGCGTTGCTCAAACTGCACGCGCGCGTTGGCAATCGCGGCGTCGCGTTCGGCGCGGGCCGTCGAGACCGCAGCCAGCGACTCCACGCGCAGGCGACTCACTTCGGAATCGAGGGACGCTTCTGCTTCTTCTGCGCGGCGATGGGCGGCTTGAATCGCCGCATCCCGCTCCGCTTCGAGCTCGGCCAAGCGCGCGCGAAGGGCCAGCTGCTCTTCTTCGGCGCGTGCGCGTACGCGGGCTTCTGCGGCCTGTATACGCTCGTCGGCGTCGGTGCGGGCCTGGGTCAAGGCTCCTGCGAGGCGCTCGTCTGCGGCCGTCTGGGCGGCCCGCAGGACCCGGTTCGCTTCTGCTGCGCGACGGTCAAGCTCGGCAGTGAGCGTCTCCATTTGGTCGCGTGTGCGGCGGTCGACTTCTTCGAGCGTCGCTTCTGCGGTGGCGCGGGCACGCTCGGCGCGGTCGCGGGCGGTGCGTGCGGCATCGGCGTCGGCCAGCGCCTCTTCGACTTGCCCCAAGGAGCGGCGGGTCTCGGACTCCGCGGCCTCAGCGCGGGCTTCTGCCTTGGCCCGCAGTTGGTCGGCCTCTTCGGCAGTACGCAGGGCTTGCTTGGCGCGTGCGAGCGCATCGTCGCGTTCCTGTTGCGCGCGCGCCACCAGCGCCAGCGCGGAATCCCGCGCGACGTGTGCTTCGGCCAGCGCGGTCTCCGCATCGGCGCGGGCTTGCTCGGCGATAGTACGCGCTTCGCGGTCGGCAGCGGCACGGCTGACCAGCTCGGAAAGGCGCGCGTCGGCGCGGTCGGCAGCCTCCTGGGCCTGGAGCAAGCGGGATTCGGCGGCCTCGGCGCGACGCAAGTTCGCGCGGGCGTGCTCGTCTAGCTCTGTGACCCGCGCAGTGGCGATGCGGGCGCTCTCTTCGGCGACTTGTCGCGCCCGTTCTGCTTCTTGGGCGCGGTCGGCGGAACGCTGTGCGGCATCGGCCTGTTCGCGGCTGACAAGGTCGGCAGCGTCGCGCTCTTCTTCCATTGCACGGACGGCGGCCCGTGCGGCGGTGGCCTCCGTGCGGGCCCGAGCGGCGTCGGCGCGGGCGGCGTCCAAGGCCTCATCTGCGGCCTTGCGTGCGGCATCTGCGGCGCGCGCGTGCTCCACGGCGTCGCGGGCGTCGGCGCGGGCGCGCTCGGCATCCGCGGAGGCTTCTTCGGCGGTCGCGAGGGCCCGTTCCCGGCGGAAACGTGCGGCTTCGGTGGCGGCTTGTGCGCGGCGCGCTTCTTCTTCGGCAGCGGCAATCGCGACCGTCGCGGCATCGCGGGCGGCTTGGGCTTCTGCTTCCCGTTCATCGGCGTCGGCGAGGCGTCGGCGGGCAAGGTCGGTGGCCTCGGCGGCCGCTTCGACTTGCGCGCGGGCGGCTCGAAGCTCTTCATGAATTTCGGTGAAGCGTAGCTGGATGCTTTGGCGCTCGGCTTCAGATGCACCAGCAGACGCTTCTGCACGTTCTGCGCGCTCTGCGGCGGCGCGCGCAATCTCGCGTGCGTGGGCGCGCTCGGCTTCGGCGGCCTCGGCGCGGGCGATAGCGCGGCGAACGTCGGTTTCGGCGATGTCGCGGGCGGTCGCTGCGTCGAGTGCGGTTTGTTCCGCATGTGCGATGCGCGCCGCGAGTCGCTCCGATTCGGCGCGCGTGCGGGCGAGGTGGTCTTTGGTCTCGCTCAACTGCCGACGAAGCTCGGTGAGCTCGGCGATGGCGGCTTCGGCTCGCTCGTCGGCACGATGGGCGCGGTCTGCGGCGTCGTTGGCCTCGGCGCGTGCCATCGTGAGTTCGGCGCCGCGCGCGCGGGCCGCTTGCTGCGCGTCTTCTGCGGCGGCGCGGGCTTGTTCGAGCTCTCGCTCCAAGTCGCGGCGCGCGGCGGCTTCATCGGCGAGGGTGCGGGTGATTTCCGCGAGGTCTGCTTCGGCGGTGCGGCGAACGGCGACCGCGGTGTCGCGGGCTTGCTGCGCATCGGAGGCGGCGCGTTCGGCGCGTTCGGCGGCCTCATCGGCTGCGCGGGCGCGTTCGTCGGCGCGGGCGGCGTTGGCTTCGGCCAGGGCGCGGGCTTCGTTGGCTGCGGCGGCTTCCCGTTGGGCGGCCTGGGCCGCTTCTTCGTGGGCGCGGGCCAGTCGCTCGGCTTCTTCGGCGCGCTCCGATGCAGAAATGCGCAAAGACTCCGCTTCTTGGGCTGCGGCGCGGGCATCGCGGGCCCGTGCTTCAGACTCCTTGCGGGCCCGTTCGAGGCTTTCGAGCTGCCGGCGCAAGGCGCCGAGAACATCGCGCTCCCCGGCGAGCGTCGCTTCGGCGTCTTCGAGTTGACTCGAAACGCGCGCGATTTCGGCGGTGAGGCGCTCCGTTTGGCTCTCCGCTGCAGCCGCGCGGCTCATGGCCTCGCCAATTCGCGCCTCGGCTTCCTCTTGGGCCAGCTGGGCGGCGTTGATTGCGGCTTCGGCCTTCGCGCGGGCGCGGTCTGCGAGCTCGGCGCGGGACTCTGCGCGTGCGGCGCGGTCGTCGGCCTTTCGGACGAGCTCGCGTGCTTCTTGGGTCTCGGCCTCTGCCGCTTGTGCGGCGATACGGGCGCCTTCTGCGCGTTGCTTTGCGGCTTCCGCTGCGGCATAAGCGGCGCGCATGGCTTCGCGGGCGACCTCGGCTTCGTCGACCGCTTCATCGCGTTCGGCTGAAAGGACCGCGCCGCGGGCCTCGGCTTCACGGGTCGCGAGAATGGCGGCAGCGAGGCTCTCCCGCGCTTCGTCGACGGCTTTTCGGAGCGTCGCGACGTCGGCTTCGAGTGCTTCTACTCTGCGCTTGGCCGATTCGGCGAGGGCGTTGGCCCGGCGGCCTTCTGCACGACCCGCGCGCGCACGCTCTTCAGCTTCCCCAATCCGACCACGAAGCGCTTGGGTCTCCGCGCGAGCAGACGCCGATTCGTGAAACGCAGCCTCGGCCTCTTGGCGCATCGCTTCGAGGGCGGTGCGGGCGCGCTCGGTCAATGCGCGCGCCGTTTCAGCTTCGACCCGCGCTTCGGTTTCGAACTCGCGGGCTTTCGCGAGCTCGCGTTCCAAGTCGGCTTGCATCGAGCGGGCTTCGGACAGCTCGGCACGCGCGGTCTCGAGTTCGGCCTGGATGGCTTGAACTTGGCTGCGTGCTCGCCGAACTTCGTCCCGCACGTCCTCGAAGGGATTCATCGCGTCTTCCACGTCATCGGATCTTCGTCGGACCTGCTTGGTCCTGCGCCGCGCGAGCGAGTCGCGCAGATCGGTAAAGGGTAGTGGATTGAAGCGAAACAGGCCCGTTGGATCCGCGCGAGTTGCCGCAATCTTCACGGCCAAGCCGCGCAGGCATGGCGTTTTGGTCGCCCTATCGCGAAAAAGGCCCGCGTGGAACGTTCCAGGGGCCGTGGCGCAGGTGGGGACAGGACCGCGGCATACTTGACCTGTGCGGAACGCGCCGGATGAGAACTACGTTCGGTGCTTTGCGGTGAAAACCGCTCGCAAACTGCGGCGGTGAAGACAGATTTGGGGGGCCGCCGGAGCCTACGTCTCCGGCGGGTTCGCGAGCCCCGTTCCGGGTCTCGCGAACGGAAACCGCGGGGCGGGGGAGGGGGCGCCTGTCGGTTTCCGTCGCCGTGGTGCCGCGTGGCAAATTTCAACACCAGAGTCCCGCAAGCGATGGACTTGCAAAGTGGTCCAAGTGTTGTCACATTCGGGACCATACGATTATCGAAAGTCCGTATGAGACGATTCATGCCTCCATTCGGGACATGCGGTCGGCAGCGCAGAGGCCCATCGAGTGCGCGCGCGGCGATGCACGCCGGTTCGCCCGGGTTCGTCCGCGTGTGGTCCGGGGCACGCAGACTGAATCGCCATTCATTTTTCCCTGGCCGTCGTTTGGTGGTGTTGAACACCGTATCCGTGTGGGATCTCCACCCATCGCGCGGCCGATTGTGTGCGCGGCCTATCGCACCGCACGTTCCCGTTTGGGGCCAGGGAATGCTGCCGCACCGTACCCAAAGCGCGCTCCCTTACAGCACCCTCGTCCGAAGATTCCTGCTTTTCGTCGGTGTACGTATGCAGCGAGGGCACGGCTGCCGGCCACGTTCTGCCCGAATTGCATACGCAAAACGTCGTCGCGCAAACCCGCGTTCGCACCGCAATCTGTGGCCGTTGGGAGGCTGGAACCAACGACAGAAGCCCCGTCCGCGCGCTACGATCGGCAAAGGGGGAGCGCCCGGCGGCCTGGGACACGGCGGTGGACCCTCAAACGCGCTATGCCCGGCCCGCTGAAGACGACGTGTTCCCGAAGGAGCGACGATGGGCGATTTGCTTGAACAGCTTGCGGACCTCTTCGAAACCCACGACCCCGACCATCCCGATATTGCGCGCGTCGAAGCGGCGTTGGCCCAGCAGTGGATTCGGGAAGGCAGCGTAGAAGAAGGTGCGGTGCTGCTTGAAAAGGCGCTCACCGTGTTGCGCAATCATCCCGTCGACCCCCACTGGCTGGCCGCGCTCGAAGCGGAGCTCGCGTCATTGCCCGCCGTTGCCGCGTCGCCCGTGACCTCGGTGTCGATAGAAGATGTGCCCGAAGGCTATCGGGTTGCAGGCGGCGGAAAGGAAGCGTTGCTCCGTCGAATTCCGGCGGAGTCGTGCGAAGGTTTGAGCGATGAGGACATCCTCGCTGCCTCTCTGGTGGTTGCCGATACCAGCACGACTACTTCGGAAAAAATGGATATTTTGGCCCGGCTCTCCGAACTTGACAGTGAGGCAATCGGTTGGTTTATTGGTGAAGCGGTCGACCGATTTTTGGCCCAACACGGTGCAGCGGTGGACCCGACCTAACGGGCCCGAAGACGCAGGGCCCGACGTAAGGGGGGGCGAAGGAACGGGCCCGAAGGGTTGGGTCCGGCGCTACGGACCTTCGCTCCACCGAGCGACGGCAGTGTCCATCCATTCGAGGCGCGCGTCGATGAACGCGCGCACGCGCTGGTCTTCCTCAGCATAAGAGGACACTGGATAGAGGTAACTGCCAAAACGAATACTGCTGATGGGCCAAAGCGCGAAGTTTTCGTCGATACCGTCTCCCATCGTGGCTTGGTAGCTATCGAGGCGCGCGTGAATGGCGTCGCGGTCGAATACCGTTGCGCGGAGCTCGGCCCAGCGTGCGGCCATTCGGTCGTCGAAGCCGGGGATTTGCCCGAGGCTCGCGGTGAGGGTGGGGCGGTACAAAATCCAGGAGTGAGGGTCTTCGTTGTTGTTGTAAGATGGCTGCCCAAGGGACAAGTCGAGGTCCCATGGCGTAATGCGGAGATGTCCGGTGGGTGCGGTATACACAAATAGCGACAAAAAATAGGCGTCGTTGTTTTTGAAAAACTCTTCGAGCAAAATCAGGTCAATCCAAGCGTCTACGTCGAGGACGTCCCCAAGGTCGGCGGGTTGGGTGTTCGCAGTCGCCTCCCAGTTGTCGATGGTCGCGCGAATTGCGGCTTCTTGGGTGCTATTGGATGGAGATGGGCTCTCTAAGGTCCAGCCCCCATAGCCGAGGTTGTTTGCATGCAATGCACCGTACTCATCGAGCTTGAGCAAAAACTGGCTCCCCGTCCCGTCGTCAACGGGAATGTCGATGCGGTCGTCGTCTCGCTTTATCTTCTCGGACAGGTGGTACATTCCCTGGGGACTGCCGTTGAGCGACAACGTACAGTATCGGTAATCGGCTGCCCGTCGGTCGGGGTGCATGTCACGAAATAGGTCAAACGCAAGCGCGTTTCGCATGAGGGAGCGGTCGAAGTAGAGTCCATTGAGAATCCAATCTGCGTCGGCGCCCATGCCTAGCAAATTGACGGATTGGTCGGCCCCATCTGCGGTGCGAAGCTCTACGCCATATTGGTGTTTGGGGGCCGAGCCAGATGAGCGACCGCGGGTTTCGACGCCCGCAATTCCGTCATAGTGTACGGTTCCGTCCATGTCGGCAATGTTGAGTTGGCAATCCAGCTTGGGTTCGTCGGGGATGGTCGTGGCACAAGTCAAGTTGACGCGGCAAAGGCCGCGCTCGGGTGACACGCCGACCAGTTGGTCGATGCCCGTGTCTGCACGGGGCAAGACGGCGAACGCGGTGTCCTCGGGGGTGTCTTCGGCCGTGTCGGTTGCCGTGTCCTTCCCAGATGTGTCTGTGGCGATACGGGCGCCTGTTTTTCGCGCGGACGTGCTCGTGCAGCCACTCAGCAGGCACAATGCCGCGGCCAACGGGGTTCGGAGTCTCATTCGGCACATCCAGATTTGGTTGGGCGCGTATTCGCCAGTGGACAGAAGGTAGACCAAAATGGCGCGAACCTCAATCGCGCAAATCTGCGCGGCGACCCACACGACAGGCCGCAGCGGAGCACGTCGGCGCATAAGAGACGATAGGAGGACGGGTTGGTGCGCAGCGGCGCAGGCGGCGTGTTATAGAAAACAACGCGGATAGGTTGTTTTGGGAAAATGTGAAAAGTGGGTGCTGTATGTGGGCCTTTCGATTGGGTGTGCTGGGAATTTGTGCGTGTTCGGGAAAATCGGCGGACACCGGAAGCTCCGATACGGAATGTGTGCCCACACAGCTCGTTGCAACGGACATTGACGAAACCCTCACAACGGCCGATGCAGAGTGGATTTCACAGCTCGCCGACCCCACTTACGACCCCCTCGAACGTCCCGCTGCTGCGCAAATGATGAACCAGTACGCCGATGCTGGCTATCGCGTCGTCTACATCACGGCGCGCGGGGAGGACACTGTGTTGCAAGATGGCCGCTCCGGGCGTCAAGCGACACTTGACTGGCTTGTGGGCCATGGCTTCCCTGCTACCGATACCGACCTCTATTTGGCGGAAGGCATCGGCGCGTCGGGTGACGCTGCTGTGACCTACAAGTCGGGCGTGCTCGATGACCTCGCAGCGAACGGCCAGACGACGGCGTGGGCCTATGGAAACGCCGATACCGATATCCTCGCGTTTCAGGCGGCCGGCATCCCCGACGACCATATCTTCCTTGTGGGAGAACTTGCAGGGACGATGGGTGTCGTCGGCATTCCCGATGACGATGCCTACCGCGCACACATCTCCGAGCAGTTTGCGCAGGTGGTCGCCACGGACTGTGCAGGACGCCTATAACGCGGTTGTGGACACCGTTTCGCCGTCGATAGGCAAGGGCCCGCGATGCCGCAGCGGGTGATGCCCGATTGGGGGACCTGTCGCGGGTCGCGCGGAGGGTTAGCCACGCGCGCATGAATGCATCGCCATCTGCTGACCCTGCGTCGTTTCGCGTGGGTATCGTTTATGCCCTCGCTGCTTGTTTGTCGTGGGGTGTATTGCCTATCTATTTCCGCGCGATTCAGGCGGTGCCTGCATTGGAGGTACTGGCGCACCGTGTGGTGTGGTCGGTGGTCTTTTTGCTCGGTATTACCGCGTTGCGGCGGCAATGGGGGCCGCTAACGGGGGTGTTTCGCGACCGGTCGATGCGTCGCACGTTGATGGTCACTACCACGCTGATTGCATCGAACTGGTTGGTCTTTATTTGGTCGGTCTCCCATGGACGCTTGGTAGAAGCGAGCCTCGGCTACTTCATCAATCCGTTGCTCAATGTTGCGCTGGGTGCGTTGTTTTTGGGGGAGCGGATTCGGCGCTGGCAGCTGGTTTCCGTGGGGATTGCGGGAGTATCTATCGCGATTGCAATGTGGGGGCTTGACCACCTTCCTTGGGTCTCTTTTGTGTTGGCGGGCACGTTTGCAATATACAGCCTGTTGCGCAAGCAGCTGCCGGTCACCGGCGTGCAGGGCTTGACGGTAGAAACGGTGATGGTTGCGCCGTTGGCGGTGGCATTCATGGCCGGTTCTGGCGTAAACGGCTCCCTTGTGTTTTTGCACCAGTCGCGCACCATCGACCTCTTGCTTCCCCTCTCCGGCGCATTTACCGCGCTTCCCCTCATTTGGTTCGCGGAAGGTGCGCGCAGATTGCCCCTTTCGACGCTGGGTTTCTTGCAATACTTATCGCCCACCGGCCACCTATTGGTGGCGGTGTGGGTATTTGGGGAGCCGTTTTCCGTGGCGCACGCCTGGACGTTTGGGGGCATTTGGCTCGCGCTGCTGCTGTTTTCGATCGATAGTGCCCGTGCGCATCGCGCGCGTTCGTTGGCCTCTGCGCCAGTGCTTTCGACGGATGGGCCTACCGCGGAACGTTGATTTGGCCGCTTGCGTTGGAGCCCCAGCATACGAGCGAGCCATCTGTGTCCAAGATAGCGCAGCCGTGGCTGGTCCCGCCGGCATAGGTGCGCACGGCAACGGTAGGGACGCCGGCGGTTGTGGTCCAACATTGCACCAAGCCTGCAGCATCGACGCCGCAGGTGCCGTCGAACTCCTCCAAGGCGTACATGGCATTGAGCTCCGTCGACTCGATGGAGCAAGACGTGCACCATTTGCGGAAGGCCCACGGGGTGCCGCTTGTATCGAGGGCTGCAGGACGCGCGGTTTCGTAGGCGATGAGGCGTTGGTAGGTCCCGGGTACGCCAACGGAGGATGTGATGGTCTCCCAATAGCCCCAACATACCATTCCGCCGAGAGTGTCGATACCACAACTTAGTTGGGTGTCGACAGGGGCGACGTCGACGAAAGTGCCAGCGGGTGCCGTGGTTTCGCCCATGTCGTTTTGGCCCCAGCATTCGGCGTCGCCCGTGGTCGTGATGCCGCAGGCGTGGTCGGCGCCCACCGTGATGGTCGAGAAAGTACTCGACGGCGCGTTTCGCAAGCGGCCGGTGCTGCCGCCTTGTCCCCAGCATGTGACGGAGTCCCACGCGTTGATGCCGCAGGTCGTTTGGCCCGTGGGTAAACCATCTAATTGTTTCCACGGGCCAGGTTGTGGGCTTGCTTGACCATAGGTATTATCGCCCCAGCACCACATCATCCCGTCACTGTCAATTGCGCAGGTATGGTTTGCGCCCGCCGCCACGTCTTTCCAACCGCAGGTGTCGTCGATGTTGTCGGTGTCGGTGTCGTAGGGGTGGATGTAGTCGCGGGTTTCATCGCAGTCGCCGTCGCAAGTAGACCATCCGTCGCCGTCGATGTCCTCTGGCGTGAGGGCCGCGTCATTGTCGTCGCAGTCGCCGCCGCAGGAGGTCCACCCATCGCGGTCGCGGTCTTCGTCGAACACCGTGGGGTCGGTGTCGTCGCAGTCTGTTCCGCCGCTGGCGGCCGAAGCCTGCCCATCGCCGTCTGCGTCGACGCCGTCTACGCCGTCGCAATTGGCATCTACGCCGTCACCTGTGCCATCGCTCGCCGCCGAATGAATCGTGGCGTCGTGGTCGTCGCAGTCCAAGCCGCCGCTCTCGGTGGACGCTTCGCCATCTTGGTCGATGTCGGTCCCGTCGATGCCATCACAGTTTTGGTCGATGTCGTCTCCCACGATGTCGGTGGCCTCTGGGTTGATGGCCGGGTTGGTCGGCCCGCAGTCCTCGTCATCGGGGGTGCCGTCTCCGTCCTGGTCATCGTTGGGGAGCGGCGTGTCTGTGTCGGTAGTGGTGCTGCCGAGGTCATCCGTGGTGCTGTCTGTCGCGGCGGTGGTGCCTGCGGAGGGCTCGCTTTTGGTGCTACAGCCGAGTGCGAGAGCGAGCGTCAGGTGGGGCCAGGAGCAGCGCATGATGGGTTCCGCGTGGTGGGGGAAAACGATCGGGTGGGAACCGTACCACGCGGGGCTACGCTGCGTGCGCACGGATACGGTGCGATGTGCAAAAGAACCGTCCATGTGGTGCTTGTTGTGGAACGGCCCACGTCGCGCGGGCCTTCGCGCGCTCAGTTTGTGGGGGAGGGAAAAACCTGCTCCGCAGAGAGGACTCCTGGTGGTACGCTGTTGTGTGTTGTCCTCGTGCTGTTCTCGTTTCGAGATGCGGGGTGGCGCAGGGCGACCGTTGTATCCTGGGTCGTTGGGTCGATTGTCTCTTTAGGGATAAGAAGGAAAAGCTATGCGGACGAATTCCTTGACAATCGCTGCTTCAATGTGTTTTGTCCCTGTGTTTGGGGGGTGTGCAGCGTCACCGTCGCTCAAGGTCATGGAGCCGACGGACACGCCTTCGGAGTCGCATTCGGGCGCGGAGGAGTCGACCACTCCTCCTGTTGATTCGCCGCCCGACTCCGACCCCCCTGTGGTGTCTGCGCCGCGTGTGTTCATCACCGAAATTATGTATCATCCAGTGGATGAGCATTCGTATGACGATGTGTTGGAATTTGTTGAGATTTGGAATGCAGGCGACGAAGATGTTTTGTTGTCTGGCTGGCAGTTTGACGATGGGGTGTCCTTCGCATTTGGCGATGAAGTGCTGTCTGCCGGAGCGGTGTGGGTGGTGACGGGCGAGCGGGATGCGCTGCTCGTCGCCTATCCTGGACTTGACCCGGCGTTGGTGAAAGGCGACTGGACGGGTACGCTCGCCAACGGCGGAGAGCGTGTGCGCTTGGTGGATGCCGATGGCGAGACCATCGACGAGGTGCGGTATAGCGATGCGGCGCCGTGGCCGATGGGCGCCGATGCGCTGGGCGTAGGAGAGGAGTGGCTAACGACGGATGTGTTGCCTCTTTCGGACCATCGGGGGAAAGGACGGTCCTTGCAGCGCGTTACCATTGCAGAAGCGGCCGATGAGGCGGGCGCTTGGATTGCATCCGACTTGGATGCGATGGACCCCGGCGTTGCGACGCATGCAATGGGCGCGGCGGGCTTTGCCGTTGCAACGGAGTGGATTTGGAATGGGGGAACAGGAGGACCATTGGCGCCTGGCGGCGATATTGTGTTGGAAGTTCGCGTGGCCGGAACGTTGGCGGGGGACCCACGTATAGAGTGGTTTGTAGACGACGTATCGCGCGGGGATGAAGAGGTCTTTACCGCTGTTCTGATGGATGATGGCACCTCGCCCGATGCCCTCGCAGGCGACAACATTTGGACGGCGGTTCTGCCTGCGCAATCGGAAGGGGCGATTTTGCGTGCGCGGATGTGGGGGGATGCAGGAGCTGGGGATGCCGTCGTAGCGCCACGGGCAGGTGACCCTATGGCATTTTATGGCCGCTATGTGGGTACGCCGATTTCAGGGGATACACGAGCGGTGCAGCTCTTTATTGACCCCGTGAACTGGACGGCCATGTGGGACGGCGTCGCGCCGGGTCGGGTGAGTGGCTGTAGCGTTACGCCAGGCTGGGAGGACCGGTGGCCTGCTGTGTTTGTCTATGGTGGCGAGGTCGCGGACGTATGGGTTCGGTACCAAGGCAGTCGCTGGAACCGCACCAATGGCGCCAATATTTACGGATGGCCCGTCAGTGGACCCGACCGGCCTGCGCCGGTGAAGGCGTTGTCCTGGAGCGTGAAATTTCCCCGCTATGCGCCGCTGGATGGCCAGACCCATGTGTCCTACAACAAGCTCAGTCAGTCTTGTCCAGGTCTGAATACGATGGTGGGCTTTGCGCTGTTTGAGGAGGTGGGTCTCCCTGTTCCGCTTCGCCAGTATACGCGAATGTTCATCAATGGCGCGTATTATAATTATGCATTGGAGGTGGAACGTCCTGGCGACGATATGCTCGAGCGCTGGATAGCCGCGCGCGCCGAGGCGGAGCCCGAGACCTTCACCGAAACCGAGATGCCGCACTTGTTCAAGTCTGGGGGATGCAACTGCGACGAAGGGCCGTTTGGTTGGGGAGATGAGCGGCCGCTGACGGAGTATTGCGGTTGGAGCGCCCAAGAGCGTTATGCGGCGACGTATGAGCGTCATACCCATGATTGGGATGATTATACGGAGCTTCAAACGATGATTGAGGGCTTGGATGCTGCGCGGAATGCGGATGACGCAACCTTGCGCGCGTTTCTGGATGCCAACTTCGATGTTCCGTCTGTTTTGTCGTATATGGCGGTGATGAACTGGGCCGTTCCGTTTGACGATATGTTCCAAAACCATTTCTTGGTCCAGCGGCGCTCCGACGGGAAGTGGTTCATGGCGCCGTGGGACCTCGACCTCAACTTTGGTGGCTGGCAGGGCGCGTGGTCGAGCGTATATTTGGGCGAAGAAGGCAACCCCCACAACCGCGCTGGCTGGTGGAACCGCATCAAGGATTCGTTCTTCCAAGTGTACCGCCCGGAATTTGACGCGCGCCTTGCCGAGCTCAACGCCACGACGTTGTCGGCCTCGTCGGTTATCGCGCGAATCGATGATACGGTCGCGCTTTGGTCTATGGCCGAGATTTCCGCGGCGCCCGCGGGTCCCCAATGTGACTATACGGCCCAGGCAGAGGCGATGCGTGCATTTGCGCGGGAGCGGGAGAGTGTAGTATTGTCGGTTGTTGGTAGCCCCTAAGTCGGCTGAGCGGCAAAGCGGAAGGGCGCTATTCCGGGGCGGCGGAGGGCGCTGGCGTGTTGTTGTCGGGCGTATGGACGGGCGTTTCGGTTGTGGGTGTGTTGTCCCACACCAGCGTCGCGGTGGACGGCGGGGGGGCAGGGGGCAGGTCCGCGGTCTTTATCGGTAAAGGGGCAAACCGGGACTTGCCGGTTCTGCGAAACGGAATGCGGGTCTCGCCTTGTACCAGCGCAAAGCGGCCCGCTTCAGGCGAGAACACAATCTCGGCGGCAGGCAAATGGGCAAACTGAAAGCGTACGTCGTCTTGCCGATGCAATACAATGACGTCGTTGTCGGCCTGAAGGAGCAGTTGCACCCCGCGGACGGTCGCGTCCAAGGCCATCAATACACCAAACATCCGGTAGCGTCCCGAAAAGCGCGAGATTTCGTCCGCCGATACCGGCAGGTCGACGGGAGTGGTGTTCGGAGGGTCGGTCGTGAGCGGGTGGAGGGCCATTCGGGTTGCGGCTTGGAGGTCCGCAGACATCGCGGGGCAGGGTAGGTGCAGGCAGCCGGGGTACACACGCAAGCTAACGTGCAGGTTTCGGCGGTCGGCGCTGCGGGGACGCTGCCATTGTTCGAGGTAGTAGGTCTTTACGGTAGCAACGGGTACAGCGTCGTCGCGTTCGCCATGAAACATTTGGATGGGCGCGGTCAATCCCGCTTGTTCTGCGGTGGCCAGGATGTCTTGAATCGGTGGCGCGTTCACCATCTCGATAAACGCGGCAGCCCCGACGCTGGCGCGGTCGCGGAGATAGGCGTCGTCTCCCGCGAGGGCTGCCTCGTATAAACGCTTCGCGCCTGCCTTGCCGGCTTGTTCCGTGATTTGTTCGGTAAACGAGCCGATGGGCGTCCCCGAAGTGAGGATGCCGCGCAGGTTGGTGTCTTGGTTGTTTTCGTGCAACATTAGCGCCGTTTGCAAGACAACGCCGGCGCCTTCGCTGTGTCCGCGCAGCACCAAGGGGCCTTCGGGCGCGACTTCGGGTTGGGAGTGTGCCCAGTGAATCGCGCCGTAGAGGCAATCGGCGAGGTCGGTTGGCGAATAGCGGTTGTAAACGTCGTCCTCGACGGTGAAGGCATCGGTTCCGGGGTTGGTTGCGTGAATGCCCGGCTTGTCGACGGTGACATACGCGGCCTCCCGCGTTTCGACGAGGGCGGCTTCAGTACGCGCGAGCCCGTCTGCGGTGGTATACACGCCGGTGCCCGATGTTTTGGCGACGAGGGGTAAGTCGCGGGCATGCGGGTCAGCGTACAAGTATGCGGTGCAAGGGGTACCCTGGCGGGTGCGGACCTCTGCGCCGCGGAGGGGCTCGGTGCCGGGCGTTGCGTGGGCGGGGAACGCCCACATGGAAACGATTCCAATCCACAGATGCACCATGTCGCGCTCCTGCGTCCCAATGAACAAAGAAGGGGGGCAACCCAATGTGACCCAACAAGGTGGGGGTCCGGTCCCCGAGACTCCCTCGGCGGACGGTGGTCCATTTGCGCGTGCCGCGGGCGCTTGTCAAGCGATGCCGCTGCAATCGCAAAATATTGCGGTATTGCACGCGTAGGTGCGGTGGGGCACACGGCTATCCGAAATCGAAAATGGGCGTTTCAAGGCGGTATGTGGTGTTGTCGCTCAAAATGAATGACCATTCAGTCGGTGGAATCCGGTGCAATCGGCCAAAGAATGCGCGGATCTGGCGAGCAGTGTGTGTGCAATGTCGGCCTTTTGGTGCTTGTTTTGGCGGAAATGCACGAATGGCCCCAGAAATGCCCCATGACTTGTGTAGTTTCGACAGTGTCACCGGCAAAACTGCGCGGTACGGTAGGGGTGTAGAAGCCATGACGGTTTCTCCCGGGAGGATGCGATGATTGGCCTGTGGATGTGGATTTCTGTCGGATTTGCGGGCGTAGAAACCACGCTCGACACTGCGCTCGACGCAGGGCACGGGGTGTTGGGGGGCAGGGTGACCGATGTGGTCTGTGTTGGGTATTTGCTAGATGAGATGGGCAACCTTGATTCCACCTTCCAATCGAGCCTGTTGGTGGCCGAGGCCGAGGTGCCAGACGGTATGGCGACCGTTTCGCAGGGGGACAGCGTGGCGCTTCAGTGGTCGCGGCGGCTGGTGGTCGAAGGGGGCGACGAGATGGGCTGCGGGCCCGTGATTACGTCCATCCCGACAGGCTGGGAGGGGCGCTTGGCCGTGGATGAAATGAGGGGTGCGTGGTATGTGGCCCAGCTGGTCGAGCCGGATGTGTGGACCCCGAGCGAGGCATCGCTGCCACCGTGCGGAGAGGACGCGCAGATGGCCTTTTTGGATGATGGTCGCGATACGGGCTTCCCCGATGACACGATGCCCGATGACGGATGGGAGGATGCGCTTCCCGCGCGCGAAGACACGTCGGACGACGCTTCCGCGGAGCCGGCGAAAGGATGCCAGGTGGCCTCTGCGTCGATGGGCGGCCTGTGGACGCTCTTGCTGGCGGTGGGCGCCGTAGTGCGTCGCCGGTCTTTTCGTGGGTGAGCGTTGATTCTGGCAGCGTGCGGATTGACGCGGTCAAGGGTCGCGCTGCGGGTTTCGGGTTTGGAGTTGCGTGTTTTGGCCTTCGATTGGATGGAGAACAACATGATGTATTCTGCGCGTTTTTCGGGTGTGTGGTTTGGGTTTGGTTGTGTGTTGCTGGCCGTTTCGGGTTGTACACCGGAACCAGATCCAAAGGACTCGAACACAAGTGAGGAAGCCGACGCGGACACCGACGCGGACACCGACGCAGACACCGACGCAGACACCGACGCAGACACGGACGCGGACACGG
>CAZCUX010000012.1:0-162754 GCA_964502005.1 uncultured Enterobacterales bacterium
CTCGTCGGGCTCATAACCCGAAGGTCGCAGGTTCAAATCCTGTCTCCGCATCCATTTTTACCGCCTATGGCGGGGCCGTAAGGCCGGAACCGTACTTGTACGGTTCATGTGCGGAGTGGAGCAGTCTGGCAGCTCGTCGGGCTCATAACCCGAAGGTCGCAGGTTCAAATCCTGTCTCCGCATCCATCTATGGCCCCACGGCTTCAACCGTGGGGCCTTTTTGGTCTTGATATGCGAAGTCCGATGGTCGGCGCGAGTTGGCCTTCGCGGGCAGCGTGGAGGGGCGCGCGAAGGACGGGCATTGCGGGCCGCGTTCGAGGAAACACGCGCACGGGTTCGGTGTTTAGCGTTGTAGGAGCGTCCTGAAACGACGGCGCAAAAACCGCCACCGGACGCGGGGGAACGGCGACCGTTTCTATTGCCGGATCTACCATCGGCTCAAACAACGGCGCGTGAATCGCCATTTGGGGAGGAAGCGCGGGTATCGGCGATGGTCGCTCAGCGGAAATCTCGGCAATCAGCTCGGAGACAGATGGTGGGGGCACGTAGCCTGGGCGTACGCTTGCCTCCTGAATGGAATCCATGAGGCGTTTGCGTCCCCAACCAAACCACCAAATGCCCACGCCCAAGCCACAACTTGCGACAATCGCCCCCGCCCAGAACGCGGCCCGTTTGCCCATGAGCCGCATGCGGAGGTCAACAAGGGCGACCGATGCGGAAATCCCAAGCGTCACGCACGACAGCGCCATCAGGCCGGCGCCTACAATCGCCAGCCACGGGACTGCAGGACGAGGCGGCGCAATCCAGAGTCCGCACAAGCAGGTAGCAAGAGAGGTCCAGAACAACACGCCTGCACCGCCGTGGAGCAGGCTTCGGTAGTGCACCATTGACGGCGCCATCGTCGGGCGAGAGTACATCCTCGTTCTCCCAAGGGCCGATTCGAAAATGGCCCGACTGGCAGGGCTCCTGCCATCCGCGACGGTTCGCTTGGCGCCCTGTATGGGCACGGCCACCGTCGTTCGGGAGGTCGAATGCAAGCGGCGTACCAATGGCATCATGCGGACTTACGCGATTCGATACCTGTCCAACTGTCGACTTTCGTCAGTCGGACACCCCCGCGTCGTTACCCCGCGCGCGCCATGCATACATACGGGGCGTGGGTCACAACGGCTCGCCGTCGAGCCGCAATAGCTGCGACCAGACAAATGAATCGAGATTCAGTACCCACACGTCATTGGGCCAGTCCGTTGCTGTCTCGCCGCCAAACATCAACAACCACTGCCCATCGAGCGTGACATCCCATGCGAATCCAGCGCGGGGTTCAGGTCCGTTGTCAACTTCACCTTGAGACCACTCGCCACTGTTGGTATCATACACCCATAAATCACCATCAGAAGGGTCTCCACCCCATACGACGACACGTCCATTTTTGGCGGCGACAAGATGTTCCGCGCGGGGCGTCGGTCCTTCGTCGGACACGGCCGTCCAAGTCCAAGACGCGATGTCCAAGGCCCACAACGTCCCTTGAAGCTCGCCCGTCTCGTCCATCCCGCCATGTACCCAAATGACGCCATCGGCGGCCGCGGCCGGTGCCAGCGTGAGCGGGCCGGGTCCTCCCGAAACCTCGCGCGCTGTCCAGGCCGGAACGGTGGGGTCGAGCGTCCAAACATCGGAAAACACCGTCGCGCTGTCGTAGCCGCCCAACAGCACGGCTGCGTCGTCTGCCAAGCGCACGAGATTGTGGCCGCGGCGCGCGGCGGGGCGGCTGGTCCCGGGGTCCGCGTCTTCCCATACACCGCCATAAAGCTCCCACTCGCGCAGGCCGTCGGTCGTGGTTCCATCCGCCAATGCACCGCCGAAAACAAAGGCCGCGTCACCCGACAACACCGCGTCGCCACCCATGAGGGGAGTGTCGCTGCCTTCGACCGGAACCCACTCCCGATGGGGAATATCGAGTGCCCATCCATCGTCTTTGACGCCGTCTTGGTTCCAGCCGCCCACCAACTGAAACACCGAACCCGAGCCATCGAACACGCCCATCGCATCACGGCGGGCCGATGGACCATCGAAGCCAGACTTGCTCGAACAGGCGCTACCGACCAAGACCCACCACATACCTGCACCGATGTAGCGGATTTGTCGTTGGTTCATGGTCTCGTCGCTCCCGCGTCTACGCTTTTCACCCAGCCTAACGGGTTCGACGGAATCGCCGAATCCGGTCGCCCGCGATTGCGTTAGGATACCCTCCGTTCCCGAAGAATGGGAGAGCCCATGCGCGATAGTAGCCGCCCGTTGTCCTTGTCTCGCCGCGATGCCCTGCGCGTTACCGCCACATCGGGCTTGGTCGCCGTTGGCTGCTCCAGCGGGAAACCTTCCAACGAAACGGGCGACACGGACTCCGGTTCGGTCGATACGTCTACACCCGTACGCTCACCAGAGCCAGCGGCATGGGAACCGACCGAAGCACTTGACGAGGAGCGATTTCCGTTTGGGGTGCAGATTGGCGATGTCGGCCCCACGGACGCCATCGTGCACCTTCGCACGTTCGTCGAGCCGGTGACCCTTGTGGTGATGGAGGCGCAAGACGATGGCTGGGTGGAGCATCAGCGCCACACAGACCTGCGCACAACACCGCTCCCTGTCGATGCCGCGCCCGCAGGGATGGCCGTTCGCGTCAACATTTCGGGCTTGTCCCCCGACACCGCATATTCGCTGGTCTTCGTTGACGGCTCGGTCCGCAGTCGGGTCGCGCGGTTTCGCACGGCACTTGGCGAAGGTGGCTGGCGGGTGGTCACATTTGGCTCTACCAGCTGTTTTGGTGGGAACGAGCCTTGGCCCTCGCTTGCGTTTGCTGCCGCAGACCAGCTCGACTTTTTCTGCTTGCTCGGGGACACTGTGTATGCCGATGGCAGCAGCACAGTCGACGACTATCGCGCGTTCTGGGACCAAGCCTTGTCCACCCAAGGCCTCGTGGATGTCTGTGCATCGACGAGCATTATCGCCACCTGGGACGACCACGAGGTTGACAACAACTGGTCCCGGGAAGAAGTCGGTGAAGAGAAGCTGGCCATCGCGTCAGCCTGCTTTGCCGAGGCCCTACCACGCAGCGAAGGGCCTGGCGGAACGGGCATCTGGCGCTCCCGTACTTGGGGCGACGTGCTCGAAGTCTTTGTTCTCGACGGGCGCGGCGAGAGAGACCCACTGGCGGGTAAGTACCTGTCCGATGCGCAAGTGACCTGGCTGTTGGATAGCCTCCGCGCATCGACTGCGCGCTTCAAAATCATCCTCAACAGCGTCCCGATTACAGACTTGACGGCCATGTTTGGTGCTGCAGGCGCGTCAGACCGGTGGGACGGCTACCCCCAAACCCGCAGCACGATTCTCGAAGCCATCGCCAGCGACAATATTTCGGGCGTCCTGTGGGTGACCGGCGACGTTCATTACGCACAGCTTGGCTTTGTCGACCCAGCGGGAGGGGTCGCGGCGCAAACGGTCGAGGTGTTCACCGGACCGGTCGGTAGCTTCCTCAATATCGCCGCAGACCTCTTTGTCGGCGACCCACAATACACTTGGATGGCCTCCGTTTGGAACTGGGTACGCTTTACCTGCGACCCCGGCACCGGAACCATCCTGGTAGAGTTTGTGGGCGATGATGGCAGCATCTTGTACGCATCCACCGTGAGCTTGTGACCAACTTGCGACCCACGCCCATTCCGACGCGCGAATGTCCCCACGGGTTGCGCTTTTGCGGCGGAATTCGTTGTGGGTCTGGCCAGCTTTCGCTGGTTGTGGCAGACTGCGGACAGCGATTGGGAACGGAGAAGTACGAATGACACGCAAGTTTGCCCCATCTTTGTTGGTGTTGCTTCTCGGAACACCAGCATGCGAAGAGGGGAAATCTGTCCCACTCAGCGAAGTCGCCGGCACCCAATCGGATGGCCTCCAAGATGCTGACGGTGACGGTTTTACGGACGACGAAGACTGCAACGACCGCGATGCCACCGTGCAGCCATCTGCGATGGAGTTGTGTAATGGTATCGACGATAACTGTGATGGTCAAGTCGATGAAGGGGTCCGTACCACCTATTATTCCGACCGTGACAGCGATGGTTTTGGTGACGCAGCGTCGGGCGAAGACGCGTGCGAGCAGCCTGCTGGCACGAGCACCAACAATCTTGATTGCGACGACACCGATGCCAGCGTGTTTCCTGCCGCCATCGAGGTGTGCGATGGAATCGACAACAACTGCGATAACGCCGTAGACGAAGGGGTCGGCCTCCTTGCTTTCGCCGACCGCGACAATGACGGCTTCGGCGACCCCGGCGAATCGTCCCAAGTCTGCACGCTCCCTGCTGGGTTTGTTTCCGACGCAACAGACTGCAATGACAGCGACGCCAACGTTCATCCAGGCGCCGTCGAGCTTTGCAACGAACGGGACGACGACTGCGACGAAATTGTCGATGAAGGCGTGCGAAACACCTACTTTGTGGACCTCGACAACGACGGTTGGGGAGGCTTGGGCGCTACCACCGAAGCATGTGCGCAGCCAGCCGGCTATGCGTCCGTCGCGGGCGATTGCGACGACAGCGCGCCGCTTATCAACCCCGACGCAGTGGAGCTGTGCAATAGTCAAGACGATGATTGCGACGGAACCACCGACGAATCCGACGCAATAGATGCCGCCACGTTGTACGCTGACGCCGACGCAGATGGATATGGCAACCCTGCCGTCACCCAACGCTCCTGTATTGCACTTGCTGGGTTTGTCTCCCATGCAACGGACTGCGATGACGGGGCCTCGCAAGTTCATCCAGGTGCGACCGAATCCTGCAATGGCATCGATGACGACTGCGATTCCCTAACAGACGACAATGACCCCTCTCTTTTGCTTTCGAGCACTTCGTATTGGTACGCAGACAGCGACAGGGACGGCTTCGGCAATCCTTCCCTCGCGACGCAAAGTTGTATTGCGCCAACCGGTTATGTAGCGAATTCAAGCGATTGCGATGATGCCAGCGTTGCCGTGAACCCTTCCGCATTGGAAGTCTGCAACCTCATTGACGATGATTGTGATGGGGATGTCGACGACAACGATTCGAGCGTCGATGCTTCCACCGGCACGCCATTTTACGTTGATGCCGACCGCGACGGCTATGGCGACGCCGCCCGCTCGGCTTGGTCTTGTGTCGCGCCCAGTGGATACGTTGCGGACGCGACCGACTGTGACGACGCCGCCATCGCTATACATCCTGGCGCCTCCGAGGTGTGCAATGGCATCGACGACGACTGCGATAGCGCCATCGACGACGCAGACACCAGCCTCGACCTCGCCACGCGTACACCATGGTACCCCGACGATGATAGCGATGGCTACGGTGTCGACGCTGACATGGTGATGGCATGTGACGCACCTTCTGGATATGTCGCGGACGGCGGAGATTGCGACGACACCCGCTCCGACTACGCGCCCGATGCTGCATTGGGTTGCGATGGAGAGGACTACAACTGTGACGGCATCGTCGATGCGGATGGCGACGCCGACGGATTCGCCGATGCAGCGTGTGGCGGCGACGATTGTGACGACACCGACGACTCCATCTACCCCGACCCCCTCACGGGCGATTGCGCGCTCGGAACAACTTGCGCCGACATCCTCGATGCGGGTCGTTCGAGCGTGGACGGGATCCATATCATTGACCCTGACGGCGTTGGCACAGGCCTTGACCCCTTCGCTGTTTATTGTGACATGACCACAGATGGGGGAGGCTGGACCGAGATTCCGTATGCGGCCGACCTCAACTTCCAACGTTGGTTTACCAGCGGGGACTACTGGCAGTGGTTACCCAGCGACTTTACGTTTGACCTCTCCGATAGTGAGATTGCGGCAATACAAGCCTTGAGCGCAGAAGGTGCGCAAGATTACTATGGCTTGTGCAATCACGTCATCCACTACTACTACAATGATGGCGTAACGTACGGTTATGCCTTTGGTTTCGAGTTCTTTGACGGTTCTCGGACGCCCTATGGAAGCGCATCGTATGCGCCGTACAATATCTCGGTCATTCAGGATGGCTGCAGGCAAAACGGCGGCGAAGGCGGGGCGGTTTCGCTATCGACCATCTTTCGCATCGACAGTGTCGACGTGCCAATCCGGAATGTATTGTGTCGCGACTGCGGCGACAGCGGCGAGTACTTCGGTTCGTCGCTCACAAGTCACTCCGCTTGGCTTCGGTAAATCACCGCCTCCCCGCGACGCGGCGCATTCGGTGCCGCGGAATCGTAGGCGGCGCGGGCCGCAACAACAAACGGGCGCATGGCCTACGCCTTGCGCCCGCTGGGGTGCTCCGAACACACGTTCGTCAGTTGTCGAGCGTGAGCGCCAACGCCTGCTGGCGGCACCGGGGGGCACGCGAACACCGCAAGCACTGCCGGTCGCGCTTTTCAGGCAGACTGTGAATCGAGCACGGCGTAAAGCCCATGCGCGCATACGGCTCCGGGGTGTTCGTCAGTACAAACACACGCGCGGCGCCCAGTCGACGCGCTTCCCCAACAACGGCGCCCAGTAGGACGTCTTCGTCGGCGGGGGCTGCTGCAACCAAAACGCCCACTTCGGCGAGCGAGCCATTCACCAGCGCCAAACTTGCCGCGCCCACGACACGACCACCCTGGCGCAACACGACGTAGTCGCGGAGGCGCTCGGTGATGTCAATATCACTGCGGGGCAGGAGCGTTTCCCGCTGCACCAGCGGCGCTATCAGCGCTGCAATGGCGCGAATATCGGCCGCCGTCGGAAGGCCGAGGACAGTTTCTTGCGTGGTCATGGTGCCGGGTGCGTCTTCATGGACGCCAAGGGAGAAGCACATCGTTGAACGCCTCCAGGGTGCGTCTCGAAAGCCGCATATTTATGCACCGCCATGAAAGTTCATGCAACGTCGCGAATGAAAATAGTTGTGTGACAGCCGCGTGAAGTGAGCGCTACATGCTTATCTTCGTGCAATTTGCCCCCAGCGGATTCTGTAAGGCGACGGCATGACCCTGCAATCTGAGCGGAAATTTGGGCCGATGTTCCACGCGTGAAACAAAATACGGCGCGGGGAGCCGACGCGGGTCTCCAGTCAATGCCACGCTTCGAACAGCGAAAGCGTCGACCTTGTCATCGTTTACGTATCGTGTCGCCTTCGAGTTCCGCGCAAGCACGCAGATCGCGCGCATCCGTGCCGCGACCGCATTCGGGCCACATCGCCCCTACTGGCGAAGCGTGAGCGGTCCCGCGGGAACATCCGTCCAGACGCCTTCCTCGCCATTGGGCCAGCGAACCGTGAGGCGGTCTACGCTGGTGTGGTGTCCCAAGCCGACGCTCAGGACAGGTGTGCTCGACGAGCCTGTGCCGGTGGGCATAACCCACAATCGCTGCAAGCCTCCATCCACTTCAACATCGACCTCTGCACCGATAGCGTCGAGGTTTCCGGGTAGCCCCACCAGAGTAAGACGAAGCTCCGACGGACAGCCGCCCGCGATGTCCCAATATGCAGAGTGGCGCATACCCGTGACAAATAGCTCGTCACGGCCATCCCCATCGAAGTCGCCGCGAACCATTCCGCGGTGGTCGTTGGGGTCGTCAAAACCGAGTGCGGGGGCCTGATTGGCAAATCCATCGGGTCCGCCCATCAGAAGCGCGTCTCGCTGGTCGTCGCTCCAGGTCCAGGTGGGGTCCAATAGGTCGACGCTGTCTTGCTGGACTTCGGCAATCACACCAAACGCGACGGGTAGGTCAAGCCACCCATTGCGGTCCAGGTCCATCGGAATGGTGCCCCACGCGACAAGTTGGTCCTCGGCCGCGGGGAGTGCTGCGCCCCACGCGAGCGTTGCATCGTAGAAGGTGCCGTCGCCAAAGCCGGCGAGGAGGTCGGGGCCGCCAATGTCCGTGATGTAGATGTCCGGAGACAAATCGCGGTTGAAGTCCGCAATCGCGGCCGACATTCCATAATGGGAGAGGTCGCAAAAGCAGGTGTCATCCGATGCAAAATTCGCTGAACCGTCATTCAGTAGCAACGTGTCCGGGACAATCCACGGCCCGAAGTCATTTGCCAAGAAGATGTCAAGGTCGCCATCCCGGTCGACGTCAAAAACTCCTGCTGCTTGGGTGTGTGCATCCGAAATGAAGGCGGGGAGGCGGTCGCTGGCATCCGTAAAAACACCTGCTTCGGACTGAAGGTACAGACTAGAGGGGTCGCCGGGGAGGCGTTCATTGAGGATGTCTTCAATTGTAGCGCCCGCCGCGAGCCGTCTCCCTACAAACAAGTCCAGGCGACCATTTCCATCGAGGTCCGCGAAGAGCCCCGTCCCCGAAAATCCTGACGAGTCGGGCAAAGGCACCGCACGGAACGACAAATCCCCTTCGTTGTACAAGAGCACATCAGGGGTGCCTGGCTCGGTCCCAAGGAAAATGTCGATGTCCCCATCGTTGTCAATATCGGTCGCAGCCGCAGAAGAGCCGGGCAGCAACGGGCCACCGTCGACCCTTGCGCGGTCGGTCGGCGCGAGGCCGGTGCTTCCGCCCAACAGCAAGCGCGACGCGCCCCGCGATGCGATGATGACGTCATCGACTCCGTCTCCATCAAAGTCGCCCACCGCCGCACCCCAGCCGGTAATCCGCGGCGTCATCGTCTCATCCCAGGTGCGTACTTGGGTGAGCAGCAAGGGGTCGCAAACCGGCTCTTCATGGACAATGTCGTCGCCAGTGTCAGCGGAATCGGGGGGTACGTCCGTGTCGCCGGTTTCCTCGGTGGGGGAGTCGAGGGTCCCGCTTTCTGTCGTGGTGGACGGCGCAGCGGACTTCGGCGCGCCGACCGGGCTGCAGCCTTGCGACAACCAAAACAGACAAACCAGTCGGTGGGCGTTCATCTCGGGACCTCTGGCGAACCATCGCGTATTTTTGTTCGACAAGCAACCGACCATCGGTCCTGCAGGCAGGACAATTATTGTACCGGTGCATGGCATATTGTCGAGGGCGCGTGCTCACTCGGCCGACGCGGCGCTGCTGTTCAGAACCTTTGCCAACCGCAGCACGACGTCGATAGCGCCGTCATTGCCACGTTCCTTGCGCGCAATCGTATCGGCCAACCGCAGCGCGAGGACCAGTTCCGCGCCGTTTCCGTCGAGTGCAGCCCAATCCGCGATGTCGAGCCTCGCTGTCTCTGCCTTCAGGGCCGCCTTGGCGTCGCTTTTGCCCCCCAACAAGCGCATCGAAAGGGCCGTCACCCGGCGTTGTACTTCTCGCAGGTCTCGTTTTTCTGCAGCGAGACGCTTTTCTTCCGCCGCAGCGCGCTGTTTTGCCGCCTCGGCCATGATTCGGTGTGCGTTGGCAGACAACACCGTCCCCAGCCCCGTCGCGGCGACCAGCGCCCGCTGGAAGGGCGTGTCGTGCAATGCGGGCGTAGATGTGTCGGCGTGTTCGCGACCTGGCAAAATCCAGGTGACTCCTTGTTTTTGGCGCGCCCAACGCGCAAGCTCTGCAAGGGGAACCCGCTCGGGGACACCTTCGAGCAACGGAGCGTCCACCCAAACGCGCTGCCAAGTAAACACGGCGGGGCGACGGGAGCGCCCGAGGTCTTCGCGAAGGCGCGCGACGAGCTGCAATAGCCGCTGTTGGCGGTGCACCCCTTGGGACAAGTGCGGTGTAGCCTGCACGACAAGCTCCGCATATTTGGTGACGATTGCACGCTGAAGTGGCACAGAGAGCGCCAAACGGCCGACAATCACGCGCGCGGGCTCTCCCACCAAATCGACCGTCGCGACGAGACCCGGCAAGGCCGCGAGCAGCGCTGGCGCCTCCGAATTGTCGGCGGGGCGACCGTCCACCCACACCTCTACGCGTGCTGGTTCGGTCGTCACCTCCGCCAATCCCACCATGAACCGGGCCTCAGGAGTGTCCGCCGATGCGGTGGCCAAGAAGTCGCCGGGAGGCAGCGCGAGCTCCCGTCGTTCTTGCTGAAGCCGATGCCATGCTGCATGTTCCCGCTCTGCAAGGGCAACATCGACGACACCGCCCAAAAGGCGCCGCACGCCGTCGGCGCTCGCCCCATCGACCTTCAAAAAGGGCGTCCCAGGCGGCACATGTTGATATTCGTTGCCATTGTCCACCCAACGGGGCGGCGTGGGCAGCGCAGCGACCGCTGCGACGGACCAATGCGTGCCGTCACCTGCTACAAACACAGGACAGTTTGCAAGTCGCGCTTCCGTCCCTTTTGTGGCCTTTTTTAGGCGCGCACGATTTGGGAATGCTCGAACCACGGCCCGATGCAACCACGCAGCCGCCCGCTCCAGAGCCTCGGTCGTCGGCGTTCCGAGCGTATCGAGGAGTTGTTCGAGGATTTGCCAAGAAGCATCGGCCAGAGCTGCGTCGAGGGCCTTTCGGGCGGGTCCACCTTCGAGCCGCTGAAACAGGCGGTCGGGGACGAGCGCGGCGTCGTCGACGTACCCCACCAAAGGCACGGGCCCGCCGCTGTTGCGTGTTTCTAAGCGGCGCCCGTCGACACACACCACCACACCTTCGTCTTGCGACCACACGACCCCGACGTGACCGCGCCGGGGTCCCGTGAGAGAGACCGCCGCGACGGCCTGGTGCAAGGGGGGAGGCGAATATCGCGGCGCTTCGATACGTTGATGGGCCGCTTCTTCGTCCTGAAGCTCGGCCTCTGCATCGACAATCGGTCCCCAGACTTGCAGGGCTGCGCGGCGCTCCGCGTCGGCCACCACAAACGGGCGCTGGGCGTCGAGGGACCGCCCTGTCGCACCCACCGAAACCACCCGTAGGGGCCCTGCGCGAAAGGCCGCCGCAAGCGCATGGAAGGTGAGCGCATCGCCCGCGCTGGTCGCGAGAAACGGAATCGTGTCGTCGATGGCGCCTGTGGCCTTTTGATACCGCAGCGCAATATTGATGACATACTTGTTCTTTTGGGCCAACACATCGGTCAACAGGCGACCGCATACTGCATTGCAGCGCTCCCGCAATTGGTCCGAGAGCGTCGCGGGGGTCACGTTGTCGAAGGAAACATTTGCTTCGAGATGCGGGTGGGCAACGCGCTGCTCGATGCCCGGCATCTGGGGGAGAGGTTCTGTGAGGATGGGCCGCTGGTCCACCAAAAACACACGCTTTCCTGGCATTCCGGGTCGGAGACCGACCCAAACGGTACCGCCATCGGGGAACGACGCGCTGCGCGCTTCGAGTGCCGGAAAGTTGGGTCGGAGGGGCTCTACGGGCAGCGCTTCGTAGCGCTTTCGACCGGCAAGAAACTGCTCGGCCTCCCGGTCCGCCGACGGGAGCCGTTGCCCCACAAGGTCGCGCAATGCTTCGTCTGTGTGCGGATTTGCGATGACCCACGCCCGGTCTGCGGGGGCGCGCATCGTCGGTGGCCAGGACCGCACGGTCGCCAGTTGACCGGCTGCGAATGCCGCGCGAATGGCCGACAAGCCCAACGCTTGGCCGCGAATGTCGACCAATAGCGGAAAAGGAGCGATGCCATCCAACAAGGTTTGCCGTTCGTCCGCGGATAGCCAAGCGAGACCGCCGCCGGACGCAGCAGCAGCGACCCGCAACCAAAGCGTCCGCGCGCCTTCACTGGTTGGTGCCTCCCGCAGCGCCGCTTGGAGAACCGACCACCGGTGCTGCGCGACCAGCTCTACGATTTCGAGAATGCACGCAGGGTCCGCCAATCCTTGGTGGGCCAGGTCAGGAGAAAGGCGCGGCCCTTCGGCGACCACGTACCAAGGAAGCGTATCTCTGCGAAAAATGGACTGGAGCTTTCGCTCGGCAAACAAAATGTCGATGCTGAGGCCGATTTTGGCCGCGGGCTTGCTCCACAAGCCCACCCACAACGAGATGCCCCCGCGCTGTACTTTCCGCGCCCCCACGACATCACTCGGGGACGAGAACACGACGCGCGGTGTTTGGCGGTACCGCCTCCGCTTCACGAGGATATCGTCAAGAAACGGCTTTCCGTCCACGATATTTCGTGGACCGACCCACGTTTGTACGACCGGTAACCATACGGGCGCCAGTTGGACGAAGCCGTCCGCAACGTCCGCGGGCACGTCGTCGACGGAGGGTAGCCAACGAATGGGCGCGGCAGGTGAGGGGGCGCGCTGCACCAAGTCCTGCAACGTAAGGGGGCCGCCGCGCCCCGTCGACGCGACCTCCCACGCGCCCGCCTGGGGCTCTACAGACGGCCCTCGATTTGCAAGCGCCACCCACCATGGAGGTGGCGTCGACAGGGCTTCTGCGGTCGTTTTTGCCCCGCGAACGAGGCTCCATGCGAGCGGTTCGAGAACTTCGCTCAACCACAGGGCTGCCCCATCGGGGTCTTGGAGCGCCTTCCAGTCCGCAGTGGGTGTCGCTTGGTCCCAAGATACGCACGCGCGAAATCCCGGAATGGGTATCGCCAAGGACAATACGCCGAGGTCAACGGCCTCGCGCAAGATGCGCACTGTCGCTCCTTTCGCCCGGTGCCCAACGGTAAGACCCAACACACCAGAGACACCGGGGACACCGGCAATCGTGGTTGTCACGGCACACGGCTCGTCGAGCATTACGGTTGCGCCACCCGAAGCGCGGCGGCGTGCGCCTTCAGCGGCCGCTTGGAGGTGGTGGCCTACATCCTTGACCCGGCCATCAAACACCCGCCGAAGCAACACAAGGTCGGCGCTGTCGATTTGCACCACGCCGGTGCCTTCGCCGGGCGGAGGCTCAGTGTCCGGTATATACCAGACCACCGGGCGCCCTTTGGCATCGCCGCGTCCTTCTTGGCCCGCCACCTGCGCGAGGTCGTGAATGCTCCAAGGCTGGCCGGCCGGACCTGCAAAAAGGGGAGCGTCGCGGACTTCTCGGGGGAGGTCCTCTACGCGGGTCTTCTTCCGCCCGCGCGGGAGCGATTCGCGGACCCAGGCCTGCAAGACGGGGCGCACCGCGGGGTGAAACGCGGCCTCCTTTGCCGCGGCCAACAGCGCGCGCTGAACCGCGTTCTCCACGTCTTGCAGCACGCTGTTCCGAACGGCGGTAGGCTCGACGCGCTCCATTCGCGCGTCTACGGTGAGTCGGTCGTCCTCCGCTTTTACCAACACGCCGCCCGGTCCCGGACGCTGCAAGGTCTCGATCGTCAGCCCGTCTACGCGGACTTCGACCTGGATGGCATTCGCCGCGAAGTCGCCGGCCCGAACGCCCACACGAATGCGCTGGTTCGCGGTGTCTGCAGCCCACACAAACGCGCCCGAGGCAGGCAAAGGCGTCGCGGTTGCGCGAAGATGGGCAAGACGGGCCCGCGATTGGGCGCGGTCGCGCAATACGGGCGTTCCATCTTGCACGGCACTTCCCAACCAATTCAAGAGGTCTGCCAAGGTCCGACTATCACCCAAAACTTGTGGCACATCGAAAGAGGGGTCTGCGAGGCGCGGCTCGGCGCAGACAAGGACCGTTGGACAGCGCGCCAACGCATCCAAACTCCAATGCTGGCCCCGTAGGTCGTCAAACAAAGGAAGCGCCGCCAGCGGGCAATCGACGCCCGCAACCAGCGACCGCGCGGCGGCCCGGAGGTCGGGGTCGGGCTGCGTGGACCAGAGAGTCGCCAACGCAGCGCGCCAACCGTGAACCAATGCCGCCCACGCGGCGTTCCAGCGTTCGTCATCGACGACGGCGGATTGGCTTGCATCCAGGCGAAGCCCATTACAACGAACCCAACCCCCAACACGCAGACCCGGCGCGAGCACCACAGGCCGATGCTGCACCAGAACGCCGTCGCGAACGATGTCCACCCCACCGTCGCCAACATCCGGTCCGCGGGTCAGCCAAACTTCCCCCTCTACATCGAGGGCCGCGCTCTGCACCGATACGCGCGGAACATCGGGCGACCGCGCAGGCCGAGCGCCGAGCGGCTTGCCTTCGACGGTGATGGGGACCGGGCAATACGCGGCCCGCTGCGCGACGAGCTTCTGCTCATCGGGCACCGAAAAGGGCTTTCGCCCCCACTCCCACAGCACATCGAGGGAAAACCGTTCCCGGACCTCCACGCGCACGCCCGCCGTGCGGTCATTGGGCAGCGAGACCGGATTTCGGGGGTCGGTAAAGTCGAGTGTGACGCCAGGACGATGAACGCGGAGCCATTTGGGGCGAAGCGAAGCGGCTGCAAATACCGCTTGGGCCAAGTGCTGGACCATCCGGGCTTGCGGCTCGTCGCCGCGGTAAAACACAAAGTCGAAAAAACGCTCTATATCGCCAATCTCAGGATGCGCCCCATCATGTTCGAGCTCAAAGTCGTCGGCGTCGTTCCGAATGTCGACAACGGAAGCGCCGGCGCAGACGGCCGAAGCCACCAGCTCCACCACGTATTGCCGGGGGTCGGCGAGCTGAAAGTTCGCAAGCTTGTCGACCGCGCGCGCACGGTCCAAGCGAAATGTGCCGGTGGAAACCAAGATGCCCGGCGTTCCTTGCTCTTCGCTCATTCAGGCGTCTCCTCCGACGGGCGCGCGAGCACAGCGGTCCAATCCATAGGCCATTCCCCCACGTCCGAACGACCGCTGATGGTAGCAAGCATTACACGCGCCAGCAATACTCCAGCTATTTGCACGGGAATATTGGCCAGTTGCGCAAAAAGTGGATGATTGTCCGGGATACAAACCGTCGTTTTTCCTGCTATGGGGCTCGACCGTCGCCGCAAACCCCACGGGGGTGCGTCCCAAAACAGCTTGTCTCGCTGGGGGTGGTCCGCCGGAAACAAAGTGACCTCGTCTACGGCGTCCACCCTCGCTTCCCCGCTTGCACGCAGCAACCGTGCGGCTTCAGCGACCATCGGCCGGGGCGACTTGCGCACGGTAAGGACCCAGTCTTGCGCGACCGCTTCCCGTTGCGCATGGAGCAGACGGGATGCTGCATCCGCATCGGGATGCTGCACGCTATGGGCCAACACGCGCTCTCCGCGTTCCGCGAGCGCGAGCGCGATAGGGTCGTCGGGGTGACCTTCGCGAAGGCGCACGCTTCGCAATCGAGAGAGCCACGGACGAAGGTCTTGCAGCGACGCGGTTTGAAACGGGAGCACCTGAAAGCACGGCAAGGTCTCGGGAGGCACAAACAGGCCAGGCCATGAGAGCGCCAACAGCGCTCGCCGCGTGGGGTGGTCCTGCGCTTCGGTTGCTTCGACCAACCGCGCACGCCATTCGGGAACCAAACGCTCCGTTGCAATCGCCAACACCCGCGCGAGAACGGACGCAAAGTGCGCGTCGCGCAGGACATTGTCCCGCGTAATTGTGTGTTCGAGCAACGATGACTCGACCCGAAACGTCAAGCCAGGAAGCGCCTCTTCAACGGCTTCCCGAAGGGTCAAGCCGCGATTGTAGAACCCGACGCGGGATGCTATCGCGCCGCTGGGCGCAATCGAAAGGCGAAAGCCGGGCTCCTCGACATTTACAACAACAGGCCCCGAAATTGCAAACGAACCCTGCACTTCGCGCAAGCCATCGAGCGGACCATCCACACAGATGTCCAGCCAAATTTCTGCATGGGCAAACCGGCACCAATATTCTACTGCACGCACGATGTCTTGGGCCATTGTGGTCGCGGGCCCGCCGGCGACAAATGGTGTCACGATGCGTACAGTTGTGCCCTCAAATGGCGTGTCCAACTGAAACAAAGAATAGGTGCGGTCGGCGTGAAAGTGTACCTGATGATGAATTCCATCGCGTGCGGTATCCACCCATACACCAGATGGCGCAATAGAAAACAACGAGACAAAGCCAACACCGAACTTACCAATCTTGGTGAGGTCGTGTTCCTTTGAAGAACGAAACAGCGTGAGCAGGCAGTCTTCGATGATGCGACGGTCCATTCCGTCCCCATCGTCGACCACTTCGACAATCAAATACTTGTTCTCGACAAACAAGCGCACGTCGATGCGACCGGACCCCGCATCCAAGCTATTTTGGATTAGCTCACGGACAAACGCGCTTCGGTCGGAAAACTGCTGCACGAGGGCATCCAGTGCCTCACGCGCGACATCGCCAGCCACATGTGCGCCTTTCATGGTGTCGCCACGGGGAGAATGTACGTATACACGAGGTTGCGGCTGCCCAGACGGTCCAAATACTGCCGGGCTGCTTTGCTGTCCTCCGCTGGCACAGCCCACTTGCGATGACGGGACAGTCGAAACGCAGATGAGGGCGACGGCACGGCGGTTTCGTGAGCGAGAGGGTCGTCAATGCGTGTGGCGTCAAGGTCGCGCGCGAGCCGGGTCAGAACGGCGGACAGCCATGGACCCCGAATGCCCGACTGTGCCGGCCCAATGTCTGCGACTGTAATATACTCTATCTCGCCATATCTGTCAAGTGCTGCGCTTGACTCGACTGGATTGTCTCCCGCGCGCGAAACGGCGTCCAAAAGGCTCTCCCATTGGGGCCAGCCTTCATAAGCATCCGGGATTTCCGAGAGGGGCAAGACAAGACGTACCGTTGTGCGGCGAAAGAGAGGCACAATCAGACGGCCTTCATCCAGCGTGACCTCAGCGAGCCCCCGCGGCGTATCGCGGGATACCCAACGCAGGGTCGCCGTGCGTGATGGCACCGGCGCAAACGCGCAAATCGCCTGTAAATACGCTTGCTGTTCCGCATCTCCCTTCGGTGCGGATGGGGCGCTGCTTGCGAGGGCATGGTCAACGCGAAAGCGCACCCATGCTTCGGGGTGGGGCCATGCGGTGCCTGCCAGCAAGGCGAGCGGTTGCCCGCCAGGGACGGGAACGGTGAGGCCCGCCAAATGCGACGCAACCGTGCGCCACGGCAACCAAGCGTGGTTGAGACGAAGCGCGGGCAAGGCCGCACGAAGGGAAGCGACGACAAGCAACGGATTCACGAAACAACCTGCCATTGGCGGTTCGATTGCCAATCGGTAAGTGTACGGGAGCGCACGCGAGATTGCCAGGGAAGAATGGTGGGTTTCTCTTTATCCCTTGCCGGCCAATATTCCAATTGCAACACAATGCTAGGGTTGGTGACTCGGCCCGGTTATTCGCCGCTCGCGGGCTTTGGGGGCGTGAGATGTTCGGTGAACAAATGAAGCAAGCGCGCCCACGCGCGCTCGGCTTGCACGGCATCATAAACGGCAGAGTCGGTGGGACACCAGCCATGGGCGGCGGGGTAGACCTCGACCTCCGCCGAACGTTGAACGGCCTGGAACGCACGCTCTAATTCCCCCTTGGTGAGCGGCTCCTTCTCGTGGTCGGTCGCCGCGATTGCGACCAATGCGGCGGCCGTCATCGTGGGGATTTGTTTGTGGGGACTGTCTTCGCTCTCGGTCACAAGCCCCCCTCCATGGAAGCTCGCGAGCGCACCCACGCGCGCGGGAGCAGCGGCAGCCGTGCGAAAGGCGAAGGGACCGCCCATACAATACCCCAACGTTCCGATGGGACGGGCAGGGTCAACCGCGGGGAGCTGGTCCAAGTACCGAACTTGGTGAATGGCGTCTGCCACGGTCATTGCGACGGTAAGACCTTGCTTGAGCCCAATCACTTTTTCCCGGACCTTGGTATCTGTAAACGTCGCGCCAACGGGTACGACCGGCGCAGGCTCTACGCGATAATACGGGTTTAGGACGAGCACGGCATATCCTTCTGCGGCCAGTCGACGCGCCATCGCTTCGATTGCAGGCCGCAAGCCAAGGATGTCGGGCCACAACACAACGCCCGGATGCCGCCCGGTTCGCGGATGAACCAAAAATCCGTCGGCTTGCCCTTCGGCCATCGGAACCTGCACGGCGCGTGATTCCACTTCATCTGCGCCGAATGCAGGGAAGGCAGCGGCCATCGCCGATGCAGCGGCCAGACCTCCGAAAGCACGACGACTCATCGCGCTTCGTGCTGCGTGGTCCGCAAGATTTTCGGCCCAAGTATCAGCTTCACACATTTGAACTCCCGACGCGGAACATTTCACTATCCAATCTAAACAACAAGAACGCAAGCAGAATAACATACAATTGCGTGCCCATTCGCGCGGGGTGATGGGCGGCGAAGGCACATTTCGCCGGTTGCAGGCACAGAATGGTTGGCCCAAACCACACCAAACGATTCCCCCCACACAATCGCATCGGCTAATTCTTCGCGGAACGGAGCCACGACTCCACTTCGGCTGCTGCGGCCCGCCGCTCCCGCGCTTCTTCGTCGAGTGCGCGCATACGCTCTTCGAGTGCGTCGGCGCGTGCGTCGATTGCAGCAGCGGACCCAATCGACAAGCGAACAACCTCACGAAGCGCGGTGGGGTCGTCCATTACGGTTGCCCCCGCCGCAACCGCGACCGCGTGTCGTCCTTCTGCAATCGAAACCGCGGTCGCCGCTTCGAGCAAGGCTTGGGATGCCTGAATTCTCTGCCCCCATAGCTCCGTTTCGGCATCCAACACACCCGCAATCGCGACGGCCCGCGCGGCGCCGGCATGTCCCAAAGGGGAGCCGTCTGCCGCGAGAATGGCGTGGAGGGCGACCAAGGCCGTGCGGTCGGCCCATGCCTCCTGGTCCTGATTTCGGAGCGTGCCTTGGAAAAATCCGATGCGGCGGACCAAATCGACAGCGGCCTCATAGCGGCTTGCAACGGAATGGGGCAACAACGGCTCCGCAGGCGTGCGCGACCAGCGGCGCTGCAACGAAGCCCACCAACCGCTCCGCGGCGCCGGCGGGGGCGCAACCAATCTCTGCAACGCATCGTCAAACGTCTCTAATTGCGCCATACCCAACAGTCGCTGCTGGTGGCGTTCATAGAGCACATCCATCTGTTCGAGGCACGATTCGACGCTGTCCATTGGTACAGTCCGAAAGAGGGTTGAATATCGCGAAACGCGCTTCAACGCCAAATTCCCCCTACGCGCAACCGCGCGGGAGACAGCATGGCCCACACCCGCGCATTGCCCAGCCTGCCTTTGATGTCCGTCAATCGCCGCGATGCCCTCAAAGGTCTGGGCGCATTGCTCACCGCAGGCTGCGGGCAAGGCGCGAAAACGAACGCCGACACACAAGCATCGTCAGGCGAGGGGGACTCGGCGGCCGAGGCGCCACCGGATGGCTTTGGGTGGGACCTCATCCGCTACCATATCGACACAGTGGTCGTGCTGATGATGGAAAATCGCTCGTTTGACCATATGTTGGGGGCGCGGTCTCTCGTCGAAGGCGCGACAGACGTAGATGGGCTGACCGAGGAGATGTCGAACCCCCATCCAGATGGGTCTACCGTCGCTGTTTTTCCGACGGGAACCTTCTGTTTGTCAGACCCTCCACACTCTTGGTCGTCGAGTCACCGCCAGTTCAACGACGGCGCAAATGACGGCTTTGTGGCTGAATTTGAAGCAAGGGCCACGGGTGTCGGGCAAGAGGCAATGGGGTTTTGGGACCGCGAAACCCTCACCGCTACCTGGGCTCTCGCCGATGATTATGTCGTTTGCGACCGCTGGTATTGCTCGCTAATGTCGTCTACCTGGCCCAACCGCTATTATGCAAGCTGCGGACAAAATGGTGGCGTGCAAGGCAACAGTTTTCCGACAACTACCTTTCCCAGCATCTACTCGCGGATTGGTTTGGCCGGTAAAACCTGGGGCTGCTACTATAGCAATGTACCGTTCCTGATTGTATTGCCGGACCGTACGCCCCAAGAGGAGCAGTTTCAGCCCATCGAGACGTTCTTTGAACACGCTGCGGCGGGAACGTTGCCCAATGTAACCGTCGTGGACCCTGTGTTCGGACGAAACGACGACCACCCACCGGCGCATCCGGTCGCGGGCCAAGTCTTGATTTCCCAAGTCTACGAAGCGCTCCGTACGTCACCCCAGTGGAATCGCATTTTGTTCGTCGTTACCTACGACGAACATGGCGGCTTCTTCGACCATGTTCCCCCGCCAACCCTTCCCGATGACCGCGCGGCGGAGGGCTTTGACCAAGCGGGCTTTCGTGTGCCGACCCTGGTGATTGGGCCGTGGGTCAAGAGCGGCCAGACCAGCCATGTTGTGTATGACCACACCAGCATTCTCGCATTTATCGAGCACCTGTTTGACGTGCCGCCCCTCACCACCCGTGACGCGGCCGCAGACCCGATGCTGGATGTCTTTGATGCCGACCGATTGCTCGCCGGCACACCCAAAGAAGGGCGTCGATTGCCCGTGATTGAAGCCGACGAAGCGGAGCTATATGCGCCAGAATGCGGCTACGATGCGTCGTTCTTTACAGAACGAGGAGGAAGTGTTACATTACAGCCTGAGCTGGAGGCATTTCTCGACGAGAAGGCAGGAGGTTCGCGCGTCGACCGACGTGCGGAGACCGACCAAATCTATGAAGCCCTCCTCGAACGTGCCGAGCGTGATGGATTGCTGCGTCGCGGGCGGCTCGGTCGACGCTGAATCACCATTCAGTTGGATTGCGACATGGCCACGAAGTTGCGCAACAGCTTCAGGCCGTCGGGCGTGCCGATGCTTTCGGGGTGAAACTGCACGCCCCACCAAGGCCGCGACGAGTGTGCGATGCCCATCACGAGACCATCTTCGGTTTCTGCGGTAACAGTGAGGCAAGGGGGGAGGCAATTTCGGTCAACCAGCAGCGAGTGGTAGCGCATCACGGTCATGGGCGAAGCAATGCCCGCGAACAACCCCGTGCCATCGTGTTGAATGGGGCTTGTTCGGCCATGCATGACCGCAGGCGCGTGGACCACGCGACCGCCGAGCGCGTGGGCCATTCCTTGGTGGCCCAAACACACGCCCAATAGAGGCACGTCAACAATATCGCGCAGCACATCGGCGCACACGCCAAAGTCGCGGGCAACTTCCGGGCGCCCCGGTCCCGGCGAAAGCACAATATGGCTTGGCCCGTAGGTGCGGATGTCTTGCAACGTCACCGCGTCATTCTTGACAACCCAAACATTCGCGCCCGCCATACCCAAGTACTGCGCGAGATTCCACGTAAACGAGTCGTAGTTGTCGACCAGCACTACCCGTGGGGACATGTCGTCTCCGTCCTTGTCTTCGGCGAGTGTCTAACCCGCCGATTGCAAGTGCTGCGTGGGTGCGAGTGTGCAAGGCGCTGGCCATCGCACCCCTGCGTTGTGCGCAGTAGCAAACGCCCGCCTTCCGCCCAACGGGAGCGCAGTCGCGGCGCCTTCGCGCTGCCTCGTGGGGTCTCTATTCCCGGACGGTAGCCGCAGAAACAGGTTTACGATTTGCGACCGATAGAATGGCCCGCAATATCCGCACGCTGCGTTTCGCAGGGAGCCAGGAGGGAGATGTCACCATTCGAAAAAATCGAATCGAACGTCGAGTGAACGAATGAATTTACGCATCGGCGGCTTTCACCAAGTTGCAACACGAGGAACAAACCGTGGATGCGGTGCCCCAATGGGGCCATTTCAGCTCGCTGCCACCGGCGGGCCTCCTACTTCGGCTGGACGGCGGTCGCTTCTACGGATACCGCGCCCGCGACGCACGCCAGCCGCAGGGGCTCGCGCGGTCCACCGAGGAACCGATGGCCGACATTGTAGATCTCAAAAAGCAGCTCCGAGCACGCCTCACCGCGCTCCGGGGGCACCTTTGACGTCGCTTCTCTGAACGAACAGCTCGAAGAGCTCAACAACCAGACGAACGACCCCGACTTTTGGTCCGATCAAGCGCGGTCTCACCGCATCCTGAAGGAAAAAGCAGCCATTGAGCGCGTGCTCAAAAAGCTTGATTCCCTCAAAACGGCCATCGAAGACGCAGCAACGCTGATTGAACTGGGCGAAGAAGAAGGCGACGCCGACACCATTGCGGAAGGCGAAGCCGCGATGCTGGCCATCGTACCTTTGATGCGCAAAGCGGAAATCGAGCAGATGTTGTCCGAAGAAATGGACATCAACGACGCCGTGCTCGAAATCAACTCCGGCGCCGGCGGCACCGACGCGAGCGACTGGGCCGGCATGCTCAAGCGGATGTACCTAGGCTGGGCCCAAAAGGCCGGCTACAAGGTGAAAGTCATCGACGAGCAGCCCCACGAGGACGCGGGCATCAAGTCTGTCCAAATCGAAGTGACAGGCCCTTATGCCTATGGCTACCTCAAGGCCGAAATTGGCGTACATCGCCTCGTTCGCATCAGCCCCTTCGACTCGCAAGCACGCCGCCATACTGCGTTCGCGAGCGTCGACGTTACTCCCGATATCGATGACAATATCGAGATTGACATCAACGAGAGCGAGTGCCGTATTGACACCTATCGGTCGAGTGGTGCGGGTGGACAGCACGTCAACACCACCGACTCCGCCGTTCGCATCACGCACTTGCCCACCGGCATCGTCGCCGCGTGCCAAGCTGAGCGAAGCCAGCACAAAAACAAAGCGAAGGCGTGGAAAATGCTCCGTGCCAAGCTTTACCAGCACGAACTAGAGAAGCGCCAAGCCGAAATTGACGCCGTCAACTCGGAAAAGAAGCGCATCGAGTGGGGTAGCCAAATCCGCAGCTATGTTTTGCAGCCCTATCGGCTCGTGAAGGACCTCAGGACCGGCCACGAGACGGGGAATACGGACAAGGTGCTGGGCGGCGACCTGACGCCCTTTATGGAGACCTGGCTCATCCAACGAGGTGGCCAAGGCGAAGAAGAGGACCGCGGCTAATCCTCGCGACGCCGGCGTGCGCGAAGCGAAGTCGTGCCGCCTGTGTTGTGGTACAATTGCCGTTGGTCTGTACGCCCGTACCGTCGGTGCTTCGGTGGTCGCGCTGACGGGACACCCCTTACCCAAACCCGCCTCGGTGCGAGGGAACGGAACGCCTCCTCCGCCCCTACGTCGCCTACCGTATCGCGCCGCTCTCTTCGGGCGGAAAAGAGGAATCATGTCGAAAATGTGGACGCTCGGAGCTGCACTCGCGGCAGTCATCACCGGATGCAGCGGAAAGAGTGCCGAAGATTCCGGCCAAACCTCCGAAGCACAGGCAGCCATCACAGGAACCGTGACTGCCGATGGGGAAGCTTCCGCACAGATTGCATTCTACAAGGCGTTTGGCTTCGACCAAGGCGGCCAGTTGCTCGCGTACTTCGCCAGCAGCCCCACGGCGACCTGCGCAAACGTCACCGAATACCTGCGTGTCACGGGAGGCGTTTACGACCCCGTGGATATGTTCCAGGACGGCCACTGCAATATGTTCGTCATCCTCGACAAAGATTATGAAGGCACGTTTTCGTTCACGCGCCCCTCAGGCAGCGAAGAACCGAACTTGGTCGCGGCAGGAACGAGCATTGAATGCGCGATGGGCGAGGGGAGCTTTGAGTTGACGCGTCTCACCGAAATTGACGACGACGACTACTATTGGACGGGCCGCTGGTGGGTCGGACGGCCGAGCGCGTATACGTATAATTTTACGGGCGGGGCTGGCTCCGCATATTCGTTTACTCTCGAAATGAGCGAATATGAAGGCGGATTCATCCACGAAGGGCTCGACTCTACACCCGCAACGGGTGCTGTCAGTGGAACCATTGAGGGCGAGTGGTGCCCAGACCTCGGCTCCACTGGGTTCTTTTAGGTCATTCGTTCGCAAATCGCGCGCCCGCCGACCACGAACCCCTGCGGTCTGCTGCCCGCGATTGCTTGTACGCGTGCAGCCTCGCCAGCGAGGAGCGCGCCGTCGATGGCTTGGTGGACTGCAGAAGCATGGGACAAGGAAAGAACGGCGGGCCAAGCGCGCGCACTCCCGGAGAACGACGGCCCCGCGGGTGCTTATGCTCTTCGTTTTGCGGCGCGTCCGCGCGGCTTTCTCCCGTGTTTCAAACGACGAGGGCGCACCGTTTTTGACGATTGCTGCGCTTGCGCGTTGGCATAAGGAACAATCAAGTCGCCGCTCGGGTTTCGGTGCGAGGTTGGCGTAGCGAGGGCGCCCAACGGTCGTGAGGAGTGATGGCAATGCCGAGTTATCCCATCATGACGTGCTTCCTGCTCGGCGGGACGCTCTCATCCGGGCAAATGGCGCAGGCTGCGGAAGGCGCCCCGCAGACCTTGCGAGACCTGGGTGCGCGGGCGAATGTTGTCGTCGGAACGGCGGTCGACGTGGACGCTTTGGCGAAAGACCCCGCCTACGCAGAAATCGTAGCGTCGCAATTCGCGTCGCTGACGCCGGAAAACGCGATGAAGTGGGCGCCTATCGAGCACACCAAGGGCCAGCGGGACCTGCACGCCGCAACATTCGTGGCCCAGTTTGCCCGCGACCACAAGCAGACCCTTCGGGGACATGCGCTCGTTTGGGACCTCGAAATCCCGTCATGGGTGGATACGTCCGCGCCCGCGGTGCTTTCGCGGGAGCAGTTTCGCCACCTCACAGAGACGGTGCGAGCGTTTCAGGGACAAGTCGCGACATGGGATGTCGTCAATGAAGCGCTGGACGCGAATGGAAATCGTGCAGACAACGTGTTGGCGCGTGCTTTGGGGCCGACCTATATCGAAGACGCCTTTCGCGCAGCGCGAAAAGCCGACCCAAAGGCCATCTTGGCGTACAACGACCACGGCGTATTGTGGCCAGGTCCAAAGGCCGACGGCCTGACCCGTCTGGTTGGGGGACTCAAAGGAGGCGGTGTTCCTATCGACGCCGTGGGGCTTCAATCGCATCTGCACCTCGTTCCCGACTGGCGCATCGATTGGGCGGGCGTGCGCGCGCATCTCCAGCACCTTGCATCGCTGGGTGTCGCGGTTCACTTGACGGAGGTAGATGTGCGCACGGCCGACCTCGCAGGAGGCTCCCTCGGCCGCCAATTGGCCCAAGCGCAGGCCTTTTACGCCATGAGTCGCATTTGCCGTGACCTTCCGGCGTGCACGCATCTGACGTTTTGGGGATTTACGGACCGGTATAGCTGGGTAGACCGCACCCTTGGTCCCGATGACCCCTTGTTGTGGGACGACCAACTCCAGCCGAAACAGGGGCTTTTTGCTGTCCAGGACGGGCTTTCCGGTAAACCGTGGTCGGGTTGCTCGACAAACTGGGCCGCCAATGGCGACTTAGAAGGCGGCGTGGGCGCCTTTGTCACGCCAGGTGGTCGCTTGGTGCGCAGTCGAGAAGCTGCCGCCAAAGGCGAATACGGACTTCGGAGTACGGATAGAACGGAGACTTGGCAAGGACCACGGCTCGATGTGTCGCAGCTTTTGGCGGAGGGCGTAGATTGGCGCATTCAGGCCGACGCCCGCACAACGTCGGGCCAAATCTTGCGAATGACACTACGGGTGGAGGACGCGCGAGGAGAAACCTACGAATCCCTTCTTGCTGTTTCTGGAAATGGCGCGTGGCAGCATCTTGACACCACATTCCGGCCAGACTTTTCTGGCCCCGTGCGGCGCATCGATTGGTACATCGAAGGGCCAGAGGCCGGCCACAACATTGACATAGACAACGTATCCATCGGCATTGTGTGTCCAACCTTCTAATTTCTGTCTGGAAGCAGGAAGGCGCCACGCTCGCGGACGTGTCAACAGAACGGTGCGCGCATTTTTGTCAAAGATGGCGTCCTTACGTCGTCTGCGTGACAAGAGCGTCGCTTGCTCGCACGCGCACCATCGGCGTTGATTCCCTCTTCGATTGACGTCCTTGTGGTGGAACCCATTTCCTGACGTTACCCCATTTTCCAATGGGAACAGACGATCTGAGAGTAGCAGACATCCTCATTGACGAGGTCTTTGGCGATTTCGCCGACGACCCCATCATTCGCCAGCGCGCACGGGAATTGCTTCATCGCAATCGTACGTACGCGGGGATGTCGCCCGTTCCGTCCGATGCGGGGGCGGATGCCGATGCTGTCGAGCGGGCGATGTCCGCGCTGACGGGTCGTGTGGGACGCTATACGTTCCTCGACAGGCTTGGCCGCGGTGGAATGGGCCTGGTTATGCGGGTTCACGACCATCGACTCAATCGAGATGTCGCCATGAAGGTGCTGCGACCCGACCGAAAAGGTCGCCGTGGCATGCAGGGCCGTTTCATCGAAGAAGCGCAGACCACCGCACAACTCGAACATCCGGGCGTTGTGCCGGTCTATGATTTCGGCTGGCTCCCCGATGGCCGCACCTTTTATACGATGCGCGAGGTTCGGGGCGACCATTTGGCCGATGTCATCGCGCATTTGCACAAGTCCTCCCGCGCTGGACCTTGGAACGAAGAGGGCCCCTGGACCTTTCGCCGGGTCGTCGGCTTCTTTCGCCATGCGTGCGAGGCCGTCGCTTATGCCCATGCGCGCGGCGTGATTCACCGCGACCTCAAGCCCGAAAACATATTGGTCGGCGAGTTCAACGAGGTTTACGTCGTAGACTGGGGCCTCGCGCGGCTCCTCGGCAACACAGCGTCCGAGCGCCCTGTGGAGGTTGACCCCGAGGATGTCGGTGGAGACTCCGCGTTGCGCGGCGAAACCCGTGTGGGCGCCTCGGTCGGCACACCCGGCTTTATGTCCCCCGAGCAAAAGCGGGGAATACCCGCCGAGATTGGGGCGCCTACGGATGTCTTCGCGCTCGGCGTGGTGTTGTTCCAGCTGTTGACCAATCGGCGCTGCGACCCCGAAGACCCCGCGCGCACCCGAAAGGTGCAAGCCCGCATCCTCGCGCGCCCGGAACATGCGCGAAGGGTGCCCGCGGCGCTTCGCAAGATTTGTTTGAAGGCCACATCCCCCGAACCCGCCGACCGCTACCCCGACGCACACCAGCTCGCCGTCGACCTTGAACGCTGGATTGAGGGTGCGGAGCGCCGGGAGCAGGCATTGGCATTGGTGCGAAAAGCCGATGCGCTGCGCCCTCGAATCGCCCGGATGCGCCACAAAAAGCGCGAACTCACCGAGATGGCCGCCCAGTGGCTCGACCGTGTGCCCCCGGAGCGTCCCGTCGCCGAAAAGCGCCGTGCGTGGGCAATGCAGGACGAAGCGCACGAGACATCCGCGGAGATTGAACGTACCGAAGTAGAGTACGTCGAGCTGCTCACGAGCGCACTTCAGCAGGTCCCCTTGCTTCCAGAGGCGCGCACGCGCTTGGCGCGGTTTTACCGGACGGCCCATGGCCGCGCCGAAGAGGTCGCCGACTTCGGCACCGCGACGCGGATGGAAGCCCGCCTGCGGGCCGTCGACGATGGAACCCACGCGCCATGGCTCAAAGGCGACGGCCTGCTCACCGTTCTGACTGACCCTCCGGGAGCGCGCTGTCGCTTGCTTCGCTACGAAGCCCGCGACCGCAGGCTCGTCGCGGTGCCTGCCGGAGACTTGGGGCCATCGCCGGTCATCGAGCGACCAATCGAAATGGGCCGCTACCTCGTCGTTATCGAGCATCCTGAACGCGAGACCGTGCGGTACCCCGTCTGGATTCCACGGGGGCACACATGGTCGTTGACGCCGCCCGGCGCCGACAGCCCCCGTCCGATTCTGCTGCCGCGTCGGGGCTCGCTGGGCCGCGACGACGTTTATGTCCCATCCGGCTGGTTCCGTACCGGGATGCCCGAGCGCGCACGCAGCGCGTTGGCGCCCGCCTGGGTTTGGGTCGATAGCTTTGTGGTCCGCAGGTTCCCCGTTACAAACCAAGATTACATCGCGTTCTTGGAAGACCTTGTGCAGCTTGGGCACGAGCGGGAGGCCTTACATTACGCGCCGCGAGAGCAAGGCGTGCACGGCGTTGAGGGTGCGCTTTTGCTTCGTCGACGTATTGATGGGGGCTTTCGCGTGGGGGGCTCATCGTATCTCGCGGACCCTTTGGCTCCGGTGGTGATGGTTCCGCACGATGCGGCGGTCGCGTATGCGCAGTGGATGGCGCGGCGCGTGAACCTTCCGTGGCGCCTCCCCGGCGAGTTGGAGTGGGAGAAGGCCGCACGCGGCACGGATGCGCGCCGATACCCCTGGGGCGACCACTTTGACCCAACGTGGGCCAATTGTCGCGACACCCGACCCGACCATCCAAGCCTCGCGCTCGTCGACACCTTTCCCGTTGACGAGAGCCCGTACGGTGTGCGCGGAATGGGAGGCAATGTTCGCGACTGGTGCGCGGATGTCTTCCATCGCGAAGGCCCTTTGACCCCCGACGGCCAAGCGACCATTCGAGTATCTACGGACGGACAAGCGCTGCGTGTCGACCGCGGCGGATGTTGGGCCGAAGTCGGAACCGAAGGCGCGGCGACGTCCCGGCGGGAAGCGACACCGACCGATGGTCGCGCGCCGTGGATTGGATTCCGCCTCGCAAGGAGTTACCCCGACCACTGACGCCGGCCATTGCTACCGGCTTGGCCTAGCATGTCCGCAATGGAGTGTTTATATGTCCCGTCCGCGTTCCCGTTCCGTGGTCACCGTTCTTTCGGGAGGCTTGGGCCTCATGTTGGGGTCGTGCGCGGGAAAAGACGACCAAGCATTTCGCTCCAACCCCCCGGATCCAGCCAAGGAAGGACCCGCGGGATTTGACGGCGCAGGTTCGCACGGCGGACCGCCGCCGGTTCCCAACAACCCGCCGCCTCCGCCAAATGCGGGCCCTGTGGGGACACCCGCCACACCTCCGCCGACCACCGACCCAGCGGAAGTGTCGTCCACGGATGAATCTCCTCCCATTTTGCGCAATCCGCCTCCCCCATCGGATGTTCCTGCGCTTCCGCGCTGGGAAGAGGTGGAGTCCGGCCATCCCGAGGGCGCAACCAACCCTCCATCCCCCGTGTTGGTGGTCTTGCCCGAAGGCCCGCGGTGCTGGAAGAACTGGGTGGGCGGTTTGCGGCCACCAGACGCCAAAACGGAACGGCTGGGTGGCCAGGTCATCGCTTCAGCAGAGGAAGCCGTGGGCACCGAAATCGTCTGCCCGATGCGCCAGACCCAAGTGGTGCTCGACAACTGGGCAGCAGAGCCGAAAGAGTCAGAGCAGAAGAAATAACGCCGGGGACGTAGAGCCGCGGCTTCGTCAACGATGACCGCGACCGTCTCGGGCCTTAGCTTCCGTGGCCGTCGAGCGCCGCTCGCTCCACCGCGACCTCTTCTTGACCGCCCGCGTCGTTGTGAATGGTCAAAACGGCCGTAGAGCCCTCGGGCCCCGTCCCCAATGCGATGAAATCGTGGGTTTGGAGTCCGGCGGTGGGCTCTCCGTCGACAGCGACGATTCGGTCTCCTTCCCGGAGGCCGGCTTCCCATGCCGGAGAACCCGGCCATACCCGAACGACGCGCACGCCGTCGTCGCCCGGCTGAAATTGAATGCCCAAGCCGGCGGTATGGTGCTCGGGAAGGGTCAACAGCACCTCGACCTGCTCGTCAGGACGGGCATCCAAGGTTGCCAGGGGGGACAAGGCCCGGAGCACGCCGTCGACCCTCCACGCTTCGAGCGCGCAGGGTGTCGCGGGAACGACCATCTCGACGAACTCTTCCTCAGGCAGCAGCACTGCTTGTGTGCCGCAGCCTGCAATCCATGCGGGGCCGTCCGCGCGATTGGCGACCCGGACCCGTGCGAGGGCGCGCGCAGGGAGCAGAATCTCGTCGCAGGACGACGCATCCCAGGAGACAGGAATCGGCGGCTGGCCGGGAATATGCAGCCAAGCATCGCCCTCGTGAGGACCGGACAAGAGGTGCATCACCCCATCCCGGACCTGCACCTCAATCGGCGTGCCCGCCAACGGTCCCGACGCAGCCTCGACGAAGTACCCTTGGGACAGGTCAACATCTTCGCCAACCGTACATTGCACAGCGTCGCGCGGGAGACTCTGCAACCGCACCACGACCGCGAGTTCGCAGCGGCCCTGCTGAATGTCGAGGTAGACCTCTCCTACGCCGGCGATATGGCCCGCAACGCCACCCCCGACCCAAGGCAAGGAGACCAAGCGCGAAAACGCCGCTTCGTCGAGCGCGAGCTGACCATCGCGCACCGAAGCTGCAAACGCCGGAACCAGCGGCGGGTCTACTTCAATGTCGAACGACGCGGGGAGCCACTCGGGATGCCCTTCGAGGCCCTCCGTGACGCCTGGCTCCTGCAATAGCAAGGGGCAGAGCCCAAGCGGCGCCGCAACGGGGACATCCGCCTCGGTGCGGGTGGGCAGGGCACGGCGGGGCTTCGTGCGCGAATGGTCACGGGGGGTGGCCGAATGCGCAGTCGCGACGGTTTTGGCGCGACCTTGTGTCGCTGGAGGAGGTGTTCGCTGCCACCAAGCCCAGACACAGCCCAAGAGCGCCGGCCATACGAGATGGCGGGCGGCCTTCATACGGGATCTTGGGGCCGAAGACATAGGACGAGCCGGGGAAAGGTCTCGACACTACAATAGCGCGAATAGGGCGAATGTGCTGCCCTGCGCTCCGCCGCTGGACAGATTGCTGACCGCGCGCCCGTTCGAGGGTGGTGCGACCCGCGCGGGACAAAGATCTGCGGCGGAAATGACGATTGCTCCCACCAAACGGCGAACATCGTGTGCTGTGTCACAGGCTTCACCGTCCCATTTCAACGGGCCCGGTTACGACAGACTTGCGTGGCGGCGGATTGTACGGCGGAGGTGCCTGTGTCGAGTATCGTAATGGTGATGGCGGGCGGAAAAGGCTCACGGCTGGGAACGATTACTTGTCACCGGGCCAAGCCTGCGGTGCCTTTTGGGGGCCGCTACCGCATTATCGATTTTGTGTTGTCGAATTTCGTCAACAGCGGCTATCGGCGCATTTACGTACTTACGCAGTACATGGCGAGCAGCCTTATCAAGCACTTGAACCGGAACTGGCACCTGTCCGGCATCGGCGAGTTCATTGAGGTCGTACCAGCCCAAATGCGTCGGGGGGACCACTGGTACCGCGGCACTGCGGACGCGGTCTACCAAAACCTCAACCTCATTCGCGACAGCCGCGCGTCCAACGTCGCGGTCTTCGGCGGCGACCACATTTACAAGATGGCGGTCGAGCAAATGGAGAGTTGGCACATCGCACGCGGTGCCGACCTTACGATTGCCGCGTTCCCCGTGCCTCGCGAAGAAGCCCACCAGTTCGGCGTTATCCAGGTCGACAGCCGCGGCAAGGTCATCGGCTTTCAGGAAAAACCAAAAGACCCCGCGCCAATGCCCGACGACCCCACCCGTTGCCTCGTGTCGATGGGCAACTACTTCTTCAAGGCATCGGTGCTCCACGACGCGCTTCTCGACGACGCGCACGACACACGTTCGAGCCACGACTTCGGCAAGGACGTCATTCCCACCTTGCTCAACAGCGGAAAAGAAGTCTACATCTACGACTTCGGCACCAACAAAGTGCCCGGCGAGCCCGCGGACGGAGTGCCTTATTGGCGCGACGTTGGCACGGTAGAGAGCTACTACGCCGCAAACATGGAGCTGCGCAGCCCCCTTCCGTCTATCAATCTATACAACCGCCGCTGGCGCATTCGCACCGCCCAACGTGACTACCCGCCCGCCCGGTTTGTGCGACACCACGGCTACCCTGCCAGCGACATCATCGACAGCCTCGTATGCGAGGGCAGCATCGTGCAAAGCGCCGAGCTACACGAAAGTGTAGTGGGCTACGACTGCTTCATCAAGGCCGGCGCCGCAGTGGACCGCAGCGTGCTGTTGAGCGGCTGCAACGTGGGCGAGCACGCGCAGCTTCGCAATGTGTTGTTGGACAAGAACTGCAACATTGGCCCCGGTGCGATTATCGGCCAAAACTACGAAGACGACGTTCGACGTTTTCCGTTTGTGACCGAGTCGGGCATCGTCGTTATTCCGAAGGGCTCTTTTGTACCCGCGGAAGGCCCCATCGAGCTCGCCTGGGACATCGCCGACGTCCTCTGCACGGACCCCGTCACGCGCGACCAAATGGAGGCCACGCGCGGAAAATGGGTCGCAGGGCAGCGCGACCGACACAGCTACGTTTCCGCCGGCCACCGCTACAAGTAGCCCCCGTCGAAGGCCATCGAAATCGCGCGGGGGCATCCTGGAGTGGGGGTCACCGCGCGGAAGACGCCTTGGCTTGGGCAATGTAGTCGAGGACTTGCGCCTCAAGCACCGAAAGCGGCACCGCACCGCCCGAGAGTACGGCTTCGTGGAATTCACGAATGTCGAAGCGGTCGCCCAGCTCGGTTTCGGCCTGCCCACGCAACCGAGACAGCTCCAACTGTCCCATTTTGTAGCCCAAGGCCTGCCCCGGCCACCCCATATAGCGGTCGACTTCGTTTTTGATGTTGTTCTCGGCGAGTGGCGTGTTTTCGAGCATCCACCGCTCCGCTTGTTCGCGTGTCCAGCCTTTGTGGTGCAGCCCCGTGTCGACCACCAATCGTGCAGAACGCCACGCATCAAACGACAACATTCCCAAACGCGCAAGGTCGTCTGGGTAAAGCCCCAACTCGTCGGCCAGTCGCTCGGAATACAGCGCCCACCCTTCAACGAAGGCGGTCACACTGCTATGGCGTCGAAACAACGGGATATTGTGCTGCTCTTTTGCTAGTGCAATTTGCAGGTGATGCCCCGGCACCGACTCGTGAAATGCGAGCACGGGAGCTTCATGGCGCAGGCGGGTCTCCGGCGCATAGGTATTGACGCGATAAATCCCCGGCTTTTCCCGCACCGGTGGCTCATACCAAGCAATATAAGTAAAGGGCGCCATATGGTCGGGTATCGGCTCGACAATACACGGCGTGGCCGGAAGCGTAGAGAATGCCCTGGGCACGGCCGCTTCTGCCGCCCGCAAGCGCGCCTCCGCCTCCGCTTGCACCTCTGCGGCGCTCGAAAAGCGAAGCTCCGGGCTATTGCGGAGGTAGTCAAACAGTACCGACAATTCCGCTGCCCGTTCGGGGTGGGTGTCGGCAAACATCTTTGTCGCGAGTGTCCGAAACGCAGCATGGACCCGTGCGATTTCGTCCAGGCCGCGCTGGTGTACGGTTTCCGCGTCGACATCCAGGCTTGTATGTTGCCGGATGAGGCCACGATAACATGTGGCACCGTTTGGAAGCCCGGCGAGGGTGTCTTTTCCGTCGGGGCGCGCCGCAGGCAGCAAGGCAGCTTCCAAAAACTGGCGGTACTCCAATAGCTTCGGAAGGACAGCCGCGCGGATTTGGGCCGCGTGGGCCTCCGCCAGACGCCCGCGAAGCGTGTCGTCCATGGCGTCGATGGGATTGCGTCCCGGCGCAAACAACGCCGCGTCTTCGGGTGCTGCGCCGAGCGTGTGGTCGATATACGAGAGCGTACGTATAAGCGCCTCGGCGCCGGCGACTTGTCCATTCTGGAGGCCATCGCGCAAGCGCGCCATCTCCGCGTCGATGCGCGCGGGAACTGCATCGAGACGGCGGGCCAGCGAGCCGAAGTCGGCCTCTGCTGCGAGGGGATGGTCCTCGACCAAATGGACGGTATCCGCGACAGCGTTGCGTGCAGGGGTGACATTCCAGTTGCCAAACGCGCACGGTTCTTCGCCGAGGTCGCCGCGAAGCACATCTTGGAAAATCCGCAGCGTGCGGGCGTCGGAAGGGCCCAACACCGTGGCGTCGAGCGCATCGGCACGGAGCAAAAACGCGCGCATGGCGGCGTAGCGGCTGGTTTCTGCGAGCGCGGAAGGGTCGGCGATTTTGTCGTCAAACCGCCGGTCGCCGAGCTGGGTGGCCCACTCGGGAGACCGCACCATCGTGTCTTCCCAATGGTCGGCCAGAAGGTCTGCCAGCTCCGTGCTTTGCACGCCAGCGTGGGTCTCCGGCGCCATCGGCGGAGGAGGAAGTGCAGGCGGGCGACACGCTGTCACCCACAAGCAACTGAGAACAGCGGCACGACGCATCTTATTCCCACGATTTTCTTGCCTGCGCCCAATACACCCCGCCAGCAGGCAAGAAACCCCGAACGGGAAAATGGCGGCGGGCGATCGGAATCGAACCGACCGAGCGGCGCCTCTCAGCGTACTCCACCGGTTTTGAAGACCGGGGCCGGCACCAGCCTAGCAACGCCCGCCAAGCATTCCGTAACGCGAAAGTGACGCCGCGGCTAAGAATCGTCGCTGTCCCACCAGCGACCGTCCCGCCACGCGATGCTGCGCGCGTGATGCGCATGAATCGGATGAACCGGAGACGGATGGTTGGGGTGCCCCGGAAGTTGGATAACCACGCCGTGTTCGCTTTGGGACAGGACCGGCATCACCTTGGGTGTTGGGCGGGTTCGTGCGTGATTCCAGATTGCATCTACGGAGCCAAAGTCCGCCAACTCCGCGAGCGTCCGCCAAGTAGGAGGAGCCAGGAACAAGCCGCCCTCTGCCGAACGGCGCCGCGCTTCGCTGGGGGTCAACCAAATCGCATCGACAGTTTCGCGTGTGTCGTGGGTGACGGTTTCCGAAAGCGCCCGGTCGATGCAGGTCACCATGAAGCACGTATCATACCGGCGCTTTTCGGCCTCGGGCGTGACCCACCACGACCAAACGCGAAAGCGCCCGATGTCTGCCACCAAGCCGTCGGCGGCCGTGAGCCCGCGGCGCTCCGAGAGCAGGTTCTCCCGCAGGTCTGGTGAGGCATTTCCTTCGCCCAGCCAGATGCCCGCTTCTTCAAAACACTCTCGGGCCGCCGCCACCAAGAATGGAACCTCGTCGGCGGAGATGCCGGGTGCTTCTCCGACTGTGGGCACCGCGGCATCGGATTCATCGAGACGCCCGCCCGGAAACACCCATGCGCGGGGAAAAAAGCCAACCGAGCGACTGCGCTGCAGCAGCAAAACTTCGGCTTCACCGCCATCTACGCCAGCACGCAGCACAATGACCGTCGCGGCTTTTGCAGGCTCAGAGATAGGCACCGACCACCTCCAGGTCTGGAAGCAACGCCGAAATAGCCATCAGGACGTCGTCGTGAAAGCGTCCTCGCTCCAATCGCATTTGCTCCAAGGCAGCGACAGGCAGCAACGGGCGGCCACTGGCGCGCCCATCCCGCAGCTTGTCGAACGTCGCTGCAGCCGCCAAGATGTGCGTAAATGGATGCAATGTGGGCCATCGAAGGACATCGGGCGGTCCCTGGAGGTCGGCCCCAAGGTCATGTTCGAAGGCGGTGCGCAGGATTCGCCGCGACAGGGGGTCGAGGGCGCCATCACCCAATAGGTGACGTATGATTCGCGAATGGTTGAGCGTGTCTTCTTTGCCGGGGGGCGCGGTGGCAGCCGCGATGTCGCCCAGGCGCGGTGGTCGGCCGCGGGGGTCTTCGTCTTCGGTACTGTCCTCCGGCAAGCCGATAGACAGCACCAATGCGCATTGTGCAAGCTGCTCTAGCTCACCCAAATGAAGACCCAGGCCTTGCCCAATCAAGACGCTATAAATCGCCGTGTGGACAGGATGCGCAAGGGACCAGGGCGTGAGCTCTTTGGGACGCACGAGCGCGAGCGCGCGGGTGGGCGCGTCGAGCACCAGCTCCGTGATGCCCTGCCCACAGCGGACCAACTCCAATCGAAGCGACGGCGACATCGGCTGGTGGCGGAGGGCATGGGCGCAGCGAAGGCTCCGCAAATACAGCCGCGCCGTGCGCAAGGCGGCATCGCCCTCGTACTGGACATCGACTACATCGGCTTCGTCTGCAAACCCCGTAACGCGAATGTGCCGCACACCCGCGGCGTCGAGCTCGCGATTGACAATGTCCGGCCCCGGACCAGAGTCTCCGGGAAACTGCAAGAGGACCCGAACGAACTTCTGCACGCCTTCATCGCGGGCGTGGTGCGAGACATCGATGCCTCCCAGCCCTCGCTGGCGCAAGAAGACACCGAGCTCCCGAAGCCCCGCACGAACAGCGGCGGACGGGCGGAGGCGACGGCCCCGAAAGATGACCCGGTCACCCGAAATGAAGACCTGCGCGCGGTCTTCGCCGTGAGTGAGGTTCTCGAACAGCTCGCCGATACCATGAATGGCGTGAAGGTTTGCGTTGTGGCCGTCGGGATAGATTCGGCTCGACCGGACGAGGTGGTCGAATCGGGTCAACACGGCGAGGGACGCTTGTTCTGGCGGAAGCAAGGGCTGGGTCATGGGCGTCGCTCCGACGGACGGCTGCCCGCGTACTCACGGAGGAGGGGGCGAATGTGCTCATGGGCACGTCCGAGGCGGTCAAGTGCCGCTTTTCCGGGCGCACCCAGCGTGGCCAGCGCGGCAATCGCAGCTGCCGGCCCATCGGGATGGCGGGTATTGTCCGCGGCGAGCGCTTCTAGCTCCGCCGCGGCCGCCCCACGCGAGGTGTGCAGCCACGCGAGCGCGAGGGCGCGCATCTCTTCGGGCCCCGCATCGGTGGGACGCGCTCTCTTGATGCGCGCACCGATAACGTCGGCGCTCTCCGCATCGCGATACACTGCGAGATAGCGGAGCGCCTCCATCCGCACCCGATGCTCGGCATCGTCGACCGCTTTACGGGCCACGGTTCGAATCCGTGGGCTTTGGTGGGCACGAAGGGCGACAAATACCGCTTCGCGAACGTCCGCATCCTCATGGGTGGCGCGCGCCAAAATGGGCTCTACGAGGGTGGGGTCACCAAATCGGGCGGCCGCGCGGAGCAGCGTTGGCAGCGCCGCGTCGGCGCAGTGGGCGAGCTTTTCGCGGAGGGATGTCCCGGGGTGGCGGTCGATGGCCAAGACCAAGCCGTCCGCCAAAGCGGTGCGCATCTCGGACGCCGGCAAGTGGCGGCCCCATGTGGCCATCAGGTCCACTTGTTCGATTGCTGCGCTGCTGCCCAACAAAAACAAAGGACCGACCCAGTCGTCGATTTGGGGATGAAACTGCACGCCGACCCGAATCGCGCGGGCTGTCTCTTTGCTCGCGAGCCCGCGACAGGACGCCGCGATGGTCGCCGCTTCAACGCCGGGCGGACGGTAGGGCGCATCGGCGCAAATCATCATTCGGTGCAGCAACGCGGACGCGGTGGCAGGGTCTCCGTCGGCGAACGACTTTTGGATGCGCCGAACCAAAACGTCGGCCAGTTCTGTTGTCTCGGCGTCCGAACCCGCACACCGAAAGCCCTCGATGACCAACAAACCAAGGATGTCATCGTCACAATCGCGATTGGCCCGCACGTCCCGCAGAATGCGCGCCCATGTGGCGCCGGTGTCGGTGGCGGATGCCGTGGCGGCGCGGGGCGCATCGGAGAGCGCACGCAGGCCCGCCAATGTAGCGCCCAGCTCGACCGCCACACTCTTGTCGACGGTTTCATCTACACCCAACTGGCGCATCAACCGCTCGACCTGGGCAACGGGACGCTCCGCTTGTGCGGCTTGGGCGACAACGTTTCCGCCGATGGTGTCGACGTGAATGTGTTCTAGCGAAAGCGACCAAGCATCGGCCTCAAGGTCGTTCCCTGCGGTTCCAATTCGCGGGCGCGCGAGCAAGTTTGCCAGCTCAATCAACTCCTCGACGCGCACACCCGGAAGCAACGTGATGGACGCAAGGCCCTGCTGCTCCAGGCTATGATGCAGCGTGCGGGTGACGATGTCGTGCCCACTTACCTCGGTTCCGGCGTACCAAAAGGAGTTGGACGCAAACACCAGCACCACGGTGGAGCGATGGGCTTCGAGCGCATCGTGGAGAATGGTAGCGAACGTGGTGGAGTGGTGCTCCGGGTCACCCATACCAGCGCTCGAAAGCGCCTGCGCCAAAAACGAGAGTCGTGTCAATGCGCTCCGCACGACCTCGATTTCAACGGGGCGCTCTGCGAGCGGGTTCAGCACTGTTTCGTCCACGGGGCCTCCTCGTGGTTGCGATTAGCCTAACTCACGGTGACCCCGGACAGGTCGTTCGCTGAAAGACAATCAGGGACACGGGTTCTTCCATACGCGCTGTCGTGTGCATTCTCTGTGCAAAACATTGTTTGCCGATCGCGACCGCCTCGGCGACGGGCGGCAAGCTCTGGATGTCGTAGTGGTCCGAGAGAAGCTCCCGCTCGATGTCTTCTTCGGTTGGCCAGTCACCCCCCACGGGCCCGGCCCACACAAACACGTCTTGTTCTTGAAACAGTTCATACGTGCCAATGGGGTCGGTGATGACGCCGCGCACTTGGGCGTCGGGCAGGCGCTCGCGGAGCGCAAGGGCCAAATAGCCCTCGAACAATCGCTGGTCTTCGGACATCACCAGGACCGCGTCGGGAACGCCGTCCATCGCTGCGACAAGGTCATCGAAGGGGTAGGCGTCATGGCCGGGGGGATGTGCGACCGCATGCCGCGGCGCTACCCAAGCGAGGGGCAAAAACGGCCCTGCGAGCCGATTGGGTTCCGCCCAGCCGATTCCCAGCGTTCCAATGCCCCAAAGGCCCGCCGCAACCGCCACAGGCGCGACGCGTCGATAGGTCCCCGCGAGCAGCGCCAACGGGCCGAGGATAGGCAGCGTATAAAACACCTGTTTTTTGGCGATAACGGTGAAAAACAGAACGGCCGGCACCACGGCAAAAACCAGGGTAGCGCGCGCGTCTAGCGCAACACGGGACCAATCTTCGGTTGACGCTCGTCGTATCAGTGAAAAAACAGTCGCAACCAACGCCAAAAGCATCAGTAAACCAACAAAGATACCAGCTTGACTATCAAGCAATGTTAGGGGATAGTACAGTGCAGGGATGAGGCCGCCTCCCACCGTGACTTGCCCCGCCGCGTCGATTTCCCCGACGGGCGCTTGTCCCAACAGTTCATCGGTATGGCGAAGGAAAAACTCGCGATAATACGCAAACGTCAAAAAGAGCGCAGCAGCGCCCGCCCGCGCAAGATTTCGCCACTCACGGCGACCTTCAGCGAGGACAAGGGGGAGCGCCGCGGGCACAAGGAAAAAGCCAACAGACAAGCGGTCAACCATCAAGCCGATACCGAGGCAAACGCCGAACCCGACCACCTCGCGACGTCGGCGAAGGCCTTGCGACAAGACCAAGCACGAAATGCCCGCGATGGTCCACGCGATAATTGCCAAGTTCGGCTCATATCGGACGAGGCTTCCGAAAACGCCGGGACACACCACCAGCAATGCCACAGCCCAAGGGGCGTCGAGGGTGCGCGAGAGGCGCGTGGTGCCCCACAACAACACGCCCAGGTGTGCAAGATTCCCCGTCAGCAACGCGAGCTTAGATGGACCCAAGAGCGCCAAGGAAGGCCACGGGACGGCATAAAACCCCCACGGCCAATACCCGGTATACATAAACCAACGGAGGTGCCAAGTGTCGCCGGTTCGCAGGGCACCCCACAAGTCGTACGCGTTGCCGACGTGGAGGTACTCATTCTGGAAACCGTCGGGCAGGGGGTTTTCATGGGTCCACCAGACCAGAAAAACCGCCGCCAGCGCCCATACCACGACAGCCGATGCCCATTGCCAGGCGCGCGACCCTACGGACTGAAGTGGGTTTCCAAACCAAGACATCCAGACCCCATAGCGAGTCGGTGACCAACCGCAAGGCTATCCCTCGCGCGGACCTACCTACAGCATCTTGGGCGCATACGGAGGCTCCCAGCGCTCAACCCACCACGGGAATGCGTGCGGAAAACCGCGAGGTCGCGGGCTGTGGATTCGAAAAATCCGCAATGTGCTGCACGGCGATAATGATTTGGTGTGCGCCCGGAACGGCCGATGGGCGCTTGTTTTCGGCGACGTCGCTGTGGAAGCCGGTCGATACGCTCACTTGCATCGAAATGGGGCTACTGCGGGAAAGGGTGCCATCGCGACTGAGGGTGAGGGGACCGCGCCGCTTCCCGTTTATCGCGATGCCTTCATCGTCGAGATCAAAGCGCAAGGTGACGCGCACGTCGGTGATGACCGTTCCAGGCGGCGCATCGTCGCGCAAACGCACGGTCAACTCCCAAGGAATACTGCGCGCATCGGTCGTGAGCGGTACCCCGCCCACGGGCCCAAACATCACTTCGAGGGGGCCCTTTTGGGGCGCCTTGAGGGCATTGGGCGCTTGCTTGGGCGGCGGCGGTGTAGGGCGGGAGGCCGGCTCATCGGTGCGCGGCGGCAGTGCAATCTGGGGCGGTAGCCAAGGCTCGCGGGACTCCGAGAAGTCGAGGTGGACTTCTGGTTCCGGGGGCGGCGCCGCTTTGGGGGGCACGGGTGTCGACAGGTCGAAGTGAAACGCAGGCTCTTTCGGCGGCGACGGCGGAGGGGGCGTGGGTTCGACGACTGCAGGCGGTCGAACGGCCACCGGCACGGACAAGGAGTCCGAAGGACCAAGCGAAAGCTCCGCGGGGCGGGGCACGCGCAGCGCCGCGACAGCACCGACGGAGGCTTCGGGCTCTGCTGCCACCCGCGCCTCTTGCTCGCGCAAGCGCGCAAGCTCTTGGGCTTGTTTGTCGCGCTCTGCGAGCACAGCATCGAGACGCGCCCGAAGGGAATCTTCAACGGCCTTGCGCTCGAGGTCGTGGTGCTCCATCCGCTCCACGCGGTGCTTCGCCGCATCCCGCTCGGCATTCGCCGCGATGAGGTCTTCGGCGAGCTGGCCCACCTTGAATTCGAGCTCCCGAATGTCTTTCGAGGGCGCCATCTTGCTGGGCGCGGGTTCGGGCGGGGCAGGTGCCGGGATGGCCACCTCGACCCGCCGCTCGAACATCCACCACCCCAACCCCAAGCCCAACGCAAACGAGCCGCCGAGGTATGCCCAGATTTCACCGATGTTCATGGTCCGTCTTCCCGGAACAAGGACAAGTAGGCGCCATTGCCTCCAGGAGGGGCATCCCCACGGTAGGTCGTGACCAACCGGTACGGTGCAACTCCGAGTTTGTTCAAGTGACCTGCAACGGCCTGAGAACGTTGGCGCGACAACGCAAGATTTGCGGGTGACGAGCTTCGTTCCGTGGCGTAGGCCTGTACCTTGACAATGGAGGTCGGGCAGGTTTTCAAATATTGCCCGAGCCGCGCGACCACTTGGTAACCTTGTTCGGACAACGTTGCCGTATCTGGCACGAATGAAAGCATAGCGCCGTCAAACTCTGCGGAGCGCGCATCACAAGGGTCTGCGCTTGGGGGCGCGTCTGCGACCGCAGGAGTGGACGCGCTACGCGAAGCCGTGGTGCGGCTCGACTCCGGCGCCGGCGTGGGCTTTGCGGCCGGCGCCGGCTTGGGCGCGGAGGCCGGAACGACGACGGGGGCGACAAACGGCGTGACGGTTTCGGGGGCCGGCGGGGCAACCACCGTGCCCCGCGTGGGCTCGGCGGTCGCAGCGCGGGCAGGATACGCCGCGGCTTCGGCGGGGGGTGGCGCGCTGGCTTCGGTGGCTGGCGGGGCGATGCCTGGCGCAAGCGATTGCGGGACAAGGTCGCCCGCCGACTCTACAGTGAGACCGTCGACGACCGCTTCATTCGGCGAAAGCGACCGCGCAGCCTCAAGTGCGCGCCGCCGCACCCGCTCACTGGGGACACGACCGGTGACCCGCACGCCTTGGTCGGTCGAGGTGACCTGAACATCGGTGGCACCGGCTTGTTCTACTGCCGACGCCAACGTAGATGTAGACGCAGCAGCAGGCGCGACATCCCGAGTGGCGGCGAATCCCAGCGCTACAAACGCCACACCCACGACCAACACACCGACCATCCGATCCCGGATGGACCGGACGAAGACCGGGCGAGGAGAGGGGGAGCTTGGCGTTGTCATGGATACCGTGGAAACTTTCGCAGGTTTGGAGTGCGCAGCCCGCGAGACCAGAAGGAAGAGATGTTATCTCGAAGCCTTCATCCGTACAGTGCGGGAATCCAGCAGGATTCTGTTTTGCCCATGCCCACGGCCGTCCGCAGCCTTGGATAGAACATCCAACACGAAACGCCGTGCGCTACCTTCGCCGCGCATCCCTACGGTACTGAGCAAAACGAGCCATGTCGAATCCTTCAAACGAAACAGTTCTGACATTCCTGCCCGGCAGCACGCCGCTGTTGATTACCGTACCTCACGGTGGAACGGTCATTCCCGACGATGTGCGCGGGTTGTTGCACCCTGCAGTTCAGGAGCGACTGCGCCAATCTCCTCCTTGGGACACCGATCACTTTGTAGACCAGTTGTATTCTTTCGCAAAATCAATTGGCGCTGGACTTTTGGTGGCCCAACAAAGCCGGTGGGTGGTCGACCTCAATCGTCCCCCCGACGACCAGCCGCTCTACCCCGGACAAGCCGGCACAGGGCTTGTTCCCGAAACCGACTTCGACGGCGCGCCCTTGTGGTGCCGTCCACTGACCGAAGCCGACATCCATAGGCGTCGCGAGGCGGCTTTTTTGCCTTGGCATCGGTTTTTGCGCGAAACCCTCGATGGCTTGCGCGAGCAATTTGGTCACGCGGTCCTTTGGGACGCCCATTCGATTCGCGACGAAGTTCCCCGATTGTTTGACGGAAAACTTCCCGATCTCAACCTTGGCACCAACAGCGGCGCGTCGTGCTCCCCGGCGTTGCGCGCGCAAGTCGCCCAAGCGCTCCAACATGCCGGGCCTTGGAGCCATGTCGTCGACGGTCGCTTTCGTGGTGGCTACATCACACGGCATTACGGCCAGCCGGAGTTGGGCATTCATGCGCTCCAGCTCGAACTGGCACAATCTTGCTATATGCCTACGGATATGCCCATTCGTTGGGACGCCTCGGTGGCCCGACCGCTACAAGCGGCCCTCGAAACGATTCTTCGGGAGGTTGCGCAATGGCGCCCGTGACCCGCACGTTCTGGGCGCCCTCTGCGCTGCTCCCGACGGGTTGGGCGGCCGATGTACGCCTCGACATTGACGCCAACGGCTCGCTCGTGGGTGTCGCTGCAGGCGCCTGTCGCGCGGGGGAAGTGCTCTGCGGTCCTATCATTCCGGGCATGACGAACCTCCACTCCCATGCGTTTCAACGGCTGATTGCGGGGTGTACCGGTCGACGCGGCGCGGGCGAAGACTCCTTTTGGACATGGCGCGACGCGATGTATCGCTCGCTTGACCACCTCGACCCCGACGACATCGAAGCGGTCGCGTTGGGTCTCTATTCGGAGCTTCTCGAAGGCGGCTTTACGCGCGTAGGCGAGTTTCACTATGTCCACAACACCCCCCAAGGCACGCCTTACGGCGACCCGGCGGAGCTTTCCCGGCGCATCATCGCCGCATCCCGCGAGGCCGGAATCGGTCTGACCCACCTCCCGGTGCTCTACCAAACGGCGGGCTTCGAGGGCGCCCCTGCCGGTCCAGGCCAGCGTCGCTTTGTGCAATCCACCGACGCTTTCCTACGGCTGGTCGAGATTCTCGACGACGACCTCATCGACGACCCTGACCGCACCGTTGGCGTGGCCCCCCACAGTTTGCGCGCTGTTCCGCAAGCGTCGTTGGCAGCTTTGGTCGAAGCGGTCGGTGCAAGGCCCATTCATATCCATATCGCTGAACAGCAGGCGGAAGTCGCGGCCTGCTTGGCCGTGCGCGGCGCCCGACCTATCACCTGGCTGACCGACCACTTCCCCGTAGACGAGCGGTGGTGCCTGGTCCACGCAACGCACGTGGACAACCACGAGCTCACGACGCTCCTCGACCGCGACGTTGTGGTCGGCTTGTGCCCCACAACCGAAGCGGACCTCGGCGACGGAATTTTCCCCGCCATTCATTATCTCGGTCGCGGCGGCCGAATGGGTATCGGAACCGACAGCCATGTAGGACGGGACGCCGCCCACGAACTTCGATTGTTGGAATACGGGCAGCGGCTCGTCGCGCACCAACGAAACGTCACGCTGCCACCCGGCGAAAGCCACGTTGGCGCGGCGCTTTGGCGTCATGCGGCCCTGGCGGGAGCGGAGTCTATCGGCCAAGCCGCCGGCGCGCTCGCCGTGGGGCTCCGCGCCGATTTTGTGGAGCTCGACACCCAGTCCATCGACCTTGTCGGCCTGACGGGCGACACCTTGCTCGATGCGGCAATCTTTGGCGCCCAGCGGCTTCCTGTGGCCACGGTCGTGGTGGGGGGACATGTGGTCGTCCGCGAAGGAAAGCACCAACACCAGGAACGAAATCGAAGCCGTATGGCGGAGGCATTCTTGCGTATCCGCGAAGCGCCGTAAGACCGCACGCCAGTACCCGTTGTATGGGCAAATGTTGTACAGTTCGCCCGTACTCTCGTGAAGAAAGCCAACCATGTCCCAATCCCATCCGCCGCAAACACCCCCGCTATGGCTGCCCCACGTAGCGATGGCCGTTCTCGTCGGGTGTTGGGGCAGCGCCGCCGTCGCATCCCCCGATTTGGGGCCGTATGCATCGCTTTCGGGGAACATCGTGCACCAATCGGCAGACAATGTGACGCCCCAATCGGCGTGGGGGGGCCTCGGCGCCGGCGGGGTCGTGTTTCACGGGGGCGCATTGGACTGGGCCATCACGACGGCGATGGGATTGGCTGCCAGCGGCCCGCTTGACATTTCCGCTTCTGTACAGCCGCGTGGGCGCCTCGACACCGTTCAGGTGCAAGGAGGGCCGGTTTGGTCCTCCAACATCTGGAGCGCGCACGCCTGGGGCGGCTGGGCGTCAGCACATGCCCTTTCTGTCGGCACCTGCGCCTCTTGCAGCGCCAAGTCCGTACCGCTCGAAGGCTGGGTGATGGGCCCGGCGGTCGGCGCGAGCGGCATGATGGCCGTGCGCAGCTCCGCTCACGGCAAGATGGGCCCAGAGCTCGGCGGCTCCGGTGCGTTTTTCCCGTCTGGACAGCGATGGGAAGCGCATCTTGGTTTTGCGATAGCTCCTCGGTTCCCGTAGCTCGTCCTCCCAATTCGTCACGGACGTACCCGTATGCGTAATCCTTCGAAACTGTTTCGACTGTGCCGCCTCGCTTTGGTGGCGGGCGCGTCCGGCTGTGTTGCGAGCTTTGTCGAGGTCGAAGCAGACAACGATGGCGACGGCATTAGCAACGTCCAAGGCGACTGCTGGGACGACCCCGAAGGGCCTCCCGGAAGCGGGCTATCGGGTGCCGATATTGCGCCCGGCCGGGTCGACGTTCCGTATGATGGAATCGACCAGGACTGCGCAGGCAACGACGATTACGACCTCGACGGTGATGGCTGGGTGACCTTGGCCGCATATGTAGGGCTCCCGACCCTCGGCGTGCCCGGCGCTGGAGCGAACCACCTCGGCAGCGGCGACTGCTTGGACGACCCCGCGTTGGGAGACACAATCGCTGCCCAGGACATCCATCCTGGCGCTACGGACATCTGGTACGACGGCATCGACCAAGACTGCGACTCCGCAAGCGACTTCGACCAAGACGGAGACGGCGACGAAAGAATCGGCGAGGGGACCGACTGTGACGATGAAGACCCAACCCGTTCCGGCCGCAGCGTAGAAGTCTGTGATTCCGGCGATGTTGACGAAGACTGCGATGGCCTGGTCAACGGGAACGACCCCTCCGTCGACCCCGACAGCGGCTTCGCGGCCTATACGGACGCAGATGGAGATGGATTTGGCGACGAATCACGCGTCATGACCGTTTGCTCCCTATCGCCGGGCTTGGTCGAAACGCCAGGAGATTGCGACGACACCCGCGCCGACGTGAACCCTGACGCGACCGAGGTCTGCGATGGGGCGGCGACAGACGAAGACTGCGATGGTTTGACCGACGATGACGACCCTTCCGTCGACCCCCGCACGCGCACCACGTTTTGGGTCGATGCCGACAGCGATGGGTTTGGCGACGACACCGCCACCCTAGAAGCATGCGCCCAAGGCCCCCTCCGTAGCGATGTTCCGGGTGACTGCGACGACACCAACGCAGCGATTTCCCCCGATGCATCGGAGGTTTGCAACGACGGCGTCGATGACGACTGCGACGGAATGGCCGACGACGCGGATGCCAGCCTCGACCCCCTTTCCGCAGCTGTCTTCTGGCGAGACGACGACAATGACGGGTACGGCGCACCAACCGCCGCGGTCACCGCATGCGCCGCCCCCGCCGGGAGCGTTGGCAACGCCGACGACTGCAATGACAGCAACGCGGCCATCTCGCCTGCCGCCACGGAGACCTGCAACGGCATCGACGACGACTGCGATGGCTTGACCGACGACGACGACGCGTCGACGGTCTACTCCGCAAGCGAGACCTGGTACGTCGACGCGGACGGGGACACCTACGGCGCGTCATCTACCATCTCCGCATGCGTGCGCCCTACGTCCACATCCTTGCTCAACACGGACTGCGACGACACCAACGCCGCCATTCATCCCGGCGCTACCGAAGTGTGCGATACGGCCGATACCGATGAAGACTGCGATGGCGTATCCGATGACGACGACTCTTCGGTAGCATCGAGCAGCCGTGTTCGCTGGTATATAGATGCAGATATCGACGGATACGGCAATGCGTCTTCGTCCACCCTCGCGTGCGACAACCCGTCCACCTCCTCCCGCGCGTATGTCGCAAATGCCTACGACTGCGACGACAACGACGCAACCGTGAGTCCCGCGGCTACGGAGGTGTGCGATGCGGCAGATGTCGATGAAGACTGCGACGGCCTCAGTGATGACAACGACCCTTCCGTCGACGGCTCCACCGGAATTTCCGTCTTTCGGGATGCTGACGGCGACGGGTACGGCGACCCTTCGCTTTCGCTCGATGTTTGCAGCCCCCAGATAGGCTACGTTTCCGACAATTCCGACTGCGACGATACAAACACGTCCGTCAATCCCGGTGCCACAGAAATTTGCAACCTAACCGACGACGATTGCGATGCGTCGACCTCGCAAGCGGGTATGGTGCACTTCGTCAGCACAACGGGGAGCACCACGAGCCTTACGCGCAGCTGGTCTACGTCTCCTTCCGGCGCGAGCACCTGGAGCGCGACATCGGACGGCACGCTGTTTGTTTGCGCGGGCACCTGGTACATGAACCTTGAAGTCCGCGGAAAGACCGTGTCTATCTATGGTCCCGACGGTGCCGCGGCGACGGTTATCGATGGCGATTATAACAACCGAATCGTCTACGCGCTCAATGGCGCCGATGTCGGAATCAGCGGGCTCACGCTGCAAAATGGCTATGAAACACGCGGAGCTGGCATTTACGCCGACACCGCCACGCTTACGGTTGTCGACAGCATCATCCAAGGAAACATTTCGGCCAGCGATGGCGCCGGGCTTTACCTTCGACAAGTAGATGCTTATTTTTCCAATACAACCGTATCTGGCAATGATTCTTCCGGCGGTGGCGGCGGCCTGTGTATCGACAGCAGTGGAAGTACGGTTACGATTGAAGACAGCACCTTCGACGGAAACATCGCGTCCAACAACGGTGGCGCAATCCTCGTGAAGTCCTCCTTTACCGGGGACATCGCGCGCGCAGCGTTCACGAACAACCAATCCGCGACGGGGGAAGGAGGCGCTATCCGAACGTCGGGAGGCGTATGGACCTTGGATACGGTCCTGTTTGAGAACAACACGTCCGACGGAAAGGGTGGCGCTATTTCCACCACCGCAGACACCACGATGGTAGAGGTCGATTTTACAGGAAACAGTGCGTCGAGCGATGGTGGCGGCCTCTATATTGGCCTCTCGTCGGGAACGAGCTTCTCGATGATGGGCGGTTCCTTCGCCAACAACACGTCTACCCGCTCGGGGGAAGGCATTTACGGACAGGTCGGGAGCGGAGCGGGGATTGGGTTTGCGTTTTCGGACGTGGACTTTTCGGGACACACCGTCGACGACATGACATTTCGGGGCGCGAGCACCTATTCTTATGTGGGGTTGGGCACGAGCGCGAACTTGACCTGCACGTACCTCGGAGGCTGCTTTTGATTTCGGCGATAGCGGCTCCAGGAACGCCTGACCTGCGTAGCCGTCATCCGTAGAATCGGAGGCCTTGCCGCAATGCAGCAATCTATTATGCTGCAACGCAACAAAGGACGTCCGTATGGTTGATTCGTTTCCGTTTCCCGGTCTCGCCAACACCCTGCGTGCTGCTCGGCAGCAAAATACTGCCTTTGACGACGTCTTCTATGACACGGGGAACCTGACCCCCCGCGAACGAACGCTCCTGCAACGAGAACGGTGGCGAAAAGGGCAGATTCTCGTGGTTCAGCCCCACGGAGAAGGCGTCACGCGCCACGCATCGCTCGCGCACCTCCGCGCGCACCCTGCGCCCATTCCCCGCCGTTTTGCGATTGCAGGCGTCGGAAGCTCGGACGTAGGCGCCGCCAGCTTGGCGCGTACGGTTGCAAATCGCTTTCATGAGCCTGTAGGCGCCATTGTCGCCGGGGATGGCGTACATGATGTTGTGACAGAGGCCATGGATGGCTGGTTCTGGCTCGGAAGCGCCAACCGCGAGCTCCAAGCGGCGCGAGAGGCCGATTCGTGGGTCGCGCAGCTGCAGGAGACGGCGCCGCACCTCGTCCAGCAAGAAGCGGAGCGAGCGGTCGCTGTGTTGCGTGGACAGGCGGATGTTCATACGTTGCTTCACTTGCTCCTCGACCCAAGCATCGCGCTGCGCTCCTTGACCGGCCACAGCAAAGGCTGTCTGGCGATAGCGCTGGCCATCGAAGCGCTCCTCGCGACCGGGCATCCCGCAAGTGTCGCCCGCGCGAAGAAAGTGCGAATCATGACCGTAGGCGCTGTCGTTTCGCTGCCATTGGGGTTCGACAATATCGCCCAATATCTCGGTGCGCTCGATTGGTTCGGCGGCCTCAATTCCCGCGTGGGTGTGCCTTTTTCGCCGGTTCCGTTCGCGTTGCACCACCTCAATACCCGCATCCCGTACCATACCAATCTCGCAGACCTACTCGCAAGCGAACCCGGATGAAGGGTCGCGTGCGCGCCCTTGTCGGAAACCAAGGCGCGGACCCCTCATTCCGCGGACGCCGAAGTCAACAACCACGAATTGGTTCGCAACACCGCGTTTTCGCGAATGTTGACATAAAAGAGGGGAATGTCGACGAGGTGGAGATTCCCGTCTCCGAGCCAATGCTCTAAGATTCGGCTCCCAAACGATGCCGGGAGGGTAGGGGCCGGGGTGACCGTCAAGGTGCCTTCCGCGCACGAGGCGCCGACTTCTCCGATGTCGACGATGTGTTCGTCGTCGTCGAGGTAGACCGCACCCTGGAAATCAGACGGTGCCGCAGAAGGCGCGGCGACCGAAAAGGTGAGGGGATTGACGCACACCCGGTCTTCCAACGAAACCCCCGCCATCTCCCCATCGCCGGGAACGTACGCGGGCGCCCGCGCGTTCCAGCCGAGGACGCAGCGGGTCGCGTCTGGGGTTGCGCATACAGGCAAGCCCACATCCGCCAGGTTTGTGTACGTGAGGCCACCGCCAGGAAGGACCGCGGCGACCAAGCGCTCCTCGTAGGCCGTCCCAACGACCGACGACGCCAACAAGCGACGCCCAAGGACCGCTCCCTGGCTGTGCCCCACAATCCAGAAGGGTCGGTCTCCAATTTGCTCGAGGAACACGCCAAATGCCCGCGTTACGTCCTCCAACGCGAGCGCTAAGGCCAGCTCACCATCCGACGACGGATGCACGAAGACCGCCCGATTTGCTTGTCGATACCTTGGCGCCCAAATGTCGCAACAGCCGTTGAAGGCGGTGGCTTGGGGCAGGGTGGCGTGCCTATCGGTCGCTTCGTTTCGCTCCGCGTCGTCGATCGGTGCGTTCCATTCGTGGGAAAACGAGGTGGTGGGGTGCAGGTAAAAAACGGCCGCACGCGCATCTTCAGGACGAACGGACGTCATGCCTGCGGGTGTTTGTCGTCCCAAGTCGGACCAGCCTGGCCGCGCGCTCCACGCCGCAGGCATCGAATAGTCGGGCGCGACAGGCGGGACAAAGGCGGCATAAGTGCCTCGTGGTGCCGCAATCCAGCGACCGATACACCCAGACGACAAGGCCGCCGCTATCCATCCGAGCGCGACCAAGCCAGCCAGCCCCGCATACCAGAAGCGGACGCGGTGTTGGCGAAGACGTGGATACAAGCGCACGACAGACCCTACCGTCCACAGGCGTGCGGGCGACGCATCGACTGGCGGTTTGCGGCAACCCGTAGCCGGTCCACGATATTCCGTCAGGGAATCCTGCCCGCGATTACCAGGGTGTGTACTCCACGGTGGAGGTAGGCTTGCCTGTGGTGTTTTGGCCGCCCACAACATAAATGTGCGCCGATTCCTGCGTTACGCCGAGGAGGTAGCGCGCTTCGAGCATATTGGGGCCCGCGTTCCACCCACTCAGCGTTGGCGGTCCGGCGCTATCTACCGAGGTCGAATCGCTCGAAACGCTCGGCGCGCCGTTGTGGCCGCCAAATGCGTAGAGTTGGTCGCTCGCAACCGCGCCACCAAATCCTGCACGGGCCTTGTTCATGCTGTCGGTCACCGTCCAGAACGTCAGCTCGCCACCTGCCGATACCAGGCCAGCTTGGGTGCCCTTGGTGGCATTGCCGGTGGGCTGTCCACCCCCAAAATAAATCCAGCTCTCGCCGACGGGCACCGACGGGTTGAGGCCCGCTTCGACCGTCCACCCTCCCAACTCGTAGCGGGTGGTGTCGAGCACATTTGCGCTGATTGTCCAACTTGAATCGAAGGACTGAATCTGGTCGGAGTCCTCGTAAATACCGATATATTCGATGTCAACTTGCGAAACGGAGCCTGTTGACAAACCACCAGCAACGTAGATGTATCGCTGATTGGGGTCGCTTGGGTCGGTTCCCACCGCGACACCCGGCGCCTGCCGCGCTTTTGTGAGCGACGGGAGCTGCTTCCACGCGCCAATCGAACCGTCTTCGAGCGGGAGCCGCGTGCCGGACGTGCTTGTCCCCGTGTCGGTGTAGGACAGCACGCTGCCTCCAGAGACATCTGCCAGCCACTCTTCGGTGTTGCTCCCCGAACCTGCTGCGGGGGTACGGTAGACACGGTATCCGCTGGCGCCATCGACCGCGGTCCAATGAACGGTCAACTCGATAAGGTCGGGAACATCGGGCACATTGATGACGATAGGGTCAGATGCCAGCGACTCCCCGGCCGGATTGGAGTCCCAGGTTGAAGGGTAAAGGGCCGCAATCCGATAAATCCACGTTCCGGTCGTCAAACCGTTCACACCGTCGCCGTAGTCCATTTCGAGCGTATCGAAGCGAGGGGTTTCCCGTGGGTCAAGCACCTGCGCACGGTACACGGTTGCGCTTGGGCCCGTGCCGTGGTTTCCACCGACCAAATAGATAAACCGACCGATGTTGACGGCACCCGCAAGCGTGGTGGCCTGGGGGAGCTCACACAAGGGCAAGCGCGACCATGTACCAAGCCCGCCGTATTTGTCGAGCGGCACGACTTCCACGGAGGACATCGCATTGGTGGGGTTTCCAGCATCACCCCCGATAGCATAGATATACCGTTCTACGTCCGTCGCACGACCCGCAAAGACGGCGGGGGCCCGGCGGCTGGTGGTGAGGTTGCCGCCGTTGACAAAGCCATAAAGGTTATAGGAAGGCGACGTAATCGAAATGGCGGAGTACTCGGTATAGGTGCCGTCGTCGTTGGTGACGACCACCACGCACACATCGCCATTCGAGTACGATGCCGAAGGAATAGAGCCCGTGATGGTGGTGGATGTCCAAGAGCTGACCACCGCAGACGCCGTCGACTCCGCGCCGGTATTGGCGTCGACGCATTCGATATGAACGGCGGGTGACCGGAAATCTTCCCCTGTAATCGCAATCGAGCCGTCTGAAGTCGAAACGCTTGCGGGAGCGACCGCGTCCACCTTCGGCGTCGGAAGTGTCGAAACTTCGAATGCGCCTGTCAACAGGCCAATGCCGCCGTCGGGGTTGATGACAATGAGGTCGTAGACATCGACATCGAGCCCCGATGGAATGACCGCGTTGAGCATATCGGAGCCGCGGTACCGCACGCTGGTCAGACCTGCCGCCGAGGAGCCCGTAGAGGGATTCAAGTACAGCCGCGGCACGTCGTCAAATCCTGCACCTGTGACCACCACGGCGGTTTCTGTACCCGTCCACCCGAGCGAGGGGTCGACTTCCGTGAGCGTGACCGTGAGGTCGTCCTCCGCATAAAAAGCATGCGACAGCTCCGCGGTGCAGCCGTAGTCATTCGCGATGCCGACCGTATAAAAGCCCTCGCGCAATCCTTCGGGGAAGGTCATGCCAACCTGCGTGGCGCCCGTTGTGTGCGAGAAGTCGATAGAGGTCACGATGCCCGTGGTCGCTTCTTCAATCCACGCTTCAGATACCGAATTGACGCTTGAAATATAAGCAGTTCCTTCAATCTGAATCCCCGTGTACGTCACGCTGGGATCGACGAAGAACACGCTAGGCACGCCGCTGATATGCAGCGCACCGACAAGGGTATCCGTCCCACACCCCGTCGTAGACACCGTGACATCATAGTCAAGCCCCGGCGTCAAGCCCGCTGGGACTGTGACCTCAAGTGTGTTCTCATCGATAAAGTCGGTGGCCGTCGCCGCGACAGTGCCAATGGTAACCAATGTATCCGCCGTAAAGCCCGAACCCAGGACAAAGATTGTCCCACCCGTAGGGCAAGTCACCTCGGGGTCGATGCTCGACAATGTTGGCGGTGCCGCAACGCTGAAGACGGTTGCCTCCAAATTGGTGCACGCGCCCGTACCCGGATTTTCCACGGTCAGGTCATAGGTGCCCACCGGGAGGCTGCTGGCGGAATAAGTAAAGGAGAGGTCCGTGCAAACTTGACCTCCTTCTGGTCCCGTCAAGCTCGTACAACCCGTCAAACTGTCGATTGGATACGTCTGTGACCCCACTTTCACCGTGGGCTCGGTACCGTCGGCCAACACCAAGAACCCTGTGCCCGAGAGGTCAATGGTCTCGGCAAACAGGCCACCACACACAAACGCTGGATTGGTATCGGCCACACTGGGGGCCCGCACAACTTCGATAGGCGTAGAGACGGCCGTTTCGCAGGCCGCTGGGTCGGGATTCGTGACGCGAAGGTCGTGCACGCCATCGGGCAGCGCGCCCATGGGCAAAACGACCGTCAGCTCCGCGCAAGTCGTGCCACCGTCGGGACCGAGGAGCGAAACACATACGGAAGCCGATTCTGCAGGCCACGTCGCGCCTTCTACGGTCACCGTAGGCAAAGTGCCGTCAGCCAACACAAGGAAGTCAGCCCCGGAAATCGTGAGTGTAACGTCATCTTGGGTGTTGCAAACCAATGCTGTGTCCGCCGACACAACACTGGGCGGCGCGACCAATTCCAGGGCCAAGGAGTCGACGGAATCACATATCGCAGGGGCCGGGTTTTCGACCCAAACCGCATGCACACCGGCTGTCAACGTGCCGGCGGGGAGCACGACATCGAGGCTCGTGCATCGCTCGCCACCCGCTTGGCCGGTGAGCGCCGCGCAGCCATCGCCCGATGTGGGGGCCAAGGCGGTGCCCGCGACCCAAACCGTCGGCAACGCGCCGTCGGCTGCGCGGACAAACCCCTCGCCAACAACCCGCAGGGGCACGTCAAACTGCTCGTCACATGCAAGCGCGCCTTCGAGCGATGTGACCACCGGCGGCCCCACCAACGTGAGGTCGACCGACACCGCAGAGTCGCAAGACGCAGGGGCCGGATTGTCAACTTGAATGGCGTAGACATCGTCGGACCACGTACCAAATGGGACATCTACGGTCAGCTCGGTGCAAAGGGCGGCACCCGCGACGGTTGCGACAAGCGAGCATCCGTCAACCGTCGCTGCGCTCCCTTCCCACGTTCCCACGCGAACCGTCGGCAACGAACCATCCGATGCTTGCAAAAAGCCTTGACCCGTCAAGGTAATTGTTGAGGAACTACCTTCAATACAATCCATCGCGGGATCGGTTGAAACGACAACAGGCTCCCCCACGACGGTCAACGTAGTCGCGGAATCACTCGTGCAGGCGGCGGTTTCGGGATTGCGTACTTGTACGTCGAACACGCCGGCGCCCAACGCCGCTTGGGCCGTGGAGACCCACAAGTCGGTACACAACTGGCCACCGGCTGGTCCCGCAAGGGGGGCACAGTTGTCTGCCGACACGACCGAGCCGGACTGCGCGCCGAAGTGAACGGAGGGCAGGGTGCCGTCATCCAACACAAGGAAGCCCGTTCCTATCACCCGATGCAACAAATCAGACTCTGCATCGCAAACGAGGGGACTTTCGAGCAAGGATACCGATGGCGGGCCGATAAACTCCATCTCGACAGCTTCTGTGGAGCTACAATCGGCGTCCTCGGGGTTGGTCACGGTTACAGCGTGAACACCCGCACCTACGGCGTTTTGGGGCACTGTAACCACCAAGGTCGTGCAGGTGCTGCCTTGACTTGGACCGGTACGTTGCACACAGTTGTCCGCGCTGTCTGCTGGCAAGCGGACACCGCCAATCGTCACGCTCGGAAGCACGCCCGTTCGCGTCACCAAAAAGCCTGTTCCCGTGAGCACCAGCGTGTCGGCATCTTGCGCATCACACGCGAGGGCGTGGTCCACCGAATCGAGTGTTGGCGGAGGCACCAACTCCACAACCATCTCGCTTTCGGTGGTGCACGATGCTTCGCCCGGATTGGTGACGGAGACATCCAATACACCAGACGATAGCGCGCCATCGGGGGTCGTAACACGCAATGTACGGCAAAGTTGCCCTCCTGCTGGACTCTGGATGTCTTGACAGACCGCGGCTTCCCCAGCGGGCCATTCTAGCCCGTCAATCGTGATTGTTGGCATCGTGCCGTCCGCCAGCACCAAAAACCCGTCACCGGAGAGCGTCCACGTTGCGTCGCCTTGGGTTGTGCATTGCGGCTCCGGCAACACAATGTCCAGGCGGGGCGGCGGCAAGAACGATATCTCTACCGCAGATGGCGTCTCACAATCTGCAGGCGCCGGGTTTGCGACCGTGACCCACGCGCGACCGGTTGGGGCAGCGCCGGCTGGGATTTGCAGTTCTAAGGTTTCGCATACCGCGCCCCCCTCCGGGCCCGATAGGGGCGCGCAGTCGCGGGCTTCGGATGGGGTCCACGGGGTACCCCCTACCATTACCGTTGGCAGGGTCCCGTCTTCGAGCGTGACAAATCCCGTTCCGCGCAGCTCCAACACCACATCCGCCTGGGCTCCACACACGAGGGAAGGGGAGGCTGTGTCCAAACTTGGGGCATCGACGACCTCCACCTCCAAGACGTCCAACGACGCGCAGGAGGCAGGCGCAGGATTGGTGACGGAAACATCGTGCAATGCGGAAGGCACGCTGCCGGTCGCAAGCGAGATATCGAGTGTGGCACACCGTTCTGCCGCAATCGGACCGGCGAGGCTCTCACACCCACCGGCGTTGGTGACGGTGACCGCGACATCGCCCACCGTAACGGTCGGGAACACGCCGCCGACCGTCAAGAAGTCGGTGCCCGAGAGGCGAACTTGCTGGGTTGCTTGGTCGACGCACGCGAGCGCGGGCCCCGATGCAGCAAAAACAGGCGCCGGAACCACGGTCAGCGCGTTGGGAAGGCGGGTCTGGCGGCCGTCGGCGACCTTGGCCCACAAGTCAAACGTACCAACAGGAAGGGAAGACGCAGGGGAGGTAACAAAAGAGACGGCGCTCTGGCCGGCCCATTCGATTTCGGGCAAATCCACGACCGCGCCGCCGCCGGTCGTGCCGTCCGCCTGCACCACGTGTTCGAGCCAAAGCACAGGCAGCTCGGTGCTTGCCGCGTCGGTCATCGTCTCGACGGGGGCCGGAGACAAGCCTGCGCCGGTAACCGAAATGGTCGTCGTGAGCTGCTCTGGACAAACGAGGCCTGGATTTGTGGCCAGAAGGCTGGGGTCTGGGCTCTTCAGCGACTCAGCGCATGCCGTGCCCAATCCAGACGAGACCAATCCAAGGAGGAGATGCGTGCGAGAACGGATAAACATCACAGGCCCTCGTTCAAAAACAGGTAGACAGCGCCGCCATATGCGGCACGGTCACTCGCGCCTGGGGCACCCATCACGATGTCGTCATTGCCGTCGCCATCGAAGTCAAACGCGCCGGCAAGCGATGCGCCGATACGGTATTGCGCAGAGGCGTCCACGCGGGCATCTGCGCGATTGGCCGTGAGAACGCCCGTTAGCGGCCCGAACGCAACGTAGGCGGCGCCCGCGTCGGTCCCTGCGCCATCGCGGTCGGCAGCTCCGACGAGGATATCGGCCCAGCCGTCCGCGTTGACATCGCCGGCCGCAGCGACCGCGCTTCCCAAACGGTCGCCCGGCGCACTCGCGACCAGCATTGCTTGGGCGCCTGTGGCGTCGGCGGCACCCGAAACAGGGCCGCTCCACAAATAGGCGACGCCACCGGAGCTTCCGCCGCCGCTCGCGGTCGGGGCCCCGATGAGGATGTCGTCGTAGCCGTCGCCATCGACATCTCCGGCACCAGACACAGAACGGCCCACGCCATCTCCGGCCGCCGTGCCCAGGTATTGCGCGTCCGAATCGTCGACGGAGAGGTCCGACGACGGGACGGGCCCCAAGAATACCCACACCGCGCCGCTCGAAGCGCCCGCCGGGTCTGCCTCCGATGTGCCGATAGCGACGTCGGAAACTCCGTCGCCATCAACATCTCCTAGGGACGCCAAGGCGCTCCCAACGCCGTCCCAGGTCGTGCCGCCCGAGAACCACACCGCGTCGTCGACCGACAACGAACCGGTTGTCGGCCCGAAGAACAAGTAGGCGACGCCTGTGGGAACGCCCGTGTCGCCGATGGCTTGGGGCGCGCCCATCCACCAGTCCGGCGTGCCGTCGCCGTTCAGGTCACCGGCAGACGAGACGGTTTCACCCGCGCGCCCGAATGCCGAAGTGCCCGTGGCAACGCCCATCGAGTCCAACGAGAGGTCGATGGCTCCGGTTACGGTCCCGCTGACGATATACGCCGCGCCGGTGCCCGCATTGGCGCCGGGCGCGCCGACCAAGAGGTCGTCGATGCCATCACCATCGACATCGCCCGGCGAGGCTACCGCTGCGCCCACGTCGTCGCCGGCAGCGCCCAACAATGTCGCCCGCGCGCCTGCGAGGTCTATCTCCCCGGACGCCCCGCTCGCGACCAACCACACTTGGTTGGTGCCGGCTCCACCCACCATCAAGTCATTTCGACCATCGCTATTGACATCGCCCGTGGGTGCAACCGAAGTTCCTGCCTCGGCCAAGGCGTCGCCCGAAAACCACACGACGTCCGCATCGGCACTCGTCATCGCGCCCGACATCACACAGGCGTTTGCTGTGCCATCGCAATCATCATCGACGCCATTGCCGCACACTTCGGGGGCATTGGGATGGACCTCAACGTTCATGTCATCGCAATCCCGCCCGGACGGCACTACGGCCATCGAGCGATAGCCATCGTGGTCGGCGTCGTAGTCATCGTCGCCAGCGCAGTCCTGGTCGATGCCATCGTAGGGCGTATCCACCGCGCCAGGAAACGTAGTGGCCGAAGAATCGTCGCAGTCCGTGGCGTCGGCGACCGTGCCCGCGGGCGCAAGGCAGGCTGACACGGGCGCCGCAGCATCTCCGAAGCCATCGGCGTCGCCGTCCGCGTACCACGTCAAGGCGTCGATGCTGTCGTCCTCCAAGACAACGCCATCGCAGTCGTGGTCGATGCCGTCGCACAACTCCGACGCGCCTGGGTAGACATCGGCGGCGGCGTCATCACAATCGTCAGGCGTCGCCACAAAACCGGCGGGCACCGCGCACGCGACTTGCACGCTCGCTGCGTCGCCAAACCCATCGGCATCAACGTCGGCGTACCACGCGGGAGCGTCGGTGGCGTCAGGCTCGTCGACGACAGCGTCACAGTCGTCGTCGACCTGGTTGCACGTCTCTTCGGCGCCCGGAAAAATGGCGTTGTTATCGTCGTCACAGTCTCCATCAACAGACGTAAATCCGTCAATAGAATCACAAGAAATGACAACATACAAGTCAACCCCGAAGCCGTCCCCGTCCTGGTCGATATAGCGCGGAACAGCATCGGTAGCGTCACTTTCGTCCACCTCGCCATCACAGTCATTGTCGATGCCGTCGCAGGACTCCATCGCGCTGGGCGAAGCGGCGGACGTTGCATCATCGCAGTCTCCCGCAACAGCGACAAATCCCGAAGGCGGGCCACACTCGACGACCGAAACCGCGGCATCGCCAAAAGCGTCACCGTCGGCGTCCGCGTACCAAACCGAAGCGTCGATTGCGGACGCGCCATCGACCGTCCCATCGCAGTCATTGTCCGCACCATCGCAAACTTCGACGCCACCTGGATACGCCGTCGCGACGGTATCATCACAATCGTCGCCCAGCGGGACAAACCCGCGTGGAACCCCACATGCTTCTACGGAAGATGAGGGGTTTCCGTGCCCATCGCCGTCCTGGTCTTCGTAGAACGGAAGCAGCAGCCCTTCGTCAACTTGGCCGTCGCAGTTGTTGTCGATGCCATCGCAAATCTCGACCGCATCGGGGTTTACGGTCGCGACGCCGTCGTCGCAGTCGACGCCTTTGAGGCTTCCATCGCCGTCATCGTCGATGACCTCGTTGCTGCAAGCGGCCAACGCCAACCAAAGGACGTATGGGCCAACCATGTAGCGCTTCATTGGCCACCCCCAAAGACAAGGTAGGTCGTCGACAAGCTTGGCGACCCTATCAAAAGGTCGTCGTACCCGTCGTTATCGGTATCTCCGCCCGTCGCAAGCAGAGTGCCAGATTGCGCAGCGGGGGACACGCCTTCGAAGCGCGCAGCGGCATCCGAAAGGGTGAGGCTGCCGCTCAAACCACCCCGAAACAGCCCCATCGCGCCCGCATCGCTCCCCGCGCCGTCCTCTCCGGGTGCGCCAACCAACAGCTCTACCGCGCCATCCGCGTCCGAATCGATGGCTTCAACGCTCGCACCGACGCCATCGCCGGTCGTGCCGAGAATGCGCGTTGATGCAGCAACAACAAGCTCACCGCCAACGGATGCGGGGCCAAACACCACAAACACCGCGCCCGCATCGGGGCCACCGAGCGCATCACCGGGCGCTCCGATTGCTAGGTCGTCGTAGCCATCACCGTCGTTGTCTCCGATGCCGACGACGGACGCGCCGGCCAAAGCCCCGGCCGTCGCTCCGACCCATGTAGCGTCGGCGCTGCTCGACGAAGTCGCGCCGCGGAGGGGGCCGCGCCACATCGAGACCGCGCCCGTGCCGTCGATGCCCGCCCCACCGACGATGACATCTGCGAGGCCATCGCCATCTACGTCCCCGACGCCCGCTACCACCGCGCCGAAGTCGACGGTGCCCCGGACGACCGCGTCCGCGTTGCCCAGGCCGAGCTGGCCGGAAACCGGTCCATAGACCAACCACGCCGCAGCGCCACCACTTCCACCGACGAGAATGTCCGCCACGCCGTCGCCATCGACGTCACCTGCGTTCGCCATCGCGGTGCCCGCGCGGTCGCCCGAGAGCGCGCCCCACAGCACCGCGTCGGCCAAGTCGAGCCCGCGCGCCCCCGTGACCGGCCCAAACAGCGCATATACAGCGCCTCCTGACGCGGCATCGGGCGCCCCCACCAATACGTCGACGAAGCCGTCCGCGTTCGCGTCGACGGCCGCCGAAAGCGCGGTTCCTACCGCGCCCGCGGTCGCGGCGACAAAATCGCCCGAGGTCGGCGAAACGCCCGAAAGCGGCCCCATCTCCAACCAGACGGTATTGTCATCGGCGGAGCCCACGAGGAGGTCGCCGAAACCGTCCTGGTCGAGGTCTGCCAATGAAAATGCAGTGGGCCGAACGCCAGTTCGCTGAACGGCGGAATTGAGCGAGGAAGTCCCACTGAGGACACATGCCGCCGCAGTACCGTCGCAATCATCGTCAATGCCGTTGCGGCACACCTCGACAGCTCCCGGATGAACGTCTGGCGCGTTGTCGTCGCAGTCGCCGTCATCCGCGACCCGTCCCGATGGCGCATCACAGGCCCGCACCAAATCTTCGGCGTCGCCAAAGCCGTCGCTATCCGCGTCGGCGAACCAAGCCAAAGCGTCCATCGCATCGTCTTCGTCGACGACGGTGTCGCAATCGTTGTCCCAGCCGTCACACACCTCCGGTGCGCCGGGGTTGACGACGAATAAGGCGTCGTCGCAGTCGTCGTCACGAGAGACAAAGCCGGTTGGTGCGTTGCATGCGACACGCGCGCCCGACGCTTCACCGTAGCCGTCGGCGTCCGCGTCGACGAACCACGTCCGCGCGTCAATCGCGTCATCTTCGTCCGTATCGCCATCACAGTCGTTGTCGATGCCGTCACAAATCTCGACTGCCGATGGCGAAATATCTACAATCGCGTCGTCACAATCCTCACCATTGGCCACATACCATCGTGGTGCATCACACTGAACCAGAGTTGACAAGTCGCTACCAAACCCATCCCCGTCATAGTCAATATACCAAGTAGGGGCATCCACAGCGGTGGGCTCGTCAATTTCACCGTCGCAATCGTCGTCGATGTCGTTGCAGCGCTCGTCAGCGCCCGGAAAGACATCGAACGCTGTATCGTCGCAATCTGCCGCGTCGGTTGTGGCGGCCGGAACGAACCCGCTCGGCGCTTCGCACGCGATGTCTACAGCGAAAGCATCGCCAAAACCGTCATTGTCGGTGTCTGCCCACCAGGTCGCGGCGTCGACCGCATCCGGTTCATCGACAGCGCCATCGCAATCGTTGTCGAATCCGTCACACGTTTCGACCGCGCCGGGGAATGCCGTCGCTTGGGCGTCATTACAATCGTTGTCGTTGGTCGACGCCTGCGCAGGCAGGGTACACGCGAGGATAGGGGCGTTGGGGTCACCAGCGCCGTCGCCGTCGAGGTCGGCCCAGAAGGTCGACTGCACCTCCTCGTCCACTTCGCCGTCGCAATCGTTGTCAACGCCATCGCACAGCTCGGGCGACGAAGGCGAGACGCTGGCTTGGCTGTCGTCACAATCGCCGCTTGCAGACGACCAACCATCATGGTCGGCGTCCTTCGGTTCCGGTGCGCAGGCCCACGCCCAACAAACAGGCAACAATAACAAACGTCTCACAGTGTCATCCGATAGCCAATCGACGGCGAAAAGCCGGCGAGATTGCTTGCTCCCGTCAGGTAGCCGTCAATTCCCGCGAGATGTACCCCGAGGTGCGCGACAGCTTGGCCCGGTCCGAGTGAAATGGCGGTGCCCCCACCGACGTACGCTCCGAACTTGGTCGCTTCTTGTTCGTGAACGCCGAAATCGGCGCCGTCACCGCTTCCCTTGGTGACGGCGCGCAGAATATGGACTTGCGGAACAACAAATGCTTCCGGCGACAACCGCCCTTTGCTCGCAAACGCAAACCGTGCCCCGAGCCCGACCTGCCAAATGTGCGCCCGCATGGTCCATTGGCTATTTTCGGGCAAACCGGCGTCCGTATTCGTGCCTTCTACGGTAGGGTGGGTGGTCGCCAAGGATGCAGCCACCGCGAGCCGACCTTGAAATGCGGGCGTCGCGACTCCCGCCTCGACGCGCGGCAGAAAGCCAACCCGCAACGGGGAAAAAGGCACCGTGGGGCCGACATAAGCGGCCACTTGGGGGCGAAATGACGGGATAGCGTCATCATTGGCTATTGCGGATACGAACAGTGCCCCAAAGAGAGCACTCGACGCAAGCAAGGAAGTCAAACCGCTCTCCGCAAAGGACAATGCCCTTTTCCGATGATCTGAGGTCGGCGACACGCGCAAATTTAGCGCGAAACGTCAGCCGGAAATGAAGCACAAAAATTGCGCCGCATGCTATCGGCTTTCATTTCCGCGGCGTTTGTATATGCCCATGCGCCGCCTTCTACCCGCAGCAATACAGAGCTTCAGGCCAGTATGCCGTCTGTCGTTTTGACACCAAATTTTGCCTTCAGATGCCACCCCTCGCGTGCCGTTTTGGAGCATAGCCGACGAGTACACTACTCCCCCCCCGTCTACACAAGGGGGGGGGGATTGCCTCCCGTTCTATGCCGCCTTCGACCCATGATTCCCGCGCACCGCCCTGTCAACAAACGTTACGTTTCCGCACGCGCCATGAATCGTGCCCCATTTGGTGATACTCTCTTCTTGTGATGCGGGATTCGCTTTACGGAGCACCAACGTGACCTCTCCTACGCCCCAGTCCGCGATTCGCCGTGGCTCCGTCGTACTCGTGCTAACGGCGTCGCTTATCGTTCTTGCTGGCTTCGGCGCTCTCGTCGTTGACGTAGGTCACGCGCGGGTCGTAGGGTCTCAAATCCGTCTCGCCTCCGATGCGTCTGCCCACGCCGCCACACAGCTCCTCGACCAAACCGACGAGGGGATCGAAAAGGCCCGAGATGCGGCCGTCTTCATCGCCTCGAACCATACCGCTGCGGGGAAAACGGTCGCCTTGGAAAAGAACGAAGGCAACAATGCGGATGGCCAACTGGTTTTCGGTGAATACGACTTTGACACCAGTTCATTCGATTCCACCGCGGCGGCGAAAGACGTAAACGCCGTGCAGGTTTCCATTCTGCGCGACGACCTCACACCCTTGTGGTCTACCATTTCATCGGGAACGGAGACACTGCGCACGGGCGCACGTTCTACCGTCGCGCGTCCTTATGGTGGAGGGGCTGCGGCAGTAGATTGCTTCGTGCCCTTGGCGCTCCCGAGCTGTGTGATGGACTCCTACAGCACCGCGGAGCTCAACCTCCTGGAGTTTGGCCTGGCAGGCAACAGCGGAAAAACGGAAATTGGCTGGGCGTATATCGGGAAGAAGCCGCAGGCAAACAACATCGAAAGCCTCCTTATGGATGGTTGTTCGCTCGGTGAGGCAAGCATCGACCAAGACGTCGAGCTCAACAACGGCACTATTGCCGTCGACCTTTCGGTGTTGGCAACGCTCATCGAATCGTCCACAACATCATGGAACGCCGCTGCGTGGGGCCCCCTTCCCGCCCAAGCCAGCAACAGCACGGTGTCTCCGGCTGCTTATGGTGCAACGTGGGAAGGCCCTATCGTCATCTTCCGCGAGGATGACTGCTCGCACGTTCAATACAATCAGTCGGCCCCCATCGACGGCTTCGCCTGGGGCGCGATTTATGATGTGGTCGCAAATGGGGGGAAGCAGTACCTCTCGATGCGCCTCGAAACCACAGAACAGCATGTGGTGGGCACACGGCCAAGTCCTGACGCACCGGACTATGGCGTGGAGTACAAGGCTGCACCCGTCTTTGTCCAATGAAAGCAGCGAAACAAAACGCCTACGTGGATAACCTCGCGCGTCAAACGAAGCGCAACAATGTCCATTTGAAACGTGGTGCTGCAGCCATCGAGTTCTCTCTCATTTTGCCGGTGTTGCTGTTTTTGTTCGCTACCATCGCAGAGTGGGGTCGATTTACGACGCATTCGCTGCGGGTTCACCACGCTGTTCGGGAAGGGGCGCGAACAGCATCGTCACTTGGCATCTCGTATACAAAGGCGGAGAGCCAATCCGCCATCGAAGCGATTGCGGAAGAAACCGTTATCGAGCAACTCAAAGAAGCTGGCATCTCCTTCGAAGAGGGTTTTATCGAAGCACGCGTCTTTGATCAGGATGGTCAGCTATTTGTCACGGTCCAGTGCAATCTTCCGTACGAAGCGCTCGTTTCACTGGTTCCCCATCCTGGCGCGCTCACGGGCTCGCAAACAATGCTGTTAGAGGCAGGGTTCTGACAACAGTTTTGCGTGCGGCAGTGCGCTGTCCACCGAATGACTCTGCGAGGACACACCCCGTCATGGCACCGCAGTGATTGACGCGGAGGGTGTCACTTCTCCAACGTTGCGATACCCCTACGCAATCATCGTTGGAGCCGACTGCAATGCGCTTGCCACCCATCGTCCTGTTTCTGCTCGCCGGCTGTGGTGTCGCAGCGCCATCAAAGGCAACCTTCGTGGACCCCACTGTTGCATGGGAAACGACGGATACGATGCCTGCAGACTCCGGCACGGAAGACACGTCCGACACCAGCACTCCGCCCGACGACGAGTGGCCGCCTGTGGCCTGTGACGCCCTCCAGCCCAACCACTGCGCGCTTCCGTGGCCGTCTAGCCTCTACTTGAAGCCCGACGACACCACCTCCACCGGCGTTGCGCTCGCTTTTGGTGCAGAGTCGCTCCCCGCCAATGCCGCGGGAACACACTTTCGCGCCGAGCATTTTTCCGCTCTCGATGGGTACGGCCTCGGCACGCCCATTATGTTCGACCTCGGGCCGTTGGATTATACGGCGCTTCCCAATGAGTGGAGCTCCTTGGAATCGAGCACCAACTGGAACAGTCCAACGCTCCTCTTGCGCCAGGAGGGCGACACCCTCGTTCCTGTTCCCCACTTTGTGGAGCCCGACCGCACGGCTGCCCATACGCTCACATTTCTCCGCCCGGCCGTCATATTGGAGCCTGGCCAAACCTATATCGTAGCTTTGCGCAATCTTACGACAGAAGACGGCGCTCCGATTCCGCAGTCTCCGGCGTTTGCTGCGCTCGTGAATGGCGAATCCTACGCCGACGCCGGGATTTCCGCGCGTGCGGATGCGTTCGCCGCGATGTTTGGGGCGTTAGACGCAGCGGGTGTGCCTCCGACCGAGCTCACGCTCGCATGGTCATTTACAACGGGCTCCGAAGAACGCCTTCAACAGCGCCTTGACCGCAGCTTGTCCGCAGCGTTTGCAGACGCGCCCGATGGCGCGACCTTCGCCTTGCGTCCCGATGACACCGTCGAGTGGGTCGTCGCGGACGATGGGAGCGGGCGACCGGTTCACGAAAACATCTGGTACCACGTACACGGAAACATACAAACACCCGCGATTGTGTCGCCTGCCGTTCCAGGCAGTACGTTTACGCTCAACACGATGGAGTCGGAATCAGGAGAAGACGTCTACACGGACGGACTGTTTGAGGTTCCGTTTATTGTCGATGTTCCCAATGTCGCCCGAAGCGGTGCAGAAATGGGCGTTATCGTCTATGGTCACGGGATGTTCGGCAGCGAATGGGAGGTCATGGCCGACCATTTGGAGCTGATTGCGCAAACGTATGGCTACGTAATGGTCGGCATTCCCATGACAGGAATGTCGGAACCGGATGGCGACAACATGACCAACGCCATCCTCGATATCAACAACATTACGCTGCTCACCGACGGCCTTCAGCAAGGGCTGGTCAATCATCATTTGGTGGCACGGTCGGCGGTATCTGGCAATCTGGGGACCTTCCTAAAAACGGTCGACCCCGCGATTACGGTCGACCCCTCGCGCGTGTTGTGGTTTGGTGGCTCCCAAGGCGGCATCTTCGGCAGCACCTTTTTGGCCACCAGTCCCGATGTCCACCGCGGCGTCTTGGCGGTGCCGGGTAATAACTACAGCACGATGTTGAGTCGCTCTGTAAACTTTGAGCCGTTTTTTGAGTTCCTCAATATCGTCTACCCAGACCCTACGGATGTTTCGGTCGTCTTGGCTGCAGTGCAATTGTTGTGGGACCGTACAGACCCCGTTTCTTACCACCATCGCTTGTATGCCGACGAATCGGGCAAAGAGACGTTGTTGCTGCTTTCTAAGGGCGACAAACAAGTCGCCGTCGTCACCGAAGAGATTGCTGCGCGCACGTTCCCGGACACACTTCCCGTCCTTTCCCCGTATGACATCGAGCGGGAGCCCTGGGGCGTCGCTACAGCCACTTACCCCCATACGGGCTCCGGCATTGTATTGTTTGACTTTGGCAACGCTTGGCCGAGCGACCGCGGCAATTTGCCGCCTGCCGATGTTTTGCCAGACCCCCACGGGCGCATCGCCGAAGTCATCGGAGCCGGCGACCTCGTCGACACATTCCTTCGCTCGGGAGTGATTGTGGACGTGTGTGGCGGGGATGGCTGTCGGCCTGACTAGTGCGTCGACCGGCAACAATGCGCGCGTTTTGCGGACATCAAATCGAATCGGGCAGCGCGGCGGTGCGCGGGAGACTTCGCGGGAGGGCCTGCAGGCCGTCCAGCAATGCCGATAGGTCGCGGCTCCGAACGGGCTTTGGGACAAAGCCCGTCATGCCCGCAGCTTCGGCGCGCGCACGGTCTTCGGGAAGGACGCTGGCGGTGACGGCAAACACAGGGATACCCGCCGTGATGGGCTGTGCGCGAAGCACGCGTGTAGCGGAAAGACCGTCCAACACAGGCATTTCGATGTCCATCAGCACACAATCGACGGGCTGCTGGCGGCACTGCGCGACCGCATCCTGACCATCGACCGCTAGCACCACCCGATGCCCGAGACGTTGCAGCATCGCATCCAAAACCTGCCGATTTACAGGATTGTCATCGGCCACCAATACCGTAAGGGGCGATGCAGGAACCTCCGAAGGGGAGGGGGAAGCCGAAGAGACCGCGGAATCGGCGGGAGTCTCCGCACCATCCTCATGGGCGGGTGCGGGGACGGCTTCTACCGGAATCGCGACAGTGAACGTCGAACCCACACCTTCCGTCGACTGGACAGAAATGGTGCCGCCCATTTGTTTGACCAAGTGACGACAAATCGACAAGCCGAGACCCGTGCCACCATGGCGTCGCTGTGTGCGGCCTTCGACCTGCACAAATGGTTCGAATATCGCCTGTAATTTTTCATCGGGAATGCCGATGCCCGTGTCCCGCACCGTCACCGACCACAACCCGCCACGAACAACCGAAGACACCTGCACGCTTCCACCAGGCGGGGTGAACTTGATTGCATTTCCGACGATATTGAGCAGGACTTGGCGGGTGCGTTGGGGGTCAAGCGCCACCCATTCGGCGTCTCCGGGGATGACCTCACCTGCCTGGACGGCAACAGACTGCTGCGCGGCCCGCGCGTAAAGCATTTCCAAGACGTTGTAAACCAAGTCCCGTGGGCGAACGGATGCTGGTCGAAGGGTAATAAAGCCAGACTCTATCCGCGCGACATCCAAAACATCTTCAATAATAGAAAGGAGCAGCTCGCCTGAGCTTTGAACGGTGCGCAAGCGAGAACGCAACGCTTCGTTCTGCGTGTCTCCCAGCATCAGCTCGACATTTCCGAGGATTCCGTGCAATGGGGTGCGGATTTCATGGCTCATCGACGCGAGGACGGCCGATTTGGCCTCATTCGATGCCTCCGCTTGCGCCCGCGCTTCATTGTGAGATTTCGCTTCGTTTCGGGCTTTTTCTACCGCAGTCTCACGGGCGACGACGAGAGAGACCATCGCAACGGCAACAAGAATCAGGTGAACGCCGTATTCACCTGGCGTCGCAGAGGCGGGAAAGGCGGCCTGAATTCGTGCGTCTACAACGCTCAGAAGCATCACAAGGCCGACGGTACCGGCGAGGCCAGCGACGCCTGCCCACACGCCGCCCAAAGCATAAAAAATCGCCGGTAGCATTCCGAGCCAAGGCGTAGCGGGGGAGCCCATTCCGCCGTCTTGGACCAGCGCACCCAATAGCGTCAGCAATGACGACAAAACATACAACACCGCGGCCAGCTGGGGGGCACGGAGTCGCCGAAGCGCAATCCAAACAGACATAAACCCGCAGGCGCCCGAAACGGCCAAGGGGATTTGCTGCGGGTCACCGAGGGTAAGGTGAAGGGGCACCGACAGAAGCGACACGCCACACACGCCGACCGCCGACACCCCCAATGCCACGGCACGCGGAGGCACGTCCTCTAAGCCCAAGACGGACACGATTCGAAGCTTCCACAAGTGTTCCGACACGTCACCACCAATGAGGGGACAAATATCCCGATGCTCTCCAACGGCTGCGCGTTTCGGACCTTGACGCCAGTTGCGACCCATTTTCCGAATGTCGTCATCCCGGCGTACAAAGCGCCAAACGTAAGTGGCGACGCGTACGTCATACTGAGATCATGGGCGGTGCGACCGCCCCGTCGCTTCTTGGTGGAACACCGGTACCCACGGCAACCGCGCGATTGGGAGAGATCCACGGCATCGGCTTGGGCCAAATTCGCACAAAAGTCGGCAGTAGTTCCGCATTTTCCCCCAAACTGCACATCGGTGAGCATATGCCGCCTGAGAATCTGCACAGAAGGTGTTGCGCACTTCAAAACCGCAGAGTACAAAGGCGGCACACATTCACTGTGTGAGTGAGGAGAACGAGACAATGAACATCACCAAGCTTACTTTCCTGGCCCTCTCCCTTTCCATCGCCGCTGTCGGCTGCTCCGGCAAGGACTCCGGCGGCACCGGCACCACCACTGGTGAAGGCGAAGGCGAAGGCGAAGGCGAAGGCGAAGCCGGCCCCATCTCCGGCGCCGCTTCCGTCACCATCGTTGAAGCTGGCTGTACCGTTGGCTGGGCTATGAGCGGCCCCGCTAGCTCCTGCAGCGGCTGCGACTACGCATGGGACGTCGACCTTACCCTCGACAGCGCCACCACCAGCTGCAGCTTCGGCGACGACACCAGCGGCCAGCTCTCCATCGCCGGCGGCTACGTCTACTTCGGCGCTGACTACTGGGGCTACGGCGCTGCTGGCGGCGGCGTCATCAGCTGGGCTTCCGCCTACTACCTTGAAGGCGCAGGCGGCTACACCTACTTCTACGCTGGCAGCGGCACCTTCTGATTGCCGAACTCTCGTTTCATAACGAGAGGAAGCGGAAGCTGGTTCACCAGCTTCCGCTTTTTCCTTTTTGCGATTCGCCAATTTTGTCGGTACCATGCGTCATCGTTTGTCTCCGCCTTCCTACGCCGCTGCGCTGTCTGCGCTGGTCATTGTTTTGGTCGTCCCCGCCACGGTGGGTGCCAATCGCACGGACTACACCTTGCGAAGAAACGTGCGGCAGGCTTCGGTCGACCAGCTCCTCGGCCAATATACGCACGCAATGGCGAGAGACCCAGAGAACCTTGATATTGTCGCCAAGTACGGGGCAGGACTCATCAAGGCCGGTTGCCCACAAGATGGCATCGACGCATTCGAACTCGCGCTTGGCTCCACTTGGGCCCTTGAGGACGGCCAGGCGTATTACCTCTCGGCGTTGCGGGAAGTGGGGCGTGTCGAAGAGTCGATTTCCCACCGGTGGGACATGCTGGTGGACAAGAACCTCACCGAGCCATCGGAAATCGGAATACTCAACAACCTCCTGCTCGACTACATCGCCGCCGAAGACACCACCAGCGGCCTCGATGTCATTCCGATGCTCGAAGCGGTGGCAGCAGGACGCGCCACAACCCACGGTCTGATGGCGGCGTACGCGCACCTACGCGGCGACGACGACGAAACCCAGTGGCAGATTTTTCTGTCGGAGCGCCAAGGCGTACAACACTATTTCACGCTTCGACTCCAGATGGAGCAGGCCATCGACGAAGGGAACCTAGAGGAAGCATGGGAGCTCTCCAACTTATGCCGCGCGCAGAGGAGCACCGACTTCACGGTCTGGGCTGCCAAGGCGGAGATTCGACGGCTGCAGGGCCTTCCCGAAGAAGGACTTCGCTTCGCGCAGTTCAAGCGGTTTCGAATTCAGGAGCACCCGGCAATGCTCGGTGCTGAAGCTCGATGTTTGGCGGACCTTGGCCAAGTGTCGGATGCTGAAGCTGTGTTGATGCGCCTCGCAACGGTGTATCCCGACCATCCCGAAGCGATACGAACCAAGCCCGTTGTAGACGAAGCGCGCACACGCGGAGAAGGCACGCCAAGATAGCCGAAACGAGGGGAATAAAGCGCCAAGTGGCGCGTTGACTGGCGCATGTCATTTTGTCGGGCATGCGAAGCAGTTTGAGAATATAGAGAAAAAGTCTCAAACATTTGTGCACGGGTGCCGATGAAGTTTGCACACGGTCTGTATATACTTGCCGTATCGGGTCGTAGCGCTTGCATCGTACATGCCGGTTGACCCAGCGAGCCACCTACGACGTGGGAGCCGGCATATGAAACACGACGCCCATACACCGCCGATTGCGTCAGAAGGTGGCCGTCGCCTCGTCGCGTCGTCGATTCGCACAATGCTCGTATCCGTGGGCATACTGGGGCTCGTCTACATCGGAACGGGGGCGTGGTTTCACCTGGGAGTCGCCGCGGTCGGGGTGTCGACGTGTATGGTGGCGCTGTGGTTGCTTCCGCGTTGGCACCCTCGAAACGTTGCCCATCTGTGCGTATCCATCGGCTTTTTGACGCTGCTTGTGCAAATCTTGGGGTCTGGCGCTATCGCGAGCCCTGTCCTGTATTGGCTGATTGCCGCGCCGTTGGTTGGCGGCATGTTGATGGGCATTGACGGGCTGCTGTTTTGGGCCGGAATCGTTGGCGTCACCGTGCTCGGCCTATTGGTGGCCCACATGCGCGACATTGACCTCACGGTCGACGGCGGCATCCTTTCGCCGGTTGACCACGCGGCGCAGTTCATCTCGTTGGTCGCGGTCCTGGTCAACATCTTCGCGACCACAATGCGGCATCGAAACGATGCGGTCGATGCCCTAAAACGAGCGATTTCCGATCTCGAAGCTGCCGTCGCGGCAAAGACCGCGGCCGAGGCAGAAGTTCGGGCTGCAATGGCCAACAAAGAGCAGTTCATCGCGCAACTCAGCCACGAACTGCGAAATCCATTGAATGGAATCATCGGCACCGCGGAGCTTTTGGGTCGAACGCACCTTCATCCTGACCAACGCGAGCTTGTCGACGCCCTCCATCATTCGGGCCACCTCGTGGTACGCCTGTTGAGTGATGTCCTCGACGCGTCCAAGCTCGCAGCCGGCGCGATGGACATCGACCGCCGCCCGTTTGCCGTGGCGGAGTGCTTAGAAGATGCCGCGTCGATGTTCGCGTCTTCGGCTGCGGAAAAGGGGCTGGTACTGCTGGTCCACATCGAACCGTCGACGCCAACCTATATCGTTGGAGACCCCGACCGCATGCAGCAAATGGCCGGCAACCTCGTGTCGAATGCCGTGAAGTTTACCCAGCGGGGACATGTGCGGGTGGGGGCGTACTACACCAACAACCGGTTGCGCGTCGAGGTCACCGACACGGGGCCCGGCATTTCGGCGGATAGTATTTCGCGCGTATTTGCGCCGTTTATCCAAGTGGGCGAGATGAACGCCCTTCGCGCGAGCGGTACAGGACTCGGGCTGTCGATTGTGCGGGGTTTGGCGGAACGAATGGGCGGCAATGCGGGCGCACACTCCGCGTTGGGGCAAGGCAGCACGTTCTGGTTTGAGGTGGAGGCGAAGCCAGCGTCCGGCCCGCCTTTGCCGGCGTTTCCACCCGGTACACTCGTGTATTTCGACGCCCGCACGCCCGTCGAAAAGGCCATGTGGATGGACACCCTTGTCGCACTTGGCGCCAAGGCCATCCCGCTCACAGCGGCGGACATACCGTCGTTGCCGCCGCCAACGGAGACATCGGGCCCGATTTGGTTCTTGGGCGCCTACCATCACGCCGAAGCCAGCGCGCAGTTATTGCGGCGCCGTATCGGTGCCGTTTGCGTCGCGGTCAGCCCCTTTGGCACCCATGTTTCGATGAAAACAACGCCTTGGAGCGGACATATTCACCTACCCGTGCGGCGCCGGACCCTGCTGGACGTATTTGCGCGCGCAGCGTCCCCGGTAGCGTCGCACCCGACCACGCCATTGCGCGTATTGGTCGCGGACGACTCGCCCGTCAATCGAGACATTTTGCGCCGAATGTGCGAATCCGCTGGACATATCTGCGATGTCGTGCCGGATGGCGCAGCCGCGATTGAGAAATGCGCCGCCGTCTCCTACGATGTTGTGTTCTTGGACCTTCAAATGCCCCATGTCGACGGCCGGTCGGCGGCCCGCGCCCTCCAACAAACCACGCCCCAAACGATGCCGCGTCTCGTCGCCATCACCGGGGAGGGGAACCTCGACCACAACGAGATAATACACGTCATCGGCTTCTCGAGCGTACTCCGCAAGCCGCTGCGGTACGCCGATATTGTCGCCACGCTCCATCGCCACGCCGGCGCAGTGTTGTAGTCTCGACCACCATCGGTTTTCCCGGAGCACCAGATGTCCATTGAAACTTTGGCATCGTCCCAGCTACACGCGTATAACCAAAAGGACATCGATTTGTTTTGCGCGTGTTTTGGACAAGATGTCCGCGTACTGGATACGGATGGAACCGTCCTCATCGCCGGAATCCACGATTTCCGCGCAAAGTACCAAGCCTTGTTTGCGGACCACACGGAGTTTGGCGCGGCCGTCGAAGAGCGGGTGACCGTCCCGCCGCACTGCGTGGACCACGAGTTTTGGTGGCGTACCCACGGCCAATCGGGCGTGAGTACGAGCGGAGAGGTATTGGTCCGCTATACAAAAGTAGGCGACACCATAGGTGTGGTGCAGTTTTTCCGATAAAGCACCGGCTATTGCGCCGGCGGCTCGGCTTCCCCGCGTTGGAGCGCTTCGCGAATCTGCTCTTTTCGCGCTTCTACGTCGGGGTCGGTCTGTCGTCGCCGGCGAACCTCGCCCCAACGCCCATTGTTTTGCACGGCCCGAATCAAGAACAATAGCGCAAACACATAGTTGACCACGCGGAGATTGCCCGTAAATCCGGGCAAGCCCCAAGCGAGCAAGTACGAGGTCGCGCCGACGTTGAGTGCCTGGACGCCCCAAAACAACCAAACACGGTCTTCCCAACCCGGAAGCCGAACCAACAGGTGATTGGTTCCGAGCATTCCCGCAACCAGGAAAAAGAGGGCGTCGTCGAGGTTCATGCCAAGGCCATGTTGTCGATGAGGCGGGTGCGTCCGTAGCGCGCCGCGCCGAAGACCCGCGCAGGACGGTCAATAACCGTCATTTCGGAGAGGTCGTCGGCGTCGCGAATCTCTACATAATCGATGGCATCCGCGTCGATAGCTTGTCGGGCAAGCGCACAAAGCGCGGCAGCATCGCGTTCGCCCGCGCGAGCCGCCTCGACAACCAATCGAAGGGCCGACGACAGCGACAACGCGCGACGACGCTCGTCCGCATCCAGATACTTGTTGCGGGACGACAATGCGATGCCATCAAAGTCGCGTACCAGCGCGCCTCCTTGTACCTCCACCGGCAGCGCGAGGTCTTCGGTCATTCGCCGAATGACCGCGAGCTGCTGGTAGTCTTTCTCGCCGAACACCGCGACGTGGGGCTGCACAAGGCCAAACAAGCGCGCGACGACGGTAGTGACGCCTTCGAAGTGCGTCGGGCGGTCGCCCCCGCAGAGCCCTTGACTGAGGCCTTCGACGCGCACCCGCGTGCGATGGCCCGGCGGATACAAGGACTCGGGCATAAAGAGCACGTCAACACCGTGCTGTTCGCATTTCTCCGCGTCCCCGACAGGGTCACGCGGATACGTCGCGAGGTCTTCGTTGGGCGCAAACTGCAGCGGGTTCACATAAATGCTGACGACCAAGCGGTCGCACTGGGCGCGGGCTTGGTCCATCAGCGAGGTGTGGCCGGCATGAAGGAAGCCCATCGTCGGTACAAAGCCCAGCCGCAAACCGTCCGCGCGCCACGCGAGCGCCCGACGCTGCATCTCCCGGGGGTCAACAATCGTCATCATCCGTAAATCCGTGCGACCCGCGCAGGGCCGTTTCGGCGATGAAAGCTATGCTCGGCATCCGGGAACGACCCATCCCGAACTTCGGCTACATATTGAGAAACGGCGCCAACCATCGTGGTTTCTAGCTCTGCGTACCGCTTCACAAAGCGCGGCTTGAACGACGTGTCAAACCCCAAGAGGTCGTTGCACACGAGCACTTGGCCGTCGCAGCCTACGCCCGCGCCAATGCCGATGGTGATGATGTCGAGCGCAGCGGTGACTTCTGCCGCAAGCTCGGCGGGCACCATCTCGAGCACCAACGCAAACGCCCCAGCCTGCTGAATCGCCAGGGCGTCCTGCGTGAGCTGCCGCGCTTCTTCTTCGCCGCGCCCTTGCAGCTTATAGCCGCCAATCGCATTGACGGACTGGGGCGTCAGGCCTACATGTCCGACCACGGGAATGCCCGCCTGCACGATGCGCCGCACGGCTTCCGCCGAACGCTCGCCGCCTTCGAGCTTTACCGATTGCGCATTCCCTTCTTGCACCAATCGACCGGCGCTGCGGAGCGCTTGCTCGGGACTGACTTGGTACGACATGAAGGGGAGGTCAACGGTGAGGTGCGCGTTTTCCAATCCGCGCGAAACGCACTGACCATGGTAGACCATGTGGTCGAGGGTGACACGCAGGGTGTCTTTGTGGCCTTGCACCACCATTCCCAGGCTGTCCCCCACAAGCACCATGTCTGCGCCGCCACGGTCGACGAGACGGGCCATGGTTGCGTCGTAGGCGGTGACCATTGCGATTCGTTGGTTGCCGGCCTTCATTGCGCGAAGGTCCAGGACCGTTTTTTGTGGCATGTTGGTTTTGACTCCAGAAAAGCAGCAGATGTCCGCTGCGGGGTCCCTCCCGGCCACGGGGGTCCAGGGGGAGAGCGCAACGCATTTCGCGCGCGGCTCACACCGGGTAGTATCTCGTTGGAGAAACCGCCAGATGTCAGACAAGCAAAGCCCGAACGACCCGCGCTCCCCCAGCGGCTCCGTGCCTTTCCGGGTATTGGTGGACGGAAGAGAACGGGTCGTCGAAAATGTTGACCAGCTCATCATCTTGGCTCGCGATGGGGTCGTGCGCGAAGACACGCTCGTCAAGTTGCCCGGCAAGGACCGCTGGAGTCCTGCGCGAACGATTTCTGCCTTGGACGGTGCCTTTGAGATCGACCCTTGGGCTGCATGGGAGGACGAGGAGGAGAGCGAAGGCGAGGGTAGCGACGCAGAGCACCATAGCAGCGACGTTCCCGAACTGCCGCAGGATGCCTTGCTCGCCGAGGACCCCTCCGAACCTGTGGCCGAGCTGCCTGCCGATGCCGTCCAGATTGTCCCCGAGGGGACGCGGAAGGATGGCCGTTTTGTCATCGAGTCGAAACCAAAAGCAGCCCGCCGCTCCGCGTCTCCTTCGAAGGTGGCTCCTCCGCGGGAGCGTCCTCCTTCTGTTTCTGCGCCCACACGGACACCTGCGGCGCCATCGGTTCCCGTACGCGCGCCGGAGCCGGTTCGCGACAACGTCATCGCATTTCCTTCGCTGGCATCGACAGCCACGTCGGGCGCCCACGCGCTCGCACCGATGCCAGAAGACCCGCTGTTTGTGCTTCCGACGCCTGCCAGCGCCCCCCAAGCAGAACCTTCTACGAATACGCGCTGGATGCGGTTGGTCGGAATTGCCGCAGTTGCAATGTTGGCGGTCGGAATGGTGAACCTGTGGGTTCGCCAAGTAGCGCTCGAAACCTACCAGCCCCGCGCGCGCACCGCCCTGGCCGTTGCAACCCCTGGGCCGGAAGCAGAGACGGACCCCCCCGTGCCAGAGCCTGTCCCGGAAGTAGTGGCTCCGCCCGTCAACGAGCTAACGCTGCTCGACCAAGAGCTGCGAGGGCGCATGAAGACCGATGTGAGCCCCATCCAGAAGCCCGGCGACCTCGAGTCCGCGCTCTATGTCGAGCTTTCGCGCATGGAGCTGGCAGATGTGCGCATCGACGCCCGCGTCACCCAATGGGCAGGGCGAAAAAAAGACGTGCCGCGCTCCGCAGAAATTCAGATTCGCTATACATCAAAAAATGGCGCGCTTGACCGCGAACTGGGTGCAATCGGCCTTATCGTTGGTCGTTACACGCAAAGTTATGAGCTTGACATTGCGCGCTTTGAAGTGTTGCTTGACACAGGAGACGACGGCGTGCGCCGCTGGCCTATCGACCCGGCACAAGCGCGAAACTACTACATTCGCCGTATCGACCTCCCTACGTTTCTTCTGAATATGCGCCGAGAAGGGGGCCGTTAGGCCCTTAGAATCCTTGCAGATGCGCAGCAGCAGGCGACGCGCGAGGAATCCAGCGCGCGATTCCGCCTCCGAGAACCAATGGCGCGCTCTGCAACGCCGAAATGTCGCGGGAGCCGGTGAGCAAACACACGATTCGGATTTCCTGAATGATGCGTAGGGCAATATCCCGTACGGCATCCCGGCCACCCTCGGCGTGGGCTTGCAAGAATGTGCGGGCAATGCCCCCACAGGACGCACCCAATGCGATGGCCTTCGCAACTTCAAGTCCATTCGAAAGACCGCCCGTGGCGCAGATTCCAAGGCCCAGGCCACTCAATTGGGCGACGCTCGCCGCCGTGGGTATGCCCCAGTCCCAAAACGCCTCGCCCAACGCGCGCTGCTGGCCGCTGGCGCGATTGGCTTCGACGGCCACCCAGCTCGTGCCCCCCGCGCCGCTGGTGTCCACCCATTTGACGCCAAGCGAAACAAGCCGCTGGCCGACCTTTCGGGACAAGCCACAGCCCGTCTCTTTGACCACGACGGGACATGTCAGCTCCGCGACCAAGCGCGCGATGGTGTCCAAGCCGCGGCGGAAGTCGTCGTCGCCCTCTGGCTGCACGACCTCCATCGCCGGGTTGAGGTGGACCACCAACGCATCGGCGCCCGACTGGTGGACGAGGTCTTGCAGCGCGGCGGTCGGCGTGACGGCTGCTTGCACGACGCCGATGTTCCCGAGCACCAGCGCATTCGGAGCGACATCGCGCACGCGGTAGCCTTCGCGAATGCCGCGCACCAATAGCGGCCGCTGGGAACCGAACGCAAATCCAATTCCGAGCTCCTCCGCCACGCTCGCCAAGTCGCGATTGATGGCCTCTGCGCGGTCAACCCCGCCCGTCATCGCGGCAATCACCACCGGCGCGCGCAGTGGACGGCCCGCGAACTGGCTCGATAGGTCGATGTCGGAAACGGCCAACTCCGGCAGGGCGTCGTGTACGAACGAGATGTCCTCAAAAAGCGTGGACTTCGAACGGAATGCAACGTCGCCGTGGGTGCAAAGGTCAAGGTGGTCCGCCTTGCGGACAGAAATCGGAGGGGTAGACATCGGACCTCAATCGGTACGCGTGGCGGCACCTGCAACGTCTATCGGAATGACAGCGAAACGCGACTCAATACATTGGCGCAAAAACGAAGATTGGGCTTCGGGGTCGTCAAAAAAGGCCACCACACAATCGCCGCCACCTGCACCGCTCGGCTTTGCTGCGCCACCTGCCGACTCTGCGAGGTTCACCAATTCATCGAGCGCGGGTGTTGCCCAATCGACCCCGGCGGCCTGCGTGGCGGCACGAAGCAAGCGATAGGCCGCGCGTGTGCTTTCGAGGGGGTCGGTGGCAAACTGCGCTATCAAATCGTTGCTGTCGCGCACAAACGAAGCACGCTGTCGGCGGTCCCACTGCAAAAAGCGCTCGACGCGGGGGCCTGTTTTCGCCGACTGTCCCGAGTACACAACGACCGGAACGCGGGGGGGAAGCGCGGTCCAGGTGCGTCCAGAAAACAAGCCCATGCCACCGTGAATGCTTGTCAATACGTCGATGCCGGAGCCACTGCGCTGCACCGCATGGTGGATAGCCAAGGCGTCCGTCGCGGGCCGTCCCGCGGCGACACAGGCTGCGACACACGCAGCAGCGCTTCCACCAAAGCCGGGCTTTCCGGGTAGGTCAACGGGATTCCAATTCGAGAAAGAATATTCACCAGGGGCAGCATCACAAAGCGCCGGGGTAACAAAGCGGGTGTCTCCGTCGGGCGTGGTCGCGCGCACCGTGTCGCCGCCGAGCCGCACTGCGCACTGCACGCCGCGGTGAATGGCGAGGGAAATGGCGGAACCGCCGTCCAGTACTGCATACTCGCCGAGCAGCACGAGCTTGCCTGGCGAAACAACCCGGTACTCAGTCAACAAGTCGCGCTCCATCACCAACATGGAGAATGGCGGTGTTGACGCCTTCTTGTCCCAAACGTGCTTGAACGCGCGCCGCGTCCTCGGCGCGGCATAGCACCTTGACGTTGGGCCCTGCGTCCATCGTCGACCATGCCGCGACACCGTCTCCCCGGAGCTGCTCAACGGCCTCGAGAACGGCTACGGTCTTGGGCCGCATGTACCGAATAGACGGCTGGGCCGACATCATCGTCGCGTGCATCTTGTACGTAGAGTGCTCCATGCGGGCACCCAATGTGTCGAGGTCCCGCGCCAGCACGGCTGCTTGCGCGACGTCCACGTCTTCTTGCGCGGAGGCGACAAAGCCCGGAAACAGCGGACTGGTGGCTGTTGTGCGCACCATTCCTATCGTGGAGCCAACGGCCTTGGCGGTCTCCCCGACGAGTGCGACCACGACCACCACATCCCAGTGGTCCCGACCCGCGACCGGAACGCCGTGGCTGTCGGAACCGTCATCGCGCTCGCCTCGGTCCCACCGCACCCAGCCGCCCCAAATGCTGCGGCAAGCCGAACCGGACCCCTGCCGCGCCAAGCGACTTCGTTCGGTGGGCGTCGCATCGATGCCCGCAGCCGCGGTCGCAGCCAACGCGAGGGCCGCGAACGCAGACGACGACGACGCCAAGCCAGCGGCCGTGGGGAAGGAGTTTTCACTTTCTACCCGAACGCGTGGCCGGTCTCCTTCGACAATTCGGTCCAAGAAACGCGAAACACGGTCGGCGGGACCGCCAACGAGCCGTGTACCGTTGAGCCAAATGTCATCTTCGGGGCCACCTGCGTCCCAAACAACCGTCGTGAGGGTTCGATACGGCGCCAAGGTGACCGACAAGGACGGCACCGCAGGAAGGTTCAGGGCCGTGTCCCGCTTTCCCCAGTATTTGATGAGAGCAATGTTGGGATGGGCCAACGCCCGCGCTTCACGCTTCATATTGACTCCTCCCGAGCGGGAACCACCTCGGTTGAAAACGCCGAATAACCGTTCCGCCGGGCGGCCTCGGCCAAGGCCTGGGGGTCGGGCGCCAGAGCGACCACTACGCCACCCCCGCCGGCGCCTGCAAGTTTCGCGCCAAACGCTCCCGCCCGACACGCGAATGAAACCAGCGCATCCAACGCGGGGGTGCTGACGCCCAATCGCTGCAACAGCCGATGGTTCTCGGACATCATCGCGCCCAAGGCATCGAGTGTGCATCCGGTCGAGAGGCCGTGTGCGAACTGCTCGGTCAGCGCGCCCATTTGGGACAAAACGCCATCGACCGCCGGACGGCGGGAAGCCACCATAGAGACCATCTGCGCGGTGTTTCCCGCAACGCCGGTGTCAAACACCACAAGGGGCAGCACCGGGCACTCTTGGGGCAGAATGGACGCTTGGTCGCCGGTCTTTCGGTACTGAATCGCGCCACCGCGCGCCACGACGGTATGGTCAACGCCACTGGGGTTTCCGTGAAACACGCGCTCAAAGAGAAATCCCTGCGCGTAACAATGCGCAAAGCCCGCAGTCTCTCCGCGAAGATTCGCTTCCGCGCGCACCATCGCAATTGCCAACGACGCGGACGAACCCATACCGCGACCGACCGGAACATTGCCTGATATATGAACCGAAAGCCCCGTGGCCGGTAGCACCGCGCGCACAGCCGCTTCCAAGCGGTCGTCAACCGGAATCATGCCGGGCGCGACCGAAGTCGGCCCAGGTGAGGGGACCAGGGCTACGTGGGTCCAGCGGTCTACCGCCACCGCTACCGCCAAGTGACCGTAGACAACGGCATGCTCGCCACTCAGGATGAGCTTGGCGGGTGCCCGCCCTTGCCCATGGCTTGGCGAATCGGTTGGCATTGGCGGCCTACGGCGCGCAAGCGGCAGGAGCGCCGTGACGCAAGTTGTGCAATACCACCCGCGCACGGTCTACAGACCAGTTTCGCTCACTACTCAAAACACGCACCACCTCTGCGACCTCATGCTGTTCCGCCCCCGCTTGGGTCGCGACATTTCGGCTGTGCATGCGCATATGCCCCGCCTGAATGCCGACGGTCGCGAGAGCACGCAGTGCGCCGAGGTTTTGCGCCAAACCAACCGCGGCCAGGATGCCCGCCAACGTCGAAGCATTGGGGTTGCCCAAGAGCTTGAGGTTGGCCGCGACCCCCGGATGGGAGTGGATACACCCGCCGACCGTACCGACCTGAATCGGGAGGTCGATGAATCCTTCCAAGATGCCGTCCACCACCTTCCATTTGGACAAGGAGCGGTACTGGCCCGACCGGGCGGCCCACGCATGCGCTCCCGCCTCAATCGCCCGCCAGTCATTGCCGGTAGCCAATGCAACGGCGTCTACGCCGTTCATGATGCCCTTGTTGTGGGTTGCGGCACGCCAAGGGTCGGCCCACGCAAAGCGATACGCAGCGGCAATCCCCTGAGCCACGGACAAGCCATCGGCTTCATCGGTCGCGAGATGGGCGACCGGTATGCGACAACGCGCCCACGCCCGCCTCTCGCTCGCGAGATTGGAGAGGATGCGCAAACAAACGCGCCCGCCCGACAATGCCTCGATGGTCGGCGCCAGCTCTTCGGCGACGGTGTTGACCATATTGGCACCCATCGCGTCTACGCAGTCGAGCGCAAAATGGACGACCAGCATATCTTCGGGTGTTTCCCCGACTTCGTCATACCGCAGGATGCGGGTAGACAAACCCCGTGCACCTCCGCCCCGCTCGACCAAGCGCGGGTGGATTTGGTCGATAGCCGCCATCAACGAATCCGTAGCAGCCTCGATGGCGGCGACGGCGGCATCCATGTCAGGCACATCGAGAACCTGCACCTGCCCGAGCATCACATTGCCGGTATCGCCCGCGGTGAAGCCCCCGGACTGGCGCACCAGCCGGGCCATATTGGAAACCGCCGCGACGACGCTCGGCTCCTCCACGACCATCGGCACCAATACATCCGCGCCATTGATGGTGAGGTTGACGCCGATGCCGAGGGGCAAGGCAAACACACCCACCACGTTCTCCACCATGCGGTCCGCGCGGGAGATATCCAGCGCGAGCCCCGAGAGCGCGGGGAGGTCGGCTTCACTCAAGGCGGTGCGCTCTAGCAAGGCTTCGCGACGCGCCTCGGGAGGCAGGCGGTAGAAATTGGGGATTCGGCTGTGTCCGTTCATACTTCGGACGTATGCCAATCTGAACCTCGGAGCAATCGCCACTCTGCTGCAATGCAGCACGGAACGTGTGGCAATTGTGTGCAAACCATGTACAGGCTCACACTTCTTGCAACACGTTTCCGTAAAAACCATCGATGATCGAAGCGTAGCGTGCTTCGACAACCTTTCGCCGCACCTTCATCGACGGCGTGAGCTCGCCACCTTCGATAGAAAAGTCCACGGGGAGAAGCGCGAACTTTTTGATGGTTTCGTAGCGAGCGAGGCCGCTGTTGAGGTCGTCGATGGCCGCCTGCACTTCGGCGCGAAGCACCTCATCTTCCACAAGGTCCGCCATCGACTTTCCGGCCTTTCCGTGGCTTGCTGCCCAACGGTCGATTGCATCGGCGTCGAGTGTGATGAGCGCCGAGCAGAAGTTTCGCTGGTTGCCATGGACCAAGACCTGACTGATGAGGTCGGAGCGGGTTTTGAGCTTGCCCTCGATTTCTTGGGGGGCAACGTATTTTCCGCCCGAGGTCTTGATGAGGTCCTTTTTGCGGTCGGTGATGCGCAAGAAGCCGTCAGCGTCGAGTTCGCCAATGTCGCCCGTGCGCAGCCATGTACCATCTGCATCCGTGAACAGCGATGCAGCCGACTCTTCCGCCTTGTTGAAGTAGCCGCGCATGATACCGCGACCCCGCAACAAAATCTCCCCATCCGATGGCTCAATGCGAACTTCGACGCCAGGAAGCGGGTGCCCGACGGTGCCGAACTTGAAGCGGTCGGGGCGATTGACGAAACTTGCGGCGCTCGATTCGGTAAGCCCGTAGCCCTCAAGAATCAGAATGTCGGAGGCGTGAAAGAACTCCGCGATTTCGCGGGACAAGGGTGCCGAGCCGGAGATGAAGAACCGCAGGCGGCCACCAAATGTTTCCTTCAGCTTGGAGAAGACCAGCTTGTCGGCCATTGCGGCTTTCAGCGCAAGAGAGCCCGACGGCTGCTGCCCCTTCTGGCGGATTTGACTGACCTGCCGTCCAATCTCGAGCGCCCACTTGAACACCCGGTACTTGATTGGGCTCGCTTTGGCGCCCGAAACGACCTTGTTGAAGACCTTCTCGAAAATGCGGGGCACGGCCGCCACAAAGGTGGGGCGGACGTATTCAAGGTTCGGCACGATGCGCTCGATGCGCCCGTCAATGGCGGTGGGAATGCCAATTCGAATGGTCAAGGCCTCTAGCACTTTTCCAAACGAGTGCGAGAGGGGGAGCCACAAAAACTGCTTGTCCGCGGGGGTCATGAAGCCGAGCGCATCCATCGCTTCCGCTTCGAACACCCAGCAATCATGCAGCAACTCGACGCCCTTGGGGTCGCCGGTGGTGCCGGAGGTGTAGATGAGCGTCGCGAGGTGGTGCGGCTCGACGGCTTCGATGCCTTCTTCGTAGGCGCCGGGGTGTTCTTTGTCCCATGCGCGCCCCGCGGCTTCGAGTTCTTGCATCGACATCGCCCAGCCGCCGTGGCCGCCCCGCCCGGTGAGGTTTACCACCTGCATCACCTGGGGACAGCTCTCTCGAACGCCAGCGACCTTTTCGAGTTGTTGGTCGTCCTCGACAAACACGACCCGCGTGTTGGAGTCGTTGAGGATGTACGCGACCTGTTCGGCGGTGCTCGATGGATAAATCGTGGTGGTCGCGCACCCCGCACAAGAGATGCCGATGTCGACGAGGACCCACTCGACGCGCGTGTTGCAAAGGATTGCCGCGCGCTCTTCTTTCTGCAACCCCAGGTGCCGCAAGCCGCACGCAATCGCGCGCGCGCGCTCGCCGACTTCTTTCCAGCGGAGGGTTTGCCAATCATCGTTGCTGTCAGGATAATAAAACGCCTCGGTTTCTGGCGTGGACGAGACCCGATGAAGGAACATCTCCGGGAAGGATTTGAACGACGCGACAGCCACAGGCACTCCGGGGACGGTGGGCGCGCCCTTGGACGGCGCTGCGATAGAACCTAACGATTGTAAACGAATGGGCAACGACGCCGGATCGACACAGGAGTCCAGATGTTCGCGCGAATCATGAGCAGGCTCGCGAACAAATTAGCAAGTGGGCCAGAAGATACCAACGAAGTATTCGACGCCGTGGTGGTCTTGGGAGGGCACCCTCGCGTTCGCATTCCAGCCGCAGTGGACTGGATGCGCGCAGGGAGGGGAGGGGTGTTGGTGTTGGTGGGAGGCCAACTTGATCAAGAAGTGCCGGTAGAGGTGACACGCGGCAAAGAGATACTGCAAACCTTGGGGGCGGACGACCTCCCTGTTCTGGCGCTCACGACCGAAGCCCTCGGAACCGTAGAGGAAGCGCGCGTGGTCAAGGCCGCGGCCTTGGACCAAGGTTGGCGGCGCGTGATGGTTGTGACGTCCCCCTATCACCGCTTGCGGGCGACCCATACGTTTCAATCGGTGATGGGCGCGGACATCCACATCTGGGTAGCTGCGACACCTTACGACGATTGGGCGCCCGACCACTGGTGGAAGGACGGCCGACAACGCCGCTTGGTGTGTATGGAGGTGCTCAAGTTTGGCACTTGGCGGACCGGCGTGCGCCGCCTCATTCGCCCCGGCTGAAGCGCGCGCTGGGCAATCAGATCCCCGTTACGGACTGCGCGGTGACGTCGATGGCGGCAAAAGGAACGTACTGGTTTTCGACACTGAGCGCCTTCACGCCCGTCCACTTTAGCTCGCCCGACAAGTACACGTTGACGGTGACGTTGTTGGCACCAGAATAATCGGGCGTCGAGTACTGGAAATCGTGGACGTATACCGTGTAGATGGCGTTTTCCGGCTTCGCGATGTTGATGTTTTCAGGGCCGGTGCCGGGGATGTCGTCGATATCGAGGGAGGGGTTGTCGTCGACGCCAGAAACGCCCCACTCAAGGCCGCGGCCGACACAGTTCGCGTAGTAGCAATCCTGGTTCGACACGAGAGACCCGCCCGGCGCGAGCAGGTGGAGGTCCATGTCGTCCTGTGCATGTTCCCAGTACATCTCGACCCAGAGGTCCTGGCTGGGAACAGCGGTAAAAGAAACATAGCAAGGGTCGGAGACTTCGCCGGTGTCAGACGTCACGACCAGCTGCGCGGTGTATTCGCCCACCATGTCGGGAATCAGCCCCGTGCGGTCGGCGCCGCCCGAGGGCATCGCGACGGCGCTGCCATCGGGCTTTGCAATCAAGGCCCACTCCCAACCGGCGACGGTACCGCCATTTGGAACGTAAGAGTTGGAGCCGATGAAGGTGACGACATCATAGAGGGCATATGGCTCAGTGGGGTCGACCTCGCAGACCGCTACGGGCTTTTCGAGTGCAGTTCCCCGCAGTTCGCCGCGGGTGCTCCCTGCGGGCGTATTGCTTTCTGCCCAGATTTCACCCACGTAGGACTGCTCAAAGAGAGGCGCGAAGGTGATTTCGACGGGGTAGCGGTCGCCGGGAGCCAACGTAAAGGGGGAGATTTCCGTCGCCGAAAAGGCTTCCCCCAACACTGCAACGAGGGACACATCGAGGTCCGCTCCACCCACGTTCACGATGTCCATCGAACCCGTGAGGGTGGTTCCAGGGCCCGTGTAGCCCAAGTCAAACACCGGTGGGTCAAACTGCAGCAGCGGAATCAAACCCACACCCGACAGGTGAACCACCGCTTCGGGCAACGTTGGGTCGTTACTCAAAATGAAGATGTCGCCGCTATCTTGCGTATTGCTGGGAGTGTAAGACACTTCCAGGTCGGCACTTTCGCCGGGGCTCAGCAGCGCGTACTCCGGCGCGGAAACAATCGTGAATGCTCCAGGCGCATTCATCCGAATTTCGCCCAATTCTAGTGCGGCGTCCCCGACACTTTCAATCGTGACCACTTGGGTCATCGTTTCGCCGTTTTCAAGGCCACCGAAGTCAAGAGCGGTGGGTGTGACCTGGATCGCTGGCCGGGGGCCATTTCCGTCGTCGACCTTGTCGATCTTGTATTCCTGGCATGCGACCAGATTTGCAAGAACAAAGAAGGCAACAATGTTTTGGTGATTCACAGGCAACTCCGACGACATCATTCGCGGCGATTCAACCACGGCGTCCTCTATCCTGTCTCGTTCCACCGCCAACGTCCACCAAAGCGTCATCTCGACGTCACGCAAACAAGCGGGCACACATCTTTGTGTTCACGTTAGCCCCGCCCCTCCCTCCCGTGGCCCATGACAAGCGACACTCCTATCCACGTTTCCCCGCAAGGAACATTTCGCGAAGAGACCCACCGCCTTTTGCGCTTGGCGTGGCCGATTGTCGTCGGGCAAGTCGGGCTTGTCTCGATGGGATTGGTGGACATCGCCGTCAGCGGGCGGGCGGGCGAGCAAGTACTGGCCGCCGTTGGCGCCGGTCGGATTTGGTCGTTTGGTCTTGTGTTGTTTGGATTCGGCGCGATTCGCGGATTGGAGCCTATTTATGCACAAGCGCACGGGGCTGGAAATCGAACGCGACTCATCGGTTCCCTTGGACAGACACTCGCGTTTGTGCTGCTCCTTTCGGTGCCGATTGCGCTTGCCCACTTGGCATGCGGACCCGTACTGACATGGATGCGTCAACCACCGGAGATTATTCCCGCCGCCGCCGAATATTGCGCGATTCGGGCGCTGGGTGTTCCCGGGGCGCTCGGGCTGTCCGCGTTGACGGCGTGGCTTCAAGGTCAAGGTCGCGTGCGGGAGCCCATGGTCGCCGTATTGGTCGGCAATGTCGTCAATCTGGTCCTCGACCTCCTATTGGTGCGAGGGGCGCAGCTACCGCTTGGGCTGACCATTCCGGCCATGGGCGCGGCCGGCTGCGCATGGGCGACGACGGGCGTAGAAGTGGTCGGCTTCGGCCTCGTGGCATGGGCATGTTGGGACGCGTTTTGTGAAAGTGCGCGCATGCCAATCGCGGCGGCATTTGACCGTAGCGCGTGGCGCCAAATGCTCCGTTTGGGTCTCCCGGTGGGGGGACAAACTGCGCTCGAAGTGTGGGCGTTCAATGCTTCTGGCTTGATGGTCGGCGCGTTTGGCGCCGCCGCGCTGTCGGCACATGTTGTTGCGATGCAGGTAATTTCTTTCACGTTTATGGTTCCATTTGGCCTTGGTGCGGCTGCCAGTGCACGTGTTGGAAACCTTATTGGTGCGCGACAACCTTGGCTCCGTGCAGGTATTGTCGCAATCGCTGCCAGCGCCCTATTTATGTCATTGTCTTCCTTGGTGCTTTTTTTCTGGGGACGTGGAATCGCGCGGGGGTTTACCGATGCGGAGGGCGTGTTGGCAGTCGTTGCCGTATTGCTACCCGTAGCCGCTGCTTTCCAGGTCTTCGATGGCGTTCAGGCTACCGCTTCCGGGGTTCTGCGCGGCGCAGGCGACACGCGCTTCCCCTCTTTCGTGAACGCCGTCGCGTATTGGGTGGTAGGTCTTCCGATTTCTTATGTGCTTTCTACGTCCTTTGACGGGGGACCTGCGGGGGTATGGAGCGGCCTCGCAATCGGCCTGTTCATAGTATCTATCATACTTTTGGCACGACTAATTTTCTTGTCCAAAAAAACCATTCAGTTGGTGTAAAAGGCTTCCGAAGAGGACGTTCGAGTCGGAGAGCCCGGCAGAGGAACACCCGGCTCCCACACCGCCACCCACCTTGCCGGGAGGCTGGAGACCCGTCGTGCGCCAATTGCCCGTTCAAATTCAGCTCTGGAACGCAGAAGAGGATTGCGGCGCGCTCTTGGCGTTGATGTCGTCGATGACCAATATTCGCGTTTCCGTCGCATCTAAGGGTCTCGACAAATCGGATTGGAACACCGCGAACCTCGTCATTGTTACGCTCCACGCGAACGACCACGCCAACCAAATCGACCATGTGCTCGACTTGGTGTCGCCCATCCCCGTCATCGTAGCGACCCGCGGTCACGACCTATCCATCGCGCTCGACCTCATGCGGCAAGGCGCCGCGGATGTACTTGCTCTCGAAACACTGACGGTGGAGAGCCTGGAACTGTCGATTATTCGTACACTTTCGCGAATAGAAGTACAGCGTCACCTCACCGTGGCCCGCACGACGTTTGACGCATTCCTGGATGCATGTCCCGACATGATGATGGTGGTCAACCAACATCACCGCGTCATCGTCAGCAATATCGCGACACGCGCGCGACCGAGCGTACGAAGCATGGCCGTGAAGTGGGTCAAACAAGGCCCCTGTCACATTGAAACCACTGTCGACCAGTCGATTCTCGACGTTCGCGTCACCCGCGGAACGTGGGAAGACCAGCCCGTTTTCCTCGTCGTTGTCCGTGACATCACGGATGAGCGTTCCCTGCAAGAGCAGCGCCTCGAAATGGAACGGAGGGTGCAAGCCACCTATCGCCAGGGTGCGCTGGGTCGACTTGGTTCCAGCCTTTCGCACGAACTCAACAACGCGCTGGTGCCGATTCTCGAACATGAGGCGGCACATGGCGGCGCTGCTTCGGAGTTTGGCGGGGCGATACAGCGCATCCGAACCCTTGCAGATTTGCTGGGGTCCTTCGGCAGCAACAAGGCCCAAGATATCCAGCCCGCCGACATCTGTGCGTTGATTCTGTCCTCAACAATGGTCGTCCGCGCCGCGCAAGGCCCTGTCGCTACGATTTGTTGGAATGTTCCTGAGGTCTCCTACTGGGCCACTGTTGCGGTACACCAATTTCCAAGCGTGTTGGTTGCATTGGTGGAAAACGCGGTCGAAGCAGGCGCGATGCGCCTGAAGGTTGGCTTAGAGGTCGACGAGAATATGGTTCAGCTTGTTGTCGAAGACGACGGGCCAGGCATGTCAACGGAGGTGCTCTCGCGCGCACCCGAGGCGTTTTTTAGTACGCGAATGCGCGTGGACGCCCATGGGCTCGGCTTGGCGAGCACCAATGCGTTTGCCGTGTCCTGTGGTGGTTTTTTGAAGCTCGGGACATCGAGCGACTTGGGCGGCGCGCGCGTCGTCGTCGGCCTGCGCCGCGCTACAAGGCCGCAGACACGCGCCTCTTCGTCCGGTCCCGGTCCATTGCCTGCGACGCTTCGAATTTTGCTCGCCGAGGACGACGGGCACGTTCGTCGTGCGGTAGCGCGTATGCTCAAACGGGACGGCCACACGGTTTGGGAAGCATCGGATGGCATCACCGCCCTCGCGCGTATGGAGGAACACCAGCTCGACCTTCTGGTGTCGGACGTCATGATGCAGCCCATGGATGGACCTGACTTGGTTCGCACGCTTCGCCTTCAAGGCGTTGACCTGCCCGTTTTGTTCATTACCGGCCACGCGAGCGTCGAACTTCCGGACGGCGATGCGATTTCCCTTTTGCGAAAGCCATTCGCCGAGGAACAGCTTCGCGACAAGATAAACGAGTTGTGGCACCGGAGCGGGCGAGCGCCGCTATCCGCGTCATTTCCGCCACACGGACATTAGGCGCCGGAAATGAACCGGTCCAAGGGCATCACACAAAACCCCCACGCGCTCGCATCCGACCATCGGATTCGGTAAACATCGATGCCGCGGGTGGACGACGAAGTATCGAGCGTGTAGCCACACCCCGAGTAGCCCGGGCGATGGCCGCCGACGGCGCCTGCGTCGCTGCTTTCACAAATTGCCACGCCACTGCGGTCTTCGCCGGGGGTGCCCCCCTCAATCGGACGACACAACCACCCCGACTGCACATCAAAAATTGTGACCTTATAGGACTTTTTGACGGCCAGGCCCCCGCGTCGTGGAGCCATGCCCAAGCCTTGAATCAGTCGGCCTTCGTTGGCGCCGTTGTCGCGCACCCAAGAGCGGAGGTCCTGCACGCGCACCACTTCGATGACACCGCGATTGGGCGCCCGCTTGCCACGCGGGCTAATCCAAGCGACCTGCGTGGTTTCGGGGACGGCGGCCACAGACCCGCAGCTCTGGGCGGCGGCCTGCGGCTGAACAGCAAAAAAAGCAGTCAACACGATGTTCAACAACACGATTTCGCCCGACAAAGAATGGGAAAGCGGACCGATAGAAACGTGCAGCCGACGTTGCACGATGGCGACGATAACATCCATAACCGCTGCGGGCCGCTCGGAGAGAGGCTTCCCGCACCGAGGAGTTTAGGCGATTCCGTCGCCCATTTGCCGCGTTTGCTCAGCGAGCATTCGAAACCCGAAGTTTCCGACGACCGAAAGGGCAGGGGCTTTTGGTGCTACAGGGAAAAATCGCTCTTTGAGTGCATGGATGCGGCGTACGGAGTCGTTGGCAGCCGTATGATGCGTCCTGTCGGCCTCTTGAAGCCGAACAAGGGTGTCGAAGCTCTCCGCGCTCAATGCCAAGGACGGCTCAAACGAGCGGCCGATGCAGAATAGGTCAACACTCGCGTGTGTGGCGCGTTCAAGCACCTCGGCCATCGACCACCGGTGGCGCACGGCCTTCATTTCGAGGTCGTCGCTAATGACGACCCCGCCATACTGGAGGTCGTTTCGCAACAACCGTTGAAGAACCGCAGGGGACAAAGTGGCAGGAAACTTTTCATCGAGCGCGGGGAACAAGACGTGGCTGGTCATGACCATCCCGATGCCCGCGCGAACTGCTGCACCAAAGGGCGCAAGCTCCATTTCTTGGAGTTCGGGAAGCTCCTTCTCGACGACCGGGAGGTCTTTGTGGGAGTCCACCGAGGTGTCTCCGTGGCCAGGGAAATGCTTTACGCAAGCGATAATGCCGTGGCTGTGCAGCCCCTCCATAAACGCACAAACATGCCGCGCAACAAGCGCCGGAGCCCTCCCGAATGCGCGGTCGCCGATGACGGGATTTTTTGGATTGCTGTCGACGTCTGCAACCGGTGCAAAATTCAGGTTGAAGCCCATCGCGCGAAGCTCATCGGCCATCGCACGCGCGACTTGGCCTGTAATGGCGACACGGTCGATGTTTCCGAGGGTCCGCATTGGCGGCCATGCAGTATCGCGAATCCGCAGGACCCGTCCGCCCTCTTGGTCCACCGACAAAAACGGCGGCATGGAGTCGGGAAGGAGCGCGGTAAGTTCCCGGTTGAGCTCCAGAACCTGCGCCGGTTCCACAACATTGCGTGCGAACAAAATAAAGCCAGCCGGACGCACTTCCCGTATGAACTGCCGTTCTTCGTCGGTGAGGCCGCTCGCGCCCAAGCCGATGAGCAGCCGTTGGCCGGCGTGTTTCTTGCGGTCGGCGAGGGTTGTTTGGTCACCAACTGCTGCGCGCCTTGGGGTGGCTCTCATTTGTGGTCTTCCTCGGGGGCATGCTGGGCGAGTTCGATAAGCACGCCATCAAACGACTTTGGATGCACGAATACAACCTTGCTGCCATGAGCCCCTGCGCGGGGTTGGTCGCTCAGCAGCGTGTAGCCTTTCTCCCGGAGGCGCTGCATGTCTGCCACAATGTCGTCGGTCTCGAAACACAAGTGGTGCAGGCCCCCTCCTTTTTTGTCGAGGAAGGTACGAATGGGACCGCTGTCGTTCAACGGATGCACGAGCTCGATGCGTGTGCCAGGAATCGGCAAAAACGCGGTCGTGGTTTGCGCGTCGAGTACGTCCTCCTGACCTGCAAGTGGCAATCCAAGGTCTTCGCAAAAACGGTGGATAGCGCGTTGGAGGTCAGGTACTGCAATGGCGATGTGGTCGAGTCGTTTGATCATAGGCCTGCAATAACCCAATCCCGATCAGAGCTCATCTTCATGCGGACATCCTTTGTCCGCTTCGGTTCTTTTGCCCGATTCAGGCCATCACAGAGCCCAAAACCTGGATACCGGTGGCGGGAACTGTGTCGTGCAACCAGGAGAATCTGATGTCCAACAACGCGCTCACTCGCTACCAATCGAAGTATGTCGCCAAGAAGGCCCTTTTCAGCTTTCTCGGCAGCTCTTTTCGCTTGTTCGATACCCAGGGCAACTTGGCGTTTTTTGTGAAGCAAAAGGCGTTCAAGCTCAAGGAGCAAATCACGGTCTTTGGCGATGAAGCCCAAACGATGCCGATGCTCGCCATTCAGGCCCGCTCAATCATGGACATCTCGGCGACGTATGATGTCACCGATGCGAACTCAGGTGAAAACCTGGGTGCCTTGAAGCGCGAAGGCGTGAAGTCCATCTTCCGCGACGAATGGACCGTGCTCAACGCTTCGGGGGATGAGATTGGCAAAATCAAAGAAGACTCTGGCCTGATGGCCCTTGTCCGACGCTTTCTCATCAAGATTATCCCGCAAACCTACCATGTCACCATCGGCGACACCGAAGTGGGAATCATCAAGCAGAAATTCAACCCTTTCCAGCTCGGCTACGATGTTGACTTCAGCGCCGCTGGTGACAAGCTCGATAGCCGGATGGCCGTGGCGTCCGTCGTGTTGTTGTTGGCGATTGAAGGCCGCCAAAACTGATGGTGTAGGAGCCAAGAAGGCCAGCGGCTCAACGTTGGGCCAATGGCCTTCTTCGTTGCGATAGGGCGTAGCGGAAGTGGTTCCCTTCGCCCGCTCGTTTGCTACGCCGTAGGCACCGCCGAGAAGGTGGGTATCGGCCGCCTCGATTCTCCCCCCTGCCATCCGTTTCCGTTACCAAATTGTAACGAGTGCCACGAATCCAATTCCACGGTCGAGGCATCGGGTAATCGTTGCACATAGCCCCCCGGGCGCAATGTCTAATTGCGGAGCAAAGTCGATGCGAAAACCCTCCTCCGTCCACGCAACCCTGCGCGTTGCCCTGGTCGTGGTCGTTGGTGCCGCGTCTCTCCATTGTAATGGTGGGGATGGTGGCGATGGCGGGCCCCGCAAGGGCGGAAAGCGAGACAAATCCGACGCACACGCCGAGGAAGGGCCAGGTCCAGAGCGTCGCGTGCTCGTCGAGACCACCACCGTAAGCGCGGGTGAAGTCTCCGACTATCTCGTTACGTCGGGCGTTATCGAAGGGGAGTTCCAGGTCGACTTGCTTCCCGAGGCGACCGGCATCGTGTCGCGCATCATGGTGGAAGAAGGTGATGTCGTTCGACCTGGACAGACGCTCGCCGTGGTTTCGAGCCCCTCCTTGGATGCGGGGGCCGACCGCGCGAACGTCGAGGTTTCTAAGGCGCGCCGCACCTTGGAGGAAGCTACGCGATTGCACGCAAGTGGTGCGATTAGCGACAAAGACCTGCAAGACGCGAAAGATGCGATGACCGTGGCGACCACGACCCAATCCGAGGCAACGAGAACACGCGGTTTCACGCGCATTGACACTCCAATCGCCGGAACAGTGACCGTTCGCGAGATTCGGGTGGGAGAGCTTGCGAGCAGCGCACGCCGGGCGTTCCAAGTGGTCGACCTTGATCGCCTGCGTGTCGTGGTTCAGCTCCCGGAACGGGACCTCCCCCGTGTGCGGGAGGGGCAGTCCGCTACGCTCACGGGAGCCTACGACGAGACCATTCAGGTCCGTGGGCATGTAGAGCGCATCGCTCCCGTTGTTGATGCTGCAACCGGCACCATCAAGGTCACCATCGCCGTCGAGCCCGGCCAAACGTCCATCCGGCCCGGTCAATATGTGAAGGTGCTGGTCGAAGTGGACCGGCACCACGACGTCCTCACGATTCCCAAGCGCGCGTTGGTTTGGGACGATGGAGAGCCGGTCGCCTGGAAAGTTGTAGAAGCCGAAGCTCCCGTCATCGAGGACGAAGAAACGAAGGACGCCGAAGAGCCCGGATTTTTCGCCAAACTGTTTGCAACGTCCGGCGAAAGCAGTGCGTCTGACGACGAACCGAAAGTCGACCGATGGGAGGGAATCCCCCGGCGTGGTGTCGAGAAAATTCGGCTGACGGTCGGCTATACCGACACCACGAACGTCGAGGTCACAGAAGGACTTGTTGCGGGTGACTTGGTGGTCGTGGTGGGCAACGCCGGCCTTCGCGCAGAAACTCTGGTGAAGCTCCAAGACGACCCGGAGCCGCCCAAAAAAGAAGAGAGCAAAGACAAACCTGCGTCGGATGGGGACAAAGGGTGAGCATCTTCCGATTCGTTGTCGAGCGGCCCGTCGCGACGTGGATGATTGCCATCGCCGCGGCGGTCTTTGGCTTCGTCAGCTACCAGCGTTTGCCTCTCAACCTAATGCCTGACCTTTCTTATCCGTCCATTACGGTGCGAACCGAAGTGGAAGGCTACGCACCCCAAGAGGTCGAGAGCCAAATCAGCCGCCCAATCGAAGAGGCACTCGCGACCGTGCCTGGCCTCTCGGAGCTCGAAAGCCGCTCTCGGGCCGGCGTTTCCGACGTCATCCTTGAGTTTGCTTGGGGGGCGAACATGGATGACGCGGCGCAAACCATTCGGGAGCGACTCCAAACTACCAATATTCCAGAAGATGCCGACCGACCACTCATCTTGCGCTATGACCCTAGCCAAGACCCCATTCTGCGAATCGGCTTATCGATGGACCCTCGCGCCTCGGACGCCGTCGTAGGGGACAAGGCGCTCTACCTGTTGCGCGAATTGGCGGAACGGACGCTGAAGCGGGACTTGGAGGCGATGGACGGCGTCGCAGCCGTGCGTGTTCGCGGCGGGCTCGAACGCGAAATCCTCATCGAAGCCCGCCAAGACTGGCTTGTCGCGCGTGGCGTCACGCTCGACCAAGTCACGCAAACCCTAACGGCGGAAAACATAAACCTGCCCGGCGGCTCCATTCGAGATGGCGACCAAGAGTTTTTGGTGCGCACGCTCAACGAAGTACGCACGGTGGAAGAAATCGGTGCGTTGGAGATACGTCGACTCGACGGTGCGCGCGTCAAGATTTCAGATGTTGCGATTGTTCGAGAGGCACACCAAGACCGCGAGGTCGTGTCGCGCCTAGATGGACGCGACTCGGTAGAGCTCGAAGTGTTCAAGGCGGCCGACGCGAACATTGTGCGGGTAGCGGCGGAGCTTCTCGAAACGCTCAATGGCGTCGATGGGCCGCGGCCGGACAAGAACCGAAAGGGGCTCAAAGACCAGCTTCCATCGGATGTTCAGCTCGTAATTCTCGAAAATCAGGCGAAGTTCATCGAGGCGAGTCTCGAAAACCTCCGAAGCACGGCATTTCTTGGTGCGTTTTTGGCGATTGCCGTCTTGTTTGCGTTTTTGCGGGACTTCAAAGCGACCATCATCATTGCCGCAGCAATACCGCTCTCGATTGTGACCACATTCGCGCCTATGTATATTGGCGGAGTGTCGCTCAATCTGATGTCCCTCGGCGGTTTGGCGTTGGGAATCGGAATGTTGGTGGACAATGCGGTCGTTGTTCTCGAAAACATTCAAGTATTTGTGGAAAAGGGGGAGGACCGTCGGGAAGCAGCGGTTCGCGGCGCCCAAGAAGTGGCGGCCGCGGTCACCGCATCTACGTTGACAACAGTCAGCGTGTTCCTTCCTATTACATTTGTAGAAGGAATCGCCGGACAAATCTTTGGCGACCTCGCGCTCGCGGTTGTATTTAGCCTGATGGCTTCGTTGGTGGTCGCGTTGCTGTTTGTTCCGATGCTTGCAGCCATGCGACTTTCGATACCGGCCGTGGACGAACGACCCCGTATATGGCGCATCAGCCATTCGGGAGCATTTTTATCGGCCAAGCAGTTCGAAACGAGCCTCAGCAAATCTATGGGCACTTCGCGCATGTTGATGGTGCCCTATTGGTTTGTGCGCCTAATCGTCCGACTCTCGTTGGAGTTCCTCACTTTTCTTTTGGTTACGAGTATTGCGTTGGCGGGCCGTGCGATTGTAATCCTTATCCGCAGGGGACAAGGTCCCAGCGCCCGCATTTTGATGTACCTCGCGGACCAATTTCAAGTGGCCTACCAAGCGTTTGCGAACCGCTTTTCGGGGTGGGTGCCGAAGATGCTCCAGCGGCCTGGAATCGTCATGGCGGCGGCGCTGCTGTCATTGGTGATTTCGGTTCCGTTGGGTGGGCAAATTGGGCAAGCCTTGATTCCGGAGATGCACCAGGGTCGGTTTACTGCTGAGCTTGCGCTACCTGTCGGAACGCCGTTGTCGCGAACGAGCGATTTTTCCCGCGACATCGAGGTTCAACTCGTCGGAAACAAAGAGATAGCACATATCCACACGATTGTTGGCACGGAGCGACGTTCAGACTCCCGCGCCGACGAAGGCGAACACACCGCACGCATCATGGTCGAACTGCAACCTGGCGGCGGCCTCGAAGCGCGCGAGTCGGCCGTCATGGAGACCGTCCGTGTGGCCGTAGCAAAAGCGGCGGAAAAGTGGTCGATTCCCGCACCCGAAACGCGTATGCGCCGGCCAAGCCTGTTTTCCTTCGATACACCCGTCGAAGTCGTACTCTTTGACACCGACCTGGACCGCTTGCGCGACGTCGCAGACCGCGTGGTGCGTCAACTCGAGCGCGATTCCTCCCTTATCGATGTTCGATCGAGTATGGTCGCGGGATTCCCCGAGGTGCAGGTCATTTACAACCGCGCACTGTTGGACCGTTTTGGCCTGGACACCGGAACGGTCGCACGGCAGGTGCGGGACAAGGTCCTCGGAAATGCAGCATCTACCGTCTCCCGTGGGGACGGAAAGATTGACCTTGTCGTTCGGATGGTCGAAGACGACCGCCGAAGCGAAGATGAGCTTGCCCGGCTCAACGTAAACCCGAACATTTCACCCGTAATTCCATTGGCCGCCGTGGCTACGTTTCGGGAAGCGGAGGGCCCGTCCGAAATTCGCCGCATCGACCAACGGCGCGCGGTCGCGATTACTGCAAACGTCGTTGGCTTCGATGTTTCCGGACAAGCATCGCGCGTCGCAACAGCCCTTGAAGGCGTGCAAATGGACGGTGTATTGTGGGAGCTGGCAGGCCAAAGCCGCGAGATGGAGCGCTCGATATCGTCGCTCCAATTGGCACTTGGACTCGCCGTATTCCTCGTTTACGTCATCATGGCGAGCACATTTGAAAGCATACTCCACCCACTTGTAATTCTTATGAGCGTTCCATTGGCAGTTGTGGGTGTTGTGGTCGCGCTGTTCGTATTTCAAACACCGATATCGGTGGTCGTGCTTATTGGTGCTATCGTGCTGGCGGGGGTGGTTGTCAACAACGCGATTGTGTTGGTTGATACCATCAACCGAATTCGCAGCGACGGAGCCTCCCGCGAGGTTGCGATTGCCGAAGCGAGCACGCTACGCCTACGCCCCATCCTTATCACGACCACCACTACCGTATTGGGCCTCGTTCCCCTTGCATTCGGAATCGGGGAAGGCGCGGAGGTGCAGCAGCCCCTGGCGCTCACTATCATTGCAGGGCTGAGCTCCTCTACGTTCTTGACCCTCGGCGTCATTCCCGTGGTCTACCTGCTCATGACCCGTTTGCTCGAAAAAGAAGCATCGGAGTCAGCCGCTCCCGTTTCCGACTTGAGCGTGGAGTAAGCAGGCATGATACGTTGGCTCCCTACATTTTCGGTTCGTCGACCAGTAACCGTGTTGATGATGTTCTTGACCTTGATGGTCATGGGGGCCATCGCTTGGTCGCGCATTCCCCTCGAAATGCTTCCGAGCTCGTTTACGCTCAACCGTTTGTGGGTTTGGATTCCGTATCCGGATGCATCGCCTCGCGAAACAGAGGCCCAGGTTGTGCTCCCCGTCGAGGAGCACATTAGCACAGCCCCCGGCTTGAAGGAAATGAAGACCCACGCGCGCTCCGACAGCGCGATGGTCAGCCTCACATTTCATCGGTCTCTGAGCATGGACGAGGCTTACAACGCGCTGATGGACCGTCTCGAGCGCGCGATGCCCGACCTGCCGGATGACGTAGAGCGCTATTGGATCTGGAAACTCGACCCCAACTCCGAGCCAATCTTGTGGGCCGGCGTGAGCCTCCCCGATACGGTCGACGATAGCTACAATCTCGTCACGGAGAGGATTTCACGTCGAATTGAGCGCGTTCCAGGAGTCGGGCAAGTCGAAACGTGGGGTGTCACGCCTCGTCGCGTATTTGTTGAATATCGCCTGGATGCACTTCGCACGCACAATGTCAACTTGGGCGAAATCTACCGCAGCCTCGTGACCGATAACTTTCAGATGGCCAGTGGTCGCGTGGTGGATGACGGGAAGGTTCGGTACGTGCGCAGCTTGGCGCGGTGGGAGACGGTCGACGATATTCGCCGAATCCCGATTCGCGACGGCATCGTGCTTGGCGACATTGCGGATGTCACCTATCGGCCTGACCCCTCCGCGAGCATCAACCACATCGACGCCCGCGACGGCGCTGCCTTGGCCGTCAGCAAGGAATCGGACGCCAACACGGTCGAAGTTGCCGAAGCCGTTGAAGCCGCGTTTCGAGAGTTAGAAAGTGACCCGGAGCTTCAAGGAGCGCACTTCGTCACGTTTTTCAGCCAAGGGGAGATGATTTCGGACTCCGTAGACGAGTTGCTCAATACCGCGGCTACGGGGGGCCTATGCGCTGTTATTGTGTTGTTTGCGTTTTTGCGTGAATGGAAACTTACGCTACTTATCGCCTCAAGCATTCCCATTACCCTTCTTCTTACGATAACCAGCCTCTATTTTACAGGCCATACGCTCAATCTCCTCACGTTGATGGGGCTCATGCTTGCCGTAGGCATGGCGGTGGACAACGCGATTGTTGTGGTAGAATCGATTCACGCCCGTTTACAAACAGGTGAGGCATCGGACGAAGCCGCAATTGAAGGCACCGCTGAAGTCAACTTGGCGATTACGCTGTCCACATTGACTACGATGGTCGTATTTCTGCCGGTCATCCTTATGTCCGAGAACGCTGATTTCAGCTTCTTCTTGGGGGAAATCGGCATGCCCGTTGTCTGGGCATTGGGAATCAGCCTCGGCGTCGCGCTTATCTTCACGCCATTGTCTACGCGTATTTTGGGCGGTGCAGCGGCCCTGCCACCAGAGCCAAAGTGGATTGCTGCACTTACCCTTCAATATGTCCGCGGCTTGCGCTGGGTGCTCAACAATCGAACAGACGCGCTGATGGGCGTAATTGCCGTAACAATCATGACGATTGTCCTGCCTTTTCGTGCGGTTGGCTGCGATGAAGAAGGGGGAGGAGACGCCGGCGAGTTCCAGGTCCGGTTTGAAGTGCCGGGCGACTTTTCCTACCGGGAACGTCTTGCTGTTGTAGAGCAAGTAGAGGCCTGGGTTGACGACCATCGCCAAGAATGGGGTGTGCGCACACATCGGTCGGACTTCCGTAGCACCAGCAACCACGGCCGATTGTATGTGTACCTCACCGACCCAGACGAGCGTACGGAGGAGCAACTCGCACAAGAAGCAGTGCTTGCGGAAGCGAAGGAAAACCTGCCAGAAATCGCCGGTGTCAACTTGAACATTGGTTGGGGCGGAAATGAAGGCCAGGAGGTCAACCGCATTACCTTCGTATTGACCGGCGAAGACACGCCCACACTCGAAGTCCTCGCGGACCGCGCGCGAACCCGCCTCAAGACCATTCCAGGCGTAACGGCGGTGTCCTTCGACAGTGAAGAAGACGGGATGCGGGAGGTCCGGTTGACCGCTGACCGCGCCGCGTTGTCCCGCTATGGGCTGGACGCGCGCAGTGTGGGCCAGACAGTCGGCTTTGCGTTGCGCGCCAACCAGCTTCCCGACTTCCACGACGATGGAAAAGAAGTCGATGTCGTCGCTCGATTTCGCTACGAAGACCGCGAAGACATCGACAAACTACTCGACTTTCCGATGTGGAGCCAAACAAGCGGTCGCCGCATTCCGCTTCGCGCGCTCGTACACACAGAAGTAGGCCCTGGCTCGGGCACCATTCGGCGCGTAGAGCGAATCACAAGCTTTGAAGTGACCGTAGAGCTGGGCCCCAAAGTAGCCATGGAGGACGCGAGGGGGGCCGTTACCGCCGTGCTCGACAGTCTCGATATGCCCCGTGGTTATGCATATTCCTATCGCGGGCGGGAAATGAATCGCGAGGCAGAGGACGCGGCAATGGTTCTCGCTTTGCTCCTCTCGATTACGTTTGTGTACCTAATTATGGGAATTCTCTTCGAGAGTTTCTTGTTGCCCGCATGTGTATTGACAAGCATTCCGATGGCCGCACTGGGCGTCTACTGGACTCTCTACCTCACGGGTACGCCGCTCGACTTTATGGCGGGTGTCGGCCTGGTCATCCTCGTGGGGGTCGTTGTCAACAACGGCATTGTGCTCGTCGACCTCATCACGCGGCTGCGCGCGGAGGGCATGAACCGTACGGACGCGCTTGTAGAGGCCGGGCACCGCCGTATGCGGCCGATTCTTATGACCGCCCTGACCACCATCTTTGGCGTCATGCCAATGGCTGTCGGCACATCCACGTTCGTCGGAATCCCCTATGCCCCCTTGGGCCGCGTGGTAGCGGGCGGCCTGACCGCCGCGACGCTCCTGACGTTGTTTTTCGTTCCGTATTTGTACTCTATCTTGGACGACATGCGTCAATCCGGCTCTCGCTGGTTTGTTTGGGTGGTCGGCCCAGCAAAAGCGCCCGCGCTTCCCGCTGCGTCTACGCTCGATGTTGACGCTCCTCGGATGTCGTCTCCACCGACCGCATGACACCCCCCCATCCGGTTGTCGTATCGGTTACGTCTTCTCCTTCCTCTCGTGCGTGATTTCATGTTTTTCGCCGCTCTATTGCTATCGTCGACGACCCAAGCAGCTCCATTGGGCTATGACGACGCCTTAGAAAAGGCCTTGGCACGAAACCCGACATTGCAGCTCGCAGGCGTGGCTGTGGAGCGGGCGGATGGTGCGCTTCTTGCTGCCAGCGCGACGTTTGACACGACGCTCGGCTTCAATGCAGCCAGCGCATCTACGGTCACCCAAAGTCCACAGCTTTCGGGCGTGGACATCGACGACCGCAATGCTTCGTGGGGCACGTCCGTCAGCCACTTCTTCCCGACGGGCACCACGGGCACCTTGGCGTGGCAAAATCGGCAGTCAACCACAATTTACACGGCCGCAAACGCTTCTGCGCTCGACCAACTCCGAAACTTTGGCCTCATCAACGAAGACATCCGTTACCAATCGAGCCTCGTCGCGTCTGTTCGGCAAAGCGTGCTGCAGGGCTTCCGGCTGTCCGCCAATCTCCAGGCCGTGCGTACGGCGAACCGCGTGCGAGACCAAGCCGATGCGGCCCGCCTTCGGACACGCCAGGAAATTTTGGCCCAGACGGCCCGCGCATATTGGGAGCTTTGGTACCAAGGCCGGCGCGTCGCGATTGCCCAACAATCCCTTCAGGTCGCACGCGAAGAGCAGCGAATCGTCTCCCTCAAGGTCGAGCAAGGCACCCTCGCGACCGTCGAGCAAGCACGCGTGGATGCATTGGTTGTGCAAGCCGAAAGCGCCCTGCTGGCGGCCGATATGGGCGCGCGTGCCGCAACCGACCTCCTGCTGGTATTGCTCGGTGAGCCGCCGGGTGGCTCCATTGAGCTATCTACCGACCCCGTAGAGCCGCGCGACCTTTCTTTGGATGTCGAGACGGTTGTATCGGCGGCCTTGGCGAATAACCCCGAGATTCAGTCCCTTCGCCTCGCACAGACCACCGGCGAAATGGACCTTCTCGACGCCAAGCACCGGCGCCTTCCTCAGTTGGACGTCAGCGGTACATACGGACTCATCGGCCTTGACCAAGCGCCTTCAGGCGACAACTCCGCCGGGCCCGGTTCTGCGGCCAGCAACATGCTCGCGGGCGACGCGCGCACTTGGTCGGTAGGTGCCGACTTTTCGATGCCGCTGGGGAACCGCGCTGACCGCGGCGCACTCGACCAAACCAAAGCCGACCTTCGCCGTGCGCGCTTGGACGTCGCATCCCGCGAGCTTTCTTTGTCGCAAGAGGTCCGCCGACAAGTCGACGCCCTCCATACTGCATGGAAGCAAGTCGACCTCGCTCGTGCGAACCTCCGGCTCGCGGACGCGACGCTCCAAGCCGAGCGTGCGCTCGCGGATGCCGGTCGCAGCGTGCAGAAGAATGTTCTCGAAGCCCTCAAGAATCTCGATGATGCAAAACTTTCGCTCGAAAAGGCGAAGGCCGACTACCTTGTCGCAATCATCGAGTTGGAGCGACTCAAGGGGAGCTTGTAGCCGAAATGCGCATACGCACCGTGCGAATGGCCCGTTGAAGGGCGCGCTCTACGCGCGTTTGGTCACGGATTCGCGCCAAGAGCGGCCAAGCAGCGCGCTCGCCTTCCAAAATGAAGGTGTCCAAGTCCTTGCGACTTGGATTTCGGACTACCTTTTGCACGAGGTCCCATCGAAACCGGGGGCTGATGTCGATGTCTCCGCGATACGGCTGCCGGACCAGCGCCTGCGCATGGTTGACAAAAGCCCCCACATTGCCCGTACCTACGCGGCCCGCCCGCCCGAGAAGATTGACAGCGAGCCCCCCTTGGGCAAGTGCCGCTGCCGACGCCATACCGGCCAATGTGGGCACAACCCCATCCCGCGCATTGAGCCGGGCAAACGGGAGCGCGTGGGGGTTCGTCTGGCTCAAGATAAAGTTGTTTACGTTGTGCAAACGGGCCAAGCGCAGCTTGGGCAAGTCGGCATACAACGAGCCGTCCACCCAACGCTCTCCCGAGATGTAGCCTGCAGTGCTTCCATCCCGTGTGCGCTGCTCTAACGGGGCTGCGGGAAACAGGCCGGGGAGGGAGCTCGAAGCCATCGCCGCGGAGTGCACCAGCACATCAGGGGCGGTCAGGTGGCTCAGCAAGCGGGGCTTTTGCCGCGTGCGCACAGGGGCCACCGAAATATTGAGGGCACGCCCCGATTGCCTCCAGGCCTCTTCAAATGTAAACACACCGATGTTGTGTCGCAGAACCTCCTGTAACCGTGCGGGTTCCAAGAATCCGCGGTTGGACAATACACGCCCCCAACCAACGGGAAGCAATCCGTCGAGACGAATCGAATCGGTGTCGCGAAACATCTCGGCCAGCTCAGCGTCATTTCGCGTACAGACGCCTGCTGCAATCATAGCGCCGGTGCTGGCGCCGCTCAAAATAGAGGGCAGCAAGTCGTTCTCAAATAGCGCCTTGACCACGCCGAGGTGATGAAAGCCCCAAGTCGCCCCACCCGACAACACCAGCGCCGAGCGTCCAAACACCTTCGAGGCCCGCTCAAAACGAGCCAGCCGACCCACTTCGTCGAGTCCCGGAATCGGCGCAACTGACAACCAGTCGAGGCTTGCTTCGACCTCTTGGTGCCAACGCTCGACGACATGGCGTGTGCCACACAATGCGACCTCATAGAGCTCGGGAGCCGACAAATCGCCCTGGTGTCGCAGCAACGTAGTTTCCAAGGCATCGACCAAGCCCAGCGCATCACCCGCTTGTCTGCACGCTGCCAGCTCTGCGCGTTCTACTTCGAGGCGTCGAACGTCGAGAAGGTCGCAGGTGGAGGATGCGCGCCATTCTTCCGCGCCACTCTGCCGGTCGATTGAAGCGGCAATCGCGCGCCACTCGGCGTAAGTGTGGGCATTTTGAAGTTCTTCAAGCAATCGCGACAAGGGGGTGTTGAACATCGAAGCGGTCCTCAACACATTGGACGTATTGCCCGAGGAATGGACACGCTACGTTCGGTTCGCGTAGGCTCAAATTCTTCCAACCGATCGAGGGCCGATTCTTGGTGAACCTGGATGGGGTTGGATACAACGGCGCGTCACGTCGATCCCACAAACGGGTCAGGGGCCGACGTGCGGTACAGGCCTCGGCCGCACACCCCGTGACCCCTGGAGAAGCACATGGACCACTTGAAGTTCGGATGGGAAACCGTCAGCCAGAACCTTGTCGGCTGGATTATTTTCGGCCTCGTCTTTGGCGTCGTCGTTTCGTTCTCGGGCGGCCTCGGCGGCGTATTGATGCCCAACGCCATCCGTGCCACCCGTAAGGCCATTGCCGCGGGTGCCGCACCCGAGGTGGGGGAGATGTTCGTCTTCGACACCATCGTGGATGATGCGATTGCAGTCATCGGCCAGAGCTTCGCGATTTTCTTGGGTTCGCTCGCCTGCGGTGTCGGCGCTCTCGCTGCAGCTCCGCTCGTGCTCTTCGCCCCGCACATCGTGAGCGAAGGCCACTACGACGGCGTTGGCTCGCTCAAGGTTGCAGTTGAGCATGGCAAGGCCAACCTGGTCGGAAACCTGGTGCAGATGCTCATTATCGGCATCGTACTCAGCCTCTTGTCGTCGTTTACGTTTGGCTTGGGCGCGATTATTGGTATGCCCGTAGCGCTGGTCGCTCTTGAGCACTTCTACCAGTCCGTGCGCCAGGATGTCTTCTCCGCTGCACAAGCTGCGCAAATCCCCACCAAGGGATGATGCGCGGCGCTACGTCGCCTACCCCCTTGTTTTGAGTGTTTGATGTTGAACCTCGCTGCCCCAACTCGCGATTCATGGGTGGAGGAGGCGCAAGAAAATCTCGCGCTTCTCCTCCTCGACCATGCGCACTGTGAAAAGAAGGCAGCCGGAACCGCACTCAACCTCATGTTTCGGTACTCTGACCAAACTTGGTTGCAGCGCCCCATGAGCGAGCTCGCACGCGAGGAGCTTGAGCACTTCGAATTGGTGCTCGACCTCCTCCGCGAGCGGGGAATTGCTTATGACAAGGTAGAGGCCGGTCCCTACGGCGGGCGCCTGATGTCTGCCGTACGGCGCCCGGAGCCGCACCGCCTGTTGGACACCTTGCTCGCGTGCGCATTGATTGAAGCGCGAAGCTGTGAGCGAATGAAGCTGCTCTCTGCCGCGCTGGTCCCCGCGCATCCCGACCTCGCGGAGTTTTATCGGTCGCTTCTCGCGAGCGAGGCCCGTCATTACGCGCTCTACACCGACCTTGCCAGCCAACGGTTCGGCTGGGAAACCACAAAAGAGCGCCTTGCCACCCTCGCCGCGCACGAAGCACAAGTGTTGCACGACATCGCAAACGAAGGCCGCCCCTTTCGGATGCATAGCTGACAAATGCCGCGCGACCGCCTGTTTCGCCCCACCTTCACCTGCGTCCGTTGCGGACGTATTGCCCTTCGCGAAGCGCTGGGCGCTTGGTGGTCACAGCCCGTCACTCGCGATGGCGGCCTCATTCACTTTGAGTGTCGTAAGTGCCGGCCCGAAGGACGCGGGCGATGGCGTCAGTCGTCAAAATCGCCATGACGCCCTACGCCGGCGGAAAACCGCTGCGCACCTGCGCGGGACTCCGTCTCCAGCACTTCGCTGCCACGAATAACTTCCTGCAGCAGCGCTTCATCCTCGGGCAGCGACCACTGGTCGAGCACACTCGCGCGGTCCCGTTGTAAGCAAGCCTGGGGAAAGCTGGCAATAGAATGGGCCAACTGTAGCGCCGCAGCGCGGGCGGTGCCTTGTTCGACGACACGGTTCACCAAGCCCATCTGGTGGGCTTCGAACGCATCCACCGGCCGCCCCGTGAGGATGAGGTCCATCGCCCGAGACTGGCCAATGAGGCGCGGCAAGCGTACGGTGCCGCCGTCGATGAGCGGTACGCCAAACCTCCGGCAAAACACGCCGAAGACCGCCGTTTCCGACGCGACCCGCAGGTCGCACCACAGCGCGAGCTCGAGTCCGCCGGCAACCGCATAGCCCTCAATGGCCGCTATCACAGGCTTTTGGAGCCGTAGGCGTGTCGGACCCAACGGGCCATCTCCCGTTGGCGCAACCCGGTTCCCGGCACCGCGCGCGACCGCGTGGAGGTCGGCGCCCGCGCAAAAGTGTTCGCCTTCGCCCGCCAGCACGGCAACGGCGGCGGGGCCGCGGTCGAACGCGCGAAACGCGTCGGCCAATGCTTCTGCAGTGGCACGGTCAATGGCATTTCGAACCGCGGGCCGGCACAGCAGAATGAGCTGCACTGGCCCGTCTTCGACGACGGATACCAAGGGACCGCTCACCGAACGAGGTCGCCAAGGATGACGCCCCACTCCACCGCATGGCCGCCAGTGCGGTCAAACGGCACGACTTCGGGGGCCCACATCGGATGGCAGCCGGCACCGTCGTCTACGACAAACCAAACGCGGTCGACGGGGAGGGCAGGGGACATCACAATATGCGCCATTGGCTCTACGTCGAGCTGGGGGTAGACCGCATAAGAATCGGCCGGCGGCAGGTCGTGAATCCATCCTTCGACGAAATCTTCGCGCTCCGCGGCGTTGAAGCCGTATTCCCCCAGAAGCTCGGCCATTATCGAAACCGCGGCCTCACCACCGACCGGAATGCACCAGCCAACCTCCCGTTGCAACGAACGCGACTGCCAGGGCACCAAGCTCACTTCATAAAACAAGAACGGCTCCCGTTCGAGCATACCGCGCGGTGTCCAGGTGCCGTCGACATGGGCGATTCCTTGCCAGCCACGCTTCGGATAATCGGGAATCGCCGCGACGATGCGCTGGCGAGGGTCCAAGTCGATGCGCACCGTCATCGGCGTGTCGGCTTCTGGGTAGACATACAAGTTGGGCTTGTCGGCGATGTCACAGTCGCGAATCTCAATATCGACGGTAGACGTCTCGCATTCTTCCGTAGTGACTTCCGTAGAAATGCTCCAGCAGCCCTCGTAAGTGTACGCCTCAATATACAACGTCATCGGGGGAACGGTGAGGGAGTACACGCCATCCGCATCGGTGACCGCTTCCACAGGCTCAGGGAGCGCGTCGGCCCACGCATACACCCGCGCATCCGGATTGGGATCAGAAGTATACGGGCCCGTCACCGTGCCTGTGACCACAGACCAAGTACCGTCGCAGGTGGCGGTTCCTTCGCCTTCGCCTTCGCCCTCACCAGGACCGTTCTCGTAGATGTCGGTCACCGTGCTGGTGGTCTCGGTTTGCCCTTTGTCGCCACAAGCAGCCAGCAGCGCTGTCACTGCAAGTCCGGTCCACAACGGTGTATTTTTCATCGCTTTCCTCCATCCCGACGCTTTATTGTGACGTGTCGCGACGCACTTGGCTACTGTGCCAACGCAGGCCACATCGGATTTGGAAAAGCGATACGATGCGCCCATTGCGGGAGTCTACGTGAACCAACAAACACTTTGTCTCGTGGTGCTGGTAGGGTGTTCTCCGAAGTCCGATGATTCGGCCAACGACAAGCAGCCGTTTCTCGAAGACGACCTCGCGCAAATTGTACCGAGCTCCGGCCTGCCGCCCGAGGTGACTGTACAACCGTCAGCGAACAACCTCGATGTCATCGACGTTGACGGGACCATATTCTTTGCGTTTCGTACCGCACCGAGCCACTTTGCCAGCGAGGATACGCACATTTACGTGCTACGAAGTGACGATGGGACGACGTGGAGCCACGAGGCGACCTTTTTCTTGGGGACAGACCTCCGCGAACCGCGCTTTTTGGAAACCGACCAAGGGCTTCGCCTTCACTTCGCGCGCCTCGGAACCAGCTCCGTCGCCTTTGAACCGGGCGGAACGTTAATCTCGGACCGCGGAGCCGATGGAGAATGGAGCGACCCCGCGACACTGTTTTCCGATGACGACACCTACATTCCTTGGCGCTCGCGCTGGTCGGGCGGTGCGGCGATGCTGGTGGGCTATCGTGGTGGTTCTGACACCTACTTCTCCGAAAACCCGGAAATCGAAATTGGTTGGTACCGGTCGGACAACGGACGGGATTGGTCGCCGTGGGCCGAAGGCGCCGTCCCCGTGCTTGTCGGAGGCGGGTCCGAGACCGACCTCGCCTTTGCCGATGATGGAGCGGTCATCGCGGTTGTGCGAAACGACGCCGGCGAAGACAACCATTGGGGGTCCAAAATATGCCGCGGCGAGGCCGAAGACGTGGCCCAATGGACCTGCGTCTATGACGCCCGCAAATACGATTCACCCCTCGTCTTTGCCCATGACCACCGCATTTGGCTGATTGCACGTCGAAACGTCACCGAGACGGGAGCCTTTGACCTTGAGCAGCGCGACCTGGACGAAGCCGAGCAGTCGATATTGTACGAGTCTACGTATTGGGGAACACCCAAACGTTGTAGTCTTTGGGAGATTGACCCCCAAACCCTATCGGTGTCCTTCGTACTGGACCTGCCGAGCCGCGGAGACACTTGCTTTCCGTCGATTCTTCCCCTTGGCAACGACCGATTCCAAGTTTGGAACTACAGCTCTCCCGTGGATGGGCCCGACATCTCCTGGCTCGAAGGGCAGGTCGGCGAAACCCGCATATACACGCAAACCTTGGTGATACCTTCGTCGTCGCGTCCGTGACGAAGGACTCGCCGCGGTGGGTGTCCGCCGATAACGGAATGACTATTCCGTTGTTCCGTCGCAATTTTCGTCGACGCTGTTTCCGCGAACCTCCGGCTCTCCCGGGTTGATGCTCGCGTTGGCGTCGTCGCAATCGCCACCCACTTCCGTGTACCCATCGCCGTCGTCATCGAAGTTGACGGTACCTTCATCGACGTCGCCATCGCAGTCGTTGTCGGACCAATCGGGAAGTTCGGTGGCTCCCGCGTAAATGGCGACGTTGGTATCGTCGCAATCTCCGCCCGACTCCGTCTGCCCATCTCCATCGTCATCGTAAAGGACCGTACCTTCGTCGATAATGCCGTCGCAGTCGTTATCTATGCCATCGGCAAGCTCGACGGCTCCCGGATGCACGGTGTCGTTTGTATCGTCGCAATCGCCACCTTCGGGGCCATAGCCGTCACCGTCATGGTCCGAGCTGCCGAGGTCTACGACGCCATCGCAGTCGTCGTCGATGCCGTTGACGGGGTCCTCCGCCTGGCCCGGAAATACGTTGGGGTCACCGTCGTTGCAGTCCCCATCCAGCTCCGAGAGGCCATCGCCGTCATCGTCGTAGCATTCGGTGTTCTCGTCGACAACGTTGTCGCAATTGTTGTCGACGCCATCGCACACTTCCACGGCACCCGGATGGCTATTGGGGTCGGAGTCGTCACAATCCGCGCCACAAGCTGCGTATCCATCGCCGTCGTTGTCGGCGGTAGACGCGCCTGCGTGGTCACAGTCATTCATGACGATTTCAATGGCATCCAAGAGCACCGCGCCGCCCGCATTGAACGACAAGGACGCACGGAACGGAGCGTCGGTATCGCTTGTACAAATTACGGTGTAGTCGACGGTTTCGCCCGCGGGGACAGGGCCATTGGGAGGGTCCACGGTACACACGCCGGGTGGGTCGACAAGCAACTCGACCATCTGAAACTGCACGCCGCCCGTGTTTCTCACATGGGCGACGCCCGTTCCCGGAATGCCTGGAGGAAGAATGCCCAAATCGAGGACATCCGGCCAACGCTCTGCATTTGCGACCACCGCCTGTCCCCGAACGAGCAGCTCCTTCTCTTCGGTTTGCTCGTTGTTGGTCACGATTTTCATGCGCGATGAAAACAGGCCGTCGGTGGCGGGTGTGAACAACAGCACAACATCCAGAACATCGCCAGCAGGAATTACACCGCCTGCGCCGTCCCAACCAAAGAAGCCATCGTTGTCGTCGAGGTAGACCACATCATCGAGGGTAGATTCCGCTCCATCCACAGTCCAAAGCTGCAGAATTTGCTCCGAAGTTGCACCGACAGGAACGGTGCCAAAGTCGATTAGCTCGGCACTCACGCCAACTTCGCTTTTCAGCTTGGTAACGTTGGTTTCCGCAGCACAGGCCGTCGAAAGCGCCAACAAGGCAAACAACCGCTTCATGCTGCAATCCTCCGCCGACGAAGGGTGAAGAAAAGGGGAGCGAGCAGCGTCCACGGCGCAGGAATGCCACCCGAGCCGCAGCCACATGCCCCAGAATCTGCGCCCTTGCTACCTTCAAGGCCGCAGGTTTCATCAATCTGACCGTCACAGTTATTGTCGACTTCGTCGCAGACCTCTTCGGCGCCAGGGTGGGTCCAAGGGTCATTGTCGTCGCAGTCGCCGTCCGAGACCGAAACACCGTCCAGGTCATTGTCAACGTCGGACTCGTCGACTGCACCGTCACAGTCGTTATCAATGCCGTCTACGATTTCGGTGGCCTCGGGATTGACCGCGGGGTCTGTGTCGTCGCAGTCGCCGCTGTCTTCGCTATAGCCGTCGTTGTCGTCGTCGGCGGCTGTGGTGCCATCGTCGACAATGCCGTTGCAGTCGTCATCCTGGCCATCGATGACCTCCTCGGCGCCCGGGAATGTTTCGGCATCGTTGTCGTTACAATCGCCATCGGCCTCGGAGACCCCATCGCCGTCGTCATCATAGAGTGTCGTGCCTTCATCGATGATACCGTCGCAGTCGTTGTCGACACCGTCCTCAAGCTCCGGCGCACCGGGGTAGGTGGTCGCATCGTCGAGCGCGCAATCGCCTCCGATATCGGAATAGCCGTCGCCATCGGCATCGGTCGCCGCACCATCCACCGAACCATCGCAGTCGTCGTCGATGCCGTTCTCCAGAATCTCGGTAGCATCGGGAGAAACGAGCGGGTCGCTGTCGTTGCAGTCTCCATCGACCTCCGTAAAGCCGTCGCCGTCATCGTCGAAGCACTCGGTTTCTTCGTCGATAATGGTGTCGCAATCATCGTCCACGCCGTCGCAATCCTCGACCGCAGCGGGGGAGACCGAGGCATCGCCGTCGTCACAATCGCCACCGGACTCGGTGAAGCCATCGCCATCGTCGTCGTACCATTCGGTGCCTTCGTCAACGAGGCCGTCGCAGTTTTCGTCGACGCCATCCGCCGCCTCGGTGACACCGGGGCCAATCGCAGGGTCCGCATCGTTGCAGTCGGTGCCCAAGCAGCTCCCGCCATCAAAGTCGAAGCCATCGGCATCTACGTCACACCAATCGCTACCATCGCAGTCTTGGTCAATGCCGTCGTAGGCGATTTCCAAGGCGCCGGGGTAAACCAAGGCCGACGTGTCGTCGCAGTCGGTTGCGTCGGAAACATAGCCAGAGGGAGCGACACAATCCGCAACCGTCGTGCTGATATCGCCGAAGTCATCGCCATCGGCGTCGACGTACCAGCTGGTCGTCACGCCTTCATCGACCGCGCCATCGCAGTCGTTGTCGATGTAGTCGCACACTTCGGTGGCGCCCGGAGAAACCGCGGCGTCGGAATCGTCACAGTCGGTGTCGTCAAGGACGAACCCGGAGGGGGCAGCACAGTCCTCTACGGAAATCGAGGCATCCCCATACAAGTCGCCGTCGGCATCGGCGTACCACGTATACGTGAGGCCGCCATCAATCGTGCCGTCGCAATCGTTGTCGATGCCATCGCATACTTCGAGCGCACCCGGATGCACTGCGCTGTTTCCGTCGTCGCAGTCGGTGTTGTCGACCACATAGCCGGACACAGGGAAGCAGGTAGACACGCTCGTCGATGGCTCGCCATACCCGTCGCCATCGGCGTCCACATACCAAGAAACGGCCAGTCCCTCATCGACAAGCGAATCACAGTCGTTGTCGAGGCCGTCGCAGACCTCGGTGGCGCCTGGATACACCGTCGCGTCGGTGTCGTCGCAGTCCGTGTCATCGGTGACGAATCCAGACGGCGCAGAGCACGCGGCCTCCGCGCCCGTTGCGTCGCCAAAGCCATCCCCGTCGGTGTCGGCGTAGAACGTAGTTGTACCCGTAATGTCAGGGTCCGCTTCGTCGACCAAGGTGTCGCAATCGTTGTCGACACCATCGCAAACCTCCGCGGCGCCGGGATGAATCCCCGCATCGCTGTCATCGCAGTCCGAGGAGTCCGAGACATATCCCACAGGCGCAGAGCAGCTTGTGTCTATGGATGTGGGGTCGCCGTAAGTGTCGCCGTCTGCGTCCGCGTACCAGGAGCCTGTGCCGGAAACGCTCGCGTCATCGTCGTCAATGTCGCCATCGCAGTCGTTGTCGATGCCGTCACAGATTTCCGTCGCGGCAGGGTTGACCGCCGCGAGGGTATCGTCGCAGTCGGAGGAATCGGTGGTGTAGCCCGAAGGCTCGGAGCAGTCCTGCGTAGTCGCGCCAATATCCCCGTAGGAGTCCCCATCTGCATCCGCGTAGAACGTGGACAGGCCGGTTACTCCGGGGTCGAGGGCGTCGACGAGGGTATCGCAGTCGTTGTCCACGCCGTCGCAGACTTCGGTTGCGCCCGGATGAATGGCAGCCGAGGCGTCGTTGCAATCGGAGTCATCGGTGGTGTAGCCCGACGGCGTGCTGCATGCGCTGCGCGAGGAGCTGGCGTCGCCGTAGCCATCGCCGTCCGCGTCGGGGTGGTAGGTCGTCCCGCCCGAAACGCCGGGGTCCGCGTCATCAATAAAGGCATCGCAGTCGTTGTCTACGCCGTCGCAGACCTCCGTCGCGCCCGGATGAATGGCAGCGTCCGTGTCATCGCAGTCGGTCGCCGATGCGACGAAGCCGGAGGGCGCCGAGCAGGACGTCGCGGTGCTGCTGGGATTGCCGTAAGAGTCGCCGTCCGCGTCGGCGTACCAGGTCGCGAGCCCGGTAGCGCTGGGGTCGGCTCCGTCGACCAAGCCGTCGCAGTCATTGTCGATGCCATCGCAAATCTCGGTGGCGCCGGGGTTGACCGCAGCCAAGCTGTCGTCGCAGTCTGTCGCGTTGGAGGTGTAGCCAGACGGCGCAGAGCAAGCGGTGGTCGTCAAAGACGCATCACCATAAGTGTCGCCGTCGGCATCCCGGTAAAATACTGAGGTTCCCGTTACTCCCGGGTCCGCCCCATCCACCAATCCATCGCAATCGTTGTCAACGCCGTCACAGACCTCGGCTGCGCTTGGATTGATTGCGGCATCTGCATCGTCGCAATCGTTGTCGTCGGTCACGCTCCCCGATGGCGCCGAGCAAGCCAACGCCCCCGATGCAGGGTCGCCATAGCCATCTCCATCGATGTCGTCGTAGTAATACGAGGCACCGACAACGTCTGGGTCGTCCGCGTCAATGAGCGTGTCGCAGTCGTTATCAACGCCGTCACAAACCTCGGCCGCGCCGGGATACACCGAAGCGTCGGTGTCGTCGCAGTCGGTCCCGCCGCAGCTTGTCCCGTTGAAGCCGTCACCGTCATTGTCGCACGCGCAGACCGGGTCGCCGAGGCAGTCGGTGTCCGCGCAGTCGACATCGCCGTCAAGGTCATTGTCGAGGCCATCGGCGCAATCCTCGGGACAACCCGTGCCCGCCGAAGTGTCGAAGTCGAGGGTATACGCTCCATCGCCGGACGAACAATAGCCGGAGTCGCCCGAGCTCAAGGAGAAGCCATAGCCTTCAATGATGACGTAATACGTATCGCCGGCAACGCAGGTAAAGGTCACGGAGTCGTCGAGAGTGCCCGCCTCGGTGGAGCCTGTTTCGCAGCCCGAATAAGGGTCGCAGGTAGAATCGAGAATATATATGTCAAGGTCGCAATCTAAACCGGAAATATTCATCGTTACGGTGCCCGTTGCCTGACACGTAAACGAGTAAACATCGTCGTATTCGCTTTGTTCCAGAGGACTATAAGGCGAACCGCATGTGTAGCAGTCTCCCCGTGTGCATCGCCCGCCGAGCGTGGAACGGGACGACGTACCGATCACTGCGGAGACCGTGGACGAGCAAGTGAGCGTGTCCAGAATTGCCTCCGATGTTGGGCAGGTAGCCCTCGCGAGTCCCGGCAGGAAGAGCGCAAACAGCAGGAACCAAAGCGCAAGCAGCGAACGAAACCAAGCGGGCATTTGGAGTCCTCAGAAAGTGAACGGAGGGTACACCGTTCCACGCCCAAAAAAAAGATAGGGATTACCGCATAGAACCAAGTTCTGACAAATTTTCCGATTTTTCTTTCATGACCCCTCATGTTTTCCGCGTTCAAATCCGCTTCTCAGAGTGTACTTGTAGGAGTCCCCATGCGCTCAACCCTGCTCTTCGTCGCTTTCGCATCCGCGTGCTCTTTGCCCAGCTTCTCCTCGAAAGAAGCGGCCAAGCCGGAGATGACAACCTCCGGCTTGCGACCTGGTAGTCACGAAAAGTTCCATCCCGGCTCGGTCCTTCCCGGGGCCGTCAACACCGCGACCGGTGGAGCCGTCCTCAATGACGGTGATTTTGTCGAGACGGTGATGCAAGTGTTGGAAGCGAGTGGAAACTCACTGCAAGTTGCCGTGGGGGAGCGCCGCAGCATCACCCTCAAGCTCGACGGCGACGGCACCACCTACCTCAATGACATGGCTCTCCAGTACGATGGCAACGCATTCACCGGCGAAGACATCTACGTGGAGGAAGCGCCGAACCTCGACTGCCGCAAAGAAACCGGCATCTACATTTCGGGTGTCGTTGTTTCTCCCACCCGTGCGTTCGTCACAATTCGCGAAGGCATCGCAGTCATGGGCAAAGAGTGCGCCTATAGCGACTGGGGCCAAGGTTACTTCGAAGCACTTGTCTACGAAGCGCGCTGGGTGCAGTGACCTAACGCGAAGCCACGCGAGCCAAGGCAACAACGCCCACGACGAGGGCAGAGTGCAACTGCAGGTGCCGCAAAACGAGCCTGGATGCACGGTCAAGAGCCGCAGCATCCGGGCTCGCGCCATTTCCGTTGGGGTCGAGTCGCCGAAGGGGCTCCAGTGTCCACACTTCCAGGCGAATATTGGACACCCACAGGGCAAAAAATACGAGCCACGCGGCGGCGACTGCCGCGCCCCCCACGCCAGGGTCAAAGCCCCAACGAAATGCGCCATAGCTGCCGTAATGCGCCACAACAGCACCAACGAATGCAGCGCCCATAGAGATGCCGAGCAAGGGTCCAACGCTGCGGAACCGGCCCAACACGAGGGCAGGGGAGCCCATGCCCACCCAAGGTGCGGCGCTCGCTGTCAATGTCGTCGCAACAATGACGCCCCCGTAGACCAAAAAGCCGAGGTCGCGGACAATCTGGGCAAACAAAACGAGAGCATCGGGCAGTGCGGAAGCGGGCAACGGACAACCTGAGGGAAGGAGGTTCTTACCAAGGTACACTGCCTGTCCACCAAATGCGAGACACGAACGGAGAACATCGGTTCGCCGGGCAGAGGGCGGCGGACTACAAGACCGCGTATCGCCGCGCGGGCCGCGCCCACGGCAGGAGAACTTCGTCGTGTCTACCCACTGGCCCCCGATTTTCGCCGCCACCGCCCGATCGAAAAATGGTCCGCCGAGCTGGCTGCCAACCGTTTCCGTTGTCATTGCAGCCCTCATCGCCGTTTCGGGTGCAATTGGTCGACCGGGTGAAGTGATTGGCGACGGTGTCGACCTCTTCGGGACCTTTTGGTTCTACTGGTGGATCGACCATTGCGTACGCACCCTCTCCGACCCGTCTTTCACGGACGTGATGTTTCATCCACTCGGAAAGGAAATTTTCGCGCACACCGGCAATAACTTTGTCGACGCAATACTTGCATGGCCAGTACAGGCTGTGCTTCCTTACCCTTTTTACCAGCCTATTTGGGTCGCCCTTATTCTCATTGGGAATGGGCTCTCTTTTCGACCGCTCGCGGACGACGTTGTCGGGAAGAATACTTGGGCATCTCTTGCCGCAACACTCCTCTGGACCATCAATCCCTTCGTACTGTTCGAGTGTATGGCCGGTCGCTTGACGCAAGCGCTGGTATGGTGGGTGCCCCTGGCCTTGTTGGGCTTCCGAAAGTGTGGTGCCTTCCCCGCTATTCCCGTCTGGCACTGGAGACGCATCCGATGGCCCGTATTGGCGGGGGGGATGGCCGCGCTGAGCGGTTGGACATATTGGTTCCTCGGCTACTTTTTGGCTTTGACCTTGGCATGGACCGCAACCGCCGACCTGCTTCGGCCGGGCGCCCGCGTACGCCGCACGATGGTGACGGACTGGCTGGTAGCCGGCGTTGTTTGCGCTCTATTGGTCTTGCCGGGAGTTCTGGCGATGGTCGGCATTCGCGAGGCGGGGGACGTCCCGGGGCTCACCGCCGATGTCGCCCAACCCTGGTGGGAGCTGCCGCGGGCGCTTGGCAACAATGTGTCGAGCAACCTCCACGGCATTGTTCTCATGGAGCGACATGGGCAGCCGCAGTTGACCACCTGGACTTGGGCTAGCCTTGCTATCGTCGGCCTCCTGGGGGCCCGCCATCGCCTTCGCTGGATAGGAATGGCCGCCATTGTGGCGTTTTTTGCAATTGGTCCGGCTTGGCCCGGAGCAAGCGGCGAGCCAACACGTATGTTCCCTTACTTGCTCGCATATCGCTGGCTCCCGTTCTTCGACCGTCTGTGGTTTCCCTACCGGATGGTCGTGATGGCTTTCGTCGGGCTCTCCCTTGCCGCAGCCGAGGCAATTTCCCGCATCGAGCAGTCCCGATTCGTGCGGTGGGCCCCCGTCGTTTCCGCCGTTGTGCTGCTCGGGGCAGCATGGGAACAACACGCCAATCTCGCGTTTCCCTTGGTTCACCGCGACCTCACGCCGCCCGCAGTGTACGAAACCATCGGCGAGCTGGGCGGCGGCCTCATAGAGCTTCCCATCGGCCTCGCACGGGTTTCTATCGCCCACCAACCGGTTCACAAGCAGCCCGTTTTCGGAGGAATGGCGGAAAACGCAAAGATTTTTTGGCCCCCTGGATACGAAGCGCGATTGAAGAACCCCTTCATTCGCTTTCTCAAGGGCGTCACGCATGACGTCCAAGGTGCGCCGTCGTTTCGGCCGACCGATGTGATGTCGCTCAAGGCCGATGGCTTCCGGTGGGTGGTCCTCGACCGGCACCTCGTCGACGCGAACCTCCACAACACGCCAATGAAGCGCAAACTCACCGCAGAGCAGCAGGAGAACGCCCCTTTTATCGTGCAGGACGCAATCATCCAAGAGCTTGGACCTCCCGTCGCTATCGACGGCCCGCTCGCCGTTTGGGACCTTCGCGGCTGGTCCACCACTGGCCGCGAGACCTTGCCACCAAATGCGGAGTTTTCCACGTTCGCTCCTACCGCTGAAAATCTGCGGAAACGATCTTGGCCACTTGACGATATGCCCGCCTACGAGCGGCACCTGCGCGAACAAGGTCGCATTCCGGGGGGCCCACCTCGCTGACACCTCGTGACGTTTCGGTGGTTGCCTCGGGCGGAAGCGGGAATAAGGGGTCAAGCGCGGAAAGGAATGGACCGAAGACGCCGGCACTCCACCGAGTACGGGGAGCGCCTTTTTCCACCATTGAAGCCCGGCACTCCGCACTTTGCGTCACGCCACGCTTCAATGCTCAAGCAGCCGAGGAAACGATGTCGATGGACAACCCCGAGCAGGATGGCGGCAGCCTCCCTCGTGAGATGAACCTCCCCATCCTCGCCATCCGGAACACCGTCATTTTTCCGGTGCTGGCATTCCCTATCAACGTAGGCCGAGACAAAAGCCTCCTTGCCGTTGAGCAAGCGCTCGAAAGCGGAATGCTTTTGGGCATTCTCGCACAGCGCGATGCCAAAAACGAGGACCCCGACCCCGACGAAGTCTACACCACCGGAACCGTGGTGAAGGTGCTCAAATCGGTCAAGATGCCCGGCAATAAGCTGTCGGTCATCATTCAAGGCTTGGCCCGTTTGAAGGTCAAGCGCTTCGTCCACACTTCGCCGTACATTCGCGCGCAGGTGGAGGTATTTGAGGAGCCCTCGGAACACCCCGACGACCTCAACGCAAAGCTCGGCAATCTCCGCGAGCTTGCGCAGCGAATCATCGACCTCTCGCCCCAGATTCCGAGCGAGGCGAGCTTCTTGGTTCGCAGCATCGACAATCCGGGCGTTTTGTCCGACATCGTCGCATCCAACCTCGGAATTGGCGTAGAGGAAAAGCAAGACCTGCTCGATACCTTCGACACCTCCGAACGGATGGACAAAGTCATCACCCTCCTGAACAAAGAGATTCAGGTACTCGAACTGAGCAACAAGATTCAGTCCGAAGTAAAGGGCGAGATGGACAAAGCGCAGCGCGAGTACTTCCTCCGCGAGCAGCTCAAGGCCATTCAGAAAGAGCTCGGCGAGGTCGACGACCGTCAAGAAGAGTTCGAGGACCTCAAGCGGAAGATCAAGTCCGCGGGTATGCCCTCCGAAGTCGAAAAGACGGCGTTCAAAGAGCTCAAGCGCATGAGCCGGATGAGCCCCGGCGCGGCAGAATTCACCGTCAGCCGCACGTATATCGACTGGCTCATTGAGCTGCCGTGGTCCGTCTCCACCGACGACGTGCTCGATATCAAGCGGGCTGCCGAGATTCTTGACGAAGACCACTATGGTCTCGAAAAGGTCAAGAAGCGCATCCTTGAGTATCTCGCCGTGCGCAAGCTCAAGAGCGACATGAAGGGCCCTATCCTTTGCTTGGTCGGCCCCCCCGGCGTCGGCAAAACCTCGCTGGCGAAGTCCGTCGCGCGCGCCTTGGGCCGCAAAATGCACCGCATCGCGCTCGGCGGTGTTCGGGATGAGGCCGAGATTCGCGGCCACCGCCGCACCTACATCGGCTCGTTGCCCGGCAAGGTCATCAAGGGCATGAAAAAAGCCGGGTCGAACAACCCCGTGTTCGTGCTCGACGAAATCGACAAGCTCGGCGCCGACTACCGCGGTGATCCCAGCAGCGCCCTCCTTGAAGTGTTGGACCCCGAGCAGAACGACACCTTCAACGACCACTACCTCGATGTGCCCTTCGACCTGTCGAAGGTGCTGTTCATCGCGACCGCCAACCAAGCGCACCCGATTCCCGGCCCCCTTCGTGACCGGATGGAGATTATCGAAATCCCCGGCTACACGATGGAGGACAAGCTCAAGATTGCGCGCGCATACATCATTCCCGAGCAGCTTGCCGAGCACGGAATCACCGACGAGCACGTCGAGTTTTCCGTCGAAGGCATCCGCTTCCTCATCGAGAGCTACACCCGGGAAGCCGGCGTGCGGTCCCTCAAGCGGGAAGTTGCAGCCCTCTGCCGGTATGTGGCCAAGCAAGTCGCTGCGGGCGACCTCACCGAACGGGCGGTTATCGGCGCGGAGCAGGTTGAGGAAATCCGCGGACCCATCAAGTACTTCAGCGACGTCGCCGAGCGCACAGCGGTCCCCGGCGTCGCGACGGGCCTTGCATGGACTGCTGTAGGCGGTGACATCCTCTTCATCGAAGCAACCAAGATGAAGGGCAAGGGCCAAATGAAGTTGTCGGGCTCGCTCGGCGACGTCATGAAGGAATCGGTCGGCGTTGCGTCGAGCTTCATTCGCGCATCTGCCCGCGAGCACGGCATCAGCGACGACACCTTCGAAAACACCGACATCCACATTCACGTCCCGTCGGGTGCGATTCCGAAAGATGGCCCCAGCGCGGGCGTCACGATGCTGACGGCCATTGTTTCGCTGTTGACCGATATCAAGGTCGATCCCAATATCGCCATGACCGGCGAAGCCACCCTTCGCGGGGCCGTTCTGCCGGTGGGCGGTATCAAAGAAAAGGTCCTCGCCGCGCACCGCGCTGGCATCAAGCGGGTCATTCTTCCCGAGAAGAACAAAAAAGACCTGCCCGACGTGCCGGACGAAATCAAGGCCGACCTTGAGTTCTACTTCTGCAGCCGCATGGAGCAAGTTCTTGAGATTGCCCTTGGTGCCGATGCTCTGGCCGCCAAGCGTCAAGCGCTTCCCCAAGCGGAAGAGGCGAAGAAAGAATCAAGCGCCCCCGGTGTAGCCCAGGCGTAATCGCACGGGAAACGCCCTTTGCATGCAGCCTCCGACCCCTTCGGAGGCTGTTTTTTTTTGGGCTGCGAACGCGCCTCAGCGACGACGCCCTGCCCCTCGTGCCTCCTGCCGGAGCCCGAACGGACCGGAAGGCGGCAAGGGCGGCGGCGCGCCCAAGCCCGGCGTTGCGCGTGGCTCGACGATTTCCGTCAAAGCCCACGTAGCGCCGGATGACGTCGACACCAATGGAGGCCCCAGCACGGCTTCCACCAGGCTTCGGTCACGCGCCATCCACGTCGGGCCTTGCTTCATAGGATAGCCCGCCGCATCGATAACCACCCATCGAAGGCCCATGTCGCGCAGCACTTGAATGTCCTGCGGTGTGACGACACTCGGCGCCACGGGTCCATCGTGCACCGTGCGCAAGAGGCGGGTCCACGCAGACGTTGCCATTTGTTCCTGAAACGCGACCGACAGATGTCCCTCGAGATGCTCTCCGAGCCCCGCCGTTACCGGCTGCTCGTGGAGGACTTGTGCCCACAGAAGGTGCCGCACATCGGAAAACGGCGGAGCCATCGGCAACGTGAGAATGGGGCCCGAGACCGGCGCGTACAAATGCGGCGAATACGGGCGCGGCGACGATACGGGGATAGGCAAGTACGGGTGTGCCGCAATGGCCCAGCCAGCGACCATCACCGCCACGGCGACTTGTCCCAGGCGGCGATGCTGCGCACCTTCGGGAGCGATTCGGTCTACGCCCAGCGCACACAGCGGAAGGAGCCCCAAAAGCACGGTCCATTCAAAGCGTTCGGGCCACCAGAGCCTGTCGAAATAGGGTAGCCACCGGTCGAAGAGCAGCCAGGGCAGGGGAATCGGTACGGGATTGCCTTGGGGAGAGCGCACCCAAGGGCCGAGGGTGAACAGCCAGCCGAGCACCGCCGTCGCCACCAATGGCCAACGCCATCGACCCCGGACGGAAACACCCGACAAGGCCAAGAGCACGACCGGCAGGCCCATGCGCTTGTCAAACAAGTCCCCCGGAGCGGTCCACACAGGCCAAGCGGGCTGGTGCGCGTGCGCGAGGGCCATCGCCAGCCCAAAACGGCCGTGCGTCCACGCTTCCCCCTCCATCCAGGGCTCTATTGTACGCTGCATGCCGGGGAGCGCGTCACCATGGGCAACCAATGCGGCGACTCCCGGCGCGCACAAACACAACGTCACGCCCCCCGCAAGCAAGACGCGACGCCGCGCCGGACCACGCAATCCAAGCAAGGGAATCGCCGCAATGCCCAGAAACAACGCCGAATACCAATAGGTATACGCCGCCAGCGCAGCGAACAGTCCCGCCCAAAGTGCCCGCGTGCGCGGCGCGGACCTATCTGCGCCCTGCAGCAACAAGCCGAAAGAAAGTCCCAAAAACAGCACCAATGCCTGCGACAAGCGCCCGGTGGTGACCTCGACGACCATGGTGGTGCTGCACTGCAAGAGCACGCCCGCGACGGCGGACGCGAACCACGAAGCCCCCACCGAGCGTCCCAAAAATCGACCCGTCCAGCCCGCCGTCGCAAACAACAAGCCACATGCAAGATTGTAGCCACGCGTGGGGCCGACGGCGTGCATCAGCCAACCAAACAAGAGGCCGTCTACGAGATTGTACAGAGCGACAGGCGACAGCCCAATAGGAAACAGATTGAAGGTCGCCTCGGCGGGGGAGTGACCTGCCAGGAGCGCAGTCCACGTCCACCACCACGTCCATGCCGTCCCCGTCCAATCGGGCTGCTCCCCGCCACCCAACAGCACCGGCACCTGCTGCTGGAACGCAGGCAGTACGAGCCACGTCGCCACCAAGAAATCGAGCAGTAGCCACTTTATCCCACGGACACTGTCGCGATTCAAAGCAAGTTCCGGGGGTCCACGTCCACCAAAATGCGGGTTCCCCGTTGCCCCGGCGCGAACAAAATGTCGCGGTGGGTGCGCATCCACGACCGAAACTCCCGCGGATTCTGTCCGCGCAGCACGATTTGAAAACGCCAACGCCCTACCAACCGCGCCATCGGAGCCGCGACGGGGCCGAGCACCTGCTGCACGCCAGCGCCGCGATGCACCACGGACCGATACCGGCCGGCCAGCGCTTGGGCTTCCGCCCACGCGGTATCGCGATTGGAGCCTTCAATGAGCACCAGAATCAGCCGTGCAGCGGGAGGCTGGCGCAGCAAGGCGCGCTGGCGGTATTCCTCTCGGTAAAAGAGGTCGAGGTCTTCGCCAGGCGGTTGCAGCAAAGACTGAAACACAAAGTGCTCGGGATGACGGGTTTGCACAATCACATTGCCCGCGTCGGCCCCACGCCCTGCCCGACCCGCGAGCTGTGTGACAAGCGCAAACGTGCGCTCCGCGCTGCGGAAATCCGGCATTGAAAGGATATTGTCGACGCCCACCACCGCGGCCAGTTGCACATTGGGAAAGTCATGGCCCTTCGCGACGAGCTGGGTGCCCACCAACACCTGGATACGGCCAGCGCGAAACGACTCCAGAATGCGCGCGTGGGAACCTTTGACCGACGTGGTGTCAGCGTCCATTCTCCCGACCGGAACGCCGGGCAAGAGCGCCTCGACCGCCTCCGCTACCCGTTCGGTTCCGTAGCCCACCTCCGAATACGGGTTGCCGCAAGAAAAGCAGTTTGGCGAATATTCACGCTGAAACCCACAGTAGTGACAGCTCATTCGCATCAGGCCCTTGTGGAGAATCAACCGCACGCCACACGAAGGGCAAGAAAAGGTCGCGCCGCAATCACGACATTCGACCACCGGCGCAAAGCCGCGTCGGTTATAAAGCACGATTGCTTGCGCTCCCGCCGCGGTGGTTTCCCGTAAGGATTCGGACAAGCGGGGCGTCAAGATGGTGTCGCGTGGCCCTTCGCACAAGTTCACCAGCTCAATCTGGGGGACCGGGCGAGGTGTTGCGCGCCGAGGCATCAAGACGCGCTGGTAGCGGCCCAAGCGGACGTTGTCCCACGTTTCGAGGCTGGGTGTTGCCGAGCCCAGCACGACGCGGCACCGGCTTTGTAAGCCCCGAACCACCGCGAGGTCACGGGCATGGTAGCGCACGCCATCGCCTTGTTTGTAGGAGTCGTCGTGTTCTTCGTCGACAATAATCAAGCCAAGGTCCCGAAATGGCGCAAACAACGCGGAACGCGCGCCTACGGCCACATCTGCTTCTCCACTGCGAATACGACGCCATTCGCGAAGGCGCTCCCCCGCAGTGAGACCCGAGTGCAGCACCGCAACACCGGCTCCAAATCGCGCACGAAAACGGCCCAAAAGTAGCGGCGTGAGCGCAATCTCGGGAACCATCACCAGAACCTGCCGCCCCTCCGCCAGCACACGCGACGCGGACTGGAGGTAGACCTCCGTTTTGCCCGAACCCGTCACCCCATGCAGCAGCACGGCGCCGACATCGGCCGAGGCTATCAAATCCAACGCGGCCTGCTGGTCCGCATTCGGGGGCGGCGGCGTGACCGCGGCCCCTGGGAGACCTTCTACGTCGACGGCGCGCCTGTCCTCGACCTCTTGGACCTCCACAAAGAGGTTTTCCTCCAATCGTTGCACACTCTGGCGAATCGCGGGCCCCAATCGGTCCACGAGGTCGTGCAAAGGAGCGCTCCCGCCCGCTTCCACCAGCGCGGCCAGTACGCTCCGCATTCGCGCGCCATGGACAAGCGCGTGGTCGACCACATTGGGGCGGGTCAGCCGAACGACCTTCCGGCGGCCTTTGGGACCACCCACGTCGCGCTCTTCGAGCGCAATGCAGCCCGCGTCCAGAAGTCCGTCCAAAACACGCGCCACCGCGACGTCGTCGCATTCTTGCTTGAGGGAGTTGCAAATCGCTTGTTGGGTGCGCCCAGGCCGGGCGACCACTTCGCGCAGCACCGACAACCGAATACTCTCCTCCTCTCCCTCCTTCGCCAAGACATCGATGCCAGCGTCCGTTGCAAGGTACACTCTGCGCGACTTGACATTGTAGGACGAAGGGATTGCTGTCGAGATTACGTCGCCGAGCCCAGCGAGGTAATATTCGGATGCCCAACGAAACAAACTCAACTGCTGTTCGTCAAACACGGGCGTCTTGTCGATAAGGCGAAGCAGGCTGCGTACTTTCGACGGTTCGAGCGTTGTAGTGTCCGAAAAACCCACGACGTAGCCGGTTGTTCGCCTTCTCCCAAACGGCACCAAGACCGCATGCCCCAGCGCGACCTCTAGGTCAGCTGGAATCAAATAGGTGAACGTCGTCGAAAACGGGCCACGAACCGCAACCTCAGCGAAGGCCATGGTCTCCCCCCAATCGCCAGGGCCAGGGCGGGTTGGTGAGGAGCCAAGCCGTCGACTCCACCAATCCGGGCATGGTCCCCGCATCCAAACGGCGACCCCGAACGCGCAAGGCACACAGCCGCGATTCCTTCACCAGATGGGCGAGCGCGTCGGTGAGCTGCACCTCCCCATCGACGCCCGGTGTGGTTCGGGCCAAAATAGAAAACACATCGGGCGGCAGAACATAGCGCCCCACCATCGCAGTATTTCCGACATTCATATTGCGATTTGGTTTCTCCACAAGCGACAATACATCCATCTTATCCGCAGACAACCATGTTCCTTGACAAATGCCATACCTATAGGTATCCTTCAGAGGAACATCCTCCACGCTCACCCACGCGCACGCATCCGCACCCAACGTGTAGCCGTCGACCAGGTCAAGCAACGCAGGACGTGGCCCCACAAGGATATCGTCCGCCAAAACCACGGCAAACGGCGAATCCCCGACCGCCGGCTGCGCGGCCAACACCGCCGAGCCCAAGCCACGACTGTCGGGCTGCATGACGGTGATGACCTCCGCGCGTTGCAAGACCTCGGCGACAACATCGAAGGGAGGGGTCTCGGCGGGAGACGCTGCGGCCGCCGAGACATGGGCTGCAATGGCCTCTTTTCCTGGTCCCAACACCAGCACAATTCGCTCGAAACCCGCATCCACGGCCTCAAGAAGGCTGTACTCCAACATGGGTCGCGTGCCCAGCGCAACCAGCTCTTTCGGAACCGCGCGGGTGAGGGGAAGGAGGCGCGTGCCTCGTCCGGCAAGTGGAAAAACTGCCGTTCGTGGACGTTCTCTGTGGGGTGTCAAGCGATGTGGGTCAGCCACAACAGCCTCCGGCCTCAACGGATAGACTAACCTGCGGATTTCCATCATCGCGGACACAATCTGTCCGCATATTCCAAATTGCCCATGGTCGCTGAACTGTCCCGTTTTGCATCCAGCATGTCAACCAACCTTGCCAGTCGGTGGATGCCACCATACCCAGATCCCAACGGGCAAACGGTTGTGTATCTGGTAATCGGCTCGTTTTTCGGCTATCGGCCCAATCGGTGAAGTCAGCGGGAATCCCGCCCCGCTCGCACAAGGTCTCCCACATGACGGTCGGACTCCACTCCCGCGCAGATTCCCCTCTTTGCTGCCTCACAGGCGGCGCCGTCGCTGCGTGGATGGCATTGACAGCGAGCACTGCATCGGCTGTAGAGCCGGAGCTTGCGCGGGAGCAGAGCCAGGGCTTCACGAGTCGCGGCGACCTCGGCAGTCTCGCTGCAATCTTGCGCGCGCCGGCGACCCTTCACCTCCGCTCCCGCTACGATGCCGGCGTCGACTTCTCCCTTGGCGCCGATAACCTCCGCCGATTTCACGTCGCCGCGATGGATTCCCAAACGGGGCCCGTCGCCGCCGGCTTGGTGTTCGGCCGCGAGGTCTCCACGCCCGACCCCCGCCCCGAAGATACGCCCGGCTGGAAACGCCCCAACACCAATTTGGCGCGCCTACCCGACGCACGCATGCGGGTGGGGGGCGGCGTTGGCTTTTCGGTGCTCGACCGGCAGCTCGGTTTTGGCGCGAGCGTCGAGTGGAACCACCGCACCAACGGCTTCGACGACTCCGTGGGCAAAGCGAGCGCCGGCGCCTCTATCGCAGCGCACCTCGGACGAACCGTCGTCTTGTCGCTCAATGGGGAACGGCTGATTCCCACCGGCCTTTGGTTCGCGCCTACGCAAGTTTCCGGCGGGTTCCGATGGGAAGCCAGCCCCCTTGCAGCCTTGGCCGCAGACGTGGTCACGGACCTTACAAGCCACGCCCAGCCCGAAGTCGGATACGGCGTCGGCGCCGCATTTCGAGCAGCAGATATCGTCCCGATTCGCGTCGGGTTTTCCCGCGATGCGGCCAAACTGGTTGACCGCGCCACTGCCGGGATTGGCGTCGGAAACCAGCAAGCCGAGCTGTCTTACGCGCTGATGGTTCCTGTGGGTGCCCAAGGCGGCATTACCCAGGCGGACCACACCCTCGCGCTCACGGCATCTTTCTGATTGGGCGCGCCCCGGTCTGGCTGGCAGGCGCAGGCCTCGCTGCGTGTACGTCCGCCGCCCCGTCCGAAGCGCGCACGTTTGTCACCGCAACCGCAACCGGTGACGAATCCGCGTGCCGCGCGCTGCACGACCCCAAGCTGCGGGACGAGTGCCGCGCGTTCGCGATTTCCAATTCCGCTTCGCTCGACATCGACGCCGTTTTGTTGGCCTGCCAGGACATCGAGACAGCGGTGTGGCGCGAAGAGTGCGTCTTTTTGGCCTGCGACGCTTCCGAAGTCAGCCTCGACGACGCACGGCGTGTTTGCGTCCAAGCGGGGCGATTTCAAGCCCGCTGTGTTGGGCACGCCGCGACGCGTACGATTTTGCACCGCATCGCGGACATCCCACCGGGCCAAGAAGACCGCCTCGTCGCCCAAGCAACCGCGGCCGCGAAGCAAGCGCTCGGCCCCGAGAGTGATGGGCGCGCCATCGAGTTGGTGGTGCGCATTTTGGCAGACCGCGCTGGGCCAAACGGCCTCGACGAGCTGGTGTGCGGGAACGCGCCTGCCGAGGTGTGCACCGCGGTTTACGCAGAGCTACTGACCCGATGGGCGGCCGACCGAGACCAAGACACCGCTGCGTTCGTTCGTCCGGCGTGTGCGCGAACGGTGACGGTCGAGCGCGCGCAAATGGCCGGCCTGCCGCCGTGGTCCCCGGCCTACGATGCGCCCGTGCAAGTTGCCCTTATGCGGGCGTGCCGCCGTTGATGCCGGCCGCCCCCGCAGCCAGCAGCGCCTCGTCTACATCACCAGCCCCCGACTCCCGCAATAGCCGACGGGACAGCTGGAGCGCGTTCTCCATGGAGTGGTCCATGTTGTTGTACCAGAACAAGCCAGTCCGCCCCGCAAGGCGCAGGTTCTCGAAGCCGCCAAGCTGCGCGCGGGCTTTTTCGAGCTCCTGGGGGTAGTCTTTTCGATAAATCGGATAGCTCTCCGCCAACCGTTCGACCCTACAGTCCATCACGTTGCCGCGGTCGTGAATAAGCCCCACGCGGACCATATCGTCAATAACCCAATCTATGAGGCGGTCCCCATGGTTCCAACGGGCGTCGCCTACCATACACGTCACTTCGTTGCAGTAGCCTGTGACGCCGGGCTGGGTGGTGTCGGGGCTAAAGAAGCGCGGCACGCTCACGCGGTTGATGAGGAGGTCCTGGGCACCGTAATAGCACCACTGATAGTCGCGCGGCGCCTCTTCCTTGACCATTACGTTGTACAACAACAAGCCAAGGTAGTTGAGGTCGGGGACTTGCTGTGAAAGCTGCTTGCACGCTTGCGTAATTGGACCCGTCCAAACCACCATCGACGGTTCCCACTCTTCATTTCCTGCACGAACACGCACGACACGGCCATTTCGGCCTTCCATCTCCGCGCCTGTTCCCAAGATAATCCGCCCACCCAAGCCGGTGATTCGCTCGGCAACGTTGTCCCAAACCTCGTACATCCCGCCCTGGGGATACAAAAAGCGCTGGGCTGTCTTGTTGAATTGCAACAGAGTACTGCGCAAGAGCTGGCTGAGGTTCTGCATCTGGGCTTTGTCGTCGATAATCGCCCGATTGATGCCTACCTTTGCCCAATCCGAGTGCGTTTCTCGCGGATGAAGTTGGAGAAACTTGATGGAGTAGCCCTCGAAAAAATGCTTGTAGAGCGTGGGGCCGTATTGACGCAAAATGTAGTTTTCGAAGTTGTCTTCACCGTAGTCCTTGCTACCATTTGTCGCGAGGTCGACAAATGCCTTTGCCGCCAACGAAGGCGGAAGCTGGGCCAAGTTCTGCGGTTTGATGGGCCAAGCGTAATACTTGCCCTTGAAGAACACTTCGGACTTTCGCGGAAAGAACGTCCCTGGACGGGTCAAGACCCGTTCGAGGTATGTCTTGATGTTCGGATTGTTGGTGTCGAACCGATGCGGACCACAATCAAATACGTATTTGTCGTCATAAACAAACGAGCGCGCCAAGCCGCCCAACTGTGGCAGCTTTTCAATCACCACGACCTGCACGCCGGCTTCTGCCAACAAGTGTGCGGTCACCAAGCCCGTGACGCCAGCGCCCACAATCACGACGGGGCCGTCGAATACGGACGTACCGCTGGCGGACTTTCGCCACGAGCGGTCCATTGCCGGCGCAGACGCGGCTTGGTCGACAGGCGACAAAGAAGGGGAAACGGGCGTCCGGGGTTCAGTCACTGAGGCTCCGTGCGGCGCGGGGCCGGAGGCATTCGCTTCTGCATAGCACCTTGACGCGCAGATGCGAAGGAAACGGCACGCGACAGTCGAGAGACAGCGGTAGGGAACGGGAGTTGCGCCTCCCGATTGCCGGATGCCCCGATAGGAGAGGGGAGCGTCGCGCGCGATCCACCGCGCAACAGGAGCCACTGTGAACGAGCAGGCCGACACCGCAGCCGACAACGAAGCCACTGTATCCACCGAGGTTCCCGTCGACCCTCGGCTTGCTCCCCGCCATCCGGCGCTGCACGCCGAAAATCGGCAGCGCGTGTTCGCGGCGATGGAAGACGGCGAAGCACTCTTGGTTTTCGCAAGCCCCGAGCACATTCGCAACGCCGACACCGAATATCGGTATCGCCAGCACAGCGACGTGCTGTGGCTCACCGGCTGGCGCGACCCCGACTGCGCCGTGCTTCTGCGAAAGGGCGCCGAAAAACCATTCGTGATGTTCGTCCAAAATCGCAATCCCGCGCGCGAAGTGTGGACCGGCCGACGTCCCGGCCCGGTCGGGGCCGTCAAGCTGTTCGGCGCCGACGATGCCTTCGAGTGGGACGAGCTCGACGAAGTGTTGCCAGGCTTGATTCAGGGGTTTCGGACCTTACATTACCGGTTCGCCGAGAACCCCCAGCACGACAAGACCCTTCAAACAGCAATCGCAAAAGCACGGCGGGCAGCGCGCTTGTCCGGCCTCAACGTGCCAACGGTGTTCATCGACACGGAAGTCCTGCTGCACGACCTTCGAATGCACAAAACCGAAGCGGAGCTTGCGATTTTGCGTCGTGCCGCACACATCACCGGAGAGGCACATGTCGCGGCAATGGCCGCAACCGCGCCCGGTGTCTACGAATACGAGCTCGAAGGGTTGATTGACGGGCACTTTCGTCGACGTGGCGGAAATGGCCCGGGCTACACCACCATCGTCGGTTCGGGCGACAATGCCACCATCTTGCACTACATCTCGAATGATCAACCGATGCAAGCGGGCACCCTCGTCTGCGTCGATGCAGGCTGCGAAGTGGACGGCTACACCGCAGACGTCACCCGCACATGGCCCGTTGACGGGGTGTTTTCGGAGGACCATCGCGCGTTGTATGAGGCCGTCCTTCGGGTGCAAGTTGCCGCCATTGCGCACTGCACCGTCGGTCGCACGCACCAGGAAATCCACCGGTTCACCACCCGAGGGCTGGTCATCGAAATGTGCAAACTCGGCCTCCTCGAAGGCGACCCCAGCGATGAGGAGGCCATCGACCGCCTCATCGAGTCGAAGGCCCACGAGCGGTACTTTATGCACGGCACCGGCCACTGGCTGGGTCTCGATGTGCATGACGTGGGCGCTTACGCCGGTGGTGGCACGTCTCGTGTGCTCGCGCCGGGGATGGTCCTCACTATCGAGCCGGGCATCTACGTTGCACCCGACGACAACCTCGCGCCGGCAGCGTTCCGGGGCGTGGGCATTCGGATTGAGGACGACATCCTGATTACCGCTGAGGGCCCCGTCAACCTCACCGCGCATATTCCCAAATCCGTCGAAGCCGTCGAGGCGGTGTGTCGGGGGCAAGCATGACGACCAGACTCGTGGGCGACATCGGCGGCACCAACGCGCGCTTCGCAAAAGTCGTCGATGGGGAAATGACCCAACGGTGTACGGTGCCGACCGCGTCGTTGGGCGCCCTCAACGCTATCTGGAAGCTCCTCGACGAACGTTCGCAGGCGCCCGACGTTGCGATTGTTGCCGTTGCGGCCCCCGTAGATGGCGACACTGCTACGCTCACCAACCTGAACTTGACGCTCGACATTCGGACTGCAGGCGCACCGCGCTATCGGCTCCTGAATGACCTCGAAGCGGCTGCTGCAGGGGTTGCTGCCGTCCCGGCGCACCTTCAGACTCGTCTCCTCGACGGCGTCGCCGTTTCTACGCGTCCTACTTTGGTGGTGGGCGTTGGCACGGGCATTGGGTCGGCGCTGGTGCTGCCCGACGGACAAATTTTGGCGGGGGAGGGCGGTCATGCACCCCTCGCGCCCACGACGCCGGCGCTTTGTCGAATGGTGATGGCGCTGCAAGACACGCTCGCGCGCCCCGTAGAATGGGAAGACCTGCTGTCGGGCCGCGGCCTCGGACGATTCCGCTTGTGGGCCAACGGCGACGAAGCGACCGCAATCCATGGCGACAAAGCGACCCTCGAACACTTCGCGTCCACGCTATCAAACGCCGCCGCCGACGCCCTCTTTGCCCACGTCCTCGCAGACTACATCCGGGGGGCCGCGCTCTTTTGTCGGGCTGGCCGGGTCGTGGTCTTTGGCGGTGTCGCAAACGCGCTGCGCCCCGCCCTCGCGACAACGGCGTTTGGGAGCCACATTCGGTGTCCCGGCCCCGTAAGTGCCGTCCTTCAGCACGTTCCCGTCGACCTCCTCACGGATGATGACATCGCGCTTCGAGGCTGCGCGTCAATGTAAGGGCTCCCGCGTAAACCACCCACGCAACGAACGCCACACGCCGGTCCACCTGGACGCCGTCGCGTTCCTTGGCTTGCGCGGCTGCACGACCAAGCCCCCTCCACCCGTATCGACGGCGCCGCCCGTATCGTCTGCTGCGCCCGTATCGTCGGCTGCGCCTGTGTCGCCGGTATCACCATTTGCGCCCGTGTCGCGCGGACCTTCGACCAGTCCGCCGTCGCCACCACCGAGGAGGCTCCCTCCTGTGTCGCCTGGCGCTCCCGTGGTTCCGTCCTCCTCCGCCGCTTGCTCGGCAGGCGCCTTGGCGTCGTCACCGCACGGATACTCCGTGACGACGCATCCTTGGGCACTGAGCATCAACCACAACCATGTGCGCGCCATTGTTCCTCCAGACCGCGAATGCACACCACAAGAAACCGCGCCTACCGAAAGGCGCCGTTCGCATCGACGGTGCACCGCGTTCAACACCAGGGAACGCAGATGGTGTCACCGCCAAGGGCAAACGCAGTCGCGCCAACGCTCGTTTTCCGTTATTCTCCAGTTTTCCGGGCCGTCGCCGAAGTACTCCCGTCGGTCTGGTAAAAGAAAACGGAGTTCCAATGTCCCAAGGTCCAGAAAAGGCCTACAAAAACCTGAGCTTCCTCAACAGCCCCCCCGCGCGACACATTCGGATTCTGTGTGAATACGAAGAACCGCGCCAGCGTTTCCGGGAGCAGCACGTCAAAGACACCATCGTCTTTTTCGGTTCCGCACGCGCGAAGCCGATGGCCGTTGCACAAGAGGAAGTGGCCCATCTGGAGCGGGAAGTGGCCCGTTGTGTCGGCAATCCTGGTCACGCGGAGCTAGAGCGAAACCTGCAACATGCGCGCGGTCGTGCACGCCTCAGCCGATTCTACGATGAAACGCGAGAGCTTGCGCGTCGCCTCACCGAGTGGGACATGCAGCGCAAAGGTCCGCGTCGGTACACCATCTGCACCGGCGGTGGGCCTGGCATCATGGAGGCCGCAAACCGCGGTGCAGCGGATGTTCCCGGCGGTCGCAGCGTCGGATTGGGCATCTCGTTGCCCTTCGAAGAAAAGGTCAACCCTTACGTTACGCCCGAGCTTGGCTTTGAGTTTCACTATTTCTTCACGCGCAAGTATTGGTTTTTGTATTTGGCGAAGGCGATGGTGTTGATGCCTGGCGGATTCGGCACCATGGATGAGCTCTTCGAATCGTTGACGCTCATTCAAACCGGCAAAATCAAGAAGCCGATGCCTACTGTTTTGTATGGAACGGACTACTGGGACGAGATCATGCACCCCGAAGCGATGATGCGCTGGGGTACCATCTCCGAAAAAGACTTGTTGTTGTTCCATCGCTCCAACACCGTCGATGACGCGTTCGACTACTTGGTCGATGCTATCGAACAGAGCGAGCACCACGACTAATATCCTACGGAGCGCGACGTTCGTTCGTGCTCCGTTCGATTCGTGAAGACGATGGAATGGAGTCTTCGTCAAAGAGACGAAGGCAAGCAGCGCCGTTGACCAATCGGTTTGTCTATCGCTAGTTGACGTGCGCATGCAGTGAGTGACCTTCTCGTCCCGCCATTCGCACTCTGGCCCACGGTCCACGGACTTCGGCCATCCCCTCGATTTCCTGCTTGGAGACCCAATGTCGCGGTTTGGTATTCGAAAGCGCATCAAGTCCGCCTTCGGCATGGGGGCTCGGCCCCAACACATTCAGCGGTACTCGCTCACGTTTGTGTTGCCCGATGGCACCTCCCAGGTGGTCGAGGCCGAGGAGCAGTATTCGTTGTTGATGGCGAGCCAAGCGCTGCCTTCGCCAATCGGCACTGGTCGGCGCGCAGGTGGAACCTGTCCAGACGGCGCATGTGGCGAATGCCGGGTCGAAATCCTCGACGCAACGGGCTTGTCTTCGCGCACAGATGCCGAGCTTGCCACCCTCGAAGCCGCCGCGCGGGGCGACACGCATGAAGGCCGCACCCGCACGCCGGGGCCGCCGGTCAAGCCGAACAGCCGGCTCGCTTGTTATGCGCGGATTGTCGGCTCGGGGGCCCGAATTCAGGTCCAAGAGCTCTTCGACTATGACAGCGTGCGCGGCGACCCCACCGGCACCTGACCCTATCGTATCACCCCGGATGCCCCCAAGGTGGGGGGCGACCAAGGCAGTTATGAACGAGCTTCCATTGGACCCCAACGCATATTGCGACCTCCATATCCATGTGGGTTCGTCCGTAGCGCCCCATGTCATGTGGTCCATCGCGCACCAGCAAGGCTTCAAGCTACCCGTAAAAGACTACTGGGAGTTTGTTGAACTCATCACCATCAACCCGCGCCGGGTCAGCTCTCTCGACGACTACCTCCGCATTCTCCATGAATGGACGGAAAAGATACAATCGAGTCCTGCTGCGATAGAACGCTCCGTCTACGAAATCATCGGTAAAGAATACCGCAGCTCCCGCGTCGAGCAGATTGAGCTGCGCTTCAACCCAATGAAGCGAAACCTCGGTGGTGAGCGCGACCTCGACCACATCATCCACGCTGCTATCCGCGGGATGGACCGCGCTTGTCTAGAATACAACGTGAAGGCGGGCTTGATTTTTTGCCTCGCGCGGGAGTTCTCCGCCGAGCTCAACGAAATCATCCTCGAAAAGGCCATCCGCTACCAAGGTCGGGGCGTCGTCGGAATTGACCTCGCGGGAACCGAAAGTCGCCCGGTAGAGCTTGCCGAAGGTGTCGAGCGGTACGCGGCGATGTTTGCCAAAGCGCGCGCTGCCGGATTGGGGACCACCATCCATACCGGCGAGACCGTCAATACGGCGGGCGAGGGGGTCATCGCGGTCCTCAAGCACCTCAAGCCCGACCGCATCGGTCATGGCGTGCGGGCCGCCTATAGCCCCGAGGCGATTCAGCGCCTCGCCGATACGGGCACCGTGCTCGAGATTTGTCCCACGTCCAACCTTCATACGCGCGCGGTGCGGCATCTCGAAGAGTTCAAGTTCGTGCTCGGCACTTTCTTGGAGCACAACGTGCCCATCACCATCAACACCGACGGCACCTACCTGTGCGGCACCAACCTCCAGCGGGAGTTTGGTCTGCTGGTAGAAGCTGGCGTTCTCAGCCAAGAAGAAGCCAATGCTGCACGCCTTCGCGCGTTTGCGCATAGCTTCATTCAGGACTGAGCCTCATCGCCAAGAGGACGCACTTCACCCATCGCCGGTGAGGCGGGCTCGCGCTTGAATCGCCTGGGCCGCGACGACGGGGTGTGGGTCTTCGGCCAGCCGGTGCAGCAGCGGGAGCGCATCCGAACAGCCGCTGTTTCCCAGCACCACCGCAGCGTTCCGCTTGAGGCCCCAGGCTTTTGGTCGACGCAAAGGCGTGCCCGTCAACGCGGCTTCGATGTCGGCTTCGTCGGTGTTTACGAGCCACGATAGGTCAAGAAACGGGTGAACCGGCTGGAAATCGCGCTCGAGGCTTGTAGGGGGGCGATGGTTGTGCGGGCACACTTCCTGGCAGTCGTCACAACCAAAAACCCAATCGCCCATTTGCTCGGCCAAAGCGGCGGGGATGACGTCCGAATGCTCGATGGTGAGCGTAGAAATGCAGCGGGCGGCGTCCAACTGGCCGTCCCCCACAAACGCAGACGTGGGACATACGTCATGGCAGCGGGTGCAGCGTCCACAATATTGGCGAAGGCCGCCGTTCAGCGGCGGATCGGGCGAAACATCGACGGCCAGCAGCACCACGCCCAGGAACAAAAACGAGCTCTCGCCCGGCACAATCAGCATGCAGTTGCGTCCAACGTAGCCCAAGCCGGAATGCTCCGCCCAAGCGCGCTCGATCAACGGGCGCGCGTCTACGCTCCAATAGTTGTGAACGCCCGCCGCGCGCAGGCGAACGCCCAACTTTCGTAGGCGCTTCGACACGAGGTTGTGGTAGTCGCGCCCCCAAGCGTAGCGGGACACGCGGCCCACAAGCCCCTGGGGCTTCGGAGGCCGTGGCCAAAAATAGTCGATGCCCACGACCAACGCCGAACGCACGCCTGGCAGGAGGTCTTCGGGGCGCAGCCGGGGCCCGATTCCGCGCGCCATCCACGACATCTCGGCGGTGCGGTGGCCGTGAACCATCGACAAATAAGCAGCGCCTCCCGGCGGCTGGTTGGGCACATATCGAGCGAATCGCACCCGCGAAAAACCCAGTTCGTGCACCAAGGCGGCGATTTCGTCGCGGTTCATCGTTTCGTTTCCTCGACGGTCGACAGAATGCCCGCCAGAAGGTTGACTGTTTCGCTTTGGAACCTATGATGCAAAATCACGATTGGCCTGCGCAAACCGAGCGCCTGCGCGCCGCGCCCCCCTTGAGGAGTTCCTTATGTCGGATTCTGGAATTGAAAATGTTGTCATCTGTGGCTCGGGTCCTGCCGGTCTTACCGCCGCGCTCTATACCGCCCGCGCCAACCTCAATCCCGTCGTGCTAGAAGGCATGCAGCCCGGCGGCCAGCTCACCATCACCACCGAAGTCGAAAACTTTCCCGGCTTCGTGCATGGAATCCAAGGCCCCGAGCTGATGAACATTATGCGCGAGCAGGTCACGCGCTTCGGCACCCGCTTCGAGTTCGACGAGGTCACGTCTTGTAAGCTCGATGTTTGGCCCTTCGAGTTGCACACCATGAACGGCAAGGTGCTGCGAACCCGCACGCTCATCATTGCAACGGGCGCCACGGCCAAGTTCTTGGGCCTCCCCAATGAGCAGCGCCTCAAAGGAAAAGGCGTGACCGCTTGCGCGACTTGTGATGGCTTCTTTTACCGGGGCGTCGAAGTGGCCGTCGTCGGCGGCGGCGACTCCGCTGCCGAAGAAGCGAGCTTCCTCACCAAGTTTGCGTCCAAGGTCCACCTCCTCGTGCGCCGCGAATCGTTGCGTGCGTCCAAGATTATGCAAGAGCGCGTCTTGGCGAACGAAAAAATCGTGGTCCACTGGAACTCCGAGGTGGCGGACGTTTTGGGCCAAGATGTCGTCACCGGCATTCGTGTACGCAACACCGTCACCGGCGAAGAGACCGACTGGAACCACATCGAAGGCCTGTTTCTCGCGATTGGTCACCAGCCGAACAGCGACGCATTCAAGCAGTGGGTCGACCACGACGACGTCGGCTACTTGAAGACCGTTCCCGGCACCTCCAAGACCAACATTCCGGGCGTGTTCGCAGCAGGCGACATTCAAGACAGCATCTACCGCCAGGCCATTTCGGCCGCAGGAAGTGGATGTATGGCGGCCATTGATGCCGAGCGCTGGCTCGAAGCCAACGGACACTGAATCGTCATTCAGGAGCGCCTACCCTCCTTTGGGACGGGTGGGCGCGAGCGTGCGAAAGCAGCAGTTGGTGGCACTTCAGCTTGGTCGGTCGTTGGGCAACCATCGGTGAACACGCCGAACATTGAAGCTGCGAATGTCGCGCACGTTGGGGCACCAGCCCTCGAAATACGGCAGATTGACCGTCTTTACGTGCACCGTCTGCCGCTCGACGAGGGGACCATCACCATCGCGCATCGTATAATCAAAGGTGAGGGTGGCCCCAGACTGCCCGGCCAGCTGCACGCGCGCTTCGATACCGCGGCGAACGGCCCCTTCCCGTCCGCGGTCGACGATGAGCTGGAGCAGTTGGCGCACGGTAATGGGCCGCTCCGATGCGTCAGGCAGTCCGGCCAGCATCGCGCGGTACACCTTGAGGGTGGTCGCCGTGTCCGCCAACGCCCTGTGCGCGCTGTCTTGGGGGGTGCCTGTACGGCGTGCCAGCGCCTCCAACGAGCACTTCGAAAAGCCATAAACAAACCGCGCGACGTCCAATGTACACACCACAGGGCCAATTTCGGGCACGGGCATGCCCGCGAGGTGGCACTCCGAACGCAAAAACCCGATATCGAAGGGGGCATTGTGCGCCACAACCACCGCGCCGCGCAGCTTCTCTGCCAGCTCGGGCAATATCTCCCCAAAGCGGGGTTGGCCGCGCACCATTTCGTCGGAGATGCCGTGAATCTTTTGCGCGTGCTCGGGCATTTGAATGCCGGGATAAACGAGGCGGCTCCATCGTTTGCGCGCACCTCCTGCTGGACGCCCCCGCGTGACGGCAATCTCCACCGCACGGTCTCCCGACGCCGGCGATAGACCAGTGGTTTCGAAGTCGAGCACGGCCGTCGGTGCTTCGATGGCCGGCACATCCAGCAGCGGGTGGGTCACTCGGCGGGTTCCGTGGGCTCAACCAACCAAGAAGGCAGGCCGGGAGGCGTGAAAGAGCCGTCGCCATCCGCATCTACCCAAATCGGATTGGTCAATGCGAACGGGTGAATCGGAAACGCGCGCGGAACAGGGACCGCTTCGGACAAGATGCCGTCGAGGCCGATGCCCGCGAGAGCGCCGGTCACGACGTCTTCAAGGAAAATGGGCGGATACTCGACGGGAGTAAAGACAGGCGCCATATCGTCGCCACCCGACGCAATGACCACATACCAGCTATCTTTGGTGGGATTGACGGTGATGGTGTCGGCGAGGTTGATGGTGCCGGAATTGTCGATTTCATCGGCCTCCCACTCCTCCAACAATGCGCCGTTCTCGTAGAGCTCGACCCGGTCGATGGTAAACCAGCCAGGGCTTGACACTTCAATCGAGAGCTTGACGGAGCCACCAGAAACATCACTGCCGGGCCCCATTCGCTCGTCGCCATTTGCATAAAACCGCACAAATGGGCCGTAGCTAGCGACGACTTTCCCCGCCCGCACGGCCTCCGCCACATCTGCCGGCGACACAAAGGCGGGGTCGTCGGTGTCCGACATGATAAAGTTGCGCGGACAGCCCGCTTCGACGCTTGAGAGGTCGTGTGTGTCCGAGTTTCCGAGAGCGGTGACGCGAATGCCCAGATTGTTCAACATAAACCAGTCGTCGATGACCCCCTCAAAACCATAGCCCAACGTATAGGTGCCGTTTTCGAGGTCAAGCTGTTCATCCATGGTTCGGATGAACATGTCGACTTCATCGGTGTCCCCGCCGGCCTTGTAGTCGGCCAGTTCGGGCGCGGTCGGCGTGCGCAGCATCTCAAATCGCTTGCCATTCAAAAGCTCCATGGCGTCGAATTCCATGGTGAAGTTGACGGGGTCGAGGAGGTGATTGCCGGACAGCGTGGCCAGGGTGTTGTAGTCGAGGAAGGGTTGACCGAACTCCTCTTTGTAAGGATTGACGGCGAACTGGTCGAAGTAGCCCAAGATGCCGTCGCGCGGGTGCCCCACAAAGACCAAGGGCTCGACGCCGCCGGGCTCGCCGAGTTCACGAAGACCCTCAATCATCTCGATGGGCGTCATGCCGGTCCAGTCGAACGCACCGCCTTGGTCTCCGAGGTGGTCCATTTGCAGCGGGAAGCCCAGGAAGTGGCCCACTTCGATGGTTGTGACTTCGAGGCCCACGGCGCTGGTCAACCAACGGTGGATGCCCATTTCCTGAATCGCGGGACCGTAATCTGTCACGGCATCGTGGTCGGTAGAGGACAAGAACTCGACGCCCTCGGCCGCCATGGACAATGCGCGCTGGTGGAGGTTCACGCCGGAGTCATGGCTACGGAAGGCGTGTACGTGAAAGTCACCGCTAATCCAACCCGAAGTATCGACCGAGCGCAACACTTGCAGGTCGAGCGTGATTCCCGACGCGGCATCGACCTCAAACACGTCGGATTGGTCGAGTTCGTACTCGATTCCGCGCGACGCGACCGCGACGTACTTGCCAGGAGGCAAGATGACTTCCCCGGAGCCGCTCGCCGTAAAGACCACATTGGCGGGGTTGCCACCGATAAAGCCGTCGCCCAGCACGGGGTCGCGGGGGCTCTCGGTGCCCGAGGCGGCAAAGAACGACACCTTGGCGGGGACATTGATGCCTGTTTCATCGGCGACGCGGAACCGGACCGTTCCGGGGCGCGGGGACTCCAAAATGGCCTTTTGGGAGGCGCCTGCCTTGACCACGACCGACGCGCGGCCGGAATCGGGCCGCCCTTCTCCGTGGACCATCAGCTCGTAGCGACCCGGCGGCAATCCACCACCGAAGGAGCCGTCTGCGACGGTGTCCATGCCGACGTCGGTGGTCCACTCGATGAACGGCGCCTCCGCGCCTTCTTCGTACACGAACACCCGCACGCCCGACAATGGATTGCCCGTTGACTGTTCGAGGACATTGCCCGTGATGAAGCCAAGCTCCGTCCCTGTGGCCTCCCAAACCGCTTGCGCTGCGCTTCCGACGTCGCCGCTGCCCACACCAAACCAACGCTGGTAGTGGTAGGGCCCATCCGTAGCGTCGAAGCGCGCGAAGGTGCCGTTGCCTTCCACACCCGCGCCCACCGCGACGGTTTGCGAGCTCGTAAACATCGGCACAAAGAGGTTTCCGCTCGCGTTGATGAGCGCGTAGCTCACCCGGTCGGCGGTCCCGGCCAAAAAGGGGAGGTTGATAGGGTCGGTGAAGGTGTTGAGGCCCTGCTCCAGCAGCCCTTGCACATACGTCTCTTCGTCGAAGCCGACACGCGGCGTGAAGACGTCGACGCTCCCCCCTTGCAGGTAAAAGTCGCCGAAGACCACACCGCCGCCGGAGTCGCCACCGAGCGCGAGGTCAAGAAGCGGCAACGACTCGCCGTCGCCGCGGCTATCCGCGGGGGTGGACGTGGAGATATCATCGGCGCAGGACGGGGACTCGCCAAACAGGACGGTGCTCTGAATGAGGACCGCGGCAGTGCCCGGCTTGAGGATGTAGTCCGTGCGCAGGTGGAAATACGGCCGGGCTGCCGGCCACTGAATGGCCCACAACGCGTCGAGGAGCGTAATGAAGCTCTCTTCGGGACCAATGGTGCAGATGACCGCCTCGCCGCCGTCGGAGCCATCCTTGAGGATGCTGATTTCCCCCTCCGCCTCGTTGATGCGCGCAACATTGAGGTTGATGGTAGGGAAGACCTCGGCGAGTTGGTCGAGGCCGTTTCCTTGGGAAAAACGGGGGTCGTCGCGCTGGAGGTCGGCGTCGATGAGGCTACCGCCCGAGGTGTGGGGCCCCAGGCTGTTTCGCTTGCCCAGAATCGCCAACCGGATGCGGTCATTTTCAATGACAAAGTCGCCGGGCCGGGCGGTGGCCTTGGGGCCGCCAATTCCTTGGGCGAGGTCGTCAATCTGGTACGCAGATGCCCACACCTTCTCTTCAGGTCGACAGCCCGTCGCGCCCAGCCCGAGCACCGCCGTCACCCCAACGCCGCCGACGATCGACAAGACGCGCGACGGAAATGGTCGACGACGTGCGCCGGCACGGGAGTTTGAACGGGCCGAAGCACCCTTGACAAGGGCAATCGACGCAGCGGACGGCAAGGTGTGTTGGACGGGCATAGTAGAGACAGAATATTGGATCTGTTCCTATTGGTCCACGAGGATGCCGATGCTCCAGCAAACTGTTCGTGCCGGTCTCGCGTTCGCCTTCGTCGCTTTGGCGATGACGGGCGGTGAAGCCGACGCACGGGGCAAAAAAGACCCCACGGCCCCCCGACAGTCCGACGGGACGGCGATCCCGGCGCCTACGCCCACGGGATTGATTCAGACCTGGTTCACCCTGTGGGACCAAGACGAAGACCCCATCACCGATCCCGCTGGCTACGGCGACCCCGAGGACGACTTCGGCTTCAAGATTCGGCGCGCGCGCGTGGGTCTGGTCGCGAAGGAAGACAAAGTCCGCTACGACGTCACGTTCGGATACAGCTCCGGCTACGACGCCGTCACGCCCCCCGCCAGCAACAGCATCCAGCTCATCACGGCCGAAGGCGGCTACCGTGCCGCAAAGGGGCTTTGGATTGTAGGTGGCGTGCAAAAAGTGCCGGTTTCGCGCGACTTTTTGTTCAGCGCCAGCCAAATGGCGGCCGGTGACCGCGCGGTCGGGTCCGTGTTGATGGTGCCGGGTCGCGATGCCGGCCTCTCCGTGGACTGGACCTCCCGCGACGAAGACGAGGACGGCTTCAAGGTCCGCGTCCGCACCGGCATGTTCAACGGCAACGGGAGCATCTCCGGCGACGACAACCCCGGCAAGCTGTACGCGGGTCGCCTCGACCTCGTCTATGGTCCCGGAAATGTCTACCGCACTTGGGGCCGGGTCAAGGGCTTCACTATCGGCGCTGCAGGCGACTTCTGGACCAACGCCGACCTCGGCACCGAAACAACGGGCGCTGGCGGCGACATCATCATCCGCGTCGAAGGCCTCGCAGTCCTCGGCGAATACCACGCCTCCACCACCAAACCCACCGATGCCGACATCGTGATGCCCGATGTCCTGTCCGAAACGCCGAAGGCGGGAGTCGTGGCCCAGGTCGGCTATTCCGTTTGGATGGTCGAGCCCTACGTTCGTTATAGCAGCTACGACGACAACAAGAACTTCGAGGACAACGGTGATGTCGCCGACATTACCGGTGGCGTAACCTGGCACGGCGGCAACGATATGGTCCGCGCCGGCGCAGCATTTGTCCACCGAATCGAGAATGGCGGCAATGAAGCTGCCAACGACACCGCCCGTCTTTGGATGCAATTGGCATTCTGAGGCGTTTGTCTGCCGAATCCGCCTGCCCCCGGGAGCCGGGTTCGGTAATCACCGGCCCACCCCCCGGAGGCTGCCGCGTGTCTGATTGTTTTCGCGAACCCGCCCATTCGTTGCGTGCCACCCGCGCCCCGCTGACCGCACGCCGTGCGGGAGCCTTTGTCGCTTGGCTATCCCTCGCGCCGCTCGCGCTTCCAGCCCATGCGCAGACCACGGAAAGCGCCGACTGGGCAGCCGTTATCGACAAGGCATCCAAAGCGGTCGTGTCGATTCGCGTCGACGCTGTCCGCGCATTTGACACCGGAGGTGCCGGAAACAGCGTCGCGACCGGTTTTGTCATCGACAAGGAGCGCGGCCTGATTCTCACCAACCGCCATGTGGTGCATCCGGGGCCTGTGCGGGCGGAGGCGGTATTTCTCGACAACGAAGAAGTCGAGCTGCAAGCAATCTACCGCGACCCCGTCCACGATTTCGGCATTTACCGCTTCAATCCGGCTGACGTGCGCTTTATGGCGCTCGAAGAGCTGCAGCTCGACCCCCTCGGCGCCGCAGTCGGAGCAGAAGTGCGCATCATCGGCAACGACGCCGGTGAAAAAATCAGCATCCTGCCTGGCACCTTGGCCCGCCTCGACCGCGCCGCGCCCGAATATGGCGTTGGGTATTATAACGACTTCAATACGTTTTATATTCAGTCGGCATCGTCAACTTCGGGGGGGTCTTCTGGTTCGCCCGTGATTGACCGCCGTGGACGCGTGATTGCTCTCAACGCGGGCGCAAAGAAGACTTCCGCTTCGTCCTTCTTTTTGCCGCTCGACCGAATTGTGCGGGCGGTCGACCTGCTCCGTGCCGGGCAGCCGGTCACGCGCGGCACCCTTCAGACCACGTTTGTGCACCAGCCCTACGATGAACTCAAGCGCCTCGGCCTCTCGCCGGAGACCGAGAAGCGGATGCGCGCTGCGTTTCCCCAAGGCACGGGCCTTTTGGTCGTCGACGACCTCCTCGGTGGCGGTCCCGCCGACGGCATTCTTCGGCCCGGGGACGTGCTGTTGGCCGTAAACCAGCAAGCCATCGACACGTTCGTCCCGCTGGAGGAGTCGCTGGACGCGCACGTTCAACAAGAAATACAGGTGACCCTCTCGCGTGGCGGTGTCGAGTCCACCGTCACAATGACCGTGGCCGACTTGCATGCGATTACGCCCGACCGGTTTGTCTCCGTAGGTGGCGGCGTTCTGCACGACCTGTCCTACCAAATCGCCCGTGGATATGGTTTACCATTGGGTGGCGTATATGTCGCATATCGCGGTTATACATTTGGAAATGGAGGCGTCCCCGGCGGCGCGGTGATTACCGAGGTCGCAGGCCAAGCCGTCTCCGACGTTGAAGCCTTCGCGGCCGTCCTCGCGGAGCTACCGGACGGGCTGCCCGTACCCGTTCGGTGGTGGGCGGTAAACGACGCGAATCGCGACCAGTTGTCCATTGTCGAAATCGACCGCCGCTGGTTTTCTACCGAAATCTGTCGCCGGGACGACACCCACGGCACTTGGCCCTGTGACCCTATCCCCGCACCCGAAGGCCGCGTCGTGCCGCCCCCGCGCGCAGCGAGCCTCCCGCCGGTGAGCGGCCGGGTTGGCAAAGCCGTCGCGCCCTCCCTCGTTACGGTCGACTTTCATGTGCCGTACCGCGTCGATGGCGTTCATGGCGGCGACTTCCGGGGCACCGGTCTCGTGGTCGACGCAGAGGAAGGGCTGGTGCTGGTCGACCGGGACACCGTCCCGATTACCTTGGGCGACGTCCGCGTCATTGTGGGTGGCAGCGTCGAAATCCCTGCATCGGTGGTGTGGCTGCACCCTGCGCACAACCTCGCCTTGGTGCGCTTCGACCCCAAGTTGTTGGTTGACTCGCCCTTGCGCACGGCCACCTTCGCCAAAAAGCCGTTGGAAAAGGGTTCGTCGGTCATCCATGTGGGCCTTGGCCGCGACCACGACATCGTCACGCAGCCTACCACCGTCGAATCTATCGACACGCTGTATCTCCCGTTGCCCCGCACGCCCTTTTTTCGGGAGGTCAATGGGCGTGTGATTACGCCGTCCAGCGCGGCATCGTCCACCGGAGGGGTGCTCGTCGATAAGCGTGGACGCGTACAAGCGATGTGGGGCTCTTTTGTGGACCTCTCCGACAAAGAGCCCGCCGCGTTCTTCGCGGGCATCCCCGCAGAGACCATTCAAGCTGCCCTCGACGCCTACCACACACGCCCCGACGCCCCTTGGGGCACACTGGGCGCGGAGTTGGGCACCGTCGAGCTTTCGTTTGCCCGCCAGCTCGGCTTGTCCCCCGCGCGCACCGCAGAAGTCGAGGGGCGTCCAGGTGCGCGGCAGGTCTTGGTGGTTGGGCGCACCGTTCGCGGTTCACCGGCAGACCAAGTGCTGCAGTCCGGCGACTTGGTGCTGTCCCGAAATGGCGAGGCGGTGTGGGAGCCGTGGCAAGTCGAAGAATCGATGCGCGACGGCAGGCCGCTTTCCCTGACCATTTTGCGCGGGGGCGCCGAGCAGACCGTCGAAGTAGCACCGAACTTTTTGCCCACAAGCGGCACCGACCGCGTGCTCTTGTGGAGCGGTGCGGTCCTCCAGGATGTCCCCACTTGGCTGCCTGCACAGCGCGGCGCCGAGGCCGTGGGCGTGTATGTCTCTTATTATTGGTATGGGACCCCCGCCGGACGCTATGGCTTGCGGGCCACATGGCGCATCACCGCCGTCAACGACGCCCCTGTCGCCAATCTCAACGATTTCCTGGCTGCCCTCGGCGACGACCCCCAATCCTCGGTGCGGTTGACGTATGTCGACCTGCAAGGCCGCGAAAAGGTGCTCACCCTCGAGCCCAATCTCGCGGCATGGCCGACCGAAGAACTACGCCGCGACAGCAAAACGGGCGAGTGGTCCCGTACACGCATCCACCCCCAATGATGCGATTGGGCTTGACACGTCAATCGTGATGCTCGATTTTTTCGAGAAGTTGCCGAAGGTCCGCTCCTTCGGCATCTCGAACGATTGCCGTGTGCAAATCCAGCATGAGGTGGGCCCCGTAGGCCGTCGCGACCACAGAGGCCAGCACGCCCCCGACCGCGCTGGGAATCGATACCCAGAGTGGGGGCTGAAGCAGCGAAACGAGTGACCAAGGGTCGAGGCGGCCCCGGCCCAGGACCTCCGCGCCCAGGTGCACGGCCCATACCACCGTTGGAATCTGCGGAACGGCCATCACAACGGACGACAAGCCTGCAATGACGTGCAGCGCTACGACCACCGGAAACATAGAGCCATGCCAAGGGTCGCCCGGTGCGCGCCACAACATCCAGTGGGTCGACCGCACGACCGCCGCGACGCCGGGGACATCCTCCCGCAGCGCAATCGGCAGGGTGAGGGGCACGAGCATCTGGGCCACGGCCCAAACGACAATACCCAGGCCGCACGTAGAGAGCACAAAGAAGACCATCGCACCTTGGAATGCAAACCACGCCAACGACGCGGTCCACACCGCCTTGCGCTGACAATCTGCCCAAACATCCGCGAGACCACACGCGCCTGTCGTCTCGAACCGTAAAAGTGCGGCGAACCAAAACGTCTGCACGCCGAGCGTCACGAGGGGGGACAAGAGGGACGCATGTAGGACTGACAGCGGCGAACCGGTAAGCATCGTCCAAGATGCAGTCTCCCCCGAGGGCGCCGATGGCGCGACAAGACTTCCGATCCCCGCGGTCACCAGCAACGCCGCCACTGTCGCGCCAAGCACCGGCGCAAAAGCGCGCCCGTGGATACGCATGGTGCGGAGCGGCGCATCGAGCCAAGCTGCCAGCGACTGGCGCGGAAAGTCGAGCCGGTGGGTCATTACACCCTCCCACGTCGGAATTGCGGTCGACAAACTTTGACGCAGCGAGGAAGCACGCCTCCCAGTCCACCGTCAACCAATGATAGGATTCTGCGGCGTTTGAAGAAGGCAAGCCTTTGACGAATCCAACCCCGACCGTTTCTGCACCAGATGAGCATCATGCCACCTGGACTATCTTTACCAACCACGCGCATGTGCTGCTGTGTCTCGCTGCAAACGCAGACCTGCGCATTCGTGATTTGGCACTGCTGGTGGGCATCACCGAACGCGCAGTCCAGCGAATCTTGCGGGAGCTCACCGAAGAAGGATTTTTGCAAGTAAGCAAGCATGGGCGCCGCAATCACTATATCGTTGTTCAGTCACAAGTATTGCGGCATCCGGTAGAAGCCCATGCGAATGTGGGAGACGTGCTCACCATTCTGGGCCACTCTCCATTTGTAACGCGCTACCAAAAGCCGAGCCCGGACCCCCTGGAATCCGAAGCACCTCCGACCGAATCTGCATAAATGCTTGGCGCTCGGCCTCCCACGCCAAGAAGAGCTCGCGGGGACGCACGCAGGTTTCAAGGGCGCCACGAACATCGCTCGTTCCGGTGCAGACATCCACGATAGGGCGAAACGGGGAGACATCCGAAACGAGCCATTGTAGCTTGTTTCGCGCATGTCGCTGTGTCGCTTCCAAGAGGACCAGCACCACGAGGTAAGGGGACAATCGGTAGCGGTCCCCAAAATGGACGACCGCGCCCGCCGTGCCATCTTCGTCGGTCCACGCGGTCCAGCCAATATCGTCGATGTTGGCATCCTGCGCGCCTTGCTGGCACAGCAGCGCAAATGCCTCCGCTTGGAGCCACGGCGCCCCGACAAAGACCGCACCGTCAGCGAGACGCCGCACAGTGAGGTTGGTGCCGTCCAGGACACACAACGCCGACTCCACCAACGCTTGCTCCGGCGTCCCATAGCGCGGGTGCGTCCACGGCACCCCAACTTCGTCGCCCCAGCAATCGCGGGACCAGCCCGTCGCCGGAACCACCGTCAGGCGCACCGACGCACGCGCCTGCCATATGAGAAACGTCGCGAGCTCGCCGAGCGTCAGCCCGTGGCGGGAGAATGGTGGTCCGGCGACATGGGGCCCCACCGCCCAGCCGTCGATGGTGGTGCCATCGAGTGCGCCCGGTCGGTCGAGCACAACCAAGGTCGCGCCGGTGTCCTCCGCCCACTCCAACAACGCACGCCAAGCCCCGATTTCGTTCTCCGCGGTCAGGCCGGCATTGAAACGGTCCACGATTACGGTCGTGATGTCTGATGGGGCCAATGGATCGAAGTCCACCACAACAACGCCCCGCGCGCGCATTGCTTCGGCAGCCGGCAGCCCCGTCGCCGTAAGCGCAGAACGGTCGGCCCAAAGTCCCACCTGCGGGGGCAGTGGGTCCTGGCGGAGCCAGCGGTCGAGTCCCATCTCTACCATCGTATCACTCCGTAGATGCCGCGCGCCGCGTCGACCGACCGACGAGGGCATCGAGCGCCGATTGTAACTCTCGCAACGCCGCGGGCACCGGCGGGAGGGGGAGGTGATTCCAGTGGGTGAGGGGGACGACGCCTTGTAAGCTCGATGTAATAAACCATGAGTGCGTATGATTTGGAAGTGGCGATTCCTGCACCACCAACAATCCGTTTTGAACGGCTATTTCCAATAGTTGTGCGCGCGTAATTCCTGCCAGAATTTCACCGTCATCGGGGGCAGTCCGCAGCACAGCGCCGTCCCAAGAAAACACATTGCTCCAGGTGCCCTCTAAGACCGTCCCCGCAGCGGAGCACCGAACGACCTCGTCGCAGCCGTAGTGCGAACAGGCCAACGAGGCCCCTGCGCGGCTCGTGTGCTTGGCCGTTGCAGGGGGAAACGGGGGAGACGGCCAGGTCACCGAAACCACCCTGGCAGACAGCCTGGGCGGCGGATGGGGCCCCAGCGTAACGACGGCCAGACCCGAAGGCCCCGACAAGAGCCGCAGCGCGCCTTTCGGCTGGTCCCAAGCCTGCACGGCCGCTTCAACCATGTCGCGCCACGTAGGTTCCGGGGCCGCGCTCCATCCTAGTAAGCGCGCGCTTTGAAAGAGGCGCGCGAGGTGCGCGTCAAAGGCCACCACATTGCCATCGTAGACCGCAAGCGTCTCAAACGCGCCCAAGCCCGCCCACAAAGAGGGGTCGGCCGCCTGCATCGAGACCAAAGAATGCGCAGCGCGTTGCCCGTTGACCAGGACAACAGGCGGAGCGGCGTTCCACGCAGCCATCTGCACTCCATTCCTCTCTACCTTTGCCCGGTGATGCCACTTTGGCAAGCGCCACAGGATATGGGGGGGCCGACGGCGCACCCCCGCGCGCTGGTCCGAGGAAGCCTCCTAATGTTCGGTCTTGGTTGGCAGGAGCTACTGTTTGTGGTTGTCCTGGCCCTCGTGATTGTCGGACCCGACCGCTTGCCCGAGATGTTGCGTTTCTTGGGGCGGCAGTACGGTAAGCTACGTAGAGCCAGCGACGAGCTGCGGCGCGCATTTATGTTTGAAGCCGACAAAGTCGACCAAGAGCAGCGCATTGCCGAACTCAAGAAGCGCCGCGAGGCTGCGCGCAAGCGGGCGGAAGAAATCCGAAAACGTGCGCTGGAGGCCAATGGTGCCCAGCCTGACCTCACAGGTGTCGACCCCGCTGGCACCAAAGGTACGGATACATCCCCACCTCCCGCACCTGAAGCGGCTGAGAAGCCCGAGGAAACGCCGTGATCTTCCGCAAGTCATCCAAAACGGAAACCAAGCCGGCGGACCCCTCCGACCCTTTCCCGAAGTCGTCCGACGAGTTTGACCCCGTAGAAGCCTACCAGATGCCCCTTATGGAGCATCTCAAGGAGATGCGGTACCGCCTGATTGTGTCCCTCGTCGCAACGGCCGTGGGAATCGCGGCGTGCTTCAACTACACCAACCTCATCTGGGACTTCTTGGTGTCTCCGATGAATGATGCGCTTGTGAAGACAGGGCGCGGAAACATGGTCATCATCGAGCCCCTCGAAGGGTTCATGACCTATATGAAGGTGGCATTGGTGGCAGGCTTGGGCGTCGCTTCGCCCGTCATCTCCTACCAAATCTGGCAGTTCATCGCGCCAGCGCTGTATCCCAAAGAAAAGCGTCTGGTCATCCCCTTGATGTTTTTCAGCACGCTATTGTTTTTTGCGGGCGCCACCTTTTGTTATTTCGTCATCTTCCAATTCGCGTTTCCTTTCTTTATTGAAATCACAGCGGAAGACGTTCAAGCGAGCCTGTCGATTGCCGCATACTTGGGACTTGCGACGCGGTTGCTGGTCGCATTTGGCATCTGTTTCCAGTTGCCGGTCGTGGTGTACTTCCTCGCGCGCATCGGCCTGATTGACCACAAAGACATGGTCGTCTTTTTTCGCTACGCAGTGGTCGGCATCTTTATTGTTGCCGCCCTACTGACGCCTCCCGATGTTCTGTCGCAGTTCTTGATGGCGATTCCGATGGTATTCCTCTATATTGTCGGAATCGGCGTGGCATGGATGTTTACCACCAAAGAACGAGACCCCGAAGAAGACGCCGAAGCGTCGAGCTGACCACCGACTACGCCAAGTCGACGAGGACAGCTCGCGCTTCAACCAAGTCGCCCGCCGCGACGGCAAAACGAGAGACGACGCCGTCCCGCGGTGACTTGATTTCGTTTTCCATCTTCATGGCTTCAATGACCATCAAAGGCGTGCCTTTTGTCACGCTGTCGCCCTCTTGAACCAACAAACGCACCACGCGGCCAGGCATCTGGCTCTTGACAGAGCCGCCCCCCGAACCAGCCGCCGTTCGCAACGCTTTGCGGCGCGGGTCGACCACGGAAATATCGGTGCTCAAGCCTCGAATATCGACCTGCACACCGTCTTCGAGGGGCAACATCCCCGCTTCCACGGAGCGGCCTCCAAACATCAAGTTGAAGGTTCCCGGCTCCGGTCGAATGGTGTCGAGCTCCCAGACCTGGAGGACAGCGCCCGCTTTGTCGATTTTCTCGATGTGGTAGTGCGACACACCGTCTTCGCGGCGCGCCGTTCGACGAATCCGGTACGACGATGCGCCCGGCCCGTCCGCAATCTCCACATCATATGTCAACGTGACGCCCTGTGCGGTAGAACCTGGTGTCATCGGAAGCTCCACTTCCAGCGGCTCGGCTGTGCTTGTGTGGTGGACGGCTGCGCGGACGCGGCGAGGTCTCGTTCATACGTGTGGACCAGCGCAGCCAGGACCGCAGCCTCGGTGTCGCTGCGCCCCATATCCGCGCAAATACGCTCCATCCGGGCGTCGTCCAAAAAGGCCGTGCTGTACCGACCCGCCTGAAAGTCAGCATCCCGCAACAACGCGCGGAAGAAGGGGATGGTGGTGTGAATGCCCCTTACGCGGTACTCGCGCAAGGCCCGGTCGGCCCGTTCGATGGCATCGGCACGATTCGCGCCCCATACCACCAGCTTGGCGACCATCGGGTCGTAAAAGAGGGGAACCTCCGCGCCAGCATACATCGCCGAATCGACCCGCACCCACGGACCACCGGGCTCGCGGTAGCCGGGCACGGGACCGGGCGACGGCGCCCAGTTGCGCGTGGGGTCTTCGGCGTAAATACGAAGCTCGATAGCGTGGCCGGTTTGTCGCAAGTCCTCTTGGCGAAACCACAAAGGCTCACCGGCAGCGACCCGCAGCTGTGCTTTGACGAGGTCAACCCCGGTCACCATTTCCGTGATGGGGTGCTCGACCTGCAAGCGGGTGTTCATCTCCAAAAAGTAGAACTCGCCGTCGGCTCCCAACAAAAACTCGATGGTGCCCGCACCTTCATATGCGACCGCTTCTGCCGCACGGCAGGCGACTTCAGCCATTTGCTGGCGGGTAGCGGGGGCCAAAGCCGGACAAGGCGTTTCTTCGACAACCTTTTGGTTTCGCCGCTGAATCGAGCAATCGCGCTCGAAGAGGTGTACGACGTTGCCGTGAGCGTCCGCCAACACCTGCACTTCAACGTGCCGAGGCTCCAAGATGAGCTTTTCGATATAAACCGCGTCGTCGCCAAACGAGCTGGCCGCCTCGGACTTCGCCGCACGGTACGCGGCCGGAAGCTCGTCCGATGAAAACACCCGACGCATGCCCTTGCCGCCGCCCCCCGCCGCGGCCTTGAGCATGATGGGATAGCCGACAGACTGGGCCACCTGCATCGCTTCTTCGAGCGTTTCGAGGGGGTCTTTGGTACCGGGCACGACCGGAACGCCTGCCGCCATCATGCGGGCCCGGCTTTCGGTCTTGGAGCCCATCGCGTCGATGGCCGATGGGGGAGGCCCAATCCACACGAGGCCCGCGTCCATCACAGCCTGCGCGAAGCCAGCGTTTTCCGAAAGGAAGCCGTACCCTGGGTGAATAGCGTCGGCGCCTGTCTTTTTGGCGACTTCGAGGATGCGGTCGGCCCGCAGGTAGCTCTCGGCGCTGGGCGGCGCGCCGATACAATAGGCCTCCATCGCCATTCGCACATGCAACGAGCGGCGGTCGGCTTCGGAATACACCGCGACAGTTGCGATGCCAAGCTCATGGCAACCGCGGATGACCCGCACCGCGATTTCACCGCGATTGGCGATGAGCACTTTGCGGATGGGGCGAGGGCTCGCTGACATCGACAACCTCCCGAGCGCCACGGGGCGCGCGCACCGAAAGGTCTAACGCGATGGGCCGAAGGCTGCTCGAATCGCCACGACGGATTGTGCGTTATGGTGTAGGCTCGTGATGGAGGAGGACGACGTGAACCAGATCGGCCCCCAAACGCTTTCGGCATCGCTTGGCCTTTGGGCCATGCTGATTGTGTTTTCGTGCGCCTCCAGCGGCAAGTCGCCCTCCGACCAAACAACATCGCCCGACACCGCAGCCGACTCCGGCGGCGCCGCCCTCGACTGCGCAGCGTATTTGACGCCTGACATCGCAGGATGCCTTCAGGTCGATGAATACGACGAAAACGCCGATACGCGCTGGCCCGACCTCACGCGGCGCCAATACGACGACCTTTCGCGGCTGTTGTCATGGGATGTTCGGGGCGGGGAGTCGCCCGATACCGAACTGGTTTGCGGAAATCGGTGGACGGGCGACATTTTGGTGGACGAGTGGTGTAGGGGAACGTCTAACTATCAGTACACCAACTTATACGACACCCAAGGCAAACCATCGGGCAGGGAATACGACGCTGGCGCTGACGGAACGCTCGACAAAGTGTGGACCTATACCCTCGACGCCAACGACCGTATTGTCGAAGTCACTGTAGATGACGACGTAGACGGCACCCCGGATGCCCTCCAGACGTTTACCTGGGATGAATCGGGGCACCTCGTCCGCGAAACCTGGGATTATACCTACAATGGGGTCGCCGACTACATTCGAAGCCTTGAATGGGACGGCGACAACTTGCTGGTCGAGCACTTTGACACCAACGGCGACGGCATCGACGACCGTCGCACCGAGTGGGCGTACAACGAAAACGGACAGCCCGTCGATTCTTGGGAGTTTGAAGGCGACAATACCCAAGCGAGCGAAAGCACCCACTGGACCTACGATGGCTGCGCGCTGGTCGAAGAAGTAACGGCGAGCTTGGCCGGAAGCGTCACCCGGACGCAATGGGGACAAGACGAGCGAGGTCGCACCACATCCCGGATTGAAGACTGGGACGAAGATGGTGTCGCTGACCGCATTTGGGTCACCACTTATCAATGCCCCGGCGGCTGACGTTCCGATGCGAAACCCCGATGGCCACCCCTGGCTTGCATGTATGCTCGACGTCGTGATGGCACCCCTCGCGCGGGTGCGCCCGCGTGTGGTCGGCCAAGCCACCGGGCGGGTGCTAGAGCTTGGGGCCGGAACCGGACTCAACTTTTCCCTTTATCCGCCCGGCGTCGATGTTCACGCAATAGAACCTGACCCCCATATGCGTCGCCGTAGCGAAGCGCGGGCCCACGCCCACAATGTTCGCCTTGTGGACGCCGCAGCGGAGGCCCTTCCGTTCGACAACGACACCTTCGATTGTGTGGTCGCGACGTTCGTGTTTTGCACCATCCCCGACATCCACACCGCCGCGCGAGAAGCAAGACGCGTGCTTCGGCCCGGCGGTCGCCTGCTGTTTGCCGAGCATGTGCGGTCGCCGGTAGGCTGGATGGGGGCCAGCCAAACCGCCGTCGACCCTCTATGGACACGCCTCGCAGGGGGCTGCCACCTCGACCGAAGCCCGCTGGAAGTGATTGCGGGCGCCGGTTTTTCGGACATTCAGTTTCGATGGCACGGACCCCGTGCGTCACCGCTCCCCGTGATGACCGGAGCTGCCTTGGTGGGCGCGTAAGCGCTCGCGAAGCGCCGCCTCGACAGCGGCAAACACGCCCGGCCAGTCGCCAGATACGGTCTGTCGAAACAGCCGCATGGTGGGGTACCAGGGCGTGCGGTCGCCCTCGCGCGGCCAACGCCAGTCCGGAGCGAAGGGCAGCACAACCCAGGCCTCAACGCCCAGTGCTCCGGCCAAATGGGCGGTAGACGTATCGGACGTCAACACAAGGTCAAGCTCTGCCATCGCCGCAGCCGTATCGAGAAAGGGCACGTCTTGATCGAGCTCCGCATGGAGCGGGTCGATGTAAACGTCGGACGGGAGCGTCTGAAGCTGCTCTAGCCCGTGGACCTGTTGCAGCGAAAACAGGCGAATATTCGGCAAACGCGCGAGCGACACAAAATGCGAGAGGGCAGGGGACCGCAAGTGGTCCCCCGAATAGTTCGGGTTGCCCTGCCACACGATGCCAACCCGAAAGCCCGTCGTGCCGAGTCTTTCGCGGATACGCTCCCGCCGCGCGGGCTCCGCGACAATATACGGAACGGAAGCGCTGAGGTCCGCTTCGTTGTCGACATGCAACAAGTACGGCAAGCTCAACAGCTCCACCCGCCGCATCGCAGCGAGCGGAATGGCTTCGTTCTCCTTCACGACCCCCTGCACACCCCGCACACACGCCAACAATGCGTGGATGCGCTCGGGGGCGCGCACCAGCAGCTTGGGACCGCGCACGGCCGCCGCGGCCAAAAACCGCGCGAACTGAAGCGTATCGCCAAGGCCTTGACGCGGCTCGACCAAAACCGGCGTGCCGGGTGGAAGTGCCTCCCCACGCCAACGGTCCGCCCACCATTCGGGGCGCCCAAATCGCTCGGCACGCTGCTCGTGGACCGCAAAGCCGTCGCGAAGGCGTCCCGATTGTAACAACGCGTGCGAAAGGTTCCAATGATGGCTTGCAGAACCTGGCTCGCGCTCGATAGCCTGCTGAAAGCAATCGATTGCCGCATCAAATTGTCCCAAGCGAAGTTCGGCGACCCCCAAGTTTCCAAGTGCGAGCCCCCAATCCGGGCGCGCTTCGACCACCGCGGCAAAAAGCGCGCGCGCTTCGGCATCTGCGCCATAGCGCAGGCGATGACTTCCCAGTCGGACCCACAATACAATATCTGTCGGGTTCGCCCTCGCTTCAGCCTGCGCGAACACCGCTTCGGCTTCATCGAAGCGGCGCATACGGGATAAAGTCTCCCCCATCATCGACAATGCGCCAATCGACGTTGGCTCCACAGCCAGCCACTCGGTCAACAGCAGCTCCGCCTTGGTCCATTCGTTGCGGTTTACCGCCAGCGTCGCGAGGATATTCCAGGTGGACGGCGCGCGGGGCGCAAGCGCGACAAGCCGCTGACAGGCGAGGTCTGCGCGTGCGTGGTCATGGGCGGCGTTGCATGCCCACGCGTAGCGCAGCCAACCATCGGCGCGTGCGCCATCGAGTGCCAATGCCTGCTCGAACACGCGCAACGCATCGGGCAACTGCGCAGCGTCTACCAGCGCTTGCGCGAGTGCATCGAGTACACGCACATTCTTGGGGGCCATCGCCGCCGCGCGCCGCAAATAGCGAACGGCATCGAGGGGCGCGCGGTCTGCATGTGCCAGCATGCCCGCCGCGAGCCAAACGGCGACGAGTCCTGGTGTTTGTTGCAAGAGCGCATCGACAGATGCCCGCGCTTCCGCAACATTTCCCTTTGCAACCATTTCTTGCGCTGCCGCGAGTCGGGCAGCCACGTCAACCGACGGCACCGCGGTCTCCTCCACTTTTTCGACTGGACGCAGGGCGACGGTGCACCATGCGTACGACATCGAGGAGGCTCGCAGACGTTCCTACGGCGTGAACCCTTCGGAACAACTCGTGGCTCTGCACGAAGGGCCCGCGAGGGTGGTCCACGCCGCCCGACTCCCGAAGGTCGCGTACGCGCACATAGAGCGCAACCTCGTACATTTCCGTGTCGGCGCGCCAAGTCACCAACAAGCGCCCATCACCCGACATTCCGTCCAACACCCGCACAAACATCGGCTCGCATAAGTGCTGCACCGTGCGCTGCCCCATTTCTACGACGCCATGGGGCGGATACAAATACGGCTGGGCCGCGATGCCAGCATCGCTCGCGGCCTCTACGAACTGCAACAGCGCGTGCTCGATGCGGTTCGCAGGCAGCATTGGCGCGTCGACGGGGGTGTACGCCTCCCAGCGCGCCAGCTCGGCATTCCACGCCTCGGGTGCTCCCATACGCAGCTTGTAATCGAATGCTTGGCATCCTGGTGCGATATAGCCCGGATAAAACCACGTTCGGCCGGTTTCCTGGCCAAAGCGGGCCTCCAGGAGCATCGTGTAGAACCCGAGTCCATATTTGGACAGGTCAGGGTCGTATACGCCAATAATACTTGCGACACTTTCGATGCCGGTGTCAAAAAACGAGAACGCTACCAAGCGGCCGTCTTGTCGCACCTCAAAGCACAACGTCCGAAAAATGTCCTTCCCTTTGTCGTCATAGAGCACGCTCTCTACATCCGGCGAAAGGTCACCTGGAAAATTGTCGCGGTAGACCGCGTAAAGGTCTTCTTTTTCCGCGTCAATGACGAGGGGACGGAGGGACACATCAAAGAGGGCATCGTTTCGGTGCAACACCCGCCGCAGGCTCTTTTTCCACATGCCTGTGTGCAACGGAAACCGCAGCCACACCGTAGAGCGAAGGTAGCCGTCGCTCATGACAAAGCGGCAGGTAAACATCGACTGTCGCATCCGAAACCAGCCCTGCGCCAGAAACGCATCCACCTCCGCGGAGCTGAGCGAGTCTGGATGGACCATGCGCGTGTACATCAAATCACTCGGGGACGACAGCACGACGAAACGAAGCCCCCCATATCACTTTGACAAAGGGCGGGCGTTGCTTGGGCGCGACAAACCCATAGAAGGACCCCCGAAGCCCGCACGTTGCCTACGCGGCGCACACGCGGGCAAGCCGATATGGCGTCACCGAAATCTTCGGAGTAATGGCTGCGAGATCGGCCAATGCACCGTCGGAGTCGGCGACGCGCGCCGCTTGCTTTCTGTCGCTGCCCAGCGGTCAGATTTGTGGGAGAAATTGTGACCGACGCAAACCACACCGTCGACCCACCCCATCTCGAAGACCGCATCGGGCGCATTCGCGACGAGCTGTTCGCGTTTACACAAGACAACAAGCGCATGTTCGCGACGTCTAGCTTTCAGTCCAACAGCGTTGTCCTACTGCATTTGTTGTCGCGATTGGCGCCCCACACACCCGTCTATTTTCTCCAGACCGGCTTCCACTTTCCGGAGACGCTGCGCTTTCGGCGAGAGCTCACCACGCGCCTCGGCCTCCGCGTCATCGACGTCTGCTCCCCGGTGTCGCGCGCAGACCAACGCGACGGCGCGGGCCGGCTGATGTTTGCTTCCGACCCCGACCGCTGCTGCCATATCAACAAAGTGTTGCCGCTCGAACCCGTGCTCGCGGCGCACGACATCTGGATAAACGGCATTCGCGGCAGTCAGTCGAGCCACCGGGCGAGCCTCCAACGCACGGCTCCCGGCCGCGGTGGCGTGCTACGCTACCACCCTATCCTCGACTGGACCGCCCGCGACGTCTACCTGTATCGAACGGCGCACAACCTGCCGACGCACCCACTAGAGGACGAAGGCTTCCTCTCCGTTGGCTGCGCGCCGTGTACACGTCGACCCATCGATGAGCCGGACCTGGGCGGCGGACTGAACGACGGTGAGCGTGCGGGGCGTTGGTCGGGTATGCAGAAAACCGAATGCGGATTGCACCTTGCATCGGATGGACGAAGCTCGTGAAAATACTCATTACCGGCGGCGCCGGGTACATCGGCAGCGCATTGATTCGCCGTCTCTCCGTTCGCGAAGACATCGACGAAATCATCATTTACGACAATCTGTCCCGCACTCGTGCCGCGCTGTTGGCGCCATTGCCGGGGGGGCGCGCCCACCTTCGGCTCGTTCGTGCGGATGTTTTGGACACCCGCACGCTCTCGAAGACCTTGGACGGCATCGACAGTGTCGTGCATCTCGCCGGCCGCGTCACCACGCCCTTTGCCCACGACGACCTCCATGGATTCGACCAAGTGAATCGCTGGGGCACAGGTGAGCTGGGACTTGCGATTGAGCGCACCGCGTCGGTGCAGAAGGTGGTCTACGCCAGCTCCACCTCTGTGTACGGCGACAGTCACGGCGCAATCGCGAGCGCCGCGGAGAATACGCCAGCAGCGCCCGTTTCCGCCTACGGACACAGCAAGTGGCAAGCCGAGCGCCTCCTCGAAGCGCTAGCGACAGACCGCTCCCTGGTCACCCTCCGGCTGGGAAACGTGTCCGGGCCCGCCGCTGCGGCCCGCTTTGATTCTTTGGTCAACCAGCTCTTGTTTGACGCTTGGTTTGCAGGCCGCGTAGAAGTGCAAGGTAACGGCGAGCAGCACCGCGCATTGCTCCATGTAGGCACCGCGGCGCGCGCAATCGAAGCGGCATTGTTTTCCCGCATTCCAGACGGCACCTACGACCTCGTCGACCGCACAGCCACCGTTCTCGATGTCGTACGGGCGTTGCGGAGCCTGCTCCCAGACACGGAGGTGCTGTTCATCAGCCAACACCTCTCGTTGCCAGACACCAAAGTCGCCCGCGACCCGCGCATTTCTAGCCACTTGCACGACGACCGCCCCTTAGAGGAGTGGCTGCACGAGTTCGCGACCGGGTACGCATTCGGAAGATAGCACAGCAACACCCGCACCACAAATAGCGAAAAACCGGTTAGCGAGAGCACTTCCCGCTAACCGGTTCGCAATTTGGCAACTGCAAATCTCTAGGCGAAGGCGTCTTCGTCCATACAGCTTACGTCGCCGCTGCGGATAACTTTGCCCAAGGCGAAGCTCTCGGGAAGGACCTGGCTGACGTAGAACCGCAAGTTGACGAGCTTGCCGCGATAGAACCGCGCATCTGCATCGGACAAGTCGCCTGCCGCAAGGCAATCGCTGGCCACACGCGCGGCGCGAAGGTGCCACAGGCCGAGGACAACATTGCCGAATTGGTTCAGGAATGCGGTGGCATGGGACATTGCGCCCACGCGGTCGCCCGCCATGCCCACACCCGCGAGGTGCATCGCCGATGCACCCAATGCGTCCCGCGCCTTTTCGATGGCTGCGGCTGCGTCGGCCAAGTCGGCGACCTCACGAGCACTCTCAATGACTTCGTTCGCCATGCCCATCCAGTTCATGAACAGAACGCCAGAGCCCTTGGCCATCTTACGTCCGAGGAGGTCCATCGCCTGAATGCCGTTGGTTCCTTCGTAGATCGACGCAATCTTCGTGTCGCGCGCGATTTGCTCGACAGGGTATTCCGCGATGAAGCCGTAGCCACCGAAGGTCTGGATGGCCTGCACGGTGGTGTCGAAGCCACGGTCGGAGCCATAGGCCTTGACGATGGGGGTCATCAATTCGACGTAGCCCTTGATAGAGCGCGTGGTCTCCTTGTCGACCTTGCCGCCATGTTCGGCATTGTGCAGACGGTCGAGCTGAAGGGCCACGTCATAAATCAACAGACGCAAGCCTTCGACGTGAACCTTCTGCCACAGGAGCATACGACGGACGTCGGGGTGCTCGATGATTGGGACGGATTTGGCGTCCGACTCGGTGATTTGGTCGAGGCGGGGGCCTTGCACGCGGCCTTTGGCGTATGAGAGCGCGTTTTGGTACGCGGCCGCAGCGCCCGAAAGCCCCTGCACGCCGACTTCCAAGCGTGCTTCGTTCATCATGTGGAACATGATGGGCATGCCTTGGCCTTCTTGGCCAATCAACCAGCCCTTGCAGAGCTGCCGCGCGCCAAACGAAAGCGCACAGGTAGCATTGCCGTGAATGCCCATCTTTTCTTCGATTTTCTCGACGAAGACGCCGTTTCGCGCCCCAAGCTCACCCGTCTCAAAGTCGAATTCGTACTTCGGCACCATAAAAATCGACAGGCCGCGGGTGCCAGCAGGAGCGCCCGGTGTGCGCGCCAACACCAAGTGTACGATGTTTTCGGTGAGGTTTTGGTCGCCCGACGAGATGAAGATTTTCTCGCCTTCAATGAGGTAGACGCCGTTTTCGCCCGTGGGCGTCGCGCGGGTGCGGGCATCGCCGACCGCGCTACCGGCGCCTGGCTCGGTCAAGCACATCGTGCCGCCCCAAACGCCCGAGAACATGCGCTCGCAGGCGGTTGCGCGGTAGCTGTCGGGTGCGTAGACGGACAAAAGGTTGGCGGCACCGCGGGTGAGGCCCGGGTACATCGCAAATGCCGGGCAAGCGCCGGTCGACAGCTCGCCAACGGCAGCGGCAATGAAGGTAGGAAGGCCCATACCGCCATATTCCGTGGGGCAGTTGAGCGACTGCCAGCCGCCTTCTACGAAGGTCGTGTAGACTTCGGAATAGGCCTTGGGCACCGTCACGTTGCCCGACGCATCGAGGTGGCAGCCCTCTTTGTCTCCTGGACCATTGATAGGAGAGATGAGATCGACCGCAACACGCGCTGCTTCATCAATCATCGAATCGACAAGGTCCTGGTCGACCTCTTCCGCAGCGCCATCGGCATGCAAAGAATCGACAGCCTTCAGCACTTCATGCAGGACGAAGCGAATGTCGCGAAGGTCGGGGGTATATCGCGTGGCGCTCATGGCGGCTCCATGGTGATGGTTGGGTCGACGCGACCGCACCGGGGGACGTTGCAGAAACTGAATGAATCTTCATTCAGTCTTTCCGACCGTCTATCCGTTTCGCGAGAAATGGGCAGGTCGAGATGGATTGTCTGCCGGGTCGCGGAAAGATGATGTGGCGATTTGGCCCGTCAACACGGGAAATGATAGCGGTCAGACAGAAAGCGGAAAGGGCAAGCACCGCAGGCAAGCGCCCCGCTTCGCGGTTCCATTCGCCCCACCACACCGATGGGCTGCGTATGGTCACCCTACGTCGAAGATTGCTCGCCGATGCCGTTCCTACGTTGGGGTTGGCGGTGGTGGCTTGGTTTGCCGAGCGAATGGCCATCGGCCACCACCCGTTGGACCCCGCGCCGCGGTCCAGCAGCGCATTGTTGGTCATGCTGGTTTCGGCGGTGCTCGTCGCAGGGCTTGGGTACAAGAAGCAGGCAGGGACGTTTGTTTGGAGCTTGCTTTGGACATGTCTCGCGTTGACAGAAGCCGCGTTGCTGGCCGGCCGCAGCCCGTGGCTTGCCGCTGGCGTCGCTGGCCTCGTGGCGATCGTCACCCAAAAGCTCCATCGCTGGGCGTTCTACGCAGTCGCCGTCGGTCTTGCGTCCTGGAGCGTTTCGTTGGCGAGGCCGTCCGCAAATACGGAAATCGACGTTTCTACGGCAAAGCAAGCGCCCGTTTTACTCGTCACCATCGACACCTTGCGGTCGGATGCCGGGCTCTTGCAACAAGCGAAGGTCACACCCGAAGAGGGCTGGTGGGTGCCGGAGTTCGCGGTCGCGGGGGGACCATGGACCCCGCCCGCGATGACCAGCTTGTGGATGGGCACCTCCGTTGCGGAACACGGAGGCGGACTGGATATCGCCGGAAGGGTCACCCAGCCGCGCTTTTCGTGGGACAGGGCCATCGCGCGCCAATGGCAGACCCACGGTTGGACAACGGCTGCGATGGTCAGCAATCCGCATTTGCGCGCGGCTGCCGGATTCGGTGCGGGCTTCGACGTATTTCTGCACGACGACGACGCCCGGGAGCCCCACTTGGTTCACCATGTCCTCGATGCCACCATCGCGCGGTTGGGGGGAGGGGACACGACGGCCGGAGCGTCACGCGATATTCGCGTGGTCAACGTCGCAGAGCATTGGCTCGCGCAGCGGCGGGCCGATTTCACCTGGGTCCACCTGTTGGAACCCCACGAGTACAACAAGCGCGCGGACAGCGCGTATGCCGCGGCAGTAGCGCGAACCGCACAACAGCTCCGACGGCTGTTGGACGCCGCACCGCAGCACACCATCGTCATTATTGGCGACCACGGCGAGTCATTGGGAGAAGAAGGGCGATTGGGCCACGGGCGACACCTCGCGCCCGAAGTGCTCAAGGTGCCCGTAGCAATCCGGCAACCAGGCAGTCCGGGCACGTCCACCGGTCCCGTCGCAGCCACGGATATTGGTGCGTGGCTACAAGCGCGCGCCCAGTCGCCGGACGTTCCGCTTCCGACGCCTGTTTCTACGGTTGTTCCGGTTGCCGGTGTTCGCCACACGCCCCTCCAATCAGGGGTGTTCGACCCGCGCACCGGCGGGGTGCAGTACGTCGCGGACCTCGCCCCGGGCCCCCCGGGCAGCACGCCCACCGACCGCGAACGCGACGCGCTCCACGCGCTCGGCTACCTCGAACCCTGACCTCGTTTTCGGATGGGGGCACCTGCACCCGGCCGTCCAGCGAGGTACAGCCACCGCAAACTACCGCGAGAGCGCACCTTGACACCTTTGCCCGAACTCTCCACCGTGGTGGACGCCGTCTCCGTTGCAGGCACGATTGCATCTCGCCTGGGTCCGCGCGGAGTGAGCCAAAAGAAAGACGGTTCCTACGTTACCCACGCAGACCGCGAGATTGGACAAGCCCTCCGCACGCGCCTGACCGCACTGTGCCCGACGGCCACCCATCTCGATGAAGAAGCGGGGGGCGAGGTGGGCGAAGAGCTCGCGTGGGTGGTCGACCCCATCGATGGCACCACCAACTTCTTTCGGGGCGACGACCGCTGGTGCGTGAGCGTCGCGCTGCTTCGCGCCGGTCGACCGGTTCTTGGCGTCGTGCACCATCCTCCCAGCGGCGCAACCTGGGCGGCTGCACCAAACGAGCGCGCGTTTGTGCCGGATGGCCCCAGAACGACGGGCTTATTGCTGGGCGGTCGCCTTCCGCGCAGCGGGCCCGGATGGGTGCGCTTGTTGCGGGGTTTACAAGGCGCGCGCCATGTCAGAATGCAAGGCGCCGTCGCGCTCGACCTTGTCGACGTCGCCTTGGGACGTGCGACGACCGCCTTGATTTTCGGCGCTTCGTTGTGGGATTACGCGGCGGGCTGGTGTCTCGTCGAAGCGGTCGGCGGGACCGTACAGCGACACGCGAGCCGCGACCGCTGGGACCTCATTGTGCGCGGTCCCACCGAAGTCGATAGTGCCGCATCCAAGACGTGAGGCGGATACGGGCGCTCCGTGACTCGTTTTGGCCGAGCCTACTTCAAGTGCTGGGCGAGGTAGTTGGCTTCGCCAATCTGGTCCATCAAGCCGAGCTGCGTTTCAAGCCAGTCGAGATGCATTTCTTCGTCGGCCAAGATGGCCTCCAGCAACAAGCGTGTGCCGTTGTCGCCACAATCACGGCAGAGCGCGACGCCGTTGTTCAGCCGGGGAATCGCAACTTCTTCGAGCGCTTTGTCCGACTCAAACATTTCCCGTACGGTCTCGCCAATCCGAATGCGCCCCAAGCGCTGCACGTTGGGCACACCGTCAAGGTAGAGAATCCGGTCGATAACCTTGTCCGCGTGCTTCATCTCGTCGATCGACTCTGCGCGAACTTGTTTGCCCAGCGCGGCATACCCTTGGTCGGCGAGCATTTTCCCATGAAGGAAATACTGATTGATTGCGGTCAACTCCGCCGTCAGGACTTCGTTGAGGACTTCGACCACTTCTTTGCCGGACTTCACGGTCATCAAAAACTCCCGAAAGCAACTACGATATTGTACGTCGTGTGGCTTCCATACAGTTGGGGCAGGGAAGGTGGTGCGGAGCAAAGTCCACGGAGTCCCGCCGCGGCGAACATAACCGGAACCTACCCGCCAAAAGTGCCGTTTCGAAGTCGGTGGCCAAACTTACTTGGCAGCCTGCGCCATCGCATCGTTTTGGCTTTCGGCGCTCTCGGGCCATCCAGACCTTCGCGCGCCAGATGCACACTGCGGACGCTGGTGGCACCGAAGAATCGAGCGGACATCACATACGCAGGACCCACATTGGCGACCTGCACCGGTTCGATGCATTACGTCGCGCACTGTCTGTGCACCATCTTCGACCGCTTGCCACACTTGCCGGTCGGACACCGCTTCACAGCTACAGAGGATCATGTGTGCTCCGCGAACGTGAATTCAATAACGGTTTTCAATTAGACACGCCACCCAAACCACACCGAACCCGCACCATGCTTGAACGCAATCGCCCAACGTCTCGACGCGCTCTATTTCGCGTCGTCGGGTCGGTTATTGGCGGCGCCACCGTAGGCTTCCACGATGCGACCGCAAGTGCGCCGCAGCTCCGGTTGCGCCACGCGGTTGACCAACTTGGCGGACGCGCGGCGTGGTTGGATTTGCCCCCGCTGGTCAGTCGGCTGTTGATTCAGGGACCGCTCTTGTCACAGCTTCGCCTTCCGGGCGCGGCGTCTATGGCGTTTTCGGTTCACTTTGAGCAAGACGAGGCCCGCGTAGACGGGACCGCGACGCCGCCCTGGACATGGGGCTACGATGGCGTCGACGCCTGGACCGCCACCAATGGCCGCCGAACCGACGAGAACATCGCCGACGCGCGATTTTGGGTTCCGGCGCTCAAGTGGTACGCAGCGATGCCTCACAAGCTATTGGACCCAAGCATCCAGACGCAGGCGGACCCTCTGGCGTCAAACGCGCTCAACATCACCTTTCCGGGCGTACCCTTGGGCGACGAAATGACCGCGTGGCTCGACGAGCAAGGAAGGTTCGTGCGCCTCGACCACACAGCCCGGGCTCTCGGGCCTGACGTTCGGGTTCGGGCAGAGTGGCGAACATGGCAATCTGTCCGAGACGTATCCCTTCCGTCACAGATTCATTTGCGGATTCAGATGCCTGCGATGCCCGCCGTGCCCGTACAAATCCAGTTTCTGGACTGGACCATTCGCGAACCCGCGCCCGACTTCTTTGAAAAGCCGAGCACGGAAGACTTCAGGTCTCGCTGAACGACGGCCCCTGGGACGGACCAGACCGACGCCGACGTCGACGCCGACGCCGTGGACCTTCCCCGCCGCCAAAGCTACGCCCTTCGGAGTAGCGCTCCGAATTGCTCGGAGCCCCCGCGTCCGACTCGCCCCAGCCGCCGTCGAATGCGGTGGGAGCAGGTTCTCCAGCGGGGCGTTCTCCATTGCCTCGGGGGGGACCACGTCGCCCACGACCTCCCCGCCCACGGCGGTCATCCCAGCCCCCGTCGGAAGGGGCGGGCTGGCCGTAGCCGTGCTGCCCTCCCTCGTCGGCTCCCGCGTACCGGCCTTCGTTCGGCTCACGACGAGAATCGCGGCGACCGTCGTTTGACCACTCGTTCGCGCCCCGGCGACCATCGTTCGACCATTGGTTATTGCCCTGACGACCGTCATTCGACCATTGGTCATTGCCCTGACGACCGTCATTCGACCACTCGTCAGAGCCACGGCGACCGTCATTCGACCACTCGTTCGAGCCCCGGCGACCGTCACTCGACCATTGGTTATTGCCCCTACGACCGTCGTTCGACCACTCGTCATTGCCACGGCGAC